>NZ_NFSC01000001.1 GCF_002157505.1 Arthrobacter agilis
CACCGCGTCCCCACCAGGACCGGCACGGAGGATCGGAGCCCGTGGTGGAACACCTCAATACCGGGCTGAACAGAGCCCACAACTGAATACGATCACATCCAGCACGACGGATGTAACCCACAGATTTGCCGGCACCACCCCCCCCGAACCCGGGGACAGGAGGCGCGTCAGGTAGCAAGGGTTACGGCGGTCATAGCGTGGGGGAAACGCCCGGTCCCATT
>NZ_NFSC01000010.1 GCF_002157505.1 Arthrobacter agilis
TTCGACCGGGAGCGGATCCCGGAGCGCGTCGTGCACGCCCGCGGTTTCGTCGCCTACGGCGAGTTCGAGGCGACCGGGATGTGGGGCGAGGAGCCCATCAACGCCTACACCCGCGCGAAGCTGTTCTCCGAGCCCGGGAAGAAGACCGATGTCGCCATCCGCTTCTCCACCGTCATCGGCGGACGCGACTCCTCCGAGGCAGCCCGTGACCCGCGCGGCTTCGCGGTGAAGTTCTACACGGAGGACGGCAACTGGGACCTGGTGGGCAACAACCTCGCGGTGTTCTTCATCCGCGACGCCATCAAGTTCCCCGACGTCATCCACTCCCTCAAGCCGGACCCGATCACGTTCCGGCAGGACCCGGCACGCATCTTCGACTTCATGTCGCAGACGCCGGAGTCGATGCACATGCTGGTGAACCTCTTCAGCCCCCGCGGCATCCCGGCGGACTACCGGCACATGCAGGGCTTCGGGGTGAACACCTACAAGTGGGTCAACGCCGACGGCGATTCGAAACTGGTGAAGTACACGTGGCAGCCGCACCAGGGCGTCAAGAGCCTGACCGAGGAGGACGCCGCGAACATCCAGGCGACCGACCTCGGCCACGCCTCCAGGGACCTCTACGAGGCCATCGAGCGCGGCGACTTCCCGAAGTGGGACCTGTACGTGCAGCTGATGGACGACGGCGAGCATCCCGAGCTCGACTTCGATCCGCTCGACGACACCAAGACCTGGCCGGAACAGGATTTCGAACCGAAGCTCGTCGGCACCATGACGCTCAACCGGAACGTCACGGACCACCACAACGAGAACGAGCAGATCTCCTTCGGTACTGGTGTCCTCGTCGACGGGCTCGACTTCTCGGACGACAAGATGCTCGTGGGCCGCACCTTCAGCTACAGCGACGCCCAGCGCTACCGGGTGGGTCCGAACTACCTGCAGCTGCCGGTGAACTCCGCGAAGAACGCCCCCGTGCACACCAACCAGCGCGGCGGGCAGATGTCCTTCGGGACGGACCTCGCGCCCGGGCAGAACCCGCACGTCAACTACGAGCCCTCCATCACGGGCGGGCTCCGCGAAGGCCAGTACCCGACGCACGACGAGCAGGGGCCGGAGATCTCCGGGCGCCTGACACGCAAGCGCATCCCGCTCACCAACGACTACCTGCAGGCGGGCCAGCGGTACCAGTTGCTCGAGCAGTGGGAGAAGGA
>NZ_NFSC01000011.1 GCF_002157505.1 Arthrobacter agilis
ACATCCAGCACGACGGATGTAACCCACAGATTTGCCGGCACCACCCCCCCCGAACCCGGGGACAGGAGGCGCGTCAGGTAGCAAGGGTTACGGCGGTCATAGCGTGGGGGAAACGCCCGGTCCCATTCCGAACCCGGAAGCTAAGACCCACAGCGCCGATGGTACTGCACCCGAGAGAGTGTGGGAGAGTAGGACACCGCCGGACAACCATTACGGGAAGGCCCCGCACCACCAGGTGCGGGGCCTTCCCCACTTAACCCACACCCCACCAGCGCACCACACGTACGCCAGGCCCCGCCGGCCGTGGCCGGCCCCGGTCGACTAACAGCAGCCCGCTGACCCCGCGCACACAAGCCCGCCCGGCCAGGTCCTGCGTGCTCATATTTGTCAGGCCAACCATTCAGCACGCGTTCAATCGCTGGTAACGCGACACCCCGGGAGGAAAGCGCACATTGCTGCGCATGGTGCTGTGGAGGGGGCACAGGGTTGAGGCTTTCTGGGTGAAGAGGCGCCGCGACTTCAGCCTGCCCGTCAGAACTTATCGAGTGGTGGAAACCGCGGTTGCTTCCACAATGGTCTTCGCGGTGGCATGGCCAACAGCGATCACCTTGTCCGGATTAGCTGTTCGAAGCATCATCCCCAGCACGCCGGTGAAGATCAGGGCCAGACGTTCGGCAAGGGCTTGCGCCTCAGCTGCACCAACAACGGGAATGGCGAGCTCGTGAAGACGCGTGAGGAGTAACTCCGTGTCACTGCGCAGCGCCTCATCGAGAAGCCGACTCGGACGGGGCGATTCTGCCGCCACACTGAGAAATGCGCACCACCGGGCTGTCGCAGGCCCGGATCGATACCGGGTCAGGGCAGGGAAAACAGCGAGAAGCTTCTCCTGTGCTGTTGCGGCAGCACTGACTTCTAGTTGCCAGTCCTGGTCCCAGCGCGTCAGGCGGCGTCGCAATGCCTCGACGACAAGCCCCTCCTTGTTCCCGAAATGGGCGTACAGGGTCGCCGGCGCGACGTTGGCCTGTCTGAGGATCACATCTACGGGTGTCGCCGCGACGCCTTGGGTGAAAGCAAGATGTTCAGCAGCATCGAGTAACCGTTCTCGCGCGCTGGGTTGTGCGACCATGCATTCAGCATATAACGTGCGTTTCAATGAAACGTCCGTTACAGGCCATGCGGCCGACAGCTACTCCATGGTTCGCGGTAACCGCCGTTGCGCTGGTTGCTGCCACTTATGGGCTGGCTCGATTCGGGTACGGGCTCTTCCTTCCCGCATTCTCGGAGTCCTTCGCACTGACCCCAGCGATGGCCGGTCTTCTCTCTTCCGGTGCGTCGGTCACGTACTGCATCTCAGCGGTTCTCGGGTTCCGGTATGCACCTCATCACCCCCGTTTCACCACGATCCTCGCCGGTTCGACCGCAACCCTTGGAAGTGGGGGAGTCGCGGCCGCTCAGGGCACGATTTCCTTCAGTGCCGCTGTTCTATTGGCAGGGATGGGGGCAGGCTTCGCGTCGCCCGCGCTAGTCGAACTCGTCCAACGCAACACGGCACCGGCCAGACAGGACAGACTTCAGTCTGTTGTGAATTCGGGCACCGGTTTCGGTGTTGTCGCCGCCGGCGCCTTGGCACTGCTGTTGGGAACATCATGGCGTGCAGTCTGGGTTCTCATCGCCGTCATCACGTTCACCGCCATGGTCGGCGTTCTTCGCTCAGACGTTTCCCGCACGGAAGCGCATAGTGGTGTTCCGCACTACGAGGAAGCCTCAGCCGATACCGGAGGATCGAGCGTTCGCGACCTCAACTGGCCCATGGCATCAGCTTTCGTCTTCGGTATCGGATGCGCAGCCCTCTGGGTATATGGGCGTTCTCTCCTCGAGGACGTAGGTGGGATGACAGTCGAAACGTCCGCGACGGTGTGGATGGTCTTGGGCGCCGGTAGCGCCGCCGCGGTCCTCCTGGCACCGTGGCTCGCCCGGCACTCCGTCGAAACCACTTGGTACGTCACCGTAGGTGCGACCTCGGCCGCGACAGTAGCATTTGCCCTGGTGCCGACCATTCCCGCTCTCAGCCTCGCTGCAGCAGGGCTCTTCGGCCTCGCCTATACAGCAGCGACCTCAGTGCTCATCATCTGGTCCTCACACACAGCGGTGAACAGCGCCGCAGGAACTTCGATACTCTTCACCTGCCTTGTTCTCGGACAGGCCATCGGATCAACGGTCACCGGCACCCTCATCGAAGCAACCAACTCGGTCTTCGCCTTCGTCACTGCCGGAGTTCTCTGCCTCATCAGTGCTCTCGGAGCTTCGACCCAGCGGACAACTCCTTCCGGTCGAAAAGGAGACGCTGCGCTGTCCATGACTGAAGGCCACCAACATCATCCGCAGAAGTACCGGTAGGCCTAGCTCGGCCGTGAGTTCCTGATCATCGTCGGTCCTGCGACCGCGCAGCCACTGGTAGATCTGTTCCGGCGACCAGTCCTGTCCCAGTTCGAACGCCACCACGATGACCAGCATCAGGTTCACGTGCAGGTGCAGTGGCTTCGGACGGCTCGCGAGCGACACGGCCCGATGGCCGACTGTCGCCGGGTGGTACCGCTCACGACTGCCGTTCGTTCACATCTCCCTAGGCACCGTTGACGCTGCCGAGCTCAGGCCGGCAGCTACGGCCGTTGGTTGGCTCGCGGCGATGTCCAGAAAATCCTTTTCCTAGCAGGCGAGGACAGGTGTCGGTTGCTGCGCTCAGACGCCGGCAGGCGGATGCCGCCCCCTTGAAGGAGGAACTTCCGCACCTGATCGGTGGCGCCCAAACCTCGTTGGGTGGCGGGGGTGTGGGTGGATTTGTGGTGGGGGGGGGGGTGGTCGTATAGTTATGTGGTTGCCCCGGTGAGGGTGACGGACCCCCTTTTGACAGAGTTGAAGTTGTTCCGGCGTGTGCTGTGCATGGTGCTGG
>NZ_NFSC01000012.1 GCF_002157505.1 Arthrobacter agilis
AGAACAGCTTCGCGCGGGTGTAGGCGTTGATGGGCTCCTCGCCCCACATCCCGGTCGCCTCGAACTCGCCGTAGGCGACGAAACCGCGGGCGTGCACGACGCGCTCCGGGATCCGCTCCCGGTCGAAGTGGCTGATCTTCTCGAGGAACTGGTAGTTCTCCAGTGTGGCGGGGCCGCGGGCGCCCACGGTCCGGGAGTTCTGGTTGTCGTAGACCTGGTGGCCCTGCCGGTTGGTCAGGACGGCGCGGTCATCACCTTCGGCGGGCGGCTGGCTGGCGACATCGGTCATGCGGTTCTCCTCACAGGCTCTGGTCTTGTCGAGCGGCGCGGGGCGGGCCCGCGCCCGATTTCGACGCTACCCAAGGGCCGAATGGGCAGCAACCTGAGTAATCCGCTGGTCAATCGGTGGAAGAGCAAGAAGGCGGAGCGACGCGCCAAGTCCTAGGACCTCCCCGTGCCCTCCTCGATGTCCGCATAGCGCTGCACGAGGCCTGCCGCGCTGCCCGCCGGTTCCGCCTCCAGTGCTCCACGGATGGGATCGAGTTTCGCCGCTCCTGCCGGGAACGGGGGCAGCAGCGGTACGTTCGGGTCCGTGACGACGTCGAGGACGAACGGCCGGTCCGCCGAGAACGCCTGATGCCAGGCATCGGCGAGATCTTCGGGATCCGTTATCCGCACACCGTCGAGGCCGAGCAGGCGCGCATAGGCGGCGCAATCGACGTCGGGCAGGGCCTGGCTGGCCTCGAACCGGGGCTCGCCCTCCATCTCCCGCTGCTCCCAGGAGACCTCCGCCAGGTCGCGGTTGGAGAAGACGCACACCACGAAGCGGGGATCAGCCCAGTCGCGCCACAGCTTGGCGACGGTCACGAGTTCTGCGAGCCCCGCCATCTGCATCGCGCCGTCCCCTGCGAGTACGACGACGGGGCGACTGGGGTGGGCGAGCTTCGCGGCGATGCCGTAGGGGACACCCGCGCCCATGCACCCGAGCGTGCTCGACAGGTGGGAAGGAACGCCCCTGGGCAGCCGGAGCTGCCGCGCGTACCAGTACACGCAGCTTCCGACATCGACGGCGACCTGCGCGTCCCCCGGCAGGATGGCGTTGAGTTCATGCACGACGCGCTCGGGATTCACGGGCTCGGCCGGGGTCATGGCGCGCTCGGTGGACACCCGGTCCCATCGGCGCACCTGCTCCTCGACCTCCTCCCGCCACGAGTGGTCCCGCTGGCCGTGCAGCAGGGCGAGCAGGGAGGAGAGCGTCTCCGCGGCGTCGCCATGCAGTGGCACCTCCACCGGGTACCGGTTGCCGATGGCCTTGGGGTCGATGTCGATCTGGACGGCGCGGGCCTGCCCCGGTGCCGGGTAATACTCGGTCCAGGGGTCGTTCGAGCCGATGATCAGCAGGGTGTCGCAGTTGTCCAGAAGGTGGGCACTCGCCGTCGTGCCGAGGTGACCCATGGTGCCGGTCACGGAGGGGCGCGACTCGTCGACATACGGCTTGCCGAGCAGGCTCGTCGTGATGCCCGCCCCCAGCCGGTCCGCGACAGCGAGCACTTCCTGCTGGGCGTGGGCGGCGCCCTGCCCGACGAGCAACGCGATCTTCCGCCCCGCGTTCAGGACGGCGGCGGCGTCGTGCAGGTCGGTCTCCCGGGGAGAGACGCACCCCATCGACCACACGGGCGACGACGGCACCACGCCATGCTCGTGCGGCGTCTCGGGGGCGGGCGCCTGCTGGACGTCGTGCGGGAGGATGACGACCGCGGGCGACCGCGTGGCCAGGGCTGCCTTGAAGGCCCGGTCGAGGACCATCGGCAATTGCTCCGGGCTCGCCACCTGCTGGCGGAACTCCGACGCCACATCCTTGAACAGGCTGAGGAGATCGATCTCCTGCTGGTAGGCGGAGCCGAGCACGGTCTGGCTCTGCTGCCCGATGACGGCGACGACGGGCACGCTGTCCATGCGGGCGTCGTACAGGCCGTTGAGCAGGTGGACCGCTCCGGGTCCCTGGGTGGCCGTGACGACGCCCACTGCACCGGTGTACTTGGCGTGCGCAACGGCCATGAAGGCCGCGGCCTCCTCATGGCGAGCCTGGATGAACGCCGGCGCCCCTGCCCGGCGCAGCGCACCGAGCAGGGGATTGATGCCGTCTCCGCTGTAGCCGAAGATCCGGTCCACGCGCCACGCGGTGAGGTGGCGGACGACGAAATCGGCGACGGTGTCGGCCGTGTCCTCCGGCACTAGACCGCTGCCGGCACTTCGGGGCCCGTCGGCCAGCGCAGGAGGGCGGCAATGGGCTTCTTCTCGAGCGCCCCCGACGGGTACATGGAGACCTGGGCGTCGGTGAGGGCCGCAGCCCGCAGCAGGGCCGCAACGGCCGGTACGTGACCGAGCACGCCGGCACCCGCGGTCTCCGCTTCCGATGTCGCCACCCACGGCGCCGCGTCGAGCGCCAGGAGCGTCTCGTCGTCCCAGGCCGTGGTCTCGAGGAGCAGGGATTCGACCTGTGCCTGCTGCAGGGCGGTGATGACCGCACCGCGACCGATGGCGGACGTTCGGGTGCCCTGGCCCTCCTTCTCGGCCAGGCGCTCCAGCAGGGCGTGCTGGCGATCGGCCATCGTGCGGGCCACGAGCTGCTGGACCTGCTCGAGGAAGGTCTCCTCGTCCGCTCCGTCCGCGCGCGTATTGGACTCGATGATGGCGAGCTTCGCGCGCGACTCCTGCGACACCTCGTCGTGGACCATCTGGCGGGCGCGGATGTCACCGGCGACGACGATGAGCTGCGCATCGTGCTCCGCGGAGATGCGGTCGATCTCGGACGCAACCTCGCGGGAGTTCATCTTCCACACCTTCTCGGCGTGCTGCTGCATGCGCTTGTGCGCCCAGCCCCCGCTGCCGAGCTTGCGGGTGTGGTCGGTGTCCCCTTCGACCACGGAATCGGGTTCACCCGACGTGATGTGGGCCTCGTCCCCATTGGCGTAGCGCAGGTACACCTCGCCGCCGTGGTGTCCCACCTCGGCGACGATGTACGCGAAGTCCTCGGGTGTGTGCCGGACGAGAGGAGTGAGGTCGGGGATGGGCCCTGTCGCCGTCACGGCGAGCCCGACCAGGTTGCCGGGCAGGAACTCGTTGATGACTGCCTGGCCGTTGTTCACGAGGAGGTATCGGGTCACGGGATCGGGCAGCCCCTTGGCGGTGGTGCCGAGGGCGGCGACGGCGGCCTCGACATCCTGTTCCGGGGCGCCGGCGTCCTTCATCTCCTGGGCGACGCTGCGCGGAAGGATCTCGTCGTTCGCCAGGCCGTCCACCGTGCCGGTGCTGCCCTCGACATAGATGGTGGTCCATGGGCCGGGCAGTTCGAACAGATGGGCGTGGTCTTTGAGTAGGTGCGTCACGAAGATCCCCTGTCATGTCAGTGGTGGTGATCTCCGGTAGGGCGACCCACCGGAGATACTAAGGACACTTATGGTCTATCACCCCCGACCCGCGGCTGAGAAGGATCAGCAGGTGCGCCGTCGGGCTTGAAAATCACTCGGCACGCGTGGGTGGCGGCAGGTAGCGTGGGGTCATGCTCACAGTTCCCGAGAATTTTCCGCCCCGTTACATCAGCTTCCTCGAGGCCCAGGACGAAGGCTTCGCCGAGACGGTGCTGATGGTGATGAAGCAGTCCATGGCCGAGGGCAAGTACGGCATCCTGGTCAGCAGCCACGCCCTGGACCGGCAGGCCGAACTGTCCCAGGAGGTTCCGTTCGGGGAGGTCGTCGAAGGGACCCGCTGACCCGGGCCGCCGCGGACGACCTGCGGAGTTCGGGGAATCCCCGGACATCCCGGAAGACCACGGAAGCGGGGGGGGGGGGGGGGGGGGGGGGGGGGGGGGGGGGGGGGGGGGGGGGGGGGGGGGGGGGGGGGGGGGGGGGGGGGGGGGAGGGGGGGGGGGGGGGGGGGGTGGGGGGGGGGGGGGGGGAGGGAGGGAAGTGAACGAGAGGTCAAAGGAAAGGA
>NZ_NFSC01000013.1 GCF_002157505.1 Arthrobacter agilis
CACCTCGAGTGTGAGAGGCCCCCAGCCAGACCACTGGGTTGATAGGCCGGATGTGGAAGCAGGGACCAAAGACCTGTGAAGCTGACCGGTACTAATAAGCCGATAACTTACACCACACACCCACCCCCACCCACGGGCGGATCCTCCACCGCGGAGCCGGCACAACCGGCACCACGGCACGAAGGAAACACCCCGGGCGGAACCAAGGGAGGGTGAAGATCACACATGCTACGCGTCCACTATGCGGTTCCCAACCAACAACAGGAACCACCACCACAACCACCGAACCACCACCGCGTCCCCACCAGGACCGGCACGGAGGATCGGAGCCCGTGGTGGAACACCTCAATACCGGGCTGAACAGAGCCCACAACTGAATACGATCACATCCAGCACGACGGATGTAACCCACAGATTTACCGGCACCACCACCCCCCCGACCACTCGGGGGACGGTCGGCGCGTCAGGTAGCAAGGGTTACGGCGGTCATAGCGTGGGGGAAACGCCCGGTCCCATTCCGAACCCGGAAGCTAAGACCCACAGCGCCGATGGTACTGCACCCGAGAGAGTGTGGGAGAGTAGGACACCGCCGGACAACCATTACGGGAAGGCCCCGCACCACCAGGTGCGGGGCCTTCCCCACTTAACCGGCTCATCGTGATTAAGGGTGTAGTCGGGGTCTGAAGCCGCCGGATTCCAGGAGTGATCTCGCGATGTAGTTGGTGAGGTTCCTGAATCCGAGGGCTGAGCCGCGCAGGTGTTCGAGGCGCCCATTGATCGCCTCCGTTGGGCCATTCGAGGTGCCGGGGCGGTCGAAGAACGCGAGCACGTCAGCGGCGCGCTGTTTCAGTGTCCGGCCCAGCCGACTGATCTCGGTCAGGGCGGCGGGGACACCACTGGTGATGGATTGGATGACGATCCTCATCATTTCCTTGCCTTTCCTCTTGTCTGGTTCCCGGTAGGCGGCGACGATCCGCTGATAGATCCCCCACGTCGCTTGCACCTCGAGGTGTTCCTCGGCCGTGAACAGTGCTTCCAGCCGGGCTCGCTGCTTTTCCGTCAGCAGGTCATCGCCGGTGTGCAGGGTCCGTCGGGTTTTATAGAGCGGGTCGCCGGCCCGGCCCCGGTGCCCTGTTGTGGTCTGTTGGACGCGTTGTCGGCATCGGTTCAGCCCGTCTCCGGCGAGCCGGACAACGTGGAAAGGGTCCATGACGGGGACCGCATCGGGGAGCTCCTCGGAGGTGGCGGTTTTGAACCCGGTGAACCCATCCATTGCTACGACTTCCACCGCGTCCCGCCACGCCTGTAGCCGGTCGGCGAGCCATTGCTTGAACACGGCCTTCGAGCGGCCCTCGACCATATCCAACAACCGTGCCGGGCCCGTCTTCTCACGCACCGGGGTGAGGTCGATGATGACCGTCACGTATTTGTCGCCGCGGCGGGTATGCCGCCAGACATGCTCGTCGACGCCGATGGCGCTCACGCCCTCGAACCGGTGAGTGTCATCGATCAGCCGGCGGCGGCCCTCCGAGGACAGCGCTGTTTGCCGTATGCCAGGACACCCCGAGCCCGGCGGCGACCCGCGACACGGTGAGGTGATCGACCACGATCCCCTCCAGCGCCCACCTCAGCCCGCGACGGGAGATCTTCGCCCTCCGCTCAGCTGCGAGGTCCGTGTCCTGTCGCCACGTCTGCCCGCAGTTCCCGCACCGGTAACGACGCACCCGCACCAACAAGGTGGTGGGCCGGTGCCCAAACGGCTCATGCGCCAAGCGGCGGGTCACCGTGTCGCGCGGCACGCCCTCGGTGCCGCAGGACCGACACCATGGGTCCGACTCGCCAACACGGCATTCAATCACCGCCCGATCCGGGCCCAGGTGCTGCCCCATAGCTTCCAGGCCCAGCTCATCAAGCCGGCAGAACGTCGTCAGATCAGGGGGAACGAAGGTAGCGTGAGGCACGTCGAGGTCTTTCAGATGGGCAGTGTGAGAACTTCCATCTTCGGAAGGCCTTGACCTCTATCCAGCGACCGACGCGCCCACCCCGCTCACCTCGGCTACAGCCTCAATTACGAAGAGCCACTTAACCCACACTTCCTACCCACACGGTTCAGGTCCGCAACCGTACGTTCCCGGCCGTTCTGGCCAGGTTGCCCATGCCGGTGCCGGCCGCGCAACGCCCAACTGCTCTTCTCCCGCCTCGCAATCAGTGCCGCTCGAGGCGGTGACCCCGCCAGGCCGACAGGCGGAATCAAGCGGTGGCAACAGGGAGGAAAAGCTCCACTCGAGCCGGCTCTATCGGATTCTTTCGCGACGAGCCACGGGGGAAGGGCTGCCTGTCGACCCTGATCCCGTTTCAGCAAAGCCGTTTACATCCACTCCCGGCGCCTCAACGGTGGCTCCTCCCCGCCGGGGCGTTGCGCGAGAACCTGATTCACGCCGTTCAGCCCCCGCTCGAAGCCGAGCGCACTCGTCGCCATATACAACCGCCACACCCGTGCCCGTCCCTCGCTTGTGAGACGTACTGCCTCGTCCCAGTTCTCCTCAAGGTTGCGCACCCAGGCCCGGAGTGTCAGTCCGTAGTGCCGGCGTAGCGCTTCAACGTCGAGTACTTCCAGCCCCGCCGATTCAAGTGCGCCGATCATGACGGTAAGGCTGAGCATCTCACCGTCCGGAAAGACGTAGCGGGGGATGAAGGAGTCTGGATCCGGTGGCATCTCGCCTGCATTCCAGGAGATCGCGTGGTTGAGGAGGCGCCCGCCGGGACGCAGCAGGCCGTACAGATGGGACGCGTAGTTGCCGATCTGGTCTCTGCCGACGTGCTCAGACATGCCTATTGAGCTGATCCCATCGAACGGACCGTCGTGAACATCTCGGTAGTCCTGCACCCGAACCTCGATACGGTCGGCGAGGCCGGCGTTGATCACCCGCTCCCGCCCGAAAGCCGCCTGCTCTTTCGAGAGGGTGACACCTACAACGTCCACTCCGTAGTTCCGCGCTGCGTGAAGGGCAAAGCTTCCCCAGCCGCAACCCACATCCAGCACCCGCATGCCCGGCCGAAGGCCAAGTTTGCGGCAGACAAGGTCGAGCTTCGCCTCCTGGGCTGCGTCCAGGCCGATCTTCTCGTCTTCCCAGACCGCGCAGGAGTAGACCATCGACGCACCGAGCACTAGCGCATAGAACTCGTTGCCGACGTCGTAGTGGTGCGAAATCGCAGCGGCGTCACGCTTCTTGGAATGCTTTCGACCCACTCGGGTCACGTTCATCTCCTCGGGCGGGGGCGTGGGCGGAAGCCCCAGCGCACCGACCCGGACGGCCGTGCAGACTAGTCCTATACGCTCACCAAAAGTTGGAGGGCGGAAAGCCTTCAGCTCGGCGAACTTGCCGACGGAGCTGAGCGCCGAGAAGCTCTCGAAGAGGTCACCGGGCCCGTCGACATCCCCGGCTACAAATGCGCGGCTCAGCCCGAGTTGATTCGGCGACCACAGCATCCGCCGTAATCCCCGCCGGGAACGGAATTCGATTACGGGGGCACCCGTTGGCCCTGCTTCTGATCCGTCCCACGCCCGTAACCTCATCGGTATTTCTTCGGTGCCCAGGACGATCCCCAAGGCTTCGGCCAAGCGTGGTGCCACTCCCTTTTTCCTGCCCATGCCCCCTGTCTACTACGACTTGCCGGCGGGAACCAGAGGAAGCTCGAGGTTAGGAGGTGCGCCTCCGGCTACCGTCGCCCCACCGATCCGTCCAGCCGCACGTCGGCGCATCCGCGGTCATGGAGAAGTAGGAGAGGCGCCCGGCAGTCCGCTCTTCTGTTCGAAAAGTCCCGCCATCGTGCCAGCCCTGGCGGCTTCTGACGCGGGGCGCGAGCTGAGCGCGAGTGGGAGGACAACCGGCCAGGGTTGTGTTTTCGAGAGTTGCGGGGGCGGCGGATCGATTTGCTTCGGTGGTGTGGTGGTCGTATAGTTATCTAGTTGCCCCGGTGTGGGTGATCAACCCCCTTCCAAATTCCAGTGGTCGGTTCGTGCGCTCTGAAGCGGGATCGAATTAGGCCCCGGAATTTGTTGTGGGATTGTTTTGTCGGATTCTTTTGCGGGCTGTAGGCCGGTGCGGGGGATTTGACAAGGGAAAAGGAAATGAAATAAGCTGTAATCATAACGGCGAGGGAAAACGGGCCGGATAAAGCGTGGAAACGCCTGGTCTGCAAGTAATCGCATGTTCCTGTTGTTTGAGAACTCAATAGTGTGCCAAGTTTGTTGATACCGATTGTTTTTTGATTGGTTGAATTTGCTGGTCGCTGCGCACCTCGGTGTGTGGTGGCTGGTTTTTTTGGCTGGTTTCGAATTTTGTGCAGTGGTGTCGCCCGTTTTCCCGGGTGGTGTTGCTGTGTCTGTAATGCATTTACGGAGAGTTTGATCCTGGC
>NZ_NFSC01000014.1 GCF_002157505.1 Arthrobacter agilis
GCTGCGCACCTCGGTGTGTGGTGGCTGGTTTTTTTGGCTGGTTTCGAATTTTGTGCAGTGGTGTCGCCCGTTTTCCCGGGTGGTGTTGCTGTGTCTGTAATGCATTTACGGAGAGTTTGATCCTGGCTCAGGATGAACGCTGGCGGCGTGCTTAACACATGCAAGTCGAACGATGAACCTCACTTGTGGGGGGATTAGTGGCGAACGGGTGAGTAACACGTGAGTAACCTGCCCTTGACTCTGGGATAAGCCTGGGAAACCGGGTCTAATACTGGATACGACCTTCTGGCGCATGCCATGTTGGTGGAAAGCTTTTGTGGTTTTGGATGGACTCGCGGCCTATCAGCTTGTTGGTGGGGTAATGGCCTACCAAGGCGACGACGGGTAGCCGGCCTGAGAGGGTGACCGGCCACACTGGGACTGAGACACGGCCCAGACTCCTACGGGAGGCAGCAGTGGGGAATATTGCACAATGGGCGCAAGCCTGATGCAGCGACGCCGCGTGAGGGATGAAGGCCTTCGGGTTGTAAACCTCTTTCAGTAGGGAAGAAGCCGGTCCTTCGGGGTTGGTGACGGTACCTGCAGAAGAAGCGCCGGCTAACTACGTGCCAGCAGCCGCGGTAATACGTAGGGCGCAAGCGTTATCCGGAATTATTGGGCGTAAAGAGCTCGTAGGCGGTTTGTCGCGTCTGCCGTGAAAGTCCGGGGCTTAACCCCGGATCTGCGGTGGGTACGGGCAGACTAGAGTGCAGTAGGGGAGACTGGAATTCCTGGTGTAGCGGTGAAATGCGCAGATATCAGGAGGAACACCGATGGCGAAGGCAGGTCTCTGGGCTGTAACTGACGCTGAGGAGCGAAAGCATGGGGAGCGAACAGGATTAGATACCCTGGTAGTCCATGCCGTAAACGTTGGGCACTAGGTGTGGGGGACATTCCACGTTTTCCGCGCCGTAGCTAACGCATTAAGTGCCCCGCCTGGGGAGTACGGCCGCAAGGCTAAAACTCAAAGGAATTGACGGGGGCCCGCACAAGCGGCGGAGCATGCGGATTAATTCGATGCAACGCGAAGAACCTTACCAAGGCTTGACATGAACCGGAATGATGCAGAGATGTGTCAGCCACTTGTGGCCGGTTTACAGGTGGTGCATGGTTGTCGTCAGCTCGTGTCGTGAGATGTTGGGTTAAGTCCCGCAACGAGCGCAACCCTCGTTCCATGTTGCCAGCGGGTTATGCCGGGGACTCATGGGAGACTGCCGGGGTCAACTCGGAGGAAGGTGGGGACGACGTCAAATCATCATGCCCCTTATGTCTTGGGCTTCACGCATGCTACAATGGCCGGTACAAAGGGTTGCGATACTGTGAGGTGGAGCTAATCCCAAAAAGCCGGTCTCAGTTCGGATTGAGGTCTGCAACTCGACCTCATGAAGTTGGAGTCGCTAGTAATCGCAGATCAGCAACGCTGCGGTGAATACGTTCCCGGGCCTTGTACACACCGCCCGTCAAGTCACGAAAGTTGGTAACACCCGAAGCCGGTGGCCTAACCCCTTGTGGGAGGGAGCCGTCGAAGGTGGGACCGGCGATTGGGACTAAGTCGTAACAAGGTAGCCGTACCGGAAGGTGCGGCTGGATCACCTCCTTTCTAAGGAGCGCCTCAGGTTCATCGCGTCCATCCCAAGTGGTGGGTGTGGTGCCTGCAGGAGTCAGCCCATAGCGCGGGCGTTTGTTCCGCGGTGGGTGCTCATGGGTGGAATATCAATGAATAGGTGCGGCCTCGGTGGTCGCCTGGCTGTTAGTACTGTGCGCGTCGGCGCCTTCGAGTCATGGCAGGGACGAGTAATCGTGTCCTGGTGTGGGGGGGTGTCCGGTGGGTGCGTGGAACGCGGGTGGGTGGTCGTGATCGTGGTCGTAGTGTTTGGCACACTGTTGGGTCCTGAGATAACAGGGCCCCGTTTTGTCGTGGTGTCGTGTCCTGGTGGGTGCGTTTCCTGGTTCTCGTGTGGCGGTTCTCCGCTGCGGGGTGGTCGGGGGGTGTGTCGGCTTCGGGTGCGGTGGCTTCGGTGGGGTGGGGTGCGTGTTGTTTCTGGTTTCCCGCGCAGGCTGGTCGCCTTTTCTCCCGTGATGGGGGTCCCCTTTGGTGGGGGTTCCCGTGGTGGGGGTGGTGTCCGGGTGTGACGGGGTTGTTGGTTGAGAACTGCATAGTGGACGCGAGCATCTTAAAAAGAAGCAATTTCTAAGATAAATCTGGTTTCGGACGTGAGTCCGTGCCTGGTTTTCTCGATATGTTTTTTGATCTTAGTGGTCAAGTTTTTAAGGGCACACGGTGGATGCCTTGGCATCAGGAGCCGATGAAGGACGTGGGAATCTGCGATAAGCCTGGGGGAGTTGATAACCGAACTTTGATCCCAGGATGTCCGAATGGGGAAACCCCGCCCGGCGCGCGAGTGACCGGGTGACCCGTATCTGAACACATAGGGTACGTGGAGGGAACGTGGGGAAGTGAAACATCTCAGTACCCACAGGAAGAGAAAACAATAGTGATTCCGTCAGTAGTGGCGAGCGAACGCGGATCAGGCTAAACCAGTGGTGTGTGATAGCCGGCGGGCGTTGCATCACTGGGGTTGTGGGACTTTCCGTTCCAGTTCTGCCGGACTGGTGAAATGTGTGCGTGCGTATAGGTGAACGGGTTTGAAAGCCCGGCCGGAGAGGGTGTTAGTCCCGTAACCGTAATGCGTGACGCCGTTTGGAGAGGATCCCAAGTAGCACGGGGCCCGAGAAATCCCGTGCGAATCTGCCAGGACCACCTGGTAAGCCTAAATACTCCCTGATGACCGATAGCGGACCAGTACCGTGAGGGAAAGGTGAAAAGTACCCCGGGAGGGGAGTGAAATAGTACCTGAAACCGTGTGCCTACAAACCGTCGGAGCAGACTTGTTTCTGTGACGGCGTGCCTTTTGAAGAATGAGCCTGCGAGTTAGTGTTACGTCGCGAGGTTAACCCGTGTGGGGAAGCCGTAGCGAAAGCGAGTCTGAATAGGGCGTGCAGAGTGGCGTGATCTAGACCCGAAGCGAAGTGATCTACCCATGGCCAGGTTGAAGCGACGGTAAGACGTCGTGGAGGACCGAACCCACTTCAGTTGAAAATGGAGGGGATGAGCTGTGGGTAGGGGTGAAAGGCCAATCAAACTTCGTGATAGCTGGTTCTCCCCGAAATGCATTTAGGTGCAGCGTTGCGTGTTTCTTACCGGAGGTAGAGCTACTGGATGGCTAATGGGCCCTACAAGGTTACTGACGTCAGCCAAACTCCGAATGCCGGTAAGTGAGAGCGCAGCAGTGAGACTGTGGGGGATAAGCTTCATAGTCGAGAGGGAAACAGCCCAGACCACCAACTAAGGCCCCTAAGCGTGTGCTAAGTGGGAAAGGATGTGGAGTTGCCCAGACAACCAGGAGGTTGGCTTAGAAGCAGCCACCCTTGAAAGAGTGCGTAATAGCTCACTGGTCAAGTGATTCCGCGCCGACAATGTAGCGGGGCTCAAGTACACCGCCGAAGTTGTGGCATTCACATTATTGCTAAGCCGCCGGCTTGTCCGGTTGGTTCAGGCATGTGGATGGGTAGGGGAGCGTCGTGTGGGCAGTGAAGTCGCGGTGTAAACCAGCGGTGGAGCCTACACGAGTGAGAATGCAGGCATGAGTAGCGAAAGACGGGTGAGAAACCCGTCCGCCGAATGATCAAGGGTTCCAGGGTCAAGCTAATCTGCCCTGGGTAAGTCGGGACCTAAGGCGAGGCCGACAGGCGTAGTCGATGGACAACGGGTTGATATTCCCGTACCGGCGAAGAACCGCCAATACTGATCGAGGGATACTAACCGCCAGAAGCATGACCGCCCACCCTTGTGGTGACGTGGTTTTTTGTGGATCGCGGGACCTGATCTCGGGAGGTAAGCGTATTAACAGGTGTGACGCAGGAAGGTAGCCAAGCCGGGCGATGGTTGTCCCGGTCTAAGGATGTAGGGCAGGACGTAGGCAAATCCGCGTCCTTGTGTTCAATCACAAGCCTGAGATCTGATGGGACCCCCGTATGGGGGAATTTGGTGATCCTATGCTGCCGAGAAAAGCATCGGCGCGAGGTTCCAGCCGCCCGTACCCCAAACCGACACAGGTGATCAGGTAGAGAATACTAAGGCGATCGAGAGAATTATGGTTAAGGAACTCGGCAAAATGCCCCCGTAACTTCGGGAGAAGGGGGGCCCCAACTGTGATGGTGACTAGCTCACCGGAGCGGATCAGGGCCGCAGAGACCAGGGGGAAGCGACTGTTTACTAAAAACACAGGTCCGTGCGAAGTCGCAAGACGATGTATACGGACTGACTCCTGCCCGGTGCTGGAAGGTTAAGAGGACCGGTTAGTTTCACGCTTGCGTGGGACGAAGCTGGGAATTTAAGCCCCAGTAAACGGCGGTGGTAACTATAACCATCCTAAGGTAGCGAAATTCCTTGTCGGGTAAGTTCCGACCTGCACGAATGGAGTAACGACTTCCCCGCTGTCTCAACCATAAACTCGGCGAAATTGCAGTACGAGTAAAGATGCTCGTTACGCGCAGCAGGACGGAAAGACCCCGAGACCTTCACTATAGTTTGGTATTGGTGTTCGGTGTGGCTTGTGTAGGATAGGTGGGAGACTGTGAAGCGTGGACGCCAGTTCACGTGGAGTCATCGTTGAAATACCACTCTGGTCACTCTGGATATCTAACTTCGGCCCGTAATCCGGGTCAGGGACAGTGCCTGATGGGTAGTTTAACTGGGGCGGTTGCCTCCTAAAAAGTAACGGAGGCGCCCAAAGGTTCCCTCAGCCTGGTTGGCAATCAGGTGGCGAGTGTAAGTGCACAAGGGAGCTTGACTGTGAGAGAGACATCTCGAGCAGGGACGAAAGTCGGGACTAGTGATCCGGCGGCACATTGTGGAATGGCCGTCGCTCAACGGATAAAAGGTACCTCGGGGATAACAGGCTGATCTTGCCCAAGAGTCCATATCGACGGCATGGTTTGGCACCTCGATGTCGGCTCGTCGCATCCTGGGGCTGGAGTAGGTCCCAAGGGTTGGGCTGTTCGCCCATTAAAGCGGTACGCGAGCTGGGTTTAGAACGTCGTGAGACAGTTCGGTCCCTATCCGCTGCGCGCGCAGGAAATTTGAGAAGGGCTGTCCTTAGTACGAGAGGACCGGGACGGACGAACCTCTGGTGTGTCAGTTGTACTGCCAAGTGCACCGCTGATTAGCTACGTTCGGATGGGATAACCGCTGAAAGCATCTAAGCGGGAAGCCTGCTTCAAGATGAGATTTCCATACACCTCGAGTGTGAGAGGCCCCCAGCCAGACCACTGGGTTGATAGGCCGGATGTGGAAGCAGGGACCAAAGACCTGTGAAGCTGACCGGTACTAATAAGCCGATAACTTACACCACACACCCACCCC
>NZ_NFSC01000015.1 GCF_002157505.1 Arthrobacter agilis
CAACGATGATCTGGGCCGGCTCCAGACGGATCTGCAGGCCATGGCGGATCCCCGTTCCGACACGAAAGCGGCGATGAAAGCCTTCATCAACGCACCCCTGCATCCCACCGATGACCTCACACTCCTCGTGGTACGCCGGAACCTGCATCAGCCACCGGCGCAAGGGCCAATTGCTGATTCCTCGGCTCCGCTGCCGCTTGGGGCTGTCCCTCCCGGAAGCGCATGACAGTGAAGGGCGCATGGGAAGCGGCGAGGCCCTCCACCCGGACGACGTCCACGAGGGTGGTTACCGCTGTGTCAAGGATGTTAGGGCCGTTGTGGCTCGGGGTGGGCGATCGGGACGGCATAAGAGTGCGGACGTGCTCCATAGGTAGAGACCCTCACCAGGGCAGCATGCGACCTACTCCGAGCGACGCCTGGGGACAGATGTGACCAGCAACGGACACGTCGCGCCACTGCCGATGCTTGCTGGGTTCGTTCCGTCGCTGGCGGTGTTGCTGGTGGCATTGCTCCTCATGGTCGCGACCCCAGCACGGGCTACCGAGCCTGCGGAACAGCCCGAGCCCTCCGTGCCGTCGGAGGAGGGCCCGTTTCTGGGGGCGCTGCTGGATTGGACCACGGACTCGACCGCCGCTTATGCGCAGCGTCTTGGGGCACCGGCGGCCTTGTACGGGCGGACGGTACCGCTGCCGATGAGTGAGCAGGAGCAGGGATACCTGCGTGCCTACTTCGGTCAGGTCGTGGACGAGGGCGCTTACGCCCTGCTCACCATCCGCCCCGATGTTCCGCTGGAGGACGTGGATGACCCCCGGGCCTCGGCCCTGGCGGCACAGGTCGCCGACGTCACCGAGGGCTACGAGGGCGTCGTGTTCGTGCGCTTCGCCCCGCAGATGAATGCCGCCTGGGTGCCGTGGGGGCAGCAGCCCGAGGCCTACCGCGAGGCGTTCCGCGTGCTCGCGGCCGCCATGAACGATGAGCTGGAGGATCCGGTGATGGTCTGGAGTCCGACCGCGGCGGAGGACTACCCCTTCCGCGACCCGTCCGAAACAGCGCCTTCCGGAGGAGCCCTCGGGGCGCTGGACACCGACGGCAACGGGGTCTGGGATTTCGACGACGACGCCTACGCCCCCTACTACCCCGGTGACGACGTCGTCGATTGGGTAGGCCTGTCCGCCTATCACGACGAAACGGACGGGACCTCCATGCCGAACGCGCTTCCCGAACCCGGCGAGTTCGAAGCACTGCTCGGTCCCGCGTCCCCGACCGGGCCCCCCACTCCCGAGCACTTTTACGCGGCCTACGCGGCCGGTCATGACCGGCCGCTGATGGTTGAGACAGCTGCCTTCTACAGTCCCGACGTCGAGGACGGGGCTTTGGAGACGGAGGTCAAAAGCACCTGGTGGGACCAGGTGCTCGCCGCATCGGGCAACGGGTACGACCTGATCGGCGCTGTCGTATGGAACGAAACGATCGAACAGCGCCAGGACGGGGCGGTCAGCGTGGACTGGCGGGCCACAGCCGAGCCGGATCTTGCAACCGCCTTCGCCCAGCGGGTCAGGGACAGCGACACCCTAACAGGACCGGTGATCAGCCAGGCCGCCCTTGACGGGGTGACACCTCCCGCCACCGGCACCGTGCTGAATGGGTCCACCGCGTGGACAGCGGCTGCCGCTTTCCTGGTCACAGCACTGGCCCTGTGCCTGGTGCCCCTGTCACGGCCCGTCCGGCAGTGGGCCTATGTGGGCACCTCCTCCCGCGATGCCCGCATCGACATGCTGCGCGGGGTGGCTATCATCTTCGTCGTCGTCAATCACGTCGGGCTCACCTCGCTGTTCCAACTCCTCACCCAGGAGACCATCGGGGTGGTCTCGGGGGCTGAGCTGTTCGTGCTGCTCTCCGGAGCCGTCCTGGGCCTGGTGTACGGACCCCGGGTCAAGGACCAGCTGGGCGATGTGGTGGATCGTACGAGCAAGCGGGCATGGAAGCTCTACGTAACCGCCCTGGTCGTGGTGCTTCTCGTCCTGGCCCTGAGCCGCCTGCCCTTCCTCGACGCCACCGCCGTGACGACGTTCACGGACCAGGGCACGGGAGCGGCCGGCACCGGCGGTGCCGGTACGGTCTATGACCTCTACGCCGGCATGGTGGGGTTGTTCCAGTTCCCCGTGCCCGCACACCTCATCCCGGACCTGTTCCTGCTGCAGGTCGGGCCCTGGCAGTTCAACGTCATGGGCCTATACGTGATCCTGCTGGCTCTAAGCCCGATAGTGCTGGTATCGCTCAGCCGCGGCAGAGCGTGGCTGGTGCTCGCAGTAAGCCTCGGCCTTTACGCCGTGGGCACCATCACAAAAGTCCGGCTGCTGCCCTCACAGTTCGAGGAATCCTTCCCCTTGCTGGTCTGGCAGGTGCTGTTCGTCCTGGGCATGACCGCCGGCTACTACCGTCGCCAGATCGTGGCCTGGTTCTCCCATCCCCGCCAAAGAGTGCTGCTGTGGGCATGCGCGCTCTTGGCAGTAGCCCTCGCTATTTTCTCCTGGACCAGCCCGTACTTCACCAACGCCTACGACGTCAGGCTCGCACTGCTACCCGAGCAAACCTTTCGCACCGTCTACGACGGCTTCTTCGGGCGCACCTACTTGGGTCCTGGCCGGCTACTGAACGTACTGCTGGTGATCATCACCGGATACGCCCTGCTCAGTGTCTACTGGAAACCCCTCGAGCGGACCCTGGGCTGGTTCCTCGTACCCCTGGGTCAGGCCACCCTCTACGTCTTCATCCTCCACGTCTTCCTGATCCTGGCCGCAGCCAACATCCCGGCCCTCCGACAAGGTGACATCTGGCTCAACACCGCCGCCTACATCGTGATCCTCGCCCTGCTGTGGGCCATGGTCAGAACCCGCTTCCTGTTTCGCATCATCCCCCGCTGATGATTCACTCCATGATGATGATCCATTCCACGGTGAATCCGATCAAACGTTTCCTACAAACCTTCCGGGCGGGACTATGGTCTCTCGGTGACCAGCGCACCATCCGATCCTGTTGGTGGCCAATACATAGGACACCGTCGCCCACAGCACACGACAGGGAGCTGATGTGAACCGTTTCCTCATTCGCCTGCTGGTGGTCCTGACAGTGATCCTGGGCGTGAACTATGTGAGCTGGCGATGGCTCGAGTCCCTGAACTGGTCCGCATGGTGGATCGCCGTGCCTCTAGTACTGGCCGAGACGTACAGCCTGATCGACGTGCTGTTGTTCGGGATGACCATGTGGCGGGTACGCGAACGCACTCCCCCGGATCCGCCCCCGGGGTTGACCGTGGATGTCTTCATCACCACGTACAACGAACCTCTGGATATGGTCATGGACACCGCCCTGGCCGCTCAAGGTATCCGGTACCCGCATTCCACCTGGATCCTCGACGACGGGGCCCGGGATGAGTTGCGGGCCCTGGCCGAGCAGCACGGGATTGGTTACCTGACCCGCAGCGCGGAGTGGGCGAACCGCCCCCGCCACGCCAAAGCCGGCAACCTCAACAACGCCCTGATGATGACGCAGGGCGAGTTCATGCTCATCCTGGATGCGGACCAGATTCCCAAGCCAGAGATCCTGGACCGGACACTGGGCTATTTCAACAACCGCAGAGTGTCGCTCGTGCAGACCCCCCAATGGTTCGTCAACGTCCCCGAGGATGACCCCCTGGGTAGCCAGGCTCCCCTGTTCTACGGCCCGCTTCAGCAGGGGAAGGACGGGTGGAACGCCGCGTTTTTCTGCGGGTCCAATGCGATCCTGCGCAGGGAAGCCCTGATGCAACTCGGGCTCATGGGATACGTCAGGGAGGTCGAGCAGAACATCCGCCGGGCCCTGAAGGGTTCCCGTACAGCGATCCGCAAAGCGAGGCGCTCCGCGGCAGCGAGTGACCCGATGGTCGCCCGCCTTTTGGATGAGGTGGAGCAGGCGACCGAGCGGGCCCGGGTCGATTTGAAGAATGGGCGGTCCTACAGCGAGATCACCTACGAGCTGCGGCGTACCGTGGACGCCGCCGTTCAGGAACTCGTCGCCGCGGACGTCTCGGCACTGCAGGCGGATCTGGCGGAAATCTCCGCCATGGGGCTGAGCTCCGACCAGGGGCAGCTCTCTCCGGAGGAAGTGGAGTCCGCCGTCCTGCAGCTCTCGACCCGGGAGTGGTCTCCGCTGGGCGCCCTGGAATCGGTGCAAGCGGTGCTGGAGGCGATCTCCGTTGAACGCGACACCGAAGCGCAACCGGTGATGCCGCTAGCCACGATCTCCGTCACCGAGGACATGGCTACCTCCATGCGGATGCACGGCCTGGGATGGAAGAGCGTGTACCACCACGAGGTACTGGCGATCGGTTTGGCCCCCGAAGACCTCAAGACCATGCTCACCCAGCGCCTGCGCTGGGCTCAGGGCACCATCCAGGTGTTCCTGCGCGAGAATCCCCTGACCCAACGGGGCATGAAATGGACCCAGCGCCTCATGTACTTCGCGACCATGTGGAGCTACCTGGCCGGTTTCGCCGCCGTCGTCTACATCGCAGCGCCCATCATCTACCTCGTCCTCGGGATCCTGCCGGTCACCAGCCTCAGCACCGACTTCTTCCTCCGATTCATACCCTTCATGATCGTCAACCAGCTCCTCTTCGCCGTCGCCGGGCGGGGAGCGAAGACCTGGCGGGGCCAGCAGTACAGTCTGGCCCTGTTTCCGACCTGGATCAAAGCCTGCACCACAGCCGCCCGCAACGTCTGGTTCGGCCGCCCCCTGGGCTTCGCCGTGACCCCGAAGGTGAAAGAGGGCAACAGCCGGGACTGGCACCTGATCCGCCCGCAGCTGATCGTGATGTCCCTCCTCACGATCGCCGCCGTGATCGGCGTCGTCCGCCTGGCCCTAGGCTTGAACGAGCCATTGGGCACCCTGGTCAACGTCGCATGGGTGATCTACGACCTCGTCGTCTTCAGCGTGCTCATCACAGCAGTCCGCTACGAAGGCTTCACCCCCACCGAAGAACCCAGTGACGCTTTGGAGCGGTAAGTACGGACCCTTCGTGGGACTGCTGAAGGTTCGCTTTCCTCCTGGGCGCGGCTGACTGCCGCTGGTAAAGTCTGGTAACGCCGTCCCCGTAGGGGACGTTGATTCTCCGCCGCGAACCCGAACCTCGGTCGGTCATCATGGCTCACTCCCGCGGCAACTGCCCACGGGGCTTCTTGTTGAACCTTGCCGAGAATCTGCTCGGACGACGCTTCACACCGCTGAAGAGGGCATCGGACTGCATTTTCGCGCAATTCCTTCACACGATTCCTTCAATGGACCGAAGCGGCATATGCCTCGCACCGATAGACGAGGCAGTACACATGAGACGAATTTGGGGAACGGTTTTGGCCCTCGTGGTCGCCGCCAGTCTGGCAACCGGGAATCTCACCCATGCTGACGAGGCACACGCGGCGGACGGGGTGCCGGTCCCCGCCGATGGGACGGCCTACTTCGGAGTCGCCCTCGCGGGCCAGGAGACGCCGTCCTCCTATGTCCAACGCACCGCACTTCGTCCAGCCAGCTACGGCGAATTCGCGGATTTCCCACTGACCTCGACCACGAAGCAGACTCTGTCGACGGCGGTCGAGGCCATAAAGGCGCAGAACGGCAAGCTGTTCCTGACCCTCGAGCCACATGGAGGTCTGGCAACCGTAACGAGCGCCGCGGCCGCTGACCTCGCAACGACCGTCGCGGGGTACAACGCGCGTGGGGTCGATGTCTTCATCCGGTTCGCTCACGAGATGAACGGGTCCTGGTATTCGTGGGGGCAGCAGCCCGCCAGCTACATCGCGGCTTTCCGGCTCGTGGCGGATGCGGTCCACGCCGCTGCTCCCCAGACTGCAATGGTGTGGGCGCCCAACTACGGCGGAGGGTACCCCTACCTCGGTGGCGCTTATACGGCGAAATCCGGGACGGCAGACTTCCAGGCGCTCGACACCAACGGCAACGGTACGCTGTCGATGAGCGACAACCCTTACTCCCCCTACTACCCCGGGGATTCCTACGTGGACTGGATAGGGCTCACGCAGTACCACTTCGGGAACGCGCGGCCGTACGGAGAGAACGAGACACCCGAGCCCGGCAAGTTCAGCCAGCAGATGCAGGGGACGTACACCGGCAACGGAAGGTACGAAGACCAGTCCGCCCTGCCGGACTTTCACCGTGACTTCGCGGTCGCCAAGGGTAAGCCCATGGTCCTCGCCGAGACCGGCGCGCTCTACAATGAGACCCCGGCACAACTGGGCAACACGGAATACGACATCAAGACCGCATGGATCAACCAGGTATATGGATCGCGAAGCGAGTTCCCTCAGTTGAAGCTCATCACCTGGTTCGAGGTCCGGAAGTACGAAAGCGAAGCCGGCGGCACTGTGGACTGGCGCGCTACCTCGAACGCGTCGATCGCGGAGGTGCTGCGTTCTCGAGTCCTCACGGGAAGCTACGTGTTCTCGCAGACTCCCACGTCAGCTCCCGCTCCCACTCCCGACGCGGTCCCGCCAAGCGCCCCCACATCCCTGGCATCCTCCACGACCCCGAACCGTGTAGTGATCAGTTGGAAAGCCCCCTCCAGCACGGGCGGATCTCCGGTCACGGGGTACCTGGCGTGCAGGTCTGACAGTCCGTCATCGTGTATCACCGTCGGCGCAACCACAATGAGCGCGACCTTCGACCAGCTCACGCGAAAGACGTCCTATTCGTTCACCGTTCGTGCGATGAATGCGGCGGGGACCGGACAAGCGGCCTCCGTCACGACCAAGACAAAATAATCATTCGTGCTCCAACGACTACATGCGACGAGGGCGATAACGGCGAGGCGATAACAGTGGGCAAGAGTTTCACGAACAGGCACCGGCAGTCACATCCCGCTGCTTAGTCCGTATGGGGATCCTCAGGCCGACACTTTTCCTTGGTTATGGAGGTCCTTGTACGAGACCACCTCCCCGAAAAGTTCCTCTCCGGTGGGAACGAAACCGAGCTTGAGGTAGAACCCTTCCGGACCATGTTCGCCGCGTTCCCACAGGACAGAGATGCGCTTTACACCGCGGGCACGCGCTTCCTCCTCTAACGCACGAACGGCAAACCGTCCCACGCCGCGCCCCTGAGCGGATGCGGCTACATTGAGTCGCCAGATCCCGGCACGGAATGCTTCGATTTCGTGGTCGGGATCGAAGTTGCCCATGATGAAGGCCAGCACCTCGTCCCCGTCCACCACTAGTCGTAGCCAGGCCGTGGGGTTCACGTAGGCCTCGGCGATTGATTGCACAACTGGTGCAACGAACGCTTCCTGTTCGGGTCGAAGTGTGATGCTGACGGCCTTACCGAGGTTCTCCGGAGTCAAGGACTCAAGTTCCATGCACCGACGATAAGCGCCGTTGCGGTCACCCGCGGTCCTGATCGACCAACGAACACCGGCGCATTAGGTAATCCCCAGTGCAACGCTGGCTCGCCCCCAAAGCCTCATGGCATAACCCGTCCCGATCTTTCCTGGTTACAGGACCATTGCTCCTAGCCACCACCACTTCATCCTCTTCCCGAGGGAAGCTTCAAAAGACTGGTGCACAACCGATGGCAGTCGCCACCGTCCAGTGCACGACGTAGTAGTAGAAGCTGGTTTTGACGATGTCGTGCACAGACTCAGTAGAACCACCACCCCTTGTGGGTCCTGCGCGTATCCGCGAGGGGATTTCGGTGCCCAAACTGCTGGTACCCCCGGGCGTTTACGCGGGGGTACCAGCAGTTGTTAAAGGAGGTGAAGCTACGCCTCGACGGCGCCTTGGCGTCCGGCGTCGGATCCGGATCCTTCGACGGCCGTGGACTCGACCGGAGCGGAGGATCCTCCGCTGACGATCTCGATCTTGCGGGGCTTCGAGCGTGCACTGACGGGGATCATCACATTCAGGACACCGTTCTCGTAGCGTGCGGAGATTCCCTCCGTGTCGACGCCCTGGCCCAGGTTGAGCTGGCGCAGGAACGAGCCGCTCTCACGTTCCCGGGTCAGCCACTTGACGCCCTCGGCGCCCCGCAGCGTGCGCTCGGCGCGGATGGTCAGGAGCTGGCCGTCGACGTCGATGTCGACCGATCCGGGATCGATGCCCGGAAGGTCCGCGGAAAGGATGTAGTGGTCCTTTTCGCGGTAGAGGTCTATCGGCATCAGGCGCAGTCCCGGACGGCCCTCCAGCAGGGCGCCGGCAACGCGGTCCAGCTCGCGGAACGGATCAAACTTCATGGCCACTGGAAACAACTCCTTCGCAGATGCCACCGACAGGTGGTTGGTTCCTTAGGGTTGAGCATCATTCGCTCAACTACGAAAAATGTTAGCACTCCACCCTAGAGAGTGCTAGAAGTATCGCTGGCTCGAACAGGCACTGTTTTCCAAGTTTCACGCACCCGTCTGCAGATCAACGACCCGTCACCAGTCGCGTATGTAACCCTTCGGTGCTGTCCCAGGGGTACTTATCGGCACTCTCAGCCTTATCAGGTGACGTGTCGCGCAGGTTCTGGTCGAGGCTCGCAGCAACTGGCAGGAATTCAGCGGTGCGGCGGGTGCTTCAATCTTCTCGGCGGGTTGCTCGGCGGGCTGGTCGATCGGGCCCGTACTACTGGAAGCCATCATTCGTAGCTACTGGATTTCGGAGGAACGGCACAACGGTTCCGGTGAGGTCCTGATCTTCGGAGGTCACATCCTGTGGAACCACCTCCTCGCTTCGAACGTCATTGATGAACTGCACCTATTGCCCAAGCCTCCGCCCGCTGGGTCAAGGCGTCCCTCTGTTCACCGCCCCGGCACAACTCAGACTGCTCGATGTCCGGGCATTCGAGGACTCCTCCAACGTGCAACTGGGATACACGTGTCGCGATGACGGATCAGTGAACGCGAAACTGGCCTCGAGTAGCTGGCAGCTCCCGAACCCGCCTACTGGTGTCTTGGCGTTGCCGGTCGCAGCAGGAGGAGCCCTCATAGTGCTCATCATCGATCACTCAACCAATCCGGGAGCCCACTGGCCCTGGAGTGTGTAGCTTGTTGGAGGTCCGAGCGGTCCGTGTCGAGCCAGTGGCGATCGTGCGGTGCTTGCTTCACCATGGATCGGTGACCGATGAGCGTTTCCTACCCGCCGCCGAACCTGCCCAGCCACGACCCGACGCCGAACCTGATTCCGAGCTGGTCATCGGCCTGTTGGTCTCACCACCGCTGACGCCGGTGCTCGGCCCGGACGTCACCACCTCGCTACGCGATACCCTAATGCGGCAATATCCGGGGGTGCGCTGGCAGCTGACGGTGGCCGAGGACAGGCTGGTAGATCCACCCACCGACACTCTGGACCTGTTGGAGGCAGCCCGGAACCGAGTGCTGGAGGAAGGCTGGGACCTGGCTGTGGTTCTCACTGAGATACCACTGAAGGAGGGCCGGCGCCCGGTGCTCACCCAACTGAGCCCCCTGCATGGGGTAGGACTGGTCGCCGTCCCCGCGCTGGGAGCCCGGCACGTGCGGCAAAAAGCCCAGGACACCACCGTGCAGGTGGTCGGGCAGCTGCTGGGCTACGACTCCGAGGACCTCGACGCCCAGCAGAACCTTGCCCGGACAGCCCGCCAGTTGTCCACTGACCTGGAAGAGCGCCCGGACGACAACGTCGTGCAATTCACGGCCCGGGTGCTCAGCGGCAATGTGCGGTTACTGCTGGGCATGATCCGGGCCAATCGCCCCTGGGCCTTCGTGGCCAGGCTGTCCCGGGCGCTGGTCGTGGCAGCGGCCACCGGGGTGCTGACGCTGGTGGCCTCCGACCTATGGTTACTGGCCCTGGCCTACGGGCCACTACGTCTGGGGTTGCTGGCCGTCATGGCGATCGGAGCAGTGAGCGCCACCCTCATCCTGGGCGGTGGGTTGTGGGAACGCCCACGGCAGCGGGCCCAGCGCGAGCAGGTCACCCTGTTCAATTTGGCTACCGCCGCGACTGTAGCGATCGGCGTCCTGGTGTTCTACCTGGCGCTGTTCATCCTGTCCTTGCTCGGGGCGTTCCTGCTCGTCGACGAGGAAGTGCTGGCCGGTGTCGTAGGACATCCCGTAGACGCACTGGACTACGCAAAGCTCAGCTGGCTCACCGCCAGCCTGGCCACCGTGGGCGGAGCACTAGGAGCCGGACTCGAGGACGAGGACGTGGTACGCGCCGCTGCCTACACCCGATCCAGCACCTGACACAGCCCAAGCACAAGGAAGCTTTGTCCCTGCAGGCGGGTCGTTCTTGTGCCTGTGATCCGGCCTGCTCTGCGTGATCCGAGCAATCTGCGTCACACCCCTAGCGATACCGCTTTGTTCAGGACCAACAGCACGATCAACCCGACAGCACCTTGTCGGGCTGCGTGCTCGCTGCGCCGGGTGATTTCTCGTTGGACGGATCCAGCGGGGGCAGGTTGCTGGGTCTCCAATTCGATGAACGTCGCAGCTACGATGAACGCTGCAGCTACAGGGGGTGCTAGTGGTGGCCGGCTTCGGTGGTGCCGAACATCAGGGTCCGGCGCTGAACGTCGTAGTACACGGTCTCGGCTGAGGAGAGCAGGTCCTGAAGGTTATCGGCATCATCGGCGTCGATGGTCAGAACTTCCTCCCACGCGCCCTGATCAAGAACCAGCTGTAGGGTCCATGAACCAGGCTGGCCCGGCTCTCCCGCGACCCAGCTGAACTGGTAGTGGCTGAGCTGACGTACCTTGATGCTGTCATCGGTGACGGGCTGATTCAGGGGGTTTCAGGGCTCATGTCGACCGGGTGCTTGTGTGGTGGGGCCAGCACCTTGGAACGCGTAATAGGCCTAATCTTGATCAGGAACGCGGATCCGGTCGGATCGTCGTGCAAGCGACATACGGACAAAGTGGCGAAGGAATCAACGTGCTCGATGAGTATGTGCAGCAGTGGAGTGCGATTCAAACCGTACGGGCAGCCGGCCTCCACCTCGAGGACGTCTTCACCACATACTTCGGCCTCTCCGGCGACGCCGATGAGCTCGAGGTCCAGGGGTATCTGTCCGGCCTGGTGATGCTCCCGGCACCACAGCGGGACCTGCTCGCCCAGGCCATCAATGAACTGCTCGACAGCATCGGTTCCATGGTTGATGGTGCGCACTACAGCGATCAGGATGCTGCGTCCTCCTCCGGCTACGGCGACTACCTCCGGCCCCTGGCCCTCTCCCCCGATCACTATGACTTCAGCGCCCCACCGGTCGGGGACAACAGCACCAGCGCCAGCACCAGCCCCGGCTTCGTCCTCGACACCACGGACGCCGCCGATGCCGTGGACGCCGTGGACGCCGTGGACGCCGTGGACACCACGGACGCCGCGGATGCCGTGGATGCCGCCGATGCCTCAGGTGGCGGGCTGGACGATGCTGGCCTGGACGAGCATGAGTTCCGGCGTCTCCACGCGTTGCATGAGTCGGGGTTGCTCGAGACCGGGCCGGAGGAACGCTTCGATCGGATCACCCGGCAGGCCCGGGACCACTTCGGTGTCAGTTCGGCCTCCATCGCCCTGATCACCGAGGACGCACAGGTCATCAAGTCCGTCGTCGGGCCTATCGGCGAGGACCTTCCACGGGCAGTCGCGCTGTGCGCGAAGACCATCGAGCGGGACCGCACCCTGGTCATTCCCGATGCCAGCATCGACCCGGAATGGCGGGACCATCCCCTCGTCGCCGGTGGGCCAGGGGTCCGCTTCTACGCCGGCCACCCCGTCTCCACAGCCGACGGCTGGCGTATCGGCACCCTCTGCCTGATCGACGACCAGCCGCGGACCTTCACCGAGGAGGACGTGCAGGTCCTCAGGCGTCTCGCCGCGCAGGTACAGATGCACATCTGGGTCTAGTCAGAGGAAACCAGCTCCGGGTCCAGCATCGGGGTTGTGAGCATGCTTCGTTTGTATTCGGGTGTCTTCCCGATAGTCTCGTGGTAACACCGGGGTCCAGACAAAGGCCATGGTTCTGACGAACACAGGAATGGCTATGACAGAACCCTTGCACCCAGTCCACACCGAACCGTCGACCGCCACCGCACCTGATGCCTTTGATGTGCCGGGCGACGTCCTATCGCTGGCCAGATCAGCCACCGGCCTCCAGACACCCGAGGCTCGAGCCACTCGTCACGAGCGTGACAGCGCCATGGTCGATGAGGCTCTGTCACCCGACGGCCTGGCAGTTCTGTCGACCCGGCAACTGCGGGTCATGGTGAACCAGGCCTACAAGCTGATGGATACGGACTGCCCGCCGGCCGGCGCCACCGACTGTTACGAGATGATCGTCGACGAGCTCGAATACCGTGCACAGCAGGCCACGGAACGCGGTTCCGTGCACCAGCTCAAGGAAACGTTCCGTGATAATCCCCTGTACTGCCGGTTCGAGCTGATCATCGATGGCACCATCGCCGCGTACGTGAAGTACACGATGAGCGGGGCTCAGATCGTCCTTCTCGATGGTGTGGAACAACCCGGCTTCCGCGACCAGGGCATCGATGAGATCCTCATGCGCCACGTCGTGCTCAACGCCCACAAACGGCGCCTGAGCCTCGTGCCGCAGTGCCCGATGGCGTTCTCGTTCCTCGCCGACAATCCCCAGTACCGGACCCTCACCGGGCAGACTGGGCGCTAGGAGTCCGGCGGACAGCGCCCAGGCTCCAACCGCCCGTTAGCCGGCTGGCAAGGCGCTCCCAGCTTCTGCTCTGTTACTTCCCAGCTGCGTGGCTGGGAGTGGAGACTGAGAAGCAGCGACGTGGCTGGGAGGAACTATGAGGTCAGGGGATCTTGAACGGGTCGTCTCCACCGCGCACTCAGGCACTCCCGTCATGGACGCTGAACACCTAGCGGATTCTTTCCCTCCGATTGAGCTTCAGATCGCTGTCGCATCTGCTGTCAGCAACGGAGAACCACTGGCCGTCGTCGCCGCGATAGCTGACTTGCCATCGCTCGCTGTTCTGGACGCGCTAGACGCCCTCCATCCAATCGAGACATAGCCTTGGCGCACCCGACGGGGATGACCACGGCACCGGCGTGAGGATCGTAGGGCTCATCGAAGCCAGCACCATAATGCGCACACTAAACCCAACCGATCGATAGGGACCCTTACCCGCCCGTGAAAGGGGTCCCCAATCATGATCGGGTGTCCGCGGGAACACCGTCCCTGAAGTGGCGGCTCTAAAATGAGCCATGCCCCAAACCGCTGAAACCAGTGCGCACTGTTCGTGCTGTGGACGGCATCTGGCCCTTAAGAAACTGCATGCACTAGCGAACGGCGCGGCTTACATCTGCCGACCGTGCGGACTATGGGTCGCTGTTCGATGGCACTAATTCGCCTGCAAGGCGTCTCGCCGTGGGTGCGGCCAAAGTCAGGGGTAGCTACAGATAGCCTCAAATCACGGTCGCATCCCCGTCAGCAACGGAAAATCACTGCCGTGGTCAAGCTAGGTTCGATCCGCCCGCTCCTTCAGCAAACCCTCTGAGCACAGGATGAGGACTACGCCTCGGCAGGTGACTCCCAGTCCAGCGTGGGTGGCCATCCAGGGATCAGGACGCCACCGATTCCCGCCATGCGCCAGGACTCGTCTTCTTCCGCGGAGAGGACAAGAGTCAGGGCCCTCGCGGCGTGTCCGGGCTGAAGGAAGTAGTTCCCTTCAGCGTCAATCGCTAGATCCTCGAGCATGTAGAGACGCACGACCTCGAACGCCGGCGCTTCAATCCGCGTCGATGTTCCGGCGCCGACAGAATCAGGCGAGACGCGGCAGGAATTCTGGAGGATGGAACAGGCGGCGCTGAAGAACTGCTGAAGATCCTCTCGTGCTGGGACGGCAGCAGACAACTCGTCCACGATCGGATCCAGCTCCCCATGCGGTCGCGGATCTTTGCCAAGGGCGACCTGAGCGACAACTCGACGGAAGTCCGTCGTCATCGATGACCACACCTGGGCCATGTCCTGCTCGAACAACGCCCGGTGCCACTGCAGCGCAAACACCTGAGGCAACATCATGGGCCGATCCTAGAGGAAGACCCCACAACGCCTGAGAAAGACGAGCGGCCTCAGTTCCGAAGCAGAGCCGTGCTGCATTCATCTCATGGAACGGGTGCGATGAATGCTTAGGACTGAGACAGCCTGTGACTCGTCGTTCTGGTGCCCGGGTCGCTGTCAGAGTGCCTCACTCGTTCCGATGCTTAGGTAGCGATACACGGTGGCGCGGCTGGTGCCGATGATCTTCCCGATGTCGGCCGGCGCAAGCCCCTGGGCCTTCAGGTCCCGGGCTCGCTTGACCTTTGCGTGGGCGGCGGTGACCTCCCGTCGAACAGCCTTACGCCCGTGTTCGGCCGCTACCGCCCTGCCGGCCCTGGTTCGTTCGGCCAGCTGGCCGCGCTCGAGCTGAGCGAACGCGGACATGACGGTGAGCATGGCCCTACCCATCGACCCGGTGGTGCTGATGCCTTCCGTAACACTTCGAAAATGCACACCCCGCTGTTCCAGATCATCGATACGTGCCAGCAGGTTGCGGGTGTTGCGTCCCAGCCGGTCCAGCTTGCACACCACCACCTCATTGCCGCTTCGTAGATGATCGAGCAGCTTGTCGAGTTCTGGCCGGCTGGCTCTCGTTCCACTCACCCCGTGATCGGTGAAGATCCGGTCGCAGCTCGCCGCGCAACGCCGAGTGCTGCTTCCCTCACTTTTCGCCGGGTCTCCGGTTCGTCCAGTCAAGGGATGCTCTGGTGAGATCACCCGAAGTGCTGGGTCGACGAGTTCTTAGCGGCCGGTAGCTAGAAACAGGAGCGCCATGAGCGTGGGGACAATCCCGAGAACAAAGCCGATGATCGCGAACACCTGTATCTGCCCACTCGCCCGCACGCTTGGTGACGTAGGTGGGGCGGGTAGTCGACACAGGAAATGTGAGTACATGGTACTGAGGCGGCTGGTGTGGCTGGACTCCTAGGGTGGAGGGGAACGAAGGTGTCGCAGCGTCGGTGTAAGGAGGCAGGTGGCCGGTGATCGAACTGGTGTCCGGGGCAGGACCAGAGGATGAGCAGAAGCGCCTGGCATCGCTGGCGTCCACTGAACTCCTCGACAGTGCTTCCGAGGAGCGGTTCGACCGGGTCACCCGGCTTGCCCAGATGCTCTTCGGGGTGAGTACCGCAACGGTGG
>NZ_NFSC01000016.1 GCF_002157505.1 Arthrobacter agilis
AGCCTGCCCGGCCGGGTCGGGTATTAGCTGGGAGCCTGCCCGGCCGGGTCGGGTATTAGCTGGGAGCCTGCCCGGCCGGGTCGGGTATTAGCTGGGAGCCTGCCCGGCCGGGTCGGGTATTAGCTGGGAGCCTGCCCGGCCGGGTCGGGTATTAGCTGGCCGGCTTGTAGGACGAGAGGAGAGGGAAGGCGTTGGTACCGGCGAACTCGACCGGCGCCACCTTCTTGGTGTTGTAGCCCTGGTTGGTCAGGGCCTCATACAGCGGGATCACCCAGCCGGATTCCACCAGACGGGTGTTCAGCTTGGTAGCTGCGGTCTTGGCAGCGGCGTCGTCCTTGGCGGCAGCCAGCTCGGCGGTCGCTGCGCTCAGCTCCTCGTCGGTGGCCTTCTGCACGTTGGCGAAACCGTTGAGGACCGCTCCGTACATCACACCGACAGGGTTGTCCCAGTTCAGGGGGCCGTAACCCAGCGGCGTGGTGGCGACGGCGGCGAAGGCTTCATCGGTGGAGGCGGCCATCTTGACGTTCATGGTGATCCCGACCGCAGCGAGGTCCTTCTGGATTGCCTGCAGGTCCGTCTGCGTCTGCGCGCTGGCGATGATGGTGAAGTCGAATCCGTCCGGGTAGCCGGCTTCCGCGAGCAGGCTCTTGGCCTTTTCCGGGTCGTAGGCGAACTCGGTCTCGAGGTCCTCGGTGAAGCCGGCGGAATCCTTCGGCAGGGCGTTCCACGCGGGGATGTCACCCTTGTGGAGTGCGTCCACCAGGGCCTTGCGGTCGATAGCGTAATTGAAGGCCCGCCGGACCTTCTCCTCCGCGAACGCGGGCGCCGTCTTGCCGATCTTGTCGAAGGAGATCAGGCTCTGGACGGTGCCGCCGATCTGGGAGACACCCAACCCTTTGGACTCTGCGAAGTCGACGGTGGACGAGGTCAGCATGGCGACGTCGGCCTGGCCCGACACCAGGGCGTTCGCGCGGGCCTGCGGGTCTTGGACGACACTGAAGACAACCTTGTCGAAGGCGAAGTCCGAGGCCTCCGAACTCTCCTCATTCTTCACGAAGACGTATTTGCTGCCCTTCACGGTGGTCGGGTCCAGGGTGTACGGACCGGATCCGTCCGGGGTCGCGGCAAGGCTCGCGGTGTCCTCGACGCCGTCCTTGCCGACGATCATGCCGAGAGGCGATGCAAGGTTCTTTTCAAAACCCGGCTGCGGCGCTGCAAAGGTCAGGGCCACCTCGGTGGGGCTGACGACGTTGACGGACGTGATCTCCTGCGCCCCGCCCTTGGCGACCGTGGAATAGGCACTCAGCGCAGGATCGGACCGGCGGTCGAGGTTGGCCTTGACCAGATCGGCGTCGAGCTTCGACCCGTCGGTGAACGTGACGTCATCCCTGAGGGTCAGCGTCAGGACCGTGTTGTCCGCGTTGTAGCTGAACTCCTCCGCCAGGCCCGGACCTGCCGAACCGTCCGGCTGGAGCGTCATCAGGCTCTCGTAAAGGCCCTCGAAGAACTGCCGCTGGGCTGCCGAGACACGCAGCGGGTCGAAACCAGAGGAGGCCATGTCATGGTCGATGGCCAGGGTCAGCATGCTGGTATCGGCCTCGGCAGCCGCCTGGTTGGAGCTGCCGCCGCACGCGGTCAACGATCCCAGCAGCAGTGCCCCGGCCAGAACGGCGGAGCTCCCACGGACGGATGGGTTCAGAAGTTTCATGTAGTGCGCCTTTGCATTCTCGATGGAACAGCGGGGGAGGAAGGACTGGGAGCCGGAGCTGCGCCGGATGCTTCAAGCCTCAAGCAGTACCCCGATGCCTGAACATGGGAATTTCGATCATCGAAAAAACGAATGTGCCCTGTTCACAAATCCAGCAGGATCGATGCAGGGGTGCCAGGTCAAATGGCCGGAAACGGGCGCCCTGCCAGAAAGGAAGAATATGACTACCACACCCACTTTTCCCGAGAGCTTCCTCTGGGGTGTCGCCAGTGCCGGGCACCAGGTGGAGGGAAACAACGTCAATAGCGACGTCTGGTTCCTGGAGCACCTGCCGGGCACCATGTTTTCTGAGCCGTCGGGCGATGCCCTGGACCACTACCACCGCTACCGCGAGGACATCGCCCTGATCGCGAGCCTCGGGTTCACGAGTTACCGCTTCTCGCTCGAGTGGGCGCGTGTCGAGCCGGAGGAGGGACTCTTCTCCCAGGCCGAGCTGAACCATTACCGGCGTGTCCTGGAGGCATGCCACGAGCACGGCCTCACCCCCGTGGTCACCTTCCACCACTTCACGTCCCCACGGTGGCTCCTCGCCGTCGGCGGCTGGGAGGGCCCCCGGACAGCCGAGCTCTTCGCCCGGTACTGCGACCGTGTCATGGCGCACCTGGGTGACCTCATCGGCGTCGCTTGCACCCTAAACGAACCCAACCTGCCATGGCTGCTGAAGTCCTTCGGCATCGGCCGCGAGGCCCCCGAAAATCGCGGATCGGTGCCTGTGTGGGCCGCCGCCGCAGAACGCCTCGGCGTAGACCCCAGCACGGTCGCCCCGTTCCAGTTCTCATCGACCGAGGCCGGCTTCGACGTGAAGCTGGCAGCACACCACGCCGCCACAGCAGCGATCAAGGCCCGCCGCCCCGAACTTCCCGTGGGCTGGACCCTGGCGAACTCGGACATCCAGTCCATCGACGGCGGGAGCGACACCGCCGACCAGGTGCGCCGCGACGTCAACGAACGCTTCCTCGAGGCATCCCGCGGCGACGACTTCGTGGGCATCCAGACCTATGGCCGAACCGTCTACGGCCCGGACGGCCTCGCGCCGGTACCGGAAGGCGCGGCGACGAACCAGATGGGCGAGGAGATCTACCCGCAAGCCCTCGGGACGACCATCCGGGAAGCTCACCGGATCGCCGGCATCCCGGTGATCGTCACGGAGAACGGTCTCGCCACGGAAGACGATTCGCAGCGTGTGGACTACCTCCGGGCTGCGGTGGACAGCGTGGCGTCGTGCCTGGCCGACGGCATCGACGTCCGCGGGTACATCGCCTGGACGGCCTTCGACAACTACGAATGGGTGTTCGGCTACCGGCCGAAGTTCGGGCTCATCGCCGTGGACCGCACCACCCAGGAACGGACCCCGAAGGAAAGCGCACATTTCCTGGGTAATTTGGCTAGCAACCATTCCCCAAAACTCGTGACTCAGCGCGCCTAGCACTGCCAAACGTCACGCTTGCCCACCGGTCCGAAGGGCTAGTGTGCGGGCACTAATCATGCCGACTCCGGATCATTGCCGCCGTAAGGCTCTGCCTGCTTCTGCAAAACATCCACCAAAGATATATACCCGCCAATATTTATCGGCGGCTTTCTTAGAGGCAAGTTTGCCCTTGCAGGTCAGTTGCAAGGGCAAACTTGCCCTTGCAAGGTCAGTCGTCGCATTGGCCTTCGTGGCACGGAACGGGATGACCGGTTTAGCTTTAGGGATCAACAGACTGACCGCATGCGGTAGCCCCATGCAGGCGTCGGTGCCCAACTTGGCTGTAGCGAATGCTGGTCTGCGCCTACCCAGGGGATCCGTCACCTACCTCAATACAAGAGGGGACCGAGATGGCTAACTCTCCGTCCGGCGACTCGGTCGTCGACCGGATCGTACGGGTCTTTGCTTCTTTCCCGACAGGCTCGGGGTGGCTGCCTTTGGCGGAGCTGGCACGGCGCGCTAATCTGCCGCAAGCGACCGCTTTTCGGTTGGTGCGTCAGCTTGCCCGGCATGGGCTCCTGGAGATCAGTTGCGAGGGCTCGGTCCGGGTGGGGCTCCGCCTGTGGGAGGTAGCGACCCGCAATTCACCGACAGTGGCACTTCGGGATGCGGCGCTGCCGTTCATGGAGGACGTGCAGCAGATCCTGAATCAGAACGTGAATCTCGCGATCCTTGAGGGCTGGGACGTTCTTTTCGTGGAACGATTGTCGCGCCGTGGGTCTGTGGAGAATCGGGCGAATGTCGCGGGACGCATGCCCGTGCACGTGTCATCTGCCGGGCTCGCACTCATGTCCTATCAGCCCAAGAACATCCAGGCGGATTACCTGTCGGAGTTGGAGGAAACGCCGGGCTACCCGTCCAGCGAGCAGTTCCGCGGTCTTCTGGCGGAAGTCGCGTTGCGGGGCTACGCACAGCTGGCGGGCGTGGTGGACCCGTGTACGCAGGGAATTGCCGTCCCGGTCGCTGATTGCTCTGGCCGTACCGTCGCGGCCTTAGGGGTTGTCGTCCCGTTGACGGAACTGCGACTGCAGTCCATCGTTCCGGTGCTGCAGACGGCGGCGAGGGGAGTCGGCCGCCAGCTATCCGACGCTCAGCGGAACGACCCTTCCATGGAATGGATACGGCGTAACCGAGCATCTCCTGCTATGCCCGCTGTTAGGAGCTACCAGTAGCCTGCTCTGTTGTTGCGTGTATTCGTGCTCGGGCGATTAGGACTCGTTCTCAAGTTCGGACGGCTCGTTCGTCAAATAGTTACTAATGCCCTACCCATAGTCCTCAAGGATGATCGCAGTAATTAAGCTGACAGAAGATAGGTTATCGGCGTCTTGGTTTAACTCTCGAACGGGCGCCGAACCACCTGCAATGACGGCTCAGAGTGGTTCTCCTACCTTCATGGGCTGCATTGTCTTTGCCCAGGTTCAGAGTGTCAGAACAGCGGCTACTTCAGGATCCGTAGACGGTCGACTGAGGTGCAGCGCGCACGGCGGCGCGGAGGTCGGCTCTCCTTCCTACCCTAGCGTGGTTCCGTACTGGATGGGAACGCCAAGATGCTCTCGGAGAGTGCTGCCCTCGTAGTCGCGGTGGAACAGCCCACGGTTCTGCAGTATCGGCACGACCTCGTCGACGAAGGTATCGATGCCGTCCTCGTATACGTCGATGCACACCCAGAATCCGTCGACGGCCCCTGCCTCGAACCACTCCTGCATGTGATCGGCGGCCTCCCCCGCCGTGCCGACGGTGGAGGGGTGGTAGTCGATCACTCCATGGCCGAGGACCTCCCGAACAGTCCACCCTTCCCGGACAAGGTCGAACGACCGCTGCGCCCTCGGGTCCACGAAGGCAGGTCGTACCGGGGCAAGATCAGCAGGATTCAGGACCCGGTCGAGGTCTTCGACGCCAAGCGGGACGCCGAGCATCGATCCGAGGTAGCTCACCCGCGCGGGCAGCTCGCCTCCGATCAATGATGCCCGCCGCTCGAGAGCCTCCTGCTTGGTGGGTGTGACTGTGGGCTGGAACCCGGCGAAGAATTTGATGCTGTCGGGGTCACGGCCGGCATTCTTGGCGGCTTCGCGGATTGCACTGCGTTGTTTCCGGGCGTCGTCGATCGTATGTGCGGATCCGATGACACCGTTGGCGTAGGCCCCGGCTAGGTCGAACACGTTGGGGCTGGCACCGGCCTGGAAGATGACCGGTTGCCCCTGCTCGGACGGAGGGATGTAGAGCGGACCCCGGGAGGCCACGTACTTGCCGCCGCGGTTGATCGGTGTGACCTGGTCCTTGCGGGTGAATTCGCCGGTTTGCTGGTCGTGGACCCAGGCGTCGGGTCCCCAGCTGCCCCATAAGGACTGCACCAGCTGGATGCTCTCATGTGCCCGTCCGTAGCGTTCCCCGCTCGGGGCTACTCTCACCCCGTAGTTTGCCGCGACGCTCGGACCGGCCGAGGTTACGGCGTTCCAGCCCGCCCGGCCGTGGCTCATGACGTCCAGGGTCTTGAATTGCCTGGCGATATTGAAGGGCTCATTGAAGGTGGTGGAGGCGGTGGCGACAAGGCCGATGCGTTTGGTGGCACGCGCGATCATCCCGTGTGTGAGCATCGCGTCCAGGGAAAAGTAGGGGGAATTGTGCTCGATGTCGACCTCGTGCTGGGGGCCGTCGGGTACGAACAGGAACTGGAATTTCCCGCGCTCCGCAGCTTGGGCGTACCGGATGCGCCGGTCGAAGTCCGTGTAGCTGGTGGGGCTGGTCCACGGTGCGCGCCATGAACCTACCTGACTGCCGTATCCGTTGCCGAGTTCCATGCCAAGGATCATCTGTTTATTCGTCATGGAAAGTCCTCATCGTGTTGGTGTTGGTTGATCCGTCAGCGCAGTCGCGCTTTTGAAGGCATATGAGTTGCCTGCCCTTGCTTCAGGACTAGGACTGACGTATGCCGTACTGATGGTCGACGCCCAGATTTTTCCGTAGGGTTTCGCCCTCGTAGTCGGTCCGGAACAGGCCGCGCTGTTGCAGGATGGGGATGACCCCATCGACGAAGGCGTCCATGCCGTCGACGTAAATATCCGGCGTCACCCAGAATCCGTCGGCGGCTTCGGCCTCGAACCACTCTTGGATGTGGTCGGCGGTGACGTCGGGCGCTCCGATGGTAGCCGGATGATAATCGAGGACGGCGTGGTGAAGCACCTGGCGCACGGTCCAACCCTCGGTGGCGACCTCGAGTGCCCTGTGGGAGCGGGTATCGCCGGGGGTAGCGCGCGCGTGCGCCAATTGAGCGGCACTCAATGGTGCGTCGAGGTCCTCAGGCCCCAGCGACAGGCCCAGAAGCGCTCCGAGGTAGTGCACCTGCTGCACGATGTCGTACTCGACCTGCTTACCGCGCCGAGCCAGGGCTTCGGCGTGGGTCGCCGCGATGGTGGGCATCACGCCGACGAAGAACTTGACGCCGTCCGGGTCACGTCCGGCGGCTGCGGCAGCCCGGCGCACCGCCTCGCGGTGCTTCCGGGCCTCATCGATCGTGAAGACTTCGCTGATGAGAACGTCCGCGTAGCGGCCTGCGAGGGCAAGGCTGTGCGGGCTGGTGCCGGCGTGGGCCATGACTGGCTGGCCCTGCTTGGACGGTGGGATCTCGAGCGGGCCCCGCGAGGCGGCATACGTTCCCTGCATGTTCACCGGCGCGATTTTGGACAGATCAGTCAACCGCTGGGTCTTTTTGTCAGCGATCCAGGCGTCCTCTTCCCAACTACCCCAAAGCGCCTGAACAATCTGGATTACCTCGTCGGCCCGCGCATAACGGGTATCGCGGTCCTCGATCTCGCGCCCGAAGTTGAGGGCAGCCAGGCGTGCTGAGGTCGTGATGGCGTTCCAGCCCATGCGCCCGCCTGAGACGACATCCAGGGACTTGAGCACGCGGGCAATGTTGTACGGCTCTTCGAAGGTAGTACTGACGGTATTGATGAAACCGATACGCTCCGTAGCCATGGCGAGAGCCGTACCCATGACAGTGGGTTCGAGAGCCTGGTTCGGAGCATGCATCTCGCTACGCTGGGTCTGAGCGAGGAAATCACCGAGGAAAATGAAATCCATCTTGCCGCGTTCAGCGGCTTGGGCGTAGCGAACAAGGGTGTGGATGTTGGCGTAGTCGCCGGGGTCGACCTGAGGTTCCATCCACGAGTACGGGCTGGCGCCCAGGCCAGTGGTGAAGCTGGTCGCGAGGTGCAACTGTTTCCGGGACATTCGCCTACTTCCGTTCCGGGTGGATGGTGTCGACGCGGCGGTTGTAGTAGGTCAGCGGTGCTGCGTGGTCATCGCGCTGGTGTTCGATGACTTCGAAGAGGACCAGCTCATGGTCCCCGGCCGGAATGTGCTGATAGGGCCGCACGACGAACGTGGCTGCCGCCTCAGGCAGGGTACGAGCCTGGGCGGTGGCGTGGTCCAGGGCAATGCCGTCAAGCCGATCGGGGCCAGAAATACTCAACTGTGCAACAAGGGCGGCATTGGACTCGCCGAGAACCGTGATGCCCAGTTCCTGCGCCTGGCGCAACCGGGGCCACGTGGTTGAGGTGTAGGTGAACGCCATGGACACCAGCGGCGGATCCAGGGACACGCTGGTGAAGGAGTTGGCCAGCATCGCTTCATCGTCGCCGTCCACCTCGGCGGCGATGAGCGCCATTCCGGTCGGGTAAGCAGCAAAGGAGTGACGTAGGCGGACGGCAAGTGGGGTCTGCATTGGCCTTTTCTTTCTGGTGCGGGCTTGTGCGAGGACCGGAACTAGTGCCCGGTGACGGTACTGCTGGTGCTGCTGGCGGTTCGAGGCTTGCGGATAAATGCTGCGACGATGATGCCCAGGACGGACACAGCAGCGCCGATGAGGAAGGCTGCGTGCACACCGGCCGCGACTGCTTCCTGGGCGGAGGCCCCGGATTCGGTGTGTGCCGTGCTGACGGCGGCCATGGTCGAGATGAAGACCGCGGTGCCGATCGCTCCGGCAACCTGTTGGGCGGTGTTGATGGTGGCGGATCCGTGTGAGTACAGCTGCGTCGGCAGGGAGCCGAGGGCCGCGGAGAACAACGGGGTGAAGGTCAGGGCAAGTCCAACACTGAGGACGACGTGTATGGGTAGCGCAGCCCACCATGGCGTGGAGACTGAGAGCAGTGTCAGGGCTGCCATGGCGAGGGTGATGAGCATCGTTCCGGGGATCGCCACCGGGGGAGGTCCGAAGCGGTCATAGATCCGGCCGATCACCGGTGATGACAGGCCCATGGCCAGCCCGCCGGGCAGGAGCATCAGTCCGCTTTGCAGGACCGTGAAGCCCAGGACGTTCTGCATGTAGAGGGGTAACAGGATCAGGGATCCGAAGAGCACAAGGGCGCAGATGGCCAGCACGACAAGGGAGAGGGTGAAGCTCGGCGTCGTGAAGGTGCGCAGATCAAGCAGCGCCCGGTCCCGCCGTTGGAGCGTGACCTGACGGGCGATGAACACGGCCAGGGCCGCGGCGCCGAAAGCCAGCGGAGCGATGACCCCGGGGCCGATGTGCCCGCCGGTCTCACCGATGTGGCTGAGCCCGAAGACGATGCCGCCGAATCCGAGGGCGGCGAGCACGATCGAGAGGACATCCACCGGGGTCGGGCGTGGCTCCGTGACGTTCTGCATGCGCCTCACACCGAGGATCAGGGCGACGGCGGCCAGGGGCAGCATGATCGCGAAGAGGAACCGCCAGGAGAACTGGCTGAGGATCAATCCGGCGATGGTCGGGCCGATTGCGGGAGCGACCGCGATGACGACGGTGATGCTTCCCATCCGGCGCCCCCGGGTTGCCGGTGGTTCAAGAGTCATCGCCGTGGTCATCAGCAACGGCACCATGACCGCTGTCCCGCCGGCCTGGATGATCCGCGCGATGAGGAGCAGCTCGAAACCCGGAGAGAGGGCGGCAAGCAGCGTGCCGATGAGAAACAGCGACATAGCTGCGATGAAGAGCTGGCGGGTGTGGAAACGCTGGAGCAAGAACCCGCTGATCGGGATGATGATCGCCATCGTCAGCAGGAACCCTGACGTGAGCCACTGCGCCGAGGAGGCACTGATGCCAAGGTCGGCCATGAGCCGGGGTGTAGCAACGCTCATGACGGTCTCGTTGAGGATGACGACGAAGGTCGAGACCAGCAACAGGTTGATGACCAACGAATTGCGGGCCCGGTGCTGGTTCTCGAGCGTTTTCCCGGGGCGGGGGCTCGGCGCCCTTACTACTAAAGACTCGTCGGTGGTTGAGGACACGGTGGACTCCTGGATGGTGGCTGGGTTGGCTGAGCCGGCACCGTTGGCGGCACGGGTCCGAAAGACGGCGAACGCGCATGAGGCGCTCTTCCGATCAGCGGACTCCGCGGAAGAGGGATAAACGGAGGCTTCCCCCGTTTCCCTTTGAGACAATACGGAGGTAGGCTCCACATTGTCAAAAGGTCGGAATCCCGATGGTCAGGAGGTGAAGATGGGCATTGTTGAGCCGTCAGAGCGCAAGCTGCGCTCTGACGTGGTGCGCAACCGGGCCAGCATTCTGGAAGCGGCGCAACGCCATTTCCTGGCGCACGGAGTCAGCGCCTCGCTGGAGGCCGTCGCGAAGGAAGCCGGCGTTGGGGCTGGCACCCTGTACCGGCATTTCCCCACGAGGGAGGCACTGCTCGCGGGAGTGCTGCAACTGCACTCGGAGGAACTGGTCGCGCGCCGGGAACAGATCGCGCAGGTCGCCGACCCTGATGAAGCGCTCCGCCAGTGGACGCGTGCACTCGAGGACTACTTCAGTGCATTCAGCGGGCTGCCCGAACCCCTTATGGCCGCAGCCAGGGAACACGAACCGGGCAACCCTCTGACCCTTCCCTGCGACCACCTCATCGCCACTACGGGCGAGTTTTTGGAAGCAGCGCAGCTCCACGGCCACGCCCGCCCCTCACTCAAGGGCTACGACCTGTTCCTCCTCGCAGGGTCAGTCGCCTGGATCAGGGGCACCGGTGCCGCGGACAACGCCACACTCGACGCTATGCACACCATCCTCGAAACCGGCTATAACCACGGGTCTAAACAACAAATCGAGAGAGACGGCTAACGCCTCGCACGGCCGGTTTTCCCACAGCAGATCGCCTGCTAACGCCGTCTACACCGTCCGCGCTCTGTAATCTCATGCTGAGTGATGAGTGCCGCCGAGCGTAACCGCCCCCGGCCGATGCACCTCACTTCCGCGCCGGCATCGTCCGTTCCATATTGTTGCTCTCCATCGCGGAATGGCAGCCTCGCCGCTACTAAGACACTCGGACCGAAGCGCCGTTGCTGGGCCTACTTCGGTGGAGCGGGTCGCCTCGGACACTCCTGTATCAGTGACACTAACCAAAAGTGCTACCAATCCACGAGGGAACCTGCGATGGAAGCTCGTTGCTCTGCGGTTCCTATGAGCGAGCGAAAATCTATTGTGCTCCGCCATAATACTGTAATACAGTCATAGGGCGCGTCTTCCGATGGAAGACAGTCAGAGCAGATCCCTCGAACATTAGGTCCTAACAGGGCGTGTCGGAGTCGACATGTATGCACGACCTGAGCAGTGACGAAATTCCGGTTCTATCCAACGAAGGCGAGCCAGTAGATGAGTGACGTTGTCATCCAGCAGGGTGTAGAGGTCCCAATGAGCGACGGTGTCATCTTAAGAGCGGATGTTTACCGCCCGACCGCACCCGGGTCGTACCCAGTACTGCTTCACAGGACTCCATACAACCGTCAGTTCATGCAGTGGATTCTCCCGCATCTCGACATCCTGTCTGCGGTAAGGCGGGGCTACGTCGTCGTGGTGCAGGACACGCGAGGCAGCCACGGTTCGGACGGCGAATGGTCGCCATGGACGTTCGAGCGCCAGGACGGTCACGACACCGTCGTGTGGGCCAGCCGTTTGCCGGACAGCAACGGCAAAGTGGGCATGTTCGGCGGGAGTTACCCGGGGCAGACGCAGTGGGCTGCGGCTATTGCTCAACCTCCGGGCCTCGCAGCCATCTCGCCGCAAATCACGTGGAGTGATCCCAGGGACGGACACATGTTCCGTGGCGGCGCAGTCGAACTGGCCCTCAACTCGTTCTGGGGACTGACCCAGTCACTTGCCCACCTATCCAAGGTGGTCGTCGACGCGGAAGAATCCTCTGTCGCGGCTGCTGCCCTCATCCGGGACATCGAGGAATTGCACGGCGACGGGAACCGGGCACTTCCGGTCGCACCGCTGGCGACGCTGGAACGTTTCGGGTTGCCCGACAACGGCGTCGCCCGCGCGCTGCGCAACCCCGCAACAACTGACGATGCACTCGTAGCAGGACGATACGAACGGGTGAAAGTACCGAGCCTTAATATCGGCGGCTGGTTCGACTTGTTCCTGCAGGGCACTCTCGATAACTACGTCGGCATGCGGGACCAAGGGATGCCGTCACAGCTGGTCGTCGGCCCCTGGACGCATGACATCGGGGGCGGCTGGGGCCGCGAGGGAGACGTCTACTTCGGCGTGATGTCCACAATCCCGCCCGGAGCAGAGAACTCCACGCAGTATCAGCTCGACTGGTTCGATCGCTACCTTCCCGATAACCCAACACCCCGTAATTCCGATGCCCCCGTTCAGCTCTTCGTCATGGGCATCAACCAGTGGCGGGACGAACAGGAGTGGCCGCTACAACGCACTGTCGCCACACCGCTCTACCTACAGTCAGACGGAGGCGCATCGTTCGAGGAACCTACCGGCGAGCAGTCGCACTCCAACTACGTGTACGATCCCGTCGACCCTGTTCCGACACTCGGTGGCAATCACTTTACGCCGAGGTTCCGGGTCGGGCCGGTCGATCAGGCGCCGGTTGAGAGCCGATCGGACGTCCTTGTATTCACCACGACTCCGCTTGCTGAGGACCTTGAAATTACAGGTCGGGTCACAGCTCGCCTCTTCGCGGCTACAGATGGTCCAACCACCGATTGGGTGGTCAAACTCTGTGACGTTGACGAGAACGGACGATCACTGAACATCGTCGACGGAATCGTCCGCACCACCTCCGAGGCAGGGCAGACGGAGGAGGTCGATATCGATCTATGGTCGACAAGTATCGTGATCAAAGCCCGGCACCGTCTGCGCATTCACGTTACCTCCAGTAATTTCCCCCGCTGGGACCGGAATCCCAACACGGAAGCAGAGGCTCTCGATGAGAGCACCTTCCGGGCGGCGCGGCAGACGATTCACCATGACGCTGCGCGTCCCTCACACATCCTGCTACCAGTCATCCCCGCCTAGTTGTACTGCCCGGGGACGTTGGTTGATGTGTGATGTCTTGAAATGATGAAGACCTCCGGTAGAGGGTGAGGCTGTCTAGGTCCCGTTTCCTCAACCCGGAGGTCTTCGTGTCTCACGCTAATGCTGCTATCACCCCGGTTCAACGTCCGTGGATCGGGAGGCTGATCGTCGACGACGGCTGGCCCGTCGCCCACGCGGCAGTGTTCCACGTGTCGTGGCCGGCCGCGAAGCGGTGGGCCGACACGGTACGCGGCGATGGGCCGCGACGGGATGGCCGACCGGTCCTCGCGACCGCACCGCAGCCCGACGAAAACCCTTTCCAGCACGGTGCGGAAGATCGTGCATCTGTGCTGGAAGAAACGCCTGGGACCGGTCGGGGTCGGCGCGCGCCTGGGCATGCCTGCCTCCACGGTCCACGCCGTCCTGACCAGTTGCCACTTGAACCGGCTGCACCACGTCGATGTCCGCACCGGCGATCCGGTGCGGACGTACGAGCATGAACAACCCGGGGATCTGATCCACGTCGATGTGAAAAAGCTCGGAAACATCCGCCAATGGCGGCGGCTGGCGGTACGTCGGCAAGCACCAGGGCGGCCTGAACAGGGCCGACACCCCGAACAAAGCCCGCAGTAAGCACCGCGGCCCGCTGATGGGCACCGCGTTCGTGCATACCGTCATCGATAATCCCTCCCGGGTCGCGCACGCCGAGGTCCACGATGACGAGACACCTGTACGAGCCTGGGCAGCAAGGCCAAGAAGACCCGGCACTACCGGCCGCAAACCAAGGGGAAGATGGAGCGCTTTCACCGCACCTCGCCGACGGGCGGGCCTTCAGCCGGCACTACCTCAGTGAATCCGCCTGTCGGGCAGCACCTTGCCCAAAGGTTCTCGAGTCTTCCGTCATCTCTAGTGAAACCCGTTTGGTTGCTCAATCATCATTGGACGCGTTTTAGCAGGACTGCCAGTAGCCCATGTAGCCCAAGAACTCGGGTGGTTCCGGCCGACCGCTTACCGGTGGGAGCATCGCTATCGGGCCGAAGAGGTTAATGGGCGGCAGGACCGCTGTAGTCGTCCGAGGACCTCACCGGCGAAAACCAGTACCGAGACCGGACAGACCGTCCTCGCCGCACATGCGGTTACGAGTCGGATCGCTACGCATCCCTGCAGCTGCCGGGGTGCAGGCTCGGGCAGTGTCCCGGATCCCGGTCTGGCACCTCTACCGGCATGGCGCGACCCGGTCACCGGGTAGCTGATCCGCGCATCGAAGGCGGATTCAGCCCAGCACGAGAAAGCTCGCAAGGGCGGGCTGGCGCACCTAAATGTGAAAAAACTTGGCTGGAAGATACTGAAGAGGACGTAGGGCGCCGTCGCGGTTCTGTAACCTGCAGATCCGAAAACGATAATCAGGTGCCACGGCAAGCTCACCAGGCGATTGCCCAGCCTGGTGATTCTTCTCGAAAGCATTGTAGTGATAGCTGTAATCGTAATTCCCTGTAATCACCAGAATGAGTATGCCGTTCCTGCCGGTCGCCGGTGTCCCGACCTCTGGACTAAGCGGCTAACCGGAAGGCCGTCGCGGTCGAGTGCTTCATCAAAACCTCCGGTTCACATCAACAGCTCGAGGTAATGACCAAGCACGGCCAATCTCATGTCGGAGCGCACCTGTCAGGCAAGCTTGTTCCCGGAAATGAACTCTTGACCGCAGACAGGGGCATCAAGCTGATGTGGTCTCGTGAGCTAGGTACCTGCTGCTGAGAAACGTACTGGCTGCGGGGATCCGGGGCTTTGAACGTAGGTTCCCGCCAGCCGAAGGTCTGAGCGAGCAGTAAAGGGGCATATCCGTTCGATGCCAGGTCCATGCCGTTGCTGCACGAAGATGATCATGGTCCTCGAACGTGAGGCCCATGATCATCTTCGTTGCCGCTCACTTGAGGAAAGGACTCAGTAGTGATTCCTCAGGGTGGACGACGGCGGGGTTGTAGCAGGAGGGCTTGTGTTGCTAGTGGGCTGCCACGGTTATCTTCGTGGGGTCGGTCTCCGTGTCGATGGCGTGTCGATCCGAGAGGCGCTTAGGCGCGAAGACGGCCCAGCCGATCACGAACACGGCGATGATGAGTGCGCAAGCAAGGAAGATGCCGACAAATGTTGACTCCGGAACGAATCCTTCGGGGCCGGGCACCATTACGTTCAGGATGATCGCGATAGGTATTGTCTGGCTGATATTGATGATGATTGTCTGCATCGCCATCGTGACTCCGGTGTTGTCTTGCCGTGCGGACGCTGTGATGAGGGCGTAGCCCGCTGTGAAGCAGCTCAGGATCGTCGCGGCGTAGAGGAACACCCAGAAGAAGACCAGCGTGACCGTCTGATGGGCGAAGGCCATGCCGAGGAAGGTTGTTATCCCACCAACCCCAGCGATGATCAGGACAAGCCTCGGTCCGAGATTAGTGAGTCCCCACCGCAGCCACAGATATCCGACCGCGGAGCCGGGAATCATTGCGAGTATCACGAACGATGTTTGGAGGGCGGATAGGCCCAAACCGAACCCCGATGAGGTCGGGGTCTGCATGAGGAAGGTCAGTCCCACGAACAGGCCTATCGCGGGGGCAGCGACGGCGATTTGGGCTGAGAGGCCCACGAGCAATTGGCGAACGTCCATGTTCTTGAAGGACATCAGCGGCTCGGGTGTGCGTCGTTGCTGGTAGATCCATGCGGTCAGCACAATCGCGAAGACGACGAAGCCTCCGAGCACGAGAGGTGAAGTCCAACCTCTGCTTGGCCCTTCGCTGATCCCGATCAGAAAAGCCGTGGCCCAGATTCCGACCCCGATTCCGCCAGCCCAGTCGACGCGAACGGACCTACGGGCCTCTACGGGCGTCTCAGGCGAGAGCAGGGCGAAGACGAGCAAGAGTGCGAAGAGCCCGAAGGTCAGCCAGAAAACTGCCTGCCACGGAATTCCCCTTTCGACCATGAGGCCGCTGGCAACGAGAGCGAGTGGCGCGCCGGCAGACACCACCATGGAGAACGCCAGCGAAACGTTCTGGACGACGCGAGCGGTAGCTCGCGGGCGAAGCAACCCAAACCCTAGAGGCACGCCGAGCGCGAGGCCCGAGAGGAATCGGCCGACGACCAGCGGCCAGAAGCCGGTGGCGGTCGCGGCCAGGACGCACCCCACCAGCGCCAGCAGGGTCAGCACGATGAGGACCTTGCGGTGGCCGTATTTGTCACCCAGGCGTGAGGTGAGTCCGATCGATACCGCCCCTCCGAGCATCAGCGCATTGAGGACCCATCCGATCTCCGACCCGGACAGGTTCGATGTCGCTGCGATTGTCCCGACAAGGGGGGTGACGGAGTTGGTCTGATCCAGAATCATGCCGGCAAGCAGAATGACTGCGATAACTGGAGCAACTTGCCCCACGCTCCGCCGGATGGTTGTGTCTTGAGTCATCTTTGACTACTTTCGTTTGCCCAGCAGCCGCTGGGATCGTTCCTGGTTACTTGGGATGCCGGGATCTTCGAGTGCTGTCCCGCTGGAACATCGTTCTAGGTGCGGTATGGCAGAACGGCGGCGGCGCTAAGTGCTCATCCGGATTTCGGAGGGCTGCTTGGACTAGTGCTATACGACCGTATTACGGTGTTATGAGCGTAGGGCGTGAGCTAGCGCACGTCAAGAGGGTTAAACGAGGGAGGGCCCCGGGCCGCCGTGTTCGGCGATCCGGGGCCCCCTGGGGAAACCGTGGTGGCTAGCT
>NZ_NFSC01000017.1 GCF_002157505.1 Arthrobacter agilis
AGTACCCGACGCACGACGAGCAGGGGCCGGAGATCTCCGGGCGCCTGACACGCAAGCGCATCCCGCTCACCAACGACTACCTGCAGGCGGGCCAGCGGTACCAGTTGCTCGAGCAGTGGGAGAAGGACGACCTCGTCGCCAACTTCGTGACCCTGATCGGGCAGGCTGCCCGCGCCGTGCAGGAACGCATGGTGTGGCACTTCTACCTCGTCGACGACGAACTCGGGGCCCGCGTCGGGGAAGGGCTCGGTATCGGCCTCGCGGACGTCAAGGACCTGCCTCCGCTGGCCAGCCAGACCCTCTCCGAGGACGAACTGGCCCGCCTGAAGAACCTGGGCAGCAACGGCCCCCGCGATGTCGAGGGCCTGACCATGACGCACTGCGTACCCAACGAGCACGTCGTCGTGAGCCGCTAGGCGCGGCAGGCCGGGCCCGGCGCGGCGCGCGGATGTGTCCGGACCGGGGCGGAGGGGCTTCGCATCCCGCCCCGGTCCGGGTTCGGCCGCTAGGCGAAGGTGGCGGCGTCGATGACGAAGCGGTAGCGGACGTCCGAGGCGAGGACGCGCTCGTAGGCGTCGTTGATCTTCCCGGCCGGGATGACCTCGATCTCGGCGCCGATGCCGTTCCGGGCGCAGAAGTCGAGCATTTCCTGCGTTTCGGCGATGCCGCCGATCATGGAGCCGGCGAACGAGCGGCGACCGCCGATGAGCGCCATCGCGTTCACCGGCAGCGGCTCAGCAGGCGCGCCGACGTTGACCAGGGCGCCGCCGACCGTCAGGAGTCCCAGGAAGGCGCTGATGTCGATCCGGGCGCTGACCGTGTTGATGATGAGGTCGAACGAACCGGCCAGCTCGGTGAACGTCACTTCGTCGCTGGTGGCGTAGTAGTGGTCCGCGCCCAGACGCAGGCCGTCCTCCTGCTTCTTGAGGGACTGCGAGAGGACGGTGACTTCGGCGCCCATCGCGTGGGCGATCTTGACAGCCATGTGACCGAGGCCGCCGAGGCCGACGACGGCGACCTTCTTGCCGGGGCCGGCGCCCCAGCGGTGCAGCGGCGAGTAGGTGGTGATGCCGGCGCAGAGCAGGGGGGCGGCGGCGTCGAGCTCGATGCCCTCGGGGATCCCCAGCACGAAGTCCTCGGTGACGACGACGTGGGTGGAGTAGCCGCCCTGGGTGACGGTCCCGTCGCGGTCGGTGGCGCCGTAGGTGCCCACCATCCCGTTGACGCAGTACTGCTCGTCGCCCGCCGTGCAGTTCTTGCACTCCCCGCAGGAGTTGACCATGCAGCCGACGCCGACCCGATCACCGACGGCGTGCTTGGTCACCTCGGAACCGATTTCTGCAACGATGCCCGCGATCTCATGGCCGGGCACCAGGGGGTAGGGCTGCGGCCCCCAGTCCCCGCGCACGGTGGATGTCGGAGTGGCAGATGCCGGCGTACTTGATCTCGATCAGGACGTCGTGGGGACCGACGTCGCGGCGTTCGATGGTGGTGGGGACGAGGTCCCTGTCGGCGGAGGGTGAGGCGTAGGCGTGGACGGTGGTGGTCATGTGTTGTCTCCTTCGAGGGGCGTTCAGTTGCTGGTTGCGGCCGGCTGGGCGTATTCCCGGTCGGTGACGTGCTCGCCCCACGTCACGACCTGGCCCTCGCCGTCCGCTTCCTGGATGGCGATGTGAGCCATGAAGCGGCCGGCGGTGGCGCCGTGCCAGTGCTCTTCATAGGGTTCGATGTAGACGACGTCGCCTGGGCGTATTTCCTGTACCGCGCCGCCGCGGCGGGCGACGTAGCCGATGCCGTCGGTGACGTAGAGCGTCTGGCCCTTGGGGTGGGTGTGCCAGGCTGTGCGGGCGCCCGGACTGAACCGCACGTGGGCGCAGCCGACCGCCGACTGCTCGTCGGGGGTGCGCACGCCATCGATGTGGACGGTGCCCGTGAACCAGGCCTCCGGTCCCACCGCGCTCTGGCCGCCGCTCTGGGTGTATTTCATCGTTCGTGCCTTCCTTCGTGAGGGCGCGCCCGATCTGCGGACCGTCGGGTCCGGGGCGCATGTCGTCTACGACTTCTTGGTCTTCTTGAGGTCGTCGACCAGGGAGCGTGCTTCGTCCGACAGCTGCGCGGCCCTGGAATCGTCGCCGGCCTGGACGGCCCGCCAATAGTCGATCTTCAGTGCGACGTAGCGCCTCCGCAGGGCGATCGACCTCGCTTCGATGGCTAGCTGTTCCTGCTGGGCCTTCAGCAGTTCGATCTGCTCCGGGGCAGCGGCCGCCCCGAGTGCTCCGTTCCCGATGTAGCGGCGCATGTCGCTTACGGACATTCCCGTCGCGCTCAGGCAGGAAACCCAGGTCAGGAGGTCCAGATCCTCGGTCGTGTAGACCCGGTGCTTGCTGCTCGCGCCGCGACGGATCGGTGTGATCACGCCGATCGATTCGTAATAGCGCAACGTACTGGCCGGCAGTCCCGTCAGGGCTGCCGCTTCCTTGATCGTGTACGTTTTCCGGATGCTCGGTGCGCTCACACCATCAACGATAGGAACTTCAAGTACTTGAAGACAAACGGCCCCTGCCGGCTGGGATCAAGGTCCTAGCGCCGGCGCCTCTCGGCTGTCTGCCGCCCCAGTTCGGCGACGGCAGCGGCCGCGATCACGAGGGAGAGCGCCACGATCGCGAGCATGACGTAGAGCAGCACGAGGATGGTCATCGGCGAGGCGGCGGTGTGCAGAATGCGTAGCCCGCCGAGCAGCCCCACGGCCCAGAAGATCCCTACCCCCGCAAGGGCATACGCTGCCCGCTTCCGACCGCGGTTGAACCCCATACCCCGGGCGCACTGTGCCAGGAGGCCCTGCCATTGATCCATACCTCAACTATGGAGGGACGCCGGCTATGCGACGCCAGCGCGCCCTATCGTGTCGCTCACATTGACAGTGGCGGGAGTACATGCTTGAGGCAGGAGATGCTGGTGTTCCTCCTGATGTGTCTCGTCAACGTCCAGGAGTACACCGCAGCCAGGGCAGGATGCGCCAACCGCCGGTGACACCGGTGGCCTTCCGGTCCGCCTCGAACAGGTTGCCGGGCGCGGGTGGCAATGACCCCTTCTTCAGTGCCAGTGCACGGTAGGCGACGGCCACCGCCGGTTCGTACACGGCAGGCGCCAGGGCCCGGGCATAGACGAACATCGACTGGACCCGGCCCACCTGCGTCAGTCGGCGGGGCCGGTGGGAGACCCGGACGATCGCCCGCGCCACCCGGACCGGATCCACGACCGGGGGCAGAGGCCGCACGGGACGCCCCGTGTAGTTCGCTGCGTGCTGATGGATGGGGGTGTCGATCGTCGCCGGAAGCACTGCGCAGACATGGATGTCCGGCGCGTCGCGTGTCTCCATCCGTAGCACTTCGAGGAACCCGAGGAGCCCGAACTTGCTGGTGACATAGGGACTCACCAGGGGTGAGGTGATGCGGGAGTACACCGATGCCACGGACACCAGGACTCCCCTGCCCTGCCGCCGGAAGACACGCAGGGCAGCACGCGCGCCGTACACCTGGCCCAACAGGTTGACCTCGATGATCCGGTCGAACACCTCCGACGGCGTCTGCTCGAACGTCCCGAAGCTGTACAGGGAGGCATTGCCCACCCAGACATCGATGCTGCCGAAACGCTGGACGGCCGCGTCTGCGAGCCGCTCGACGTCGTCCTCCGACCCTACGTCCGTCGGCACGGCCAGGACCGCCGCACCCCTGTCCCGGCATTCCGCCGCGACGGCCTCGAGCGTGTCGGCGTCCCGTCCGGCGAGGACGAGCCGCGCACCGCCGGCCGCGAACAGCCGCGCCGTCGCCCGTCCGATACCGCTCGATGCACCCGTGATGACCACGGTCCCTGCTGCACGCATCCTGCCCGCCTCTCCTCGACCTGGGCCGCTCCGGCCCCTTCCCCGGGTCTCCGCGCACGAAGGGAGCCCCCGCGAGGAGAACTCCCTGTGCACGTTCCGGACGACGCCTGGTCACTGACCCCGGCGCGGATCCTTGTCCGGAGTGACATCAGGGTCCAGCTCGTCCGCAGCCTGGACGTGGTGTGTCACCTTCTCGCGCAGTCCCTGAGCGTCGGTCTGCCGCTCCTGGGCCTGCTGACGGAGCCGCTCGGCCTCGACCTCGGCCCGCTGCGCCTCGGCTTCCGCCATCGCGGCCTTTGCTTCGCGCTCGCGCGCCTCGAGTTCCGTGTCCTTGGCTTTCTCGCGCATCTCCGCCGCGCGATGCCGGTCCTGTTCCTGCTGTCGCCTGCGCTGCGCGTCGCCGCGCTTCCGGGCCAGGAATGCCACCACGGCGATGATGGCCAGGAGGACGATGATCCCGACGATGATCCACACCACTTGACTCGTATCCATTGCTGACTCCTTCACTCATCGGCGCTTCTGCGCCGGATCCGCCTAGCCGCCGAAGCCACCCAGGCCGGGGATCTTGCCCAGCAGGTCCTTCGGGTTGATGCCGAACTTGGCAAGGAGGTCCGAGTGCTGCTCCGGATCCACCTGGTCGGGGAGCTCGGACTGCGCCTGGTCGGCGTCGCCGTCCTTGCCCTGGCTCTTCAGCAGGTCGATGATCTGCGACTTGTCAATCTGCATGCTGCCTCCTCCTGGAACCACGCCATTAGTAAGCGTGCTTATGGAATCATGGCATAGGGTCTCCGACTTGTCACGGGTGCCCCGTGACACCGGACAATGGCTCCATGCCCCTCACCCTGACGCTCCTGGCCGACACGCATCTGCCGAAGCGCGCAAAGGAACTCCCAGCCGAGGTGTGGGCGGCGGTCGAGTCATCCGACGTCGTCGTGCACGCCGGGGACTGGACCGAGGCCCCCCTCCTGGACGAGCTGGAAGCCCGCGCGGACCGCCTTCTCGCGTGTTACGGGAACAATGACGGCGCCGATCTGCGGGCGCGCCTTCCCCTCGTCGCCCGGGCGGAACTCGACGGCGTGCGCCTCGCCGTGGTGCACGAGACGGGACAGAAGCAGGGGAGGGAAGCACGCATGGCTGCGCTCTATCCCGATGCCGACGTGCTCGTGTTCGGGCACAGCCACATCCCGTGGGACACCCGCGCTGGCACCGGCCTGCGGCTCCTCAACCCGGGTTCCCCTACGGACCGCCGACGCCAGCCTTTCTGCACCTACATGACCGCGGTCATCGACGGAAGCGCGCTCCAGGCCGAGCTGCACCGGCTACCTCCGCGGTAACGACGGGTCGTCTCCCTGTCCAGCACTACCCCGGGATGAGATCACTGCCCTTCACATATGTTCGTCAGGTCAACAATTCGCCTAGGGTTTCAGGGTGAGTACCGCGAAGACAGCCGGCAGGACCGCCGCCCGCAACTCGAGCATCAAGTACATCCTGATGCTGGGTGCGCTCGCCGCGCTGCCGGCGGTCACCACCGACATGTACCTGCCATCGCTGCCGGCGGTCGCGGAGGACCTCCACGCGACGCAGGCGGCCGTCCAGTTCACCATGTCCGGGATGCTGCTCGGCGCAGGCGTCGGCCAGTTGGTCATCGGGCCGTTCTCCGACCGGTTCGGGCGACGGCTGCCGCTCCTCATCGGCATCTCACTCCATGTCGTGACCTCGATCCTCTGCTCCCTCACCGCGGACATCGGCACGCTGATCGGGCTCCGCGTCTGCCAGGGCTTCTTCAACGCTGCCGCGTCGGTCGTGGCAATCGCCGTCATCCGGGACCGCTTCGTGGGGTCGGACGCCGCGAGACTGCTGTCCCGGTTGATGCTCGTGATCGGGGTGGCCCCGCTCTTCGCACCGACGATCGGACAGGCCATCGCCGGGGCCTGGCACTGGAGGGCCGTGTTCTACGCTCTCGCGCTCATCGGCCTGGCCCTCGTCCTGATCGTCTGGCGCTTCATGCCGGAATCCCTTCCACCGGCACAGCGGCGCCCAGGCAATCCCCGCGAGGTCGCCCGCGGCTACCTGTCCCTGCTCCGCGACCGGCGCTTCATGGCCCTCGCGGTGGTACCGGGTCTCGGTCTCGCCGTCATCATGAGCTACGTCGTCGGTTCGCCCTTCGTCTTCCAGAACGAGTACGGCCTCAGCCAGGGGCAATTCGCGGCGGTGTTCGCGCTCAACGGCGTCGCCCTCGTCGGGTCGGCGCAGCTGAATGCGGCCCTGGTGCGTCGTGCGGCTCCCATCCGGGTGCTGCGGATCGCGGTCTTGGTGCAGATGGGCTGCGCGCTCATCCTCCTCGCGATCGTGCTCACCGGGCTCGGGGGCATCGTGGGACTCATGGTGGGGCTCTGGCTCGTCCTCGGGATGCAGGGGCTGACCGCCGCGAACGCCTCGGTACTCGCGCTGCACAACTACGGCCACATGGCCGGTACGGCAGCGGCGGTCATCGGGTCACTGCAGTCGGGCGTAGCCGGACTCGTCAGCCCGTTCGTCGGCCTCCTCGGGGGCGATTCGCTGGCCATGGTGTGCGTGATGCTTGCAGCGGTGTTCCTCACGCTGCTGGTCCTGGCCGTGGGAACACCGACGTACCGCAAGGGTGGCTGGCGCGAACTCGACAGCATGGAACCCGGGGCGACGACGTCGGACGCGGACACCGAGCAGCGCGAGGCCGAGCAGGTGGAAGCGCAGGGCCCCGACCAACGCAGCTGACGCGCAGGGACAGCGCAGGTCTGGCACATGATCATCCCACCCGCCGCTCTTCTACTGGCTTGCGCAGTTCTGGGCGGTACACTGACCGACGCAGGCAGACGGCCTGTCGAAGACCCGGGAGTCCCTTGAGCAAGCATCTGAACCGGACCGTGTCCGCTGCCGCCATCGTCCTGCTCGGCGGCCTCACCTTCGGCGCGCTGCCCGCGCAGGCCCTGGACTGCACCATCGGTGACGGTACGAAGAAGTGCCAGAACCAGGTCGCCACGACGACGCCCCCGCCGAGTCCTGAGCCCACGACTACCGTTGCCGTCCCGACACCTGCGCCCTCGGTGGCCCCGACCGTGCCCCCTACTTCCCCGCCCTCCACGACACCTGCACCTTCACCTTCACCTGCACCGACGGAGGAGCCCACCGTGGCTCCCGTCCCGGTTCCGCCCCCCGCTCCGGCGCCCTCCCCGGCACCGGTGCAGAATCTCCCGGCCCCTGCTCCCGTCCCGGTACAGCCCGTGGAGCAGGCCGTGCCGGAAGTCCTTCTGCCGCCGGTTCCCGAGGTCCTGCCGGAGATCGTGGAAGCGCCGATCGAGGAGACCACCGAGGCCCCGAAGACCGTGAGGACCCCCACCCCATCGCCGACGCCATCGGCCGCGGCGACGACGCAGGCCCCGGGATCGGCGTCAGCTGACGCCAGCCCGGAGGCCGTGGCGCTTGAACGCACCGAGACGCGCAGGGGACCGAACATCCCGCTGCTCGCCCTGCTCTCCGTCGTCATCATCGGCTGCGTCGCCGGACTCGTGCAGGTCATCGGGCTCCCGAAGAAGGCTCTAGTACTCCCGGAGGGGAGGCACTAAGGAGTCGGGTATTCCCGGGAGTACGGCATCGGCGTGGTTGCTGCGCAGGCGGGCCTGTTCGCAGCCCTTTCGCCGTGGGTACCATGGAAGTCCACCGGCCGGTCGGGCCGGACGAGAGGTTCACGAGGAGGTGGAGTCATGAAGAAGGACATCGTCGCCGCGTTCTGCGCCGCACACGCCCCCATGAGTCCCGCCTCCCCTGCATCCGCGCACTAGCCGTGCCCTGCGGGAGGCTTCCGCAGAGGATCCCCCTTGAACACCCTCACGCAGTACGGCTTCACCGACCCCATCGACGCTCTCTTCACCCTCCACTTCCCGCCCCCGCCGGGTGCGCGGCCTGCGCGGGTGATCCGCACGGACCGCGGACGCGTTCTGCTCGCGGATCAGGACGGGCTGTTCCACCTCGACAGTGACCACCTCGACAGTGACTGCGCGCTCGTGACCGGCGACTGGGTCGCCGTCGCGGGCGGAAACCCGGCCACCGGCGGTCACACCGTCGTCGGTCTCCTACCCCGCTTCTCCCTGCTCAGGCGCAAGCGGGCGCATGACCCGCTGTCCGAGGCGCAGCTGCTCGGCGCCAACATAGACCTGGTGGGCGTCGTCGTGCCCCTGGACAGGCCCCTGTCGACCAATCGACTCGAACGCACCCTGGTGGCAGCCCGTGACTCCGGCGCTCTTCCGGTCGTGATCCTGACGAAGGCCGACCTGAGCACCCGCTTCGATGATGTCGTCACCGAGACGATCGACCGGGCCCGCGGCGTCGAGGTGGTCACCACCTCCGCCGAAGCGTCCGACGGGCTCGATGAACTCCGGGGGCGAATCGGCCCCGGGCAGACGATGGCGCTGCTCGGGCCCTCGGGCGCGGGCAAGTCGAGCCTCATCAACGCCCTCACCGGCAGTTCCCGCCAGGGAACGTGCCAGGTCCGGGTTGGTGACGGAAAAGGCCGGCATACGACGACGGCCCGTGAACTGGTCCCGCTGGGAGACGGCGCCGTCGTCATGGACACACCAGGGGTGCGTGGCTTCGCGCTGTGGGACGCCGAGGACGGGCTGACGGACATCTTCACGGACGTCGAGGAGCTCTTCCCGGGCTGCCGTTTCAGCGACTGCGCCCATGACCGCGAGCCTGGCTGCGCGGTCCGGTCTGCCATCGAGACCGGCGCCCTGGCGGAGCGGCGCTGGCAGAGCTATCGCAAGATGGAGCGCGAACTCGCGGGCCTCCACCGTCGGCAGGAAGCGGCGAACCGACGACACTCCACCAGATCCGTCCGGTCGGCCCGGGATTCGGCGAAAGACTACCGGAACCGGTTCGGAGAAGACGAGTGAGAACCGGGTCTTTCGCCTGCTCGTCCCGTGAGGCGCTCCGCGCTAGTTCACCTCGGTGCACTTCGCCCCAAGGTGCTCCGCCAGGACCGAGAGATCGCGGGTGCCGCAGGGGGCGCCAGAAGGTGAAGAGAGGCCGGCGGAGTCACCAGCGAAGCCGTCTTCATCGGGACGGATCAAACGAGGCGAAACGATGCAGAGCTCATCACCGGCGTCTCACAGATCCAGCTCGAGCTTCTGCTGGGAGTGCCAGAGTCCAGACGCTTCAACTACCGGGCCTCATCGAGCAGGTCGCACACGTCGACCACGTGTCGGGGCGAGTGCACCACCTCGACCGAGTCCGGTTCCATGACGGTCGGATCATCGGAGAATCCCACATCAACGGTCAACTTGCCGTGTTCGAAGAAGAAGAGGTACGGAAGACCTGCTGCGGCAAAACCCGCGGCACTTGTCGGGTCCGACGGTTCAACGATCGTGGCGCCCCTGAAGGTGAACTCAGCACTCTGCCCGTCGGCCGAAATGTGCTGGGTGAAGGAGCCGGAGACATCGAGTTCGTCGATGAAGGCGCCATCCTCGCGGGTGATATCGACCGTCGACTCGCCGCGGAAGCGCACCACCATCGAGCCGTCCTTGTTCACGCGTTCCCTGTACTCGATCTCCCGGACATCTCCGTAGGCGATGGTGACGGTACTTCCGCACGCCTCCACGTCGTGGGACTCGGGTGTGTAGTACTCCTCGGGGACCGGAACGAACCCACGGGTGCCACCGCGGGAGGGTTCCGAGTCCCCCGGGGCCGCGCTGGCTGGTGCGGCTCCCGCGGCGAGGGAGAAGGCAACGAGCATCGGGAGGGACAAGGCTTTCGTAATACTCATGATGGGGCTCCTGAGCGTGGCAGGAGGGCGAATGCCGCACGTCCTGCTCGAATATGCGTTGGATGCCGTGGCGGCGACGGGCCTTCTGAGGGAACGGGGTAACCGTTCAGTCAGGGCGTACAACGCGCAACCTACGTCCGCAGGTTTCAAACTGTCAATGACTCTGACCCCAGGTGCACTACCCGATCGGATAAAGGGTATCTGTGGGTTCCGGATCCGGACGGGACCAGGAGCAACGTCAGTCTCCGCATTCCGGCAGACTCCCGCCGTCAGGGCGCTGCAGAAAGCGAGGACTGGGGGGAGATGACAAACCCCTCCTGCTAGGTGTTTTGCCTAGTCAAGAGGGGTTGGTGGAGCCCCCTGTCGGATTCGAACCGACGACCCCCGCTTTACAAGAGCGGTGCTCTGGCCAACTGAGCTAAGGAGGCGTGCTGGCCGGGCCAGCGGTGCCGTCGTCCCCCGCCGCCACAGGAGGCAGCAGGAATCGACGCTGAACGCTCAATAAGGGTAGCCCAGCCCCGGCAGCGCGGGAAATCAGGCGCGCTGCCTCCCGTGCGGCCGGCAGCCCCGACTCCGATCCCGCCTCGGGCAGCCCGTCGTCCGCCCACGTGCCGGCTCTGAGCCACCGATTGCGCTCGGACATGATCGGAATGCGGCCCTGCCTTCAAGCGCCCGGGCGCCGGAAGCCGAACCAGCGGAGGCACGAACCGATAGAGTCAGGTCAGAGACCACCTACTGCCATGGAGCCCGTTTTGAGCGCAGCACAACCTTCGACCACAACCGGCGTCAAACCCACCTTCTCGGCGGACGGCCAGTTCGGGGATTTCGACTTCATCGTCGTCTCCAACCGGCTCGCGGTGGACCGCGTCGTCGACGAACACGGCGAAAGCTCCTGGCGGCGGTCGCCCGGTGGCCTCGTGACCGCACTCGCACCGGTCATGGCGAAGGCCGACGGCGCCTGGGTCGGCTGGCATGGGGCCCCCGACGAGACGCTCGAGCCCTTCGACGAGGCGAACATGCGCCTGGTCCCCGTGCCGCTCAGCGAGGAGGAGGTGGAGCTGTACTACGAGGGCTTCTCCAACGCCACGCTGTGGCCGCTCTACCACGATGTGATCGCATCGCCGGAGTTCCACCGCACCTGGTGGGACTCCTATCGGAAGGTCAACGAGCGCTTCGCGAAGGCTACGGCGTCCGTGGCTGCCGAGGGTGCCACGGTGTGGGTGCAGGACTACCAGCTGCAACTCGTGCCCAGAATGCTGCGGCAGGCCCGCCCCGACCTGAAGATCGGCTTCTTCAACCACATCCCGTTCCCGCCGCTGGAGATCTACGCGCAACTCCCGTGGCGCCGGCAGGTCATCGAGGGACTCCTCGGGGCCGACCTCATCGGTTTCCAGCGCCCGAGCGACGCCAGCAACTTCCTCCGCTGCGTGCGCCGCTTCAAGGGCTACACGATCAAGGCCCAGCAGGTGCAGATCCCTGAGGACGACGACGGCACTCCCGCCTACGTCTCACGCGCGGAGGCATTCCCCATCTCCATCGACACGGCGTCGATCACGGAGCTGGCGCAGCGCCCGGACGTCATCGAGCGATCGAAGGAGATCCGGCGCGAGCTGGGCGACCCCCAGCACATCCTGCTCGGCGTGGACCGCCTCGACTACACGAAGGGTATCGGCCATCGGCTCAAGGCCTACGGCGAGCTGCTCGAGGACGGCGCCATCACGGTGGAGGACGCTGCCCTCATCCAGGTCGCCAGCCCGAGCCGCGAGCGCGTGGAGCAGTACCGGATCCTGCGTGAGGACATCGAAGGTGCGGTCGGCCGCATCAACGGCACGCATGACACCATGAAGAACACGGCCATCCGCTACCTGCACCACAGCTACCCGGTAGAGGAGATGGTGGCGCTGTACCTGGCCGCCGACGTCATGCTCGTCACGGCACTGCGCGACGGCATGAACCTCGTCGCCAAGGAATACGTCGCGGCCCGTACCGGCAATACGGGGATGCTCGTCCTCAGCGAGTTCGCGGGCGCGGCGGACACCCTTCGCCAGGCGATCCTCGTCAATCCGCACGACATCGACGGCCTGAAGAGCGCGATCGTCTCGGCGATCACCATGCCGAAGACGGAGGCCATGCGGCGGATGCGGCTCATGCGCCGCCAGGTCGTCCACAACGACGTCGAACGCTGGTCGCACGCATTCCTCGACGCCCTTCACTCCGGAGGCCCCGGTCATGGCGCTTGAGGCGGACCTCCACGACGCCCTGCGCACCCTTGCCGCGACACCGCGCCTGCTGGTCGCGCTCGATTTCGACGGAACGCTCGCCCCGCTGGTACAGCGGGCCGAGGATGCCCGGGCACTTCCGGCGTCCGCGGAGGCTGTCCGCGCCCTGGCCGGTCTTCCCGATACGACGACGGCGCTGATCTCCGGACGCGCCCTCGGCAGCCTGCGGGCCGTCGCGGAGCCGCCCACGGACACCATGCTGATCGGGAGCCATGGCGCCGAGACCTGGACCGGGCCCGACGGCGCGCCCCTCGCGCTGACACCGGAGCAGGAGGACCTCCTGGCACGGGCGGTCGACGTCATTGAACAGGTTGTCGCCGATCACGAGGGGACGCGCATCGAGTTCAAGCCGGCGGGCGTCGTCCTCCACACGAGGACGGCGGCCGACGACGTCGCCGACTCCGCCGTCTCCGCAGCCCGGGCAGAACTCGCGCGGATCGAGGGTCTCAGCGTGACCGACGGCAAGCGGGTCCTGGAGATCTCGGTGATCAAGGCGGACAAGGGACAGGGGCTCGCGCTGCTGAGGGAAGCGGCGGGTGCAACGGCGGTCCTCTTCGCAGGTGACGACGTCACGGACGAACACGCCCAGCGGACACTCGGCCCGGACGACGTCGGCATCCGGATCGGCCCCGGCGAAACTTCCGCGGCCTTCACCGTCGCCACGCCCGAAGACTTCGCGGAGGTCCTCCAGGAACTCGTGGCTTTACGGTCGTCAGGTGCGCGCAGCTAGGGAACGTGTCATACTACGGGGGCGTGACCAAGGCCACCGGTACTGCTGGCTGGGCACGCGTCATAACTGAATACTCTTCCATTCACTACGGATCGTCGGGCACGTACCTGCCCGTGAAAAGGAACCAAAACCATGGCAACGGTAACGTTTGACCAGGCCACGCGCCTGTACCCGGGCACCGAGAAGCCCGCTGTCGACAAGCTGAACATCGACATCGCCGACGGCGAATTCCTCGTCCTCGTGGGACCCTCCGGTTGCGGAAAGTCCACCTCCCTGCGCATGCTCGCAGGCCTCGAAGACGTCAACTCAGGACGCATCCTCATCGGTGACCGTGACGTCACGGATGTCCCCCCGAAGGATCGCGATATCGCGATGGTCTTCCAGAACTACGCGCTCTACCCGCACATGTCGGTCGCCGACAACATGGGCTTCGCGCTCAAGATCGCCGGCGTCTCGAAGGAAGAGCGTGCCGAGCGCGTCCGCGAGGCTGCGAAGCTCCTCGACCTCGAGGACTACCTGGACCGCAAGCCGAAGGCACTCTCCGGTGGCCAGCGCCAGCGCGTCGCCATGGGCCGCGCGATCGTGCGTAACCCGCAGGTCTTCCTCATGGATGAGCCGCTCTCGAACCTGGATGCCAAGCTCCGTGTGCAGACCCGCACCCAGATCGCTTCGCTGACCCGGCGCCTCGGCGTCACCACGGTCTACGTGACGCACGACCAGGTTGAGGCCATGACCATGGGTGATCGCGTCGCAGTCCTCAAGGACGGCATCCTGCAGCAGGTCGACACCCCGCGCAACCTCTACGAGCGCCCGAAGAACGTCTTCGTGGCCGGATTCATCGGTTCCCCCGCGATGAACCTCCTGGAACTGCCCGTCACCGATGGCGGTGTCCTCTTCGGCGGCATCATCTACCCGGTTCCGCGCAACGTGCTGGACGCCGCCGCCGGCAACACGGTCACCCTGGGCGTCCGGCCCGAGGACCTCGTGCTCAGCAGCACCGGCGAAGGCCTGCAGGTCGAGGTCGACGTCGTCGAGGAACTCGGTGCCGACGCCTACATCTACGGACACACCACGCTCGACGGCAAGAACCACGACATGGTGGTCCGCGTCGACGGCCGCCGCCCGCCGATGAAGGGCGACAGCGTCTACGTCCGTCCTGAGCAGGGCCACGTGCACCTGTTCGACACCACGAGCGGCCTCCGCCTGGCGGAGACGGTCTAACTTCTCCGCAGACCACGTACGACGACGGCGGTGGCTCCGCCGGACATCCCCTGGGTGTCCGGCGGAAGCCACCGCTTCGTTTAACGGCAACTACGCTTGATCCAGGACCCATTTCCCGCCCTGATACGAAGGCAGCACCATGACTGAGACCTCGAACGCCCAGTGGCATGACGAGCCGACCGATTACGACCAGACGGGCAAGCTGCCGAGACTGCGGCCCGCTTCCTCAGAGGCCCCGAGTCTCGGGTCCCTGAACATCACTGCAGCGGCGACAGATCCCGAGCTGCTCGACCTCCCCTGGCACATCGCGCTCGAGCAGTGGCCCGCCAGCGCCCTCGCAGCACTTCCCCGCGGCATCTCCCGGCACATCGTACGTTTCGCCCACCTCGGCGGATCCGTCATCGCCGTCAAGGAGACCAGCGAGCACATCGCCCGCCACGAGTACCACATGCTCCGGAAACTCCAGCGGCTGGATGTGCCCTGCGTCGAGCCCGTCGCCGTGATCTCCGGGCGCACCACTCCTGAAGGCGAGGAGCTCGATCCAGTCCTGGTCACGCGGCACCTCAAGTTCTCACTCCCGTACCGGGCCCTGTTCTCGCAGACCCTCCGCCGTGACACCCTGACGCGGCTCATCGACGCGCAGGCGCTGCTCCTTGTCCGCCTCCACCTCATCGGGTTCTACTGGGGCGACGTCTCGCTGTCGAACACCCTGTTCCGACGCGACGCGGGTTCCTTCGCCGCCTACCTCGTCGACGCCGAAACCGGCGAGCTGTACCCCGAGCTGTCGACTGGACAGCGGGAGTACGACCTCGAGATCGCCCGCGTGAATATCGCCGGCGAGCTGATGGACCTCGCCGAGGGAGGCCTCATCGAGGAGAAGGTCGATCCGCTCGCGACGAGCGAGCTGATCATGGACAGCTACCGCCGGCTCTGGAGTGAGCTCACCGAGAAGGAGTCGTTCGAACTCGGCGAACGGTGGCGCGTCGGCGCACGCATCCGCCGGCTCAACGAGCTCGGATTCGACGTCGAGGAATACGCGATCAAGACGGCGGCTAACGGCACCCAGATCCAGCTGCAGCCGAAGGTCGTGGACGCCGGACACCACAGCCGCCGGCTCCTTCGCCTGACCGGACTGGACGCCCAGGAGAACCAGGCGCGACGCCTCCTGAACGACATGGACGCCTATCGCGCGGACAACAACCCCACCCTCGATGAGGAGTTCAGTGCCCACCTCTGGGTGAACGAGGTCTTCGAACCCATCGTCCGCGCCGTCCCGCGCGAGCTCGGTGGAAAGCTCGAGCCTGCGGAGGTCGTGCACGAGGTACTGGAGCACCGGTGGTACATGTCGGAGCGTGAGGACAGGAACGTGCCCATGGCGGAGGCCGTGCAGTCATATCTCGACGACGAACTGCGGCACCGTCGCGACGAGGCGGCGATCATGCTGACGGCGGACGCCAAGACGATCGGGATCGACGAGGACTCGGAGTACGGCGACAACTAGGGCAAAAGGAAAGGACCGGCAGCCGTGAGGCTGCCGGTCCCTTCCTTGAGTTCCTACTACGGACTACTACGGGCATTCCACGGGCTGGCCCTGCACAGTGACCGGAGTGCCTGTCGGCTGCCCCTCACACGCCTGGATGACCTGCTGTGCGAGATCAGCGGCGAGAGTGCCGATCCAGATCGCCAGGATGATTCCGATGATCGTGAACAGCGCGCCGATGATAATGCCCGCCAGCGCGAACCCGTTGCCCATCCTGGCTCGTCGGGACTTCACCAGTGCCACGATGCTGATGATCAGGCCGACCGGAGCGATCAGGATGGCCAGGATGAACCCGACAATGCCCAGCGTCCTGCCGGGGTTTTCCGCGGGCTGGCCCTGGTAGCCCTGCTGTCCGGGGTAGTTCCCCGCGCCTGAGCCGTACGGCCCCTGCTGGCCGTACGGCGAGGGGCTCTGCCCGTACTGGGGCTGGTTCTGCCCGTACTGAGGCTGGTTCTGGCCGTACTGAGGCGGATTCTGACCATAGGGCGAGTTGCCCTGCGGTCCTGGATTGTTGTCGGACATGGCGCCCCCAAGGGAAGAAGGTGAAAAGTGACGGGATTCCGGCAATTTCCTGAACAGTATCACTGGGCTGATGCACCTATCAGGAGCTGGAGGGCAACAATCAGGAGACGATCGCCTTACCGGGGTTGAGGATGCCGAGGGGATCGAAGACCTGCTTGATGCGCGCCTGCAACTCCAGGATCTCAGGCGACTGTTCCCAGGGGAGCCACCGGCGCTTGTACTGACCCACGCCATGCTCTCCCGTGATCGTCCCGCCGAGGTCGAGCGCACACCGGACCGACTCATCCAGCGCTTCCTCCAGCCGCTCCTGCGCCCGCTCGCCTTCACTGCGGTCGACCCAGAACGTGGGATGCAGGTTGCCGTCCCCGGCATGCGCCACCACCTTCAGGCGGACGTCGTGCCGGGCAGCCATGGCCTCCAACTCTGCGACGTAGCGCACCAGCTGCGATTTCGGTACGGCGACGTCCTCCCCCACCCGGTAAAGATCGTCGACCTCATCACCTCGACTGTGCCGCCTCAAATCGACGAGCCGATCGGCTTCCTCGGATCCCTCGTCGCTGACGCTCGCCCCCAGCCCGACCAGTGCCGCGCGAATCGCTTCCGCTTCTGCCGCAGCTCCGTATCCGTCGGTCCGGATGAGGAGGAGCGAACCGCCGCGTTGGCGGAGGTCGGACCCGTAGGCTCCGTCCAGTGCCTCGAGCGTCCTGCCGTCGAGCAGCTCGAGGATGGCGGGCTGCACCCGGGCGCGACCGATGGCGAGCACGCCCGCGGCGGCCGCCGGGAAACTGTCGAAGAACGCCGCCAGGGTGTGTACTGCGCGCGGTAGGTAACGGAGGCGCACCGTGATGCCGACGATGACGCCGAGCGTTCCCTCGGACCCGGTCATCAGCGCGGTCAGGTCATAGCCGGCCACACCTTTGAATGTCCGGTGCCCGGTGGACACGAGGGTCCCGTCCGCCAGTACGACGTCGAGTGCGAGGACCGAGTCACGCGTCACGCCGTACTTCGCGCAGCGGAGGCCACCGGCGTTCGTCGCGACGTTTCCGCCGATCGTGGACCAGCGGTAGCTCGCGGGGTCCGGAGCGTACATCAGGCCGTGCTCCGCGACAGCAGCGTTGAGGTCGGCGTTGATGACACCGGGTTCGACGACGGCGGTCTCGTCGTCGGGGTTCACCTCCACGATCCTGTTCATGAGTTCCAGTGACAGGATCACGCTGCCCCTGGTCGCATGGGCGCCGCCCGAGAGGCCGGACCCAGCGCCACGGCTGACGACGGGGACGCCATGCCCCGTGGCCCATCGCAGGAGTGCCTGTACGTCCTCGACGGACTGCGCCCGAATCACCGCACTGGGAAGGATCGCCTGCACAACGGGCCCTTGGTCGCGCGAGTAATCGGTCAGGTCCGCCGGTGACGTCGACACCCGTCCCGGCAGGCTTGCTGCCAGTTCATCGATAGCTGCGTCGCTGATCATGATCCCCCCATAAAACGCTGGTAACGGGCAAGGGCCTCGGGCCAGAACTCCTGGTAGAAGTCGTAGATGGCCTGAGGGTCCGCCGTGGTCCACCCGGTATGGGTCAGTCTCAGCGTGGTGCCGTCCTGCCCGCCCGTTACCTCCAGCCGCACCACCGTTGTCGATGTCGACCCTGCGTGCTTCCACCTCAGTTCGAGCCACTCCCCCGGCCGGCCCCCAATCACCTCGCCCCATACGTTCTCGTCGTCCTGCGCGGAGGTCTCGACCAGGGCGTTGTCCTCCAGATCGAAGAAACTGTCGTCTCCCCAGCGGCTCAGCTCCCCGGCAGGCCACCAAAGGTGGAGGTGCTCCGTGAGGCCCGCCCACGCGTGATCAGCCGGGGTGGGCACGGACACCGCCACCCGTAGGTCCGGCCTCGCACCGGGAACGTCAGGTGCGGCGGAAGGATGCGAAAACAATCCAGTCATGATCCGACCCTACCGCTGCCGATGGGCAGCACTGTCGCAGTTCAGCGGGAGCGGGGTGCCTAAGCTGAGACCTTCCGACGGCATGGATCCGCGTTGTACTGTGAGGGCGTGATCGTCCCGGAGGTTGACCAGAACGCCGTGGCGGTCGCGGATCACTACGACGAGCTGGATCCTGTTTATCGTCGAGTGTGGGGCGAGCACGTCCATCACGGGCTATGGGCCACGAGCCGCGAGACACCGGCCGAGGCCGTCGAGGCGCTTGTCGACACGGTCGGCGATCGGCTCCAGCTCATGCCCGGCGAGGCGTGCATCGATATCGGCTGCGGCTATGGCTCCACCGCACGGCAGTTTGCGCTGACACGCAGGGTCCGCGTCACCGGCTTCACGCTTTCCGCTGAGCAGGCCCACTACGCCGCGGCGCATCCCGTACCCGACGTAGACATCCATCTCCGCGACTGGCTCGTCAACGGGCTGGCCGACGCTTCGGTCGATGCCGCATGGGCAATCGAGTCGAGCGAGCACATGGTCGACAAGCCGAAGTTCTTCGCCGAGGCGCATCGCGTGCTGTCGCCCGGCGGCCGCTTCGTCGTCTGCGCGTGGCTCGCCGAGACCGATGCCAGCGGTTGGAAGGTTCGTCACCTGCTCGAACCGATCTGCCGCGAAGGGCGCCTGCCCTCGATGGGCACCCGCGAGGAGTACGAGGCGATGGCACTGGCGGCGGGCTTCGAGATCGTTGGCTATGAGGATGTCAGCCGACGCGTCACGCGCACCTGGACAATCTGCGCCCGTCGCCTCATGCAGGCCTTGCTCGTCGATCACGAAATCCGTCGCCTCGCCCTTGGCTCTCGCAATCGCATCTCCGTCCTGATTTTCCCCCGCCTGATCCTGGCCTACCGCACCGGTGCGATGCGCTACGGCATATTGACGCTGTCGAAGGCGAGGGAGAACGGGACGCCTCGGGAACCCAGAAGATGAATGCAACAGATCAACGCGCCTGATCTTCAGCACCACTGCGGTCGAACTCCGGAAGGACAGAACGAGGATGCGGCACCGAGGCCGGCCACACCCTCACGATGGCTGGTACCGGCATGGGCAACACCTGGCCAGAACGGTCGGGGCGTATGCGCCTGGGGTGGGGTGTGGTCGGGTGCGCCGTGCCTGCCGGCCCAACAGCGTCACGGCTCGAGCGGCACTGACTGCGAAGCGGTAGGAGAGTGTGGGTTAAGTGGGGAAGGCCCCGCACCTGGTGGTGCGGGGCCTTCCCGTAATGGTTGTCCGGCGGTGTCCTACTCTCCCACACTCTCTCGGGTGCAGTACCATCGGCGCTGTGGGTCTTAGCTTCCGGGTTCGGAATGGGACCGGGCGTTTCCCCCACGCTATGACCGCCGTAACCCTTGCTACCTGACGCGCCGACCGTCCCCGTGTGTCCGGGGGGGGTGGTGCCGGTAAATCTGTGGGTTACATCCGTCGTGCTGGATGTAAAGGGGCTCTGTTCAGCCCGATCTTCAATTATGGTGCCGATCCCCGTACCAGTCCCCCTGCAGGTTCCTGGTGGGGATCCTGGGGTTTCCGGT
>NZ_NFSC01000018.1 GCF_002157505.1 Arthrobacter agilis
ACCCGTAGGGGTCAGGCGGGCATTACGGTGGGACATGAAGACCTCTTAGTCGTTGGCGTGTGTGGTAACCACCAACCTAAGAGGTCTTCACCCTTTCACCATGTAACCAACGTCCTGTCTCAGTACAGCTAGGCCGGCTTGTAGGACCCGGGAATCGTTGAAACCCTGTTCTCCTTGCACCAGTGGGCGGGGAAATGCGGATCCGAGGGTGAGCGCTCGTCCGATCCACTCATCATCGTGTGGGGATGCATTCGTGATCGCTGTGTTCCAAGCTGAAGACGTCGTCAGATGCGCGACACGGGCGGCCTCCTCAGGTCCTGGCTTCAAAGTTGCGTCCGCCTGTAGAGGGGCAGCGATTTCCTCAGCAAAGATTTCGTGCAGTTCGCGTCCTGCTGCTCGTCGGACTAGTTCCTGGACGATGGGGCCGAAAGTGAGGGCATGATAGGCGTGCCCCGAGCCTGGTTCCCAAAGGGGTTCCTGGGCGGCAATGCGTTCAGCCCACTGCGCGCTATCAAGAACGTCTTCCAGGGTCAGGTCATCGCGCGGCGCAGAGACTCCTGCCCGGTGCGCGAGGACGTCTGCGACTGAGATGGCGCCCTTCCCATGAGCAGAGAATTCTGGCCACACATCACTGATTGGAGCCCGCAGGTCCAGACGTCCCGTGTCCTCGAGCCGCGCCATCACGATCGCTGCCAGACCCTTCGATGACGAGAAGATCACGTTGAGGGTGTCGGATGACCACGGTGCGCTCTCACGGTGGTCAGCTACACCAGCCCAGACATCGACGACTTCAACTCCGTCACGCCAGACCGATAACGCAGCACCGTTTGCTTCGATGTCGTTGATGCCGACCGCAAACGCCCGCACGACCGCCTCATATCCGGGGGCTGCAGTTCCTTCAACTTGCGAATCGACGTCGCTTGCGTCTGGCACGAAGCTCTCCTCCTTGAGATGGAACGTTGCAATTTTCTGAGCCTATGGGCGGATTCGAGGCGCGTCAATGGCAGGACGGGCTGGCAGTATGGGCAGATGCAATCAAGAATTTCAGCGGTGACGGTGCGTGATGTTGCTTCTCGGGCTGGAGCGAGCGTCAGCACGGTATCGAACGTGCTCAATCGTCCTGAAGCTGTCGCACCCGAGACGCTTGCCAGGGTGCTCGCGGCCATCGATGAACTCGGCTATGTCCGGAATGACGCGGCTCGTGCTCTGCGTCTGGGCGAGAGTCGGGCGGTGGGGCTCATCGTGAGCGAAGCCTCAAGTCCGTTCTTCGCAGATGTCGTCCAGGCCGCGGGTGGAGCCCTCGCCCAGGGGGGCTACGCGTCCTTGCTGGGCAACAGCGTGCAGGACATCGGTGTCGAGAAGTCGCTCATCGAACTCTTCGAGTCCCAAAGAGTCCGGGGCCTACTGATCGCTCCGATGAGCCAGCAGCAGCCTGCCCTGGTGTCCCTTGCTGCCCGCGGAGTACCGGTCGTCTATCTCGACGTACCTTCGCCCCAATCGCTGTACTGCTCGGTGGCCGTCGACGATTCCCTCGGCGCCCAGCTCGCGGTCCGGCATCTGGCCGCTCAGGGACGGACGCACATCGCCGTTGTCCGGGGTCCCGCCAGGCTTCCGCAGATCGAGGAGCGGGCACGGGGGGCACGTGAAGCGGCAGCCGATGCGGGAGTCAGATTCGAAGAGATCACTGCGTCCGGCTATTTCGTCCCGGCAGGTTTGGAGGCAGGGGCCGTCATAGCCAGTCGTAAGCCCTCGAACCGCCCCGACGCAGTCCTGGCAGTCAATGACCTGCTCGCGATGGGCACGATCAGTGCCCTCATCGATCGAGGCGTGGATGTTCCCGGTGACATTGCCGTCGTCGGGTACGACGACATCTCCGTCGCTGCGGTGGCGCGGGTTCCCCTCACCACGATCCGCCAGCCGGCGCGGGAGATCGGTGCGCGAGCAGCTGCTCTTCTCATCGCCGAAATCGAGGGCGATGAAACCCATAGCCACGAGGCCACCGTCTTCGCTCCCGAGCTCGTCATCCGAGCCAGTTCCGTCTGACGGTTGACGTGGCAGAAGCGGCGCTCTACGCTCGTTGGAACGCATTGCAACGTTCCAATGAAACGTTACAACCAGGATGCGAGGGGTCAAGGAGGTCCCCACCATGAAACGACACAGCTCAGGCGCCTTTGCGTCCATTCCTGCCGTAGTAATTGCAGCGTCACTTCTTCTTACCGGCTGTTCCTCAGGAGCGACGCCGGAGGCATCTGGAGGAGGAAAGGTCAACGCTGATGCCGCTCCTCCCACACCACCGACCGATGTAGCCTCCTTCGAACCGATCGAAGCAGGCTCCGGCGAAGGACTCACCATCGGTTTCACCCAGCTCACCCTGGCCGCGCCGTTCCCGACCGCTTTGCAGGGGGGCATGGAGGAAGCCGCCGAAACAGCCGGTGTCGACCTGATCACGTGCGACTCGAAGTTCGACACCGCGGCCGCGCTTGATTGTGCCCGGCAGTTCAAGACCCAGAACGTCGATGGCCTCGTGACATTCCAGGCGGACGCCGCGGCAGCCGGATCCATCTGTTCCGAGGGCGCGCAGGTTCCTGTGATCGCCATCGACATCGTGCAGGATCCCTGCCAGAGCGCGTTCGTCGGTGCATCGAACGAGTACGCCGGCCAGCTCATCGGCTACAACGTCGGCAAGTACTTCGCCGACCAGTTCGATTGCGAATACGACGCATATGTCTCCCTGGAGTCGACGGCCGTTGGAATCGTCAACGAGCAGCGGATGGGCGGCACCCGGGACGGGTTCGAAAGCGTCTGCGGCCCGATCCATGACGAACGCACCCTGGACACAGGAGCCGGCGGGCAGACCGACGTCGCTCAGCGTCTCATGACCGACACGCTCACAGGACTGCCCGGTGCGAAGAAGATCGTCGTCGTAGGGATCAACGAGGACGTCATCGTCGGCGCCCTCGCCGCTGCTCGCTCGCAGAACCGCGTGAGTGACCTCTACTACGGCGTCCAGAATCTCGATCCCGGGAACTGCGCCATCCTCACCGGCGAGAACTGGATCGGCAGCGCGGCCTACTTCCCTGAGAAGTACCCCCTCCTGATCCTTCCAGCGCTCATCAAACTCATCAAGGGCGAAGACGTTCCGGAGCAGATCCTCGTTCCGCACGAGTTCGTCACGAAGGACAACCTGACCGAGTACTACCCGGAGTACTCCTGCTGATGAACACCCCTGCCTTTCTCAGCGCCCAGCAGCTGCGGAAGTCCTTCGGCCCGGTTGAGGTGCTGCACGGAGTAGACCTCGATCTGGCCCCCGGCACCGTTACCGCCCTCCTGGGCGAGAACGGTGCCGGGAAATCGACTTTCGTCCGCATCCTTGCCGGGGACTACCAGCCTGACAGTGGAACTATCGAGCTTGACGGCGTGCCTGAGCACTACTCGGTAGCGGGGGCCCGACGCCGGGGAATCCGGCTCATATCCCAGGAAATCAGCGACGCTCCAGCCCTGACCGTTGCCGAGAACGTTGTTCTCGGCGCCTGGCCTTCGAAAGGTTCCTGGGTCGACCATCGTGCTGTGCGCCGGGAAGCTCGCGCCGCACTTGATGTTCTGGACACGAATCTTGATCTTGATGCGCTGCAGAGCAGCCTTCGTCTTGGGGAACGCCAGATCGTCGAGGTTGCCCGAGCGATCCGGGGCGAAAGCCGGCTCATCATCTTCGACGAGCCGACCGCCGCATTGTCCGACGCCGAGGCCAAACAGCTGTACCGCGTCATCGGCACCCTCACGGCCCGTGGTGTCGCGGTTCTCTACATCACGCACCGACTGGATGAGGTGTTCGCGATCGCGGATCGGGTGTGTGTCCTTCGCGACGGAGTGATCTCACTGTCCGGCGCCGTCTCCGATACGACGCCTTCAGCGGTCGTGGAGGCCATGGTCGGCCGGGCCGTCGAACGGACTCGAGGGGAACCCAGAAGCTTCCAGGAGTCCGAGCCGGCTCTGGAAGTCCAGCGCATCAGCGCCAGCGGCTTCGACGAGGTGAGCTTCCGCGCGCATCGCGGCGAAATCATCGGCATCTACGGCAAGCTGGGGTCGGGTGTCATCGAGGTCGCCGAAGCACTGTTCGGGACACACCCGCTCCACAGCGGAACCATGCTGGTAGATGGCCGCGAACGAACGCTGAAAGGCCCAGCCGATGCCATCGCCCACGGCATCGGTTATCTGCCGGCTGATCGAGCTCATGACTCTGCGTTCCTGATCCTTCCGGTGTCGGAGAACCTCGCTGCACCAAGCTGGTCGAGACTGGCACGGCTGCGCACGTTCATGACGCGCACGATCGATGCCACCGCGTACCGCAGGTGGCACGATGCCCTCGGCATACGATCCACGGGCGATCCCACCCAACCACTGGGGACCTTATCCGGAGGCAACCAGCAAAAGGTGCTGCTGGGACGGTGGCTGGAGGCCGGCTCCAAGGTGCTCATCCTCAGCGAGCCCACCCGCGGCGTCGACGTGGGCGCACGGGAAGAAATCTACGCTGTGCTGCGCGATCTAGCCTCACGCGGCACAACCATCGTGGTGGCCAGCTCGGACTACGAAGACATCATCGGGGTGGCTGACACCGCGATGGTCATGATCCGCGGTGAAATTGTTGCCCGCATCCCCCATAACGACATCACGGTCAATGCCCTGACCGAGGCCGCAGGAGGCACCATCCATGTCTGAAACACTCACCCCCACGACAGCGGCGCCCAAAAGCGACGTCATCGCGCGCCGACGGTTCAAGGTCCCGGAAACCGCGGCCCTGGTCGTCTTCCTCATCGCCGAAGTCATCTTCTTCTCCTTCTCGTCCCGGTTCTTCCTCAGCTGGGACAACGTCATCAACATCGTCACCGCACTGTCCGTGACCGGCATCCTCGCCGCAGGAGCAACAATCTTGCTCATAGGAGGTCAGTTCGACCTCTCCATCGGTAGCGGTGTCGCCTGGGTAGGACTGACCTTCGCGCTCCTCAACCCTGTGATCGGTACTGCCGGCGCCGTGTCGGCCGCTGTGCTGAGCGGGCTCATCATCGGAATTCTCAACGGGTTCCTGGTCACGGTGGTCGGAGTCAACGCCCTCATCACCACTCTCGGAACAATGGCCATCTTCCGGGGCCTGACGCTGTCCATCGGTGAAGGGCAGAGCATCGGGGTCACCGGCTTCGATTGGGCCCTGATCCGTCCGTTCCTCAACATCCCCCTGCCGGTGATCGTCTTCGTGATCGTCGCGAGCCTGGTCGCCCTGCTGCTGCGGAACACCGTCTACGGTCGGAGCATCTACGCGATCGGCGCCAATCCTTCGGCCGCACGACTCGTCGGGCTCGGTAGCAAGCGAAACATCTTCATCGCGTTCCTCATCTCAGGTCTATGCATGGCCCTCGCAGGATTGACCAGTGTGTCCCAGCTCGGAGCTACCTCCGGCACAACGGGATTGGGCCTCGAACTGGCAGCGATCACGGCCGTCATCCTGGGAGGAACGAGCCTGGCAGGCGGTGTCGGTTCCGTCAGCGGCACCGTGCTCGGACTGCTGATCGTAGCGGTGCTCGGAAACGGGATGACGTTGATGAACATCAACTCGTCCTGGCAGCAAGTTGCCACGGGTGCGCTGCTCATCCTCGCCGTTTCCTTCGACCGACTGCGCCAAACCGTCCTTCGTTCGCGATGAGGACGGGTAGAACCTCCAGCGTGATCCGGGCGGTTCCCATTGATAAGGAGCTCGCCCAGGCCATGAAGGGTCAGCCATCGATACAAGCAGCCCCGGGGGAGACCTCGGTCGACGCGGAACGCCGCCGCCGACGTGAATGGCATGAACTGCGCTGCACCACGGCCCGCGCAGGTATCGCTATCACCAACGAGGAAAGGAATGGGGTTACGTTCCGCCAGTACCAAGGGCCCGAAGTCCAGGCCACACTATTGTGGCTGCACGGTGGAGGCTGGGCTTACGGGGAGCCTCGCTTCGACGACGCGATGCTCACCGAGTTCGCGCTGAAGGCCAACCTCAAGATTGTTTCCGTGGACTACCGGCTCGCTCCCGAGAACCCCTATCCCGCTGCCCTCACCGATGCTCTGACGGTCTATCAGCACCTCATCCAGGGAACTGAAGCGCCCGTATTCATTGGCGGAGCGAGCGCCGGGGCAACAATCTGTGCCGGCATGACACTGCGGCTACGCGACGACTCCGGCCGCCTTCCCTCAGCGCTGATGCTCATCTGTCCGCCCCTTGATGACGAGGCGGTTGACGACGATGAGGGACCGCTACGCCGCTCGGACATGAACAACTTCTGGGCCCAGTACCTGCACGGAAGCAGCATCGACGAGTACGCTGCTCCGGCCCGCGCATCCTCGCTCGTCGGTCTTCCACACACCTACATCTATACGACGTCCGCGGACCCACTCCGGTTTGAGGCATGGAGGTTCGCCGAGCGACTGGTTGCTGCTGGAACCGAGGCTACGGTGCGGTTCGTACCGGGCGGTTTCCACGGATTCGAATACGAAGCGCCCGACGCCCTCTTCACCAGGCGCGCCGTGAACGAGTGGGTGAGCACTCTTCAGGCCATGACCGCCAACGCGCAACAGCCTGAGCCCGACGCACAATTAGGCGAAGGGGAACCCTCCTGATGCAGCGGGCATGTTTCCTGATGCACCTCAAACCCGAACGAATCGACGATTACCTTCGAGTTCACGAGGAGATCTGGCCGGAGATGCTCGACGCTCTCCGCGACACCGGGTGGACGAATTTTTCGCTTCACCTGCACAAGGAGACGGGTTTGGTCGTGGGGTACGTCGAGACTCCGGACTACGAACGAGCAACATCGGAGATGGCCAAGAAAGAGGTGAACTCCCGGTGGCAGACAACTATGGCCGAGTTCTTCCAGGCGGGACGACCCGACGAGGGAGTGGACCTCCTCGAGGAGTACTTCCACCTCCAGTAATTAGGACACTCGCCGATCCGGCCCCTGGCACGCTTCTGCAGCTCGAGCGGATCTGCCAGATGCAGGCCGATGACCCGGGTCTCGCCGACGTGCTCCCCACGAGGGTCCTTCGATCCTCGTGGCCAACGGCGGCGTCCGGCTGCCTCACAGGCGGTTCACAGGTTCCAGCTAAGGCTGGAACAGGGTGGGGCTCTTGACTATTCCCATGACCATTTCACCTTCTTCCTCTTCCCCGCGCCTCTGGTATCGCTTCGCGTCCTCCATCGCGGCCCTGACGCTGGCCGGCTCCCTCGCCGCGTGCAGTGTTTCCACCGATCCGGCCGCTGTCGGCACCGGCACCGGAACGGCTGCCTCATCCTCGGTCTCGTCAGCTGAAGCAACAGCAGTAGCGACCGAAGCGGCGGCGTCCGCCGCTACCGACTCCACGGCGACGACGGACAGCACCACGACGGCATCGACGACCGCGGAAACGATCACGGGCACCGCAGAGGCAGCGCAAGCCTTCCTTGCGACACTATCGGCTGGACAGCAGGAGCAGATTCTCTACTCCTACGACGATCCGACGAAGACGACCTCCTGGTCGAACTTCCCGGTGACGTTCGTGGAACGGGCCGGCATCAACCTGACCGACCTCACGGAGGAGCAGCAGACCGCAGCCCTGGCAGTCCTTGAATCCCTCCTCAGCGATGACGCCTACGCGGAAGTCACCGGCATCATGAACGGCGACCAGTACCTCCTCGAGAACAGCACGAGCACGGAGACCTCCCTCGGCCAGTACTACATCGCCTTTTTCGGCGACCCCTCGGACACCAGCGCCTGGGAACTGCAGTTCGGTGGCCACCACCTCGGCATCAACGCCACTCTGGACGGCACCGCGGATGCCATCACCTTCGCGCCCACGCACCTCGGTTCGCAGCCGGCCGTCTACACCGCGGCCGACGGCACCGAGGTCCAGCCCCTGTCCGGCATGTACGAGACGGCGTTCGCCTTCTACGACAGCCTGAGCGCGGAGCAGCAGACCGCCCTCTATCAGGGCACCGAGGTCTCCAACCTCACGTGCGCCCCCGGCGGCACCTGCGACTTCCCGAGCGGTACCGGCATCCCCGGCTCGGACCTCACCGACGAGCAGAAGCAGCTCCTGCTCGACGTGATCGCCAACTGGGTGGGCCTCGCCGACGAGCAGACCACCGCGGGCGCCCTCGCCGAGATCGAAGCGACCCTCGACGACACCTACATCAACTGGTCCGGAGCCACCGTCTACGACATGACCCAGGGTGATGGCATTTACTTCCAGATCTCCGGACCCGACGTGTTCATCGAATTCTCCAACCAGCAGGGATCGGCCGGCGCCGACGTCACCGGCGTTGTCACCAGCGGCTGGGGGCACATCCACACCATCTACCGCGACCCCACCAACGACTACGCCAACAGCGTCACCCAGGAAGAAGCCACCGGCATGGGCGGCATGGGCGCACCTGGCGGAACACCGCCCAACGGATAGAAGGGAACGGATAGGAGGGAGAACAGAGATACCCCGCGAGGCGGAAGCCGCCCCGCGGGGTATCTCTGTTCGTCAGTGTCCTGTTCTAGGAGATGTTGGGGGTAGCCGATGTTTCGCTCGGCTTCACGGCTGTGTCCGTCGTCGAGCTGGTTCCTCCGGCGATGATGAGGCGTGCCCGCTTCGTCATGGGCCCGAAGATCGCCAGGGCGAGGGCACCGACCATCCAGGTGCCGGCGATGAAAATGAAGACGCTTTCGTATCCTGTCCTGGTGTAGAGTGCGGCGATGATGAGGGGTCCGGCGGCATTGGAGAGCCGTCCCAGCCCGTAGGAGACACCGGTGCCCAGCGACCGTCCGCGGGTATCGAAAAGCTCGGGGGAGTAGGCGTAGGCAAGAGCCGTGTAGCCGCGCTCGAACATGTTCACGAGGAAGCCGAACACGACGATGAGGATCGGGTTGAAGGTCAGTCCGTAGAGGAGCCCGCAGACGGCGATCAGCGTTCCGAACACGACGAGGCACCACTTGCGCTCGAAACGGTCGGTGACCAGGGATGCGACGAAGGAACCCAGGGGCGCCCCGACGGTTGTGAGTGCCACATAGAAGATCGACTTCTGGACGCTGAAGCCTTCCTGAGCAAGGAGGGTCGGAGCCCAGGATGAGTACCCGAAGAACCCGATGGTCTGCGTCACCCAGAGGATCGTGAGCAGGATCGTGGGGCCGAGGTATTTCCTCTGCAGCAGGATGCTCAGGGGTGCCTTCGGCTGCGGGCTGGTGATGACAGGAGCAGCGGCCTCGGACAGCGCCCCCTTTTCTGCCGCGACGCCTGCCTCGATTTTCAGGAGTACGGCGTCTGCTTTGTCGTACTCGCCTTTGCTTTCGTACCAGCGGGGGGACTCCTGAAGGTGCCGTGTGAAGAAAATGAACAGGATTCCGAGCGAGCCCCAGAGGTAGACGAGGCGCCAGGACCAGTCGGTGAGGGGAACGACGCCGGCTGCGATGAGATTGGTGACGGGTGTTCCGCAGATGCCGATCACGATGGCGTACGCCTGGTACTTGCCGCGGACGGCGGCGGGGAAGATCTCGTTGATGTAGACGACGGCGACGACGGTCATGGCGGCCAGGCCGGCGGAGGTGAGGACGCGGAAGACGCCGAGGGAGATGATGTCCCACGCGAAGACGGCGGCAAAGGAGAAGAGTGCGAACCACAAGGTGGTGATGGTGAGGGCGTTCTTCCTGCCCCACCTGTCGGCGATCCAGCTGGCGGCGATGGAGCCGAAGAACATGCCGACGAAGGACAGCGAGGTCACGTAGGCGATCTGGTTGATGGTGACGCCCCAGAGTTCGACCAGTTTCGGTGCGGTGGTGGCGAAGCTGTTGATGTCCGCGAATTCGAAGAAGTACGCGAAGGAGACGGCGACGAGGGTGATCTTGTGGAACCGGGAGATCGGAAGGCGGTCGAGCCGGTTGGCTGCATTGCTGTGCTGCTGCATCGGGAGCCCTTTGCAGGTTGTGGGGGGAGGCTCAGGCGTCGTCGCCGGGCCAGTAGAGACGGGTGGGATTGTCGACGAGGAGCTTGTGCTGCTGGTCGGGGGTTTGTGCGACGAGGGGGATGTAGTCGACGAGGAGCCCGTCGTCGGGCATGTGGTCCTTCAGGTTGGGATGGGGCCAATCCGTTCCCCAGAGCACGCGGTCGGGGAATTCCTCGATGACCCGTTGTCCGAACGGAACGGCGTCCTGGTAGGGATGCTGTTCGCCATTGAGAGCTGGAGGTCCTGCCAGGCTGAGGCGTTCCGGGCAGCTGACCTTCACCCAGACGTCGTTGTTGTCGGTGAAGCGGAGGAAGCGTGTGAAGTCGGGCCCCTCGACGGGCTGCGATGTGTCCGGCCGGCCCATGTGGTCCACGACCAGGGGCGTGGGCAGGGAACTGAAGAAGCTCTGCAGTTCCTCGAGGTCGGCGCCTTCGAAGTAGATGACGATGTGCCATCCGAGTGGGGTGATCTTGTGCGCGATGCTCCGGAGCTCGTCCTTCGGAGACGTGTTCACGAGTCGTGTGAGGAAGTTGAAGCGAACGCCCCGGATGCCAGCCTCGTGGAGCTGTACCAGCTCGTCGTGGGTGATATCGGGTCGGACGGTGGCGATGCCGCGGGCCCGGCCGTTGGAAGCGTCGATCGCGTCGAGCATTGCGCTGTTGTCCGCGCCATGACAGGTCGCCTGGACGAGGACGTTGCGGCTGATGCCGAGGTGATCGCGCAGGGCGAAGAGCTGATCCTTGCCGGCATCGCACGGGGTGTATTTCCGTTCGGGGGCGAAGGGGAATGTCGCTCCTGGGCCGAAGACGTGGCAGTGCGTGTCGACGGTCCCCTGCGGGAGGGTGAATCGGGGCTTGGAGGGGTTGGGATACCAGTCCAGCCAGTCGGGGGTTTTCGTGAACTGCTCGGTCATCGGTGCTCCTCTGCTCCTTGCCTGTGGGTCCTAGTCGATGTAGCGCAGGCCGGCGGCTTCGAGCGGTTCGCGCATGGAGTAGATGTCGAGGCCGAGTTCTCCGGCGGCGAAGCGGACGCGTTTGGTTTCTTCGTTGTCCTCGCGTGTGCGTGCCGCTGCCGCGACCTCCGCCGCCCGGGCGGCGGGGACGACGACGATCCCGTCGACGTCGGCAATGACGACGTCACCGGGATTGACCAGGGCATTGGCGCAGACCACGGGGATGTTGACGGAGCCGAGGGTGGCCTTGACGGTGCCCTTGGAATTGATGGCACGGCTGAAGACCGGGAAGTTCATGTCCTGCAGTGTGGCCACGTCCCGGCATCCGCCGTCGATGACGAGACCGACGGCGCCTCGGGCGTGCAGGGAGGTGGCGAGCAGATCCCCGAAGAAGCCGTCCTCGCTTTCGGTGGTGCACGCGGCCACCAGCACATCTCCGGGCTGGATCTGCTCTGCTGCCACGTGCATCATCCAGTTGTCCCCTGGCTGCAGGAGCACGGTGACTGCTGTGCCGCACAGTTTCGCGCCCGGGTAGACGGGCCGGATGTAGGGGCGCATCAGGCCCAGGCGGCCCATGGCCTCGTGGATGGTGCTCACGCCGAAGGCGGACAGCGCTTCGACGTCGGTCCTGGCCGCGCGGGTGATGGTGCGGTGGACTACTCCGAGTTCCTGCATGACAAGAGCGCTCCTATAAGTCGTGGTCATCAGTCGTGGTCATCAGTCGTGGTCATCAGTCGGGGTCATCAGTCGTGGTCATGTGTCGGGGGTCAGCGGCCCTGCTGTTTGAGCAGGCTGTTCAGGCGCGGGTAGACGGTGCGGGCGTTGTGTTCCTGGATGGCGCCGAGGTCGACGTCGTCGAGCCCGGCAGAGTCGATGTAGCGCGCAGTGTCATCGAAGTTGTGGCCCGTGCAGGGGTCGATGTCGCGCACGGCGCCGATCATCTCGGAGGCGAAGAGGATGTTGCGGGTGGGGATGACGTCCAGCAGCAGGTCGATGCCTGGCTGGTGGTAGACGCAGGTGTCGAAGAAGACGTTGCCGAGGACATGCTCCTCCAGGGCCGGTTTCTTCAACGCCATGGCCAGTCCGCGGAAGCGGCCCCAGTGATAGGGGACGGCGCCGCCGCCGTGGGGGATGACCAGTTTCAGGGTGGGGAAGTCTGCGAAGAGGTCGCCCTGGATGAGCTGCATGAAGGCCGTGGTGTCCGCGTTCAGGTAGTGGGCGCCGGTGGTGTGGAACGCGGGGTTGATGCTGGTGCTGACGTGCACCATGGCCGGGATGTCGTATTCGACCATCTTTTCGTAGATGGGATACCAGGATCGGTCCGTCAGGGGTGGGGAGGTCCAGTGCCCACCGGAGGGGTCGGGGTTGAGGTTCAGCGCGACGGCGCCGTATTCCTCGACGCACCGGACGAGTTCGGGGATGCAGGTGGCGGGGTCTGCTCCGGGGGACTGGGGGAGCATGGCTGCGGGAACGAACCGCTCCGGGTAGAGCTGGCTGACGCGGTAGCACAGCTCGTTGCAGATCGCGGCCCAGTCGGCTGAGGTCGCGAAGTCGCCGACGTGGTGCGCCATGAAGGACGCCCTGGGTGAGAAGACGGTGAGGTCGATACCGCGCTCGTCCATCAGGCGCAGCTGGTTCTGCTCGATGCTTTCCTGCAGGTCGCCGTCGGAAATCAGCAGGTTCGCGCGCGACGGCGCCAGGGCCGGGTCTTCCAAGCCGGCGACCTGGCGGTCGCGCCAGTCGCCGAGGGCCGCCGGGGCCGTCGTGTAATGCCCATGGATGTCGATGATCACTACGAGTCCTTTCCAGCGGATGCGGAAGCTGCATCCGAGGCGTCGAGGTTCCAGTGGCGGCTCGGGATGAAGACATCCCCGGCCATGATGAGGCGGGCGGTCCGGACGAGGGCGGACTTTGCTACGTGCTGCGGATCAGCCGGGTCGAGGCCGAGTTCGACGCTGAATTCACCGGCGGGATGTTCCACCGAGACGATGACGTTAGGACCGTCCCCGACCTGGGCGACGTCGCGGGCCACGGTTCCGTCGATGATGCAGGCGGTGGCGACGGTCACTGCTGCCAGGACGCCGATCGATTCATGGCAGACATGAGGAATGAAGCTGCGGGTGTGAATCGAACCGCCGTGCACGGGATCGGCGACAAGGGTCATTTTCGGGTAATTCTTCTGTGTCACGTCACCCAGGCCCATGAGGTGCCCGCAGACAAGCCGCAGGGACTCGAGCGTGTCCTTGAGCTCCTGGTTCGAGTTGAGATCGGCGGGAGCCTCGTAGCCGGTGGCTCCGACTGCGCCGGCGCGGAGAATCACCAAAGGCATGCCGTTGTCGATGCAGGTGACATCGATGGTGCCGATGCCATCGACGTCGAGCCGGTCACGGACGTTTCCTGTCGGCAGCAGGCCCGGAGCCACGGATCCTGCTGTGTCGAGGAAGTTGATGGCCACTGCCGCGGCGGTTCCCGGGACGCCGTCGACCCTGGTATCGCCGTCGTAGTCCACGTAGCGTCCGGCCGGGCCCATGGGTGTCGGGACGGTGATCTCCGCGATCATGTCCGTGTTGAGCGTCAGCACCCGTGCGGTCGTGGTGTCCTCATCGGGCGTGAGCAGCCCGGATTCGATGGCGAAGGGAACGACGGCTGCGAGCATGTTCCCGCAGTTCGGGTTGATGTCGACGACGTCACTGGCCGGTTGCAACTGCGCGAACAGGAACTCGAGGTCGACGCCCTCCCGCTCGCTCCGTCCGACGATGCCGGCCTTGCTGGTCAGCGAATGCGCACCGCCCAGGCCATCGATCTGGCGCGGATCAGGGGAACCCAGAACCGCCAGCAGGACAGCATCCCGTGTGGCCGGGTCGGCCGGCATATCGGCAGTGCGGAAGAACGGGCCCCTGGAGGTTCCGCCCCGCATGAACCAACAGGGAATAGCAACCTGACTGCCGGCCCGCCGCGCTCCCACGGGCAGGACTGCTTCGGCTGGTGCTGGGAAAGACACGGTCGTCTCCTTGCTCGGGTGTATTCAGGGGGTGCGTTCGGCGGTATCAGTGCGCGGGCACGGCTACGGGAGGGGTGCCGTGGGTGTGGAACGTCTCGATGGTCTTCATGCCCCAGGCCTGGCCCTTGGCACGGTCCGCTTCGGTCCACTCCACGGTTTTCCAGTCGGGCGCCAGAATCATCCGGGCACCGGAGTTGCACAGTTCGATCCGGTTGCCGCCGGGTTCGTACACATAAAGGAAGAACGTCTGCTGGATGGCGTGCTTGTGCGGCCCGGATTCGATGTGGATCCCGTTTTCGAGGAAGATGTCCGCGGCTTTGAGGATGTCTTCGCGGGTGTCGGTGGCGAAGGCGATGTGGTGGAGGCGGCCGGTGCTGCCTGTCCAGTCCTCGCTGTAGACCAGGTCGTAGCTCTTGTTGGTGAAGGTGAACCACTGTGCTCCGAGCTTGCCGCTGTCGAGGCGGATCTGTTCGGTGGCGCGGCCTCCCAGGGTTTCTGACGTGAAGTTCCCGTTGAGGGTGACGTCTGCGGCCAGGAAGTTCACGTGGTCCAGGCGGCGGGCGTTGACGCCGGTGCCGGGGAACCTGTCGGCCTGGTTCTTCAGCGCTGGCCGGGATTTCTCCGTGGGAACATGCCACTCGGACTCGTAGTAGATGTCCATGGGGTGACCGTCAGGGTCCGTGAAGGCGTAGGTGCGGCCGATGCCCGGTTCACCGTCGTACCATCCGATTCCGTGGCCACTGGCTTCGATGGCGGCTACCCGGCGCTCGAGTGCAGCTTCGCTCGAAGCGCGCAGCGCCACCTTGCCCACGCCCGAGGTGGGGCTGGCCGTCAGCTTGACGGTGTGGTGCTCGTAGTCGTCCCAGGCGTGCAGATACGCGGAATCACCCACGCGCGCCACTTCCCGCATGGCCAGCAGTTCGGTGAAGAACCACAGGCTTTTCTCGAACTCGGGGGTCAGAAGTTCCACGTGGCCCACATGCGCCACGTCGTGGAAGGCATCGTTCATTCTCACTGTCCTTTGTCATCCGGGAAGGGGCGCCCGCCGAACGACGCCGTTTCAATCGAGTGAACCAGCTCACATGCAATATTGTCAACAATTTAGCGAACAACAAGGGGGGCGTGAGGTGCAGAAGGCGATGATTTAGGTCGCAACATTGTTGACAATAATGGTTTCAGAACATAGCTTGATCCTGTCGTAGTGACCCGCACCACACCTATCCAGAGGATTGACAATGAAGTCGTACCCCGCCGTCATGGCCGTCACCGCCCTCCTTCTCACCGGTTGCTCTTCGGCCCCCCTGGCACAGGGGGCGGCTTCTGCTGAGGCTGAAGCCGGTGCCGGCGAGCAGATCCAGGTGGGCATCATTCCCATCGTGGACGTCGCCCCCATCTACCTCGGTCAGGAGCAGGGCTTCTTCGAGGAGGAAGGGCTGTCCCTGGAGCTGGTTCCGGCTCAGGGCGGTGCCGCGATCGTCCCCGCCGTCACCAGCGGCACGATGGATTTCGGGTTCAGCAACGTGTCGTCAATGCTGCTGGCCAAGTCGAAGGGGCTCGATGTCAAGGTCGTGGCCTCCGGTGCCAGCTCCACGGGCGAGGAGGGTAAGGACTTCGGCGGCGTTCTGGTGGCCAAGGACAGCCCGATCACGTCGGCCGCCGATCTGGCGGGCAAGACCGTTGCCGTCAACACCCTGAACAACATCAACGACACCACGGTGCGGGCATCCGTCCGCAAGGCCGGAGGTGACCCTTCCACCATCAAGTTCGTGGAACTGGCTTTCCCCGACATGGAGGCGGCGCTCGAGCGGGGCCAGGTGGACGCGATCCAGGTCGTCGAGCCGTTCCTCACCACGGGAACGGGCGCCGGCGACACGCTTCTTGCCTCGAACTACGTCGACGCGGCGGAGGGCCTCACTGTCGGCGCCTACTTCACCACCGCGGCCACCGTCTCCGACAACCCCGAACTCGTGGAGAAGTTCACCGCCGCCATGGAGAAGTCCCTGACCTACGCGCAGGACAACCCTGATGCGGTCCGCGAGATCCTGCCGACCTACACCAAGATCGATGCCGCCACCGCGGAGAAGCTGGTCCTGCCCGACTTCGCCAGCGAGATCAACCGCGCGTCCATCGAAGAGCTGGTGACGCTGTCCAAGGATGACGGGCTGCTGACCGACGACGTGAACCTCGATGAGCTGCTTCCATGACCAAACGAACCCTCGGGCTTGCGGGCATCCTCGGATTCCTCCTCACCTGGGAGCTGATCCCACGGCTGGGACTCGTTGAGGCACGATTCCTGCCACCGGCCTCGGAGGTCCTGGCTGCGCTTGCCGTGGACTTCCAGCTGACTGCCTTCTGGGCGGCGGTGGGGGAGACTCTGCTGGCCTGGGTCCTGGGACTGGCCGCCGCCGTACTGTTGGCGGTGGCCGCAGGATTCGTGGTGGGTTCCTCGCACTTCCTGCGGCGGTTCACCAACTCGACCGTTGAATTCCTCCGACCCATACCGTCCGTCGCGCTGATCCCCCTGGCCGTCCTGTTGTTCGGGGTGAAGATCGAGTCCTCGCTGATGCTCATCATCTATGCATCGTTCTGGCAGATCTTCATCCAGGTGCTCTACGGAGTCGCCGACGTCGACAACGTCGCCATGCAGACGGCTCGAAGCTTCGGGCTCAGGACCGTGGCGCGGGTGCGATACGTCGTCTTCCCGACGGCACTGCCCTACCTGATGACCGGAGTCCGGCTGGCCGCGTCGGTCGCCTTGATCCTGGCCATCACGGCAGAGCTTGTCATCGGCTCTCCCGGACTCGGTCGGGAAATCGCGCTGGCACAGTCCGGCGGGGCGATCTCGGGGATGTACGCCCTGATCGTGGCCACCGGGTTGATCGGCGTTCTGATCAACCTGCTGATGAGGTTCATCGAGCGCAAGACCCTCTCCTGGCACTCCTCCATCCGTTCCGAGGTGATTGTATGAGAATCGCGAAAAGCTTCCTGTATGTCCTGGGGCTGCCGGCGCTGCTCGTCCTGATCTGGTGGCTGTCCACCCTCGGCGCCACAAGCTTCTTCGTCCCCACGCCCGGCACTCTGGCCTCCACCTTCGCGAAGACATGGTTCGGCGACCGGATCTTCACCGACGTGCTCCCCAGTATCCTTCGGCTCCTCGCCGGCGTTTCGGCGGCGATCATCCTCGGCATCCTCGCCGGACTGCTGATCGGGTCGATCCCGTGGCTCCGGGCATTGACCGAACCGGTGCTTGAATTCTTCCGGGCCGTTCCGCCACCAGTCCTCGTGCCCGTACTGATGCTGCTGATGGGCATCTCCGATTCCATGAAGGTAGTGGTGATCATCTCGGGGTGCATCTGGCCGGTACTGCTCAACACGATCGAGGGTGTCCGGGCGATCGACGGCGTGCTCTCCGACTCCGCCCACACCTACGGCATCGGCGGGTGGGCCCGGGTCCGGTACCTGGTCCTGCCATCGGCCGGGCCGCAGATCCTCGCCGGGGTGCGTCAGTGCCTCTCCATCGGCCTCATCCTGATGGTCATCTCCGAAATGTTCGCATCCTCATCCGGGCTCGGCTTCACCATCGTCCAGTTCCAGCGTTCATTTGCCGTGCCGGAGATGTGGTCCGGCATCGTGATCCTGGGCCTGATCGGCGTTGCCATGTCCTTCATCTTCCAATTCACCGAGCGCCGCATCCTGCGCTGGTACTACGGCCTGCGAGAGGTAGAAAATGCAGTCTGACATCAATCAGAACCCGGACCTGGCTGGAAGCCCCGGCGCAACAACCGGAGCCGGCCGCACCATGACCGGTGGAAAGGCCATGCTCTCGGTTCAGGGCCTCAAGAAGGTCTACCAGACCGACGGCGGCCCGGTGGAAGCCGTGCGCAACCTGACCTTCGACCTGCGTGCCGGGGAACTCGCCTGCCTGGTGGGACCGTCCGGGTCGGGTAAGACAACCCTGTTGAAGTGCATCTCGGGACTCATGGCACCCACCGAGGGCGAGGTACTGCTCGACGGCACCAAGGTCACCGGCCCTCCCAAGAAGATGGCGGTGGTGTTCCAGGAGTACGGCCGCTCGCTGTTTCCCTGGATGCGGGTCCGCGAGAATGTCGAACTCCCTCTCAAGAACCAGGGCATGCCCAAGGCGGAGCGGGACCGGCTGGTCGATGAGGCGCTGGAGGCCGTCGGCCTGTCCCACGTACCCCTGTCCTACCCCTGGCAGCTTTCGGGCGGTATGCAACAGCGCGTCGCGATCGCCCGGGCCGTCGCCTACCAGCCCGAAGTACTGCTGATGGACGAGCCCTTTGCAGCCGTCGATGCCCAGACCCGTGCGGACCTGGAGGACCTGATTCGTACTGTCTGGAAGAAGCTCGGCGTCACGGTCCTCTTCGTCACCCATGACATCGACGAGTCGGTGTACCTGGGCGAACGGGTGATCATCCTGTCCAGTTCGCCCACGGTCGTGCAGGAAGACCTCATCATCGACCTGCCGGCGGAAAGGGATCAGCTCAACACCCGAGCCCTCCCGCGTTTCACGGAACTGCGTCACCACGTCTACGAGCAGATCCAGCTCGCCAAGACCGGGCACCGTCCCGCCGCAGCGTCCCACTGAGTCCGTGCCCTTCAAGTCGGAAGGGGCCCGAGCAGTGTGGAGTACCCTGAGTAAGCAAATTGTTAGCAATGCCGGCTGAGAATGCCGGCCGGGAGGCGTCACACGTGGAAACCCTGGACGAAGTACCTGGCCGCAGCGTGACGGCGACCGAACTGGCCGACCTGCTGCGCACCGCCATCGTCAGCGGGGAGTTGGTGCCCAACCAGCGATTGGTCGAAGCTGACCTCGCCGCGGAATATGGTGCAAGTCGCGGAAACATCCGGGTGGCATTGTCCGAGTTGAGCGTCGAGGGCCTCGTGGAGCGCGTGCAGAACCGGGGGGCGAGGGTACGGGCCGTTTCCGTGGACGAAGCCGTCGAAATCACCGAGGTCCGAGCGGCGCTGGAAGCATTGTGCGCCAGGAAGGCTGCTGAACGCATCACGGACAAGGAAATCGCCGAACTGCAGCAGCTCGCGGAGCGCATGACCGACGCCGTGGAGCGTGGCGACAGGGAATCCTATTCCGAGAACAATCAGAAGCTTCACGCCCGGATCATCGCCATCAGCGCGCAGCGAACAGCGGCCGCGACGATCCAGCGACTTCGAGGGCAGGCCGTACGCTTCCAGTTCAGGCTGGCTCGGCAGCCCGGCAGGCCCGCAGTGTCACTTCCGCAACATCTGGCCATCATCACCGCCGTCTGCGCACACGACCCTGATGCAGCAGCCCAGGCAATGCGCGTCCATCTCGAAAGCGTCGCCGACGTCATCCGATCCAGCAACCCCTGAGGCGGGCGTTCCAGGCACCACATCAGACACGTTGCCACGAACCGCTTCTCCCCCCATGAAGTAGGCCTGCCGGGGGCGGAAGCGGTTTTTCGTTTCCCCTTGGCGGTGCGGAGGGCTCCGCCGCTGTCCTGAGACTCCCTTTCGTGCCCCGGTGCGGTATCAGTTCTCATGGGCAAGATACCTTTACAAATCGTTAACAAAATCGATAACGTTCACCGATGACATCGCCGCGAGCGGCAATGACGCCGGTCCGCTGACTCAAAGGAGAGCCGATGTATCCGTTGTGGTCCAGAACCAAAGAAGTCCTGCCGAACAAGAACCTGACGTTGCGAGCAAAGCTGATGGCCGGTGTGTGTATCGCCACAGTCGCCAGCACCGCCCTGCTTCCCGCAGCTGAAGCCGGGACCGTCCCGGCAGCCCCGACAGCAAAGCCGGCAGTCACCGCCGAAGGTCTTCTCGACCTGCCCGCCCTGACCCCCGTGATGTCCTGCACGGCCCTGGTCGGCATCGACCTCAGCACGGCGGCCGGTTCGCCCGTAACGATTGCCTCAGCCGCCATCGTCTCCGACGGGGCGCCGGCACCTTACTGCGAGGTCACCGGCACCATCGCTCCGGCGAACACCATCGTCGTCCGGCTGCCCACCGAAGGGTGGACGCAACGGTACGTCCAGACGGGCTGTGGGGGACTCTGCGGCCGCGCATCCATCAGCACCGGCCAGGCTGCCGGTTGCTCCATCGTCGAGGACGGAACGGTGGCGACCGCCACCACGGACATGGGCCACCAGGGCCAGAACGACGGCTCGTGGGCAGCGAACAACCCGCAGGCACAGATCGACTTCGCATACCGGGGCGTGCACGTCACAGCACTGACCGCCAAGGCACTGATCGCCAAGTTCTACGGCCAGCAGCCCGCCTTCTCCTACTTCACCGGCTGCTCCGACGGCGGCCGGGAGGGACTGATGGAAGCCCAGCGCTACCCCGACGACTTCGACGGCATTGCCGCGGGCGCTCCGGCCAACAACCTGGCCGTACAGAATACGTACCACCACGCGTGGAACGTCCTGACCAACAAGGACGAGAACGGCAACTACATCCTGCTGTCGGGGAAACTGCCACTGATCCACAAGGCTGTGCTCAGCGTGTGCGACGGCCTGGACGGGCTGGCCGACGGCGTCCTCGACGATCCACGTGCCTGCCACTTCGACCCCGCGTCGCTCGTCTGCGCTACCGGGCAGGACGCCAACACCTGCCTGTCAGCAGAAGAGGCGGCCGTGGCCCAGCGTCTGCACGACGGGGCGGTGGATGAACAAGGCCACAAACTCGAGCTCGAGATCTCCCACGAGTGGGGATCGGAGCTGGCATGGACCCTGTTCGTACCTGCAACCCAGGGCCAGACGGTCCCGAGCGAGAACTTCGCCCTGTCCTACCTCCGGTACCTCGCCGAGCCCAACACTCCCCGGCCGGACTTCCAGCTCTCGGACCTCGAGTTCACCAAGAAAGCCTTCTGGGACACGATGGAGTCTTCGAGCTACATGTCGGCCCTCGACCCGGACCTTCAGGATTACGAAAAGAGCGGCGGCAAGCTCCTGCTGTGGCACGGCTGGAACGACCAGCACATCTCCCCGCAGTCCACGCTGGCCTACTACGACGCCGTGCGCCAGGCCATGGGGGCCAGGACAGCCGACGGCTTCAGCAAACTCTTCCTCTTCCCAGGAGTGGAGCACTGCAGCGGCGGAGCCGGACCGAACACCTTCGACGTCCTCACCCCGGTGATGGCATGGGTGGAAAGCGGCACGACACCGACCGTCGTCGTCGCCTCCAGAACGGTCACGGCGGAGGGGTCCGCTACAACCGCCACCCGACCGGTCTACCCGTACCCGGCTGTCGCTCGGTATGACGGAAGCGGCAGCACGTCCGACGCCGTCAACTTCGTCCCCTACACGCCGGCGAAGGACGAAGGCCCCGGATACAACTGGGTGGGCAAGAAGCTCTACTCGTCCGATTACCGGACTTGGTGCACGGCGAACGGAACACAGCTCTCATGCAGACCCCAGAAGGGGCGAGAAACCTGGCTCGCCAAACTGGCTCAGCGGGTGTAAAGCCGAGTCGTTTGTCCCGAAGGGCCCCGCAGGCACCAGTTCTCACTGGGGCCTGCGGGCCCCTTTTGGTTTTTCAACCGACGCGCGGATTGCGGCGCGTTCGTGCCGGTTGGGCCGAAGCCGGGGAGTGACTTATTGAGCGTGGGCTGGCTGTTCGACTTACGCGGTTCTGAATTTCGCGGTCCGAAAAGCCTTGCCCGTGGCGCTGGCCCGCGTTCACCTCCCCGCTGATGGTCAGCAGGAAGGTGAATGGGTAAGTGGTTGGAGTGGCAGTGGCTGAGGCTTAGACCGCGGCTGCGTCCAGTACTGGGCGCGTCGTGCTTGCTCTCGAGCGGTGACGAGGTGTCGGGTGTGAAGCCCTGCCGGAGCGGTCCTGAACCCGTCGTGGGTGCACCCGTTGGCCGCCATTCATGCCGCTACCAACCGTGACTGCTGCCACCCTGTCTCTTCATTTTGCGACGCCGGAAGCGTTCAGGGGGGTTCGTTATGCTTCGATGTGGACGAGGAGCTTCCGCAGGATAGAAACAAGCACCTTGTGTTCGTCATCGGTGAGCGGTTCCAGAAGAGACTTCTCAAACCTGAAGTGATCTGGAAGCCATTCATCGAGTTCCCTCCGGCCTTCGTCAGTCAGTCTGACCAAAGTGGAGCGCCGGTCCGTAGTTGATGCCTCTCGTACGATCCATCCTTCTTGTTCAAGTCGCTTGAGGCGCCCTGAAAGGCCGGCCGAGGAGACAAGGGTGGCTGCATTGATTTCACTTGGCGTCAGTGAGTACGGGTGGCCGACGCGTCGGAGCGTGCGGAGAACGTCAAAGTCACCCCGGTTTGCTAACAACCGCCCCCCACGGCGGTGCAGGGCGTTGTTTTGGGCTTCCTCGATACGGTGACCGAGTCTCTCAATCCGGGCAAGCACGTCTGCGGGACTGACATCAAGGTCAGCCCATGTTCTATTCCAGTCCCTGCGGGCCTCATCCACGGCGTCGTGCACAGTCTGCCTTCCACTTTGATTCGGGTTCCAGTATCGCTGAGCAGCACGCGATTAGATAATTAGCTCGCGAGCGAGCTATCCTTGGGTCATGACTTTAGCTGAGAAGACGCGCTTACCCTCTCCTTCTAAACCGGGGACCGGTATCCTCACCATCACGGCGCTGGGCGCCATGCTTGCGATCATGCTGACCACCGGGCTGACGGTCGCCATTCCGGCAATCCGCGGTGAATTCCACGCGGACGTGACTGCGATCGGCTGGGTACTTTCCGGCTATACCCTGGCTTTCGCCATGTTCTCCCTCACGGGTGGAGCGCTGGCCGATAAATTTGGTGCAAACCGTACATTCACTGCTGGGCTCGGTGTTTTCGCTGCTGCCGCGGTGCTGGCCGCGTGCGCTCCAAGCGTGGCCATGATCGTTGCGGGCACCTTCCTTGAAGGCATCGGTGCCGCTCTTGTGCTGCCAGCCTCCTTGTCGATTATCCAGTTCACATTCCGGGATGACGCGAAGCGACGTCATCAGGCCATCAGCACGTGGGCGGCCGCAAATGCGGTCGGCGCAGCTGTCGGCCCCGTTGTCTGCGGACTGCTGGTCACGAGCTTGTCGTGGCGCTTCCTGTTCGTGGTCGTTGCAGCCCTTGCCGCAGTTCTTGTCGTTGTAAGCGTCCGCTCAGTAGCCCCCATGCCCCGGCACAGTCACCAGCTGGACTTTCCGGGCCAGATTCTCATGGTGCTCCTGCTGGGCGTTATCGCCTACGTCGCGCATGAATCAGCCCATCTGCCACTGTGGGTGATCGCCGGCGGCGGTGTCGTTGTCATTGTGCTCGCTGTGCTGTTCGTTTTTGCTGAGCGTCACCACCCGGCACCCATGCTCCCGATGAGCCAGCTGCGGGACATGCCCTTTAGCGCTACGGCGTTGGCAACGATCATCGGCACCGGGGCATTTTTTGCCGGTATCTACACGGTCAGCGTTTCCCTGCAAGACGATTTCGGTATGAGCGCCTTTGTCTCGGGGCTTGCCTTACTTCCCCTGGCTGGCGGCAACATCATCGCGGCGCTGTTCGCACCGCGGATGACAGTCTCGATCGGAAACAGGGGAGTCATGATTGTCGGGTCCTCGCTTCTCGTCGTGGCTTTGGCCGCCCTCCCGCTCCTCTACGCCAGTTACATCTCCCTCGTCCCTCCCATGATTGCAATCGGTGTCGCCTTTGGCTTGCTTGTACCGAGCACATCAGCCGCAGGACTCGCCCGTGCCCACGAAGGCAAGGCCGGCGTCGCCTCAGGGGTAACCGCAGGAGGACGGGAACTGGGTGCCGCGTTGGCCGCCGCCTCGCTCCTTCCGCTCGGTGCTCCCGGCGCACTGTGGGCAGGAGCAGCAGTAGGATTTGTTGCCCTGATCATTGTTATTGCCGGTGTCCGCAAGGTGGACCGTCCCGTATCGGCAGGTCATTGATACCCGCGACTGCTGCGGTTGTGTGTCTGGCTGCGGTGGTGGGTTTGTACGTGGCTGACCGGAAAACTACTCACGCTTCGTTCCATCACCCGCACGGCCGCCACGGCGAGCCGCTCGTCCCTTCGGAGGTC
>NZ_NFSC01000019.1 GCF_002157505.1 Arthrobacter agilis
CCAGGATGACCGCGACCGCGGACTTGAACAGCCGGTTGCGTGCCTCGCGCAGGTGTTCCTTCAGGGCCATGCGCCCTTCCGGATTGGCTTTCCTGCCGCGCTTCCGGACCTTCGCGGGTGACACCGGTACCTGGCCTACTGCGGAGTGTGCGAGGTACCGCCGTGCTGCGACGGTCCCCCCTGCGACTGGGTGCCACCGGAACCGTCCACCGGGTTACTGCCGGAGGCACCGTCCTGGTAGCGCGGAGCCTGCTGGCCCGGGTGCGGGACGGGCGCCGGGTGCTGGGCGGGTGTTTCGTAGGTGGGCGTGTAGCTCTGCGGCCGGCCGGTGTCGACCACCCGGCCCTCCACTGGATCCGTCCCGGCGTCGGGAGCGTTGTTCTCGTCCTTCATCTGCTTCACCTCGGACTTGAAGATCCGCAGCGACTGTCCGAGGCTCCGTGCGAGGCCGGGGAGCTTCGGCGCGCCGAACAGGACGATCGCAAGAACGATGATGATGACGATGTGCCAGCCTTCAAGCCTCATAAGAAGAACCTTTCGTGGGGTTGATTGTGCGCATTAGTGGTTTCTCCTTGGCTCCGACCGGGGCGTCGGCTAGTTCGGAAAATTCTTCGAGGAGTGCTTCCCGAACAATTGAGCGGGGATCGTATTGTCGAGGATCAAGCTTCCGCCAGTCGACATCAAGCAGCTCGTCGCCCAACTCCTCTCTGAGCTGTTCCTGAGCACCACCAGCGAACCGGCGTAATGCCTTGACGATGCGGGCTAGACCCATGGCGTACTCCGGGAGCTTTTCGGGTCCCAGCACGAAAATTGCCAGCAAGCCGAGGACGAGCGCTTCAAGGCCGTTGATTCCCATCATCAGTTGGAGTCACAAGCATCCGTGATACCTGAAAGATGCATAATGGTCCTCTCTAGTTTTGTCTGCACGAATATCACGCGTCGAGCTGGGGGTCCGGAAATAATGCCGGCCGTGGTGTCCCATGAACGAGGCCGCCCCGTCGCTCGAGGACTGATCACCTGAAGAGCTTTGGCCTACACCGGATGAGAGGGTGCTCCAATCACTGACAGTTAGGCAGGCATGACGTTTCCTGATCAAAGGTTCACCAGATGACAAAGCCTCCATCAACTAGCAAATCGATTCCCGTTACGAAGGATGCCGCGTCGCTGAGGAGGAACGCTACCGGTCCGGCGATATCTTCGGGTTCAGCATTTCTGCCCAGCGGAGTGTCTTGGGCATAACCAGCCATGGCGCTGGCTTGTTCCGGTCGCTTGGTCATGGGTGTATTTGTGTACCCGGGGCTAATGCTGTTGACCCGGATTCCGCGGGACGCCCATTCCCATGCGAGGCTCTTGCTCAGGTGGACGACGCCGGCTTTGGCGGTGTTGTAGTGGGCCTGAACCAAGCCTCTGTTGGCTATGGTGGCGGACATGGAGGCTATATTGACGATTGATCCACCGTCGTTGCGAAGCATGGCGTTGGCTTCTGCCTGGCAGGACAGGAATACTCCGGTCAGGTCTACATCGATGACTTTTTGCCACTGAGCCAAGGGCATGTCCTCTGCGGGTGCAGCATTGGCTATGCCGGCGGCATTCACGGCCAGCGAGATATTTCCCAGTTCCTTCTCGACGGCGGCTACGGCGTCAACCATGTCCTGGGGCTGAGTTACGTCCGCCGCAGCATACGTGGCGCGCCCTCCGGATTTCGTGATCTCCGCTGTGACACCTTCCAAATCACTTCCTGGCAGGTCCACGCAACCTACTGCTGCCCCCATCTCCGCAATCGCCACCGCAATGGCCCGTCCGATACCACTGCTCGCTCCTGTAACGACTGCAGTCCTGTTTTCCAGTGTAAATTTCGGGGCACTCACTGTTGCTCTCCTCGTTGGATCATCGTGGGAAGCATCCCTGAACGGGATGATGTAGGGCTAGCGGTTGACCGACCGGATGAACTACTCGCCGCTGGCATGAGCCAGGAGGCATCCTCGATCAGCTTTGATGGCGGCGAACGATTGCCTGCAGGTCTTGAAAATTTCCCTGCACGTTGGAGTAGATGTTCTTGTACAGCTGGAAGTACTCCATGTACATTTCGTGGTTCTGCTGATCGGGTTCAAGATGTTCGCGGTACTTACACCACGACTTGGCGACACTGAAGTCATCGAAAATGCCCACACCTACCCCCGCCAGGATGGCATCTCCAAGTGGCGCGCCGGTGCGGCCCTTGAGCATCGCGGTGGGAATTCCAAAAACGTCCGTAATGATCCGGCGCCAGACGTCGCTTTTCGCACCACCCTCATTGAATATGAGGGGGTGGTTGATCGTCAGGCCCGTCCGCTGGAGGACGGAGTATGAGTCGAACAGCGCGTAGGCAACACCCTCCATGAAGGCCCGGAAGACATGGCCGCGATGGTGATGCAGGGAGAGTCCGAACATCACCGCCCGAGCCGATGTGTCCCAGATGGGGGACCGCTCGCCCATGAGGTAGGGCAGCACGAGCAGCCCTTCGCTGCCAGGGGCGACGTCCCGTGCTTGAAGGGTGATGAGGTCGTAGGAACTGACCTTCAGTAACCGTTCGACGTCCGCTTCACCTTCACCGAAGGTGTCGCGCAGGTACCTCAGGGCTTGACCACCGGTGGTGGTGACCGCCACCGCAGAGAACGTGTCCCGGGGTGACGTCGTGTAGGGGATGTTCACCATACGCAGGCCGTCAGGAGAGTTGAGGTAGTCCATGTTTTGGTGGACGACCCCGAGCACCCCGCTGGTCCCGAGATTCAATTGCATATCGCCGGCGTCGACCGCTCCGCCAGCGATCCAGCCAGCATTGCAGTCGACCTGTCCCCCGACGACGGGGGTGCCGGGGTGGAGCCCGGTAACCAAGGCGGCATCAGGCGTGATGCTTGCCACTACGTCCGTGCTGTCACAAAGCCGGGGCAGGATGTCGGGGTCGATCTGGAGCGCCTCGAGGATGTCGTTGTGAAAGACGCCCTTACGGATGTCGAAGGCCACGCCGTAGAAGACTGCTGAGCTTGTATTCAGGGTGAATTCGCCGGTGAGCCGGGACACGATGAAGCCATCGATGGTGAGCGCTTTGTGAACTTGTTCGTAAATCTGGGGCTTGTTCCGCTTGTACCAGAACAGGTTCACCAGGTTGGGGTGGTCCTCGATACGGTTGGCAGTCACGTCCTCGATGACGGATTCGCCCACGACGGTTCGGATGACGTCGACTTCCTCAAGCGCACGTCGGTCCATCAGGTTCAAGGCAGGAGCTACGGGCCGGCCCTGGATGTCAACTAGAACCATGGAAGGCAGTGCGCTGGAGACTGCTATTCCAGCGATTTCCTGCGGCAAGCACTGGGTGTCACGAAGGACCTGTTGAACCATCTCGCAGGTGACTCGCCAGTATGTCTCCGGGTCATGTTCGGACCATCCTGGGCGGGGGTGGAAGATGGGGTACTCGCGGAACGCGTATGCGAGGACTTCGCCCTGGTCGTCAATGATGCAGGCTTTCGCGCCGCCGGTGCCGAAATCTATCCCAAGAAGCCGAGTGGCCATGAATGTTCTCCTAGGTGCGGCGCAGCAAGACCGGATACGGTCCCGGCCGCTGTTGTGTGATTGGGCCTGTTGGTGTCGTTACTTGACAACGGACACCCCACGCCGGTCGAAGGTGAGGAGAACTGCGAGGATGACAACGAGGCCCTGAACGATCTGCTGCGCTGCAGGGGGCAGACCGATGATCAGCATTCCGTTGGTAAGTTCGACGAGGATCAGCGTACCGATCAGCCCTCGCGCCGCTCCTCCCTGTCCGCCCGAGAGCGGGGTGCCTCCCATGACTATGGCAGCGATGGAGGGAAGAAGGAACGAGTTGCCGATATCCGGGGTGGCGGCGGTGGTCGAAAACAGAACGAGCACGCCGGCCAAGGCGCAGCAAAGACCGCTGGCGCCGAACGCCAGAGCCTTCACCCAGCGGACGTTGACACCGCATACTTTTGCGGCGCGTTCGTTTCCTCCGATGGCGTAGATGAACCGCCCGGTCGCGGTGCGCCTCAGGAACACGATGAGTAGCGCCCACAGGATGACGGCGTAGACCAGGGGCAGAGGGAAGATCCCGAAAAGGCTGCGCTGAAAAGCTGCGTTCAGCGGTCCGCTGACCAACTGGACAGGAAAGCCTCCGGAGAGGAGTAGCGCTATTCCCCCGAAAGCGAAGGATGTTCCCAACGTCACGAGGAATGACGGGAGCTTGATGTAGGAGCAGATGACTCCATTGAAAAGTCCGATGAGCAGACCGAGCGGCAGGACGAGGAAGACTGCTGCCTGTCCCATGGACTGGGCCAGAAGTGCAGCCGATACTGCGCACAGCGAGACAATAGCTCCCACAGACAGGTCGATGGATCCAAGGAGGATGGGGGCTGTTCCGGCTGCGACGACCAGAAGCAGCACCGAGGTTTGGCGCATCATGCTGTCGAGGTTGCCGGGTGAAAGGTACTGCGGGTTCATGGAGGCGAAAATGATCGGCAGAATAACCAGGGCCGCGAACAGTAGAAGTGTCTGGAGGCGGTCGCGGTTCATGGACGCCGTCTTGGCTGCCGGCCGTTGCGGCCCGGCTTGTCGGCCTGTTGGAAGGCTGTCGGTGCTGGTCGGCGGCTTTGCGGCTGCCAGTGGTTCAGAACTCATCGTGATTCTCCCTTGAAACTATGAGGTTGCTTCTGCAAGTTCGGTCAGCGTTGGTTCCGCGCCGGACCGGCAATCGAATTCGGCACTTACTCTTCCGTTGCGGAAGGCGATAAGCCGGTCGCAGATCGGCATGAGTTCTTCGGGTTCATCGCTGGCGATGAGAACCGAAACCCCTCGGTCGGATGCTTCCAAAATGAGGCGAAATATCTCCGACTTGGCGTGCACATCGATGCCGCGGGTCGGCTTGTCCAGAACGATCACTCGAGCGGCGTCTGACATGGCGCGGGCTACGAGCAGTTTCTGCTGATTGCCACCCGACAAGGAACCGGAGGGTTGTTCCAGACTCGCGATTTTCACACCGTACTTGGATACGAGATTCTGGGCGAAGGCCTTCTCTGCCTTCGGTTTGCGCGCAAGGTCCTGGCGCGTCTCGGCAGCCATGGCACCCAGGGCCAGATTGTCCTGTACGGAGTGCAGGAGCGAAAGACCTTCGCCCCCGCGGTCGGCGGGTACGAATCGCACACCTGCCTCGAGGGATCCTTTGACGGAAGACGCTATTTTCCTCCCGTTGACGCGCACCACTCCGGATGACGGTTTCAGCAACCCCGAGATGCATCGGGCGATCTGTGTCTTTTCTTCGGATTCTCCAATGAGTGCCACGACTTCACCGGGCTGCAGGATTAGGTTCACCGGTTCGCCCAAACTGGGCAGGACAAGGTCCTGCACCTCCAGCACGGGCCCTCCCTGCTCCTCTCGAGCCTCCCGCCGGGCATGTTGGACGACATGCACTTCCCCTACCATCAGGCGGCCCAGTTCCTCCGCTGAGGTGCTGCGGGGGTCAGGCTCCCCCACGACGCGGCCATCTCGGAGAACTACTACCCTGTCGCTCCATTCCAGAAGCTCACTGCCGCGGTGGGTGGTGAGGATGATACCCATCTGGCTGCGGAGCCTGTTGATGTGCCCCTCGAGAAAGTCGACTTGAGTTTGCGTCAGCCCGCTCGTCGGCTCATCCAGGAGTAGGACTGGCTTCTCGATATTCGCCAGACGCGCCATGTAGAGAGCCTTCGCAATTTCGACGAGCTGCCTCTCAGCCATGGTCAGTTGCTCCACACGCTTCTTCGCGTCGAGGTCCCCGAGTCCCACATCGTCCAAAAAGTTAGCAGCGGTCGCGGTCGTCCGCTTGGGAGCAAGCAGGCCGAACTTACGGATGTGTTTCTCCGTGCCGAGCGTCAGGTTCTCGGCAACGGTCAGGTTGTCGATGACGGAGAGCTCCTGGTAGATGCGGAACACACCGGCTTCCGTTGCTCCCGAATACGACGTCGGCTTGTACTTGTTGCTCAGAAGTGACATGGACCCGGAATCGGCGGTGAAGACTCCCGACAGGATGTTCAGCAGGGTGGATTTGCCGGCGCCGTTGTGCCCGGCAAGACCGACGACTTCCCCGAACCTAAGGTCAAAGGACACCGTGTCCAACGCTTTGACTCCCTTGAACGCCTTGGTGAGATCCCTGATTTCCAACAGGGAGTCGCGCGCGCTCACTTCTAGAACTTCGTTCCGAAGACGGTCGCTCCCGTAGTTGTGAGCGCGACGGCTGTGCCGTAAGGGTTCTTCTTGGTGTGCTCCGCGTACAGATCCGTGTACTTCTGCACCCCACCGGCATCGAGGGAGGTTTTGAGCGCGTCCGGAAATGCGAACCCTGCCGGCTGGGGAGTATTGAGGTCCTCCGTGAAGAACTTGACCGGATCGACTGGAGCCAGTGCGACCTGTGTATCCCAGTCATCGGGACTGAGGTGGCGTGACATCTTCTTCCAGTCGAAACCCGTTGTGGAAGAAGTGGCGATCTTTTTGTACTCCTCGGCCGCCTCCTTGGTGTCGATGACCAGAGAGTCCTGAAAGATCATCCGCTCGACCGGATCGAATTCAACACCGTTGGCGAGGTCGAAGTTCCGCACAATCATGTATCCGCCCAACCATGTACCGAAAATGGACTGCACCGCGACCACATTGGGACCCTGAATCAACTTGTCGAGAATAGCGATCTGTTCATCGGTCCCGCCGACCTTGATGTGCTCGTCGCCCCTCTCCTCAAGAACCGAGACGGCTCCCAGGGCTTCGGAGGAGTTGTGACAAATGATTGCATCGATGTTGTTGAAACGGGAGAGCATGGTCTGGACCACGGGCCGCGTGTCCTGACCAGTTTCCTTGCCGTCCTGCTTGGCCAGTACGGTAATGCCCGGGAAATTGGCAACCGCCATGTCGAAACCTAGCTCACGGGCGTTGGACGTCCGGTTCGTCGGCGCACCCTGGATGTACACCACATTTCCCGACCCACCGATGGCTTTGAAGACAGCCTCACTCAGGGCCTTCTGACCTAGGACCTCCCGCGGAGTGAAAAGGGTCGAGTACATGTCCTTATACCCGGGCTCGGAGGGAACCATCCAGGGCGTCGCCGCGAAGGAAGTCGCCAGGGGGATGTCCTGGCCGGCAAGAATCTCACCCATCTGGCGCACGGCATCATTGTTGATCGGAAAGGTCACCACCTGGCTCGCCCCCGCTGCCCGGGCAGAACGAAGCTGATCGATCTGCACCGGCGCAGAACCCTCGTAACTCTGCATACGGTAGGTCAGGCCCAATGCCTTGGCTGCTTCCTCGCCGCCGGTCTTCCACATCGTGAAGTACTCATTGGTCAGCGTCGGAACCGAAGCCAGGGCCACCCCTCCCCCGGCTCCTCCTGTGGCGGCCCCTTCTCCAGAGCCCGATCCCAGCGGTGCACTGCACCCCGCCAAAGCGCCCCCGCCCAGCGCAAGCGCACCGAGGCCAAGACCCTGAAGGAACTGCCGGCGTCGGACGGGCCGCTCGGTTGCCATCGAGAGCAACTCCCTCTTGGATCCGTCCTCAAAGCTCTGTGGATTCGTCATTGGATACTCACATTTCATAAGAAGTTGGCAGGACTGGGGCCTTGGAGCGTCGCCCTTCGTTGGGCCGATGCTCCCTACAGAAACAAAAATCACAATCGTGAGGCAAATCACGTATGTGAGTTCAAGGTTAGTGTTGTGTGTCACATCTGTCAATGAGCACAGGTCCACTTCGAACAGGAGCATCACCAGATGTTCGATAGCGCCGATGGGGACGCAGGGCGGGGACGAGCGGGGGAAGGCCTGCACCAGGTCCGCCCCGTTGCAGGGGAAGCCGTGCCACCTCACGGTGACGGTGCAGGGGGATGCAAGTGCCGGGATCGGTAGTCGTAACCGAGGCCTTTTGCGCTGATTACCATGTGCCCTTCCCAGGTAAGAGTGGGCGGGTATCAGCGGGCGCTACGGTTCACCGCACGCCCTCAAGGGTGGCACATACGTGCAATTTGTCGGTCACCGACGATCCAGTAGAGAAGGGCAGCCTTGAGGCCCGGATGCCGATGATGGCCGATGGAGTTATGCAGGGTTTTCCGGATCCACTCGGGCTGGTCAGGTCGCCGGCCAGCGGGACAAACCCTGAAGAACCCGCCGACGTGGGCGGGACGAACCTGGCCTAGTGAATCCCCGAAGGTCCCGGCTGCGTCTCCATGGTGTGCCAAGCCAAGCGAAGCCCAGCAGGCGGCGGCGGACTAGGCTACTGGCCGCAGCTCGAAAGGAACTGCTTCGAGGGCGCTCCCAAGAGCACTGTCGACGATCAGTACGTCTACCAGCCCTCCACGGATTGCCGCACTTACCGCTTCTGCTTTGGTGCTTCCACTGGCGACGGCAACGACGGTGTTGATGCCTTTGAGATCGTCCAGATCCAGGGAGATAATCCGCCGATTGATTGAGAGGTCCAGCTGTTTGCCTGAACGATCGTAGAAGCGTCCGGAGATCTGCCCGACGGCGCCCAGATGCACCGCTTCCTGGACTTCGTCCTCGGATGCGCCGGCCCGCTGGAGGAAAAGGTTCGAGCTGTCCTTTCCATACTCTCCGATGCCCAGAACCGCAACATCCGACGTTCTCGCTAGAGCGAGGGCATTCGCGACCTGCTCGGTCTGGACGAGTGCCGCAGCCGCGGCCTCATCTTGGGTAGTAGCGGGAGCATTGAAGTACCGGTATCGTCCGCCGAGCTTCTCGGCGAGATTACGTACCAGGTCATGTCCGGAAAATCGGGAATCGATACTGAGTTCGCCTGCGAGCTGGACGACCTCCACGTCCACCCGACGGTTGAAGTGAGCACTGTCGACCATTGCCTCGACAGTGCTACCCCAACACAAGCCGAGGGTCTGTCCGTCCTGAAGGTTCTTGTCCAGCCAATCACAGCCGGCCTGGCCGACGGCGAGCAGCCCATGGCTGGCCGTGCCTACCCCGGTTTCACGTCCCGGTACGACGATCACTTCGGAGAGACCCTCCTCGGAGAATCTAGCGAGCAGCCGTTGTTCCAGTGCAGGGTCCCGATTCAAGGGATACGCGATTTCGAACTTCACAATGTACTGCTCGCGAGCTGCCGTCAGCATCCGGGAGACGTTCGACCGGGTCACCCCCAGCTGCTTCGCTACCTCCATCTGGGAGAGGCCCTGAACGTAGTACAGGAAGGCAGCGTGCGCCAGCCTCTCTGCGCTTAGCCTGACCATACTGCTCCCCACCGGCACGTACAGCGTGCCACGCCTACATCGTCCTCAATGATATCGGCTGTAATCCAGTTCACAACAGCAACTCACCGACGTGACTCACATTCGTGACTTCACTCGGGGACGTGGCTCTGCCCGCTCGTCCCGATCATCCATGGAGCTGGAACAAACACCGCCCTGCATCCCGCCGCGGTCTGTTTACCGACAAGTAGCAGGCCCGGCCGGACGTGCCGTTCGGTGGCACGCCGAAGCATGGGACACGCTGGGCATTGCGCTGCGTCATCGTCGAGCTGGCAGCTTCAGGCGCTGGCTACCACGCCAACCGAGATCGATCAGTTCAGGTTGAGCGCGATGAGCTCTTTCCAGTGAGAAAACCCCTCCAGTGCATAGGATCCGTGATCCGAGGGGTGGAAGTAGTCTGTTGGGCCAGTGACTGCCGGGTCGGCTGAAACATTCCTTCCAAGTGTTCGGAGGGCAACGCGGGCCGCTCCCAGAGCCGTGAGCTCACGGTTGGGTGGCCGAACGATGGTTCCGGCCGTGAGGTCTGCGAGTAGCTGGCACAGGTAGTTGTTTGCGGCTCCGCCTCCGTCGACGGATAAGGATTCCGCTTCATGCGAGCCGGGAATTGCTCTAACGAGGTCGAACGCCTGAAAAGCCATGCTTTCGATTCCTGCCCGCATAAGGTCCGCTGGGCCGGAGTCCATGAGCAGTCCGTTGATCATCGCTCCTGATCCTTTCGCCCATGTTGGTGCGCCCAGCTCGGTGAACGAGGGCACCACATAGACTCGCCGACCCGCCGGAAGTTCGCTCCGTTCCGGCTCGCTGGTGGGCTCGAGTGGAATGGAGAGGACACGGGAGAGCCATGACATTGTGTACCCACAGTGAAAAGCCGACCCCTCCATCTCGTACACGGCGCCGCCCTCCGGCGTGGACCAGGCAACCGAGGTGACGAGTCCTTCTGCCCTCGAAGACATCTCGCCGAGATTGGTGCTGACGACGCACGAGGTGCCAAACGTGGCTTTTGCTTCACCTGAGCGGTCGCAGCCGTGGCCGAGCAGGGACGCCTGCTGATCTCCGATCATGCCAGTAATCGGCAGGCGGTAGCCGGTGCGTCCCGGGTCGGTATACCCGAAATGTGAGGACGTCGGCCGGATTTCCGGCAGCGCTGCGCGGGGTATGCCGAGGGCCTCGGGAAGCTGGTCGTCCCAGGTAAGCGCATCGAGGTTCAGGAGTTGGTATCGCGAGGCGTTGGACATGTCGGTGGCGTGTACGGCACCTCCGGTCAAGGAATAGAGCAGCCAGGAATCGATGGTTCCCACAGCGAGTTTGCCGGCTGTTGCCATGCGTGCCAGGTCGGGTCGTTCATTGAGCAGCCACGCGACTTTCGAACCGAAGAAGAATGTGTGGTTAGTGAGCCCTGTTCTTTCCCGGATCAGGGGCGTCAGTCCGTCGTGGTCCCACCGGGCGACGATGTTCTGGCTCTGCTGGGACATCCACATGATGCCGTCGTGGACAGGAAGGCCGGTGTCGCGGGACCACGCAATTGCTGACTCCCGCATGTTGGTGATGCCGATGCACAACGGTGGCTCCTCGCAGCGTGCGAGGGCCGAGCGTAGAACGCGGATGGTCGCCGCAACAACTTCAAGAGGGTCAATCTCAATCTGCTGCGGCCCCTTGACCTTCAATGTCAGTTTCTCCGACCCTCCAACTTCGTACCGTCCGGTTTCCGGGTCGACGATGAGACAGCGCACGGACTGGGTTCCGCAGTCGATGGCTAATACCTGGGGGTGACCCACAATGTGCTCCCTTGCACTGAGTGATGGTTTGCGTCCCTGCTTCATCAGCAGGGACGCAAACCAGAGCACGTGTACGCTGCCTTATTCGGTAGGGACCGACTCCCCGGGCTCACCGATATAGGCAATGACCGTTCCCGCGTTCACCGTGGTTTCCGCTTCACAGACGATCTTCAGCAAAACGCCGTCGGCTACGCATTCGACCTCCAGCTCGGCTTTGTCGGTTTCCACGTTCAACAGGGGCTGGCCCATTTCGACCTCGTCGCCTTCTTTGACCAGCCATTCCAGGATGTGCGCTTCTTCACTTGTCTGACCGAGGGCCGGCATGATGATGGCTTCCACAGTGTCACTCCTTGTCGGATCGTGTGTGGTCCGGGGACAGGATGTCCCGGACAGCTGTCTCGAGGTGTTCTGCGAGAGGCAGAACCGCAGCTTCCAGAGGCGGAGAAAACGGCATGGGGATGTCCCTGCTGGCCACCCGGCGGACGGGTGCTTTGAGGTCCGCAAACAGCTCATCCGAGACCCTGGCGCTGACTTCTGCACCCCAGCCGCCGGTCAGATGCGCTTCGTGCGCAATGACCAATCTGCCTGTTCGCCTGACGCTCTCCATGACTGTTCCCCAGTCGAAGGGGGAAAGCCACACGGGGTCGATGACTTCCAGTTCAATTCCCTCGGCCGAAAGCTTCTCGGCAAGTTCAAGGGCTTTGTACAGTTCGGTGAAAGTCGCAACAATTGTCGCGTCCTTTCCTCTGCGGCGAACACGCGCCTGCCCAACGGGCAGGACGAAGTTCTCCTCCGGAACATAGGCCCTGGTGTTGATGGACCCGGCTTCCTGGCGCTTTTTTGCCCCGTAGAGCAGCTTGTGTTCGAAGACCATGACCGGGTCATCGTCCCGGATGGCGGCAGTGAGAGCGCCCTTGGCCGTGTACGGATCCGAGATGCACAGTACCTTGATGCCCGGTACGTGCATGAAGAAACTTTCAGGGTGCTGCGCATGCTGGGCACCTCGTTGGGTTGCACCAACAGGACAGCGCAGGACCATCGGAATGGTCAGTTTCCCGTTGGACATGTATCGCTGCTTCGCAGCTTCATTGACGAGCTCATCCATCGCTTCGAAAACGAAGTCTGCGTATTGAAGATCCGGCACAGTGCGCAGACCGCCGATGGCCGCACCGACGGCGGCACCGATGATTGCTTTTTCGCTGATCGGAGTGTCGATGACCCGGTGACGACCGTAATCCTCGGCGAGCCCCTGATAGACGCCGAATGCGCCGCCGAACCCGCCCGGTACACCGATGTCCTCGCCCAGCAGTACCAGGGACTGATCGGTACCGAGTTCGCTGTGCAGGGTCTCCCTAATGGAATCAGCGATAGTGATGTACCGGTCCTCGTCCGGTCCTTCTTCAAGGGGGCCGGCGCCTTCGACCTTCTGGGGCGGATTGCCGAAGATAATGTTCGGGGCGAGGGCTGCGACCGGATCGGGCCACGGTGCCTGCTGGGCGTGCTTGAGAGCTTCGGCGATGCGCTTCTTGGCCCGTTTGGTCGCTTCCTTCACCTGATCCTCAGACGCAATGCCTTCATCGACGATTGCGGCACCGAAGGTCTTGATCGGGTCCTTCGCCGTCCAAATCGCTTCTTCGTCCTTGGTCCGGTAACCCCTTGCGTCGCCTCGACTGTGGCCCACGTAACGGTATGTGAGGAACTCGAGCAGGACGGGGCCCTTACCGCTCCTGGCGGTCAGCAGAGCGCGTTCGGTGGCCTCCCGAACAGCTCTGATGTCCATTCCGTCGGCCTGCTCGGAAGGAATTCCGTAGGCCGCGCCCCTGGAAGCGACGTTGATGTTCCGGGTAGTTTCGTGGAACGGTGTGGACGCTCCGTACATGTTGTTTTCACATACGAAGATCACGGGAAGGTTGAAAGCGGCCGCATAGTTCACGCCCTCATGGAAAGCGCCTTCGTTGACTGCTCCGTCGCCGAAGAAGCAGACCACGACGTTGTCTGTTTCCTTGTACTTAAGGGCGTGTGCAAGCCCGGGAGCGATGGTGATGCCGCCGCCAACTATGGCGATCGATGGAAGGATCCCCAGGGCCGGATCGCCCAGGTGCATCGAACCACCGCGTCCACCCAGGCAGCCGGTTTCACGGCCATAGATCTCAGCCATTCCTGCTGCAGGATCCAGACCCTTGGCGAGGGCGTGGCCGTGCGGCCGGTGCGTGGAAGTGATCCAATCCTCGGTCCGCAGCAGCGAGCAAACACCCACTGCCACCGCCTCCTGCCCCTGCGACTGGTGCAGTGTTCCGGGGATCTCCCCCTGCAGGTAACGCAGGTAGGCGGTTTGTTCAAACTGCCGGATGAGGACCATTTCCTCGAGGAGGTGAAGACTCTCCTCCGCGCTCAGCGCATCTTGTTGCAGAGTGTTCGTTGACTGTGACATCAGCGGCCAGCCTGACCGGTAGAGCCGAAGACGTCCATGAGCCGTTGGATTTCCCTGGTGAGAGCTACCCCTGCGCGGGAGTTGGCATCGCCTTCGAACCGTGACCCGAAAACGAGGTTCGGGTCCTCGACCGGGCGGCCCAATTCGGCGACGAGTGCCTGACCGAATACATGCTTGAGCTTGGTGCCGACGTTAACCTTGGTAATGCCCGCCTCCACGGCCTGGCGGGTCTGTTCGTCGGGCGTACCGGATCCTCCATGGAGGACGAGGGGCACGTCCACGGTGTTGCCGATCTCCTTGATGAGGTCGACCTGAACCGTCGGCACATGCCCTCCGGTAACGAAGTGGACGTTCCCGACAGCAACGGCGAGGCAGTCCACGCCCGTCTCACGCACGAAAAGTTCCGCGGCTTCAGGAGTTGTGTACGATGCTCCGGCTGCGTCAAGGACACCGTCCTTGATTTCCGCCAGTGCGCCAATCTCACCCTCGACGGCGACGTTGACTGCATGGGCTGCTGCCGCCAGGGCTGCCGTATCAGCAATCAGCTTGTCCTGATCCCACCCCTGGGTGTGCATCATGACGGAGTTGAATCCGGCACCGAGGCCCCCTGCGGCCTCAGCGAAGCTGTCAGCCTCGTTGAAGAGAGTAGCGACCGGGACCTTGGTCCTGTCGGCCAGTGCGCGGCAGGCGGCACCGTAGAGCTCGATCCCGCCGGACTGCAGCCAGGTGTGATTGGACGAAAGTCCACCGATGCCGATGATGACTGGAGACCGGTTGGCTTCTGCCGCCGCGATGGTGGCTTCAAGACTGTAGATGTCCCAGGATTCGAAGTAGCCCACTGCGTAACGGTTCTTTCCTGCGTGGTCCAGAAGTTCGGGGAGGGATACGAGTGACATGCGTTAGTGCTCCGATTTCTTCGTTGATATTGGATTTGTAGCTGGATTGGATGAGTGGTCTGACATGCCTTCATAGGCACGCGGTCGGCGCTGCCGTATCCACTGCCGGTAGGCCTGGACTTCCTGTTGCACGCGCGACTCGTCCCACTGCAGTTCCCGGGCGCAGATGTCCGCCACAGCGTCTACTGCATCGAGTCCAGCGTCGTCGGACCAGGACAGCAGCATCCGGCGGGCGACGACGTCGACAAGTGTGCGCGCGAATTCCTCACGGACCGCGAGCACCACTTCGGCTCCCACGGAGTCGTTGTGGCCGGGCAGCGATGAGGCAAGTGCTGGATCGGCGCATATAAGCTCCTCGATTTTGCGGGCGCGAACTCCGTACAGTCCGAGAAGTCGTTGAGCCGTGGGCCTGGGGAGCGTGGTGTGCTCCAAAAAGTCTTTTTGGAACTGTCTCCAATCGGCGCAGCGTGCACCTGGCAGCTTGAGGTTTTTCGTCCCTCCCGGCCTGGAGCGGAAAACCCGTCGCCAGGACGCGAGGGTTCCACGGGGCCTCGTGTGTTTCTCCACCACATTCATCGCCATTTCGCCCAGCGCTCTGTGAGTAGTCAGTTTGCCGCCGCTGATGCTGAAGAGGTTCTTAATCCTCGGGTGGGTGCTGACGTGGTGGTTTCTGCTGACCTGGGCCGCGGACTGTGCATTAGGTGAGTAAGGAAGGGGGCGGATGCCCGATACTGTGTGCAGGACGTCCGAGCCTGATAGATGCGCCTGTGGTATGAGGGTGTTTACTTCTTGCAGCAGGTAGGTAACCTCGTCATCACTCATGACGGCCTCAGCCGGATCGCCTTCGAAGAAGATGTCCGTTGAGCCGATGAGGTAGTTGCCGTCGGGCAGGGGAAGCACGAGGATGGCACGGCCATCACTTACCGCCTCGTAGTGCACTCCGGTCGCCGGCGCCCCAGGGAAAGGCCCGACGGTCATATGGGAGCCTTTAGTTCCTCCGATGAGACGTCCGGTTTCCTCTTCGGAATGCGACAGCACCTTATCCACCCACGGCCCTGAAGCGTTCACCACTACCTGCGCCGACTGCATGAGGTTCCGCCCCGTGAGAGTGTCAGTGAGTCGGACGTCCACCCCCTTCGCGGACTCGGTCAGTCCCACAACCTTCCGATGGTTGTAGACGTGCCCCCCGAAAGCGGTGACGTCGAGGGCTTGTTCGATGCAGAGCCGTTCGGCGTTGGCTACCTGGGCGTCGTAGTACAAGGCCGCACCGTACAAACCCGCAGTTTCCAGACCCGGGTACTTCTCCATGACGCCGGTTCTGGACAGTGACGTATGCAGGGGCGTCGACTTATCGAAGGACAGTACGTCGTAGAGAAACATGCCCAGGCGCATGATGAAGCCCGAGCGCTGATTGTGGCGGTAGAACGGAATCAAGAGCGGGAAAGGCTTCACCAGATGCGGGGCTGTCTGAAGCAACCGCTCCCGCTCACGCAGCGACTCCCGTACGAGATGAAACTCCAGGTTCTCCAGGTAGCGGATACCCCCGTGGATGAGCCGGCTTGACGTACCTGAGGTACCGGCACCGAAATCCTCCCCGTCCACGAGTGCTGTCGACCATCCTCTGGCTGCTGCTTCCCGAGCGACGGCAAGGCCGTTAACTCCACCGCCGATTACGAGAATGTCGACCGGCGTCAATGCCGCAGATTCCTCATTCTCACAATTGTGCGCTTGCTCACATATGTGATTCATAGGTAGAGTATGACGTAGATCACGAAGACCTGTCAACGTACGGCGCGACAGCTCCCGTGACGGATTCGTATCCGCCCCATGATCCGGAAGGGTGCCAATGATGGCCCTAGACAACCACGACTTCCCCCCTTTGACTGCCGAAGTCTCGTTACAACTTCAGCAGTGGCCCGGAGACCCGTCGCTGGCGGTCGTCGGAGAGAACGGCGTCCTGGGATGTCACGATTCAGGGCGTGTGTATCGGCTGGCTTCCGTAACAAAACTGCTGACGGCACTCACCGTTCTGTCTGCGGCGGATGAGGGTGTGGTTTCCCTGTCGGACCAGGCCGGTCCGACAGGGTCCACGCTTTTGCATCTGCTGTCCCACGCCTCGGGGGTGGGCTTCGACGACGGTAAGGTGCGTGCACCTGCAGGTTCCCGAAGGATCTACTCCAATACGGGCATCGATCTTGCTGCCGCCCATGTCTCAAGTCGATCCGGGAAGGACTTCAAGGACGAGATGAGGACGCGGGTGCTGGAGCCGTTGGGCATGTATCACACGCGGTTGGTCGGGCCCCCATCGAAAGGCGGAGAAGGCACCATCGCAGACACTGCACTCCTGGCCCAGGAACTCTTGAAACCCGTGGTGTTTCCATCAGCGAGGATCAATGCGCTGTCCTCGCTTGCCTACCCAGGAGTGGCAGGGTTCCTGCCCGGGTTCGGTCACCACACCGAGAACGACTGGGGCGCCGGAGCGGAGATTCGCGGCCACAAGTCACCCCACTGGACCAGTCCAGACAACTCCCCCACGACCTTCGGTCACTTCGGTATGGCCGGGAGCTTCCTGTGGGTGGACCGCGAAGCCGGTCTGGCATGTTCGGCGCTTTCCACGGTTGACTTCGGGGAGTGGGCGCCCGTGATCTGGCCGGATACCTCCACCGCAGTGCTCCGCAGCTACGCAAGAACTACGCAGAAGCCTGGTTCAACGGCCGGCATCCGGACACCAGATGCCCAGCGCTGACCGTCGCCGGTTTTCCAGGAATATCCGACGCCACACGATAGGAGGGCGGACATGACCGTCGCACCAGAGGGCCGACGCATGCTCCGGGTAGAAGCGCGCAACTTCACGACACCCGTCGAACGCAAGCCGGAGTGGATCAGAAGCAAAGTGAAAACCGGCCCTGCGTTCATCGGGCTCAAAAACCTCGTACAGAAAGAAGGCCTTCACACAGTCTGTGAGGAAGCTGGCTGTCCCAACATCTATGAGTGCTGGGAAGACAAGGAAGCGACCTTCCTGATCGGCGGGGCACAGTGCACCAGAAGATGCGATTTCTGCCAGATTGATACCGGCAAACCCGAAGCGCTCGATCCGACCGAACCGATCAAGGTTGCCGAGTCGGTACGGACCATGGGTCTACGCTACGCCACCGTCACAGGTGTAGCCCGAGATGATCTAAGCGACGAAGGAGCCTGGCTCTACGCCGAAACGATCCGGCAGATCCATGCCCTCAACCCGGGAACCGGAGTGGAGATTCTGATTCCGGACTTCAGCGGCCATCAGGACCTCATTCAACTGGTCATCGGTGCCCGCCCCGAAGTGTTTGCCCATAACGTCGAAACCGTACCCAGAATCTTCAAGGCCATCCGTCCGGCATTTCGGTATGAGCGTTCCCTGGATGTCATCCGACAGGGCAGTGAACAGGGCATGGTGACCAAGTCGAACCTGATCCTTGGAATGGGAGAGACGAGGGCCGAAGTGTCGGAGGCGCTTCGCGACCTCCGCCATGCCGGATGCGACCTTGTCACCATCAACCAATACCTGCGGCCCAGTCAGAAACACCATCCAGTCTCCCGATGGGTCAAACCGCAGGAATTCGTTGACCTCAGGGCGGAGGCCGATGACATGGGATTTTTGGGTGTGATGAGCGGGCCATTAGTGCGCTCTTCGTACCGGGCTGGACGGCTATGGGCAGAGGCCATGGCAAAGAAGGGCCGTGAGCTGCCCGGAGAACTCGCCCACATCAGGGGCTAAACCAAGAGCTCAGCAACACCGGCCGATCGACCTGAGCGATAGGTGCGTCGCCAAGTGAAACAGGACATACGGCCTTGCTCAAAAACCAGTATTTCAAGGAAAAACAGAAGAGGTTTGACATGGATTCGCAGCACTTTGAAGTACTCGTCGTTGGTGCCGGGCCCGGAGGGTACACGGCGGCGATCCGCGCGGCGCAGTTGGGTAAACGCGTCGCGATCGTTGAAGAACAGTACTGGGGGGGCGTGTGCTTGAACATCGGATGCGTGCCCTCAAAATCCCTGATCTACAGCGCACAGCTGGTGCAGGCCTTCAAGAATGATGCCAAGGAACACGGCATCCACGTAGAGGGGGAAGTGTCCTACGACTTCCAGGCAGCCTTTCACCGCAGCAGGTCCGTTGCCGACGGCCGCGTCAAAGGTATCCACTACCTCATGAAGAAAAACGGCATCACAGAGTTGAATGGCCGCGGAACCTTCACAAGCCCGCACGCCATGGACCTGGCGCATGCAGACGGTGAGCGCCAAACCCTGAGCTTCGACCATGCCATCATCGCTGTCGGCGCAGAAACGCGCTTGCTGCCCGGCACAACGCTTTCGGATAGGGTCGTGACCTACAAGGAACAGATCCTCTCACCCACCCTGCCAAAGAACATCGTCATTGCAGGGGCCGGTGCCATCGGCGTCGAATTCGCCTACGTCATGACCAGTTACGGCGTGAAAGTGACCTTGGTCGAATTCGCCGATCGTATAGTTCCCCTCGAGGACCCTGACGTCTCCAAGGAACTGACCAAGCGGTACCGGAAAATGGGCATAGATATACGGACCGCCACCAAAGTCACTGCTGTGGAAGAAAACTCCACCGAAGTCGCTGTCACTTTGAGCAAGGGCGAATCCTCAGAAGTCGTCCGCGCCGAAAAACTTCTCCAGGCAACCGGATTCACTCCTCGGGTAGCTGGCTACGGTCTTGAAAATACCGGGGTATCTCTCACCCACCGCGGAGCTATCGACATCGACGACCAGATGCGCACCAATGTGCCGCATATCTACGCCATTGGTGATGTCACGTCCAAGCTCATGCTCGCACATGCCGCCGAAGCAATGGCATTGGTTGCAGCTGAAGCCCTGTCAGGTGAACCGACGCAGCCCCTTGACTACCTCATGATGCCCCGGGCGACCTATTCCAACCCGCAGATTGCGAGCTTCGGATACACCGAGAATGGTTCCTCTCCCGATGCCAGCGAAGTGAAAAGAACGATTTTCCCCTTCGTGGCAAACGCCAAGGCACACGCCGTCGGCGAGCCCGGAGGTTTCGTTAAACTGCTCACCGACAGCCGCAACGGGAGACTACTGGGGGCTCACATGATTGGGCCGGACGTCACTGAACTGCTTCCTGAACTGACCCTGGCCCGGCAGGAAAACCTGACCGTCAATCAACTGGCCCGTAATATCCACGCACATCCCACCTTAAGTGAAGCAGTCAAAGAAGCCCTCCACGGAGCAGCCGGACAAAGCATCAACATCTGACCACGCCTCAACTTAGAAAGAAGACCACATGACGACCAATGAAGTTCCAAGCCTCCAGGGAAGCACTGTTCCACTGAAAGGCATCCGACGTGCAGCCGCCAAGCAAATGATTGCAGCCTGGCAGGCGCCGGCCTTCCACCTCACGGTCGAGGTGGACATGACGAATGCCCTTACCGTGAAGTCTATTTCGCCCCAGTCAACCGTTACCGACCGCCTCCTCTCCGCCACCGCCTCGGCCCTGGAAGAGAACCCCGGGCTGAACGCGCACTATACCGAGGAAGGCGTGACAACGTTCGAGGACATCAACATCGGAATCGCCGTCGCGACGGACCACGGTCTGACTGTCCCCGTCATCCACGGCGTCAACGCGCTGTCGCTGCAAGACATCGCTTCGAAGCGACGGGAAGTTATTGAAAGGGCCCGCGCCCGGAAACTCGGGATGGCCGACATTTCAGCAGGTACCTTCACCATCTCCAACCTCGGCATGCTTGGTATCGACCACTTCGACGCAATCATCAACGTCCCTCAAGTAGCTATCCTCGCTGTTGCTTCCACGCGCCAGCGGTACGTCCTGCGGGACGGCCAACCCGAGTGGTGCCCCATCGCCGAACTTACGCTGACATGCGACCATCGTGCGGTCGACGGCTACATGGGGGCCGTCTTTCTTCAGCGGCTCAAGGAGCTTGTCGAAACCCCCCTCCTTTGATGGACGTGCAGCACGGTCTCATCTCGCATTTCGGCTAAAATTCGGGCGATTCTCGTTTTTACTCAATGGGCTTGGGGGTACGGTTCTTCATGCACGTAACTGTGAACTAATCCGTCGAGGGCTAAGAAGGAAGGGCGTAACGCCACAGATCGAGATTGCCCACCGCTCGTTTGTCCCAGCAACCACATCAACGCGACTCAACCTAGCCGCTACCTGACAGAAGATAGGTATCGGCAGTTAGTCAAGGGTGCCTAGGAGGGGTTGTAGCACTGCCGCGCTTGTGCATACGAAACGGATTCTGGGAGGTGCAAAAGCGAGCGGTAGGTAGTCAGGCCTTCAAAGACCCTAGCGTCGTAAGAGTTGAGGCAAGGGCCTCTGCCAATTCTCTCCCCTTGATCACAAAGTGCTGGGAAAACTGCTTGCGATGCTCGTCATGCTCGTGGAAATAGTGAGGAGTTAGGACTCCGGAAAATACTGGAACGTCCGTCTCCAATTGAACCCTCATGGGCTGAATTGACGGCGTCGCGGGTCGACGTGGCTAGTAGGGCTTTGAGTGAAGTGGTGCCACATGGGGGCTGGTTGCTTCTACTCGAAGCAACCAGCCCCCATGTATTCAGAAAGCACTCACCTCTTGGCGCGTTCACAGTTGTGTGGAGGTGCCGCTGGCTCACATGGTGGTCTCCAAAACCCAGCGAGTACGACAGGTACGGTCAATTTATGCTCCGAGCAGTCGCGCCACCCAGGCGTTGCGGGTGCTCGCCGCAGTGTTGGCGAGCGGTGAACCTGGCATCAGGGTCTCCCACGCGTGAGTGCCACCGGGCCAGATATGCAGCTCCGCATTGATGCCGTGTCGCCACAGCCCGGACGCGTAGGCGACAGTTTCGTCGCGGAACACTTCTGCATCGCCAGCATCGAGGTAGGTCGGGGGTAGGCCGGAGAGGTCTTCCGCTCGGGCGGGTGCCGCGTAGACGGACACGGCGTCCGAGCCGCGTCGGTCGCCCAGCAGGGCGGTCCATCCCACGGAATTGCTTTCGCGATCCCACAATCCTAGGCCGGCGAACTGCTGCGTCGACACGGTCGCATCCCGATCATCGAGCATCGGGCAGATCAGCATCTGCCCGATAAGCTTTGGGCCCCCACGGTCACGGCTCAGGAGCGCCACACCGGCTGCGAGACCGCCGCCCGCGCTCCCACCGGCGATCAAAATGCGGCTCCGATCCATGCCCAGTTCCTCCGCATGGTCGGCTGCCCAGATGAGCGCCGCGTAGCAGTCCTCGACGGGGATCGGGTCAGGATACTCCGGGGCAAGGCGGTACTCGACGGCGATGGCCACCGCGTCGTGTTCAGCGACCCAGGAAGCGACGAGTGAGATACCGGTCATGCGCGTGCCCATCACCATGCCTCCTCCATGGATGTGCAAGATACCAGGCCCCGTACCGGTGTGATCGCGACGGCGGAGAACGGTCAGCGCCAGCTCGGCACCGCCGAAGCCCGGCACGGTGAACTCGAGCTGCTCGAGATCGAGACTGCTGATGTCCTCGGCAACGACGTATTGACGCATGATCGGTATTGATTCAGCGGTAAGCGGTGCGACGGTGCCGCTCATGGCTTCGAGCGCGGCCGCGACGGTCGGATCGTACGGCGGGCGCTTAATGTCAGCGGCGGGGTGGTGAGGCGTCGTTGTCATGATCTTCCTTTGTTCGGCCGGACGTCTTCCGGTTGGTGAAGTGGTTGGGTGTAGGGAGGCCTGACCGAATCCACGGAGGATCCCTTTGTCGCCAAAGTACGGAGCGTGCCGCAGTCGAGGTAGAGCTATTCGGGCGAATCTGTGGAGATGCTCGGCCCAACGGCGACTTGACATGATCCCTGGCTAAGTAAGAAGGCCTTTTTGCTTCCGTCCAGCGGTAGGGAGCAAGTCAATTCATTGGGTGCAGAATGCACTCAATGAATTGGTCTGATGCCCGGGGCCGCACCTTCTGTTTTACGCATCATGACTGAAAGCACGACGGCGGCCAGGGCTATGACGGTGGCTGTCATGAAGGCTGCGCTTATCCCAGCGATGAGTCCCGACGTCGCGGAAACCACTGCGAAGATTGACACGAGCAGCGCCGTACCGGCGGCCCCGGCCACTTGCTGGGTGGTGCCCATGATCGCCGAACCGTGCGAGTAGAGGTCGGGTGGCAGCGGGTTTAATCCGGTGGTGAATGCCGGTGTAAACAGCAGCGACAAGGCGCAGCTCAGTCCCACGTGTAGGGTGACGATCCATGCAACGGACGTGCTGGCGTCGAGCATGGAGAACTGCCAAAGGGCCAGCACCATCAGGATGGAGCCGGTAATGGTGAGCGGCAGCGGTCCCACCTTGTCGAACAGCCTGCCGACGAACGGGCCCAGCAGGCCCATAACCAGGCCGCCGGGAAGCATCATCAGCCCGGTTTCGAGGGATCCCAGGCCGCGGATTTCCTGAAGGTAGAGCGGCAGCAGTACCACCCCGCCGAACAGCGCCACCATAACGACCACCATCAGCAGGGCCGAGACGGTGAACATGCGGAAGGTGAAGACGCGCAGGTCCAGCAGCGGGGCGTCAGCTTTCTGCAAGCGCAACTGGCGGAGAACGAAGACTGCGATACCGGTGATGCCAATAACCAGCGCAGTGATCGCGACCTGACCCGGGCCGGCCTGACCGCCATGACCACCGCCGATCTGGCTTAGCCCGTAAACCAAACCACCGAACGCTGGAACCGTCAGGACCAGTGAGAGGAGGTCGAGCTTGGTTTTTGCCGCTTCGCCAACATTGGTCAGGTACTTCGCGCCGATGGCCAAGGCCACGAGTGCCACGGGGAGGACGAACACGAATATGAAACGCCATGAAAAGTGCTCCAGGATCAACCCTGAAACGGTGGGCCCCATGGCGGGCGCCACGGAGATGGCGATGCCGATATTGCCCATCACGACACCGCGCTTGGCCAGCGGAACCAGCGTAAGAATCGTGGTCATCAACAGCGGCATCATGATCGCGCTTCCGCCCGCCTGGATGATGCGGGCCAGCAGGAGCAGTTCAAAGCCGGGAGCTACCGCGGCAAGGGCGGTGCCGCTAGTGAACAGCCCCATCGCCAGCAAGAACACCGCACGCGTGGACAGGCGCTGCATGATGAACCCGGTGGTAGGGATGACCACGGCCATGGTGAGCATGAACCCGGTAGCGAGCCACTGCACAGTAGGAGCGTCCACCTGAAGTTCCACCATCAGCCGCGGGAGGGCCACGTTCATGATCGTCTCATTGAGGATTACCACAAACGTCGCTACCAACAGCGTGCTGATGATGGTCACCGACTCCCGGGACAACCTATCGGACGCGGAGGGCCTGGATCCTGATACTTGAACGGACGGGCCACTGGCGTTTGGAGAGACATTTGTTGCCATAGGTACTCTTTGTTCTTTCTGATGGGTTTGAATTCAGGACAAACTGATTGCTGCGGGAACCGGACTTACCTAGGTCATTGAGTGCGTGTGGAACGAGATGCACGAGTCAGAACGTTGATTACAGGGTGAATAGTTGAAAATTTGTTAGGTTGCCCTGCAACCCTGGCCAAACTTCTACAACAACCACTGCCCCACGCCTTGCATCGGAGGCAAACCGCCCCTCACAAAAGCAACCCGCTGGTTAGGTACACCTAGGCCGGGGTTTCCAACTCCACTAGGACCCGCACGTCCCAAGCCGCGAGTTCAAGCTCGTCGCCATACCCGAACAATTGACCGGAGATGACGTCCCTTACCGCACTTGGCAGCTTGAACCTGCTCGGCTTCCAGGACCAGTTGTGGACGAACCGCAGGCGTTCCCCGTTTTTGGCCGTGGAACCGGTGACGGTCTGTGACTCAGCGCTTAGCCGCCAATCGCTGGTGCTTCCTTACCGAACAGCCCACCCCGCGATATCGCGAGCCAATGCTTTGTTTGGCACGGTTTCGACGTAGGTGATACGGCCCTTACCGTATGGGTTCGTTGCAACAGTGGCCGCTGGGGGGAGCTGAAACTCTTGGTCACGGTTTGTCCGCGTGGCGGCGGAAGAAGCGGATTGTGTTCTCAATAGCGGTCACTGCCGCAGTTGTGTTTTGTTCCGGCAATTGCCACATGTGGTCAGCACCCTCAATGAGGAGGAGTTCGACGTCGGCCCCCGCGGCTTCCAGGGCTGATGCGAACGTGGTGGACTGAGCCGGCGGAACGAACCGGTCCTCGGTGCCATGCGCCAGTAAGAACGGAAGCGGGTGGTGACCGACATAGGCTACGGGGCTTGCCGCCGCAGCTTTCTCCGGCGCCGCGGCCGGCTGCGCCCCTAAGAGCAGCGCTTCTCGCGAACCTGGATCATCGGCACTTGCTGCAGCGCCGGGGAGACTTTGAGAACCCATACTGAGGAGGTCAGTGGGCGGATACCAGGCGGCCACGGCGCCTACAGTGTCGTCGATGTGCCGCAATTCGCCCGTGTCATCCGCGTGGCCAGGATAGTCGTTAGAGCCACCGGTGAGGCCCACTAGGCTGGCCAGGTGGCCGCCTGCAGAATCGCCCCACGCAAATATCCTGTCCGGGTCCACATTGCAATTGCCGGCATTAGCCCTGACCCAACGAATGGCAGCTTTGGCGTCCAGTAGCTGCGCAGGAAAACGAGCCACGGAACTCAGCCGGTACTCGGCGGAAGCCACTACGAAGCCAGCACCAACTAGGCGCTCTATCGGGTTGAGCTTCAGCGAGTCGAGAGCGGGCCCAAATGAGGATCGAGCACCGACACGCCAGCCACCGCCGTGAAAGTGAACCACTGCTGGTAGGGCTCCCGACTGCTGCGGGGCGTCGGGAAGATAGAGGTCGAGTAGCAGCGGGGTTAAGTCCTCAGGCCGGGCAAATTCGATCCCCGTCAGTCTCCGTGCTGTTGCCATTCTCTTCCCCACCTTAGCCTCTGAGAGCTTCTTAACTGAGGGCGTTTCGAAGTGCCCGGGAATCTGCGCACTGGTCAGGTGCGCTGCCGTTGCAGCGGTAATCGTGCTCACGATTGGTCCGGAGACTCGTTCACGCCCGGGCGAGTGTTTTAGAGAAGAAGCCAATAGCCTTCTCGAGGATCTCACCGAGTTGGCTTTCGGCTCCGACAAAGCAGTGATCTCCGCCTTTAATGGTGACTACCTGATGTTTTACGCCTGCTTCCTTGAGCGCGGTTGCAAGGAGATCAGTCTGTGTGTGCGGCACCGTTTTGTCGTTGTCGCCGTGGATTAGCAGGAACGGCGGTGCATCAGCGGTCACGTAGCTGACGGGGCTTGCTGCGGCCAGTAGTGCGGGATCGTCCGAGCCACCCACCAGCATTTGTGATGGTTGCATCGACATGGACATTCCTTCCGGCATGGATGCAACCAGAGCTGGAGGAAAAATCCCTTCCGGAAGGTCCACGGATGGAAGGTCCACAAGTGAGGAGACGCCGTAAAAACTAGCCACGGCGCTGATGTTGGATGGCTGATCCTGTGCGCCTATGCCACCGTGCAGGGCTTCCCGCTGTCCGGTCAAACCAAGCATAGAAACTAGGTGGCCCCCAGCAGACTCACCCCACGCACCAATGCGGTTGCCATCAACGCCCAGTTCACGGGCGAAGGTGCGCAGGTAACGGACCGCGGCTTTCACGTCGTGGAGCTGGGCTGGGAAGGGTGCCTCGAAGGCGTGGCGGTAGTCGATAGTAGCGCAGGCGATTCCGGCTTCGTTGAGCAGCCTAAATACAGAATCCGGTTCGAAGGTGGGTGGCAATTCCCTGCGATCGCCGAACAGGAAGGCGCCACCATGGACCCACACCACCAGAGGTACCGTCTCGACCGCCTTGCGGGGAAGCCAGATGTCCATCTTGATCGGCCGAAACCCCATAACGCGGGCGTAGGTGACTTCGCGATAGACAACTGACGCTTCCCCAACGTTTTCTGAATTGCCAGGGGTATCGAAAACGAGGAATGGATTCACCTCCTCGTCCTCCGGGACTTCCGCTTCGTAAGCTTCGCTAATCTCATTGGTGGTCATGCTGTGTTCCTTCCGTGGCTTTTTGGTACTGCGCGGTGGCGGCTCTGCCGGGGCAGCAGTTGCGGGAGTGGAGCCTAAGAAACCTATGAGGTGAGAGACCGTCCACCGACCAGATTTGGCCTTACCAATCCCGGAGAGCGATATTGTTTGATCGAAGTTGTGCGGCTGGCAAGGGTACTGGTGCCACGTTGTGCCCTTGATCTGGGAGCTCACCGTGGGTGCGTCTGGCGTCTGCGTGAAGGGGACGTTGACAGAAAGCGTCCGGCACCGGGTGGAGTGGCGGGCGATTACTTAGAGATCCGCTGCACGAACCCGCTGCGGGGGGCCGCCCACGACGACGAGGTCCAAGTCGGGGTTGGCGCGCATGCCATCTATGACCACAGAGGGGTTGATAAGTCCCTCCGTGTACACGAGGTCGGTGGTATCCACACCCGTGACGTCAAAGAAGGGCTCGAAGACATCGGATGTGAGCAGTCCGAGCATTTGGGTGTTGTGGGCGGCGATGGCGAAGCTGTGGACGGTTCCAGCGGGGGCATGGAGGAAGTCTCCGGGCGTGAGTAGTACTTCCTGGCCGTTGACCCACAGCCAGATTCGTCCCGACAGGCACAGGAAGTTCTCGCTGTGCCGTTGATGAAAGTGGCGGACGATGTAGGGCTGCGGGGCGGCCAGGGTGTTTACCGCGAAGTATCGTCCACCGGTGTGGCGTCCGCGGGCGGCATAGGCATTCACTGCATCTGGCCAGCCGCGTCGATCCCCTTCGCGGTTCCGCAGGAAGTAGGCCTCCGCGCCGGCTGGCAGTTGGTCGTCCCACACGTCGGTCGGTGGGACGAGCGGCAGGTCGTGGCGCTCAGCACCCGCCGGAAGGAACAGCTCTCCGGTGCCCGCTGGAGAGTAGATGTGACGATCCACGTTCTCGTCCTTGCCGACTAGGGCGTCCAAGGATCCTGACGGAGCGGAGAAATGCAGCAGTTTGGTCATGTGGGAGAGCATCCGGTAGGCAACCGGAGTTCCAGCAGGTACATGAATTGAATCTCCCTGCACCAGGGTGCGGGACTGCCCGGGCAGCCAGAACTGGGCGCTGCCCTCGAAAACGAAGTAGGAGCGCTGGTGGTTCGGCAGGCTATGGAACGGTGTGACTGCCCCCCGCGGACCCAGGATGAAAGCTGCGTCGAAGAGCTCCCCCGTGTCGACGCCACGGGCGATCACCGTCCAGAGCTGTCCGTCCCGTTCATACCGTAGTCCCTCCCCCGCCGCGAGATAGTAGGGAACGGGTTCGCCGGGGAGGGCATTGATGATGGGAGTTAGCCCCTGCATCGTATTGAGGTCAATGGCAGTCACGTGGTTCTCCTGTCGTAGTCCGGCGCGAACCGGGGCGAAAATGCTGGTTATAAGAGCAGTGGCAGTGGGCGGCTTGGGGCCTAGGTTCTACGGCTCAGCACCCACCCACGCAGCCGGTGAAGCTGCGGCATGATTCCGTAAATGACGATCGGCACTGCTGTCATAGTTATGACCAGGGTCCGCAGGACCGGGTGCAGCGTTGCCAGCAAGTCCCCGAAGATGAGGTTGATGACGGTCAGCGTGGGGAACACCGAGATCCAGATCATCAGTGCCATCTGGTGCTTCGTTGGCGGGGCAGGAGGGTCAGGAAGGTCGGTGCGCGAGCTGCCGGCATCCGTACTCACTGGCTTGCCACGGTTGACAATTCGTGGATCAGGAAATCCAGGGCTGGCTTTATTTCGGGAAGTCCGGCGGCGTGGTGCAAATGACCGCGGACAGCGTTCTTCGCCAGGAAGAATCTGACTGGGACTCCTGCCTGCTCCAAATCTGCCGCGAAGCGTTCACAGGAACCGAGGGCGTCGTCGTACTCGCAGGCGAGCAGAGCTGTGGGAGGCAACCCTGCAAGGTCGGCGTAGCCTGGCATCGCGTAGGAGGAAGCCATGCTCACTGGCCCGCCAATGTAGTTTTCCGCAACCCGCAGGCAGTCCTCGATGGTGAACCGCAGTCGTCGAGGCAACGCAGCCATGACCTTTTCATTGGGGGTAAGGGCTGGTTCTGGTAGTTCGGCGTGGACGAATGGGTATGCCAGGAGGAGTTTGGCCGGCAGCGGTTCTCCGGCGTCCATGAGGTACAGCGACGCGCCTGTCGCAAGGTTGCCCCCCGCGCCTGCCCCGCCTAGACACAGGAGGTCCGGATCCAGCCCCAGCGACTCGGCATTGTTCCGCGCCCAAAACCAGCCCGCCAACGTATCCTCGTGCGGGATCGGAAAGGTCACGCCATCCCTAGCCAAGCGGTAGTTCACAGACAGTACCGGCGTCCCCGCGTCGGCCAAAACGCGTGCCACGTAGTCAGATTCAGGTATATCAAGGTTTCCGGTCACGAATCCTCCGCCGTGCAGCCATACCAGGCCGGGTCCGCCACCACCGCGTTCTTCCCCGTAAATCCTGACAGTGACGGTGGCGGAGGGACCGTCGGCCGTGATCTCGCGTATGGGCACGGAGGGGCCGGGAGCCCGAACGGCGTCAGACTGGAGGACTTCCAGAACTCCCGGGGAGTTCAGGTATTCGGCAAAACCCGCGTCGGGTGCGCTGCCGGTTAGGCCCGACCCGGCGGATCGCGCCGCGTAGTGAGCGGTCATGGTACGAACCGTGCCGGCGTCTTCGCGAAACCCAGGGAGCTGTTTTTCTGGAGCCCATCGGCGGTGGCCTGATAGCGGCAGGACGCTATCGACAGTGGGCCGGGCACTCGGTGGGCCTTAACCTTCATGGGTAAAGCGAGCAGGGCTTCAGTGCTCGGTTTAAAGCAGGTGCAGGTCATGCACGACTCCTAGGCATGGGTGACGATGACTTTCATCCTCCGCCACAGCCGGGGGTGCCAGAGGCATCTTTTCGATGGTCGGAATAATATTGTGGGGGTCTTATTCGACACCCAACAACGAGCGGGGTACTAACTCATGTCTGGCGCGCAGGGCACGTCTACTGTCCGGGGTGGGCGGCCCAAGCAAGGTGAACCTGTTGTGGGCCGTGCCCTGCGTCTGCTGGGCGTTTTTTCCGATCGGCGCCGTGCGCTCACACTCACTGAAATGGCTCGGCTTGCCGATATTCCGACCCCGACGGCATCACGGCTCATCGTCCAGTTGATGGAGTGGGGCGCTTTGGAGCGACTCGACGACGGGCGATACGTCATTGGGGTCAGGCTATGGGAGGTGGCTTCATTGTCTCCTCGTGGGCACGGGGTGCGCGAAATTGCGCTGCCTTTCCTTGAAGACCTGTTCGAGGTCACGCGTCACCATGTTCTGCTTGCTGTCCGTGACAACGAAGAGGTGCTGTTGATCGAGCGACTTTCCTCACGAGAGGCACCTGAGGCTATCTACAGAGCAGGAGGGCGTGCACCGTTGCGATATACGGCGGTCGGCTTGGTGCTGCTTGCGTGGGCTGACCAGCAGTTCCAGGAGATCGTCCTGAAAAGTCCGCCCGAAGACGACCCTGGCATGATTCACATGCCCGAGGGGCAGCTCCGCAGGACTCTTTCTGACATCCGGCGTACCGGCGTAGCCATGCTCCGCCGCACCGAACCCTTGGTGCTATCGGTTGCATCACCCGTCTTTAACGCTGAGGGGTCGGTGGTGGCCGCCTTATCAGTTGTCGTTCCCGACGGTTCCACTCCCCCAAACGTCCTGGCGCCCCCGGTCCGTGCCGCCGCCAGAGGGGTGTCAAGAAGCCTGGGCTATCAAGCCCAACCCAGTTCCCGAACTTGGATGACCCAGCCCCCTGCGCGATAGCAGCTCAGCGCGCTACAGGAGGAGAAATCCGGGCCGAACTGAGGCCATGGGCGCCCTCCACACATGGCCTTAGTTTGCCCACCGTTTGGAAGGACAACGTCAGCCTTCACCCCTCTGTTGCGGTTCGCCCCGATGCGGAAAGCGTCCTCGTCAGGCTTCCCATCCACGCGGACGGTTCCCGGCGGCCCGGTAAAGGCATTCCGAGGGAACGTCGTTCGAAGCCTAGATACGACGTCGCGAGAGTTGTACACGCCACAAGGAGGATCTGCTGGACCATACACAGGAGCATGCCAGCGATGAAACCACCGGAACATAGGCCCTTCCGGTGGTCCAGGTGATGACAGCTGCCTTTAGGATGAAGCCGGGAGCCACGGTTTAGAGCGGGCAATCGCCGTGAAGCGTTTGCCCATAAGCTCGTATCCCGCCGCATCCGGGTGCAAATCATCCGGCAGGTACTGTGCATCGTCACTGCCGAACAAGCGGAGCCCGTCCAGAAAATAGAGATTCGGGTCATTCGCGGACCTTGCTTCGACGATGGACGCAAGAGTTTTGCGGATCTCCACCAGTGTCAGCTGCCCATCGTTGGGGGCGGCAGGGAATATCGCTGCCACGAGCGGTCGCGCTTTCCACCAGCGTCGGTCCGGGGGTTTCCTCGTGCGCGGGGCAGAAGATCGGTGCAATGACGACGATGGGGGCTTCTGGCTGCCCCTCACGGATCGTATCCAGGAAGCCGTGAACGGCCGGCCCGAATGTGCGCTTCCGAAAGGTTGCTCCATTGACGACGTTGATCCCGAGTTTGAGCGTGATGAGCGCGGCTGGCTCGTCCCTGATGGACCTGGCAGCGAAGGGATCAAGCTGTGCTGAACCGGCCAACCCGAGGTTGAGCAGATCGAGACCCAGTGCCCGCGCGGCGATGACCGACCAGACGCCCAAAGGTGTCTCTGCCTCGGATGCCTGACTGATGGAGCTCCCATAGTGGATCCAGCGCGGACCCGTCTGCGGTCCGGGCTGCAGCTCGGAATCGGCACGCAGCCGGTGCAGTCGGATACTGCAGTTATGCGGCAGCCAGATTTCGACAGTTTGATCGCCGTCAACCGGAGGTAATTCGAACCGCACGAGGGACGGCGAGCCGGGGACCGTGGCAGGCGGCTGATCAGGTCGGATCTCCTGAACATTGCCCTCTTCGAAAAAGAGACTCTCCTCGTGCCCGCCTCCGGTCGTGACACTAACTGCCGCGGGCTGGGCAGGGAACCCGAGCCACGCCGCCGAGACCCGAGTGAATGTCATTTCCAGCTCGATCCAAGTGGCACTGGTCATGAAGACCAGCCGGACCCCAGAACTCTCGGAGGATGCTCACCCGGTCATCGGATCCTCACCGTACTGAGCGCGCGTCCAACCGGGAAGACGCGAGATGCTGATCCCATCTGCAGCACGTTCTACATTCAGGGCCCCACGGACTGCATCCCGGATCAGAGCAAAGCCCTCCGTCGTGGCAAGTCCAGGTCGGTCAAGAGTGATGCCATTGTCAAATTCCTTCATGTTCCCAGGGCGCGTGACCTCAGTAATTTCATGTACTGACGAGCAAACTGAGTGCTAGTACTCGCTGGCCTTTACGCTCGTGGGCAGCCAGGACGCTGTCCGGGCGATTGCTTCGAAACGTTCCCCCATGAGCCTGTACCCTTCCGGGTCCGGGTGAAGACCGTCGGGGAGATGTGTGACGTCGTCGGAACCGAAGAGGAGCGTTCCGTCCAGGAAGAAGAGGTTCGGGTCGGAGACTGAGCGGGCCTCCACGGCGGCGGCAAGGGCCTCTCGGATGTCCGAAAGGGTCAGTTGACCGTCGTTGGGCTTCCGTGGGAGGTCACTTGCCTGAGCTATACCGTTTGAATCGAAGATGGTGGGCCCGGGCGCGTTCTCGTGCGTCGGGCAGAGAATCGGGCTGATAACGACGATGGGCGTATCGGGGTGTCCGTCACGGATAGTGTCCAGGAAGCCATGCACTGCCGGAGTGAAGGTGCGGGACCGGAGCGTCCCACCGTTGACCACGTTTATACCGAGTTTGAGCGTGATCAGGGAGGCGGGTTCGTCACGGATGGTTCGGGCAGCGAATTGGTCGAGGTGAGCTGAGCCGCCGAGACCGAGATTGAGCAGATCAAGTTCCAGCCGCCGGGCGGCTATCACCGGCCAGACGCCCAGAGGAGTATCGGCTTCGGAGGCCTGGCTGATGGAACTTCCGTAGTGTATCCAGCGGGGGTTGGAGGGTACCGATGGGCGCAGGTCGCGATCCGCGCGCACGTGGTGCAGCTCCACACTGCAGTTGGGCGGGAACCATAGCTCCAGGGAACGGGGTTCATCGGCCGCCGGCAACTCGAACCGCGCAAAGGTTCGTGAACCGGGAACCAGTTTCGTCGTGAAGTCAGGCTCCAGTTGGAGGATATGTCCCTCGTCGAAGGACAGTTCCTGCTCCGTCCCGTCAGCCATGGTGAGGCTGACGACGGCAGGCCGAGTTGGAAGTCCGACCCAGTCCAACGAAACCCGTGTAAAGGTGAGTTCCAGTTCGATCCACGTGGCGTCCGTCTCGAACTCAAGGCGTACGCCCGAAAGCTTTGACGAGGCATCCGCGATCATCCAACCAGCCTCGCCGTACTGTGCCTGTGTCCAGCCCGGAAGCCGGCTGATCTTCATGCCGCCGGCCGACGCTTGGCAGTTGAGGGCGCCACGGATTGCCGTGATCACGGGCGGCGCGTCAGGGGCATAGGACACTGCTGTGGGCTGGGGAGCTGTCATAGTTCTGTCACTTCCATTGTGGGTACCAGATGATGTTTCGTGGATGGCAGGCAGCGCAGTAAACCGAAGGGGCGGACATACGAACTCCTGACGCCCGGCTCTGACTTTTTAGTGGGTGTTCTACCGGCCCGGCGGCCCCGCTCAAGGAGGCGTCATGCCACTACGGCTGATTCCAGGCAAAAAGGATGAGCTGTCATGACCGGTAGCAGGACCTTCAGCCTGTTGCTGCAGTCGGCGCGTTCCAAGGGGCTGTTTACCGTTGTGAGATGAGATCGTCGATGCCGGTGTCGGCCGCGAATTTATGCGTTCCGCCACGGATGCCTAGGAGCTCCCGGCCCGGGAGGATGACGTCGGCCTCCACGCCGTCGGGGACCGTCGCCTCGATGGTGAGGGCGCCGTCGTCGAGCCGCCATTCCACCCGGACGGTCCCATGCGGGGTCTTCAGCGAGGTTCTGGCCCAGTCGATGCCGTCGCCCGGTACCGGCGCGATCCGGATTCTGCTGTACCCGGGCGCGAGCGGGCTGATGCCGCCGATCCTCTTGTGGAGCCAGTCGGCCACGGCGCCCAGGGCGTAGTGGTTGAAGCTGGTCATCTCGCCGGGATTGATGGTGCCGTCCGGGAGCATGGAGTCCCAGCGTTCCCAAACCGTCGTCGCTCCCATGGTCACCGGGTAGAGCCAGGACGGGCAGCCCTGTTCCAGGAGCAGGTGGTAGGCGTCCTCGCTGTGGCCGGTGTCCGTGAGGGCTCCGGTGATGAACGGAGTGCCGGCGAAGCCGGTGGAGACGCGGTACTCGTTCTTCCGGACCAGGTCTGCGAGGCGATCTCCTGCGAATTCGCGGTGCTCGGCGCTGGGCAGGATGCCGAAGGCGATCGCGAGGGCGTAGACCGTGGTGCAGTCGCTGCGGATGGTCCCGTCGGTGGCCACGTAGTGCTCCAGGAAGGAGGCCTGGACCCGCGCAGCGAGCTGCTCGAAGTACTCGGCGTCGTCCTGGTGTTCGAGCAGCCGGGCCGTTTCGGCCGTGATCGAGGCCGTGCGGAAGAGGCAGACCGTGGCGACGACGCCGGTGTCCGCCTTCGCGTCCCAGGGCTTGTCCGGATCCGCGTCGGGGTCCAGCCAGTCACCGAACTGGAAGCCCTGATCCCACAGTCCGGTGGGAGAGAGCAGTCTCTCCACCCGCCGGGTGTGCGAGGTCATCGATTCGTACTGGTTCTTCAGCACTGTGAGATCGCCGTACGCTTCCCAGAGCGCCCACGGCACCCAGACGGATGCCTCGCTCCAGAGGGCCGAGGATTCCGGTGCCGGGAACTCCGGGGGCTGGGGGCAGTACTTGAGGGCGTCGGGCACGGTGATGGGCACCAGCCCGTCCGCCGCCTTCTGCTCGGCGGCGAGGTCCAGCAGCCAGTCCTGGAGGAAGCCCTTCACGTCGTAGAGGAACGCTGCCGTCGGTGCGAAGACCGCGATGTCGCCGGTCCAGCCGAGGCGCTCGTCGCGCTGCGGGCAATCGGTGGGCAGGTCCAGGAAGTTCCCCCGCAGCCCCCAGACGATGTTGCGGTGCAGCTGGTTGACCAGCTCGTTGGAGCACTCGAAGGTACCGGTGCGTTCCAGCTCGGAGTGGACCACCACTGCCTCGAGGGAGTCCCCGGTCAGCGTCCCGGGCCAGCCGGTCATCTCCGCGTAGCGGAAGCCGTGGAAGGTCCTGGTCGGTTCGAAGAAGTCCTCGCCGCCGGACAGGATGAAGGTGTCCGTAGCCTTGGCGGAGCGCAGGGGACGCGCGCCCAGTTCGCCGTCTTCGAGCACTTCCGCGTGGCGCACCGTGATGGTGTGCCCTTCCTCGCCCTGGATCCGGAAGCGGAGCCACCCGACGAGGTTCTGGCCGAAGTCCACCAGCGTCCTGCCGCTGGGCGAGGTGAATACCTCCACGGGCCGGACGACGCCGGTGCGCACCACGGGCGGACCCACCGGTTCGGCGAGTCGGTCGACGTCGAACTCCACGGTGTGGGTTCCGGCCCAGGTGCCGGTGTCGAAGCCCGGTTCCGCCCAGCCGGACTGGACCCGGCGGGCGTCGATGGTTTGCCCGTCGTAGAGGTCGTTGACGGCGGTGGCGGAAGGCCCGGCCTGCCAGGTGGTGTCCGAGGCGACGGACTGGACGTGGCCGTCGGCGAACTCGATGTCCAGCTGGCCGAAGAAGCCCAGTTCGCTGCCGTACAGGTTCGACATGCC
>NZ_NFSC01000002.1 GCF_002157505.1 Arthrobacter agilis
CCGTCGTGCTGGATGTAAAGGGGCTCTGTTCAGCCCGATCTTCAATTATGGTGCCGATCCCCGTACCAGTCCCCCTGCAGGTTCCTGGTGGGGATCCTGGGGTTTCCGGTGGTAGTTCGGTGGTTCCTGTTGTTGGTTGGGAACCGCATAGTGGACGCGTAGCATGTGTGATCTTCACCCTCCCTTGGTTCCGCCCGGGGTGTTTCCTTCGTGCCGTGGTGCCGGTTGTGCCGGCTCCGCGGTGG
>NZ_NFSC01000020.1 GCF_002157505.1 Arthrobacter agilis
GCCGCGGCCGGTGTTCGGCCTGTCGGGCTCCTATGTTGTTCCGACGCGGATCAGTTTCTTTTTTTTCCGATCCTTTGTGTGGGGGGGGGGTTTTTTGGGGGGGGGGGGGGGGGGGGGGGCGGCCCCCCCCCCGCTCCCGGAGGTCAGAGACCGATGTCTGCTGCCTTGACGAAGCCGGACTCCACGAGCTTCGGCTCGACGTCGTCCTTCGTCACCACCACGGGATCCAGGAGGTACGACGGAACGACCTTGCTGCCGTTGTCGTAGGTCTCGGTGTCGTTGACCTCGACCTCGTCACCGGCGACGATCGCCGTGATCATGGACTCGACCTGGCTTCCCAGCTCGCGGGTGTCCTTCCAGACGGTCATCGACTGCTGGTCTCCCAGGATGGCCTTGACGTTGGCGACGTCTGCGTCCTGCCCGGTGATGAGGGGCCAGTCGGTGCCGGGCTTGTAGCCCGCGGAGTCGAGGGAAGCCTCGATGCCCAGCGCGAGGCTGTCGTTGGGCGACAGGACGACGTCGACCTTGTCGCCGCCGGTGTAGAAGGACTGCAGGCGGTTGTCCATCTCGGCCTGGGCGTCATCCGAACCCCAGCCGAGGATTCCGATGGCCTTCCAGCCGTCGTTGTCAGCGGGGGACTTCCCGGAGGGGACGACCAGCTTGCCGGACTCGACGTAGGGCAGCAGGACGTCCCAGGCGCCGGCGAAGAAGAACGCGGCGTTGTTGTCATCCGGGCTGCCGGCGAAGGGCTCGAGGTTGAAGGGGCCCTTGCCGTCGGCGAGGCCGAGCTGCTCCTCGATGAACTGGCCCTGGAGCTGGCCGACCTTGTAGTTGTCGAACGTGGCGTAGTAGTCCACAGCCTCGGTGCCGTTGATCAGGCGGTCGTAGGCGATGACCTTGACGTCCTGGGATGCTGCGTCCTCGAGCGCGGGGCCGAGTGTCTGGCCGTCGATCGCTGCGACGACGAGGATCTTCGCTCCGCCCGCCACCTGGTTCTGGATCTGGCTGATCTGCTGATCCGTCTTGTTGTCGGCGTACTGGAGGTCGACGGTGCAGTCCGCGGCCTCGAGCTTCTCCTTGAGTCCCTCGCCGTCGTTGATCCAGCGCTCGAGGCTTCGCGTGGGCATGGAGATACCGACGTTGCAGGTGGTGGTGGCGTCGTCGCCCTCGGCTTCCGGAGCTGACGATCCTGCCGGCGCACAGGCCGACATTCCCGCTGCAACACCGACTGCCAGCAGGAAGGCCGAGACATTCTTGATCGTGGTCATGGGTTGTGCCTTTGAAAAGGACCCGACCGATGGGGGCAGAGGAACGAGCCGGCGATGACGGCGGGTCGCCTCTGGTTTCCCTTCCGGCTGGATCGAGCTGAAACAACGCTGTAGCGCCCGGTCGACGTCGCCATCGACAATATGTAGGCGAAGACAACTTATCCAGTGACAAGCGTTTCATCAAGGGTTCGGGCGAACGTTACCAAAGTGATACGTTCCCCTGCGCGTCAGGCGCCCTGGGCTCTCCGGGCGCGGTAGGCCTTCACATGGGTCCGGTTGGCGCAGTTGCCGGTATCGCAGAAGCGCCGCGACCGGTTGCGGCTCAGGTCCAGCACTACCCCGTCGCAGTCCTCGGCCGCGCAGGAATGGAGGCGGTCGAGTTCGTGCGCGCGGATGACGTCGGCAAGGGCCATGGCGGCCTCCGTGGCCATGCGCTCCTCGAGGGGCGCCTCGGGTGCGGTGGCGTGGAGGTGCCAGTCCCACTCGTCGTGGCGGACCAGCTGGGGGAGTGCGTTGGCGCGGCGGAGGATCGCGTTCACGTGCCCGACGGCGTCGTCCTCCTCCGCGAACCAGATCACCTCGAGCTCGGCGCGCAGGGCGCGGACCGCCTGGAGTTCGGCGTCCGTATGCGTGCGGGAGCCGGAGAAGCGCTGCTCGACGAGGAAGCGGTCGAGCCCCTCGAGGGTGTCGAGGGGGTCGACATCCTCCCTGGCGCTGTTGATGAGTGCGGCCGCCGACGCGAGTGCCACTTCCGTGTCATAGGTGAAAGACATGTTGACTCCTGACATCACGCACCTCTAGTGTCACGACCATAACTACTTGTCACCCATGACACCAATCATCGATCCGAAGGGAGTGGACGTGACCCTGCGCCCCGCCGCCGGCCTCTGGATAGCACTCGTCTCGGCAGCCACGTTCGGCGTCTCGGGCCCGTTCGCGAAGTCCCTCCTCGAGATCGGCTGGAGCCCCGGCGCCGCCGTCGGCCTCCGGATCGGAGGAGCGGCCCTCGTGCTGCTCGTCCCGGTGCTGATCGCCATGCGCGGGCGCTGGTCCACGCTCCGCGGCAATGCGCTGACGATCGCCATCTACGGAACCACGGCGATCGCCCTGTGCCAGCTGTTCTACTTCAACGCCGTCCAGCGCATGTCCGTCGGTGTCTCGCTCCTGCTCGAGTACCTGGCGCCCGTGCTGATCGTCGGTTTCCTCTGGCTGCGCTCGCGCAAGGTGCCGAACCTGCTGACGATCATCGGGTCCGTCACTGCGATCCTCGGACTCCTGCTGGTCCTGGACCTCACGGGTGACACCCGGCTCGACCCGGTCGGCATCCTCTTCGGCATCGCCGCGGCCGTCTGCCTCGTGGTGTTCTTCCTCATGTCCGCGAAGGTGGACGAGTCCCTTCCGCCCCTCGTCATGGCGGGCGGCGGGATGGTGGTGGGCGCGCTCACCATCCTGGTGCTCGGTCTGACGAACATCATGCCGTTCCGGTTCGTGTTCGCCGACGTCTCGCTCGCGGGGAGTACCTACAGCTGGATCGTTCCTGTGGCGGTCCTCGTCCTCGTGGCGACTGTGGCCGCCTACGTGACGGGCATCCTGGCCGCGCAGCGGCTCGGGTCCAAGGTGGCCAGTTTCGTTGCACTGACGGAGGTCATGTTCGCGGTCCTCGCCGCCTGGCTGATCCTCGGCGAGCTGCCCGGCATCGTGCAGCTGCTGGGTGGCCTCCTGATCGTCGCCGGCGTGGTGTGCGTGCGGCTCGACGAGCTGCGCTCGGTGAACGACGAGGCTTCCGCTGCCCTGCTGGACCAGCCCAATACCGTGGAGCCGCTGCCGAGGCCGTGACGACGGCGAAGGTGTCCTGCGCGTTATCCCCCGGTGAGGGCAGGCGTCGGGCTCTTCCGGGGGCGGCCGATGGCCCTGGAAGAGCCGCCCTACCGGGCTGTGCGACGAGTGAAGATCAGATGGAGCACTCCGCGCGGGGAAGGGGTCGCTTCGATCTCGAAGCGCTCTTCGAGTCCTTCAAGTCCGTCCCAGAGCCGCTCGCCCCGGCCCAGGACGATCGGCACGACGACGATGTGCAGGGAATCGATCAGGTCGGCCTCGAGGAACTGTCGGACGGTGCTGACGCCGCCACCGATGCGGACATCGAGGTCGCCGGCCAGGGCGCGGGCGTGCTCGAGCGCGGAGACGGGATCGGCGTCGACGAAGTGGAAGGTCGTCCCGCCCTCCATCTCGAGTGCCGGCCGAGGATGGTGGGTCAGGACCACGACAGGGGTGTGGAAGACAGGGTTGTCGCCCCACCACCCCTTCCACTCCTCGTCCTCCCAAGGACCGCGGTGGGGGCCGAACTTGTTGCGCCCCATGATCTCCACGCCGATCCCGCGCGCCCACCTGCCGGCGAACGCCTCGTCGACGCCGGAGGATCCCTCCGACTCCCCGGGAATGCCCATCTCGCGGAAGGTGCGCGTGTCGAAAGCCCACTCCATCAGCCGTGAGCCCGCGTGGCCGAAGGGGGCATCGAGGTGCTGGCCCTCGCCGGTGCCGAAACCGTCGAGGGAGATCGAGAAGTTATGCACGCGGACGAGGGACATGTCATCTCCTGATGTGCTTGCCGTTGGAACACCGTACGGTGCCGGGCCCCGACGCTCAAGGCCGACGACGAAAGAACGGGAGCGAACGGCGCATGAGTAGTGTGGCGACGGTGAGCGAAATCCGCATCGGTACCTCCGGATGGAGTTATGACCACTGGAACGGCATCTGCTACCCGCAGGGCACGCCATCGGCGAAGCGGTTGGACCACTACGTGGCACGGTTCGACACGGTGGAGCTGAACGCCAGTTTCTACCGCTGGCCGCGCGATACGACCTTCGCCGGGTGGCACCGTCGTCTTCCCCCCGGCTTCGCGCTGTCCGTGAAGGCCCCGCGCGGGCTGACGCACGGTAAGAAGTTGTACGCGCCGGAGGTCTGGATCGAGCGGATCGCCCGCTGTTGGCATGAGCTGGGAGACCGACGAGCCGTCCTGCTCGTCCAACTCCCGCCGGCCATGGAGCGCGACGACGCCCGCCTGGACTACTTCCTGTCCCGTGTGCCGTGGTGGATCCGGGTGGCCGTCGAGTTCCGTCACCAGAGCTGGGACGACGACGCCGTCTACGAACTGCTCGGGCGGCACCAGGCCGCGTACTGCGTGATGAGCGGCGCCGGCCTGCCGTGCATCCTGAAGACGACTGCACCCTTCGTGTACGTGCGGCTGCACGGGCCGGACCACGAGCATCTGTACGCGGGCTCGTACTCCGATGCGGACCTGCGCTGGTGGTCGGAGCGGATCCTGGAGTGGCACCGTGCCGGCCGGGACGTCTATGCCTATTTCAACAACGACGGCGGCGGCAATGCCGTGCGGAACGCGGAGACGCTCCGGGGATTGGTCCAGGCAGGCAATCTGCCTGGCTGATGCGTCCGCGCGCGGGCACGGGAACCGCCTGACCGCTCAGGTGTTGCCCAGCTCCTGCCACACCTCCATGACGACGGCCTTGGCGTACTGCTCCGCGCGGTCCTCGTCGCGGTCCAGAATGGCACGGGCGATCGCCTCGTGGTTGTCGAACGCATCGGGGACCGGATCTGCCGGACTCAGGCCGAGGTCGGTCCGGCCCGCCAGCACCTCCGTCACGATCCCGTGCAGGGAGGCGATCATGTCATTACCGCTTGCCGCCAGCAGCAATGCGTGGAACGCGATGTCGGCCTCGAGGTAGGGCTGCTCATGGCCCTGGCCCGCCTCTCCGAGGATGCGCAGGCGACTGGCGAGTTCGAGCAGCTCTATTCCTACTTCAGCAGACGCCCGGCGCGCGGCGAGGCGGGCGGCCGTCGGTTCGAGGGCGAGCCGCATCTCGGTCAGCCGGTGGAGCTGGGCGTGCCGTTCCGCTCCCGTCAGCCGCCAGCGGATCAGCTGGGGATCCAGGACGCTCCATGACGTGGCGGGGAGTACGGTCACACCCACGCGCCGACGGGACTCGACCATACCCATCGATTCGAGGATCCGTACGACCTCACGGATCACTGTCCGGGAGACCCCGGCCTCATCCTCCAGCCGGGCGAGCGTGATCACGCTGCCGGGCGGTCGGACGCCCTGGACGATCTCCGTGCCGAGACGTTCGAGGATGGAATTGTGCAGCACCGGAGCGGGTGACAGGTTTAGCAGGCTGCGACTCAAAGGTGTCACCTTTCTTGCTGTACGTGTGATCTTTGTGACACACTATCGCTCCAAGCGCTAAACCGCCCCACGGGGGGCTGAACATCAACGGAGAGTTCTGTGGAAGATTGGACCCAAACACTGGGGGCTGGACCCCTGCTGGGCATCGCGGCGGGCGCGATCGCCCTGATCCTCATCCTGGTCATTCGCTTCAAGGTGCACGCGTTCCTCACCCTTGTACTCGTGTCGCTCGTGACCGCGTTCGCTGCGGGCATCCCGGCGAGCGGGATCGTCACCACGCTGGTGACCAGCTTCGGCACCACTCTCGGTTCGGTCGCACTGCTGATCGGGCTCGGGGCGATGCTCGGCAAGATGATCGAGCACAGCGGCGGGGCCCGGGTCCTCGCCGACAAGCTCGTCGACGTCTTCGGTGAACGGCGTGCACCGTTCGCACTCGGTCTCGCATCGTTGATCATGGGTTTCCCGATCTTCTTCGATGCCGGTCTGATCGTCATGCTGCCCATCATCTTCGCCGTCGCCCGGCGCATGGGTGGCACCAATGTGCTGCTGTACGGCATCCCCGCCGCCACGGCCTTCTCGGTCATGCATGTCTTCGTGCCGCCGCACCCCGGCCCTGTCGCCGCGACCGAGCTCTACGGCGCGAACATCGGGCTGGTGCTCCTGATCGGCCTGCTGATCGCCTTCCCGGTCTGGTATGTCACGGGTTACCTGTGGGGCAAGTTCGTCGCCACCAAGTACATCCTTCCGGTTCCGGCACTGTTCGGTGCGATCGATGAGGACCAGCCGCTCAACCCGCCCAAGTTCTCCACCGTCGTCGGGATGCTGCTGCTGCCGCTCGCGCTCATCTTCATGAACACCGGCCTGGACTTCCTCGACGCCGCGGGCGTCGTCGACGCCGAGGAACAGACCTGGGTGCAGGTCCTGACCGTCATCGGCTCATCGCCTGTGGCGCTGCTCATCTCCGTGCTCGTCGCAACCGCTGTCCTGGGGCACCGGCGCGGCGAGAACGGCACGGCCCTGGAGAAGGTGCTCGACTCCGCGCTGGGCCCGGTCTGCTCCGTCATCCTCATCACCGGTGCCGGCGGCATGTTCGGCGGCGTGCTGCGCGCTTCCGGTATCGGCGACGCGCTCTCGGACTCCCTCGCCTCCATCGGCCTGCCGATCATCCTCGCCGCCTACGTCATCGCCGTCATCCTCCGCGTGGCGCAGGGCTCGGCAACCGTGGCACTCGTCACCACCGCCGGACTCATGGCCCCCGCCGTGGTCGCCGGCGGATTCAGCCCCCTCGAGATCGTCGCCATCACGCTCGCCAGCGCGGCCGGATCCGTGTTCGCCAGCCACGTCAACGACTCCGGCTTCTGGCTCGTCGGCCGGCTCATGGGCATGGACGTGAAGACCACGCTGAAGACCTGGACCGTCCAGCAGTCACTGGAATCCGTGGCCGGATTCGGACTGACGCTCCTCGTCTTCTGGCTCGGCTGATGACACCCGGTGCATTCGACATCACGGGCCGGCTGGCACTGGTCACCGGCTCCTCCCGAGGCCTGGGGTATGCCCTCGCCACGGGCCTGGCCCAGTCCGGCGCCCGCGTCGTGGTGCACGGACGGGACGCGGAGGCTGTGGCGAAGGCCGCCGACGGCATCGGTGAAGCAACCGGCACCGTCCCGGCCACCACGACGTTCGACGTCACGGATGCCGACGCGGCCGCTGAGGGTATCGCGGCGCTCGTCGCGGACCACGGGGTGCCGGACATCCTCGTCAACAATGCCGGCATCCAGCGGCGCGCGCCGTTCAACGACTTCGACCCGGCCGACTGGGACGCCATCGTCACGACGAACCTGTCGAGCGTCTTCTACGTCTCCCAGCAGGTCACCCGGCGGATGGCGGAGCGGGGCTCGGGCAAGGTCATCAACATCGGCTCGGTCCAGTCGATGCTTGCCCGGCAGACCATCGCCCCGTACTCGGCGACCAAGGGCGGCGTGGCCATGCTGACCAAGGGCATGGCGGCCGACCTCGCCCGGTTCAACATCCAGGTCAATGCGATCTCTCCGGGGTACTTCGCGACCGAGATGAACCGGGCGCTGGTCGAGGACGAGGCCTTCAACACCTGGGTCATCAACCGCACCCCCGCCCAGCGGTGGGGGAAGTTCGAGGAGCTCATCGGGACCCTCATCTACCTGGCCTCCGACGCATCGACGTTCGTGTCCGGCCAGAACATCTTCGTCGACGGCGGGATGACCTCCGTCGTCTGACGCCGTCGCCGGCGGCCGCGGTCGCCGTGCGTGGAACTGAAAGGGAAGGCATTACATGAGAGCGCTCGTCATCAACGGGAAGCTCGATCTCGTCGAGACCGAGCTTCCGACGCCGGAGCCCGGTCCGGGGCAGGTCCGGCTCCGGATGGCCTTCGGTGGCGTCTGCGGGTCCGACCTCCACTACTACAACGAGGGCGCCAACGGAGAGTACGTCGTCCGCGAACCGCTCGTTCCGGGCCACGAGGTGTCCGGCACCGTGGACGTGGATCCTTCCGGTGACCTCGCTCCGGGCACCCCGGTGACCGTCCACCCCGCCACCTTCGGAAGCCCTGAACCCGGCATCGAGGACCGACGCCACCTGTGGCCCGGGGGCGCCTACCTCGGCAGCGCGTCCACGTGGCCGCACACCCAGGGCGGGATGAGCGAGTTCCTTCTCGTCGACAAGGGCATGGTGCGGCCCCTCCCTGCCGGTCTGTCGCTGCGGCGGGCGGCCCTCGCCGAACCGCTCGCCGTGGCACTGCATGGGATCACGGTCGCCGGAGGAGTGCGGGGCAAGCGGGTGCTCGTATCGGGATCAGGGCCGATCGGTCTCCTCGCCACGGCCGCCTGCATCGCCGAGGGTGCGGCCGAGGTGACCGCCACCGATGTGCTGCCGGGACCCCTGGAGCGCGCCCGACGGCTCGGAGCCCACTCCACCGTCCAGATCGGCACCGACGAACTGCCGGCTCTGGCGTTCGACGTCGTGCTGGAGTGCTCCGGCGTTCCCGCCGCCGTCAGTGCCGCCCTGGTGGCCGCGCGCCGGGCGGGCGTCGTCGTCCAGGTGGGGATGGTCCCCAACGAGCCGCGGGGCATCAATCTCGCCCCGCTGATCTCCAAGGAGCTCCAGCTCCGCGGGGCCTTCCGGTTCGACGACGAAATCGACCGCGCCATCGAACTGCTCCTCGAGACCCCGGGCATCGAGGACGTCATCACCCATGAGCTGCCGGCCGGCCAGGCGCTCGAGGCCTTCGCCGTCGCCAAGGACTCCGAGGCCTCGGGCAAGGTCGTCATCTCCCTGTGGGCCGGCGAGTGATGACCACCCCTGGAACCGGCAGCTCCCGCCCGGGACATGCCGTGCCCGAGCCGGTCGTGATCGGCGTCGACCTCGGCACGACCAACACCAAGGCGGTGGCATTCCGCACGGACGGCACACTCGAGGCGTCCCATTCGGTGGGCTACCCGCTGGAGGAGCCCCACCCGGGGCACGCCGTCCAGGACCCGTTGCTCATCCTGGCCGCGGCGCTCGAGTCGGTGCGCGAGGTCGTGAACCAGGTGGGCGCCCACCGCGTCGCCGGGCTCTCCTTCAGCTCGGCGATGCACAGCGTCATCGGTCTGTCCCCGACCGGGAACCCGCTGACCGAGGTCATCACCTGGGCCGACACGCGGTCCCGCGTGCAGGCCGAGCGCCTGCGCGCCTCGATCGGCGGGCTCGCACTGCACCGGCGGACGGGGACACCTGTGCATCCGATGTCGCCGCTGCCAAAGCTCGTGTGGTTCCGCGAGCAGGAGCCGAAGCTGTGCGAGGGTGTCGGGTTCTGGGTCGGCATCAAGGAATTCGTGCTCCTGAACATGTGCGGTGCGCTGGTCGTGGACCACTCCATCGCTTCAGCAACCGGCCTGATGAACATGGACACGTTGTCGTGGGACGAGGAGGCCCTTGCGATCGCCGGGATCCTGCCCGAGCAGTTGCCGGAGATCGTCCCGACCACGACAGTGTTGCCCGCGCTGACCGACGACACCGCTGCCGCCGTCGGCCTGCCTGCCACGACGCCCGTGGTCGTCGGTGCCGCGGATGGTCCACTCGCCAACCTGGGAGTAGGTGCGGTGCGCCCCGGCGTCGCGGCGTGCTCGATCGGTACCAGCGGAGCCCTGCGCGTGGCGGTCGAGCGCCCCGCGGTCGACCCTCTCGGCGGGGTGTTCTGCTATGCGCTGACCTCCACCCGGTGGGTGGTCGGCGGTGCGATCAACAACGGCGGAGTGGTGCTCGGGTGGGCGGGCGATGCACTCGCCCCGGACCTGGCCGAGCCCCCTGAGGAAGAACTGTTGGCACTGGCAGCGCGGGTGGCCCCTGGGTCCGGAGGGCTGCTGATGCTGCCGTACCTCCTTAGCGAGCGGGCACCCCACTGGAGCTCCCTGCCGCGCGGCGCCTACGTGGGCCTCAGCCGGGCACACCGCCGCGAGCATCTGGTGCGGGCAGCACTCGAGGGAGTCAGCCTGCAGTTGGCGCTGGTGCTGCACTCCATGCGTTCCGCCGGACTCGAGGTCAACCGCATCCGGGCCACCGGGGGCGTCATGCGCAGCCCCCTCTGGCGCCAGATCCTCGCCGACACGTTCGGGATGCCGATCGACTTCGCCCACGGGCAGGAAGGCTCCGGCTTCGGTGCGGCGCTGCTCGGGATGGAGGCTCTGGGCCTCATCGAATCGATCGATGTCGTCGCCGACATGATCGAGATCGAGGAGACCGTGCGGCCGCAGCCGGCCGCAGCGGCGGTGTACGCCTCGCTGCTGCCGGTCTTCGCCGAGCTCTACGACGCCCTCGTGCCCACCTTCACGTCGCTGCGCCGGCTCGCCCCGTCGCTCCCCATCGACCTCGACCTCGACGCCGGTGGGCCGGCAGGGGGCTCCTCTTCGGCGTGACCCTGCAAGCGCCCGGTCCCCAGGGCGGCGGCTCCCAGACCTACCTGCCGAAGCTGCGCAGCCGCAGCGAGTTGGCGACGACGAGCACGGAGCTCGCGGCCATCGCTGCTCCGGCCAGCATCGGGTTGAGCAGGCCCAGTGCCGCGACGGGGATGCCGACGGCGTTGTAGAAGAAGGCCCAGAACAGGTTGCCCTTGATGGTGCCCAGCGTGCGGCGCGAGAGCTCGATGGCCTGGGCCACCTGCTCCAGGCTGTTGCCCATCACGGTGAGGTCGGCCGCCTCGATGGCGACGTCGGTGCCCGAGCCCATCGCGATACCCAGGTCCGCCTGGGCCAGGGCCGCGGCGTCGTTGACGCCGTCGCCCGCCATGGCCACGGTCGCCCCGGTGGCCTGCAGCTCCCGGATGGCGTCGACCTTGCCGGCCGGGGTCACGCCTGCCCGAACGTCCGCGGCGTCGATCCCGACGGTCGCGGCCACCTGCAGGGCGACCGCGCGATTGTCGCCCGTAAGCAGGATGGGGCGCAGGCCGAGGCGTCGCAGGCGCTTGATGGCGGCGGCCGAACCGTCCTTGACGGTATCGGACAGCGTGATGAATCCGGCGACGTCGCCGTCGACGGCGACCCATACCGCCGTCGTGCCCGCATCTTCAGCGGCACTGAAGGCGGCCGCCTGCGCCTCGGTGGGACGAATGCCGTTCCGGTCGAGCCAACCGGTCCGTCCGGCCGTGACGACGGCACCCCCGACGGTCGCGCGGACGCCGCCCCCTGGGGCGCTCGAGAAGTCGTGCGCTTCCGGAAGCCTGCCGTTCCGGGCGGCGTGCCGGGCGATGGCCTGGGCGATCGGGTGCTCGCTCGCAGCCTCGACGGCTCCGGCGAGGCGCAAGAGGTCGGTGGCGGAGGTATCCGACAGGGCGATAACGTCGTCGACGTCCATGGTGCCGGTGGTGACCGTGCCGGTCTTGTCCAGCACGATGGTGTCCACGGTCCGGGTGTCCTCGAGGACCTGCGGCCCGCGGATGAGGATGCCGAGCTGGGCGCCGCGGCCGGTGCCCGTGAGCAGCGCCGTTGGTGTCGCGAGGCCGAGGGCGCACGGGCAGGCGATCACCAGGACGGTGACGGATGCGGTGAAGGCCGCGTCGAGGTCACCGGTGAGCACGAGCCACAGGACGAAGGTGAGCATCGCGAGAACGAGGACCACCGGGACGAAGACCGCACTGATGCGGTCCGCGAGCCGTGCGATCCGCGCCTTGCCGCTCTGCGCCTGGCTGACGAGGCGGCCCATGGAGGACAGGACCGTGTCGGCGCCGACGCGGGTGGCCCGCACCACGAGCCTGCCGGACGTGTTGATCGTGGCGCCCGTGACGGCATCTCCCGGAGTCACCTCGACGGGGATGCTCTCGCCGGTCAGCAGTGCGGTGTCGACGGCGCTGGCGCCCTCGGTGACGACGCCGTCCGTTGCGATCTTCTCGCCGGGGCGGACGACGAACTCGTCGCCGGGGATCAGCGCAGTGGCGGGAAGTGTGATCTCGGTGCGCTCGCCGTCGACGGTGCGCAGCACGTGGGCCTCCTTCGCGCCGAGGTCCAGGAGCGACTTCAGGGCATCCCCGGCGCGGTGCTTGGCGGACGCTTCGAGGAAGCGGCCGAGCAGCAGGAACGTCACGACGACGGAGGCCACCTCGAAGTAGAGGGCGGAGGCCTCCATGCCGGCCATGCCCGCGTGCCGGGTCATGGCGGGATCCGCGAAGAGCTGCCAGGCCGAGAAGAGGAAGGCCGCCGTGACGCCGATCGAGACGAGCGTGTCCATGGTGGAGGACAGGTGGCGCGCATTGATGGCGGCGGCCCGGTGGAACGGCCAGGCGGACCAGGTCACGACCGGCAGCGACAGTGCGAACACCACCCAGCCCCAGTCCGGGAACTGGAGGGCGGGAACCATGGAGATCAGCAGCACCGGCACGGCCAGGATGGCGGCCAGGACCAGGCGGGCTCCGAGGAGCGACGGCGCGTGGTCATGGTCGTGATCGTCCGTTCCCGCAGAGTCCGGATGCACCACGTGGGCGCCGTAGCCCGTCGCCACGACGGTGTCGATCAGGTCCTGGTCACTCACGGACGCGGGGACACGGACGACGGCGCTCTCCAGCGGGAGGTTGACGCTCGCCTCCACGCCGTCGAGCTTGCCGAGCTTCCGTTCGACGCGTGCAACGCAGGAGGCGCACGTCATGCCCTGGATGGAGAGCTCGACGACGCGCTGCTTCTGCCCCGTGTCCTGCACCGGAATCTGCTGCGTAGCCATGTCAGGAACCGGCGGGCACCACGGTGTAGCCGGCCTCGGCGACGGCTTCGTCGATCGATGCGGCGTCCAGCGGGGTGGAGGACGAGATGGTGGCCGTGGAGGTGCCGCCGTTGACGAGGTCGACGTCGACGTTCTCGACGCCGGGAAGTTCCGACAGTTCGTTCTTCACGGCGCTGACGCAGTGGCCGCAGGTCATGCCGGTGATGCCGATCGTGGTGGTGCTCATGGTGTCCTCCTGGGAATCGGATGGGGCTGGGTGTAGCTGGGTGGGGTTCTGCTAGCGCAGGAGCCGGCCGATCGCGGCCGTCGCCTCCTGGACCTTCTCCTGCACCGCGTCGTTGCTGCCGGAGTCCTGGGCTTCCTGTGCCGCTCCGACGACACAGTGCGAGATGTGCTCCTCGAGCAGGCCCATCGAGACGGCGTGGAGAGCCTTGTTGACGGCCGCGACCTGCGTGAGGATGTCGATGCAGTACTGGTCCTCCTCGACCATGCGGGCTATGCCCCGCACCTGGCCTTCGATGCGGCGCAACCTCTTGAGGTATGCGTCCTTGTCCGCGGTGTAGCCGTGCGGTGTCGGGTTCTGTGTGCTGGTGGTCATGAATTGGCTCCTCGCGTCGTCTCCACTATACCCTCAGGGGGTATAACCGACCAGCCCCGGACACTATTCCCGCCCACTCCCCGCATTGAGGGAACGCCCAGCGGCGTCCCGTACCGTGGCTGACTGGCACACCTCCAACCCAAGGACCTCCATGACCCTTTCGCTGTCGGGCTGGCAGAAGCGAATACTCCTGCTCCTCGCCGGAATCGCCGTACTGGCCCTCTTCGCGTTGGCCTTCACGGCCGGACGTGTCTCCGCCGGCCCCTCCTTTCCGAGCACGACCAGCGCGGACGCGGGATTTGCCCGCGACATGCAGGTGCACCACAACCAGGCGGTCGAGATGTCCATGATCGTGCGTGACAACGTCACCGATGAGACGCTCCGCTCGATCGCCTACGACATCGCCCTCACGCAGCAGCAGCAGGCCGGGCAGATGTACGCATGGCTCGAGGAGTGGGGCCTCAGCCAGAGCAGTTCCCAGCCGCGTATGGAGTGGATGGCCGCCGGTTCCGGCGAGCACGCCGGCATGGACATGGGGTCCGGGAACGACGGCGCCTCGATGCTCGGTCCCGACGGACTCATGCCCGGCATGGCAACGCAGGAGCAGCTCGACGAACTCCGCGCAGCCCGCGGCGAGGACGCGGAGCGGCTCTACCTCACGCTCATGATCAACCACCACACGGCCGGCGTGGAGATGGCCGAAGCCGGCGCGGAACTCGCGGAGACCGACCAGGTGCGCATGCTGGCCACGAAGATCCAGTCGGGCCAGCAGGCCGAGATCACCTTGATGCAGACCATGCTCGACGCCCTGTAGGGCGTGCCCCGACGGCCTGCCGGTTCATGGACCGGCAGGCCTCGCCGGTACATTGGATTCCGGCGTTACTCCATCCGCGGTGAACGCCGCACCCCCAGCACCGAAGGACACCTCGTTGAACAAGAAACGGTCTCAGGAGAACCAGGACCGCCAAGCGCGCCTGGCCGCCATCCAAGCCCAGCAGCGGGCAGGCGAGCGCAAGCGCAACGCCCTGATCTTCGGCGGCATCGGCGCGGTCATCCTGGCGATCATCATCGCGGTGACCCTCGTGATCGTGAACCAGGTCCAGGACAACCGCGAGCGGGAGGACGCCGCGGCCCAGCCGATCGAGGGCGTCCAGGAGTACCCCGACGTGACGTTCGACCACGTCGATACCCCGGTCGAGTACGAGCAGTCGCCTCCCGTCGGAGGGGACCACGCTCCGATCTGGACCAACTGCGGTGTCTACACCGAGGCCCTGCCCAACGAGAACTCCGTCCACTCCATGGAGCACGGCGCCGTCTGGATCACGTACAACCCGGACATCGGCCAGGAGGAGATCGACAAGCTGACCGAGCTCGTCGGGACACGCGACTACGTGCTGCTCAGCCCGTACCCCGACCTCGACTCGCCGGTCGCCGCCAGCGCCTGGGGTCTGCAGCTGAAGGTCGAGTCGGCCGACGACGCGCGGCTCGCCACCTTCCTCGACAAGTACATCCAGGGCGAGCAGACACGCGAGCCCGGCGCTGCCTGCTCCGGAGGCCTGACCCCCGCGGGCCGCGCCTCCTAGTTCTCCGGCACGTGCCCAGGGCGCGAGCGGGCCCGCAGCGGCGCGCTCCGCCGTCGCCCGGTCCTGGCTACCGAAGGGGGACGAACGATGATTGTTTCCCGCGGGGCTGCCATGCGGGTAGCGTGGCAAACAATGGGCCACGCGCTGGCGGCCCCGACGCGAGCAGAAGGTGGATAGCAGTGGCTGACGACCAGATACTCGGTGAAGTTTCCCTGCCCGGGATGCTGCAGGACATGGTGCTGGAGAGCTCCGATGTGAACGAGTTCCTCGATGGGCTGGCAAAGCTCGCCGCGGACGCGTTGTCATCCGAGGACAGTGAGGTGTTCTGCGGGGTCACCCTCCTCCGGCCGCGCTCCAAGGGAAGCGTGGCGAGCAGCAGCGAGCAGGCGCAGTCGATGGACGAGGTCCAATACCAGTTCGACGACGGTCCGTGCATCCGGGCCGCCCGCGAGGGCCAGGTCTATGTCGTACCCGACTTCCGCACCGAATCCCGCTTCGGGGACTACACGAGGGCCATCGCCAACCATGGCGTCCGCTCGGCGCTCGGCGTGCCGATTCCGCTCGACGGCCTCGCCGCAGCCGGCCTGGATCTGTATTCGACGCAGCCCAATGCCTTCGACGAGGCTGTCATCGCTGCCGCCGTGGACCTCGCCCGGGAAGCCTCGAAGTCCCTCCGCATGGCCGTGCGCGTCGCCCACCTCGCCGATACGGGTGAGCAGCTCCGGTCCGCAATGAACTCACGCACCACGATCGACGTCGCAGCCGGCATCATCATGGGGCAGAACCGGTGCAGCCACGACACCGCGATGACGATCCTCAAGGCCGCGTCCAGCGGACGGAACGTCAAGCTCGCGGACATCGCCGCAGCGGTGGTCGCGTCGATCGGGCAGGAGCTTCCCGAAACCCACTTCGACGCGTGAGCGGCCCGTTGCCCAGCGCCTCGACCGCGGCAGCCGTCCTTGCGGCAGCGACTCCCGTCGTCGTCGTCGACGTCGACGTCCTGGAACGCAACATCGGGGCCATGGCGTCGTTTGCGAGGGACCATGGACTCGCGCTGCGCCCCCATGCCAAGACCCACAAGATTCCCGGGATAGCGCACCGGCAGGTGGCGGCCGGCGCCGTCGGGCTGACTGTCGCGACGATCGGAGAGGCGGAGGTCTTCGCCGCCGCCGGGATCGGGGACATCTTCATCGCGTACCCGCTGTGGGTCGACGAGCGGGCGGCCGGGCGGTTCCTCGCGCTCGCCGACATCGCCCGCCTGACCCTGGGTGTCGATTCCGCCGAGGGTGCGGAGCAGTTGGCCCGCAGCCTCGGAGCAGCCGCTTCGCGCATCGCGGTACGGGTCGAGATCGACAGCGGCCACCATCGCAGCGGCGTGCTGCCGCTCCAGGCCGCCGGTGTGGCACTGGCCGCGGCGTCAGCGGACCTGTCCGTCACCGGGGTGTTCACCTTCCCGGGCCACAGCTACGGGCCGGGGGCGGCGGCCCCGGCGGTTGCTGACGAGAACGCGGCCCTGTCGGCGGCCGCGGCTTCCCTGCACGACGCCGGCTTCACCGAGCTCGAGGTCAGTGGGGGCTCGACGCCGTCGGCCCGGGCGTCCTCGGGCGCCACCCTGACCGAACTGCGCCCGGGCGTCTACGTGTTCGGTGACGCCCAGCAGTGGGAACTCGGCCACTGCAGGCCGGAGGACATCGCGCTGACCGTCGAGAGCACGGTCGTCAGCCGGAGGCCCGGACCGCCGGGGGAGGCCCGTTTCATCGTGGACGCCGGCAGCAAGGTCCTGGGCACCGACCGTGCGGCGTGGGCAACAGGGTACGGGCGGCTCCTCGACCACCCGGACGCGCGCATCGTGGCACTCTCCGAGCACCACGCCACCGTCGAGTGGCCGTCCGCACAGGACGTGCCACCGCTGGGCGCGCGGCTGCGGGTCGTGCCCAACCACGTGTGCCTGACGATCAACCTCGTGGACGAGGTGCTCGCGGTGCGCGACGGCGTCGCAGAGGAGCGCTGGGCCGTCGCGGCACGGGGCCGGAACAGCTAGAGCTTGTGCCCTCATGCCTGAAGCCTCAGCCGGCCCCTGACGCGGGATAGAGGAAGGCGTCCACGGAGTCTCCGCGGTAGTGGAATCGAATGATGCTCCCGCCCGGGAGCCCTTCCATGGAGTCGTCCCCCAAAAGGGGCCACGCGCCGATGTCTGCAAAAAGATCAACTCCAGGCGGGACGCAGTTGGCGCCGTCGACCGTGGGGCCCGAGCGGTCGATGATCATGAAGCATTGAAGGCCCTGCCTATCCACGGCGAACCACGGTTCGACTCCCCGGTACGGTTCGTAGCCGCGAAGGCTGGAGCGGTCGACGTCGGCTCCCAGGACGTCCAGCATCGAGAACACCACGCCGTCTGCCTCGTCCGCGAGTGGATGCAATGTGGCATCTGGATGCGGTCCGATGAGCCACTCCACGGCGTACGCGAGGGCGAGAAAGGCCACCAGCGCGGCGGCCATGAACCAGCTACGACGGACACGTGTAGCAGTGATGCGGTGCCAGAACGACCGCGGTGAACCCTCCCTGGACGCCATCGCCGGAGCGATGCCGGCTGCCGTGTCCGGCCGATCAGTTCCGGACACAGTCCCGGCGAAGTCGGCCGCCGGCGCGCTATCCGCGGCTGCTGCGGGTTCGTCGAGCTCGGTGTCGGTGCCCTCGGGCGGGCTCGCGGTGCGTGCCGTTTCCAGTTCTGTCAGCCTGGCCAGGGCAGCCGGGTCAGCCTGGATATCGGCGTGCGGGCCGTACGCCCTCCTGCGGAGTTCACCCAGTTCACGCCCAGCATCCGAGGAGGGCGAGGATGCGTCCATCAGTCTGCCTCCGACATGAGGTGGACGTAGGCATCCACCGTGTCACCACGAAGCATGAACCGGATGGTGCCATCGCCGGTGAGCCCGTCGAATCCTTCGAATCCGTCGCCGGACGACGAGACGTCCATGATGAGGTCCGCCGGAGCCGGAGCGCAGCGCGCATCTGACAGACTGCCGCTTGCCCGGTGCACCGCCACGAGACAGGGCGAGCCGAACGCGTTCACCCCGGACCAGATCTCGAGGCCGCGATATGACCCATACGCGCGGAGGGTCGTGGTGTCGATCTCGAAGAGGGGCGCTTCCACGGAAACCAGTTCGCGGACCTGGTTGTCGGCCTCGGCCGCGGTCAGGTGCAGAGTAGCCGCGGGACGCGGTGCTGATACGAGGAGGGTCGCCGCGACGATCCCGCCCGCGGTGACCAGTGCGCCACCCGTCCACGCGAGGCGGTTCCACCTCGTCGCCGTCGTCCATTGTGACCGCGGCGAGCCTTCCTTCACCGCCTTCACTGGCTGCGACGGCGCGGCAGCCGCTGGCCCGGTCGGCGCCACCTGATCTCCTGCTGCGGCAGCGCCGGCGGGCGCCGCTGTCGGCGCGACATCCGTACCGGCTGCGCTTCCGCTCGTGAGCACATCCGCTCGACGGCTTCCGCTCGCGGGGGCATCCGCCCGACGGCTCTCGCTCGCGGGGGCATCCGCTCGACGCTCGACGGCAGCGCGGTGCGCTGCCTCGAGTTCACGCAACCTCGCGAGAGCCGGAGGGTCGGCACCGATATCGGCATGCGGCCCGTATGCCCTCGCGCGCAGTTCGTCGAACTCGCGGTCGGCGTCCGAAGGATGCGCGAAGCCTTCCACAGCCGAAAGGTACACCCGCCGGGTGGGGGAGTCTATGGGCGCTCAGTGCCGAGGGGACCCGGCGTCTGATCGGATATCAATCAGGGCGGACAGCCAATTCCGTGACGACGCTTACTTGACCGGCGGGCAGGAGTAGTCGTAATCGAGTCCGCCCGACACATACTGCGTCACTGTTACCTTGCTGCCGAGCGTCAGGGCAGACAGAGAACAATTGGACTTCGCTCCCCGCAGGCTCCTGGCCCCTGCAAGCCAGCTTGGCAGTCCATAGAGGGGAGTGCCGGATGGCACGGTCCCGGCGATAACTCCCCACTGATAACCCGTCGAGTAGATTCCGACACCGGCGCGAATGCTACTGAAGTAGGCGACCATCCCTTCGAGGTCCGCCCGGTTCAGGCTTGGGCCGTCCTTTTTCGGGTCGATGTTTGTGCCGGTCTGCCAGCTATTGGCCGTCTCCACGTCCAGCCACCAGAAATACGAGCCGGGGTCGGACGCCACGCCAAGCGGCACCTTGAGCCGCTCTCTAGCGTCCTGATAGGCCCTCACGTAGCCGTACACGTAGGAGCAGGCGAGGTCGACTCCACCTTCGCATTTCCCCATCTCAGAGGGAATGGCAACCACCACTTCCTCATTGGTGATGGGACTCTTATAGATGTTGGAACCCGGCCACCAGGAGCCCGCAAGTCCTGGGTTGGCGGTGTTCACGTACAAGGCAATCTTGGATTGCGCCCCGGTAGCGTCAAGGGCCCACTTGAGTTGATCCCCGAGGCAAGTGTTGGTGGTGCTGGCCAGTCCGCCGTTGACGCCCACGATCGCAAACGCTGTCGAACTGGGAAGAAGCGTTTTGCACTGGGGGTAGGACACGTCGTTGCCGACCACGTCCGCAGTTCCCGATGACGGGGCTGCTGTCACCGGAGCCATTCCTGTCACTGTCAGTCCCAGAAGGGCCAGGAATGTGCCTGCCATTTTCATCCCGAAACGAGTCATGCCCGATGGTACGTCCGTTTCCGGGATGAAACGCCGGTGAGCCCTGACGCTTAATTTATCGTCTGCCCGGTGCGCTCCTTGCTGTTGTCCGACCAATTAAAAGGGTTGTCGAAATCGACGGGTAGGCGTGTGCTCGTGTTGCCTTGGGCGGCGTTAAGTTGGGCCTGAGTCAGATAGAGGGCTTTGGACAGGTCGGCCCCTTCCAAACGTGCATCTCTGAGGTCGGCGCCGAGGAGGTCTGCACCTGATAGGTCACAGTCCCGAAGGTCGGCGGCGATGAGGTAGGCACCTCGAAGGTTCGCCCCGCACAGTGGGCGGGACCGTAGCTTCTTGCCCATGAGGTCGGCCCCTGGAGCGAACGCGACATCCAGATGGTCGTCCCCCATGGCGAGATAGGAAGCTCTTACTTCTTCGCTGACGCCCATCAGCACGGACCGGACCCGGGCGTGCAGATCGCCGAGGTTCAGGGAGAGGACCTGCCGCGCGTCGGTCATCGCACTTTCGATGGTTCTTCTGAGCCGGTCGACCTGGTGCGAGGTGTCCGGGTCGAAGGTCCTGGTGCCGGCTTCTGCCAGGTACCAGAGCATCTCGTGGAGTTGCCGGACGATCTCGAACGCCGGGAACATCCGTTTCGCTGTTTCCGGGCTCGCTTTCCAGCTGATTCCTCCAAAGAGGTTCTGGGAGACGTTCTGCCCCGCTCCGAAGCAGTCGAAGACCGTGCATCCCCGGAAGCCTCGCGGCCGCAAGCTGTCGTGGATGGTGCAGGAAAAGTCGGGCGCCAGGTTCCGGCAGGGAGTCCCTGCTGGTTTGTCGACGGCGAAGTCGATCGTTCGGGAGAAGCCGAGGGCCGTGCAGCAGAGCGCGAAGCAGTTGCTGCAGTCAGGGCGCAACGACTCCCTGTTCAGAGCAGGGACGGAGGGCGCGGTGAGGTTCTTCGAGGTGGAGGGCATGGGATCTTCTCTGGGTCGGTTCGGTGGGAGGCCGGGGGCAGGGAACTCGCGAGGGAGTTCCCCGGACGGCACACGGAATCACCACTTCCGAGGGAAGCGAACGGGAACCGCTGCATCGACTCTGGATCACAGAGAAAGTAAGAATGTCACTGCGCCCAAAATAGCACCACGAAGTACCTGCCCGGATGCCAAGTCCCGTGTGCGCACTCGTGACGGGTGTCGCAGCCCGCGAGTACACGGCGAGCTCAAGCCCTAAGCGCTGTGTTCCCGAAGGAAGCGCAGGACGTGTGTCCACATCGCCTCCGCCGCTGCCGCATCGTACTCACCTGGCAGCGAAGCATCGGCGAACAAGTGTCCGCTACCCGGATACTGGACATACTCTGCGACGTTGCCGGCCTCGTTTATCGAACGCAGCACGGAATGAACCGCACCCTCGGCCTTGAACGGGTCGCCGCCCGAGTAATGAAGCTGTGCGGGAACGCTTGGAGGCCAGGCCACGGCACCGATCATTTCGAGCGGCAGAGCACCCGAACAGAGAATTGCGGCACCGACCTTCCGGGACACGGCGACGTGGGTTGCCATACCGCCTCCGTTCGAGAAGCCCATCACCACGAACCCATCCTGCAGGGTGCTTACCGCGTCAACAGCACGTGCCATGAGCGCCGGAAAGCCGATGGACTGCACAAATGCACCTGCCTCGCCATAATCGTCAAATACGCGGCCGTCGTACTGATCGACGACGAGCACGTCATGACCCGCGGCGCGAAGGCGATCCGCCGCGTCCCGGATGCCGGACCGGACTCCGAGCACAGAATGGAACAGCGCAATCGTGGACATGTAAACCCTCCGCCAAAACTAGGATGCCCGTCGTCCCGACGCGGTGCAATGACAAAGCGTCCGTCGAAGACATTCGTTCAGGCCCTGGTGTCGACCGGTTCAAATGTCGAAGATGTCGTTCAGGGTCACTGTGGTCAGCCCGCGGTCGGTGATGAGCTGGTGGAGTTGGGGGAATATCCGTGTGACGGGGAGGAAGTTCAGGTGTCCGATCACGATATGGGCGGGGAGGAACCATTGATGGGCGAGGTCGAGGATTTCCCGGTCGGCGCGAAGTGCTGAGTCGGCCAGGGACCCGTACCACATGACGGGGGAGGTGTAGCCGATCGAGGCCGCCGCCGCATCGGTTCGTTCGTCCCGGTACCCGTAGGGGGGCCGGTAGTACGGGCGGGGATCAGTACTGAACGTGGAGACGATGAAGTCATGGTTTCGTTGCAGCTCGGCGATGATCTCCGCATCGCTGAGAGCTGTGAGGTCGGCGTGGGACCAAGTGTGGTTGCCGAGCTGGACCTGGCCGGAGGCTACAAGCGGTTTGAGCAGTTCTGCGTGCTCGGACCACCCAGGGTAGGAGCCGTTGAGGAAGAAGGTCAGCCGGGTACCGCTTGTGCGAGCGAAGTCGAGATAGCGCCGGATGACCTCGCTGTCGGATCCATCGTCGACCGTCCATGCGAGAAGTTGCTCGGACGTGGGCAGACTCGTAATGACACCCGCCGGTAGCGGCACTTTCAGCACAGCAGGTGCCACGGGCGAGGGAACTGGCGCGGGCGTCGTTGCCGGCGGCGCCGCGGGAGGGACGGGCGTCGGAACCGGTGAGCCAGTGGGTGTTGCCGTCCGTAAAGCCTCTGTGGCTATACGGGCGGGCTGCGTACAAGCGGCAAGCCCAAGAACGACGCCGCTGCCCACGATTGCACTGATGAATGTTCGACGCTCCACGCCAGGACCCTTCCCCCAAAATGACACCCCGCCGGCGCAGGCCAAACCCGCGGCGCGCCAAAGTGACGAAGCGCCGCGATGCTCCGCAGGCAAGGATGAAGACCCCGATCACCAGGACCGGCATTTGCAGCCTATAACGCCGCGCCGGGGTGCAATCTCGTTTCTCGACCCCACACTGGGTGCATGAGTATTCGACTTGTACCGATGAGCGCGGAACGGTTCCCGGAATGGCTCGACCGGAGCCGGACCGAATTCATAGCAGATCTCGTCGCCACAGGTGAATCACCGGAAGCCGCGGATCGTCGGGCCTTCGAAGCGATGGACGGCGCCTTCCCTGCCCATGGTCCGACCGCCACCAATGCCGTGTTCGATGTCGTCGACAGCGCCGGGACAGCAGTCGGTTATCTCTGGATTGCCCAGGGCGAGCCGGATGACGAGGCGTCATGGTGGGTGTGGGATGTAGTGATTGAACCAGGGCATCGAGGCAAAGGCATCGGCCGGGCAGCGATGCTGCTCGCAGAAGAGTACGCACGTTCACAGGGGGCCCGCGCCCTTGGGCTCAACGTCTTCGGGTTCAACACCGCCGCTCGAGGGCTGTATGAATCCTTAGGGTACGAGGTCACCAGTGTGAGGATGAGGAAAAGCCTCTAGCAGCCAGTCAGGTAAGGCGATCGGGATGCGGCCACCTGTAGGGGCGATCGATGTGCTGAAAGATGCCTGGCAGACATTCGACGGTTCTCGTCACAGCTCGCGCCGCATGAGCACCCGCGGGAACCCGTTGAGAACCGAGTCGGTCGTAGCGGCCTTGGTGAACCCGCCCCGCTCGAACAGGGCACGGGTGCCCACGTAGGCCATGGTGAGGTCCACTTTTTCGCCGTGGTTGTCGACCGGGTAGCCCTCGATCACCGGTGCCCCGTGATCGCGCGCAAACTCAACAGCGCCGGCGAGCAAGTGGTGGGAGACACCTTTGCCGCGATGGCCCGGCCGTACCCTGATGCACCAGACCGACCACACGTCACGGTCATCCACATGCGGAATCTTCCGGTTCCGGGCGAAGCTGGTGTCGGCGCGCGGATGCACTCCTGCCCACCCCACAGCCTCGTCACCGTCATACGCGAGCACACCCGGTGGAGGGGTCTCTGCGGCCAGCTCCTGCACGAGAACCCCGCGCTCCGGACCGCGCAGTGCAACGTTCAGCTTCGACGGGATGCGGTAGCTGAGGCACCAGCACACGTTCGCATCAGGTCGCTTCGGTCCCAGCACCGCCGCTATGTCAGTGAACATCGTTGCGGGAAGGACTTCGATTGCCATGGCGCCACACTATCGTTGCCTGCACCGGCACTGCCTGGAGTCGAAGCACCTATCGCCAGGGCTCTTGAGAGATGCAGGACCCGTCCGGCACAGTCCCACTGCCGTGGATCCAGAGCTCAGGTCGGTGGACATTTCACTGGAAGTCGGCAGCGTGGACGCAGCCTATGCTCTCGCCCAAACCGCTGGGCTGGAAATTGTGCGGGAGATACGCAACGAGGCCTGGGGCATTCGCCGGTTCTTCGTCCGAGACCCCGCAGGACGCGTCATCAACGTCGCCAGCCACCTTGCGTAGCACTTTGGGTAACGACCAGCTGAACTCCTGCATGTACTGAAGACTGTTCAGTGACGGCTCCACGGTACTTCCCTGGGTCCGTTTTCCGACTTTCCTGATCGTCACGGGTTCCTGAGGAGAGAGATTTCGAATGGGAGATGAATGGATCGGGAGCGCTGAACTTGTGCGCGCGGCGGCCCGCACGTTCGGATCACCTGCGGCAGTGACGGCAGTGGCGGTAATTGCACCTCGGGGAGAAATGGTCGCGACGGCGGGTTGTGATCATCAATCGTCTTTCGAGATCGGGTCGATCTCGAAGGCGCTTACCGGCATGTTGTACCGGGACGTGACAGAACGGGGCCTCATCGCGCAAACGACAGTTCTTCGCGAGTTGCTTCCGCTCGAGGGTCACGGAGAGGTCGGCTCTGTGAGCCTGAGTTCCCTGGCTATCCATCGCTCCGGTCTTCCACGGTTGCCTCCAGGAATGCATCCGCTTCGCCGGACCCTCAAACTTTGGAGCTATGGCGAGAACCCTTACGGTGATTCGCTGACCGAGCTTCTGGACCAGACGCGCAACCTGCGCTTCGGCGCCCCTCGGCCCAGGTACTCCAACCTGGGTTTCCAGCTACTGGGGCATGCGGTGGCGGAAGCAGCTGGGAGCAGCTACGAACAACTCCTTCAGGACGTCCTTGGGAATGGATTCCGGACTCCCATTCGCGCGGAGGACATCGGCCCCACGGACCTGACCGGTGTCAGCCGATTCGGCCGCCCCAGGCGGCCTGGATAGGTGAGGCCGTCGCTCCTGCGGGTGGCGTCCGCGCGAGCATCACAGGAGTCGTCGTCCTCGCGGCGCGTCACGGGTCCGTCGACAGGCAGGGATTCAAGCTCCTCACCGAATTCACCACCCCTCGAACGGTGCCACCACCACGCACCCTCAACGGCGGGCCAGCAGTCTGATCGGCAGCACTCACATCGCTGCCAGAAGAATGAACCCGCTCCACGGGTGTGAACGGAATTTACGTTGACTGGAATTGCCGGAATCCTTGGTCGTCCCTGAGGCAGGGGGCAGGGGTGTTGATTGTGGGCTGGGAGAATAGGGGTGGGGGTCAGCGGAGTCTGGCTGTGGCGCTGGGCAAAGCTGGGGGATGAGTTTGTAGTGGCACGACGACGCACCGTCACGCGCATGAGGGCCGGTAGCGGCCTTGTGCCGGGAGCCGCGACTCGGACAACGCGGGCAGTGTCGCAGCTCGCAGCTGGGCAAGCTGGCCGACACCATGGTTGGGCACCACCTTGGATACAACGGGTGGTCCCATCTCTCGCCCGCCTGTTCGCGGTGCTCCTTCTGCTTGCGCTCTGCGCGTGCAATATCAATCCCCGGGCTGTTTCCTGCGAGGACGTCGACGGACGGAACCTCGCACCCGAGGACGGGACGTTGATGGGCGTGAACCTCGAGTGGGGTCGGGAGACCCTGGCCGAGTATTCGGACAAGCTGGGTGAGCGCCCCGCGGTGGCCGTGACCTTCGCGGATTTCCCGCTCGGCGAGGAGGACCCGGGCCTGCTCGCGTCGGCCGCGGAGCAGTTGCGGCAAAACGGGGGGATGCTCCTGCTGACGCTCGAGCCGACGGACGGCCTGGACGCGGTCACGGAGGACCACGCCGATGAGTTGGCCGGCATGCTCGCACGCTTCAATGCCAGCGGAGTCCCGGTCATCGTGCGCTTCGCCCACGAGATGAACGGTTCCTGGTACCCCTGGGGCCAGCAGCCCGTCCAGTACGTCGCGGCCTTCCGCAGGGTAGCCGACGCCGTCCACCGGATCGCGCCGGGATCGGCGATGATGTGGGCGCCGAACTATGCGGGAGGCTATCCATTCGCGGGCGGCACCTACGAGTCCCTGCCCGGCACGCCGGGCTTTCCTGTCCTGGACACGACCGGTGACGGGGTCCTGACACCGTTCGACGACCCCTACGCGCCCTACTACCCGGGGGACGACGCCGTGGACTGGGTGGGTATGTCTCTCTACCACTGGGGTAGGACGTACCCGTGGGGTGAGAGCGAGATGCCCGAGGAGGGAAAGTTCGCCGACCAGCTCACCGGCACGTACAACGGGACGAACGGGGATAATTCAATGCTGCCGGACTTCTACGCCCAGTACGGGGTCGGTCACGGTAAGCCCGTCGCCATTCCGGAGACAGCGGCCCTGGTGACCGCTGACATCGGGGACCTGCGGACCTTGAACATCAAGCGTGCCTGGTGGGAACAGGTCTTCGACCCCGAGATACCCGAGCGGTTCCCGCAGCTGAAAATGGTCAACTGGTTCGAGTGGAACAAGATCGAGCCCGAGGTCGGTGCTGCCGTGGACTGGACCGCGGTGGAGGAACCCGCGATCCGGTCCGAGTTCACCGCAGCCCTACCCGACTGGTACCGCTTCGCGAAAGAACCCGACACCTGCGGCGAACCCCTCAATTGAACACGAGCAGATGCGCGTGACGGGGGGCAAACTGACCGTCACTCTGGCGCTTCCATGCCCTGAATGGAACACTGCTCCTGTCACCGCAGGACCAGTGGAGGAGCGCGGATCATGAAGCCGGACGAGATAGCGGCGGCTGTGAAGACCGAACGGCATGACCTGTGTGACTTCCTGGAAGACCTCGACGACGCCGAATGGGCCATGCCCTCCCTGTGTCCTGCCTGGAACGTACGGGAAGTTGTAGCTCATCTGACGATCCCGACCAGGGCTTCGGTCGGCTTCCTCGCCGCTGCAGCGATCAGGGCCCGCGGCAACTTCAACCGGATGGTCGCGAACACCGCGCGCGACCGTGCGGCGAGGTTCACCGCTGCAGAACTCGTTCAGCAGCTGCGCGAGAGCGCCCAGTCGTCCCGGCGCATTCCGGGCAGTGGTCCTATGGACCCGTTGATGGACCTGCTCGTGCACGGCCAGGACATCGCACGCCCGCTCGACCGGCGCCACCCGGTGCGCCTCGACGTCGCCGTCCCGGTCCTGGCCTATGTCGTGACGAACCGGTTGCTCGGCGCCCCCGAGCGCCTTGGTGGACTCAAGCTCGTCGCGACCGATGCACGCTGGTCATCCGGGGAGGGACCTCAGGTGCGAGGACGCGTCAAGGATCTGCTGCTCGTCGCCTCCGGCCGTCCGGCCGGGCTCGAGCACGTGACGGGCTCCGGGGTGGAACGCCTGACCGGGATTCTCGGAAGCACGTGAACGGCGGACCGCAACGTGACAGCCGTCGCTGACCGGTCGGGGGAAGAAGCGGCGGTGCCGAATCCGTGGCTCGACGAGGCACCGCCGGTCGAGGTCGCCGTCGTGCGCAGAAGACGCGCCTACTGGTCGACGGCGGCACCGATCGGCTCGAGGATGACGTCGGGGTAGTCCTTCTTGAAGTGCCCCACCTTCCACTTGTCACCGAAGACGGCCACGATCTCGCCGTCGGACCGGAACATGATCTCGCCGCCGCGGAAGGTCTGGGGCACGCCCTGGCTTTCGGGGGCCACACGCATCGCGAGCGTGTAGGACAGGTTGTCGAGCGACGTCGGCGCGTTGAACTCGGTGCCGAGCCGTTCGGCAGCGACTTCGAACTGCAGGGCTCCGACGGCCGCGAGGACGGGCGCCTGGTCACCACGGAGGTCCGAGCGCAGCACCTGCACCACGCCCTCGTGCTCGAGCTGCTCGATGCCACGGCGGAACTGCTTGTACCGGCCGGGATCCTTGGCCCGCGCGACGGCGAACAGCTCGGGTGAGAAGCGCGGGATGTCAGGGAACTGCACTGGCTGCTCGGCGAACAGGCTGTCGCCCACGCGGAGGCTCGTCGCGTTCACGAGACCGACGACGTCACCCGGCCAGGCAGTGTCCACCACTTCGCGGCTACGGCCGAGGACACGGTGCGCGTACTTGGTGGCGAAAGGCTTGCCGGTGCGCTGGTTGGTGATGACCATGCCGCGCTCGAACGTGCCCGAGCAGATGCGGAGGTAGGCGATGTGGTCACGGTGCGCGCTGTCCTGGCCGGCCTGCACCTTGAAGACGAAGCCGGACATCGGCGCGTCGATGGGCCTCGGCTCGTCCTCCTTGGAGGGGCGCGGGCTCGGGGAGGGAGCAACGTCCACGAGGATGTCGAGGAGCTGCGAGACGCCGAAGTTCTTGGCCGCCGCAGCGAAGAGGACAGGCGTCTGCCGTGCGGCCTCGAACTCCTCGCGATCGAACGAACCGTTCGAGGACTCGACGAGGCCCGATTCCTCGCGCGCATCCAGCCAGGCGCCGGCGTCACGGGAATCGAGGGCATCGATGTCGATGTCCGTCTCCTCGGCCGCATGCGCTCCCGCCTCGACGGCCTCGAGCGCGATGGCCCGGCGTGCCCGCAGGTCCAGCAGTCCCTGGAAGTCACCGGCGATCCCGGCCGGCCACGTCAACGGGACCGGTGTCATTCCGGTGCGTTCGCCGACGTCGTCGATCAGGCCGAGGGCGTCGAGGCCCGGCCGGTCCCACTTGTTGATCACGGTGATGATCGGGATGTTGCGCTGCTTGCAGACGGCCAGCAGTTTCACGGTCTGGGGCTCGAAGCCCTTGGCGGCATCGATCAGCATGACGGCGGAGTCGACGGCGGCGAGGACACGGTAGGTGTCCTCGGAGAAGTCCGCGTGGCCCGGGGTGTCGACGACGTTGAGGATGGTGTCGCGATAGGTCAGCTGGAGTGCGGCCGAGCTGATCGAGATGCCGCGCTCCTGTTCGATGCCCATCCAGTCCGACACGGTGGCATGGCGGCTCGACTTGCCGTGGGTGACTCCGGCGTCCTGGATGGCGCGGGCGAGGAGGGCCAGGGCTTCCGTGAGGGTCGACTTTCCGGCGTCGGGGTGGGAGATGACGGCGAAGGTTCGACGGCGTCCGGCCTCGCGGCGGACGGCGTCGGCGTCGAGGACGGGGGATTCGGTTAACAGGACCACACCTCCATTGTCCCCGATCCCGGAGCAGCACCTCGCGGGCGGGCCCGGTGTTCGCTGTGCGCGTGGGTTCCGCGGACTACCCTAGGAGCCAGATCACTGCGCACGGCTACTGGGAGGACGTGGAGTCATGACTGATCAGGCATCCGGACAACGGGCGGTCCGGGGCTCGGACCACGCTGAATTGCTGTCGCAGTACGGGCTGGGCATGGCGCTGGGCGAAGCGTCCCCCGTCGGGTCCATGCCGCGGCCTGCCGCTCCCGCGAACGCCCCCGCCGCCCTGCAGAACCTCGTGGCCCTGGCCGTCCAGCTCTGCAACGCCCAGTACGGCGCCATCAACGTGATCACGGAGGACGAGTTCCACCAGATCGCCGCCAAGGGACTCGAACCCCTCATGTGCGCGCGTGAGGATTCGCTGTGCGGACAGGTCTTCAAGTACGGCCGCACCGTGGTGGTCGCGGACTGCACCGAGGACCCGCGTTTCCGCGCGAACCCCTTCGTCGACGGCCGCTTCGGTGCCGTCCGGTTCTATGCCACCACCCCGCTCCTGACCAAGGACGGCGTACCGCTCGGGACCCTCTGCATCTTCGACGAGAAGCCCGGGAACCTCACCGACCAGCAGGCCGCGGGGCTCGAGACGCTGGCCGCGCAGGTCGTCGACGTCCTCGACCTCCAGCTGCGCACACGTCAGCTGGATGCCACGGTGTCCAGCTGCAGCGCAGCAACGAACTGCTGGGCGAATTCGCCGGCCGGATCAGCCATGACCTGCGGGGGCCGCTGACCAACGTCGTCGGCCTCGCGGAGCTCGCCGAGGATGAGCCGGAGCTTCAGGAGGGTCCGGCGGGCACGTACTTCAAGCGCATCGGGGCGAGCGCCCTCCGGATGTCCTCCATGGTCGAGAACCTGCTCGGCTACTCACGCGTTGGTGGCGCGGCGCACCTCGAGACCGTCTCCCTCGCCGAAGCCGTCGCGGCCGCCGTCGACGATCTGGGGCCCCACGTCGACGGCGTAGGCATCACGGTCGGGGATTTCCACGGCCACGCCGACCGCGAGCAGCTCCGGGTCCTCATCCAGAACCTGGTGGCCAACGCCGTGGCCTACGCGCGGCCGGGTGTCCCGCCGGAAGTGCACATCACGGGCACCGGCATTCCGGAGTTCTGGCGCCTCGACGTCGCCGATAACGGGAAGGGGATCCCGCCCGAGGAGTACGACCGCGTGCTCGAGCCGCTGGTGCGGCTCGAGCGTGAGGGCGACCCGTCCGGTACCGGAATAGGGCTGGCGACGTGCCTGCGCATCGCCCAGGCACACGGTGGGCGCCTCGCCTTCGACCAGACTCCCGGCGGTGGGCTCACTGTGCGGGTCTGGTTCGGGTCGAGCCCGACCTGACGGTCTTCGCCGGGGTGCCGCGTCGTGCGCCCGCCGACCGGCGTCGTCGTATATGACGCGCCGGGTCCCGGTCGTTTTGACCATGCTCGATGCCGTCGCCTAGCGTTCTGAGAAGAATCAAGAGTTCCAGCCGCGGGCCCTGGCCGGTTGGACAGCAACCCTCTCCCGTAGTGGGGTGCTCCAGGTGAAGATTCGGCCGCCGGGCTACCCCGGACGGCAAGTACGGCGATTCCAGCGGCTCTTCCTCGAAGTGCTTCCGGAGAACGCCCGCAGCATCCAGTGAGCGAGCATGTCAGTCCAGTAGGAACACGAGCGGGCAGCCTGAGCTGTCCGTCAGTACTGCTGCATGACTGCCGCGTGCTTCTGACCCGATTCCCCTGTCGCTGAGCCGTCCGCTCGGCAACTACCCGTCCGAAGGAAAGAAATATGATCAACTCCCGCAAGCTCCTGGCAGTCGCCGTCGTCCCGTTCCTCGCATTCACCGTTGCGTGCGGCTCCTCGGAGGCCTCCGAGGGAGGCAATGAGACGGTTCGCCTGGGAGTTGTGGGCGCGAGCGACCCGGAGTGGGCTGTGCTGACCGATGCGGCCGCCGAGGAAGGCATCGACCTCGAGGTCGTCGACTTCGCCGAATACACGCAGCCCAACCCTGCGCTCACGGAAGGCGAGCTGGACCTTAACCAGTTCCAGCACCTCGTCTATCTCGCCCGCTACAACGTCTCCAGCGGAGAGGACCTCACCCCTGTGGGATCGACCGCCATCTACCCGCTAGGTCTCTACTCCACGAAGTACAAGTCGGTGGAGGAGATCCCTGAAGGTTCGACCGTCGCCGTACCGAACGACGAGAGCAACCTCGCGCGCGGCCTGCTCGTCCTTCAGTCAGCCGGCCTGGTCGTCCTCAAGGACGGCGGCAGTGCCTTCTCCACCATCGACGACGTCGACGAGGCGGCATCCAAGGTGACCGTCACGACCCTCGAGGCGTCACTGACGCCGACCTCCCTTCCCGACGTCGCCGCTGCGATCATCAACAACGACTTCGTGCAGGACGCCGGCCTGAACTTCGACGACGCCATCGCACAGGACGACCCGACCGATCCGGCCGCCGCTGCCTACGTCAACATCTTCGCCTCGCGTGCCGGTGAGGAGAACAACGAGACCTACCAGAAGCTCGTGAGCATCTACCAGGAAAACCAGGAGGTCCTCGACGCCGTGCAGGAGACCTCGGGCGGAACCGCGGAGTTCCTGAAGGTTCCTGTGGAGGAGCTGAAGACGTCGCTCGACACCGTCGAGGAAGACACCCGCGCCCAGGGCTGATCAGCCTTCTCTTTCGCGTGTGGCCGGCCGGTGATCCTGGCCGGCCACACGCATCCCCTCAGCTAGGAACACGATGCCACTCATCTCACTGCGGAACGTCACCAAGAGCTTTCCCCCGGGGCGCCGCGGCGAACCGCTCGTCCATGCCATCGACAACGTCAGCCTCGACATCGAGGCGGGGGAGATCTACGGCATCATCGGATACTCGGGGGCGGGCAAAAGCACCCTCGTCCGCCTGATCAACGCCCTCGAGAAGGCGACCAGCGGTGAGATCATCGTCGACGGGCAACAGGTCACGAACGTCCCGGACCGCCAGCTACGCACACTGCGCCTGGACATCGGCATGATCTTCCAGCAGTTCAACCTCTTCAGTGCCAAGACGGTCTGGAACAACGTCGCCTATCCACTGCGGGTCGCGGGCAGGACCCGGGACGAGATCCAGGCCCGCGTGACCGAACTCCTCGACTTCGTGGGGCTCGCGGACAAGGCATCCAACTACCCGGAACAGCTCTCCGGCGGCCAGAAGCAACGCGTCGGTATCGCCCGCGCCCTGGCGACCTCACCCAAGATCCTCCTCGCGGACGAAGCCACCTCGGCCCTCGATCCCGAGACCACCCACGAAGTACTCCGCCTCCTGCGCCGGGTGAACGAGGAGCTGGGCATCACCATCGTGGTCATCACGCATGAGATGGACGTCATCCAGACACTCGCCACCAAGGTAGCCGTCATGGACAGCGGACGGATCGTGGAGCAGGGCGATGTCTTCGACGTGTTCTCCAACCCCCGTGAAGCATCGTCGCAACGGTTCGTCTCCACCGTGGTCCGCGGCATCCCCGCACCTGATGAGCTGGCTGCACTGCGGGAGAGGCACCGAGGACGGATCGTCACCTTCTCCTTCCGCGACGGCGACTCCTCGCAGGCCTCCGTGTTCCTCGAACTGGCCGCTGCCGGCATCGAGTTCGAACTGGTCTACGGCGGCATCAACGACATCCGGGGCCGAGCCTTCGGGCACCTCACCCTCGCGCTCACCGGAGCGGACAGCGTCATCGACGCGACCCTGCACCACATGGCCGGCCGTATCACCGTGAAGGAACTCGCCTGATGGAAGACCTCATTCCCCTGACACCCCAGCTGTGGGAAGCCACTTACGAGACCCTGTACATTGTGGGCCTCAGTCTTCTCTTCGGAGGCCTCGGAGGGCTCCTGTTGGGAATCGGTCTCTACACCACCCGGGCCGGCAGCATCCTCGGCAACCGGGCCGTGTTCGGCACCCTGAACATCATCGTGAACATCTTCCGGCCGATCCCGTTCATCATCTTCCTCGCCGCAGCGCAGCCCCTCGCCCGTGCCGTCACGGGAACCGGCATCGGCAACAGTGCGATCATCTTCACCCTGTCCCTCGCGGCAGCATTCGGCATCAGCCGCATCGTCGAGCAGAACCTGCTGACCGTCCAGCCCGGGGTCATCGAGGCTGCGCGCTCGGTCGGGGCAGGACGACTGCGCATCATCCTGACGATCCTCATCCCCGAGGCTCTCGGCCCGCTGATCCTCGGATTCACCTTCATCTTCGTAGCCCTCGTCGACATGTCGGCCGTGGCCGGATATGTCGGCGGCGGCGGTCTGGGCAACTTCGCGATCCAGTACGGCTACCGGCAGTTCAACCCCGTCGTCACCTGGGCGGCGGTCATCGTGATCATCCTGCTCGTCCAGGCCGTCCAGTTGCTCGGCAACGTCCTGGCGCGCAAGGTCCTCCGCCGCTAGCCCGTCCGGATCCGGCCTCGGACGGCTGACGCCGGATGGTCGACGCGATGGCGCGACCATCCGCTGGCCCGCTCGGTCATCCGGGCGGGCCTTACGCGCTGGTCATCGTGTGCGGTTGGCGGCCGACCTGCCGAGCGGCAGGAGGAAGCCGGCCGCTACCAGCCAGAGGAGCCCGCCGAACCGCCCGATGGGAAGCAGGAACTGGACCGGCTCGATGGTCATCGAGAGGAAGCTCAGTTCGGACAGCGCAGCGATCACGAGGCCCGTCCATGCGAGCCAGCGCGGCAGGAGCCCGAGGACGAGCGCCGGAACGGCGATGCCCGCGACGAGGAGCCCCAGGCCGACCACGTACCCCACCCCGCCGGCGATGAATGCGAGCAATGACAGCGCATGGGTGAGGGGGACATCGGTGGTGATCTCCGGGCGGCTGAGCACCCAGCTCACGAATGCCGAGAGCATGAGGAAACCGGCTGCCGTGATGCCGCCGAACAGTCCTATGCCCGGTCCGGCGACCCGGACCCCGAGGCGCAGCTGCCGGGCGTAGACGGTGGCCGCGTAGATGCCCAGCGGAACAGCTGATCCGAACTGCATCATGCTCGCGAGCCGCACGGCTCCGGGGTTCTCCCGGAAGTACGCGGCGACCTGCGTCGACGTGGAGAACGGGGAGACGAACGGATGGCCGCCGGTGAGGATCGTGCTCATCACCAGGCCCCCGAGGGTGAGGCCGAGGCTCACCACCGCCAGGATGCCCAGCGGGGGCCCGCCGGAACGGACAGTGCGGCTGGTGCGAGGAAGGGCGGTATCAGTCATGATCACTCCTCGAAAGAGGTGTATTACATGACGAATAATTCACCGGTTGAATCGTTCTGTCAAGGAGTAATCTGGAGCCATGAACTCCGCCAGCCCGCAGCCGAAGCGCACTGCTTTCCTGCTCTCACAGCTCGGGGCCCTGGCATCGTCCCGCTTCGCCGAGCGCACTCGGGAGATCGGCCTCACGCCGACGGAGGCGGGCGTGCTTCGTCTGGTCGGTCGCTCGCCGGGGCTGAGCCAGCGGGTCCTGGCCGACCGGCTGGGGGCCGTTCCCAGCCGTGTGGTGTCGCTCATCGACTCGCTGCAGGCACGCGGTCTGGTCGAGCGGGAGCGCAGCAGGGCCGATCGCCGCAATCACGAACTCCGCCTGACTCCCGAGGGTGGCGAGGTGCTGCGCCGACTGCGTGAGATCGCCGAAGCGCACGAGGCCGAATTCGTCGCTCCGCTCACGTCTGAGCAGTCTGTCCAGCTCGGACACCTGCTCGCCCAGCTCGCGGGCGCCAACACCCTCGACCCGGACCTCCATGGAGATCCGGGTCGAGGGGATAGCGACGGGGGCTCGAACCGGTCGAGCCACCGCCCGTGATCGATGGCGGGTCGACCGGCCCGGCGTGCCCTTTCGCAGGGACTAGTTGCCGCCGGGCTGGATCCCATCCTCGATCCAGGGGTAGCCAGTCGCCAGGGGTGCGCCGTCGTCGTGCTGGGAGAGCCATGCGACAGCGGCAGCGTGATAGCGGTGGAAACCCTTGTAGTCGGCGAGTTCGGGGTCGAGGGATGCGAGGGCTCGATGCAGTCGTTTGGCCCAGTCGGGAGCATGGTCCACCAGCTCGGCCAGGCTGACGAGGTACGTGCGGACCGGGAACACCATGCCGTTGGACCGGGGAAGGCGATGCAGGGGCTGCAGCTCGATGCGCAGGTACACCATCTCTCCTGCGTTCTCGGGGGTGACTGTCGCCCGGTCCGGCGCCCACTCCGGGAGTGTCTCCACCGAGGTCTCGAGTCGCGGGTGGACGGTGAGGGACCAGTTGACCCGCCGGACGGGATGACCGGGCTTCATGCGGAGCAGGAACTTCAGCGCCCTATCCAGGATCCCCATCTCGTGCAGTTTCGGCACGGGACCGTGGAACTCGGCGAAGTTCATGCCCATGTTGAACTGGAGGGAGTAGTCCGCGCGCTGGGTCGTCATACCGGCACCGATGACCAGCGTGTTGTCCTTCTCCTCGAGGACGACGAACTCGCCCTGCGCCTGTCGCGTCGCGTACTCCATGGGGTCCATCGGCAGGGTGGTCGGATCACCGAAGGTGAAGACGTCGTCGATGTCGAGCAGCCGGTTCTGCCACCGCCACTCATTCCCGTTCTTGGTCAGCGTGAAGTGTTCCGGGAAGTCCCTGGCGTACGACTCGAAGATGAGTTCCAGGAGGTCCCACTGTGCTTCCATCATGTGCGGGAGCGCGATGTAGTGGACTCCCGGCATCTCCTTGAGCATCTGGTCGCGGTGCGCACACTCCGACACGTAGTGCTCATCGATGTCGAAGGCAGCCCTCAGGGCACCGTCGCCTGCCGGGACGTGGGGTTCGAGGTTCATCGAGTACATGTACTCGTCGTCCGGGAACGGGAAGGGAAGGCGCCGCACGGCCTCGCGGGAGTTCCGGAAGAGGTACTCGCCCTCCGGTGTGTAGGTCTCGATCGGCGTGGATTCGACTGACTCGGGGGTCGCGGTCATGGAGGTTTCCTTAGGCATTGATGACGAGTTTCGTACAGGTGGCCCGCGAGACACAGGGCATGATGAGCTTGTTGGTGCACCGCTCCGACTCGGTCAGCCAGTCGTCCCGGTGGTCGATGGTGCCTTCGAGTTCCAAAACTTCGATCTCGCACTCGCCGCAGGCGCCTCCCCGGCAGAGGTAGGGCAGTTTGTGGCCCGCCTCCTCGGCGGCCTCCAGCAGCGACTGTTCGGGGGACACCTCGATGACCGCCCCGGACCGCGCCAGGGTGACGGAGAACGGATCTCCCGTCGATCCCAGGTCCTCGAACCGTTCGAAGTGGATGTTCGAGTCGGACCAGCCGAGGGTGTGAGCGGCGCCGATGACGTCGTCGACCATCCGCGTGGGCCCGCAGACATAGGTGTGCGTTCCGAGCGGCCGTCCGGCCAGGATGTCGGACGCGACCAGCCTCGAACCGTCGCCGTCCCCGTACACCCTTACGGCGTCGCCGTAGCGCTGCTGGAGCTCACGGCCGAGGGCCGCATGCTCCGGGCCGCGGACAGCCAGGTGGAGTTCGAACGAGCTTCCCTTGAGGCTCAGTTCGTCCAGTTGCGAAAAGATCGGAGTGACACCGACGCCGCCGGCGATGAAGAGGTGATGGCGGGCGTGCTTGGAGATGGGGAAGAGGTTCGCCGGGATGGTGGCACCGAGCAGGTCGCCCTCGCGCACGTTCTCGTGCATCGCGATCGACCCGCGGTTCCCGCCCTCCACCCTGCGGACAGCGATCTGGTATTCGCTGGTGTCGTAGGGCGAACTCATGAGAGAGTACGCGTTCCGTCGTGTCCCTCCCTCGCACGGGATCAGGACGGCGATGTGGCTGCCCCCCGAGAAAGGGGGAAGCCACGATCCGTCGGCCGCGGTGAACGTGTACCGGTTGATCTCGGGCGTGACCGCCTCGACACGCTTCACCCTGAGTTGCAGGGCTCCGTGGTGTGCCTCGCTCATGTGTCCAACTCCTCGTTGTCCGGTAGTTCGCCGGGTACTTCGCCGTCCGCCTTGACTCCCTGGAACGCAGCGAGCCGTCCCGAGTAGTGGTCCCGGACGATCAGGTGGCGTTCGCACCCGGGGCATTGGAATATCCGCTTCGTCACGTTCTCGGAGTAGTGGCTGCAGTGCGCGCACCACACCCGCCGAACGAAGGAACCCGCATGTTCACGCAGTACTTCATCCCGGTTCATGCCGTAGGACGTGGCAACCTGCATGGAGGTTCCGATGAATCCCTCCGACCCGGCAAGGTACAGGCGGGTTCCCATCCTCGCCGTCGCGAGAAGCGCGTCGAGTCCGCTCACGGCAGCGGCGTTGCTCGGGAATTCAATGAGATCGAAGACATCGAAGGCCTGCAGCGCAGCCAGATGGTTGTGTCCGGTGAATGACTCGGTCGAGTACAGGACGGTGGTCGCGGCCCGCTGTTCCGGAGTCATGTCTCCGAGGAGGCGCAGGAGCGGTCCTCCGCCGCTGCCCTGTGCGGCAGCGATGTGGACGAGGCCGTCCGCCATGGGCGTGAGCTCGTCGTAGACGGGACGGCTCTTGATGCCGGTGATCAGCATGAGCGTGTTACCTCTCATCCTTCGCGCCGGCCGGAACGGCATCGGCTGCCGGGGCATCGCCCTTGAGGTGCGGCTTCTTCCAGGCCATGTAGATCAGGCCGATCACGACGACGGAGACCGCGGAGATCAGGACGACGTAGTTGGCGAACCAGCCGTCCTCCGGCGTCCGGGGCCAGGCCATGTTGACCATGCCGAGCACGCCCCACACCAGGGCCGCGATGTTCACCGGAATGCCCCAGGCACCCAGCTGGAAGGCTCCGTTCGGCTTCCAGCCGAGGATGCGCGCCCGGAGCGAGGCAAGAACGACCATCTGGAAGCCCATGTACATGCCCATCGCCGCGAAGGAGATGATCACCGTCAGGGCGTCGCTGGAGACTTTCGATCCGATCACGATGAGGGCCGGCACAAGCCCTGCAAGGAGCAGGGCGTACGGGGGCACGTGGCGCGATTCGCTGAAGGTGCTCAGGAGTTTGCTGCCCGGCAGGATGCCGTCACGGGCCATCGAGTAGGCGAGGCGCGAGGTGGCCGCCTGCAGGCTCAGCACGCAGGAGAGGAACGAGACCATGACGACGGCGAGGACCACCTTGAAGCCGATCGGGCCGAATGCAGAGAGGAGGATGTTGCCGACGGGGTCCGTGTCAGTGCCGGAGATCACCGCGGCGAAATCGGGGACGGCGAGGATCAGGGACAGGCAGACGAACATCGCTGCGAAGCCACCGATGTAGATGGTCATCCTCATGGCCTTGGGGATGGTGCGGCCCGGGTTCGGAACTTCCTCGGCCACATCGCCGCAGGCTTCGAAGCCGTAGTACTGGAAGATGCCGATCAGTCCAGCCGCGGCGAAGGCCACGAAATAGTTGCTGCCTTCCCCCGCACCGAATGCCTGGAACAGGACGCCGAGGTCGTGCTGCCGGGCGGTCAGCAGCAGCCAGCTTCCGACTGCCAGTGCACCGCCGAGTTCCGCCAGGAGGCCGATCATCGCCACGGTGTTCAGCACCTTTGTTCCGCCGAGGTTCAGAACCGTCGCGAGCGCTATGACCACAAGGCCTGAAATGATGACCGAGTCGACGGTGTTCTCCATGCCGACAAGGGTGCTCAGGAATGGTCCTGCCCCATAGGCGACGCTGGCGATGGTCGTCAGGAGCGCCACGAGGTAGACCCAGCCATTCATCCAGCCCCATTTGCGGCCCCAGAGCCTGCGGGACCAGGGATAGACCCCTCCGGCCACCGGGTACGCCGCGACGACTTCCCCGAAGACCGTGGCCACGAGGAGTTGACCGAGGCCGACGATCACGAGGGACCAGAACATCGGGGGTCCGGCGACGCCCAGCGACGCCGCGAACAGTGAATAGACGGCCACGACCGGCGACAGGTAGGTGAAGCCGAGGGAGACGTTCCCCCAGAACGTCATCTCCCGCTTGAACTGCCTCTCGTAGGAGTAGCCGAGGCTGGCGAGATGCTCAGCGTCCTCGTCGGCCACGGACTGCTTGGCCGGTTCCGCACTATCTACACGCATCGGATTCCTTCTCTCGGGTCCCTGGGGGCTCATGTGAGCTGGACCACGTCGTAAAAACTGTAGTTTCAAATGTTTAAAATCGCAACGCCGAGCAGAAATAGCGTCTTTCAGCCGCTTCAGTGCCAGCCCCTGAGGGACAAGGGTGGCATAACCTATGTTTCCGTCGGATTTCACGCATCGTCCGGTAGGCTTCGGAGGAAGAGGGAGCGAAGGTCGATGCCCCGACTACAGTTAGTGCTGTCCTTCCACGCATGGAGTCTGTTCTTGGCACCCACCACCGCTTTTCAAGCGCACGTCTACCGATCGCTGCCGGAGACCGAGCGCTCCGAAGCCATCGTGAACAGGATCTCCAAGGCGATCTCGCTGGGCCTGCTGAAGGTCGGTGAGCGGCTTCCCTCGGAGACGGCCCTGTCGGAGATGTTCGGCGTTGCACCGTCCACCCTCCGCGAAGCCTTGTCCGACCTCCGGGACCAGGGCATCGTCGCAACACGGCGGGGACGCAGCGGAGGGACGTTCATCGTCAAGCAGCCCTTCACCTCGGCAGACGTGATGAAGAAGTGGTTCCGGGAAACCTCGATCGCCGAGATCCGGGATGTCGGTGACGAGCACGCCGCGATCGCTGCCGCCACGGTGAGGCTTGCCTGCGAACGCGCGGAACCCCACGAGGTCGGCAGACTCCTCGAGCTCGCCCGGGGTCTCGTCATGTCGGACAAGCCGGAAGCGCGCGCACGCGCCGACAGCCGGTTCCACATCGAGCTGGCGGTCCTGGCGCAGTCTCCGAGGCTCACGAATGCGGAGATACGGTTGCAGGCCGAGATCGTGCAGGCACTCTGGGCGCCCCTGCCAGTGGCCCGCGATCCGGAACGGGTCGCGGCCGAGCATCTCGCACTGGCGCGCGCCATCGCGGACGACTCAGCCGAGGACGCCCAGCGATTGGTGCTGGAGCACATCCGCCACGACGTCCATCATCTGGTGGACACCAAACTGTCCCTCGGGTATCCCGCGGACGAGCAGGAGCAGCCATGACGAATGCCCCTGCCGCCAAGGCCGCAACCGAGATCGCTGCCTGGATGAACGCACTCGGCGTGGACGTCCATGCCCTCGCGGCGCGGATGTCGCTGCTGTGGGCGGACCGCCCCCGTCCCCTGAGCATCACGCCCGGCGACATCGGGAAGCTCGAGGGCCTGGCCCGGGAGTTCCTCGAGACGCATGGTTTCGTCGTCGGAGCGGGCGTCATCTTCGCCACGGAAGCCATTAGGAGCAGTGAGGGCGGCCTCGAGTGGTGGATCAAGCGCGAGCACACCGTCGAGAAGCTGGAATTCGATCTGACACCGGGAGGGGAACGCTTCTACGACTACCAGAACATGCCCTTCTTCGCCTCGGCGAGCCGCACGGGCGAGCAGACGGCGTGGGGTCCGTACGTCGACTACCTGGGGTTCGACGAGTACATCCTCACGCACTCGGCGCCCATCCAGCTCGACGGGAAGTTCGCGGGAGTGGCCGGCTGCGACATACGGATCCGGAAGCTCGAAGAGATCTTCATGCCCGTCCTCCGGGCCATTCCCGGAGACGCCGCACTGCTCAACGGGAGCGGCCGTGTCGTCGTCGGGAATTCCGGGGCGTACCTGGTGGGGGAGCGGATCCGCACCATTCCGGGCGACAAAGAGCTGATCCCGATCGACGTGCCGCATCTCGGCTTCTCGCTGCTGACCGGTCGTTAGCCGCCCTCGCCCTTCGGGCGGCACCGGCTCGCCGGACGGAGAGGCCTCACAGCCTCCGAACAGCTCTGCGACAGCGCACGCCTACCTCGCCGCCCCACAGTGGAAGTAGTCCACCGACCCGGACCGCAACCACCAAGGCCGCATTGCGGCGAAGCGAGGATCACCAGAATGTTCAATACGAAGAAGATCGCACTCGGCGCCAGCGCGGCGGCCGTCGCCCTCGGCCTCAGCCTCGGGGCTACCGGGATGGCCTTCGCAACAGAGACGACGACCCCCACCCCGACCGCGACGTCGTCGGCCACTGCGGACGCGACGACCGGGGACGACGCAACCAGCGATGGCGACTCGCGCGGTCACGGACACCACCGAGGCATCGATGCGGCCGAGCTGGCCACCAAGCTCGGCATCGACGAGGCAACGGTCACCGACGCGCTGCAGACTGCCCGGGATGCTGCCGAGGCGGACACCGGGACCACCGAGGGGGAAAAGCCCGACCGTGAGGCACTCGAAAGCGCCACTGTCGCTTCGCTGGCGGAGACCCTTGGTCTCGAGGAAGCCGCAGTGCAGACCGCGGTCGACGAGCTCGAGGCCGAGGAGCAGGCCGAGCACTCCGCAGAAGTGCAGGAGCGGCTCGACGCCGCAGTGGCCGATGGCTCCCTGACGCAGGCAGAAGCCGACGGCGCTGCCAAAGCAGTCGACCTGGGGATCCTCGGCGGCGGTCGCGGCTGACCGCTGCCAGCGCGAACAGGAGGCCCCGGTGCAACCGGGGCCTCCTGGTCGTCGTAGCCCGCCGGACGACCGCACGCCGAGCAGGACCTGCCAATGACCTGAGGGGTTAGGATGCCGGATAGCGCAGTACAGGAAGATCGCCCGCAGCGCGATGAAAGGTCCTTCCATGCATGACCCGCTCAACGTCCATGACATGGTCTCCGACGAACTGCGACAGCTCGCCGAAACCGGCCACGACGTCGGACAGCTGTCCGCACGCCTGACCGATACCGGGAAGCTCGACCGGCAGGGACTGGAGAATCTCCTCGCCGAGCTGGCGGACCTTCCACGGACCGGCACATGGGACTACGAGGAACCCGACGCGCTGCCCGACATCCTCGACAGCATGCCGGCCCCGCCGAGTGCGGCCGGCACGCCCGCCCCTGGTCCCGGGCTACACGACCGCATTTTGGGGGGATGGCTCGGGCGCATCGCAGGCTGCAACCTCGGCAAGCCGATCGAGAGCGGGGACTACTGGACCAGCGACCGCATCCGCTCCTACCTCGAGCTGACCGGCTCCTACCCCTTGCGGGACTACGTCCCGGCGATGGACCCGATGCCCGAGGGCTACCGCCTGGAGGAGAACTGGGTGAACACCACGCGCGGGCGGGTCGCAGGATCGGACCGGGACGACGACATCGATTACACGATCCTCGCCCTGCACATGCTCGAACGCCACGGGACGAAACTGACGGCCGCCGACGTCGCCGCGACATGGCTGGCCTACGTGCCCTACCTGCGAGTCTTCACCGCCGAACGCGCCGCCTACGTCAACCTCCTCACCAACGTTCCCATCGGGGCGGTAGGGACCACCCGCAACCCCTATCGCGAATGGATCGGGGCCCTGATCCGTGGGGACGCCCACGGCTGGACGCAGCCAGGGCGCCCGGAGCAGGCGATCCTCAGCGCGTACAGTGACGCGAGCCTCTCCCACCGGGCCAACGGCCTCTACGGCGAGATGTGGTCCGCAGCCCTGATGTCCTCTGCCGCCACCGCCTCGACCGTCGCCGAAGCGTTCGAGCGATCACTGCACTACGTGCCGGCCCGCTCCAGGCTCGCCGAAGCCCTGCACCGGGTCCGGGACCTGCACAGCAGCGGCGCGACCTGGGACGAAGCGCTCTCCACCATCCAGCACCACTACGGGCACTACAGCTGGGTCCACACGGTCAACAATGCGGCTATCATCACCGCCGGGCTCCTCTGGGGCAACGGCGACTACACCGCCACGGTAGGCCTCACCGTGCAGGGCGGATGGGACACCGACTCCAACGGAGCCACGGCGGGCGCGGTCGCCGGGACAGTCCTGGGCGCCGCAGCCCTGCCGGAGCACTTCGTCCAACCTCTTCAGGACCGGACCCGCTCGGCAGTCTTCGGCTACGACAACTCCCGCATCTCCGACCTCGCCGGCCGCACCATCGCCCTCGCGAACGCTGCAGCGTGAGATAGCTCCAGACACCGGCAGAACCCGGAGGATATCCACCTCGATGGGAACGGCCCTGGAAACGGCCGGCATGCATCGGCCGCTCATCCGTCCCGTGGATACCAGCTATCCCAAATGCATGATTCCCCGATATCCCAGGCCTTGCCACAGTGAGCACAGTCACATCCTGCGTCCCAGCGGCGCCAGGCCCGCGTGACCCTCACGAGGCGAAGGAAATTCAATGGAGAATATTCATCCCGCGGCGACCGACACCCGGACTGCCCCGGTACAAGCCGCCGCTCCGGGCCCTGCCGGTCGGATTCAGGCGGGGCTGCTGGTGGCCGGAAGCTGCATGCCGGTTCTCGGTGCTGTCCTGCTGGCGCCTGTCCTGCCCACGCTCAACCAGGCCTTCGCGGATACTCCCGGCGTGGCCCTCCTGGTGCCGCTCACCCTGACCCTGCCTGCACTGTTCGTGGCGCTCTTCTCTCCCCTGGCCGGGTGGGTGGCTGACCGGGTGGGCCGCAAGCAGCTGCTGGTCTTCGCGATGCTCGCCTACGCGGTCTTCGGCACGGCGCCGCTGTGGCTGCAGACGCTGGGATCGATCGCCCTGTCCCGCGTGGGGGTCGGAATCGCCGAGGCAGCCATCATCACGTGCTGCACCACCCTCATCACCGACTACTACGCGGGGGAACAACGCAACAAATACCTGGGGCTCCAGACCATGGTCAGCGCGCTCGCGGCGACGGCCTTCTTCGCGCTGGGCGGAGCCCTGGGCAGCATCAGCTGGCGGACACCGTTCTGGCTGTATGCCGCCAGCGCCGTCATCGTCATCCCCATGGTCTTCAAGCTCTGGGAACCGGCCAGGACGCAGCGCACGACGGCGGCCAGGACGCCGGTGCCATGGCGGCAGATCGGTGCGCCGGCAGCGGTGACCCTGTTCGGCGGCATCGTCTTCTACGCACTGATCGTCCACCTGCCCTACGTGATCACCGGCCTGGGTGTGGCGGACGCGGCCCTGATCGGGCTCGCCGCCGCCATCGCCTCCCTTGCGACGGCGGCTGGAGCCATCTCGTTCCGTTTCCTGGCGAAGCTCGGAACGCGGAACCTGCTGGCACTGGCTTTCGGACTGGCCGCCGTCGGGCTGTTCGTCGTGTCGATCGCGGGCAACGTGCCGCTGGCGATCGGAGGAGCGGTGATCGCCAGTGCCGGAACGGGCATCCTGCTGCCCACCCTGCTGACGTGGGCCGTCACCGGACTGGATTTCCAGCAGCGGGGGCGTGGGACGGGCATCTGGACCTCGACCCTGTTCATCGGGCAGTTCCTCACGCCGATCGTCATCGGAGCGGCCTCCGCAGGCCTGGGGAGCCTCGGTGTGGCGCTCGGTGGGCTGGGTATTGCGTGCGCCGTGGCGCTGCTGGCCGTCCTGGCCCGGGGGCCCCGTATGGCGCCCGCGGCCCCGTAGGGTCTACGGGCAGGACAGGCGGCTGGATAACCTAAGGGCATGAAGAACCTGGACCTGAACCTGTTGCCGCAACTGCAGGTCCTGCTGGAGCTGCGCAACGTGTCCCGGGCCGCGGAACGCCTCCAGCTCAGCCAGCCCGCCACGAGCGCTGCGATGGCCCGGCTGCGGCGGCACTTCGACGACGAACTCCTGGTCCGCAATGGCCGCACCTATGACCTCACGCCCTTCGCGCAGGCACTGGTCCCGCTGGTGGATGAAGCGATGCTCCACATCCAGCGGGCCACGCGTGTGCGGTCCGGCTTCTATGCCGCCACCAGCGAGCGCGAATTCGTGATTGCGGCCTCGGACTACGCGGCAGCACTCATCGTGGGGCCGCTGCGGCGGATCCTGCAGGAGGAAGCGCCGAACGTGTCGGTGGACTTCATTCCCACCGGCGCCTCGGGGATGCAGGGGCAGATGGCCGAGTTTTCACGGATGGACCTGATGGTAGGGCCCACCGGGTACCAGATGCAGGGCACCTCGAAGCAGCTTTTCCGGGACAGCTTCGTGGCCGTGGCCGGCGCCGGGAACCCGCTGCTCCAGCAGCCCCGCTTGACCCTCGAAGCCGTGACCGAACTTCCGCACGCCGTCGGCTATTTCGGGGAGGGGATCAGCACCCCTTCGGACAAGCTCTTCGAATCCCGCGGCCTGCAGCGCCGGGTGGCGGCGGTGGTGGCCGGCTTCCTGTCGTTGCCGCTGCTCGTCGAAGGCACGGACCTGGTGGCGCTGGTGCCGCGGATGCTGGCCGCACGTGCCCAGCGGGGCGCGGATATCGTGGTGCTGGAGTTCGCCGGTGCGGAAGCCTCCCTTGTCGAGGCCATGTACTGGCACCCGTCGCAGACGGAGGATCCCGCGAGCGTCTGGCTGCGTTCCGTGGTCCAGCGGGCCTGTTCACGTCTCCACGAGCTCTTCCCGGCGACCGTCCACCCGGTGCCTATCAGCGTCGCGGATACCGTGTAGGTGCAACGGGGCCTTCCCTACGGGACGGCCCGCTGCACCTCGGGGCGCTGCTACCTCAGTGCGTCGGAGACTGCCTTGGCCCCGCCGTGACCGGACTGGCCGCCGTCCACCGGGATGTCCGCGCCGGTGACGAAGGAGGAGAGCGGACTGAGCAGGAACAGCACCACGCCGGCCACCTCCTCCGCCGTGCCGGTGCGGCCCAACGGCGTCTCGGCCAGGGTCGCCTGGCGGAACTCGGGCTTCGCGGTGGCCGTCATGGGCGTTTGGATGAATCCCGGGTGGACCGTGTTGACGCGGATGCCGCGCGGGCCGAGCTCCATCGCCGCCACCTGCGAGAGTCCCCGCAGGGCCCACTTGCTGGCGGTATAGGCCACGGGATAGTGCGCGGTGAGGGCCGCCACGGACCCGACGTTCACGATGGAGGACCCGTCACCCATCAGCGGAGCGAGGGCCTGGATGCCGAGCAGCGATCCGGCGACATTCACCTCGTAGACCTTCTGCAGGTCCGCTACCGAGGCATCCAGCAGCCTGCTGCGCTGCGTGATGCCGGCGTTGTTCACCAGCCCGTCCACCGTCCAGCCCCGGGACCCGATCCAGCTGGCGAGGTCCTTCCAGCCCGAGGCATCGGCGACATCGAGCCGCCGGTAGAGCAGGCCGTCCGCGGCGGATGTCACCCCGTCCGGCCTGTCGTCGGACAGATCAGTGGCGATGACACGCGCCCCTGCCGCTGCCAGGAGCCGCGCCTCCGCCGCCCCCTGCCCCTGGCCGGCTCCGGTGACCACGACCGTCCGGCCCTCGAGCTGGAGGGATACCACCTAGGCCCTGCCGGCGGGGGAGGCGGAAGCGGAGGCGACGGTACGGTTCCGCGGACGTGTGCGCGCAGCCACGCGGGTCACTGCTTCGCGCCGCGTACCGACCGTGTTCTCGATGGTCCCGATTCCCTCCACGGTCATCCGCACCACGTCCCCGGTCGTCAGCGGAGGCGGAGTCCGCGAGCCGTTCCGCCCCCACAGCTCGGCCAGGCAGCCGCTGCCGCAGGTCCCCGAACCCAGCACGTCGCCCGGCCGCACCACGGAGTCCTGCGAGGCGTAGGCCACCAGTTCGGCGAAGGGCCAGCCCATATTGGAGAGCAGGTCCTGGCCGATCGCCTTCCCGTTGACCTCCACGGCCAGGGAGATCGGCAGGAACCCCTCGGCGTCGTGCCGGTCCTCGAACTCGTCCGCGGTGACGATCCACGGCCCCAGGGTGTTGGCGAAGTCCTTGCCCTTGCACGGGCCGAGGCTGACCTTCATCTCGCGGCGCTGCAGGTCCCGCGCGGACCAGTCGTTGAGCACCGTGTAGCCGAAGATATGATCGTGCGCCTCCACAGCGGACAGGTTACTGCCGTCGCTTCCGGGAACACGCCCGACGACGGCGGCCACCTCCGTTTCGAAGTCCAGTGCGTCACAGCCTGCCGGGATCCCGACCACCGTGCCGGTGCCGGTCACCGTATGGGGATTGGTGAAATAGAACGTGGGGGCTTCGTACCACTCGGGCACCACGCCGGCCACGCCGTCGATGCTCTTCCGGACCCCTTCGACATGCTCCTCGAATGCCACGAAGTCCCGGATGGTTGCCGGAACGAGCGGGGCAAGCAGTGTGACGTCTCCCAGCGGAACAGCAGGGGCGGTACGGATCGTTTTCTCTGCGAGGCGCAGGGTTTCGGCGAGCCCGGCCTCCAGGAGGGTGCCGACGGTGGTGCCGGCAGGCAGTGCGAAGCACTCGTCCCCCTCCACGAAGCCGGACTGCGTCCCGCCGTCGTGGTCCCAGCGCGCGATCTTTACCATGGGGCTTCCTCAGGAGGTCGGTCGGACGGACTGGATGGCCGCGGCGGTGATGCCGAGGGCGGCGGCATTGCCGGCCAGGACACTGCCCTGGTCCCGGGCCGGCAGCCCGGCGGCGAGGACGTCGGCGACCGGACGGTCCGAGCCCATGTCGAACGGGTAGTCGGAGCCGAGCAGGACCTGCTCCGGCCCCGCGGCCGCGACGAGCGCGCGGAGCTCCGCAGCGCTGTGGACCAGGGAGTCGAAATAGAGCCTTTTCAGGTACGACGACGGCGCCTCAGCGCAGCCGTGCGCTTCCGGCCGCACCCGCCAGGCGTGGTCGGAACGGCCCAGAGTGGTGGGCAGGTAGCCGCCTCCGTGTGCTGCCAGGATCGTCAGGCCGGGGTGCCGGTCCAGCACTCCGCTGAAGATGAGGTGGGACAGTGCGACGGCGTTCTCCGCGGGCTGCGAGACCGTGTTGGCCAGGTAGAACCGGTCCAGTCGCTCATCCAGCGAGCAGCCGAACGGGTGCAGGAAGACGATGGCGCCCAGTTCCTCCGCGCGCGACCAGAAATCCTCGAGGCGCGGGTCCGAAAGCTCCACCGTGGTCCGGTCAGGATCTCCCGGAGTGGCGGCGAAGGAGCCGATCTCCACGCCCAGGAGTCCGCAGTCGAGGACCGCGTCCTCCAGCGCTTCCACCATCAGCTGCGGGTGCTGCAGGGGGACCAGGCCGAGGCCGTTGAGCCGGTCCGGTGCCTGGTCCACCAACGCCATGATGGCGCGGTTGGCCTGGCGTGCCAGCTCCAGGGAGAGCTCCGGCGCCGCGAAATAGGAGAAGTGCGACGGCGATGGCGACACCAGCTGCACGTCCACCCCCTGCGCGTCCATGTCCGCCAGGCGGCGCCCCAGGTCCGTCAGCTGCGGCCAGCGTTCCTTGATCATCTGTCCGGAGGCGGCCATGGAAGGGCCACCATTGCGGCGGACTTCCAGTTCCTGCTGGGCAGCGTAGCCCGCCGGATCGGCCTCGGCGACGCGTTGCTGCAGTGCGGGAAGGAGCGCGTGGGCGTGGACGTCCACCACCAGCCCGGCCTTGGGCGTGGAAGCCATCATGCCTCTTCCTTGAGCATGGTGGACAGGCCGTGCATGAGTCCGGGCACGTCGGCGTCACGGACGCCGTCGAGCATCCACTGGCCCAGCTGGACGGAGGCGTCGACCACGGCGCGAGCACGATCCAGCCGCCTGTCGGAGAACTCCTTCCAGAGAGTCTCGGTGACTTCATCGTGGCTGATCAGCAGCTCGGCCAGGACCGCGGCGTCCTCCACGGCCATCGCGGCGCCCTGGGCCACTGTGGGCGGGCAGCTGTGCGCGGCATCGCCGATGATGACCGTGCGGCCGCGGTGCCAGTCCCCGTCAACGAGGTGGCTGGTGAACCTGGTGTAGTTGACCCGGGCGCTGGAATCCAGGTTCGCGCGGATCTCGTTCCATGGCCCGCCGTAGGCCGCGGCGAGCTCCGACATGATCCTCGGCCCGTCCTCCTGGTTGCGGTCCTGCGCTTTCTCCACGAGGTAGGCGTAGATGGTGTCCGGGCCGGTGGGGCAGTAGCCGGCGATGTAGCACGGGCCACCGTAGGTGAGGTCCGTGCGCACCACGTCCTCGGGCCGTTCCACGAAGGCCCGCCAGATGCCCATCCCGGTGGCCACCGGTTCGACGTCGATCCCGATGGCCTTGCGGACCGCCGAGTGCAGCCCGTCGGCGCCGATCAGCAGGTCATAGGTGCGGCGCTCGCCGTCGGAGGTCTCCACCGCGACGGTGCCCCCGATGTCAGAGAGATCATCAGCCACTCCGGTGACGGACGTGCCGTACGTGATGACCGCTCCAGCCTCCAGGGCGCGTTCGCGCAGGATCGAGGTGAGTTCGGGACGGTACATGCCGAGGGTGGCGGGCAGGTCGTCACCGCCGGTGCGCATATCCTCCAGCACGGCGAGAACTGTCCCCGCCGGGTCCGGCGCCCGCAGCCCCAGGGTGCTGAACGCGTAGCCCTTGGCGGAGATCTGGTCCCAGACGCCGAGCCGGCGGAAGATCCGCAGGGCGTTGCCCTGCAGGGTGATCCCGGAACCGAGCGTCTGGGGAGCGTCTGCGCGCTCCAGGATCTCGACATCGACGCCGGCATCCGCCAGGAGGATGGCCGCCGTCAGTCCCGCGGCTCCGGCCCCGACGATTCCGACCTTCTGTACTGCTGCCATCACTGACTCCTTTGTATTGACGGCGTTACTGCTGATGGTGGTGCTCGCGTGCGGAAGCTACCGCAGGGCGATCGGGTTCACCGGTGAGCCGACGGCGCCCGTGATCGGCAGGGGCGCTGCGACGAGCAGGAAATCGTACCTGCCGTCCGCTGCGCAGCTTTCCGCCAAGGCGTCCGGGTCCCACATCTCGCCCAGGAAGAGCCCCAGGTTGGGGATGGCGATCTGGTGGAGCGGCTGGAAGGCTGCGTCGAACTCGTTGGGCCGTACCTCGAAACCCCAGGTGTCCGTGGCGATGCCCGCGATCTCGCTTGCGTGCAGCCAGGGGGCCGTGCCGAAGGACAGGCCCGGCGCGGCGCCGCCGGCGTACTCGCCCCAGCCCTCACGGCGGGCGCGGGTGTACTGCCCGGTGCGGATGATGACGATGTCGCCCCGGCGCACGGTCGAACTGGGTCCCTGGCGTTCCATGGTCCGCTCGAGGTGTTCCACGGTGATGGCGAAGCCGTCCGGCAGTTCGCCGTCGTCCCGTCCGGTCTCCTCGGCGAGGCCACGGCCGACATCCAGCAGGACGCCGCGGGTGGCGATCCTGGCCGCGGCGGTTTCGATGCCGGTGACGAGGTCCCCTTCGGAGGTGACGACGTCGCCGGCCGCCCGTCCGTTCCAGGCCTTGCCGCGGTCGAAGATGTGGCCCAGACCGTCCCACTGGGTGGAGCACTGCAGCGGCATGGCGATCACGTCGTCGGCGCCGCCGAAGCCGTGCGGGAACCCCTGATTGCCGCGTTCGGCATCCACTCCGGTGTCCGTCATGGTGTGCACGGGGTTGGTGCGCCGCCGCCACCCCTTCTGCGGGCCGTTCGTGTCGAAGGGCTGGGACAGGGAGAAGATCTCCCCGGTGCGCACCAGTGCGGAGGCTTCGAGCCGTTTGGCGTCGTCGATGAAATTCAGGGTGCCCAGGACGTCATCCTCACCCCACCGGCCCCAGTTGTTGTGCGCTTCGGCCATGGCGCTGATGTTGCCCATGGCGTCGGTGCGGTCGATCCGGGGGCTGCCCGAGGGCGGAGTGGCCTTGGTGTTGTCCGTGGAGATGGTCATGACCGGCTCCTGTCGGTCGGGATCTCGTCCCTGCAGGAGATGAGTTGGGTGCCGAGGCCGGTGATGGTGCCTTCCATGACGTCTCCGTCGCGCAGGAGGCGGCCCCAGTGGGCGCCGTTGCCGGCCGGGCTTCCTGTGAGGACCAGGTCGCCGGCGCGCAGCGGCATGGTCTGCGAGGCCTCACTGATGAGCTTCGCGACGCCGAAGATCATGTCCTGCGTCGATTCGTCCTGCATGACCTGGCCGTTGAGTTTCAGCGTCACCTGCACGTCCTGCGGATCGCCGAAGAATTTGGCCGGAACGAGCAGCGGCCCGGTGGGCAGGAAGCCCGGGGCGTTCTTGGCCCGGTACCAGTCCGATCCGATGGCGGGCATGTCCTTGCGGAACACGTACTCCCGGGTGGTGATGTCGTTGACCATGGTGTACCCGAACACGTAGTCCAGGGCCTCTTCCGGGCTCACACGGAAGGCTTCCCTGCCGATGACGGCCGCCAGTTCGAGTTCCCAGTCATGGGACTTCGAGTAGGCCGGCAGGGTGAGCTCGTCGGTGGCGGAGGCGATCGCCGTCGGCAGTCCGATGAAGAAGTACGGTGTGCCCTGCCCGGCGCGGCTGTCCATCATCTCCGCGGTCCTGGCGCGCACCTCCGCCTCGTCCTCGCCGGGCTCACGGTGGGCGGCGGCGAGGTCGATCACGTGCTTGCGGTAGTTCGCACCGGTCTGGAGCACCTGGGCGGGTTCCACCGGTGCCAGGACTTCGACGTCGGCGATGGCCAGGCCCGTGCCTGTCCCGGCAGACGCCGCGAGGGCGTCCAGCTGGCTTTCGAGGGTGTCCCAGTGCTGGATGAGGGACGTGATGTCCTCATCCAAGGGAAGGACCTGCTCGCCGACCAGGAGACCGGCGCGGGTCTTGTCCCCGCCGGGCTCCTGGAAGCGGATCAGTGCGTACATCTGTTCTGCCATGGTTCCTAGCCCCGTCCGTGCTGGGCGTAGGGGTTCAGGAGGGCTTCCTTCATCTCCGGGGAGGCGCCTTCTTCGGTGGCGGTGAAGCCGTCGGCGGGCGGGAAGGATTCGGTCATGGAGTGCGGCATGGCGCCGTTCTTGTAGAAGTTGTTGGAACCCTGGGAGGGCTTCCAGGTGTTGGCTTCCCAGTCCGGGACGTAGTTGCGGTAGCCACCAGAATTCAGTTCCACGCGCAGGCCTGAGGGCTCCCGGAAGTACAGGAAGTTCTGCTCGCCCACGCCGTGGATGGAGGGCCCGTATTCCATCGAGGTGCCGTTCTCCATCATGACGTCCGCGGTGCGCAGAAGGTCCTCCGTGGCGTCCACCCAGAACGCGATGTGGTTCACGCGGCCGGGGCGGCCGGAGGTGTCCAGGACCACGCCCAGGTCGTGGGACTTCTCATTCGTCGTGAGCACGGAGAACACCGTGATCGGTGCCTCGTCCAGATCCACGAAGGCCATGACGCGGAAACCCAGCGCCTTGCTGTACCAGTCGGCGAACCCGCGCACGTCCGAGGTCGCCACGGTGACGTGGTCCAGGAAGCGGGGGGCCGCGGCGTGGCTGGAGCGGCGCTCCGGGCGGTCGGGGTAGGTGGACTCGAAGCCGGGTTCGGCCACGAACCTGTCCACCTCGTAGAACAGGCGCATGGAGTGGCCGTAGGGGCCGGTAAATTCGTAGGCCTTGCCGAAGCCGTGACCGCCGGCGGTCCAGGTGCCCTGGATGCCGGTGGCCTCGACGCGCTGGGCTGCCGACTCCAGCGCGGCGACGCTGGTGGTCCGCCAGGCCATCCTGCCCAGGGACGCCTCCGGGCCTTCGGTGATGATCAGGCTGTACCGGTAGTAGTCACCCCAGCAGCGCAGGTAGACGTCGCCGTCGACCCGGTCGATGATGCGCATCCCGAACTTCTCCTCATAGAACCGTGCCGAGGCTTCGACGTCAGGGGAGGTGATCTCGAGATGGGCAAGATGGGAAAGAGGAGTTTCCACGCTGAATTCCTTCTGGATACTGGCTGCGGGCGGGTCGTTGCACGTTCAGGACAACTGTGACGTACGGCATGTATCCGAGGAAGGCGTAATTCTTGATATCAAGTATCCGTGCGGGAAATACCACCACCTGGCTTCAAGGAGTCGGGTCGTCCGGGATCAGCCAGGGCGCGGGCAATACCGCGGGCTGCAGTCTGCAGGGCGGGAACCAGCGCCTGCAGGCGCATCTCCCGCGGGGGAACCACGACGCCGAGCGAGGCCACTGCGTGCTGCCTGCGGTCCAGCACGGGGACGGCAATGCCCCAGGTGTCCGGATCCACGACACCCTCCAACTGGGCGAACCCCTGCCTGGCTGTGTCACTCAGGAGCGCCCGGACCGCATCGACGGTGGTTCCGTCGCCCGGATCTGCGAACTGCTCAAGGTACTGGGCCTGCAGCAGCCTGTCCTGATACGCCATGAGCGCGATCCCGGCGGACGAGACGTGGACAGGCATCCTCCCGGCGACCTGTGCCCGGTTGTTGACCGAACCACGCCGCGACAGCCGCTCCACGAAGAGGACGTCCTCCCCCTCCAGCACGGCCAGATTGACGTTCTGGTGAAGGACCTGCTGGATGTCTTCCATGAACGGCAGAGCCGCCTGGCGCAGCGCGAGCGCGGGTGAGGCCCTGTTCGCCAGCTCCCACAGCCGCAGCCCCGGCTGCACCATCCCGTCAGGCCCGGTCTCCAGGAAGTTGTGTCCCGCAAGCTGCCGCACCAGCCGGTGGGTCGTGGTGAGCGGCAGGCCCGCGCGGCCGGCCAGTTCGGACAGCTGCAGCGCCCTGCCCTCCGGGAAAGCGGAGATCAGCCGGACGACCCGATCCACGACGGAGTCACCCGAATCAGAGTTCGCCACGCGGTACCGCCTTCCACAAGAGAGAGCTTCGGAGAATCCAACTCCTGAGATTACGCGGTCTTCACCCTCGGTTGTCGAGCCGGCAGCACCTTCGATGGGGAGACCCCAAGCTAATGCAGGCATCTCCGGACGAGGAGGAGTGTGAGGTCATCGGTGGGATGCAGGGGTGCGTTGATGAAGGCTTTCATCGCCGCTTTCGTGTCGGAACGGGGATCCGCCATGGCCTGCAGATCCGTCTGGAGCCGGCCCAGATCATCGTTG
>NZ_NFSC01000021.1 GCF_002157505.1 Arthrobacter agilis
GCGAGCCACAAACCCATGTTGAGCACCGGTGCCCACAGGGCGAGGGTCACCGGGTCGAGTCCGGTCGCCCCGAGCACCGTCGCCAGGAGGGCGAAGAAACCCGGCCAGTTGAAGTACGCGTCGATGGCCGGGTCGATCCCCTGGGTGCGCGCGAGGGCGTCGGCGATGCCGAGGTGACGGAACGAGACTTCCCCCCGCGGTACGTCCGTCACGAAGGCTGCGGTCCCGAAGAGCACGAGCACGAGCACCACCAGGAGCCATATCATGACCGGGCGACGCGCCGGGCCGGCGGCATCCCCCCGCAACGCCACGACGAAGGCGACGTTCAGCAGCAGAACCCCCACCCAGAACGGGTAGGGCAGCACGGCGACGAGCCCCAGATCGATGTCCACAGGTAGGGACACCGTGGAGGCGGCCCCCACCGCGAGTGCCAGCGCCACGACGCCCGTCAGGGCACAGAGGACGTCACGAAGCCTCCAGTGCCTCTCGGTACGGGTCTCCACGCCGAGCGTGCTGGTCATGGTGTGTCCTGCGGGATGCGCCGGAGGATGGCGACAAGCCGGAGACCGATCGCCACGGCCCCGATGGAGAGCACCACGAACCGAGCAATGGCCGTGGCGTTGATGAAGTGCTGCATGTCGGCCTTATCGGTCATTGATGGATCCAGCCACTGGCCGTGCAGGTCCTTGGGAATGATCACGGGGAGCACTCATGAATCTCTTCCAGGGCGTCATGCGCCTGGGTGGTGAGCGTCGTCGCGGTGACGAACCATTTATGCGGTGCGTCCTCCTCCTTCGTCGGGTCCGACCGGCTTTCAGTCGGGTCCGACCGGTATTCATACAGGTCGGCGAACCCCAGCAGCTGGTCTTCGTCCTGGCCATGCAAATAGTGCGGGGTCTTTGTCCCGTCCAAGCTTTTCTGCCACTCGTAGTGCCCGTTGGCCGGTATGAGCGCCTGGCGCTTAGCGGCCGCTGCGCGAAACGAGGTTTTCTCGGTGACGGTCTCGCTGCGGGCGTTGATCAATCGGGTTCCGGCCTTGGGATCCTCGGACCAACTGGGCACCAGCCACCAGCGGGCGATCTCGCGCCGGCGGACCAGCTCTCCCTCGTGAAGTCGTTCGGCGATGTACGGGATGCCCTGCATCGGGGCGACGTTCCACGACGGCGGAAAGTCTTCCACTACGGACTCGGTGACGTCGAAGGCAACGATCATATTCTGCCGACTCCCTGCTATGACGAAGCGTCCGCACATGCTCGCTATTCTGCCTCACTATCGATGCTGCGGCTCTCCCACAGATGGACGGCTTTGAGCTCTCTCCTCCGGCTCCACCCACCGGACATTTTGGCCTTGCCCCGGTTGAGTGGACACCTCACACGAGAAAATGTTCATCATGGGAAAGACGCGTTCGGGATTTCACTCCTGAGTACAAGGACGAGGCAGTGAAGCTGGTGATCAATACCGGCAGGCCGGTAGCGAGGTCGGCATCAACGAGGCACCGCTGGGCCGGTGGGTCACTACTTTCAAGGCCCGTAACGACACCGGTGAGACCGCAGTTACTGAGTACGAACGCGCCGAGTTGCAGAGTCTGCGCAAGGAGAACGCGGACCTGAAACTGGACCGGCGTTCCTGAAAAAGCATCCCTCTTCTTCGTCCAGGAAGCCTCGGATACGAACGCGAAGCGTTCGAGTTGATGCGCGCGGAGAAGACCAATTTTACGATCACGCGCATGGTGCGTCTGCTCAAGGTATCCCGGTCGGGGTACTACGCCTGGCTGGAGCGGGCGCCTTCGCCTGCGGCGATTCGGCGGAAGGTCATCGAGCAGAAAGTGGCCTGGTTCCACAGCGACTCCGACGAAACCTACGGGTCGCCACGAATCCTTCCTGACCTGCGCGCCGAGGCGAGATCATCTTGCGTCGAGCGGTAGGGGGATTCCCAGCGCTGAGAGCAGCCCGTGACCGGAAATCGCGTGAGTGTACCAAGCGATATGAGGAAGGGCAGGCACATTCATCGGCTGGCCCTTCCTCATGCCCTGAATACTAGATAGAGGAGTCGCGTGTCTCGTTTCGAGTGACGGCTTCTCCGGTGTTCGGATCGACTCCGGAGCGTGACTCCGAAATGCGGTGTTGTCTACGCGGTGCGGACATGATGATTGAGGCGATGAGTCCGATTACTCCTACGCCCATGAGGATCCAGCCAACCATGTCGAGGTCGACGACGCTGACCACGTCGGCGTTGAAGGCAAAGGTGAGGATAGCTCCCACTGCGATGAGAAAAATTGAGGAACCAATCCGCATAGGTGTTGCTCCTTTATCTACTGAATATTGGTATGGATGAAATTCTGATAGGGCGACGACCTGTGGAGCCTACTCACCGGTGTTCGTAAGGGCAGAACGGCGGGCAGGGGTGGACGCTACGTCCTCGCCGGTTCAAAGGCCGCCTATTCAGCGGACGCTTTCAGCGTCGAACGAGAAGTACCAGGACGAGGTGACCAATCGGGGCCAGGACTAAGCTCTCAACAAAGCCCGCATGCCGGAGCTGAGTTTCTTCACCACGCCGGTCGGGCGGCGTCCGGCGTAGGCGCCACCGTCGTATCCGTCGGCGCAGGACCCGCACCGCCACTTCCGACGCTCGAGTCGTAGAAGTGCCAGTACCGGCTTGTGGCGTTCACATCGGCGAGGACCAGCGCACCACTGTTGGCTGTGCCTTGCGTCGCACTGTTGAGGTTCTGCTTCGTCGAGGTCACGTTGTGGACGTACTGGTCCGCGTCCACGACACGAGGTGTCTTCGGGGCGGTGCTGAAATCGATAGTGTCCAGCGGCGTGGATTTTTCGTAGATCGCACCCCCCGTGCTGGTGCAGACTCCGGCGTCCGTCGTGCCGCCGGGCTTCGGGTAAGTGGCGAAGGTACGCAGCATCTGGGTGCTCTCATCGATCATGACGACCATCCGATTCGGACACTCCGCCACGGTCGCGATCGTGTGCGCCGACCACGTCGCGGTCGCGCTATCCAGTGCCAGCAGCTGGATCAGCGGCTCGGACGCGGCGGTGAACGAGGTCTTGATAGCGGCGAAAACCCTGCCGCCCGAGGATCCCAGCCGCTTCAGGTTGATGTGGTCATCACCGCTGTTCTGCCCCAACACGGCCGCTACCGGAGTGGTCCAGTCGGTGTCCGACGTGCCATCGACGTGGTAGCTCCAATACCTGCCGTCGAGGGCATCGCCGACCTGCCGGCTCCACATCACGCCGATCTTGTTCCCGTCGAAGGCGATGACAGCCGACGTGTCGTCCACGGACACGTTGCTCAAGCCTTCAGGGCTCAAGGATGCAGGATGCGCGAACGGCTTCCCCCAATACCGGCCATCCGTACCCGTGGCGTTCAGGTAGATCCGGTTCCCCTGCTGCCACGTGGCCCACACCCGCCCGGTCGAGTCCTTGTCGATGGTCAGTGCCTCGACACGCTCGTCGTTGACTTTCGTCGTGTCCATCAACGAGTACGTCTTCCTCGCCGAGTCGTAGCTGTAGCGGCGCATCGCCGTCGGGAAGCCCGGCTCCGCCGGGAGCCCGTCGTTGACGAACCGATAGCTCGCCACATACAGCGTCGACCCGTCCCACAACACGTCATGATGCGTGCTCGCCCGGGTCTCCGTCGCCACACCCGTATCGACCCACGAACCCGTTCCGGCATCGAACCGGAAGATATGGAAATCGGAGCTGGCAGTGTCCCACAGGTTCCCCCACCAGGACCCGTCGTTGAACCACAAAGCACTCGTCGCCCGCTTCGTACCCGTCGGCGTGCCCGTCCCCGCGTGCAACGGACCCTCAACCCCGACATCGCCCGGCTCCGGCGCACTCGGTGGTGACGGTGTCACCGCCAACGGGGCCAGGCCAGCCGATGGAGCCGATGGAATGGGCAGCTCGGTGGCTGATGTCGGTGGTGCCTTCGGTGCGACCCGAGTGTCGAAGCCGGTGGTGGCGTTGCCCGGGGTTGAACAGCCCGTGAGGAGTAAGACAGCCAGCGCCGCAGACACCAGGTGTTTGCGGCGGTCGCTGAATGAGCTGATCATGAGGTTTTTTTCGTGGTCCCATCAGTGTGTACTGCTAGGTTTCCCCAGAACGTGGCCGCCACCGAGGCGAGGACGCCGGTGGTGGAGCGGTGTCGCGACGTGATGGTGTACCACCATTGGTTTCGCTTCCAGGGCCTGGGCGAGCGAATCGTCGGTGATCCCCTTCCGGCCAGACACTACGGGCGAACCGATAACAACAGCATGAGTGATACCTACCCGACTTCACGGTCGTGCTACGCGATCCACTACCTAGGCCGCGTGTTCGACCACTTACTGGTGGTAGTCGCGCTGTGAGCGGAAGCGACGTCCTGGCATCAAGCAGGAGACGATCGCCGCATAAAACGATTCAGCCGATAAATTCGTGCGCCGTCAGCAGCTATGCCGAAAATCGCGGCGTCCCGACGCGTAGGCGGTTGCCGTCCGGATCGCGGATCTCGATCTCCCGCGCCCACGGAGCGTCCTCGACCTTGACGCCCAACTCGCGCGCTAGCCCGTCGACATCCCTTACGCGCAGATAAATCAGCGTGTCCGGACGGGCATCACCGGTGTGCTCCGACAGGAACAGGTGAACCTCGCCTCGCGCGATGGTGACGAAGGCCGGCATGCCAGGGCCGAACCTGTGCTCGGACTCCTTGCGGAAGCCCAGCCGTCGGTACCACGCGACAGCTGTGTCGGCGTCATCCGTTCGAAGGATGGGGATCACCTGCTCTTTGACCACAACCGTGATCTTATCCCGGCAAGCCTTCCCAGAGAGCCTCACCCAAACGCGTCCGATGCGCAGCGTCCCGCGAAGGGGTCTGGTTCAGATACCTGGCGGCTCAGTCTCCTACAAGGCCGACCGCTTCCGAATACCGGGGGTAAGTTCAATCCATGGCTTACGAACCGACACTCCTTCTCGTTGCCTTCTGCATGTTCGCCATCGGGCTGTTGGGCCTAGGGCGTGTCTCCTCATCGCGTGCGGTGGCCTCCGGGACGATATTTGAGTGTCACGTGATGCTGTTCCAACCGACGCCCAGTGGGCTCCGATTCGTCCTTTGCTGCCCTCACCCTCCGGCCGAGCAGGGCGCCCGTGGTCCTCATCGGACCGGGCCAGGCAGGGGACGCGCCGATGTTCCCGATCCTGATGAACCACCTCCGCGTCACCCGGCCCGGCCAGGGACGCCCACGCACCCGACCGGACCGGGTCCGCGGCGACAAGGCCTACTCGTCCCGGGCGATCCGCCAGCACCTGCGCTCCCGCGGGATCGTCGCGGTCATTGAAGGAGCCCTCGGACCAGCAAGGACACCGCAAACGCCGCGGCAGCAACGGCGGCTTACGACGTCGAGGACTACAAGACACGCCCTAGTCGAGGACTATTCCCGTGCCGGTCCCCCGGGCGAGGGTCACCGGCCGCACCTCGCCAAAACCGCGCACCTGCCGGGGCTCGTGCGGCGTCAGGACGAACTTCTCGTTGTGCTCGAGGGTCGCGGCGGTGGCGGAATCGACGAGCACCTCCCCCGGCTCGGCGAGCGCGGTGAGCCGGGCCGCGAGGTTGACCGTCGGTCCGTAGATGTCGCCGAGCCGGGACAGCACCCGCCCCCAGACGAGGGAGCACCGCGCCGAGGGAAGGAACTCGTCCTCGGTGAAGGCCTTCGCGAGGGCCAGTGAGATCTCGGCACCGGCCTCGGGCGACTCCGCGATGTAGAGCACCTCGTCCCCGATGGTCTTCACGAGCCGGCCGCCGCCGACGGAGATGATCTCCGCGCACTTGTTCTCGAAGCGCTGCACCAGTTGCGCCAGCGTGCGCTCGTTCATCCGCCGCGACAGGCTCGTGTAGGAGACGAGGTCGGCGAAACCGACCGCCCGCGCCAGTGGGAGCGGTGCGTCCTGTTCGTCGCCGTCGCGCCCTGCCTCACTGGAGATCAGACCCGATTCCGCGCGGAGGGCCAGCCGCTGCACGGCGGCGTTCATCTGGCGGCGCCACGCATACACGAGCGTCTTCTCGAGCGGTTCGATGAGGTCGGGAAGCTCGGATACGAGCGTCTTGCGCGCGTCGGCGTCCGTGAATCCCCGCTGGGCCACCATCTCCTCGACGATCGCCTCGATCTGCCACACGACCATGCGGTCCGTCATCTGTCCCACCGCACGGGTGATCGAGATCGCGGCGTCCTCCGTGAGCTGCTCCTGGCGCACCATGTCGATGATCGTGGTGAGCGCGTGGAGGTCCTTCTCGGTGAAGGCGACGTCGTCGTCCCCGATGTTGGGGAAGCCCATGGCCCGCCACAGCTTGCGTGCGGACAGGAGGGAGACGCCGGCCCCGGCGGCGATGTCGCGGCGCTTGAGCGTGCGCTCGGCGCCGAGGAGCTCGCGCTCGAGGCGGCGGATGCTCTCCCGGTCGAGTTCGATGGGGCCGGCAGCCGACACCGGCAGGTCATCGACTGCGGCGGCCATGTCCGGCTGCAGCTGCCACACGGCCTTCGAGGCCGTCGCCACGGCGGCCGCGGATCGGTCGTCGGACTGACCCGCACCGCCCGCGGGCGCATCCATCAACGCCGCATCGACCGCGCCGCGATCCATCGCGGCCGCATCCGCCGCACCCGCATCCTTCACTCCCGCATCCCTCGCGCCGGCATCCATCGCGCCGACGGGCGAGGCCGCTCCCCCGTCGTCGGAGCGGGCGGGCTGCCCGGACTCGTGGCGGTCCTCGACTGTCACGATTGCTCGCCCCTCCATTCCTGCTGCACCCGCGGCGTCCCACCGCGGGCGTACTGCGGATCGATTTCCATATCCACTCCATCGAACATGCGTGTCAGGGGCAGGTCGCTGATCGCCTGCACCACGTACTTCTTGAACGTCCCGATCTGCGGAACGTCCCGGTAGGCGTGCGCGCGGTCGAACCCGAGGTCCGCGATCAGGGTTCCACTGCCGACCATGCGCTGCAGCAGTCCCTGGTCCGTCTGCAGCTGCGAGACCGCGGACAGGCTGATCTGGTGTTCGGTGCGCCGGGTGATCCCGCGCCGGTGGATGAGCCGCAGGCTCGTGAGCACGTACCGGTTGCCCGACCAGCGGATGACGGGCCGCGCCACCACCCGGAGCAGCACGACCACGACGACGGCGAGCGCCACCAGCAGCAGCACCGGCCGCCAGTCGGCGAGCCCGCCGGGCAGGTCCCTTCGGCCCAGGTAGCCCAGTCCGAAGCCCCCGGCGGCCAGGAGGGGGAAGGCTGCGAGCACGGGCCCCACGATCGGCAGCGGGTTGGGCCGCGTGCGCACGAGGACGCGTTCGCCGGGCAGCAGCTGGATCCGCACGGCCTACGCCTGCGGGCGCAGGTGCACGACGTCGCCCGCGGAGATGGTGTGGCGCTCGCCGTCGTCGTCGCGCACGATCAGAGCGCCCTGGGCATCGAGGGCGAGCGCGCGTCCACTGAGCAGGGCGCCGCCGGGCAGTTCGGCCCGGACGTCCTGGCCGAGTGTCGCCATGCGCGCCCCGACACGGTCCAGCAGGGAGGGCCCGTTGTCCCACGCCGCGAAGGCGTCGCCGTCGACGTCGCAGAAGGCACGGTAGGAATCGGCGAACGTGCGCAGGAAGGACTTGAGCAGGATGTTGCGGTCCGTGGTGCCGGCGTATTCGAGCAGCAGGCTGGTGGCCGTGGGCACCGGGAGTTCGTCCTCGGTGAGGCTGACGTTCAGTCCGATCCCCACGACGACGGCGGGCGGCTCGGCGCCTGTGCCCGGCACGAACTGCGCCAGGACGCCGGCGAGCTTCCGGCCGTCCACCGTGACATCGTTGGGCCACTTGAGCTGCGGGGCGATCTCCGTACGATCCTCGACGCTCTCGGCGAGCGCCAGGGCGGCGAGGAGCGAGAACCAGGAGTAGGCCGTGGTCGGGACGGGCCGCCCATGCCGGTTGAACGGGCGCAGCAGGACGCTGACGAACAGCGACGACCGCTCGGGCGCTATCCAGCTGCGGTCCAGCCGTCCGCGTCCTGCCGTCTGCACTTCCGCGCCGAGGACGCTGAGGTCGGGCCACCCTGCCGCTTCCCGCTGGGCGTGCTCCACGAGGTCGGTGTTGGTGGATCCGGTCTGGGCCACGATGTCGAGCCGGGAGAACGGGCCCGACGGCATGCACACGGCTGTCCTCAGTGCACCGAGGTTCAGGCCCGGGCGCTCGAGATTGGAATAGCGGGAGGACATGGCATCGATCTTATCCGGCCCCGCGCTCCCTGCCCCGAGCGGGACCTCAGAGGAAGATGTCCGGGACGAGCCGGTCCTCGGGTGCGCCGAGGCTGTACGGCGTGAAGTCGGTGACACCTTCCTCGCGGAGGACCTGCTCATCCGTGTAGAAGTTCCCCGTGCAGTCCCGTGCCGGGCGGACCAGGACGGCGTGCGCGGCGTCGGCGACGATCCGCGGGCTTCGAGCCGCCCGGACGATGCGGTCCCCGCCGGGCATGGCGCGGATGGCCGCCGTGTCGATGAGGGTCGCGGGCCACAGGGAGTTCACGGCGACGCCGTCGTCCTTGAGTTCCTCGGCGAGGCCGAGGGTGGTCAGGCTCATCCCGTACTTCGCCATGGTGTAGGCCAGGTGCCTGCCGGCCCATTCCGGTGTGAGGTTCAGGGGCGGCGAGAGGGTGAGGATGTGGGGGTTGTCCGAGCGCTTGAGCGCCTCGAGGGCGGACTTGCTCAGCAGGAAGGTGCCGCGGACGTTGATGTCCGCCATGAGGTCATAGCGCTTCATGTCCACGTCGGGCGTCCTGGACAGGTCGATCGCCGAGGCATTGTTCACCACGACGTCGATGCCGCCAAAGGTGCTGGCGGTCGCATCGACGGCAGCCCGGACGTCGTCGTCGTTCCGCACGTCGCCCACCAGGGGCAGGGCGCGTCCGCCTGCGGCCTCGATCTGTTCCGCCGCCGTGTAGACGGTCCCTTCGAGCTTCGGGTGCGGCTCGCCGGTCTTCGCCAGGAGAGCCACGTTGGCTCCGTCGCGGGCGGCACGCAGGGCGATGGCGAGGCCGATCCCGCGGCTGCCGCCCGACAGGAGGAGAGTGCGCCCGGCGAGCGATCGGCTTCCGGGGCGGATGCCCGGAGCGGAGAATTCCTGAGCGTCATTGCGTGCAGTCATGGCCCCACCATAAGCACCGGGGGCCATCCGTCCGCCTGCGACGCACCGATGTTACTCGCGGGTAACATCGAAGCTCCGGCTAAGCGTTGGCCGCGGAAACTGTAGACGTCCTACAACGGCCAGTCCTCCGATCCTCACTAGACTTGGGAAAACGCGCCGCACTTTGTCGGAATCCTCCAGTCTCGGCTGGGAGTTCCGCGCAGCCCAGTGAGGCGCGTGCCCACGCCACCCGCCGACCGGAGACTCCATGCACCAGGACCTGCAGCTCGACCTGACAACGACGGCCGGGAAGCTCGCCGACTTCCGGAGGCGCAAGGCGCTCTCGGAGCAGCCCTCCGGCCCCGAAGCGATCGAGAAGCAGCACGCCCGCGGCAAGAACACCGCCCGCGAGCGGATCGACCTCCTCGTGGACGAGGGCTCCTTCGTCGAGTTCGACGCCTTCGCGGTCCACCGCTCCACGGCCTTCGGCATGGAGCGGAAGAAGCCCCTCGGCGACGGCGTCGTGTCCGGATACGCAACCGTGGACGGGCGCCTGATCGCCATCTACAGCCAGGACTTCTCCGTGTACGGCGGCTCTCTCAGCCAGGTCAACGGCGAGAAGATCGTCAAGGTGCAGGAGTTCGCGCTCCGCAACGGGTGCCCGGTCATCGGCATCAACGACGGCGGCGGCGCCCGCATCCAGGAGGGCGTCGCGTCGCTCGCGATGTTCGCGGACATCTTCCGCAACAACGTCCACGCGTCCGGGGTGGTCCCGCAGATCTCGCTCATCATGGGTCCCTGCGCCGGAGGAGCGGCCTACTCCCCCGCGCTGACGGACTTCGTGGTGATGGTGGACAAGACGTCCCACATGTTCATCACGGGCCCCGACGTCATCAAGACGGTGACCGGCGAGGACGTGGACATGGAGACCCTCGGCGGCGCACGCCAGCACAACACGACGACGGGCACCTCCGCCTACCTCGCGACCGACGAGGCGGACGCCATCGGCTTCGTCCGCGAACTGCTCGACTTCCTCCCGTCCAACAACCTCGCGGAGGCGCCGCTGACGGAGTTCGTGGAGGAGGCCGAGGTGACGGACGAGGACCTCGCCCTCGACGACCTCATCCCGGACGCCGCGAACCAGCCGTACGACATGCACGCCGTCATCGACGCGATCGTGGACGACAGCCACTTCCTCGAGATGCAGGCGCTCTACGCACCGAACGTGGTGACGGGCTACGCGCGCGTCGAGGGCCACACCATCGGCATCGTGGCCAACCAGCCCCTGCAGTTCGCGGGCACCCTCGACATCAACGCGTCGGAGAAGGCGGCCCGCTTCGTGCGGCACTGCGACGCCTTCAACATCCCCATCCTGACCCTCGTGGACGTCCCCGGCTTCCTGCCCGGCAAGGACCAGGAGTTCCAGGGCATCATCCGGCGCGGGGCCAAGCTGCTCTACGCCTATGCCGAAGCCACCGTGCCGAAACTGACGGTCATCACCCGCAAGGCCTACGGCGGCGCGTACATCGTCATGGGGTCCAAGAAGCTCGGCGCCGACCTCAACCTCGCCTGGCCCACCGCGCAGATCGGCGTCATGGGCGCCCAGGGTGCCGTCAACATCCTGTACCGCGGGCAGCTCAAGGCCGTCGCCGAGGCCGGTGGGGACGTCGAGGCCGCGCGCGCGGACGTCGTGCAGCAGTACGAGGAGGAACTGCTGAACCCGTACCAGGCAGCCGAGCTGGGCTATGTGGATGCCGTCATCGCGCCGTCGGAGACCCGGCTGCAGATCGTCCGCGGACTCCGAGCCCTGCGCGACAAGCGGGCCGCCAACCCCGCCAAGAAGCACGGGAACATCCCGCTGTGACAGCGCAGGACAGCATGCCCGACGACGTCGCCGAGGAGAGCCCGGCCCTCCTCTCCGTGGTCTCCGGCAATCCCACGGAGGAGGAGCTGGCGGCCCTCACCGCCGTCGTCGTCGCCCTGCAGGGAAGCGGGGAAGCGGTCGGGGCGCCGAACCACGGCAGGTCCTGGGTCCGACGCGCCATGCTGCGGCTGGGCCCGAAGCCGGGACCCGGATCGTGGCGTCGCAGCGTCCGCTGACGCCACCCACGCGTTCCGCCGCCTCTTCGGGGCCTACTCGCCAGTACGCGATGTGCTCCCTACCATGGGGAAATGGGTGTGGCTGGGGTCACATGGGGGAAGCCCCGTCCCGTTACCGGGCCAGCCGGGACGCAGCGTTGCGCCCCGGTTTTGATGACGAGCCCGAGTGGTCCTTCTGCCGGGCGGTTACAGGGGGTAGCCATGGCCGCGATAATCGAACTTTTTCATGATCGGGACAATGCGTTCAGGTTTCGATTGAAGACACCGGAAGGGACAGTCATCGCCGTGTCCAGACCATTCCCGGACAAGGCGGCGGCTGTCGCGGGAATCCGCGCCCTCCGTGAGTGCGCCGGAACCGGCCTGATCACGGACCTCTGCCTACCGAGGCCCCACACGGCACGAGCCTCGCGAGGACCCGTAAGGCCCGCAGTCACATAGGCCCTAGGAGACCTAGCGCGGATCCGCCACGGTGCCGAGGAACACGGGCAATCCCGTCTCCTCGTGGACGATCTGGTAGCCGAAGGGCCGATCGAAGGAGATGCTGATGTCGGGCGGCATCGGAGCGCCGGTCTCGGCCATCGAGATCTGGGTGACGGCCGCCGCCACGGTTCCCTTCTCTGCGACCGTGATGTTGGCGGACTGGGCCACGCCCGTCACGAAGGACTCCGGCAGGATGGCATCGAAGTCAGGCGCGGCACCGAGCGTCTCCTCGAGTCCCAGTTGTTTCAGGATCCCGAGCAGATCCTGGTCGTAGGCGTGGTCCCAGAGGGGCAGGGAGACGTCCACGGGCTGGGGCTCCGCCTGGCCGAGGGCCCGCGCGATCTCCTCGAACTGATCCTCGTCCCAGGCAGGCCCCGATCCTTCGGCGGGTAGCACGAGGCGCATAAAGAAGCCGTCCCTGTAGGGGAGGTCGATCCCCGACCAGTCCGCGCCGGCCGCGTATCGCACCAGGGGCGACGCGTGCATCGTCGGTACGAGGGTGGACGTGCCGCCCTCGAGCGTGAACTCCTCGTCGGAAGTGCCTGACGGGTCGAAGGGCTGTTCCCATGCAGCAGCGAAATAGGCGATGTTGAGGAGCGTGAGGATGGTTTCCTCATCCAGCTCGAGCGGCGCCTCCTCGATCCGGCCGCCGGTCTCCTCCGACACCCAGGCATCGATGCGATCCGCCGTCGAGCCGTCCCGAAAGTCGACCGGGTAGACGCCGCTGCCGTACTGGCGAGCAAGTATCTCCAGGTACGCATTGCCGATGACGCCGGATTCAGGGACGAAGACCGCGTTGGCGAGATGCAGGACGGGCGTTACGGGCGGATCATCCTCGTCGACGTCGCCCGGGTTCCCGTCGAAACGCTGGACGCTCGCGAGGAGCGCGTTCATCGCCTCGTCACGATGCTCGGCGGGCAGGCCCAGGACCGCGTCCATTTCCGCGGCGGTCGTCGTCCCGGCTCCGGCGCGCAGCATCGACAGCGCGTAGAGGGCGCTGAGCGGGCTGGTGACCTGGTTGACGTCCGGATCGGAGGTCATGGCGGCGCCGAGGCGGAAAGCGGATCGGAGCAGTGCGTCCTCAGCCTCCGCGAACTCGCCCTCAGCGACGACGACGCGCTCGACGGGTGCTCTCTGCTGGTCCGGCGCGGATCCCGCGCACGCGGTGAGCAGCGCCAGGGCCGCGGTCGCTGTCGTGGCGGTCCGGCCCAGCCGTCCGTGCGTGGTCCGCTGTCCGTGGCGCTCCATACCCACCTCCCCCTCGTCGTGCTCCCACGGTAGGCCCCGTTACCGGGTGGATCCAGAGCTGAGGAGGATCACGTGCGTTCCCGTGGGCTGCGGTGACGCCGGGCATTTCGCATTCCTGCGGAACCACCGCCACTCGGTAGCCTCCGGCAACCGCTGGGGCTAGGCTCTGGACGTGACCCAAGACACTCCAGCTTCCGCCCCCTCCTCCAGCGAGCAGCCGGCACGGCAGTCGACCGCCGTCGATGCCGTCGCCACCTCGTACTACGAGACCCTGCTCGAACTGATGCCGAATTTCGCCACTGAACTCGGCATCCCCGGTCACGAGACCGAGTACCAGGACTACTCCCCGGCCGGCATCGATGCACTCGCCGGAGCCGCCCGCGACACCCTCCGCCGGCTCGACGATCTCCAGCCCGCCGATGACGTGGATACGGTGACGCTCGACGCCATGCGCGAGCGGCTCGGGCTCGACCTCGAAATCCATGAATCCGGACTCAGGTACGCCGAACTCAACAACATCGAGTGCCCCGCCCAGAGCATCCGGGGGATCTTCGACCTCATGCCCACCGCCACGGCGGAGGACTGGGGCAACATCGCCGGGCGCATGGCCAATGTCCCCGGTGCCATCGACGGATACATCGCATCCCTCCGCGCCGGCCGCGAGCGCGGTCTCATCGCCGCCCGCCGGCAGGTGAGCATCGTGATCGAGCAGTCCACGAAATACGCCGAGGACGGCGGCTTCTTCGACACCCTCGGCTCCACCGCACGCTCGGACGACGGCGACCTCCCCGACCCGGTGCAGCAGCAGCTCCGTTCAGGTGCGGAAGCTGCACGCGGCGCCTACCGTTCGCTCGCCTCCTTCCTGCAGGACGATCTCCTTCCCACCGCACCCGAGAAGGACGCCGTCGGGCGGCAGCACTACGCCCTGATGTCGCGCCTCTTCCTGGGGTCCGCCGTCGACCTCGAGGAGACGTATGCGTGGGGCGTCGAGGAGCTCGACCGTGTGATTGCCGAGCAGGAAGCCGTCGCGAACGAGATCCGTGAGGGCGCGTCGATCGAGGAGGCCATCCGCATCCTCAACGAGGACCCGGCCCGCCAGCTGCAGGGCACCGATGCGCTGCAGGCGTGGATGCAGGACCTCTCGGACAGGGCGGTCGATGCCCTGGCCGAAGTGCACTTCGACATCTCCGACGTGATGCGCCGCCTCGAGTGCAGGATCGCCCCGACCAACGAGGGTGTCATCTACTACACGGGTCCCAGTGACGATTTTTCCCGTCCCGGGCGCATGTGGTGGTCGGTGCCCGAGGGTGAGGACTCCTTCACCACCTGGAAGGAGACGACCACCGTGTACCACGAGGGCGTTCCCGGCCACCATCTGCAGATTGCGACGGCGACCTACCAGCGCGCACTGCTCAACCCGTGGCGCCGCAATGCCATCTGGGTCTCCGGCCAGGGCGAGGGCTGGGCACTCTACGCCGAGCGTCTCATGCAGGAACTCGGGTTCCTCGCCGATCCGGGCGATCGCCTCGGCATGCTCGACGCCCAGCGGATGCGCGCGGCCCGCGTCGTCTTCGACATCGGAGTCCACCTCGAGCTCGAGATCCCGGAGCGCTGGGGCGAGGGCACCTGGACGCCGGAGAAGGGCTACGACTTCCTGAAGCGGAACATCGCCATCAGCGAGGGCCAGCTCAACTTCGAGTACAACCGCTACCTCGGCTGGCCGGGACAGGCGCCGTCCTACAAGATCGGCCAGCGCCTCTGGGAGCAGATCCGCGACGAGGTACGTGCCAGCGAGGGCGGGAGCTTCGAGCTGCGCGATTTCCACACACGAGCACTCAACCTCGGGTCGGTGGGTCTCGACACGCTGCGCCGGGCGCTGGTGTCCTGACCTAGTCACTTATTGCAGGCGGGCGGGAGATTCCGGCCCGCCTGCACTCGACGGCGGCGCCCGGTTGCGCCGCCGTCGGCACCGTCTAACGATTCGGTGTACATCTAACGATTGGGCGCCGCTCAGCTCGACAGCGGCGCTTTTCCTTGTGTGCGGCAGCATTATAGGATCATCTATCCAGCTCGACAAGGTGGTGCGCTATGAACAAATCGCGCATGACGGGGAAACTCTCCGCCACACTCGCCGCCCTCGCCCTCACCGCAGGCCTCGGCCTCGCGGGTGGACCACCGGCATCCGCCGCCTATTGCGGCATCACGTGGGGTTCGTTGGCGAAAGTCGCCTACACCTCCTCCACATCACCCATCGCGAACGTCCGGTCCGGCCGGCACGATTGCTTCGACCGCCTCGTGATCGACACCAAGGGCCCCGCCTCGGCGTATCGGGTGACCTATGTCAACGAGGTGCTGGGCATCGGCTCGGGCGCGATCGTTCCACTGCGCGGTGGCGCCCGGATCTCGGTCAACGTCATCGCTCCGATCTACGACGCCTCCGGTCATGCGACCTACTCGCCCGCCAATCAGTCCGAACTCGTCAATGTCGCCGGCTACTCCACCTTCCGCCAGGTAGCACTGGCCGGAAGCTACGAAGCACGGACGAGAATCGGGCTCGGCGTCCGGGCACGTCTTCCCATGCGGGTCTTCGTGGTACCCGGACCCGGTACCGGCTCGAGGATGGTGATCGACGTCGCGCACCGCTGGTGAAAGATCCCTGCCGGTCCCGTCCCAGTGCCGGAGCGGGACCGGGCAGTCCCTACCGGCCCGCCGGAATTGCGCCGGCGGGCCGGCGCCTGCCTAGGCTGGAGCATGACCCTCCGCCTGATCCTCGCTTCGAAGTCTCCCGCCCGCACCAAGCTCCTGACGGAAGCCGGCATCCGCCACTCGGTGCTGGTGTCCGACGTCGACGAACCTGCCGTCGTCGCCTCCTACGGTGAACTCGACGCGCACGACACGTCCCTGCTGCTGGCCCGCGCCAAGGCCGAGGCTGTCGCGGCCCTTGAGGATGCCGACGATGCCCTCGTCATCGGCTGCGACTCGGTCTTCGAGTTCGACGGCGAGGCGCACGGCAAGCCCTACGAACCCGCAGTGGCGGTCGAACGTATTGGCCGCATGCGGGGTCGGTCCGGCGTCCTGCACACGGGCCACTGGCTCGTGGACACGCGCGACGGCGGAACCGGTGCCACCATCGGCGCAGTCTCTTCCGCCACCGTGCATTTCGGGGCGATGTCCGACGCCGAGGTCGAGGCCTATGTCGCGAGCGGTGAACCCCTGCACTGCGCGGGGTCCTTCACCATCGACGGACTCGGCGGCGCCTTCATCGACCGCGTGGACGGCGATCCGCATGCCGTGGTCGGGCTCAGCATCTCCATGCTGCGCGGCCTCCTGCAGTCGGCCGGGGTCTCCGTCACGGACCTCTGGACACCGGCAGCGGCGTTGTAGGTTCCCTACAAAGGATCGCCCTCCAACACTCCCCACCAGCACGATTCATGCGCGGAAGCTCCAAAACCGGGTTAGGCTCCGAACTGAGAAGAAGGAGTTCAACGCCCCATGAGCCAGTCCCCCCTTGCCCCGTCCGAATCCTCCGACGTCCGTAGCAACGGCACCGTCCAGCAGCACCGACGGGTGACGAAGGTCCTGGTGGCGAACCGGGGGGAGATCGCCGTCCGGGTCATCCGTGCTGCCCGCGATGAGGGCATTGCATCGGTCGCCGTGTACGCGGACCCGGACCGCGACGCGCTGCACGTGCGCATGGCCGACGAGGCCTTCGCGCTGGGCGGGGAGACGGCCGCCGAGTCCTATCTGGTCATGGACCGCATCCTCGAGGCAGCACGGCGCAGCGGAGCAGACGCCATTCACCCCGGATACGGCTTCCTGTCCGAGAACGCCGAGTTCGCGCAGCGCGTCATGGATGCCGGAATCACCTGGATCGGCCCGTCCCCGGAGTCCATCTCGCAGTTGGGCGACAAGGTGCAGGCACGCCACATCGCCGAGCGTGTCGGAGCGCCGCTGGTGCCCGGCACGAAGGATCCGGTGGAGTCCGTTCAGGAGGTCGTCGACTTCGCGGAGGAGTTCGGGCTGCCCATCGCCATCAAGGCTGCCTTCGGTGGCGGCGGCCGTGGCATCAAGGTGGTCCGCAGCCACGAGGAGATCCCCGAACTGTTCGATTCGGCGGTGCGCGAGGCCACGGCGGCCTTCGGCCGCGGTGAGTGCTTCGTGGAGCGGTTCCTCGATGCTCCCCGCCACGTCGAGACCCAGTGCCTCGCCGACGCGCACGGGAACGTCGTCGTCGTCTCCACCCGCGACTGCTCCCTGCAGCGCCGCAACCAGAAGCTCGTCGAGGAAGCGCCCGCACCTTTCCTCTCGGACGAGCAGAACACGCGGCTCTACGAGGCCTCGAAGGCGATCCTCCGCGAGGCGGGCTACCAGGGCGCCGGCACCTGCGAGTTCCTCGTGGGCCAGGACGGCACCATCTCCTTCCTGGAGGTCAACACGCGCCTCCAGGTGGAGCACCCCGTCTCCGAGGAAGTCACGGGCCTGGACCTCGTCCGCGAGCAGTTCCGCATCGCCCGCGGTGAGGAACTCGGCTACGGCGACCCCGAAGTGCGAGGGCACTCCTTCGAGTTCCGCATCAACGGGGAGGACGCCGGGCGCGGATTCATGCCGGCGCCGGGCACCGTGCAGACCCTCAAGCTCCCCACCGGTCCGGGGATCCGGGTGGATTCCGGCATCGAGGCCGGCGAGGTCATCGGCGGCAACTTCGACTCCATGCTCGCCAAGCTGATCGTGAGCGGCGCCACCCGGGAGCAGGCGCTGCAGCGGGCCCGCCGGGCCCTCGCCGAGATGGTGATCGACGGCATGCCCACCGTGCTCCCGTTCCACGCGGCAGTCGTCGCGGACCCTGCCTTCGCTCCCGTAGAGGGGCCGTTCTCCATCCACACGCGCTGGATCGAGACGGAGTTCACCAACACCATCGAGCCCTGGAAGGGTGCGGCGGACCCGACGTCCGACGACGAGTCCCGCCACCGCGTCACCGTCGAGGTCGGCGGACGCCGCCTCGAGGTGGTCCTGCCTGCGGGCCTCGGTGCCGCGCCGAACGGCAAGGCCAGCGCGCCAGCAAAGTCGAAGAAGTCCTCCCGCGCACGTGCCGGCAAGGCCACCGTGAGCGGCGACGAACTGACCTCCCCGATGCAGGGCACGATCGTCAAGGTCGCAGCATCCGAGGGGGACACCGTGGCGGAGGGCGACCTCATCGTGGTCCTCGAAGCCATGAAGATGGAGCAGCCCCTGACGGCCCACAAGGCCGGGACGCTGGCGGGCCTCACGGCCGCTCCGGGTGACACGGTTTCGGCCGGCTCCGTCATCGCCACGATCCGGGACTAGCGGGCCTGGTCACCGCGGCGGCCCGCCAGGACACGGCGTTGTACCGGGCCCGGTAGCAGGCTTCGGCAGCCGAACCAGAGGACGTCCGGGCGCTACTTGTCCTTCCCGCCGTTGCCCTTGGCCTTGTCGCGTGCTTCTTCTGCTGCCTTCTGAGCGGCCTTCCGCTGCTGCTCGCCAGCTTGGTTGGCCCCACCGTCGCCGCTGTTTCCGGGCGCCGCGGCGTCCTCTTCGGGGGTGCCCGTTCCAGCATCGCCGCTGTCGTCCCCATCGTCAGCAGAGCCACCATCGTCAGCAGTGCCCTCATCGACCGGGGCGTCAGGTTCTGGTGAGACGGGCTCCACCGGCGAGCTCTCGGCCGGCGGGGGCACCGGATCGGCCGATGGCTCAACCGGGGCCGGCGTCTCGATCGGCGCCGGTGTCTCCCCTGCAGGCGTCTCCTCGGCCGGCACTTCCCCCGACGGCACCTCTCCGGAAGGCACATCCCCAGGAGTTACTTCGCTGGAAGGCACCTCGCCGGACGGTACTTCATCGACAGACGCCTCGGCTTCCAGCGATGCGATCACGGCGTCGATGCGCATGCCGATGAGCGTGGCCCGGTCCTCGTTGACCGTGCCCGCCTCCTGAGCGCTATCGACTTCCGCCTTCAGCCTCTGCGCGAGGACGATGGCTCCGGCGGAATCTCCCGCGGCAGCGGTCGAGGCGATGGTCCTCACCTCGGCCTGGAAGTCCCCGGCCGTGGCAACATCGATGGGCCCACCACATCCTGTCAGCAGAAGACCGGCTGCAACCAGGAGGGGAAGCCTCACCCTGAGGGCCGACGTCATCGCTGCACGCTTTCGTAGAGTTCCTGCAACTTCTCGCCGGGCTCGCCGGAAACGGCCGGTAGCGGCTCGATGTCGGGGGCGGAATCGCGTGCCGGTGCCGTGAAGGCCCAGAGCGCTCCAGCCACCAGGGCCACCACGAGGACAGAGACGAGCCACGGGAGCACGTGCCGACGGCGCCTAGGGGAAGGCTGCGCAAGCACAGGCGGCCGGATCGTCCGGGCCGACGCTTCGGATGCCGTCGAACCGTCGAGGCGGGAAGGCTCCGCAGCAGGTGACGCGACAGGCGCCGCGACAGGCTGGAGGTTAGTCGTCTCCGCACCGCCGTCATAGCCCCCAGCAGCGGCAACGGCGGTGCCGACGTCGGAGGTACCTGCCGGATGCGCCACGGGACGGGTCGCACCGACGGCCTGCGTGAGCCGCGTCGTGTCGGGCCCCTCGTCCATTGGCCCCGGGGATGGCCGCGGCCCAGGACCGGCGGGCAGGGAGATCGCCGCGGTCGGCGGGACGTCGGACGGCAGCACCGTCGTCTCGGGGGCAATCCGCTGCTGGGGGCCCATCGCCACCAGCGCATGCACCACGTCCGCCGCATCCGGGCGGTCCGCCGGGTCGCCGAGGGTCATGGACACCAGCAGCGCGGACAGCGCGGGACCTGCCACATGCGGGATCGAGGGGCTCCGGTGCAGGCGCGCGAGGGCACTCTCGACCCCCGTGCCGGGGAAGGGACGCTCCCCCGTGAGGGCTTCGATCATCACGAGCCCGAGTGAGTAGATGTCCGACGGCTGCCCCACGCCGTCGCCCCGGGCCTGCTCGGGACTGAAGTACGCAGCGCTGCCGATGACCTGGCCGGTCGCGGTCATGCGTCCGCCGTCGAAGAACCGGGCGATGCCGAAGTCGGTGAGGAGGTAGCCGAAGTAGCCGCTGTGCGGATCCGTCCGTCGGGTCAGGATGTTCGACGGCTTGATGTCGCGGTGCACGATGCCGCGGCTGTGGATGTACTGGAGCGTGCGGGCGAGGTCCAGCGCCATGAGCCGGACCTCCTCGCACGCGAGGGGTCCCCTGGTCCGCAGCAGGACGCCGAGGTCAGGACCGTTGACGAGCTCCATCACCAGATAGGCGTTGTCGCCGGTCTCTTCGCCGGTGTCCATATCGAGGACGCGCACCAGGCCGGGGTGGTCGAGTCCCGCGAGCAGGCGTGCTTCGGCCGACCCCCGCTCGAGTCCGTCGGCGGTTCCGGGCCGGAAGAGCTTGAGGGCGACGTCCCGCTGCAACCGCGTGTCACGGGCCCGGAAGACATCGGCCATGCCACCTGTCCCGACGCGCTCCTCCAGCGCGTATCGCCCGGCCAGCGACTGCTTCTCCATATCGTCCACTTTCGCTGTCCTGTCGCCCGGCTCCGGGCACACTCGTTCCGCTCCCCACCGCGGATTTGATAAGCCTGCTGTGCTTCAAGTCTACGGGTGGCACCGTGCAAGGGCGCAAGCAGGAGTCCGGGAACGACGACGGCGCCGCACCCGGGTAGGGTACGACGCCGTCGCGTGGAGGCGTGGCGAGATCAGGCGACGTTGTTCTCGTAGTCGTGGTCGCGCGTCTCGCGCGAGATGACGAGCGCGATGAAGGTGACGACGGCCGCCACAGTCAGGTAGGCGCCGACCAGCACCGTACTTCCACCCGCAGCCTGCCAGAGCGCGACCGCGATGAAGGAAGCGGGCGCGGCGCCGATCATGCTCGACACGTTGTAGGACACTGCCGACCCCGTGTAGCGGACGTTCGCCGGGAACAGTTCGGGCAGCACCGCGGCCATGGGCCCGAAGGTGAGGCCCATGAGCGTGAAGCCGACGATCAGGAGGATCATGGCGCCGACTGTTCCCGCCCCGAACAGCGGAGCCCACAGCAGACCGAAGACGGCGATGCCCACGGTGGTGGCGAGGAGCATCTTGCGCCGGCCGAAACGTTCGGCGAGCGGCCCCGAGGCGAGGGTGAAGATCCCGAAGAAGACGACACCGATGATCAGCATCCACAGGAAGTCGGTGCGCGCCATGCCCAGGCCGGGGACGAACGCCGCGGCCTGCGCCTCGGTGAACTCCTTGCCGGCAGCTGCAGCGCGGGCCTGCGCCTGCTCGATACTCGACGGCGCCGTCCCGTAGGTCAGGGTGAAGGCGGTCATGAAGTAGAAGAGCACGTAGGTCGCGAACATGATGAAGGTGCCGAGGATCAGTGCGCGCCAGTGCAGACGGAACGTGGTGCCGAGCGGTACCTTGACCACCTTGCCCTCGTTCTGGACCTTCTGGAAGGAGGCGCTCTCGATGAGCTTCAGCCGCACGTACAGACCGATGACCACCATCACCGCGCTCAGCAGGAACGGCACGCGCCAGCCCCACTCCAGGAACTCCTCCGGGCTCAGCGTGGTACTCAGCAGCACGAACAGCAGGTTCGCCAGGATGAATCCGATCGGAGCTCCGAGCTGCGGGAAGGTGCCATAGATGGCGCGCCTTCCTTCGGGGGCGTTCTCCGTAGCCAGCAGGGCGGCACCGCTCCACTCGCCGCCGAGCGCGAGTCCCTGGAGGAAGCGCAGCACGACGAGCAGCAGGGGTGCGAGGAAGACCCAACCCTCGTTGCTGGCGGACGGAAGCAGGCCGATGAGGAACGTGGCGATACCCATGGTCAGCAGTGAGGCCACGAGGGTGGTTTTTCGGCCGATCTTGTCGCCGAAGTGGCCGAAGATGATGGATCCGAGCGGGCGCGCGACGAAGGCCACGCCGAAGACGGCGAAGGAGCTGAGCAGCTGGTTCGCGGACGTCTGGTTGGGGAAGAACAACGCGGGGAACACCAGCACGGCGGCCGTGGCGTAGATATAGAAGTCGTAGAACTCGATCGTCGTGCCGATGAGGCTGGCGAAGATCACCTTGCCCCGCGAGTTCAGCGGCTTGGTGGTTCCGCTGGCACCAGCGGAAGTGGAGGAGGTCATGGCGTCGGCTTTCTCGGACGAGGCGCGACCACCAGGTGCACGAGGGCCCTTGCAGCACGGCGCCCGTGCTTCGGTTTGAACCCCAATATCAGATCACCGGCGTCCACTGGGTGGATAAGCGTGTCCACCATGTGGACGCCGGGAACGGTATCCGAGCCGCTGCCGGCGGGAGCGCTAGATGTGCACGTGCAGGCGCCGCGCCGCCTCCGAGATGGACCCGGTCAGCGACGGATACACGGTGAACGTGTTGGCGACGTCGTCCACGTGCAGTTTCTTGGTCACGGCGATCGCGAGCGGGAAGATCAGCTCCGACGCGCGCGGCCCGACGACGACGCCGCCGATGACGGTGCCGGAGCCCTTGCGCGAGATCACCTTCACGAAGCCGTCCTTGACGTTCATCATCTTCGCCCGGGCGTTGGTGTGCAGGGAGAGCTTGACGACGTCGCCCTGGTACCGCCCGGACTCGATGTCCTCCTCCGTCACGCCGACCGTGGCGATCTCCGGGGAGGTGAAGATGTTCGAGGCGACCTGCTTGAGCTTGATGGGTGTGACGGAATCGCCCATGAGGTGGGCGATGGCGATCCTGCCCTGCATCGCCGCGACCGAGGCGAGGGCGAAGACGCCCGTGCAGTCCCCCGCCGCGTAGACGTTCGGCGCCGTGGTGCGGGAGACGCCGTCCACCCGGATGTGGCCGGACTCGTTGACGGCGACGCCGGCCTCCTCGAGGCCGATGTCCGCGGTATTCGGGACCGCACCGACCGCGACGAGGCAGTGGCTTCCTTCGACGGTCCGTCCGTCCGACAGGTGGACGATCACGCCGTCGTCGGTGCGGTCCACGGCGTCGGCGCGGGACTTGGAGAGGACGGTCATGCCGCGGTCCTTGAACACGCCCTCGAGCACCTCGGCGGCGTCGGCGTCCTCGCCGGGCAGCACGCGGTCGCGGCTGGAGATCAGCGTGACCTTCGACCCGAGGCCGTTGTAGGCACTCGCGAACTCGGCGCCGGTGACACCGGAGCCGACGACGATCAGGTGGTCGGGGATCTGGCGGAGGTTGTAGAGCTGCGTCCAGTTGAAGATGCGCTCCCCGTCGGGCTTGGCGCTGGGCAGTTCGCGCGGCGTCGAGCCGACGGCCAGGAGGACGGCGTCGGCCTCGACGATCGTGGTCTCGCCGTCGGACTCGACCTCGAGCCGGTGGTTGTCCAGGAGCTTCCCCGTGCCGATGATGACGCGGACACCGAGGCGTTCGAGGGTGGCGCGGATATCCGAGGACTGCTCCACGGCGAGCTTCAGCAGCCGCTGGTTGACCTTGTCCATGTCCGCGAAGACCTTGCTGTCCGCGGAGAAGTGGACACCGAGCCCGCTCGCGTCGGTGAAGCGCGTCATGGTGTCCGCCGTGGCGATCAGGGTCTTGGACGGCACGACGTCCGTGAGGACCGCCGATCCGCCGAGGCCCTGCCGCTCGACGATGGTCACGTTCGCGCCGAGGGAGGACGCGACCAGGGCCGCTTCGTAGCCGCCGGGGCCCCCGCCCAGGATCGCCAGGCGCAATGAACTGAAATCGAGTTGGTTGGTCACGGTTTGATTATCGCCCATGCCACTGACACGCCGAAACGACGGGAGGCCCGTCGCTGCGCGGCGCGGAAGGGCGCCGTGCCCGGTGTCGGGCCCTGTACGCAGAGGGTAAGTTGAACCGGTGACTTCCGATCCTTTTGACCTGGCCCGCGACGCTGCTGACCATATCGCCCGTGCTACCGGCATCGACCGGCACGATACCGCCCTCGTTCTCGGCTCCGGCTGGGGCGAGGCGGCCGGGCTGATCGGCGAGACGACGCACACCCTCGACGCGGCGGACATCCCCGGGTTCTCGGCCCCCGCCGTCGTCGGCCACACCGGCACGGTCCGTTCCATCCGAACACCGAACGGCAAGCGGGCCCTCGTGCTCGGCGCCCGGACGCACTTCTACGAAGGCAAGGGTGTCCGCGCCGTGGTGCATGGCGTGCGGACCGCGGCGGCCGCCGGCGCGACGACGATGATCCTCACCAACGGGTGCGGTGGCCTGCAGGAACACTGGCAGCCCGGCACCCCGGTCCTGATCAGCGACCACATCAACCTCACGGCGTCCTCACCGCTGGAAGGGGCGACGTTCGTCGACCTGACCGACCTCTACTCCTCGCGCCTGCGCAGCCTCGCACGCGCCGTGGATCCGACGCTCGACGAGGGCGTCTACGCACAATTCACCGGCCCGCACTACGAGACCCCGGCCGAGGTGCAGTACGCGAAGCGCATCGGCGCCGACCTCGTCGGCATGTCCACCGCCCTCGAGGCCATCGCCGCCCGGCACGCGGGTATGGAGGTCTTCGGGATCTCGCTGGTGACCAACCTGGCCGCCGGCATCAGCCCGGTGCCCCTCAGCCACGCCGAGGTCCTCGAGGCTGGGCATGCCGCAGGACCGCGCATCTCGCGCCTGCTGGCCGACATCGTCGCCACGATCTAGCCCCGGCTCCTCCGCACCGCCGGACCTCCAGCAGGCATGCCCGGCGACCGCCGGACATCCATCGCCGATCCACGTAAGGGACACGCATGACCACCTCTGAACTGGACACCCTCCTCTCCACCGCCGACTCATGGGCGGCCGCGGATCCGGACCCGCAGACGGCGGAGGAACTCCGCGCGCTCGTGGGATCGGTGCGGACGCGCAACGCGTCGGCCGCCGTCTCCGAGCAGGAACTGCGGGACCGCTTCTCCGGTCCGCTCGCCTTCGGCACCGCCGGCCTGCGCGCAGCCCTGGGTGCCGGCCCCAACCGGATGAACCGCGTGGTGGTACGCCGCGCCGCTGCCGGTGTCGCCGCCCACGCGCTCAACCTCGCCGCCGGTGCCTACACACCCCGCGCCGTCGTCGGGTTCGACGCACGCCACAACTCGCGGATCTTCGCCGAGGAGACCGCGGCCATCTTCACTGCAGCGGGCATCGAGACTTTCCTGATGCCGCGCGAACTCCCGACGCCGGTGCTGGCCTACGCGATCCGCGCCCTGGAGTGCGAGGTGGGCATCATGGTCACGGCCAGCCACAACCCGCCGCAGGACAACGGGTACAAGGTGTACCTGGGCGGACGGGCCGTGGAGGAGGATGCGCGCGGCGTCCAGATCGTCGCCCCGCACGACGCCGGTATCGCCGCCCGCATCGACGCCGTCGGCGCCATCGGGACCGTCGGGCTCGCCCCCGCCGGCTGGACGGTGCTGCCCGAGAGCATCGAGGCCGACTACATCGCCTCCGTCTCGGCCCTCGCCGACCCGGCCATCACGGCCCGCGACCTTCGCATCGTCCTCACTCCCCTGCACGGCGTCGGCGGACGGACGGCACAGGCCGTGCTGGCCGCCGCAGGATTCGCCGACGTCACCGTCGTCGAACGGCAGGCCGACCCCGATCCCGACTTCCCGACCGTCGCCTTCCCCAATCCGGAGGAGCCGGGCGCACTGGACCTCGCCCTCGAGACCGCCGCACAGGTGGACGCCGACCTCGTGATCGCCAACGACCCCGACGCCGACCGCGTGGCACTCGCGGCACGTGAGCCGTCCACCGGAGCGTGGCGCATGCTGCGCGGCGACGAGGTGGGAACGCTGCTCGGCCTGCACCTGGCCGCGCGCCTCACCGCGGACGCGCGGGACGGGGTTCCGCGGGACGGAGCCGCAGGGCACCCCGCCCGCCGCAGCGTGTTCGCGAACTCGATCGTGTCCTCCCGCCTCCTCGGGCGCATCGCCGGGCTGTCCGGAATCGACCACGCCCAGACCCTGACAGGCTTCAAATGGATCGCGCGCGTCCACGACCTCTCCTTCGGCTACGAGGAGGCGCTGGGCTACTGCGTCGCGCCCGCTCTGGTGCGGGACAAGGACGGCATCTCCGCAGGGCTGCTGCTGGCAGAACTGGCCGCCGCGACGAAGGCGGCCGGCCGCACGCTCTTCGACCTGCTGGATGACGCCTTCCTCGTCCACGGCCTGCACGCCTCCGACCAGCTCTCGGTCCGCGTGGCGAGCCTCGGGCTGCTGGGCGCCATGATGAACCGGCTCCGGGAGAACCCGCCGTCGTCCTTCGCCGGGTCGCCGGTGAGCGTCGCCGAGGACCTCGCCCAGGGATCCGCGCACCTGCCGCCCACGGACGGGCTCCTGTACCTGACGCACGACGAGACGCGCGTCATCATCCGGCCCAGCGGCACCGAACCGAAGCTCAAGTGCTACCTGGAGGTCGTGGAGCCCGTCGGGTCAACCGCGGAACTCGAGGACGCCAAGACCGCTGCCCGTACGCGGCTCGACGCCGTCAAGCGCGACGTCGGGGAGGCCCTCGGCCTCTGACCGCAGGTTCGGCGGGCGGGCGACGGCGGCGACGGCGGGCAACTGCGACGACCGCCGGCAAGCGGCGACGGCGTCGCCTTCCGATGCGCCCTCGCCGTCATGGAAGGATGGGGACCATGCCTACCGACGTATCCCTCGCCTCCTACATCGACCACACACTCCTCAAGCCCGAAGCCAGCCGTGAGCAGATCCTCACGGTGTGCCGCGAGGCCGTCGAGTACTCGTTCAAGTCCGTCTGCGTGAATCCGGTCTGGGTCAGCACCGTGCGCACGGCGGTGAAGGACACCGGTGTCCTCACCTGCTCGGTGATCGGCTTCCCGCTCGGTGCCACGACCACCGAGGTCAAGGTCTTCGAGGCGAGCGGCGCGGTGGCCGACGGCGCCGACGAGATCGACATGGTCATCAACATCGCCGCGGCGCGGGCGGGAGACCGGGACGCGCTCGTCCGGGACATCCTCGCCGTCGCCGACGCCGTCCACGAACACGGTGCCATCCTGAAGGTCATCATCGAGACGTCGCTGCTCACCGACGAGCAGAAAGTCCTTGCGTGTGAGGCCGCCGTCGAGGCAGGGGCGGATTTCGTCAAGACCTCCACCGGCTTCAACGGCGGCGGCGCCACCATCGAGGACGTCGCCCTGATGCGGAAGACCGTCGGTCCGGACCTCGGGGTAAAGGCGTCCGGCGGTGTCCGCTCACTCGAGGACGCCCGCGCCATGATCGCCGCCGGAGCGACGCGTATCGGCGCCAGCTCGGGAGTCGCTATCGTTAAGGGTGAACAGGGCGCCGCAGGCTACTGACGGCGCAGCAGGTACACCACGCACGCAAGGAGATCCAATGTCACATGAAGCTTCCGCCAGGAGCGACGCCGAGAGTTCGCCTGCCCACGCAGGCAAGGGCCACCTCGTCGGGAACATCCTCGTGTTCGTGATCATGTTCGGCATGTTCCTGCTCGGCATGTACCTGCTGACCTGGCTCTCGCTCGACACCGTCTGGCCCATGGCCGCGCTCGTCGTCCTCGCGTTCCTCGCGTTCTTCATCCCCCAGGGCATCCTCGGGCGCGCCGACACCGGCTACGACCTCGCCGAGGGCAACCGCACCCCCGAGAAGAAGGCGTCGGCGGGCGTCGACTCCTGACGACCACGGCGCCTGAGCGCCACGCACCTGCACGAAGAGGCCGTCCCCGCGGGGACGGCCTCTTCTGTGTCTCCGGCTGTTCGTCTCCGTCCCGGCTGGGAAGGCACGGGACAGCTCGCGACAGCTACGGCGTGAACACCGAATCGAGCACGTTCTTCGCCCAGTCCAGGATCTCGGCATCGACGAGGTCGCGGCCGCCGATCCTCGCGGTCTTCGGCTTGGGGACGAGCACCGCGTTGAGGGCCGGCTTCACGGCAGCCCCCGGGTACATCCGGGTGAGGCGCATCTGCTTGGACTCGGGCAGCTCGGCCGGCGCGAACTTGATGAAGTTGCCCTGCAGCGCCACGTCCGTGAGGCCGAGGTGCCGGGCCGCGACCCGGAAGCGCGCCACGGCCACCAGGTTCTGGACAGCTGCAGGAGGCTCGCCGTAGCGGTCCTTGAGCTCGGCCACGACCGCGTCGATCGCCTCCTCGGTGGACGCGGCGGCGAGCTTCCGGTACGCCTCGAGGCGCAGCCTCTCCCCCGGCACGTAGTCGTGCGGCAGGTGGGCGTTGACCGGCAGCTCGATCTTCATGTCCGCTGCCTTCTCCTCGGCCTCGCCGCGGAAGTTGGCGACGGCCTCCCCGACCAGGCGGATGTAGAGGTCGAACCCGACACCCTGGATGTGGCCCGACTGCTCGCCGCCCAGCAGGTTGCCCGCACCGCGGATCTCGAGGTCCTTCAGGGCCAGCTGCATGCCCGCGCCGAGCTCGTTGTGCGACGCGACGGCCTTGAGCCGCTCGAGCGCCACTTCGCCCAGGGGCTTCTCCGACGGGTACAGGAAGTACGCGTAGGCCCGCTCGCGCCCGCGGCCCACGCGGCCGCGGAGCTGGTGCAGCTGCGACAGCCCGTAGGAATCGGCCCGGTCCACGATCAGCGTGTTGGCGTTGGAGATGTCCAGGCCCGTCTCGATGATCGTGGTGCAGACGAGGACGTCGAACCGCTTCTCCCAGAAATCGACGATGATCTGCTCGAGCCGCGATTCCGTCATCTGGCCGTGCGCAACCGCGACGCGCGCCTCGGGCACGAGCTCCTTGAGGTGCGCGGCCGTGCGGTCGATCGACGAGACGCGGTTGTGCACGAAGAACACCTGGCCCTCGCGCATCAGTTCACGGCGGATCGCCGCCGAGGCCTGCTTGTCGGTGTAGGGACCGACATAGGTGAGCACGGGGTGGCGTTCCTCCGGCGGCGTCGCGAGGGTCGAGGTCTCGCGGATCCCGGTCAGGGACATCTCGAGCGTCCTCGGGATCGGCGTCGCGCTCATCGCGAGGACGTCCACGTTGGTGCGCATCTTCTTCAGCGCTTCCTTGTGCTCCACGCCGAACCGCTGCTCCTCGTCGACGATCACGAGGCCCAGGTCCTTGAAGGAGATCTCCTTCGACAGCAGGCGGTGCGTACCGATCACGACGTCGACGGCCCCCGAGGTGAGTCCTTCCGCCGTCTCCCGGGACTCCTTGGCGGTCTGGAAGCGCGACAGCGCGCGGACGCGCACGGGGAACCCTGAGAAGCGCTCGGAGAAGGTCTCGAAGTGCTGCTGCACCAGGAGCGTTGTGGGTACGAGCACGGCCACCTGTTTGCCGTCCTGCACCGCCTTGAACGCGGCCCGCACGGCGATCTCCGTCTTGCCGTACCCGACGTCGCCCGAGACGAGGCGGTCCATGGGGATCTCCCGCTCCATGTCGGCCTTGACCTCGTTGATCGTGGTCAGCTGGTCGGGCGTCTCCACGTACGGGAAGGCCTCCTCGAGCTCGCGCTGCCACGGGGTGTCGGGCCCGAAGGCGTGTCCGCGGGAGGCCATGCGTGCCGAGTAGAGACGGATGAGCTCGCCGGCGATCTCCTTGACCGCCTTGCGTGCCTGGTTCTTGGTCTTGCTCCAGTCCGAGCCGCCCATCTTGCTCAGGACCGGTGCGTCACCGCCGACGTAGCGCGTCACCTGGTCGAGCTGGTCCGTGGGTACGAACAGGCGGTCGCCGGGTGCGCCGCGCTTGGACGGCGCGTACTCGAGGACGAGGTACTCGCGCGTCGTGCGGGTGGGGCCGGCGCCCGTGGAGCGCTGCATCAGCTCCACGAACTTCGCCACGCCGTGCTGCTCGTGGACGACGAAGTCGCCTTCCTTGAGCTGCAGCGGATCGACGGCGTTGCGGCGGCGCGAGGGCATCTTGCGCATGTCCCGCGTGCCCGAGGCGCTCGTGCGCCCGAGCAGGTCGGCCTCGGTGAGCAGCCCCATCTTCAGGCCGTCCACCACGAAGCCGCGGCCCGCGCAGGCCGTCGTGATCTCGATGATTCCGGGCTGCGGCGGAGCCTCGAGCGAGTCGACGCGGCTCGTGGGGATGTCGTTGTCGTGGAAGAGTTCGGCGAGGCGCTGGGCCGGCCCCGGGCCTTCGGTGGCCACGACGACGCGCCACTGGTCGCGGACGCGTCCGCCGATGAACTCCATCATCTCGGCGACGTCGCCCTGGTAGCCGCGCGGCTCGCGCGCATGCAGCGTGAAGCTGTCCACGTCGCTCAGCTCCTCGTCGGCACCGAAGGACGTGATACCCCACCAGGCGACCGAGTGGGCGAGCGCGGTCGCCCGCGTGTCGGCCAGCGAGCGGAAGCTGGCCTCCTGCAGGTCGGTGCCGAGGCCGCCGCTGAGGTCGAGGGGTGCGGCCCCGCCCTCGGACGCCGTCGACCACGCCGCCGCAAGGAACTCCTCGTTGGTCGCCGCGAGGTCGTGGGCGCGTGCGCGGACCTTCTCGGGTTCGATGACGACAGCGATCGACCCGGCCGGCAGTTCCCCGGCGAACGGCACCATGGCGTCCACGAGTACCGGCGCGAGCGATTCCATGCCCTCGACGGCGATGCCGCCGGCGATCTTCTCCAGCATCGCGGCCGCGGCCGGCAGTTCGGACTGCAGCTTCGCGGCCCGGGACATGACGGACGGGGTGATGAGGATCTCCCGGCAGGGCGGGGCGTACAGGGCCGCCGGTGGCTCGCCCGACGTGAGCGAGCGCTGGTCGGCGACGGCGAACCAGCGCATCTGGTCCACCTCGTCGCCGAAGAAGTCGACACGGATGGGGTGGTCCTCGGTGGGTGGGAAGACGTCGATGATGCCGCCGCGTACCGCGAATTCGCCTCGGTGCGTGACCATGTCGACGCGCGCGTAGGCGGCATCCGAGAGCGCCTTCACGACGTCGGAGAAGGCCACCTCGTCGCCGACCTTCAGCGACACGGGCTCGAGGTCACCGAGGCCCGCAACGAGCGGCTGCACGACGGCGCGGATGGGGGCGGTGATGACCTGCACCGGCGCACCCTCGGGGTGGGCGAGCCTGCGCAGGACGGACAGGCGCCGCCCCACGGTGTCGGAGCGGGGCGACAGGCGCTCGTGGGGCAGGGTCTCCCAGCTCGGGAACTCCTCGATGGCGCTGTCGGGCAGGTAGCTGCGCAGGGCGGCGGCGAGATCCTCGGCTTCCCGGCCGGTCGCGGTGATGGCGAGGACCACCGGCGCGGCTCCTCCGTCGGCGGAGGCAGAGCCGGCGAGGCCGTCGACCATCTCGGCGATCAGGGGCGCACGCATACCGGCGGGTGCGCCGATCTGCAGGTCCGCGCTGCGCTGCTCGACCGGCCGCGAGGCGTTGGTCCGTACGCGGGCGTACGACGCGTCCTCGGCAAGCGCTGCGCGCAATCCGTTCAGGCTCATGATGGGGGCTCCTCAGGCGTGGGTTCCTCCGCCCGTATCTCCCGCAGTCCAGCAGGGTCGCGACAGGGCGGAGACAGCACAAAAGCCCGGAAAAGACGAACTGTTCCCGGGGATGTTTCCAGCCTACCAAGCGGGCCTGACACCTGGGGGCCGGCCCGTGCCGGCCGACCTCCACGCAGGGGCAGGCCGTAGGATTACGGGAGACCCCTGTCCTGCCGCCCGTGCGGCACCGCGCTGATTTCCCGGAGGAACCATGGCACTGAACGCGTCCACCACACTCCCCTACGACACCGCCACCGTCCTCGGCGTCTTCACCGACGAAGGCTTCGTGCGCCACATGAGCGAGTACGTCGGAGGCTCCCTGCAGTCCCTCACGCTCGACGGCGACCCCGCCGGCGCGTTCACACTCACCGCCGTCCGCACCATGCCGACCAACCGGCTGCCGGACATGGCCCGCAAGTTCGTCGGCGAGACGCTCTCCGTCACGCAGACCGAGCACTGGGAGGCTCCCGAGGCGGACGGCTCGCGCCGGGCCTCGCTCGACATGACGGTCGCCGGGGTCCCCCTGAACGTCACCGCGGTGCAGCGCCTGGTCGCCCAGGGCACCTCCACGGTCGTCGATCTCCAGGGCAATGTGACCTCGTCCATCCCGTTCCTCGGCGGGAAGATCGCCGGCGCGGCCGAGCCCATGATCGGTAAGGCCCTCAACGTGCAGGCCGTCGAGGCCCGGAAGTGGCTCGAGAGCCGCTGATCCGGTCCCGCCCCGCACCTTCCTCCACCCCACCCGAAAGACTCGCACCGTGCAGCTCCCCACACCCCTCGCCCTCATCCTGATCCTCGCCGGCGTCTGGACCCTGATCGTCTGGCCGCCCTTCCTGCGCCGTGTCCTCAAGGACCCGCGGGCGCGGGACGAGAAGGGCGCGGCGACGCGGTTCCTGACCGTGCACCTCATGCTCATCTCGACGTCGATGATCCTCGGCGCGGCCACCGCTGTCATCGGGGTGCGGGCCCTCATCGGCTGAGGCCTCCCCGCACGCCCCCGTACTCACGGTAGCGGCCGATCGAGAGAGGACAGCACATGGCAGGCGACCAGTCCGCGAAGGCGGCGGGGATCCATCCCGTCGTCCTCCAGCGGTCCAGTTATCCGGAGTACCTGCGGATCACGGAGATCCTCCGCAAGGAGACCGTGGGCGGGATCCTGCTGCTGATCGCGAGTGCGATCGCCATCGTCTGGGCCAACTCCCCGTTCGCCGACTCCTACTTCGCGATCCGGGACTACGAGTTCGGCTACGCGCCCTGGCATCTGGAACTGTCCGTCGGCGCCTGGGCGTCGGACGGACTGCTCGCGGTGTTCTTCTTCCTCACCGGACTCGAACTCAAGCGCGAATTCGTCGCCGGTGACCTCCGGCGGATCAGCCGGGCCATCGTGCCCGTCGCGGCGGCCTTCGGCGGCGTCGTCGCCCCCGCCCTGATCTACGCCCTCGTGAACCTCTCCTCCCCCGACACCCTCAGGGGTTGGGCGATCCCGACCGCCACGGACATCGCCTTCGCCCTGGCCGTGCTCGCCGTGATCAGCTCCCACCTGCCCGGGGCCCTGCGGATCTTCCTCCTGACCCTGGCCGTGGTGGACGACCTCATCGCCATCGCGATCATCGCGTTCTTCTACTCCGAGGACGTCCACCCGGCCTTTTTGCTGGCGATGCTCCTGCCGCTCGGACTCTTCGCCCTCCTCGCGCAGCGCAAACCCCGGTTCTTCGGCACCACCCTGCACGGGCCCTGGCTGATCCTCCTGCCGCTCGGGATCGCCACCTGGGCGCTCATGCACGCCTCGGGCGTCCACGCGACCGTCGCCGGGGTCCTGCTCGGCTTCTGCGTTCCCGTGCTGCGGAAGTCCGAAGGGAAACCGGCCCTGCCGACGCCCGGGAAACCCGGCCTCGCCGAGGTCCTCGAGCACCGCTTCCGCCCCCTGTCCACGGGATTCGCCGTCCCCTTCTTCGCGTTCTTCTCCGCCGGAGTGGCGATCGGCGGCGTCGAGGGCTTCGTGTCCGCCCTCACGGACCCGGTCCTCATCGGCATCGTCCTGGGCCTCGTCGTCGGCAAGCCGATCGGGATCCTGGCCACCACGTTCCTCGTCACGAAGACCACCCGGGCGCACCTGGACCCGGGCCTGAGCTGGTGGGACCTGCTCGGCGTCGGCATCCTCGCCGGCGTCGGCTTCACCGTGTCGCTGCTCGTGAACGACCTCAGCTTCGGCACGGGCAGCGAGCACGACGACCACGCGAAGGTCGCCATCCTCACCGCCTCACTCACCGCAGCCCTCCTCTCCAGCGTGGTGCTGCGCCTGCGCAACAGGCGCTACCGCCGCATCGAGGAGGAAGAAAAGATCGACGCCGACGCGGACGGCATCCCCGACGTCTTCGAGGACCGCGGGAACTAGGATCCTTTTCATGGGGGAAAGTGGATCGGCGCCGGGCGGGGAGACTTCCGCAGACTCCGGCGGCAGCGGACGGCGGGCCCGGCACCGCCGGCGCATCATCCTCAGCGAACTGGCGCTGACGATCACGTTCACCCTTGCCATGGCGCTCGGCGTCGCGGAGCGCGAGGACCTCGCGTCGACGCCGGTCTTCCTCTCCGGGTGGCTGCTCAACGTGCTCGTCCTGGCACTGTGCTGCGTCCTGCCGTGGTCGCGCATCCCCAGCCGCTGGGTGATCCTCGTACCACTGGTCGATTTCGTGGCCGTCGGCCTGTCCCGCGCGGCCGCCGGCGACAGCCTCGGCGGAGTAGGGCTGCTGGCCGCATTTCCCGTGGTCTGGATCGCCGCGTCCCGCGTCCGGACGGGCACAGCGGTCGCCATCACCATCGCCGCGTCGCTGGCGATCATCTGGCTGCCGCTCGTCCTGCGTCCCGAACCCCTGACCGCCGACGCCCTGATGGACCCCATCCTGCTGCCCATCATGCTCACGGGCATGGCGTGGTTCGTGAGCGCCCTGTCGAAGGACAACCGGCGGCGGCAGGAGGCGCTGCGCGTCTCCCAGGCAGCGCTCCGGGAGAGTGTCGAGGCCGGCCGGATCCGGGAGCGGCTGCTGAACACTGTGCTCGATACGGTCAGCGTGGGACTGCTCGCGGTCGACGCGGACGGAAACGACATCCTCATGAACGCCCGGCAGCGGAAGGACCACCTGGCGGCCGCCCCCGTGGGCAACGACGACCCGAACGAGTCGGAACTGCTGATCTTCGGTCCCGACCGCGTCACCCCCATCCCTCCCGAGGAACGCCCGGTGCTCCGGGCAATCCGGGGCGAGGACCTCGAGGGAGTGCAGATCTGGTTGGGCCCACCGCGCTCCCAGCGGGCCTTCAGCATCTCCTCCCGTTCCATGCACGACGACGGGGCGTATGCGGGGACGGTGGTGTCCTTCAACGACGTCACGGAACTGGTGCTCGCGCTGCAGGCGAAGGACGATTTCCTCTCCAATGTCTCGCACGAGTTCCGGACACCGCTGACCTCGATCCTCGGGTACCTCGAATTGACCCTCGAACTCCGCGACAGTCTGCCCGAGGACGTCGTCCATCACCTGGAGGTCGCCCGGCGTAACGCGGAGCGGCTCGAGCAGCTCGTCGAGGACCTGCTGGCCATCAACGCCGGCACCTTCGAGGTGAACCCGGTATCGACCGATGTCGGCAGGATTCTGGCGGAGGCGGCGTCGTCGGCCTCCGTGCGCGCTACCCGGTCCGGTCTCCGCCTCGTGAATCGCGCGCCGTCGAGCCTGCCCGCCGTGGCGGATCCGGTCCGGCTCGCGCAGGCCGTCGACAACCTGCTCACCAACGCCGTCAAATACAACAGGAGGGGCGGCAGCATCACGCTGGATGCGTCCCTGGACAGGGACGGGCTGACGGTCGCGGTGGAGGATACCGGGATCGGTATCGAGGCGGAGGAACTGCACCACGTGTTCGACCGGTTCTTCCGTTCACCGTCGGTCCGTACGACGGCGGTGCCGGGGGTCGGACTGGGGCTGCTGATCACCAAGAGCATCGTCGGTGAGCACGGCGGATCCATCACCGTCCGCAGCGAGCCCGGTCAGGGAACCTGCTTCACGATCCTCATCCCGCAGCCTCCGGGGTGACCGCAAGGCGGCGGGACCAGGTGCACTCGTCCATGACGGGAGGATCCACCGGACGGGAGCCTCCACCTGGGCCTGGCACTCGGCAAGATCGCGAGCAGGGCGGGTAGATACCCTATCCAAAGTCGGGTAACGGTAAGTCCACGACTGCGATTGACAGTCCAAAAAGCGCAGGCGTAGGTTGTCGCCACGTGCCCGGGTCGACGGACACCCAGCGCCGGTCCAGTGGACCTGTCGCCTTCACGGCATCCACCGCATACCCGGGCAGGACGCACTACGGCTGCACTCCTGCCATGTCCAGGAGCCTGACATGACAACCCAGAACACGCTGTGCCTTTCGCTACTCGCCACGCTGTCCCTCGTCGCCGGATCGGCGTCTGCCGCCACGGCCACGGAGGAGGAGGCCCCCGTCCCCGGGCTTCCTATGGAAACCGACGGGTGGGTGCCCGCCTCCGATGACATTTATGAGGACGTCGTGTTTAAGGCATGCGGCACCACAATCATCCTCAGGGCCGGCGACGTGCAGGAGGTCGAACAAAAAGTCCGCATCAAGCATGACGGGACGATAGTGGATAAATACCGGGGCGATTTGACTGTGGATGTGATTGCTGACAGGGACGGAGACGGAATCCCCCCGTACGATGGCTTTATTGACGAGGTCGACGTCTCCGGACCATACAGCACGCGCTTCTCGCCGGATGAGATGACCGTCGTAGAAACGATTGTAGGGCCCGCCATCGTCTACCCGGTGAGTCCGGCCGACGCCGCAGCGCTGGCCGGAGAAGTCTCGGAGTTCTTCTACTTCGAGGGCGGGAAGTTCGTGATCAAGACCAGCATGTCGGGGGAGGAAGGGGCTGCCGAATCCGAGTCGGTGGAGATCCTGAAAAACACCACCAGGGGTGTGGTCGACCTGTGCCAGGCGCTGAAGGAGTCTGCGGTCCGGTCCGGCTAGCCGTTCGCGGCCAGCAGCGATTCCTCGAGGGCGACCCACGCCAGCATGGCGCACTTGACCCTCGCCGGGAACCGCGAAACTCCCGAGAACGCTGCGGCGTCCCCGAGCACTTCCTCGTCCGCCTCGATCCTGCCGCGGGAGCGCATCACCTCGCGGAACGCATCCACGAGGGAGATCACCTCGTCCCGGGGCAGCCCCTGCACCAGATCGGTGAGGACGGAGGCCGACGCCATGGAGATCGCGCAGCCCGCACCGTCCCAGGTGACGGACGCGACGGTCCCGTCGGCGACGCCGGCGCGGAGGGTGATCTCGTCACCGCACACCGGGTTGAGCTGACGCGATTCGCCGCTCCGGCCCGCGCCGTCGTACTCCCTGAGGGGCGAGCCGTGCCGCGCCTTCGCGTGGTCGAGGATGATCTGCTGGTACAGCTGTTCGAGACCGGTGCTCATCTCTGTGCTCCAAAGAAGGGACGGACCTGTGCGACGGCGTCCAGGAACGCGTCCACCTCGTCCGTCGTGTTGTAGAGGTATGTGCTGGCGCGGGTGGTGGCAGTGAGGCCGAAGCGGCGGTGCAGAGGCTGGGCGCAGTGGTGGCCCACCCGCACAGCGATGCCCTGATCGTCGAGGAACTGGCCGACGTCGTGCGCGTGGACGCCGTCGACGTCGAACGCGGCGAGCCCGATGCGCGGCAGACCCGCGGCCGGCCCGAGGACACGGATGCCCTCGATGGCGCCGAGGCCCTCGACGAGCCGTGCGCCGAGCCTCGACTCCCACGCCTCGATGTGGTGCATGCCGGTTTCTGACAGGTAGTTCGCCGCGGCGCCGAGTGCGATGGCCTGCGAGATGCGCTGGGTCCCGGCCTCGAAGCGGTTCGGGGACGGGAGGTACTCGGCCCGCTCCATTGTCACGGTGGTGATCATCGAGCCGCCGGTCAGGAAGGGCGGCATGGCGTTGAGCAGTTCGGCGCGGCCGTAGAGCGCGCCGATGCCGGTGGGGCCGAGCATCTTGTGGCCGGAGAACACGAGGAAGTCGACGCCGAGGTCCTTCACGTCGACCGGGAGGTGCGGCACGGACTGGCACGCGTCGAGCAGCGTGAGGGCACCGACGGCCCGGGCGAGCTGCACGAGTTCCCCGACGGGATTGATGGTGCCGAGCACGTTGGAGGCATGGGAGAACGCCACGAGCCGGGTCGACGGCGTGATGATCGCGGCGGCGTCCTCCAGCCGCAGCGAGCCGTCGTCGCCGACCGGGAGAAAGCGGAGCTCGGCACCGGTGCGGGCCGCGAGCTCCTGCCAGGGGATCAGGTTGGCGTGGTGCTCCATCTCGGTGACGACGATGTTGTCGCCGGGTCCGACGGCGAAGCGCCGGGCGGCCGCTCCCCCGCGTCCCAGCGCGGCGTTGGACATGGCATAGGCCACCAGGTTGATGCCCTCGGTCGCGTTCGAGGTCCAGACCAGTTCATTGGTGCGGGCACCGATGAAGCGGGCGACGGCGGTGCGGGCGTCCTCGTAGGCCTCGGTGGCGTCCACGGCGAGCGTGTGGGCTCCGCGGTGGACGGCGGCGTTGCGCTGCTCGTAGAACTCCTGCTCCGCCTCCATCACACTCAGGGGGTTCTGGGAGGTGGCGCCGGAGTCGAGGTAGATGAGCGGCTTGCCGTTGACCTCGGTGCCGAGGATCGGGAAGTCGTTGCGGATGCGGTGCACCTCGGCATCGGTCAGCCCCGCGGAGGCAGGGGTGAGGGTGACGGGCGTTTCAACCACGGGCACGGAAGCTCCTCGGATCGGGTATCCCTGCGGCAATTACGCAAGGGTTCTCTGATCTAATGCTCCCACTCCGTGCCGAGTCCGGCATCCCAGTGCTACCTAAGAAGAGGAGGACCCCGACCGCGCCGGCGATCCAGGCCGCCCCGTCTCCGCGATGGAGGCGACGATCTCGCTTCGATACTTGCTCGGAGCATGATGTTCCTGGGCGCGGGACCGGTCCTGCATGGCGAGTCCGCGCCACCGGGACCAATTGCCGACGACGGTCTCCACGGCCGAGGCGAGCTGACCGACGTCATCCGGTGCGACGAACTGGACGCTGCCGTAGCCATCGCCTGCCTCACATAGTCCAGGCATGGCTGAGACGACGGCGGGACGGGCCGCCAGCATGGCTTCGACCACCGTGTTCCCGAACGATTCGTCGAGCCGGGCCGGGATCAGCACTATGTCGGCTTCATCGAGGGAATTCCAGACGTCCTCCCGAAATCCCAGCATTCGAACAGAATCCTGGAGGCCCTTCCGTCGAATCCTCTTCGTGAGGTCGCGCGCGTATTCCTCGTTGCCGGCGAACACAGCGCCCACGACGTTCAGTGTGGCCACCATCCCTCGGCGCTTGAGTTCGGCAACAGTATCGATTGCGAGATCCACGCCCTTGCGGTGGGATATCCGACCGAAGTAGATGAGCCTTACGCCATCGGAGAGCTCTTCTCGAGCATTGCTCACGGACTCGGGCCCGGCGACCCCGTTGTACACGACGCGCGCCCGGGAAGCCTTCCGGGGCAAGGACTGGCCCAGCACCTTCACGGTGTACCGGCTGTTGGCGATCACCTCTGTCGAGAACAGGATCGGCAGGGCCAGAAGGTGCCGGATGATGGGACGCACGTGGCCTTCTGCCTCGTGGACATGAACCAGCACCCGACATCCGGACAAACGCGCGATGACGGTCCACAAAGGAATACTCAACGTACTCACGTAGACGGTATCGGGCCGGTTCCGGGCGAGAAATGCGGCAATTGCGATCGATGATTTCGCACTCTGGGCAAGCAGTGACAGGGCTCCCCTCGCGGACAGGAGATTCTTTCTCAGAACCAGGGTCTTCACCACCACAGAGGCAGCACCTGTCTCACCGACCCGCGCCAGGAGCGGTCCATTGGTCGGCACCACGACGGTGATCTCCGCACCGGAAGACACCAGCCCCTCGAGGGTCTCGAGCATCATCCGGTCCGAGCCGTACAGATCGGCCGAGGGATGCGCGATGACGATCTTCTGCCCAGTCAAGTCCATGAAAACCTTCGGCTAGCCGTTGCGATCAATGAATGTGGAATTGTTCGACACAATTCCTCCCGTTCGGTGGTTTCATCCTAGATGCATCGGCTCGCGTTATCGGAGACGCCGCCGGCTTATTCGGATATGACCTCGCGGTCGGGAAACCGACTGGAGGCATTGCACCGCCTGCCACTCCCCCGGTCCGGTAACGTTGCGCCCACCGCATCGCCTCGGAACGGTGTCATCTGATTCGGACTGCATTCCAGACAGTGCGGCAGACCGCGCAATCGCGAGGGAGTTCTACCGACCGTGAATTCGTTTGTTCGGCTCAGCTGCCGCTCCGGTGCGCTCGGCGCCGTCGTGCTGCTGGCGGCGTGCGCTTTTCCACCAGCGCAGCGTTCATCCGAGATGGGCGCCGGCGCGGACAGCACCCGCTTGTCGTCGTCGAGCGAGCGCGTGGCGTCGTCCCCCGACAGTTTCTTCGCCAAGTCGCTCAGGCTGTACGCCGAGGCTCCGGCACTCACAGCGGTGACGGAATCGTCCGCGCCTGGAGAACGCTCGGTTGCGGGTGCCGCACCTGTGGGCACGACGGCGTACGCCGTACCCGAGGACGCGCTCTTCGTCGCCCCCGACGGAAGCGACACCGCACGTGGGGCACACGACTCCCCGCTGAAGACCATCAAGGCCGCTGTTGCAAAGGCCGACAGCGGGCAGACCATCGTCCTCAGGAGCGGTTCGTTCCACGAAGGGGTTCGAATCCCCCCGACCAAGAAGATCACCCTGCAGGCGTTCCCCCATGAGGAAGTGTGGCTCGACGGCAGTGTCCCGGTGACCGGGTTCGAGCCTGACGGACGGGTGTTCGTCGCCGAAGGGTGGACGGCCGAGTTCGACGCGAGTCCGACGTATTCGTGGGGAGATGCGGACGGTACGACGCCGGGCTGGACCTTTGTCGATCCCGAGCATCCCCTGGCTTCGCACCCGGATCAGGTGTGGGTCGACGGTGCAGCACAGCACCAGGTGACTTCACTCGACGAACTGACTGCCGGCTCCTTCCTCGTCGACTATGACAGCGACCGGCTGTTCCTCGGGTCGGATCCATCCGGCAAGAAGGTCCGGGCGAGTTCGATTGCCAAGGCGATCTCGATACAGTCGGCGGGATCGGCCATCAAGGGGATCGGTGTCCGTCGGTTTTCTCCATCCGTTCCGCATATGGCAGCGGTGACTCTCGAGAGCACGGGGATCTCGATCGAGAACGTCGTCGTCAAGCAGACCTCGACGACCGGACTCGCGGTGTCCGGCACGGACGCCCGGCTGCGCGGAATAACTCTCACGCAGAACGGCATGCTCGGTGCGTCCGCGACCTACGCGGACGGTTTGTCCGCGATCGGCCTCAAGGTGACGGACAACAACACCGAAGGCTTCAATCATTCGCCGGTGGCCGGTGGATTCAAGATCGGCCGGACCCGGACCGTACACGTGCAGGACAGCATCTTCAGGGCGAACAACGGTACCGGACTGTGGTTCGACGAATCAGTGGTCGATATCACGACGTCGGGAAACGACTTCGTCGGGAACAGCGGTCATGGATTGTCCCTGGAGATCTCCGCCCGCGCGGTCGTCGCGAACAACGTCATCGCGGGGAACGAGGGCCACGGCCTGAAGATCAACAATACGAGTGACGTCGCGATCTGGAACAACTCGTTCATCGACAACGGGCGTCCGATCAACATCGTGCAGGACACCCGGCGCGCCGCAGACGGCCGTACGCCCGGACACGACCCACGACAGCTCTTTCCCGATCCGCTGATGACGTGGATCAACGGGCCGATTGCCGTTCGGAACAACGTGATCACGGGCACCACGGCGAATTGCATGCTGTGCGTCGAGGACTATTCACATCGATTGTCAGCGGACGCCATGGGCGTCACGACCTCGGGCAACGTCTTCCATCGCGCCTCGGTCTCCACTCCGGCCTGGCTCGTGATCTGGTCACGAGGAACCGGGGATCCGGCGGTATTCACCACTCTCGACCGATTCAGGAACGCGACGGGACAGGCGAAGCATGACATGGAGCTGACCGGCGGGGACGTTGTGGATCCGGAGACGTTCCGGGTGAGCACCCCAGTGCGGTCAGCTGGAGTCGCCGAGCCGCTACCCGATCAGATCGCCCGGTTGCTGCGAGTTCCGTCAGGAAGCCTTCTGGTGGGTCCCGTAGCGGATTGAGGGGCCGGCTGGAGCCAGGTGATCCGATGGCAGCACTCTTCCTGACGCCGGTACAGACGTGGGTACGAAAGTAGACGCGAGGGAGATGAAGACGATGAACGTGACGCTGGCGTCCACGAGCCCGGTCTCGAGGAATGCCCTGATCAGGAGAAAGACGAGGAGAGCAACGGGTAATGCGTTCCTCCGTCCGCCTCGCATCGTGGCGACCAGGACTGCTGTGACCAGTACGGCGAGGATCGCGGTGCCGATGACCCCCGTCTGCGCAAGCGCGGAGACCCAACTGGAATCCAGGACCTGCTCGTTCCAGTACTGTCCCCTCACGTTCACGGTCTTGACCGACATCCCCGCCCCGACCCACTTCTGCAGGGACTCGACAGGAGTCTGCAGGACGACCTGCCATGCAATGGTCCGTGAGTTCAGGGTGAGGTTTGACGTGCTTCCCTCCCGGTTGAGGAGTGACCCGAGGAGCGGGGTGTACGCGGCGACCACGAACAGCGCGGGCACGGACGCGACCATCACGACGACGACGTACCGCTGGATGGTTCGGATACTCAGGACAAGAACGACGATTGCTACGGCCACGCCGAGCAGGGCTGTCCGTGACTGGGTCGCTACACAGGCAAGGGTATAGGCGACTGCTGCGACGACCGCACCGATCGTCGCATGCCCTGACAGGACCCGATGGATTGCCGCGAGCGCGGGGACCGCACAGAGGAGGACGAGTTCGTTGGGGCTGATGGGGAGCAGGGTTCCCTCCAGACGGCCACCGGCTGCGACCGTACCAGCACCGGTGATCGCGAGGACGGCGCCGACCACCCCTATGGCGATGACCAGCTGCCTGAGGACGTGTTCCCGTGGAAAGACGGACACCAGCAGCACCACCGTCACCATCAGGAGGACGATCCGCACGACGAGGACCCCGGAGGCAGTAGTACCGCCCGCCTGGAGCGCCCCGATCATGGAGACCGCCAGCACAGCGAGCACCGCCAGCAATGGCCCGCCTGCGACGGGGTACGCCGTCGGAGATACCTTCCTCAGGAGCAGGGCCATCGCGAAAGCCCCTCCCTGGAGTGCGGCCTTGGCGACGACCACGGTGTCGAAGGCCCCCTCGAAGTAGGCACCCTTCCGCCACGCCGTGACACTGATGATCAGGACGATCCAGATGCTGATGGCGCTCGCGGTGCGGGCCTTCGCCTCACCCAAGACCGGAGGTCCGGACCTTGAGGTGGGCACGTCCCCGTCCGCGACCTCCCGACCGCCGCTGTCCACCCAGCAGCACCACGCCCAGCGGCTCCACCCCCACCGCCCGGAGCTCACGCACGGAGTCCTCCAGGTCTGTCGCCCGGGTGCCGTACGACACGAGCACCAAAGCTGCCTCTGCTACCGGTGCGACGGTCCACGTCGTCAGCGGGTGCGAATCGTAGGAGGCCTTGACGAGCGTGACATCGAAGGAGTCGCCCAGCTCCTTGAGGATACTCGCGCCCTCGCGCGCCGCCCGGGAACGGCTGATCTTCTCCGTGGATGCACCGATGGGGATGCGATACGTTCCCGACTCGGTGGCGAAGAGGACGTCGTCCAGCGTTGCCTCACCCATGAGCACATCCGAGAAACCGAGGTCTGTTGCGGTCTGCCCGGAGCCGGCCCCACCGGATTGCTCCTGGTGCTGCGTCGCATCGATGACACACGTCCGCGCACCTGAATCGCCGATGTAGCCGGCGAACTGGTACCCGAATGCGTCCTGGGAACCACTCGCCTGTCCGACCGCCGTTACCATGAGGAGCTTGGGCAGGTGGCCGCCACGCTTGACCAGGAGCGTAGTCATCAACTCCCGGTACTGGAGTTCCGTCTCCTGGGAGAGGACCCCCGTGGCGTTGTGCGGACCGTCGGCGACGGATCCCAGCACCTCAAGGCCGACCGAACGGGATAGATCACCGCGCCTTCGGATCCTTCGATGTCCGGATCCCAGCAGGACGGCGACGACGAGCCCTACGGCGAGTCCGGACAGCAGTCCCATTGCCAGGTTCAGGACCGTGTTGGGAGACGATGGTGCGGCCGGGGCGACGGCAGGCACGGCCACGAAAGCCTCTATGGTCGCTTTCCCCGCAGCATCTCCCCCCTCCAGGTCCCGGATCACGTCACGCAGGTTCTGGGCCACCAGGTTGGCGATCTTGGCCGCGTCCTGCGCAGTCCCGGCGGAGGCAGTGACGTTGACGTACACCGTTTCCTCAGGGTTGCTCGCACTCACCTGCTGCCTGATCTCGGCGAGGGTCAGCGACGAGTTCAACTCCCGCAGCACCGGCGTGAGCACCTGGGGACTGTAGACCAGGTCCGGGTAGGATTTCACGCGCTCCAGGACGAACCGTGAGTCCTCGAAGCTGGAACTGGTTTCCGAATCAGATCTGATGAAGAGGCCGGCCTGCGCGTCGTAGGTGCGGGTGGTGAGACTTGTCGCCACAACGGCGACGATCAGACCGACCAGGGTCGAGACGAGGATCAGGATCCACCGGCGCCGGAAGATGCGCCCGTATTCGTTCAGCTCCACGTCTTCACCTCCCTGTACCACTTGGGCAGGGCCAGCACCAGGAATGCGGCGTTGGCGAGCATGAGCAGGCTGTACGCACCCACGAAGATCGCAGGGACGAGCAGCAGGACGAACAGGACACACAACAGACCGAAGTCCGTCGGCAGCACGGCGAGGGAATACAGGGCCGATGACGTCGACTGTTCCCCTGCAGGCACGCTGCTCCTGGTCCGTTGGGCCCTCCGCAACTGGTCCATCAGGAGTGACGAGAAGAAGTGCACCGTAGCAAGCACCTGGAACACGATCGGGACGATCAACCACGCGGTCTCGACGTCCAGATACCGCCACCAGCAGATGAGGACGCAGAGGTGAAGGCTCCCCTCCTTGAAGGCGTCCACGGTGTGATCCAGCCACTCCCCGGCCGCAGACCCCCTCCCTGTCAGCCGTGCGAGCTGGCCGTCCGCCGAGTCGAGCGCATAACCCAGCACCAGCAGGACGGTCACCAGAAGTGCGGTGCCGGTTGTCGGATCCGTCAGGACCAGCAGCGCCAGTCCGGAGAACGTGGCGACGGCACTGATGACCGTGACCTGGTTGGGGGTGAGATTGCGGGAATAGGCTGCTGCGGCAAAGACCCTACCCAGTCTCCTGTTGATGTACCTCGAGTAAGCGGGGGCTCCTTTCGATGTTTTCTGTGCACTGGCGAGAGAGTCCAGTGCTTGGCGGAATTCCAACTGCGCCCCAGGTCGCATTGTCATGACTGTCCTTCTTTTCGAGCGGACTTCCTTATTGAGCGGACTTCCTTATTGAGCGGACTTCCTTATTGAGCGAATGGTACGGGTCTCGGACTCTACGGACGCGCCTCCCCGACCCAGAGGTCGTCATAGCGGACGATCACCGGAGCGTTGGTCGCCGATGAGGAGAGGTAGGACTGGAAACCCACACGCCCCGCCTTCTGGAAGTCGACTGCCCCGTCGCTCGTCGACAGTTGCCAGCTCGCGGGCTCGGCGGTCCCTGCCGCCCACACCTTCATGCGGATGACGGTCGGAGAGGTCCCGACCACCTGAGCCCGGACCACCAACTCCTTCCCCGGAGCGTAGCTCAGGGAGGAGATGACGGTCTGGTTCACGAGGATCGTTTCGTTGCGCAGCAGGAATGCCGTGACCGACCCGTTCGGCTGGAACTGCAGCTTGGCGGTGTAGGCACCTGCGCCGGACACGTCGCGCAGCAGGAACGACTGGTGCACTCCTCCCCCCGTGGCTGCCTTGTCGATCGAGATGTTTGCACGGACCTCGGTGTCGGTCGAGGACACGGAGTTCAGGTAGGCGGAGGGTCCCGCTCCTGCGGAGCCCAATCGAAGCAGGCCCTTGCCGTTCGCCACGGAGAAGTTGGAGAGCGTTCCGGAGTAGGAGTACGCGCCGCCCACCTCCGCGCTACCCCACCCGGAGCTGACGGTCCTGGAGAAGGCGTCCCTGGCGAAGGTGCGCGGCTCGGTCACCGCCTTCTCGACGAGAACGCGCTGCTCCGACCGTGCCTCCCCGCCATCCTCATCACGGACGACGAGTGCGACCGTGTAGGTGCCTGCAGCAGCGTAGGTGTGGGTGGCAACCCGACCGGTCGCCGTCGTGCCATCGCCGAAGGACCAGGTGTACGAGAGCGCGGTGGATTCGGCGTCCTTCGACGCAGTGGCATCGACCGTCAGGTCCAGTCCCGACACCACCGGTGTGAAGGAACTGGTCGGCAGGCTGTTGGCAACCGTGACGGTCTTGGTCGTGGACGCCGTGCGGCCCGCGGCGTCGGTCACCGTCAGGAGAACGGCGTAGGCGCCGTCCTTGGTGTACCGGTGGCTGGATGTCACGCCGGTCGCGGTCGTCCCGTCCCCGAAGTCCCAGGCATAGCCGACGCCACTCCCACCGGTGGAGGTGGCATCAGCAGCGAGGAGCCTGCCCTGCGTCGTCACCTCGAAGGCGGCGACCAGCGGAGCGGATACCGAGACGGACTGTGTCGTCGACGCCTGCGCGCCTCGCACATCGGTCACCGTCAGCTTTACGTCGTAGGTCCCGGCCCCACCGTAGGCATGAGACGGCGAGACACCGGTGGCGGTGGTCCCGTCACCGAAGGACCACGCGTAGGTCGTGATCGCTCCATTCGGGCTCGAGCTTCCCGCCCCGCTGAACGTCGCGGTCAGGTTGTCTGTCCGGGCGGTGAAGGAAGCGGTCGGACTGGCCGGCGGTGCGACCTGCACCGTGACCGTCCTCGTGACCGTCGCCGACGCGCCGTCGCTGTCAGTCACGGTGAGCGTCACGTCGTAGGATCCCGCTGACGCGTAGGCATGCTGGGCAGTCCGTCCGCTCGCCACGGCACCGTCCCCGAAGGTCCACGCGTAGCCGGTGATGGTGCCGTCCGCATCCTTGGCTTCCGACCCGTCGACCTGGACGAGAAGGTCCCTCGTCGTGACCTGGAAACCCGGGGTCGGCGACTGGTTGACCTTCGTGACATTGACCGTCGATGCGAAGGTACCCGTCAGGCCCCTGTCGTCCGTCACGGTCAGCGTGACGTTGTACGAACCCGAGGCCGCGTACCGATGGTCGGCGATGGCACCGGATCCGGTCGAGCCGTCTCCGAAGTCCCAGCCATAGGTGCGGATAGTCCCGTCGACATCCGTCGAACCGGTTCCATCGACGTGCGCATCCAGTCCGACGCTTGTTCCGGCGAACGTCGCCGTCGGCGCGGAGTTGCTCACCTGGATCTGGCGCTCGACACTCGTACGGCCACCGCGGTCGTCGAGAAGGACCAGAGTCACCGTGTACGTGCCGTCCCGTCCGAACTGGTGGGTCGGCGTCGGTCCCTCGGCAGTCGTCCCGTCACCGAAGTTCCAGCTGTACGAGGCGATCGAGCCGTCGGCATCCCTGGATCCGGAGGCGTCGAACGTCACGGACAGGCCGGCCTGCGTGGCCTGGACGTCCGCCACAGGTAGGGCGTTCGGTGCCGTGGCTGAGATCGTCTTGCTGGTCGTCGTCTTCCCCCCGCGGTTGTCGGTCACCGTCAGGGACACCTCGTACGAGCCGCTCGTCGTGTAGGCGTGTTGTACCCGCGCACCCTCCGCGGTGGTCCCGTCCCCGAAGGACCAGTTCCACCGAGCGATCGTGCCGTCGGGATCAGTGCTTCCGCCGCCGTCGAGCACCACGTTGAGATCGGTCACCTCCGAGGAGAACGCCGACACCGGGAGCTGGTTGGGGGGCACGACGATGTCGTAGTGCGCCTTCACCCGCTCCGCGGACAACTCCCGCGAATACACGGCGACCTCGTCGATGGACCCCTTGAAGAACGCGCTGCTGGAGCCCCATGTGGTGTCCCCGCCGATACGCCAGTAACCGGTGTACGTCTGCGCACCTGCCTGGGGATTCGTGCCGGCCAGCGCACCGTCGACGTACAGCTTCATCCCCTGGGGAGACTGGCTGGCGACGACGTGGTGCCACGCGTTGTCGTTGTAGTTCCTCTGCGTCTGGATCGTGTTCGTCTGGCCTGTGTACGTCCCGAAGATGAGCTTTCCGGAATCCTCCATGTACACATGCCGGTCGTAGCTCCCGGACAATCCCGCATTCGTATTGCCGAAGCCGATGATCTTTCCGCCCCGGGTCGTGTCGGTCCTGAACCAGGCTTCCATGGAGTAGACCCGAGGGTTCTCGGACGATTTGTTCGCAGCGGTCATGCCACTCGTTCCGTCGAACGTGAATGCCTTGGTGACGGTCCCCTTCACCACCCCGGCGGCCTCACGCGTGACGTTGCCGCTCACCAGTCCCTCGGTCCTCGAGGAGGAGGAATCGGCGGCGTTGCCCGTACCGGAGTCGTCCAGGCGCCAGAACAGGGCCGGGTCGTCCTGGTCGACTGCCTTGCCATACGCATCGGTTGGTGCCGGCGGCACGTCGGCCGTCCTGCCGCTGGCCGTGAAGTGGCCCAGGACGACGCGGCGGTCGAGGGCCGTTGGATAAATCGCGACCTCGTCGATGTCACCCGCGAACCTGGTGGAGGACGGCGTGTTGGGCCAGCCACCCAGGTTGTCACCGCCGATCCTCCAGCGGCCCGTGTATGCCTGTCCGGCTGTGACGTCGGAACGTGCCGCTTCGCGGACTCCATCAATGTAGAGGTTCATGCCGTCCGCGCCCATGGACGCCGTGATCAGGTGCCACTTGCCGTCGTTGTACGCTCCGGTGCTGCGAATCGTCGCGGTGAACCCGGGATGCACGCCGAAGGTGATGCGTCCATCGTTGGACATGTACACGTGTCGGTCATAGTTGCCGGAATCGCCGGTCGCCGCATCGCCGAACCCGATGATCTTGCCGCCGGACGTCGTCTCGGTGCGGATCCACGCTTCGGCGGTGAAGGTATTGGGCCCTGTCTCTACGGTCCTGGCCGCGCCGAAGGCTCCCGCTGTGCCGTCGAAACGGGTTGTGGTCGTGGATGGCATGAAACCGTCCACTCCACGGGTCAGCCCCGTGCCGGCCGTCGCGTCATTGAAGCCGATGTTGTCGATGAAGGAGGTGCCCGCGCTCTCGTTCATCGGGTAGTAGGTCACTGCCCCATCCTTCGCGATCAGGCCAGCGTAGGCACTGCGCACGGCTGAACCCACGGTCACGGGATCGGACCTCGGCCCGATGTATTCGTTGCCGGCCGGATCCTTCACCCGGACGCGGTAGGTATGCGTCGCGCCTGCTGTCCGTCCGGTGTCGAGGTACCCCAGGTTCCTGACCCGCCACCAGCTGGAGGACTGCTGGAGCGTCGCGATGGGCGTCAGGCTGTTGTCCCGCAACAGGTCGTAGGTCAGCGTCTCGTCGTCGTAGTCCCAGGTGGTGGGCCATGCGACGCGAACCGAGCCCGCTTCCAGGGAGACTGCGGCCGGCTTCAACGCCGTCGTGTACTCGGGCCGGACCTTGTTCGGCGCGACCGCCCTCGACCCGAAGACCGCGAGCCCCTGCTGGGCCACGCCGTTGACGGTGGTGAACTCCCCGCCCACCACGATCTTGGTCCCGTTGTTGTCCATGGCCCAGCCGCCCTGGAACTGGTTCGTGTAGAACCCGGTGTTGATCGACGGATACCAGTGGACCTGGGAGGGGGTCGGCTGACCCGAGTAGAGGCTATTGCTGCCCGGTGGTGCCTGATCGGTCCCCGTCGCATAAATCGTGTTCCCCATGAGCCGGCGCCAGATCGTGGGGTTCTCCTCGGGGAAACTCCCGACCGAGGAGCAGTCGTGCGCGTGGGAGACGAAGTACATGATCTCCCCCATGACCGAGACGTCACTCGTGGATCCGTAGCAGTTGTCCAGCCACACGAGGTCGCCTGTCGCAAAGTTGGCCGCGAATCGTCCATCGAACCAGTGGGCTCCGTTGCCGTTCGCACCCGCATAGACGACACCGTCCCGGAGGACCATCTGGGTCACCCAGGACGAGCTGGTGTCTTTCGCTTCAGGGATAGGGGTGCTCGACCAGGCCTGGCTGGCTCCGCTGATGCCGTCGACCGCTCCGATCCCGATCTTCCGCACACCGTTGAGCTGCTGGAATCGCCCGCCAAGGACGACGCGACTGTTGTCCTGCGCCGCGACGATGGACTGCACCTGTGCGTTGGTGGTGGGAGCCCAGGGAAGAAGGGCACCCGTGGTCCGTGCGACGGCCGCAACGTTCGATCGCGTGCTTCCCCCCGCGGTGGAGAATGATCCACCGAAGTAGACCCGGTCCGTTGTCACGGCGATCCCGTAGATGCTCCCCGATGCGGAGGATTTGAAGGAAGGATCAAGGGTGCCGGTGGCGGTGCTGAAGGAGGCGATCTTGCTCCGCGCCTGGCCACCCACGACGGTGAAGTCGCCCCCGACGAACAGCTGCTTCCGGTCGCTCGTCAACTCGATGACGCGTGCCTGCGCGTTCAGGTTCGGATCCCAGGGGAGGATTGCTCCGGTGTCCACATTGAAGGCCATGGCGTTGTTACGCACCACTTCTCCCGCACCTCCGGCCGGCACCCCTGCCGGACGCGCCCTGGTGAAGCTGCCCACGGCATACGCCGTATTGCCGTCGACCGCGGTGGACCAGACCACCCCATTGATCTGCGGAGCGACCAGGAGGTCGGCGCTGACCGTGGCTGGAAGCGTGACAGGAGGAACTGCTGGTTCGACCGCCTGCGCCGGCACGGCAGCGAACGATGCAGCGAGGACCACGCCGGCGGAGATCGTGGCGATGGCCCTGGCCAGTCGGGACACGAGCCAGGGACGGGACGGACTGTTGTGGAGTGCTCTGGGCTCAGACATGCGTCTCAGCTCGCCTTCTCTGCGGAGTGGAGGATGGGTTGGCGCGATACTGCTCGGGAGGGTGCAAGGATGAATGAACGGAGGAAGGCGGCGCCGGTCAGGGAGCCGACCGCAGCGCACAGCGGGGCGAGGACGAAGGTGCCCGACAGTGCGACGGCCACGGTGGTGAGGGTCAGCGACAGGAGGCTTTCGCCCAGCCGAACGCCGAAGACGGACGCAGCCCTCCCCCGGACGGCTGCAAGCGAGCCGTAGGGGATACTGGCGCTGATGCCCAGGGACAGACACAACCACCCGGCCACTGCTGTCGGATCCGGCGTCCGCCCCGTGAGCATCGGCCCGGCCACCGGCAGCAGGAGAAGTGCGACAACCGAGCCGAGGATGATGGATGCGGCGAGGGCGATCACGGCCCGGTCCGCACGGTGGATGAGTTCGTGCAGCGGCCTGGACGTATCCCGTGCATAGGAGGAGAAGAGGAACGATGAAAAGCCCCCGACGAGCAGGAGGGCCGGTGCGGCATACACCCTGGCGATCTCCAGTTCGCCCGCGGCAGCAAGGCCGATGAACAGTATGACGACGAAGCGGATACCTGCCAGCAGTGCGGGCCTCAACCCCTGCTGGGCCGCCCGCCAGACGCCGAATCCTGCAACCTCGCGAAGTGCTGGTCCTCCCATCGGGACGAGGTACCGCTCCGACCGAGGGAGCAGGAGGACGCCCGCCACGGCTCCGCCTGTCTGCCCGATCAGGACCGACACGATGAGATCGATCAGCTCTAGGCCGTTTCCAGCGGCAGCCAGGAGGACGAGTCCCGTCCCGAGGATCATCACCAGATCGACCAGCGTGACCCTTCCGAACTTCAGGTCGATCATCAGCAGGCGCCGCACGATTTCTTCGCTGATGAAGGCGAACGCCGCCAGCCCGAGAATCAGCGACTGTGCGGAACCGGTGAAACCGATGAGATGACTCGCCGCCGCGATGACCACTGAAATGGAGCCGGCAAGGAGGAGGAACCACGCCTGAAGCGCCGCCCGGATATCCCGGAGGGATCGGTCCAGCACAGTGACACTGTCTCCTACGAACCCACTGACCAGGCCGGAACCGAGGACGAAGAAGCCGTACAGAAGACTGAAGAGACCGACGTCGGCAAGATCCATGGTTCTGCTCGCAACCAGGATCAGCACCATGCTGCCGACGGCCTGGGTGCAGGGAGCGACTGCTGCAAGCCCGGCCGGCAGGAGCCGCCGGATGCCGAGCCTCATGGGAAGGAGCCGCTGAACGTGGCGATCACATGGTCGCCGTCCACGTCGAGATAGAACGTACCCTCGCTGATATCGGCACCGACCTGGAATGCGTAGATGCCGGTTGCCGTGGCCCCGGGCTCCAGCACTCCCGAAAGATCCGCTGCCTCCTCGATGTCGTACGTAGGAGCTGCAGGGAGCGCATCCTCACCGACCAGAAGAGTTGCGACGACCGCGTCCAGAACGACGTCACTCTCGGACCGGTTCTGCAGCTCGACTTCGACCGTGACATAGGCAGCACCCGATATCGCTCCCGTCCCGGTCGCCGTGATGGTCCCCCGCGAGAAACCCCGGGTACTTGCTCGCAGCCCGTCACTCCACGTCGCCTCCTCCGCGAAACTGACGGGAGCAACCTCCAGCTCGCGGAGCGCTGTCTCACCGTCGCGGCTCACCTCGGGTGCACCGGTCGACGCCGGTTCGAAAGCCGGCCCACCCGCCGGCCCTCCGGACTCACCGGGATCTGGCGTGGGCTTCGGGTCCGCACGGCTTGCCGAAGGTGACGCCTCGGGACCCCCGTTTCCTGACGGCGCTTCGCTGGCTTCCGGATCGCTGCTGCATCCGGACAGCAAGGCGGTGAGTGCAAGAACGATGAATATTCTCCCGGCACCAGGGGACATTGTCCTGGGCCGGCTGCGAGCGATATATCGGTTATTCATGTGAGACCAATCTTTGAATACGTCCCAGTCGGACGAACAAACTGCGGAAAGCCTAGAATTCGTCGAACGGGAAGACACGAGTAGCAACTACCTGAACCCCGTCGGAATCCCTGTCCGAACCATTGCGATTTCACGTAGTGGCTGGAAAGGCCGGTCGCTCGGTATCAGGAAACGGTGTGGGAGAGCGGGAACGCGCCGGAGCGCCGGCCCCGTGCCCCGCGGCGGCCTACGAGGTCGAAACAGAGCTGCTCGTAACCCTCCGCAACCCGATCCCAGTCGTAGGCCAGGGCGTCCGCCTGGGACTTCTTGCCGCGGAGCATCGTGTCCGAGACCGAGGCTTCCGCGGCGTGTACGAGCGCGGGGATCGCCGCGGCATCGGCGAAGTACTCGCCGTTGGTACCCAGGACCTCGCGGTTGAAGTTCACGTCGAAGGCATTCGTCGCAACGCCCGCACCCATCGCGCGCAGGAGTGAGGGGTTGGTGCCGCCGACCGAATGCCCGTGCCAGTAGATCCGGGCGTTGGCGTACAGCTGATCGAGGAGCTCCTGGTCCCACACGCCGCCGACGAAACGTACCCGCTCGTCACCCAGCGAGGTGACGAGCCGCGTGTAGTCGTCGGAATACGGGGCGGAGCCGACGACGATCAGCGGCAATTCGGCCTTGCTGCGGACATACCCGTCGACGATGACGTGGACGTGGTTCTCGGGCTCGAAGCGCGCCACCACGAGGTGGTACCCGCCGGGAGTGAGGTCCAGCTCCGGAAGGCGGTGCGACGCTCCGCCCTCGAGGATCGGAGCCCCGTACGCCAGGTACGTGCTGTCGACACCGAACTCCTGGCGGTAGTAGTCCTGGATGCCGGTGGCATCCGCGATGAGCGCATCGGACCATCGGACCGCGAGCGACTCGGCGACCCGGTAGTACCTCTTGCCCAGCGTCCCCCACTTGGCGCGCTTCCACTCGAGGCCGTCCACGTGGGTCGCAACCGGTATGCCTGCCGCGCGCAGGACGGGCAGCCAGGGGGAGTTCGCCGAGTTGAAGACGATCGCAGCGTCCGCGCGCTTGAAGAACAGGTGCCCGGCCGAAAGCCCGGTGTGGCTGAGTGTCTCGAGCGACCTTTTCTTGAGCGCGGGGAGGTAGACGAGCGTCATGCCCTTGTACTCGGTCTCGGCATGGTTCGTGTCCGCCGTCGTCCGGCAATACACGACCACCTCGTGGCCGCGCGCAGCAAGACGCTGCCCGACCTCCTCGACGCAGGTCTCGAATCCTCCGTAACGGGCCGGCACCCCGCGGGTTCCGACAAGTGCGATGCGGAGGGGCTTTTGGTGAGACGACAGCAGATACATGATGGACTCCCAGTCGGTCTGTGCAGGCACTTCGGGTCAGGTGGCGGTGTAGTTCAGGGTGCGGATTCACGAGCCACCGGAGCGTTGAGAAGCTCCAGGGTCCGTCGCAGGAACGTACTCGAGGTGTGGACGGTGTACGGGAAGTAGACGACCTCGACGCCTACCCGGGCGAAGGTCTCCTCGAGGGCGAGCCCCTGGGAAGTGCCCTTCCAGTCGTCTCCCTTGAAGAAGACGTTGAAGCCGAGTTGCTTCCACATGTCGAGCTTCGTCGGAGCGGTCTCGGCCACGGCACGGTCGACGAACTGCACGCTCTGCACGATCTCGAGCCGTTCGATCAGGGGGATGACAGGACGCTTGCCCTTGTTCTTCTCGAGCAGTTCATCGGAGACGACACCCGCGATGAGGAAGTCGCACTCGCTCTTGGCATGCCGGAGCAGGTTGAGGTGTCCTACGTGGAACAGGTCGAATGCACCGGCCGCGTATCCGATCCGGATTCCCATGGAGCCTCCTTTGCTGCTGCCGCCGGCCGCGGGGGGAGCTGCCGGCACAGGGGTGTCATTTATTGACCGAGAGGTGAGCATCAGTACGCACCGACAGGCTTGAGCATCACCTTGAAGGTGCGCCACATGATGATCAGGTCCCCGGCGACCGACCAGTTCTCCACGTAGTAGAGGTCGAGCCGGACGCTTTCCTCCCAGTCGAGGTCCGAGCGCCCACTCACCTGCCACAAGCCGGTGAGCCCGGGCTTGATCAGGAGGCGGCGGAACGTGTGCTCCTCGTAGCCGGAGACCTCGCTGACGAGCGGGGGCCGGGGCCCCACGAGGGACATGTCACCGCGCAGGACGTTCCAGAACTGGGGGAGCTCGTCGAGCGAATATTTTCGGATGATCCGTCCGATCCGGGTGACCCGTGGGTCATCCCGCATCTTGAACAGCACACCGTTGCCCTGGTTCTGCTCCTTCAGGAGTTCGAGTTCGTCCTCGGCAGTGGTGACCATGGATCGGAATTTGACCATTCGGAACACAACCGAGTCCTTGCCTGCCCGCTCCTGAACGAAGAACGCCGGGCCTGGTGTATCGAGCCGGATGGCGATCGACAGGACGAGGAACAGCGGGGCCAGGATCACCAGCGCGGTAGCCGAGAGGACGATGTCCATAACCCTCTTCAGGACGTGGCGGCCCCCGGTGAAGTGCGGCAGTTCGACGTGCATGAGGGGCAATCCCTCCACCGGCCGCATGGTGATGCGTGGACCGGCGACGTTGGTCAGTGCCGACGCGAGTACCAGTTCGGTCGAGGACCCCTCGAGGCGCCACCCGAGCTCTCGGATGTAGGAGCTGCCCTTGCGCAAATGCCCGGCGACGATGACGGCGTCCGCCCCCGTGAGCGCCACGAAGTCCTCGATCTTCCGGAGCCCGCTGACCACGGGGACGATGCGGTCTCCCGTCCGCAGGGCCGCCGGGTTGGTCCTGCCCTCGTAGACGGCTCCGACGACGGTGTAGGCGGCACCGGACTTCTTCGCCAGCTGGGCGGCCACATAGCGGACGTCCGTGGGACAACCGACAACTACGACCTTCGAGAGGTAATGCCCCAGCCTGCTCTGATACACCAGCCACTGGCGCCACAGCCACCGGCTGGACAGCAGGAGGAGCGTGCCCGCCGGCAGCGCGAGGACGAGCAGGCCCCGGAAGTGCTCGAGGTCCAGGAGGACGACGGCGACGGCGGCCGCCGCGAAGGTGGCACTGCTCGCACGAATGACCTTCTTGTACTCGCCGGCGCCTGTGCCGACCAGGCGGGAGTCTCGGGTCCGGAAGAGGGACATCATCGTGAGCCAACCGACCGCAATTGTGCCACCGAGTCCGAGGACATCCGCGAGCGTCTCGACGCCGGCGTGGAGTGTCAGGACGTTCACGGCCAGCAGTAGGACCCCCACGATGAGCACGGAGTCCGAGGCCAGCAGCGAGACCTGGTAGCGGCGGCGCCAGGCGGTGCCCGACAGGGCGGCGGGCTGATGAGCCGAAGTAATTCCGGGGACTGCAGTGAATCCGCCGAAGGCGCTGTGCATCTGCGTCATGGTGTGCCGCCCTGAAGGGCAGTCATGATGCTTCGGAACGAGGTTACCCGTAGGAGTAGCGGGCGGCCGGTGCCGCAGGATGGACGACGCATGAGTGAGACCCGATTCTTCGGAATTTTCCCCAGCTTTGTCTTCAAAGCTCTTGCGAAAATCCTAGGGAGGGGGTTTCAGCTGCACACGAGTAAGACCTACGCGACCGATCCGGCGGGCTTGGATCAGAACTACCTGCGTACCACGCGTAGGCAGTACGTACAGGCACTCGGACTACGCGCGGGCATCACGCAGGGGCACTCGGACTACGCGTGGTGGGCCGGTCAGGGCTCGCGCAGGTCCTCTCGGCGGTTGACCCCGAGCTTCGCGAAGATCCGGTAGAGGTGGCCCTCGACCGTTCGGACCGAGACGCTCTTGGCGTCCGCGATCTCGCGGTTCGAGTACCCCTCGTTCACGAGCGCGACGATGGTGCGCTCCGTCGGGGTGAGGCGGGACGTGGTCATGGCGGGTGATGTCGATGCGAGCGGAAGCGAGATCGGTCCTTGCCGCTGCTCCCCCAGCGTCACCAGACGGCGCTGGATCACACGGGCATGGCGGGTTGAGCCCTGCTCACCCAGAAGCTGCAGGACGAGGGACAGGCCGACGAATTCGAAGGAGACGTTCCCGTGCGCACCCGCGGCGGTGGCGGCGCCGGCCATGGCATCGACGTCCTTCGCCTCGGCTGCCACCGCGAAATCCAGCAGGTCCTTCGCCGCTGGGCCCTCAAATCCCTGCAGGACCCTGATGAGGGGGGCGACTGCATCCATGTCGCCGAGCAGGAGGGACAGCCGAAGTGCCGTGACTGCCAGCTCCTTCATCTGGTCCTTCTCGGCCGTCGCGGCAAGAGTGAGCAGGTCGGCGCGCGCACCGGGGACGTCGCCCAGCAGGGCCGCGGTCGCGGTGACGAAGATGCGCCCGCCCAGGCGCATCGTGCGCGAGCCCCCCTTCGGCGCCCGCTCGAACTCCTCCATGAGGGCGGACGCGCGGGCAGTGTCGCCGGCGAGCGCGCAGGCGTATGCCCCCAGCCCCAGCAGGAGCGTCGTCGCCTGTGTGACGTCGGATTCCCTGAGCGCCTCGAGCGCGAGGAGGAACCTGTCCCGCGCTTCGACGTTCCGGGCCGCCCGGAGGGCGGTGATTCCGTCGACGACGTCGCCCAGCCCCGCGAAATAGACGATGCTGAACGGATTGGCCCCTGAGTGCGCCTGGATCACGGCCGTGGCTTCCGCGCCGCGCCCGCTCTGGGACAGCGTGATGAGGTGTCGGCCCACGGCGAATCCACGGTATCCCAGCAGGTCAGCGCCCTCGGCCTCGATGATGTCCAGCGCCATGCCCGAGTAGGTACTGCCCTCCACGGAGCGCCCCGTGCTGCCGAGCAGTTCGGCGAGCACGATCATGGCTCCTGCCCGCGTCTCGGGAGTGCCCTGGGGATCGGCGATGATGGCGCGCAGTTCTTCCTCGGCGCCGTCGAAGCGCCCCTCGTGGAGACTGAGGTGGCATTCGAGGATCCGGCACCCGAGCTGGGACTGCGCAATGCCTTCCGCCGTCACCCGGGAGTCCTCCCGCAGCTGCAGGCGGCTGATGAGCGATCTCCAGCGGTCCACGTCGTCGCGCAGTCCCTGGTCCGAGGCCCGGGACTTCAGCTTGAGTTCTAGGGACAACAGCGTGGCGTCCTTCGCGAGGCGCAGGTCGGTGCAGCGCCGCATCGCCTCGTCCACGAGTTCCTGCGCATAGGCGAGCTTGCCCCGACCCCCCTCCGCTCGGGCCACCTCGAGGAGGGCGCGCTCGCGAAGCCCCGGGGCGGACACCGCACGCGCAGCCCGGAGAGCGAGGTCGTGGTGCCGAAGCCCGTTGGCAATGACGGCGGCCTTGAGGAGGGCCTCGTCATCGGGAGGAACACCGCAATCGAGTCCCCAGGAGACTGTGCGCAGGAATCCCTCGAGGGACTGCGACCCGGGGTCCAGCACGTCGAGCACTCTCCGACGGATCAGCAGGCTGCGGGCTGCAGGTACCTGGCACCGGAGGACCTCACCGTAGAGAGGATGCTCCAGGGAGACGGGGGCCTCCGGCCCCGGTCCAACGGCGATCAGGCGATCGTCCCTCAACCGTTGCAGGGCGTCGGCATCGACAACCTGCGCGACGGCGTCGAGAGCGATCGGTTCTGCGAGGGAGACGACTTCCAGTGCCTTCAGGTCGGCGGCGCTGCGCAGCCGGAGCTGCGCGCGGATGAGGTCGCCGAGCCGCAGGTGTACCCTCGGCTGTTCATCGGCAAGACGCCAGACACCGTTACGCCGGACGAGGTAACCCGTTCCCACCAGGCTCTGTTCCACCAGCGTCCGGAGAAACAGCGGATTTCCGCCCGTCGCCAGCGCCAGCGCGTGCGTGGTGCCGGTCAGGACGGGTCCGCCGAGCACCTGGGAACAGAGGGTTGTGACGGCATCCGTATCCAGCGGCCCGAGGTCGAAGCGCGTCAGGAGGCCGTCGGCGCTCAGGTTGCGGAACTCGGCGGGCACCGTCAGGGTGTGCCGGATCATCAGGAGCACCTTGGCACGACGGGCACTGACCAGCTGCGCCAGGAGGGCGCTCGTGCTGTCATCGAGTTCGTGCGCGTCATCGATCACCAGCAGGGCCGGGTGCTGCGCGCGGCCCGTCCCTCCCGCCGTCAGGTGCCCCATCATGGCGCGGAGGATCGCGACGGGCGATGCCGCTTCGGATCCGGAGAGCGTATGGAGGTAGGGTGCCAGGGCACCGAAGGGTATCCTGCGCAGCGAAGCGCCGCCTGTCACGCGGAGCACTGGCGCCGTCCAGCGCAGGTGCTCCACGACCGATCGTGCCACCGCCGTCTTCCCCACACCGGCCCCACCGACGATCATGGCGCCGAAGCCGCCCGTGTCGCCGAGTGCGGTGACGATTTCCCTGACGAGTGGTGCGCGGCCGACGAGGTCGACGGCGGATCCCTGATCGGTCATTGCTGCTGTCCGAAGATGAGTGAGAGTTGCTTGCGGCTCGACAGGCCGAGCTTGGACATGACCTGGTGCACGTGCCCCTCCACTGTTCGCGGTGAGATGTGCTCCTGTTGCGCGATCTCCTTGTTCGGCACGCCCTGTGCCACCATGCGTGCGATGGCCCGCTCGCGCTCGCTGAGCAGTTTCCGTCGCACGTGTCGGCGGGCCGGTGTGGAGGTCTTGCGCAGGATCTGCTCGGCATGCACGCGGATCATCGGATCGTCCGTCTCGGCGAGGTGCTCGATGCTGAGGGCTGCGATATCGCCGGCGAGGTTGTGATTCCCGCTGTCGAGCGCACGCCGGGCAGCTTCCTTCAGTGCAGCGGGATCGCGCGAGGCCAACCCCTTGGCGAAGTCCTCACCGAGCCGCGCGAACGGACCTTCGGAGGCGGCGGCCGAGGCTGCGAGCAAGTCCGCCGCTTCGTGCTGCCCGAGTTGCACGGCCTGGCTGAGGAAGAAGAGTTCGACGCCCCGGTACCCCCGACTGCCGAGGTCGAGTGCCCGCTCCAGGAACTCGGCGGCGACGACGGCCGACGGATCGAGCCAGGCTTCGGTCAGCAGCTGGAAGTACTGCACCGCCTGGCGCAGGTGCCAGGAGTAGCGTTGCCCGGTCAGATCGATGCTGCGCAGGTGGTCCTCCGCGGCGTCGGGCGCGTCCTCGAGGACCTGGGCGTAGGCTGCGGCAGCCTCGGCAAGCGGCAGGAAGCCGTGCCGGTCCCGGATCCGCAACTGGCTGATGGCGGGAACCAGCTTCTCGAGGGCCGCGCCGCTCCTGCCCAGGTACGCGAGCAGCACGCCCTCCGCGAACTCCGACAGTGAGCCGCCGAACAGGTGCGCCGTCGTCGTGGCGCCGTGATTCCCCGCCCGGTCGAGACTCTCCGACCAGTAGCCCGCGATCAGGAGCACCTCGCACAGGTGAACCGAGGCCATCTCCCGGTCGAAGGGACCGGTGGGGGCGTTCGCCAGGCGCGCGTCGATGTTCCTGGCACCGGCGACTGCCTGCTCCTGGGCCCCCATCGTCGCTCGGGCGACGCTCTGGAGACTTCGAATCCGAATGCTCCAGTGCGCGTTGCCCGTGCTCGAGGCGAGTACTGTCCGGGCGCGCTCGCACACACGGTCGAGCTCCCCCTCGAAGACGTGCAGCTCCATGCGGAGCACCTCCGCCTTGCCCATCAGGCCGGCGGTGGCCTCGGATGCCGGCTCGCGCTGCAGGCGCACGACAACGTCGTCGAGCAATCCCTCGGCGTCCTGCTCCCGGCCGTGCGTGCGGGCCCTCAGCCGTGCGGCAAGTAACCGCGCGTCCACCCAGTCCTCCAGCGGGACATCCTCCGACGGCTTCTGCCAGAGGAGTTCCTCGACGGTTCCGAGGGCATCGGCCACGCGGCCGTCCATGCAGAGTTGCCGTGTGCGTTCGATCAGGACCCTGCCGCCGGTCTCCGTTTCCGGAAGGGCATCGAGGAAACGTTCGGCAGCACCGTCGATCCGGTGGTCGTTCGCCAGGCGTGCAAGAACCACGAGTTCCGCTGTGTCGAAGGACCCACCCCGGCCGAGCGCCCATACGGAGAGGGCGATCCTCCCCTGCACGGGCATGGCGGGGTTACCACGGAGCGCGCTGACCGTCGCCAGCGCTGCCCGGCCGCCGGAGGAGAGCAACTGTGCGCGCACCACGTGCGCGAACACCTCGTAAGTGAGCCTCACCAGAGGCACACCCTCCTGATCGAGCGTGACCACGCCGTCGCCCTGCAGGGCGTCGAGGGACGTCGACGAAACGGCCTTGAGCAGGACGGTCAGGGGCACACGCCCCGCCACGGCGAGAACCTCGACGACCGCGCGGTCCTCTGCCGGCAGGGCGGCCAGTTCCGCAGCGCTCCAGTCCGCCACGGAGCGGCCCGAGTCGGGGCGTGGAGCGTCGCGGGAAACCCAGACACCGTCGCACGGGAACAGGTGGCCGGAGGCTACGGAGGTCTTGGTCGCCATCTGGAGGTACTTCGGGTTTCCCCCGCTGGACGCCCACAGCTCCTGGGCGGCCGAGCGGGAGATGGGCGCGCCGAGCGCCGTGGTGAGCAGTTCGGTCGCATCGTCCAGGGTCAGCGGCTGGATGTCGAACCGCTCGAGGACGCCGTCCTTCCACAGATCGAAGAACTCACCCGGAGCGCGCAGGAGGTCCTCACAGGTCACGAGCAGGCGGACCGCGCCGACGCGGGCCAGGTAGGCGATCACCGTGGCGGAGAGTTCGTCGATTTCCTCGACACCGTCGATGTGCATGAGGGTTCGACGCTTGGCCGAGTTGCCCTCGAACATCCGCTGAAGCGCCCCCAGGACCAGGAGCGGGCTGCGGGCGGTGTCCTCGTCGAGCTCCGCCAGCAGGACGTTCAGGGCACCGTAGGGAGTGGTGGCGTGGGCTGCCGATCCGCGGAGGTAGATGTGGTCGAAGTGCCGCGACAGTCCGCCGACAACGTGCTGGGCGATCATCGTCTTCCCGATGCCCGACGGTCCCACGAGCACCACGCCGCGGCCGGACTCCTCCGCGAGGACAGCCCTGATGGAAGCGACGTCCGCGTCGCGACCGGCGAAGGGCCAGCGCCCGTCGACAACCGTCACAGGGCACGTCCGAGCACGGTCCTGGTCGGTTGGAACACCGACGTCCCCGGCTCGGGACCGGGCCCACGTTTCCAGCTCAGCATGAAGTTCCGCCCCACAGCACTTGTCCTCAGGGGCCTCACTTTACAGCCCGGGGCTCCCGCAGGCCGGTCATTCCGGCGGCGAGGGACGCAGCATCAGCACAAGGTTTACGCAGCCGGCGTACTACTTCGAAGCGTGGAAGCGCTGCTGGGCTGATACGAGCCCCTCGGTGATGAGCTGTTCCACGGCGTCGGCGGCGTCGTCGAGCAGGAACGGGAGTTCCTTCTTCTCGACCGTGCCGAAGTCCTTCAGCACGAAGT
>NZ_NFSC01000022.1 GCF_002157505.1 Arthrobacter agilis
GACCGTATTACGGTGTTATGAGCGTAGGGCGTGAGCTAGCGCACGTCAAGAGGGTTAAACGAGGGAGGGCCCCGGGCCGCCGTGTTCGGCGATCCGGGGCCCCCTGGGGAAACCGTGGTGGCTAGCTGGCCTGGAGTCTGCGCATCTCGGTCAGTGCTGCTTCGGCGGCGTTCCTGATGTGTTCCTGGCAGGCGATGCGTGCCTCTTCGGGGTCCCGGTTCACCGCGGCGGCAGCGGTCATGCGGGTGATTTCAGCGATGGTGTGGGCCTGCCGGCCCGGCGCGGCCAGGGACAGTGCCCGCAGTATCTGGGTGCGAGCGTTGACGCTGCGCAGCATCCTCGCGATCTCGGCGTTTCCTGTGCCCTCGAGAAGGACGTCGTAGTACCTGTCCTTCGCGGCAAGACGCTTCTCCGCGTTCCCCGACGTCATTGCGGCCTTGATTTCGCCAAGTCGTGCGACGAGTTCGGTGCACTGCTCATCGGTGGCACGCTCGGCGAACAAACTGCCTGCCAGCGACTCGAGGGCGCACCGGACCTCGTAGAGATTCTCCGCATCACTGATGCTCAAGGTGGCCACCTCGGGGCCGCGGTTGGCCACCATCGACACCAGGCCCTCGGATTCGAGCTGCCGCAGTGCTTCCCGGACCACCGTGCGACTGACAGAATACTTCTCGCACAGGACCGTCTCCACAAGACGCTCCCCCGGGGTGAACTCCTGGGCGACGATGGCGCGCCGAAGAGCGTTCACCACCTCCGTGCGAAGCGGAGCGGCAGTTCGGCGAACAGCATCGATAGTCATAGTCTTCCTCACCAGCGTTTTGACCATCATACGCAATGACCCTCCAAGGTGACACTAGACACACCGGCGGTATTACCGTAATACTTAATCAGTTCCTTGGTACACCCGTGTCGTGGAACGACGTCGTCTGACCAAAGGAGGTCATTGTGGCATTTACCTTGGATTCCCAGCTCGCTAAAGTGCTTGCAGCACAGGCAGAATTTGCGGCCGCCAGCGGGATCGAGTTCACGTTGCCCGCCCGCGGAGACGCACTTGGGTTGCGGGCCTTGGCCGAGGGGACAATCGCTCCCATGCTGTCGAAGGCAGATCCCGCACCGGACGTCACGTTCACTTCGGACCGGGCTCTTGCAGAGGATGGGACTCCCATCGAACTGCGGTGGTACACCAAATCCGGGGCCGCACCGGGTCCGGCGATTGTGTACGTCCATGGCGGAGGAATGATCATGGGCTCCATCGGAGATTATGACCCGCTGGTGCGGCAGTACGTCCAATGGACCGGCGTCCCGCAACTTGCAGTGGAATACCGTTTGGCGCCAGAGGTGAAAGGTGAGACTCCGGCGCGGGATGTGCTCGCCGCTGTCCGCTGGCTTCACCAGAACGCCGAACGGCTCGAGGTGGACCCGAACCGAATCGCCGTCATGGGTGATTCTGGTGGTGGCGGCATCGGTGCGGGTGCGGTCATTCTTGCCCGCGATCATGGAGTACCACTGGCCAAGCAGATTCTCCTCTACCCGATGCTGGATGATCGCACCACCGATCCTGATCCTGATCTTGTTCCCTACATCTCATGGAACTACGACAGCAACTTCACGGGGTGGTACGCCCTCTTGGGCGATGAAATCGGCACCGATGAGGTTTCCCCCGTCGCCGCGCCCGCTCGTCTGGGGAACTTCTCCGGGCTGCCGCCGGCCTATATCGAAGTGGGAACGCTCGATATCTTCCGAGATGAATGCATCAGCTATGCCCAGCGGCTTCTGCGCGCTGGTATCGATACTGACCTCCATGTGCTGGCGGGCTACCCTCACGGAGCGGATTGGCACGGCCTTCAAACTTCTTGGAAGGACCGATGGAAGGCAGATCGGGTCCGAGCAATGACGAGTTTCTAACCCGAGCCGCATCTCCCTGAATCCTTCCTGCACCAGTGGATGCGGCGTCGGCCGCAACGCCGGGGCGTCCTTCAGGTCCTTGTGCAGGTGCCCGTCGACGTCGCGTCTACGGCTCGGAGGTATGCCAGCTGGTACCACCGTAAGGCCGACAGAGGCGGACCACCTGTGGGAGGGAGGGTTTAGCGGTTTGTTCTCACGTCCTGGTTTGAGTTCCGCCGACGCGTAGCGGCAGTACAGGACGACGCCGGCACGCAACAGGTTCATCTCCGTCTGCACTGATCCGCAGGTGCAGGCGCCTTAAGTTCAGGCGGGCTTTGTTATCTCCCCCGATGCAGTCGGCCTCATTCCCAGGGCAGTTCGAAAAACACGTCCGCTGGTAAGCGGTTGGTGGAGTATCACCTAATGGTGGGCCCTTGGTAGGGCATGCCGCAGGATGACGGTCACGATCACCAGCTCCCTGTGTCGCCGCCTCTTATGTGGAGCTGGTTCTGATGCGGGGGTCGAGTCCGTACTGCGCAGGTAGTCCGAGGTGATCGCGGAGGGTCTTTCCCTCGTAGCCGTTGTGGAAGATTCCACGTTCGATGAGGAGCGGAACGACCTGGTCGACGAAGTCGTCAATCCCGTGGTGGAAGTTGTCGACGTTGATCAGGAAGCCGTCGGCGGCTTCGGCGTCGAACCATTCCTGCAGGTGGTCGGCGGCCTGTTCCGCGGTGCCCACCACCGAGGGGTAGTGATCGAGCACTCCGTGGGCGAGGATGTCGCGCGGCGACCATCCCTCCCGGGCCAGCGTCATGGCCTGGGCGGAACGGGGGTTCCCTGGGTACGCACGAGCGGAGGCGAGCCGCTCTGGGGTCAGGGGTTGATCCGCGTGAGTGAACTCCTGCTCCAGGCCAAGGAGCGCACCCAGCCGCGCCAGCGGCACACGGAGATCGATCCGGTCATCCAAGGCGCGACGAGCATCCAACGCTGCACGCACCGTGTCACCGACCCCGTAGCCGGTGAACGCGATGAACTTGATTTCCTCCGGATCGCGGCCTGCCATCTCTGCTGCCCGGCGCACAGTCTCGCGTTGGGCCTGGCTCTCCTGGATAGTCGACGGCATTCCGATGACGACGTTCGCGTACATGCCGGCCGCCTGCAGGCCGTAGCCGCTGCTGGCGGGCTGGACGATGACCGGCTGGCCCTGTTCGGACGGCGGGATGGGAAGAGGCCCGCGGGCTCCGACGTGCGTGCCGTGCAGGTTGACCGGGCGGATGTGGGCCGGGTCTGCGAACCTGCCGTTCTGGTCGGGCTGGCCCGCCTCATATCCCCAGCTTCCCCAGAGCGCATGAACGACCTGCATCACTTCGTGGAGACGCTCGTACTTCTTCTCCCGAGGCGGCCTTTCCTTGCCGAAGTTCGCGAACGCGTCGGGTTCGTAGCTTGGGACGGCGTTCCATCCGGCCCGTCCGCGGCTGATGACGTCGAGGGCTTTGAGTTGGCGGGCCAGCAGGTACGGCTCGGTGAAGGAGGTCGACGCCGTGCCGATCAACCCGATGCGTTCGGTCGCCTGCGCCAGCGCCGACAGCACGATGATCGGATCCATCGCGAACATTGGGGGCGTCGGGGCCAGGTCCCCGTGCAGGAAGAGGCGATCGGCCAGGAAGACGAACTGCAATCCACCTCGTTCCGCCGTCCGCGCCTGCTCCACCGTGACATCGATGTTCGTGTAGGCCCCGGGGTTTACGTGCGGCATCCGCCACGCGCCGGCATGGACACCGAAGTTGTTTCCCAGGCCCACGCCCAGAACCATCTGCTTCTTTTTCATTTCCGACGTTCCTGCGTCTGTGACGGGGGCATGTGTCTACCTTCGTTCGTGCTCCACGGTGTTCCCGTGCTGGTTGCAGGACCCGCGACCTGCCATGGTCATCGAGTCGGCAGCTGATGACTTCGGAGAGGACCAACAGGGTACGAGCTAGCGATCAGGGCCGCATATGAGTCTTCGGAGGAGGGCGGGTTTCATCTGCTAACGGCTTCTAGTAGAGGGGCATTGCGTGCCCGGGAAGGGAGGAATATTGCAGCAACAATTCCCGCCGCGGCAATGACACCACCAGCAGCGAAGGCTGCCTGTGCGCCGACGATGACCGACGTCGGATCTGAACCCTTCGCGTGAATCGTGAAGATGCCTACGAGAACGGCGAGCCCAGCCGCACCGACGAGCTGTTGCACTGTATTAAGCGCAGCGCTCCCGTGCGCATGAAGCTCGTCCGGCAGCGACCCAAGCGCCAGCGTGTAGATGGGAGTCCAAGAAAGGGCCTGACCTGCGCAGATCACTAGGAACGTCACAAGTACGACCCACACCGGCACAGCTTGGTCAACAGTACTCATGAACCACCAACCGGCGGCGATGACGACTGCACCCGAGACGACAAGTGTCCGAGCACCCATGCGGTCATAAACCTTGCCTGCAAAGACGGACACGACGACGATCATCACACCTCCCGGCGCCATGAACAGCCCGGTCTCAAAGACGCCAAGCTCGAACGATTCCTGGAGAACGAGCGGCAACAGGACACTCAGGCTGAACGCTCCGGCGACGAGGAACCCGAACTGCACGATCGACATCGTGAAAGCCCGGCGGGAGAAGATCCTCATGTTCATGAGCGGAGTGGAGTTGCGTTGCAATCTCAGTTGCCGCACGACGAAGGCGCCAACACCAAGCAAGCCGAGGGGAACAGCAACCCAGAACGACACCGGGATCCCTGCTCCGGCGCCCTCGCCCACGGTGCTGAGCCCGTAGACCAGCGCGCCGAAACCCACAGCCGCCAGGACGAACGACAGAACATCGAAACCCGAGCCCGAGGAGGCACTCGGGTTGGGAATTTTGAGAGCACCAAGGATCAAGCCGAGCAGTGCGAAGGGCAAAATAATGATGAAGAGCCAGCGCCAGCTCAGTTGCGCCATGACCAGTCCGGAGAAAGCAGGAGCGATCGCAGGCGCGACGGAGATCACCGCCGTGACCATCGCCATCATCTGACCTCGCCGCGCGGGCGCGACCATCCCGAATGTTGTTGTCAGAAGCATGGGCACGAGTACTCCTGTACCCAATGCCTGGACGACGCGGGCCGCGAGCAGGACTTCGAAGCTCGGCGCGAGCGTCGCGATGAGCGTTCCGAGACTGAACAAGCCCATGCTCACGGCGAAAATGGGGCGGGACCGGAAGCGTCGCAGGAGGTAGCCGGTCGTTGGAATGATCACCGCCAGGGTGAGCGCGTAACCCGTGGTCAGCCATTGCCCGGTGCTCGCGCTGATCTTCAGTTCAGCCATGATTGTTGGAAGGGCAACGCCCATGACCAGTTCTGACACGAGCGCGATGAATGCCGATGCTGCGAGCACGACGATCGTAATGATCTGATCAGAGGTAAGTTTCTCGGGATTCGTACTCACTATGGCTTCAGGCTCTCTACGTAGTGCGGTGACCCGGCCGGATCAGGCAGTCGGATCAGGTAGTCGGATCAGGTTGTCGGAACGTGTGCAGGCACCACTTGAGCCCACCCCGCTGCGGTCGAGGGCGGACTCAGTCGAATCAGGGGCAACGCCGGGGATTGATTGCTCTAGTGCTGGTCCAGGTAGGGGTCTGGAATACCGATGTACTGGACGGTCGTGTATTCGGCCAGGCCTTCAGCTCCGCCCTCCCGGCCAAGACCTGATTGCTTGACGCCGCCAAACGGAGCAGCGGCGTTGGAGATGACGCCGGAGTTGAATCCGACCATGCCGAACTCGATCTGCTCCGCCACGCGGAGCATTCTGGCGTGATCCCGGGTGAACAGATAGGAAGCAAGCCCGTACTCGGAAGAGTTGGCGAGTTCGATGGCTTCCTTCTCGGTTTGGAAGGTGGTCACGGGAGCTACGGGCCCGAAGATCTCGCTCTGGAGAATGGTTGCATGATGCGGGACATTGGCGAGGACTGTTGGCGGGTAGAAGTACCCGTCGCCGGCAATCGGCTCACCGCCGGTAGCGACGGTGGCGCCTTGTTCCACTGCTGCGGTGACCAAAGAGTGAATGTCTTCGCGTGCTCCGGCGTCGATGACGGGCCCGACAGCCGAGGCGGGGTTGGTGCCGCGACCTATGGTCAGCCCGCCCATGGAGGCGGCCAGCTTTGCGGTGAACTGCTCCGCCACGGTTTCATGGACCAGGAACCTGTTCGCCGCAGTGCAGGCTTCCCCCATGTTGCGCATCTTCGCTGCCATGGCGCCCTGCACTGCTTTGTCGAGATCAGCGTCGTCGAACACGATGAAGGGGGCGTTGCCGCCGAGCTCCATCGAGGTCCGCAGCACGTTCTGTGCTGCATCGGAAAGGAGCCGACGGCCGACCGGGGTTGACCCGGTGAACGAGACCTTCCGTAAGCGGGAGTCCTTCATCAACGGTCCTGAGATACCGGATGCGGACGAGGAGGCCACAACATTCAGCACACCAGGGGGCAGACCCGCTTCCTGCATCACTTGAGCAAACAGCAGTGAGGTGAGTGGCGTGAGTTTTGCGGGCTTGAGGATCATCGTGCAACCAGCCGCGATGGCCGGCGCGACCTTGCGCGAGGCCATGGCCAGGGGAAAGTTCCAGGGCGTGATGAGCAGACACGGCCCAACCGGTTTGCGCTGAACGAGAATTTTGCTCTTTCCCTCGGGCGAGGTGAGATAACGGCCATAGTCCCGGACCGCCTCCTCGGAGAACCATCGTAGGAATTCCGCGCCGTAGGTCACTTCGCCACGGGCTTCGGCCAGAGGCTTACCCATCTCCAATGTCATCAGCAGGGCGAAGTCGTCAGCTCGCTCCGTTACCAGTTCAAAGCCGCGGCGGAGCATTTCTGCCCTGTCGCGGGGAGCTGTTCGCGCCCAGCCTTTCTGAGCGGAATCTGCGGCATCCAGTGCTGACATCGCGTCAGCGCTGGTGGCATCGGCGATATCAAGGAGTGGCCTGCCGGTCGCGGGGTCTTCGACGGTGAACGTTCCACCATTGCTGGCTTCGCGCCACTCGCCATTGATCAATAGACCGGTGGGGAGGGTGGAGAGCAGCGATTGCTCGAGTGCGGGGGTGACAGTAGAGGTCTCAGGCATGGTCAGTTCCTTCCGAGGCAGATGGAGTGAGGTCCTGGCCGGACTCGCGGGGGTGCAGTTCGTCGAGGATGGGCAGCAAATGGGTTTTGAACAGGGGGTAGTTCTCGGCCATGGGGAAGTGTCCGATGCCCTTCATGGGACCGCCTTTGGCCCCTGGAATTTCGGCGATCGCATCCGCCGTGTCTGCTGGCGTGCAGGCATGATCGTATTCACCGGTCAGGAGGTACACGGGGCACGCTTGTGTGTCGATTTCGTGTCCTCTCCCCCGCAGGTCAAGATCCTGGGAGTAGAAGTAGGTGTCTCCGCGGTAGATCCCAGGGCCGCCCTGACTGTAGATCCACCACACTTCGCGGCGGGAGACCTCAGGGCTTTGGGGTGCCATCAGGCTTGAGGTCCACGTTGCTACTGACTGCTGGGCGTTGATATCGGGGCGCAGAGACCAGTCCTGGAACCGTCCGTTGACCTTGAGTGCTCCGGACAGGCCGATCACCCCACCGATATCGTCCGCATGGCGCCGGGCCAGTTCCAGAACGAGTGACCCTGCCATCGAGCAGCCAATGACAACGGGTTGCTCCAGCCCCAGGGCAGCGGAGAAGTCGCGGACGATCGCTACGTACGCGTCGGTCGTCAGCAGGTACTCCTCTTCCCACCAGCCTTCCGGCGGCAGCGATCGGCCATGCCAGGGCAGATCGAAGGCTACGACCCGGAAGCGGCTGGTGATGTCCGGATCGTTGAGCAGGTGCCTGAACTGCCGGGAGTCAGCACCAGCAGTATGGAGACACAGAAGGACGGGCCCGGTGCCGGCTTCTTCAAAGTAGATCCGCTGATCGCGTCCGGATGAGCGCAGATTGATGTAGCGGCCGACGACATCTTCGATCACGGATGAAGGGGTGTCAGTGCTGAACATGGAGTGCCTTTCCGAGATCGATCAGGCGAGCGATGACCCTTAGGTTCCTGACAAGTTCGACGTTGGATCCGCCGACTGTGACGTCGGGGCTGTTCTTGGCCAGCGCGAGTAGGTCGTGGTGGAGAGGTTTGGGTTGGGGATCGAAGATCTGATGCCAGCCGGCCTGGGTGGCGGAGATGAGGATGTGCTCCTCGGGCAGGTCGTCCCAGGACGCGGGAACAAGTTCCGAGTTGCGGAAATTGAGCGCAACCCTCCACCCGTCGGATGAGGCGGCGCCGATCCAGAAGTCACTGTATTTGCCGATGACCTGGGCTTCGCGGTCGGTATGCACAGCCTCAGCCAAGCCGGAGAACCATGCCTCAGAAATGGCTGTTGGTGTGTCGTGGGTCGGAGTCATGAACAACTTTCTGTGTTCGAGGAAGGGTCGTGGGCTTGGTGGCGCAGGTGCCCCGGTGCAGATTCCAGTGTGGCGCCAGCGGTCGCTCGTTCAGACGGTCAGTTCATCGGTGTGCGCGTTCTCCGAGCCCCTCGTCTTGCGGACAGTTTTGGCTGTGGCAATCGCGATGAAACCGAGGACGGCGGAGATGACCATGTACCAGGCAACGGCATCGCTGGAGTTGTACCGCTCGATCAGGAGCGTAGCGATAATCGGTACCGGAGCCGAGGTGATGATGCCCCCAAGCTGATACGCCAGAGATGTCCCGGTGTACCGGACCTCGGTGGGGAAGAGCTCTGCTGTGAAACCGGAGATGACGCCATAAGAAATGGCATGCAGGACAGGTAGGGCGATGATCAGGGCTGCGAGAATGCCCCAGAAGGTCCCGGTGCTGAACAAGGCAAAGACGGGGAACGCTCCGGCGGCCACCAGGACGCAGCCTGTCAGCAACACCCGCTTCAGGCTGTGCTTGTCGGCGAATGTCGCGAAGAACGGCAAGGTGAAGACCTGGAGCGTAGCGGCGATCATCAGTGCGACGAAGATGGTGCCGGACGGAATGCCGAGTTGCTTGGGTCCGTAACTGACCAGGAACACGGTGGCGATGTAGAAGGTGAAGTTCGGAGCGAAGCCGCACAGGATCCCGTGTACGAGGGACCGTTTGTGGGATTTGAAGACGTCGAAGGCAGGAACCTTCGGAACCTCATTTTTCTCCTGAATCTTGAGGAACTCAGGAGATTCCGTCACCTTCAGGCGGATCCACAAACCCACAGCGACCAGCACAATGGAAGCGATGAAAGGAATGCGCCAGCCCCAGCTCAGGAGCTGGTCCTCCGGCATCAACGAGAGAAGGGCGAAAGTGCCGCTGGACAGAACAGTGCCCGCTGGCACCCCTGCCTGGGGGAAGCTTGCGAAGAAGGCACGTTTGTTGGCCGGCGCGTGTTCGAGGGACATCAGTACCGCACCCCCCCATTCACCACCGACAGCGAATCCCTGCAGGAAGCGGCAGACCACCAGAAGGATCGGTGCCCAGATGCCGATCGCGGCGTAGTTGGGCAGCAGCCCGACGAGCAGCGTTCCCAGGCCCATGGTCAGAACGGACCATATGAGCATCTTCTTGCGGCCGATGCGGTCCCCGAAGTGTCCGAAGAACGCGCCGCCGAAAGGACGTGCGATGAAGGCGACGGCAAAGGTGGCGAAGGAGGCGAGGGTTCCCGCCAATGGATCAAGGGTAGGGAAGAACTGACTGTTGAGGACAAGAACTGTGGCTGCACCAAAGATGTAGTAGTCGTACCACTCAATGGTGGTTCCGATGAAGCTGGCCAGCGCGACCTTCGTCGGCGAAGGTGGCGACGCCAGTGTCGCGGGGGCTGTGCCCATGAGGCTCGACCTTTCAAATAGCAGCTAGAGATGACTTCAATTCAGGTTTGTATGACCGTATTACGGTGTTATGAGCGTAGGGCGTGAGCTAGCGCACGTCAAGAGGGTTAAACGAGGGAGGGCCCCGGGCCGCCGTGTTCGGCGATCCGGGGCCCCCTGGGGAAACCGTGGTGGCTAGCTGGCCTGGAGTCTGCGCATCTCGGTCAGTGCTGCTTCGGCGGCGTTCCTGATGTGTTCCTGGCAGGCGATGCGTGCCTCTTCGGGGTCCCGGTTCACCGCGGCGGCAGCGGTCATGCGGGTGATTTCAGCGATGGTGTGGGCCTGCCGGCCCGGCGCGGCCAGGGACAGTGCCCGCAGTATCTGGGTGCGAGCGTTGACGCTGCGCAGCATCCTCGCGATCTCGGCGTTTCCTGTGCCCTCGAGAAGGACGTCGTAGTACCTGTCCTTCGCGGCAAGACGCTTCTCCGCGTTCCCCGACGTCATTGCGGCCTTGATTTCGCCAAGTCGTGCGACGAGTTCGGTGCACTGCTCATCGGTGGCACGCTCGGCGAACAAACTGCCTGCCAGCGACTCGAGGGCGCACCGGACCTCGTAGAGATTCTCCGCATCACTGATGCTCAAGGTGGCCACCTCGGGGCCGCGGTTGGCCACCATCGACACCAGGCCCTCGGATTCGAGCTGCCGCAGTGCTTCCCGGACCACCGTGCGACTGACAGAATACTTCTCGCACAGGACCGTCTCCACAAGACGCTCCCCCGGGGTGAACTCCTGGGCGACGATGGCGCGCCGAAGAGCGTTCACCACCTCCGTACGAAGCGGAGCGGCAGTGCGGCGAACAGCATCAATAGTCATAGTCTTCCTCACCAGCGTTTCGACCATCATACGCATCAGCCCTCGAACGTGACACTAGACACAGCGCCAGTAATACCGTAATACTAGAAGCAGTCTTGGATAGCCGACTATGCATCAATGCCGCCGAGGCTGGCGGGGAGTGGAGTGGAACGATGAAGTTCAGAGGAGCGGTTCTGGAGACGGTCGGAGCACCGACGCCATGGACAGATACAACTCCCATTAATGTGGCCGAGCTGACCTTGGATGCCCCGGGCCGCGGTGAGCTGCTCGTCCGCATGGAGGCGGCAGGGGTTTGTCACTCGGATCTCTCGCGGGTTAGTGGAGTGCGTGTATGCGCAGTTCCTATGGTTCTGGGGCACGAGGGCTCGGGAATCATCGAGGAGCTCGGCGAGGACTGTGGAGACCTCAAGGTGGGTCAGCGTGTCACGATGACCTTCATGCCGCGCTGCGGTGAGTGCGCAGCCTGCACCTCAACCGGTTGGGCGCTGTGCCTGAACGGCACCAAAGCCAACGCAGAGGGCACGCTGCTTCACGGGGACCGCCGCCTCCATCTCGATGGCCGCTCACTGGACCATCACGGCGGCGTGTCAGCGTTCGCCGAGTACGCTGTCGTCGACAAGCATTCGGTGGTGCCACTGCCCGAGGGTGTGCCGGCTGATGTTGGTGCTCTCCTTGGTTGTGCCGTCCTCACCGGCGGCGGCGCTGTCATTAACGCCGCAAAGATCCAGCCGGGCGAATCCGTCGCCATCATTGGTATGGGCGGGGTCGGCCTCGCGGCTGCACTCGTCGCCAAAGCCGTCGGCGCCAGCGCCGTGACTGCCATCGACATGCTGCCCGCCAAACTGGAGACCTCTTTGGAGATCGGCGCAACTGCCGCCTACACCCCGGCCGAGGCCGAAGAGGCAGGATTGAAGTTCGACGCCGTCATCGAATGCGTAGGCAATCCGAGGGCGCTCTCCAACGCCATCAATCTCACCAAACCGGGCGGGCGAACCGTGACCGTAGGCTTGCCCCGCCCCGATGCGCGGCTTGAAATCTCACCGCTGAGCCTTGTGCTTGAAGCCAGGCAGCTCATTGGCTCATACATGGGCTCCGGTGTTCCGTCCGAGGACATTGCCATGTACGCCCAAATGTACCTGGACGGGGTGTTGCCGGTTGAGAAGCTCATCTCCGGCACCATAGCGCTGGAGGACATCAACCACGCCATGGATGAATTGCGCGAGGGCAAAGTCATCCGTCAGATCGTTGACTTCAGAGGAAGCGCCTCGTGAACTTCACTGACCAGACTGTGATCGTTACCGGCGCTGGAAGCGGTATCGGCAGGGCTGCCGCCCTCCGATTCACTGAACTCGGCGCGAATGTCGTGATCGCCGATAAGAACGGGAACGCAGCGCGGGAAGTAGCTGCCGAGGCGGGCATGACCGCTTTGGCTGTGACCGTTGATGTCAGCGACTCCGTGAGTGTCCGTGCGATGGTGCAGACCGTCGTCGACGAGTTTGGAGGTATCGACGTGCTCTGCAACAACGCCGGGTTCGGCTTCCCCGGCAGTGTTGTGGACATCGATGAAGACGACTGGGACCGGCTGATGTCAGTCAATCTCAAGGGCGTATATCTGTGTTCCAAGTACGTGATCCCGGAACTTGCCAAGAGCGGTGACGGCAGAATAGTCAACACCTCCTCGTACACAGCGGCCGTCGGGATCCGCGGCCGCGCAGCGTACGTGGCCTCGAAGGGCGGAGTGTCAGCGCTGACCAGGGCGATGGCTCTTGATCACGTTGACCAGGGCATTCGCGTCAACGCCGTGGCCCCGGGAACTGTTAATTCGCCGTACTTCGACAAGATGATCAGTGAATCCGCGGACCCGGAAAAGCTCCTCGACGAGCTGAACGGGCGCTCCCCGATGCATCGCATGGGTCGGCCGGAAGAAATTGCCGAAGCCATCACATGGCTCGCCGCAAAGGAGTCCAGCTTCACGACCGGCTCCGTGCTGACCATCGACGGAGGAACCTCGACATGGTGACGCCGAGCACATCGGCCTCCCTGTTCGTAGGGCTCGGAAACATGGGCCGCCCCATGGCCATCAACTACTCCCCCGGACGGGAACTTTTCGTCTACGACACGAACCTGGCAGCCGCAGCAGACGTCGCCATGGCTACGAACGGCACCGCCCTACCCAATCTGGAAAACATCCCGCCGCACATCGGGACAGTGATCCTGATGCTGCCCACCAGCCGGATCGTGGAATCCGTCCTGCGTAATGACCCCGGACTATTCAGCCAGCTGGCAGTGGGCTCGCTCATCATCGACATGAGCTCCTCGGACCCGGAAAGCACCACCGACCTCGCCGCCGAAGCAGCGGAACTCGGCATCGACTTCGTCGACGCACCGGTGTCCGGCGGCGTCAGCAAAGCCGACGCCGGAAAACTGGCCATCATGGCCGGAGGCGAAAGCACCGCCGTTGAACGCGCCAAATCCCACCTGCGGAACCTCGGCGAAGACATCACCCATACAGGACCCGCTGGCACCGGTCACGTGGCGAAGGCGCTGAACAACCTGCTCTCGGCCACCAACCTTGCAGCGGCGGCCGAGATCCTCACTATCGCCGCCACGGCAGGGATCACACCCGAAACCATGCTCGAGGTCATCAACGGCTCCACCGGCCGAAGTCAGGCCACGGAATTCAAGTACCCTCGCCACATCCTGACGGGAACCTTTGACTCCGGCTTTGCCATGGACCTGATGGTCAAAGACCTCAGGATCGCCCGGGATCTTATTTCCCGGCAGTCAGCAGAAGCACCGGTTGTCCTCACGGCGCAGCAGACCGCCGAGAAGGCCCGGGACCTGCTCGAAAGCGCCAGCCCCGACCACACCGAATTTGCCCGCTACTACGAAAAGCTCAACGGTTCGTCACTACGCGCCAGCTAGCACCACACCACCTTGAAAGGACACCCCAATGACCATCGATGTGAACGACCAGACCGCCGCCGCTGAGGCCCAGGACTATATTGACGACATGGCTCGCAAACGCGGCTACGTCCTCGAATACCACAAGGTCATGGCCAAGCACGATTTTCCCGTGCTGCAAGCCGCGAACCACGTCGTGTCGGCCGCTTACCTGGACCAGCGCACGCTGGACCGCAAGACCAAGGAACTGATCTTCATCGTCAGCCTTACCGTCATGCGCGCGTCCAAGGGCCACATCCAAAGCCACATTCGGGTCGCCCTCGATCTGGGTGTCACGCCGACCGAAATCCTCGAGGCGATTGAGATTTCCCTCCCCGAAGCCGGCGTAGTAGCTTTCCAGGCTGGCTTCGACGCATGGCGCGAAGTAGTCGGAGCCGATGGAATCGAACCTACCGTGGAGGTCCACGAGGGCGGCAGTGGCGCCAGCTGAACAAGGCCGCGGATACCGGGTGGTCGCCGTGAGGGTGGGTACCCGGACCACCGAACGCAGCGACGTCTACCTCAATCACCGGCTGTACGGCGAAGATGACGGGCCAGCCAGAGTGGACTACTTCTTCTGGGTCGTGCAAGGTCCCGGGGGGACAGTCGTTGTCGATACCGGTTTCAGCGAGGATGCCGGCCGCAAACGTGGCCGCACTCTCCTGCGGCGCCCGGCCGAGGCATTGGATCGGCTGGGCGTTGATCCGGCCGCAGTCGCCGACGTCATCGTCACCTACGCCCATTACGATCACATTGGCAACCTCGATCTATTTCCCCACGCACGAATTCATATTTCGGAGCGGGAATACAGATTCTGGACCTCACACACTGCCGAGCATCTACAGTTTTCCTTCTATTCGGAGAAAACTGAGATCGATAAGCTGCGCGAAGCCGAAAGCCATGGCAGGCTCAAGCTATTCTCTGGTAAGACCGAGCCCCTACCCGGCTTGCGGCTGGTGGAGGTGGGCGGTCACACGCCCGGTCAGGCAGTCCTCTACATCCCCACCTCCCAAGGCGAAGTGCTACTGACCTCCGACGCGGTTCATTTCTACGAAGAACTAGACCGCGACATGCCCTTCACCGCTGTCAGCGACCTGCCGGCCATGTATGACGCCTTCGCGTCCATCCGCGAGGAGAGACGAAGCCGCGGCGTCATCGTTCTCGCCGGTCACGACCCAGACGTCCTCACGCGATTCAGCGCCTGCGAAGAACTCCCCGCAGGAGCGGGAATCGCAATCGGCAACGCACTAAAAACCCTCTAGGAGACACCATGAGTAGCACCTTCAACGTCGTAGCCCGTTACCGGACAAAACCGGGTACCACCGAAGAAATACTGGACCACTTAGCCGCCATGGCGGCCCGAACCCGCGAGGAACAGGGCAACATTTCCTACGAGTTCTTCCGCGGAGTAGAAGATGACAGGAAGATCACCATCCTCGAGAGCTACTACACCGCCCGTGATTTCGAGATCCACAAACAAACTCGGCACTTCCTGACAATAGGCGCGGTTCACATCATCCCCGAACTGGAGTCCCGGTCCGTCTCAACATATGTCACCTCCAATACTCCAAACGAAGCACCCTAATAACGATCACTGATGAAGTCGCGCACCCACCAGCGCTATAGGTCTTGCCTGTCGGAACGGAGGCAGATATGGGAAGAACTGCACCCATCATGGGGCGAATAGTACGACCGCGGGAAAAGCCGTACATACATCCCTCCCCCGTTACCTATTTCGCCCGCGCAGAACGAACACGGTGGGTCGGGCTGCAATCCCTAGACCAAGTGACCGTACATGAAGGGAAAAGACCCTCCTACGAAGCGGTAGTAGACGTGATTACCGAGGATCGTACTGTCGTCTGGGTACTCCCGGTGACCAACGGCCATCGTCGCGCCTTCCACTTCACCGATGACGTCGACATCATCCTGATACCACGAAAGCGAAGTGGGCGAGTTCAGTAGTAGCTCAATCAGGGAATTACGCCCCGCGCAATGTCCTGACGGATGCCTCCGACGGATCGGCTCGAAAAGTGCTCGGTAAGGGCGTTGCCACCATAGGTTGACATAGGGCTGGTTATCAGCCTTTCAAAACCGGCGGGAGAGTGCCCGCAAAAAGGGTTTGTGCCCGGCATTCGGCCGCGGATTTACCCCAGAATTTTCGGGCTCAGAACTCGTCGGCTAGCGCCCGGTTTACGGCGGGGATGTCCAGGAAGGAAGGGGCAGAAGGCGCATCAGAGCCGGGGCCGTCGGCCATCCATTCGGAGTGTTCGGCGTGGTCAGCCTGCTGGCAGTTGACAGTAATCTCAATGGCTAGCGGGGTGAGGTTTCCTGTGAAGACTGCGGTCCGCAGCAATCGCTTGGTCCTCCTGCCCCAGGGATAGTCGAGAACATCGAGTTCGATAGGGGCCGGTTCGTTAGAACCGGCCCCTATCCTGTGCGCTACTGCTGTGCCTTGACAGCGCGGTGACGGCCACGGCCCGCAAGGACCATACCGGCACCGAGAGCCAGGAGACCGGCACCGATGCCCCCGGCGATTTTCATGTTGTCATCGGTGCCCGTGTAGGCAAGCTGCCCTGTGCTCTCAGTGGCCCCGTCGTCATCGTTGGTCACGAAAACTCCACCGTTGCCGGTGTTGCTCCCGGTGCCCTCGTCAGTGCGGTTTCCTTCGGTATCCAGTTCACAGCCGATACCGTCGCTGTCCCGGTCGAGACCGGCACGGAAGCCTTCTTCACCCAGGAGTATGGAGCGGCCCAGTACGTCCCGAACCTCGGCGCAGTTCTCGTAATAGACACCAACCGCTGCATGGTCGAGCACCGGGAGAACGTTGTCGGGGGCGTCCACGACGACAACCGGCGTAAAGGGCACTTCCACCGTCACGGGGACCTCTACCTCGACAGGCACAACGACGACGGGAGTCTCCTCGACAGGAGCCTCCTCAACGGGGACTTCTTCGACAGGGACCTCTTCGACCGGCACCTCTTCGACAGGGACCTCTTCGACCGGCACCTCTTCGACCGGCACCTCTTCGACAGGGGTCTCCTCGACGGGAAGCTCGGGAGTCGGCTCCTCCGGGGTTTCAGGAGTCTCAGGGGTAGGGACCGCGGGAGTCTCCGGTACCTCGGGGGTTTCAGGGGTAGGGACCGCGGGAGTCTCCGGCGTCTCCGGTACCTCGGGGGTTTCGGGGGTAGGGACTGCGGGGGTTTCCGGAACCTCCGGGGTCGGGATCTCGGGAACCTCGGGTGCCTCGGGAGTCTCCGGGATGGGAGCGACGACGACAGGCACAGGAACCAACGTGTAGGAGTAGTGAGAAATGTCCTTCCCGCTGGAGTGGCTGATCGTCACCTGTGACTGGGGGGTAGACAGATCGACCGTCTCGGGACCGTTGCCCTGGTTGGAGGATCCGGCCTTGACGCAGTAACTCGCAATGAGCTGTCCCTGCGGGGCAGTAATGGTGACCTGGGTGAGTCCTGGCTCCGTAACGTCCTGCTTGCCACTCGTACCTTCGCCACACACCTGTTCGACAGGTTCCGCCAGATGGCCTGTTGCGAACGCCGGGGCGACAGAAAACGTGCTGAGACCGGCAGTGACGGCGAGGGCGAGTAGCCCTGTGCGCTTGTTCATTTTTACCTGTTGTTTCTGTTGGTTGAGTTTGGCGCGGAGGGCGCCCCTCGCCGTGTCCGCTGAGGTCGACGTGGATTGCGACGACCGGTTTTTGTGCGGAACCGGTGGCGTGGACACTTTCCAAGTGAATGCAGAAGGCGCGGCCCCTCGCGCGAAGTAATCCGTCGTACAACACTCAATCTATGAACCCGGGGAGGAGGAAACAGGAGTGGCAACTACTCGTAAATTGCCAAGCTCATTGGAAAAGCAAGCAGTTACTACCCACCAATCGACTGTTGCCTACTTGAAAAACGAGAAGAAACTACTCGCATGGCAGCATTCATCGCCTTGGCGATGACCACCTGGGAAACCGACTGATCCTCCTGTTGACGCCGCGGCGGCGGCGGATGATCTCCGGTCCGGTCTTCGCTTGCGCGGCGGCAGGCGGAAATAATCTCTGCCTCCCCGTGGCTGGAAGGGACATGGAGCAGCGCATCGCAGTCACAGGTTCAACCGGCACCGTGGGTGGCCATGTCGCCCGCATCCTCGCTGCCGAGGGGGTGCCGCTGATCCTTCCGGTCCGGTCGCCGGACCGTGCGCAGCACCTGCCCGAGTCGGTCGTGCGCCAGACCACCTACGCGGACTTCGACGCCTCAGTTGAGTCACTCACCGGCGTCGACGTCCTGTTCATGGTGTCGGGCGCCGAGGAAGCGGACCGCGTCGCCACCCACCGCACCTTCATCGACGCGGCGAAGCAGGCGGGCGTCCGGCACATCGTCTACACCTCCTTCCTCGGCGCCGCCCCCGATGCGGCGTTCCTCCTCGGGCGCGACCACTGGTACACGGAGGAGCACATCCGCAGGTCCGGCATGTCGTGGACGTTCCTCCGCGACAACCTCTACCTCGATGTCGTGCCCGCCCTCGCGGAAGAGGGCGTCATCCGCGGACCGGCCGGGGACGGGCTGCTGTCCGCCGTAGCACAGGCCGACGTCGCGCGTTCGGCCGCGGCGGTACTGCGGGCACCCGACGCGCATGTCGGCACGGCGTACCACCTCACCGGACCGGAAGCCTTCACCCTGGCCGAGGCCGCGGCACTCATCACCGAGCTCACGCCCGCCACCGTCCGGTTCGAGGACGAGACCTACGAGGAGGCCCTCGCGTCCCGCGCCCACCACGGCGCCCCGCGCTGGCTTGTGGAGGCCTGGGTCAGCACCTACACGGCCATCGCCCGTGGGGAGATGGCCGAGGTGACACCCGACGTCGCGCGCCTCACGGGACGCCGGCCGCTCAGCCTCCGAGACCTCCTCACGGCGAGGTCCTAGGCATGCGCAAGGACATCGTGCCGGACCCGGAAGCAAGCCGGACCTTCTACAAGTTCCTCACCTCCGTCGTCGTCCCGCGTCCCATCGCGTGGGTCTCGTCGACGTCCGCGGACGGGGTGGACAACCTCGCGCCGCATTCGTTCTTCACGGTCGCCTCGGTCAACCCGCCGATCGTCCAGTTCACCTCCGTGGGCCGCAAGGATTCCGTCCGCAACATCGAAGCCACGGGCGAGTTCGTGGTCAACTTCACGCCCGAGGACCTGTTCGAGGCCGTCAACGCCACCGGCACGAATTTCCCTCCCGACGTCAGCGAGTTCGACGCCGTCGGCCTCACGCGGGAGCCCAGCGCCACCGTGCGCCCGCCGCGCGTCCTCGAATCGCCCGTAGCCCTCGAGTGCCGGCTGCACCTGATCCAGGACATGGGCGACTGCACGCTCGTCTTCGGCGAGGTGCTGCACGCCGTGGTGTCCGAGGACGTGCTCGACGGCGCCCTGCCGGCCATCGACGCCCTCAAGCCGCTCTCGAGGCTCGGCAGGAACGAGTGGGGAACCGCGGGCAGGATCCGCACGATCACCCGCATCCCCGTCGGGGAATGGCCGGGACACTACCGCGCGCCCGGGGATCCCGGCGCGCACTGATCGGGGCGGCCCGGTATCAGGGGCCATTCAGGGCGCTCCCGTAGAGTGAGGTCATCTGCGGGTTAGCACCCCACCCCGGCTGGGAAGCCTCCCGCGACCCCCAGGGACCTCATGAGCATTACCGCTGCCCCGCGCACCGTCCGCATCTCCAAGCCGAACGACATCGTCGCCTCCTACTCCGTCCTGCTCAAGCAGGTCCGCAAGGAAGGCCTCCTGAACCGCCGACGGCGCTTCTACGTCTCGGTGTTCGCGTTCCTGGCCCTGGCCATGGGCGCAGCATGGACGGGCTTCGCGCTCCTGGGCGACACGTGGTTCCAACTCCTGATCGCGGCCGCCCTCGGCGTGGTCCTCACGCAGGTCGCCTTCCTGGCCCACGAGGCGTCGCACCGCCAGATCTTTAGGACCCGGGGCGCCAACGACTGGTCCGGGCGCATCCTCGCCGCCGGCGTCGTCGGCATCAGCTACGCCTGGTGGATGGACAAGCACACCCGCCACCACAACGACCCCAACACCAGGGGCAAGGACCCGGACATCGAGGTGGACACCATCTCGTTCGTCGAGGAGGACGCCGCCAAGGCCCGCGGCCTCCGGGCGTGGATCACGCGCCGCCAGGGCTACCTCTTCTTTCCCCTCCTGACCATGGAGGGCATCAACCTGCACGCCCGCTCCATCAGCACGCTGTTCGCCCGCCGCACCATCAAAGGCCGCTGGGTGGAACTGGCGCTGCTCGGCGCACGGTTCGGCGCCTACCTCGGCATCCTGTTCTGGTTCCTCCCCGTCGGCATGGCCTTCGCCTTTTTGGGCGTCCAGCTGGCCGTATTCGGCATCTACATGGGTGCGAGCTTCGCGCCGAACCACAAGGGCATGCCCGTGGTGCCCCGGGACAGCAAGCTGGACTTCTTCCAGAAGCAGGTCCTCACCTCGCGCAACATCCGCGGCGGCTCCTTCGTCAACAACGCCTTCGGTGGCCTGAACTTCCAGATCGAGCACCACCTCTTCCCGGACATGCCGCGCCCGCACCTCCGCCGCGCCGCCGTGATCGTGCGGGAGCACTGCGAGCGGCTCCGCGTGCCCTACACCGAGGTGGGCGTCGCGGCGTCCTACGGTGCCGTGGTGTCCTACCTGAACCGCGTCGGCCTCGCCGCACGCAATCCCTTCGACTGCCCTCTGGTCAACCGCTTCCGCCGGGTCTGAGTACCACGCGGGGAGGCTGCAGCAGGAATACTAAGGGTGCTTTCTACTGCACCCGCGAGCCGTTACTGTGGATGGATGTTCTTCCTCTTCGGCCTCACCACACGTGAGCACCTCCAGTTCACCCGCTCCGCCTCCTGCCGTTACTGCAGGATGCACGCGCCGCAGCAGGTGATCCAGCGCAAGACGAAGCTCTCGGTGTTCTTCATCCCGCTCCTCACCCTCAAGAAGACCCGACTGCAGGTCTGCACCAACTGCGGCGGCACCTCGAGGATCAGCGGCTCGGAGCAGCGCGCCCTGGCCTACTAGCGGACGAGCAGTTCCGGACTAGGCGTTCCAGAGCCCGTAGGAATCCGCGAGCGAGGAGATCTTCTGTGCCCGCGCGAGACGCGGCAGATAGGACCCGTCGCCGACGACGGCGCCCGCGGCATGCTCCCGCAGAAGTTCGGCGGCCCAACTGATCTCGGACTCGCTCGGCGACAGCCCGCGGTTGATCGTGTCGGCCGCGTCCGGCCGCAGGCAGAGCTTGCCGGTCATGCCCATCGAGGCGGTGACCTTGCAGGCTTCGAGCAGTTCGTCGCCCAATGCGCCGACGGTCGGACCGTCGATCGGGCCGGGCAGTTGCCCGACACGGGATGCCACGACGAGCTTGGAGCGCGCGTAGGCGAGCGCCATCGGCTCGTCCGATGCTCCCGTGTCGCGGCGGAAGTCGCCGACGCCGAAGGCGAGGCGGAACGTGCCGGGAGCGCTGGCGATCGCCGTCGCGTTCTCGATGCCGAGGGCGGATTCGACAAGGGCGAGGACGGGCGTCCCCGCCTGCAGGCGCATGGCCGTATGAGTGACCTGCTCGGGCTTCTCCGTCATGGCGAGCATGACTCCACGCAGGCCGGGCGCCTTGGACAGGGCAGCTAGGTCATCGGCCCAGTACTCGGTCTCGATGCCGTTGACGCGCACCCACGCGGTCATGCCGGTGGACAGCGCCTCGACAACGCGCTCCCGGGCCTCGGCCTTGCCTGCAGCGGGGACGGCGTCCTCGATGTCGAACACCACGGAATCCGCCTCCGACGTGAGGGCAGGGATGAAGTTGTCCTCGGAAGCAGCGGAGGCCAGGAGCCAGGATCGGGAGAGCTTGGCGGGGAGCGCGGCTGCGCGGCTGTTTCTGAGGGAAGAGGCCATCCTCAAACAGTACTGAGGACTGCCGCGCATTATCCAACGGAGACGCCCTGGACCGCGTGAACACTACGACCAAAACAGGCCGGCCGGAGCCGGATGGACACGACGAGCCGGCTCCCGCACCCTTGACCCGCGGAGGGGTCGGGCCTACCATTCGTATACGATCCGTACTCAACGCGGAGCACGCAGGTCGGGCCGCCTCCTTGGGTAAGCCCTCGCGGGAGTGCTCGTCGTCCCCTTTGCCCGCCCGATACGCCTCGGAGTGACATCCGATGCCCGCCCGTAGCACCAGCCGTCGTCAGAAAACAAGGGAGTTTTTCATGGCACTCGCGTCCGAACATACCGACCCCGGAAGCGGAACCCGCATGAGCGCTGCGGACCGCAAGGTCCTGGCCGGAACGATGGTCGGCACCACCATCGAGTGGTACGACTTCTTCATCTTCGCCCAGGCTGCAGGCCTTGTGTTTGCGAGCCTGTACTTCGGGCCCCTCGAGGGCGAGAGCCCGGGCCTCGCCCAACTCGTCTCCTGGGCGACAATCGGCATCAGCTTCTTCTTCCGGCCCCTGGGCGCCGTCGTCGCCGGGCGGCTCGGCGACCGGATCGGGCGCAAGGCGATGCTGGTGTTCACCCTGGTCATGATGGGTTCCGCCACCGCCCTGATCGGCCTGCTGCCCACCTACGCGCAGATCGGCGTCTGGGCTCCGATCCTGCTCATGCTGCTGCGCATCCTCCAGGGCTTCTCCGCCGGTGGTGAGTGGGGCGGCGCGGCCCTGATGGCCGTCGAGCACGCACCGGTGGACAAACGCGGCTTCTGGGGCGCCTACCCGCAGATCGGCGTGCCGGTCGGCATGATCCTGGCAACGCTCGTCCTGTTCGTGCTGCGCAGCTCCATGAGCCCGGAGGCGTTCCTCGCCTGGGGTTGGCGCGTCCCGTTCCTGCTGTCCGTCGTCCTGATCGTCATCGGCTACTTCATCCGCGCCGCCGTCGCCGAGAGCCCCGTCTTCAAGCGCATGATCGAGCGCAAGCGGGACACCGCCACCCCGCTGCGTAGCCTCCTCAGGACCAACAAGCGCCAGGTGATCCTCTCCGCCGTCATCTTCATCGGCAATAATGCCGCCGGCTACCTCGTGATCGCCTTCCTCTCCTCGTACGCGCAGAAGAGCCTGGGCATGCCCGGAGCGCCCGTCCTCCTGGCGACCCTCCTGGCGTCGTTCGGTTGGCTCATCTTCACGCTGTACGGAGGCATCCTCTCGGACAGGATCGGCCGCGTCCGTACCTTCCAGATCGGCTACGCGCTCATCTTCGTCTGGATGATCCCGATGTTCCTGATGATCGACACACGGAACATCTGGGCCTACGGCATCGCCATCTTCATCCTCACCATCGGTCTCGGCCTCTCCTACGGACCCATGTCAGCCATGTACGCGGAGATGTTCCCCGCGAACGTCCGCTACTCCGGCATCGGCATCGGCTACGCCCTGGGCGCCATCCTGGGCGGTGCCTTCGCTCCCCTGATCGCCCAGGCCCTGCTCGGCAGCACCGGATGGTCGGGGTCCATCGGGCTGTACATCATGGCCCTGTGCGCCATCTCGTTCATCGGGGCCAGCCTGGTGAAGGAGACCAGGGGTGCGCCCCTCGAAGCGGACAGGAGCTCCGCGGGCGCCGAGGGCACCGCCCGCTAGGACGGTCCGGCAGGCGGCGGCAGCGAACTCGCCTTCCGTCGCCTGCCAGGCACCACGCCTGGCCGGGCCGCTGCTCGACTGCAAGGTTTCACGCAGGTCGTCGCGCCCTATATGCAGGAGATCGTGGCCGCTGCTACCGGCGCCCGCTGAGGTCAGCGCCTCACCCGGTAGCGAGAGGTGACGACGCCGGAGCCGAAGACACGGCTCCCGATGAGCTCGAGGTCCGTCCGGCGCTGGTGGCGCGGGAAGAACGGGCGCCCGCCACCGACCAGCACCGGGTGGACCCTGACCCGGTACTCGTCGATGAGGCCCAGTGCCGCCGCCTCCTCGGCGAGCGCGGCGCCTCCGATCGCGATGTCTCCCTCCTCCGGCTCCGCTCGCAGGCGCTCGATCTCCTGCGACAGACTGCCCGACGCCAGGCGGGTGTTGCTTCCCCGGACTGCGGTGAGCGAGTGGGAGAACACCACCTTCGGGAGTGATTTCCAGAGCGCGGTCCACTCGCGGTCCGCCTCATCGATCGACGACTCCTGGTCGGCGGTCTCCCAGTACAGCATCGTCTCGTAGAGTCGGCGCCCCAGCAGGTGGGCCCCGATCGTGCGGATCTCGTCGATGGCCGACCGGAAAACCTCCTCATCCGGCGTCGTGAAGTCGAAGCCCCCATCCGGACCGACGATGTAGCCGTCCAGGGAGACCCCCATCGAATAGGTGACAGTACGCATCAGATCTCTCCTCCGTGGTAGGTCAGGACTCAGCTCCTTGCACCCGCGTCCGGTCGTGCTGCGGCTGTGCTTCCACGCCAGGCTCCGTCGTCAGCGCCGGATCCCTTTCCAGAAGTACAGGATCGGGCCGAAGAAGTTGATCGCTATCACGGCGGCCCACGTGCCCCTGTTGCCGTTCACCTGGCCCCTGGGGCGTGTTGCCAGGTCTACCCAGGCGGAGGCCGCCAGGGACAGTTGCAGGGAGGCGAGGACCAGCACCCTCGCCTTCTGCCTGCCCGTCAGGTCGCCCCAACGCTGTCGGCCGGACCCCTTCGCCTTTCGGCCAGGCGCTGTCCGGGTAGGTGCTGTGCGGTCAACCATGGGCGTCTCCCACGTCGGCGCCCATGACGGAAGCGGCGTGGAGCGTCGTTCCCGGTGCACAGGCAGGGCGGAACCTTCGGGTGCCCATTCCACCACGTGCCCGAGGTCCACCACCATGCTGCGGGCGGAGGTTTTCGGGGACGAACAGGAGGGACAGCCCCCACCTCGCGGGAGAAGGGAGTACTACAGTGAAATACCGCGAACCTTCCACTCGCGGCACACCAGTCGCCACAGGAGAAACGCATGGCTGCCAGCCGCAATCCGCTCGACGACCTGCGCGAGACGATCGGGCATCTGGCCGATCAGCTCAAGCTGCCCGGTTCGGAGCGGGTGGATGACCTGATGGGTGATCTCATCGGTACCCGGCCCGGGCCGGCCCGACCGCTCTCCGAGGTGCAGGCCGAGCTCGACGCGCTGGTCGGGCTGGAGACCGTGAAGGAACAGGTGCGGGCGCTCGTTGCACTACTGCAGGTCCAGGCGCGCCGCAAGGCGCACGGACTGCCGGAGGTGGCGACATCACAGCACCTGGTGTTCCTCGGAAACCCGGGCACCGGCAAGACCACCGTGGCGCGGCTCCTGGCCGAGATGTACCGCGCGGTCGGCCTGCTGCAGAAAGGCCACCTGGTCGAGGTCGACCGCTCGGGCCTGGTGGGACAGTACGTCGGCGCGACCGCCATCAAGACGGACCGGGTGATCCGGCGGGCGCTGGACGGCGTCCTGTTCATCGACGAGGCCTACGCCCTGACTCCGGAGGACGGCCGGACGGACTTCGGCCCCGAGGCGATCGAGGTCCTGCTCAAGCGGATGGAGGACCACCGCCACCGCCTGGTCGTAATCGTGGCCGGTTATCCGCGGCTGATGGAGTCGTTCCTGCTCTCGAACCCCGGCCTGCGCTCCCGGTTCGCCCGCGAGATCACCTTCCCGGACTACTCCGTCGATGCGCTCCAGACGATCTTCTCCCAGATGCTGGCCCAGCACGAGTACACGCTGGAGCCGGGCGCGGAACAGATGCTGCGCCGCGTCCTCGCCGGCCTCCACGCCGGCGAGGACTCCGGCAACGCGCGGTTCGCCCGCACACTCTTCGAGCAGGCGCTCAACCGCCAGGCACTGAGGCTGTCGCTCGACGAGGACCGGGACCTCGACGCGCTCGATCGCGAAGACGTCATGACGCTCACCACGGACGACATCGTCGAGGCCGCACGAGCCCTGGGCGAGGGACCGGCGCCGGAACCCGAACCCGAACGCGAACCGTCGCGGTGGTGGCGCTGGCTGATCGAATCGACATGACGGACCTGGTACGGGGAAGAGCAGGAGGGACGGTCGGATGACCGAGCTGGCAGGAGCATCCGAGCGGGCTGCCGCGGGCAGCAAGTCCCAGCAGGCGTATGCCGCGGTCACGGCGCGGATCGTGGACGGCACCTACCCGCCCGGGCACCGCCTCGTGCTCGCGAAGATCGCCCATGACCTCGGCGTGAGCGTGGTACCCGTGCGTGAGGCGATCCGTCGCCTCGAAGCCGAGGGTCTGGTCACCTTCACGCGCAACGTGGGAGCGACGGTCGCGGGCATCGATCCCACCGAGTACCTCTACACCATGCAGACCCTGAGCCTCGTCGAGGGCGCGGCGACAGCGCTGTCCGCTCCCCTCATCGGCCCGGGGGACATCACCCGCGCGCGCGCCGTCAACGAGGAGATGCGGGCCTGCCTGCAGCACTTCGACCCGCTGCGGTTCACCCGGCTGAACCAGGACTTCCACGCCATCCTCTTCGAGCATTGCCCCAATCCCCACATCCTCGACCTGGTGCACCGGGGCTGGAACCGCCTGGCATCCCTGCGGTCCTCGACCTTCCGTTTCGTCCCCGGCCGTGCCCGGGAATCGGTCGAGGAACACGAGGCACTCCTCCAGCTCATCGAGACCGGTGCGGACGCCGACGCGATCGAGCGGGCCGCCCGCCTCCACCGCGGTGCAACCCTCGACGCCTACCTGGCGCACTCCGGCGCCGACCGCTAGGACCTTCCAGCGGCAGCGAGCCAGCGCCCGCACGCGGACGGGCCGCCCAGCGGCTACCGATATCGGAGCCGCTGGTCACAGCCCGGTGCTAACGGTCACCAAGACTGCGCACAGGGTGGGTTCGTAGAACTGATGTATGGCCCTTCACGACCCTTCGACCCAGCTCCCCCTCGTCGGTCCGCGCCGGCAGTTGCCACCGGCACCTGCGGTGCCGCCGACCCTGGGCCTACCCCTCTCCGCCTACCGACAGAGGGCGCGCAGGCGATTGTGGGCGGCTGACGCCCTCACCGTCGTCCTGGCCGCGTCCGTCGCTGTTGCTGTCGCTCTCTACCTCAGCGACGGTGGAGCATCGGGCTTCGGGACGCCGTCGGGATTCCTGACGTCCCTGGGAGTGGTCGCCGGCCTCGCCGCGATGGATCTGGTGCTCGTCATGTTCCTGTTGTCGGCGAGGGTACCGGTCATCGACAGGACGATCGGGCAGGACAAGGCCCTCATGCTCCACGGGGCGCTGGGCAAACCCATCCTCTACCTGCTGATCGCGCATGGTGCGCTGCTGCTCCTGGGGTACGCGGCCACCGAGGGCATCGGTCCGATCACCGAAGCGCTCTCGCTCTGGGCGAGCGGACGGGACCTGCAGTGGGCGGTGGTCTCCCTGGGCCTGTTCATCCTCGTCGCCGTCACCTCCCTGGTGGCAGTGAAGCGCCGGCTCGACCAGGAGGTCTGGCATGGCATCCACCTGCTCACCTACGCGGCGGTGGCCCTCTCCATCCCTCACCAGTTCAGCCTCAGCGGGCTCTTCTCGCCCGGCAGCCCACAGCGCTGGTACTGGCTGACGCTGATGGTCCTGACCGGCGCAGCCGTCCTGACCTATCGGGTGCTGGTACCGCTCACCCGTTCCCTGCATCACCAGGTGCGCATCACACGTGTCACCAGCGTCGCTCCGGGCGTGGTCACCATCGACATGACGGGCCGGGACCTGGAACGGCTGCATGCCCAGGCAGGACAATTCTTCATCTGGCGTTTCCTGACTCCCGCACTCTGGTGGCAGCCCCACCCGTTCTCCGTCTCGGCCACTCCGACGCCCACATCCCTGCGCATCACGGTCCGGAACCTCGGAGCGGGTACCGCCAGGCTGATGGACGTCCGCCCCGGGACGAGGGTGGCGATCGAAGGGCCGTACGGCATCTTCACCGAAGCCGCCCGTACCTCGCGCCAGGTACTCCTGGTGGGCTCGGGCATCGGCAACGCCCCGATCCGCGGGCTCCTCGAGGGCCTGACGTTCCTCCCCGGAGAAGCGACAGTGATCCTCCGTGCATCGAGCCCGGCCGAGGTGTACCTCCTCGACGAGATCAGCGCGCTGTGCGAGTACCGGGGAGTGCGCCTCTTCGTCCTGACCGGCCGACGGGCAACCGGGCACTCGTCCTGGCTGCCGGCGACGGCGGTCGGAGCGGGCTACACCCTCGGCTCCTACCTGCCGGCAGGGCAGATTCCGGACGTGTACGTCTGCGGTCCGCTGCCCTGGACCGACCTCGTACGGCAGGACGCCCTCGACGCCGGTATCCCGGCCGAGAGCATCCACGCGGAGAAGTTCGCCCTATGAGGCCCCGGGCTGTCCTCGGATCGGCTGCCGCCTCCCTGTCGATCCTCGTCCTGGGCTGGCAGCTCGGCGGACAACCTGCCACTGTCGCAGGCAGCACCACCAGCTCACTCACCACTACCGGCACCGGAGCCGGCACCGGCGATGGGGCGCCTGCCAGTAGTGCGCTGGATGCGGGGGCGGCCGCCTCCTACACGGGCACCACCAGCACGTCCCGGTACGGTTCGATCACGGTGTCGATCACCGTCGAGGACGGAACGCTCACCGATGCCACCGCCGAGGTGAGCGCCGACGACGGGCGGTCCAGGAGCATCAGCGCACGCGCCGTTCCCCTCCTGCGCAGCGAGGTGCTCACTGCACAGTCGGCGGAGGTGAGCATGGTCAGCGGGGCGACCTACACGTCCGAGGGATACCTCTCCTCGCTGCAGTCTGCACTCGACCAGGCGGGCCTGTGACAGGACGGCGCTGCCCCACAACGCATCCGGCCGCGCCTCCGAAGCCTTCCTGTCTGCAGAACGGCTCACCCCTGGACCTCCTGCATGACAGGGCTCCAGCTTCCCCCGAAAGGAACGAACCATGAGACTCCGAGCCTTCGCTTCGGCAGTCACCGCCACCACTTGCATCCTCATCATCGGCTGGCAGCTCGGCACCCCGGCCAGTGATGCGACGACGGCGACGACGGCGCAGGACCGCGACGGCCGTGATGAGGGACGCATGTCCCAGGCGTTCGCCGACCGCTCCGACCGTCCCGGGCGCGGGGGCCAGGACGGGCGCGGCGCACGTTTCGAGGCTGCCGCCACCCCCACAACCTTCACCGCCCTCGGTGCCTCCGACGGCACCTTCTTCGGCCCTCCGATCCCCTACCCCCGCGGGTCGGTGGAGGTGGGAGTCACGGTCGCCGACGGCGTCATCACCGACGTCGAGGCCGCCCTCGTCGCCCAGAACCCGGTATCCCGGGACATCAACGGGCGGGTAGCTCCCCTGCTCCGGAACGCCGTCCTCACCACGCAGACCAGCGACATCACCATGATCAGCGGAGCGACCTACACGTCCGAGGCCTATGCCGCCTCGCTGCAGGCCGCCCTCGACGAGGCGACACCATGACGGCCCCCGGTGCGGCCCCGGAGAACCTTTGCGACAATCCGGCCGACAGTCCGATCGCCGGACCCGCCGCCGTCTTCCGGACGATGGGCACGGTCGTGAGTTTCCGGGCTTCCCTGTCGGTGCGGACCGCTTTCACGGCAGACCTCGAGCAGGTCTTCCGGGACCACGACGAACGGTTCAGCCTGTACCGGCCCGACTCGGAATTGAGCAGGATAGCCACAGGCCACCTCGCGCTGTCCCGGAGCTCGGAAGAGCTCCGGGACATGTACGCCCTGGCGGTGGAATGGCGCAATGCCACGGGGAGCCTGTTCCAGCCGAGCGACCCGGACGGCCGGCTGGACCTCAACGGCGTGGTCAAAGCCCACGCAATCCACCGCGCAGGAGCCTTCCTGGAGCAGCAGGGGGCCACGGACTGGTCACTGAACTGCGGAGGGGACATCTTGTGCAGCGGCCTGCAGTCCCCTGGAGTCCCGTGGACCATCGGCATCGCCGATCCCGCCGATCGCACCGCCCTGGTCGCCACGGTAGCGGCCACGCCCACCCGCAGGGCGATCGCCACCTCCGGGACCAGCGAACGTGGACAGCACATCTGGGCCCGCACACGTGGGGAAACGGAGACCCCGCTCGACCAGGTCACCGTAGCCGCAGCCGACATCCTCACGGCCGACGTGCTCGCCACCGCTATCTGCGCGGGCGGCTCCAGCAGCATCCGGGACCTCGCGGAACGGTTCGGCGTCGACGTATGGGCGATCGACGCCGACCGGCAGCTGGTCCGGACGCCCTGAGCGAGGATCCGTCGCGGCTCGGTCGGCGCCGCGAGCGGCACGCGATCGGGGCGGGCCGCCGTCGTGGATCCGGAGCGCCTTCCCGCTAGGCTCCAGTCATGACGCGATCCTCCGCCCCCAGATCCACCCGACGAACGGCCGGAATCGCGGTCCTGCTCCTGGGGGTGGTCTCTGCTTTCCAGGCGGCGCTGGCGGGAGGAGCGCCGTGGGGGTCGGCCGCCTACGGCGGCTACCACCGCGGCACGCTGCCGACCAGGTTCCGGGCGACCAGCGCCGCCTCATCGCTGGCCTACCTCGCGCTCGCCCTCGTCACGGTGAGCGGGCGCCCGGAGACGACGACGAAGCGCCGGATCCTCAAAGGCTCCGCGGGCCTGATGGGAGTGGGCACGGTGATGAACCTGGCCTCGCGGTCCCGCGTCGAACGCCTGCTGTGGACACCTGTTGCAGGGGCCCTTGCCGTCACCCTGCTGCGCGTCGCGCGGAACCTGCCGGGCCGGCCGTAACCCCTACAGCTGGTCCTCGAGGTGGAAGACCTCCTCGAGCCGGAGGAAACCCTCGTCGGGCCGGCCGTCGAGCGCCACGAAGAACGGCGCCATGTCCGCCTGCCACCGCGCATTGACCTCGGTCCCGGCCATGGCCGCCTGGGAGGCGGCGAAGTCCTCGCACTCCACGTAGCCGATCAGCAGGCCGTCCGGACGCAGGAACAGCGAGTAGTTGTTCCATCCCGTCTCCTTGAGCGCACGGGCCATGTCCGGCCAGATCGCGGCGTGGCGCTCGCGGTACTCGGGGATGCGCTCGGGCCTGACCTGCAACTGGAAGCACACGCGTTCCATCGATTGTTGTTCCTTCGCTGTCGGAGGGGTGCTGTCAGAGGGGTGCTGTCAGAGGCTGACGTGGCGGTGTTCGACGCCGAGGAGGGACGCCGCCGCCTTCACGTCGGCGGCACGGTGCCCCACGCAGAGCGCCCAGTGGTGGCCGATGCCGGTCTGGCTCCATGCATCCACCCACAGTCCGGGGTCTCCCCCGAAGTCCACGCGCGACGTCGTGTTGCCGATGGCCAGCAGCGGACCGGGAACCACGGTCCCCTCGGACGTGATGAAGACGTAGGAGCCGTCCGGGTCCTGTCCGATGCCGAACGTCGTGACCGGCCCGTGCCGCACGTCGAACTCGACCGAGACGCCCCAGCCACGCTTGCCGTGATACACCCCGAGTCCGCGCAGCAGCGGGTCGGCAGCGCTGACGGCGAGGTGGGCCGGACCGTCGTGGCCCATCTCCACCACGTTGTCGAAGAAGTTCAGTGCCTGGATCTCGGTGAAGGACCCTCCCGCGCCCATGGCCTGAGCCGCCAGCATGGCGATCGAGGTCCGCAGCTCGTACTCGCCGGCCATCGGCACACCGCGCGCGGTGAGGATGGATGCGCCGAGGATCATGCCCGCCCCGAGGCGCTCATGCTGTTCCCCAGCGAGCCCGCGGTGGTAGTAGGCGAGGGAGTCGAGGTCGAATTCGGCCACGAGGCGGTCGAGGCCGACGGAGACCCTCGCGCCCCATGCGAAGTCCTCGTCGATGACCGACTCGTCCACGGTGAAGAGGCTCCGGGCGAGGGCCACGCGCTCGCGCACCTGCTGCTCCGTCACCTCGCCCACGAACTCGCGCAGGTCGTCGAACTCGAGGACCTCGACGTGTGAGCCGAACGTCGTCGACACCGTGGTGAGGTCGGTGGAGACGTCGAGCATGCCCGGGTAGACGTGGCCCATGAGCCCGTGGCGGGCGTGCCGGAGCCTGCCGCGAACCCCCGCGGCGTGGACCCACCGGTTGATGCGCTCCCACGCCGATTCCTGCTTCAGGTGGCCGGACACCGACCGGAAGGGGATGCCGGCCCGCTGGAAGACGTTGGCGACCTCGGGGACCGGGCACTGGCCGCAGTAGGCGAGCCACTTGCCGGTGTCGAAGCTCGCGTGGTCCATGGCCTCCGTGGGCTGGAGGTCGATCACGAGGACCGGTGTGTTCGATCGCTGGGCGATCGGCAGCACCATCGAGGATGTCAGGTACGTGGTGAGGAAGATGACGATCAGGTCGCAGTCCGCGCGGCGGAGCTCCTCCGCGGCCGCGGCCGCCTCGCGGGCATCGGACACGAAGCCGACGTCGGTCACTTCGGCGTCGAGCTCGTTGAATCGGGCCGTCACGTAGCGGGCCGACTCCTGCAGTTGCGGAAGGAGGTCGGGGAACTGGGGCCAGTACGCGCCGAGGCCGCCCGAGACCAGTCCGAGGCGGGTGGGCCGGCGGCGGATCGGCTCGAGCTGGACGGACAGGGCCAGCGGGGCGGGCCCGGCGGGAGAATCGGTGGTCATGGATGCTCCTGGAACAACGGGTGCGACGACGGATGGAAGAAGCGGGAGGGAAGAGGCGGGAGGAACGGGAAAGGGCGGGACGCCTGACGGCGCCCCGCCCCTGGAACGACTAGAAGTCGTAGTCGTCGATGTTGTCCGCGTTGAACTGCGTGGGGGGACCGACCAGGACGATCCCGCCGTCGCCGATCTCACGCTCGCCGAGTTCCCCGGCTTCGAAGGTGTCGCCGGTCTCTCCGGTGATGTCGCCGTCGGCCAGGGCCTTGCCGGCGAACGCCGCCACGTACCCGAGCTGTGCCGGATCCCAGAGCGCGAACTCGGTGACGGTGCCGTCCTTGACGAACGGGCGCATCTCGTTCGGCAGGCCCAGGCCCGTGAGTGCAACCTTGCCCTTGTACTCCGAGGTGGAGAGGTAGCGGGCGGTGGCTGCGATGCCGACCGTGGTGGGCGAGATGATGCCCTTCAGGTCCGGGTAGGCCTGCAGGAGTCCCTGTGCTTCCTGGAAGGACTTCGTGTCGTCGTCGTCGCCGTACACCTTCGCCACGAGCTTGATCTTCGCGTAGTCAGGGTTGGACTTCAGTTCCTCCTCCATGAACTTGATCCACTCGTTCTGGTTGGTGGCGTTGGCCGTGGCCGAGAGGATGGCAATCTCGCCCTCTCCACCGATCTGCTCCGAGATCAGCTCGAGCTGGATCAGGGCCACGTCCTTGGCGTTGACCTGGCTGACGAAGACGTCGCGGTAGTCGGGGTTGGTGTCCGAGTCGAACGCCACGATCTTCGCGCCCGCCGTGCGGGCTTCCTCGAGGGCGGGCCCGACGGCGTCGGGATCGTTCGCGGCGATGACGATCACGTTGGTGCCGCGCTGGGTCTCGGCGTTGATGAAGGACACCTGGCTCGAGGCACTGGCGTCCAGCGGCCCGACGACCTCCGAGGAGGCGAAGCCTGCTTCCTTCGCTCCCTCCTCGCCGCCGCCCAGCACCACGTCGGTGTAGGGGTTGTTGAGCTGCTTGGGGATGAAGGTGATGGTCTGCTCGCCCTCCGACCCGCTGCCGCCCTCGCTGCCGCCGCCTTCGGTGGCCGCACCGCCGCCACATGCGCTGAGGACCAGGGCTGCGCTGGTTGCGAGGGCTGCGAATGCTGCCCGTCGTCCGGTGGATCCGGAGTGGATGAACCTCATTGTTTCTTCCTTTCGATGGGCGCTGGGAACCAGACGCCGGGTGCAACCCTAGGAGGACGGCCTAGGGAAGTGGAGCAGTGCGGACCCGCCGGGAGTGGCGGGCCTGCTTGATGGCGGACGCGATGTTCGGCGCCACCACCGAGATGATGAGCAGCGAGCCCGTCACGATGATGAGGACCACCTCGGAGACGCGGTCCAGTTTGAGGGCGTAGTTGATGGTGCCGATCAGGAGCACCCCGGCGAGGACGCCCGGGATGGACCCCTTGCCGCCGAAGATCGAGACGCCCCCGAGCAGCACCGCTGCGATGACGGCGAGTTCGAGACCGCTCGCGTTGTCACTGCGGGCGCTGGAGTAGCGGAGGGTCCAGTAGATCCCGGCGAGCGCGGACACGGTGCCGGTGGCCAGGTACAGCAGGAACTTGGAGCGGGCGACGTCGATACCGACGAACGTCGCCGCTTCCTTGCTGTAGCCGAGGGCGAAGAGCCCGCGGCCGAACGGCGTGAAGTGCAGGACGACGGCGAAGGCGATGATGAGCACGACGACGCCGACCATGACCGTGGGGATGCCTGTTCCGCCGATCTTCGAGGTGAAGAAGGCCGTGAGGCCCGGCGGGAAGTTCGCTACTGCGTTGTCGCCGATGACCACGAGGGCGAGGCCGCGGAAGAGCGCCAGCGTGCCGATGGTGACGGCGAGGGACGGTAGCCCGAGGTAGGCGATGAGCACCCCGTTGAAGGCACCGGCGGCGAGGCCGGCCAGCACGCAGATCACCAGGACGAGGCCGATGTTCATGCCTCCCTGCCAGAGGACGCCCATGAGGGCGCTCGTGAGGCCGGCGATGCTGGCGACCGAGAGGTCGATCTCCCCCGAGATGATGACGAGCGTCATCGGCAGTGCGATGAGCAGGGTGGGGATCACGTCGAGGAGGAGGAACCCGACCGTGACCGGGGAGGCGAACCGCGGGATCACGATGCTCGCGTAGATCACGACGACGAGCAGCACGTAGATCATGACCGCGTCGCGCCCGAGCAGGATCCGTGCGGCGCCCGTGCGGCCCTTGGGGACGGCCAGCACCTTCGAGGTGTCGGCCTTGCCCGCGCGTGCCTGTTTCGGGCGTTTCTCGACCCCCTGCTGGGTGCTTCCAGGTGTCGCTGCCATGTGCCTGCCTTTCGCTGGGGAGCCGTTCTCCGGCCGGGGCCCTTCGGGCGGGAGGATGGTCTGGGCGCCTGAGGGATCAGACATTGCGGGCCTCCGCGATCCGGAGTTTTCGGGCCGACCGCACGCTGGCGATGCGGTCGATGACGACGGCGGCGAGGATGAGGATGCCCACGATGGCCTGCTGCCAGAACTTGTCGACGCGCAGCGCCGTCAGGGCACTCGTGATGGTGGTCAGGAGCAGGGCGCCGATGGCGGCCCCGAAGACCGTGCCGCTGCCGCCGAAGATGGCGACGCCGCCCACCACCGCGGCGGCGACGACGTCGAGCTCGAGGCCCGATCCCGTCGTCGCGCCCACCGAGTTGAAGCGGCTGGCGTACAGCACCCCGGCGAGCCCGGCCAGGAGCCCGTTCACCACGAAGGCGAGCAGGACACGGCGCTGGACGGGGATGCCGAAAAGCCGGGCTGCATCGGGTTCGGATCCGATGGCATACAGGTCGCGTCCCGGGCGGGTGCCGAGCATGTAGACGGCGACGATCGCGACGACGACCACCGCGATCAGCGTGATGACCGGGAACCCGAGGAACGTGTCGACGGAGAGGTTGCCGAAGGCGTCGGGCCGGTCGCCGGCGAAGTACTGCGTGCCACCGGCCCAGGCGTTGCTGATGCCGCGGAAGATGTAGAGGGTCCCGAGCGTGATGACGAGGGCCGGGACCTTCGCGATGGTGATGAGCAGGCCGTTGAGGGCCCCGAGGGCCGCACCGAAGAGCATGCCGAGCACGAACACGGCGACGATCGGCAGGTTCGGCGCGGCCACGAAGATGCTGCCCGTCCCGAACGCCACGAGTCCGAGGATCGAACCCACGGAGAGGTCGACATTGCGTGTGATGATCACGAGGGTCTGTCCGACGGCCAGGATCATGAGGATGGTCGCGTTCAGCAGCAGGTCCTTGATGCCCTGCGCGCTGAGGAACAGTGGATTGATGGCCGCGGTCACCGCGACCAGCACCACGAGGGCGAGCACGACAGGGAGTTCGCGGAGCTTCAGGAAGGAGCCGAGGGCCGACGGCCGCCCGTGCCCGGGAGTGGTGTGTGCCGGGGCGGCACTCTTGCTGTCGAGGCTCATCGCGTGATCTCCAGGGATGCGGTTGCGGCGTGCATGACGGTTTCGGCCGTGGCTTCCGAGCGGTCCAGCCGGCCCGTGATCCGGCCCTCGCGCATGACCAGGACGCGGTCGGCCATGCCGAGCACCTCGGGCAGCTCGGAGGAGATCATCAGGATCGCGATCCCCCGCCCCGCGAGTTCGGAGATCAGGCGGTGCACCTCGCTCTTGGTGCCGACGTCGATGCCGCGCGTGGGCTCGTCGATGATGAGGAGCTTCGGGTCCGTGGCCAGCCACTTCGCGAGGACCACCTTCTGCTGGTTGCCGCCCGACAGGGTGGAGACGGCGTGCTCGGGCGAGCCCGCCTTCACCTGCAGCCGCTTGCCCCAGGTCTGGGCTGCCTCGCGCTCGGCCTTGCCGCTGATGAGTCCGAATTTCGCCAGTGAATGCCGCAGGGTCAGGGCCGCGTTGCGTTCCACGGAGAGCTCCATGACGAGGCCCTGCTTGCGGCGGTCCTCGGGGACGAAGCCGATGCCGGCGTCGATCGCCGCCCGGGGGTCCTTCCCGCGCAGCTGCCGCCCGAACATCTCGACGGTGCCCGACTCGTACCGGTCGATGCCGAAGACGGCGCGTGCCACTTCGGTGCGGCCCGCGCCCACGAGCCCGGACAGCGCGACGATCTCGCCTGCCCGCACCTCGAAGTCGATGTCGTGGAACACGCCGGGCCGCGTCAGCCCGCTCACCTTCAGGACGACATCGCCGACGTCCGTCTCGCTCTTGGGGAACAGGGCGTCGATGTCCCGGCCCACCATCTCGCGGACGATCGCCTCGACCGACGTCGCCCCCGTCTCGTGGGTGGCGATGTACGTGCCGTCGCGCATGACGGTGATGCGGTCACACAGGCCGAAGACCTCGTCGAAGCGGTGCGAGATGAAGAGGATGCCGCTGCCGGCATCGCGCAGGCGACGGGCGACGGCGAACAGGCGGTCCACCTCGACGCCGCTGAGGGCGGCGGTGGGCTCGTCCATCACGAGGACGCGTGCATCGAGGGAGATGGCCTTGGCGATCTCGATGATCTGCTGGTCGGCGATCGACAGTCCCTCCGCAACGCGGTCGGGATCGATGGGGACGCCGAGCTGGTCGAAGAGCTCCTTCGCCCGGCGGCGCATCTCCACGCGGCTGATGAGGCCGAAGCGGCCCTTCGGCTGGCGTCCGATGAAGATGTTCTCGGCGACCGTGAGGTCCGGGAAGAGCGTGGGCTCCTGGTAGATGACCGAGATGCCCGCAGCCTTGCTGTCGGCGACGTTGCGGAAGCTGACGGGCTGCCCTGCGACGAGGAATTCGCCGGCGTCGGGCTGGTGCACGCCGGCGAGGATCTTCACGAGCGTGGATTTCCCGGCGCCGTTCTCCCCTACGAGGGCGTGGATCTCACCGGCCGCGAGGTCGATGGTCCCGTCCGCGAGGGCGACGACCGGCCCGAACGTCTTCAGCGCTCCCCGCAGGGTCAGCACGGAGGTCCTTGCCGGTACGGCGGGGTCGGCGGCCTCACTGCCACGACCATCAAAGTGCGTCAATGCAACTCCTCCGGAGAAATGAATCGTTTCAGAGCCACGATCCACTTGGAATACTAGGCGCGCCCTCCATCACCGTCAACAGGCCGAGATCGAGTTGTTACCTCGGCCGCCGGAGCAGTCGAACTCCCTAGCCGACGGCGCGGATCGGCGCCGTCGTACTGCCGCGCTCCACGAGTTCCGGGTCGAAGATGACCTGCCGCCGCCGTGAGGCCGGACCCTCGATCTCCTCGAGCAGGAGCTCGACGGCGGTGCGTCCCATGAGCTCGGTCGGTTTGCGGACGCTCGTCAGGGGCACGACGGCCGAGGCGGAGAAGTCGATGTCGTCGTACCCGATGAGGGCCAGGTCCTCGGGGATCCGGAGACCCCGGATCAGGAGGACCGCCTGCATCACACCGATGGCGAGGAGGTCGTTGGCGCAGAAGATGCCGTCGGGGAGGTCGCCCGGCCGGCGCTGCGCAATCGCCTCCCCGACGTCCCTGCCCGCGAGGACGGTCATGGCATCGGCCTCGACGACCTCCAGCACCGCACCGTCGTGTTCGTCGACGGCCTGTCGCGCACCCGCCAGCCGGTCCGCCACCTGGCGGTAGCCCGCCCGGGTCCCGACGAAGACGATCCGCCTGCGCCCCGCCTCGAGCAGGTGCTTCACGGCCATGTACCCGCCGGCGACATCGTCCACGGACACCGAGCTGCAGCGGCGCTGCGGGTCGACGCGGTCCACCAGCACCACGGGCATGCCGCGCTTGCGCAGCGCCTCGACACGGAGCCCCACGTCCCCGACGGGCGAGATGAGCATGCCCTGGACGCGCTGCTGCTCGAAGACGTCGATGTACCTCGCTTCGCGTTCCGGGTCCTGGCCGCTGTCCCCGAGCACCACGGTGCTGCCGTTCTCGGCGGCGCAGTCCTCGGCAGCGCGGGCGAGGGAGGAGAAGAACGGGTTGCCGACGTCGAGCACGATCAGGCCGATCGTGCGGCTCTGGCCCGCCCTCAGCTGCCGGGCGGCATCGTTGCGGACGAAGCCGAGCGCGTCGATCGCACCCTGCACGCGCTCCCTCGTGGCGGCGGAGACGCGCGCGGGGTGGTTCAGCACGTTGGATACCGTGCCGATCGCCACTCCCGCCCGGTCCGCAACGTCCTTGATGCTGACTGGTCGGCTGTCCATCGGTACCTCGAAGCTCGTGTCCGGCACCGGCGGGGCTGTCGGCAGGACTGTTGACACTCGGTCTTGTGCAAGGATAACTTTGAAACGTGCCAATGAAACGATTCAAAGGCGCACCAGTTCTGCGCACTTCTCCCGGACTCCGCCGGGGCACAGGAAGTCCGCTGAGAAACCCCCGCCCGGAGTGGAAGCACCCGGTCGCCACCACGCTGGAGAGAGTACATGACTGTCATCGACGACATCGCTGCAGAGCTGGATCAGCTCGCCATCGAGGTGCCATCCTGGGCCTACGGTAATTCCGGAACACGCTTCAAGGTCTTCGCGACCCCTGGTACCCCCCGCACCGTCGAGGAGAAGATCGCGGACGCGGCCATGGTCAACAAGCTGACCGGCCTCGCTCCCAGCGTCGCCCTCCACATCCCGTGGGACAAGGTGGACGACTACGGGAACCTCGCGTCCTTCGCGGGCGAGCACGGCGTGAAGCTCGGCACCATCAACAGCAACACGTTCCAGGACGACGACTACAAGTTCGGCAGCCTGACGCACAGCGACGCCGCGGTGCGGAACAAGGCGATCGACCACATGTACGAGTGCATCGAGGTCATGAACGTCACCGGTTCACGCGACCTGAAGATCTGGCTCGCGGACGGCTCCAACTACCCGGGCCAGGCCGACATGCGCTCGCGCCAGGACTGGCTGCAGGACTCACTCCGGAAGGTCTACGACCGCCTCGGCGAGGACCAGCGGCTGGTCCTCGAGTACAAGTTCTTCGAGCCGGCGTTCTACCACACGGACGTCCCCGACTGGGGTACCTCGTACGCCCACTGCCTGCAGCTGGGCGAGAAGGCACTGGTCTGCCTCGACACCGGACACCACGCACCCGGCACGAACATCGAGTTCATCGTGGCGCAGCTGATCCGGCTCGGGAAGCTCGGCTCCTTCGACTTCAACTCGCGCTTCTACGCCGACGACGACCTGATCGTCGGTGCCGCCGATCCGTTCCAGCTGTTCCGCATCATGGCCGAGGTGGTCCGCGGCGGCGGCCTCGACCCGTCGAGCGGTATCGCGCTCATGCTCGACCAGTGCCACAACCTGGAGGAGAAGATCCCCGGCCAGATCCGCTCCGTGCTGAACGTGCAGGAGATGACGGCGCGGGCCCTGCTCATCGACCGCGCCGCACTGACCGCGGCACAGGAATCCGGTGACGTGCTGGGCGCCAACGCCATCATGATGGACGCCTTCTACACCGACGTCCGCCCGGGCCTGGCCTCCTGGCGCGAGTCGAAGGGCCTCCCGGCGGACCCGATGGCCGAATACCGGGCCAGCGGCTACCAGGACCGGATCAACAGCGAACGACAGGGCGGCCAGCAGGCCGGATGGGGAGCATGACAGTGACCACGGCAGGAAACACGACGACGACAGGGCCCGCGACCAGCGCTGCCACGAACGGCCCGACGAACCCGGCGGTCAATCAGACCGTGCAGGACCTCATCGGGCGCTCCAACCGGCTCGGCGCCGACAAGCGCAACACGAACTACGCCGGCGGCAACACCTCCGCGAAGGGCATGGGCTTCGACCCGGCCACCGGCGAGGACGTGGAACTCCTCTGGGTCAAGGGCTCCGGCGGTGACCTCGGCACGCTCAAGGAATCCGGGCTCGCCGTCCTGCGTCTGGACCGCATGCAGGCCCTGCGCTCCGTGTACCCGGGGGTGGAGCGTGAGGACGAGATGGTCGCGGCCTTCGACTACACGCTCCACGGCAAGGGCGGTGCGGCGCCGTCCATCGATACGGCCATGCACGGGCTCGTCGATGCCGCCCATGTGGACCATCTGCACCCCGACTCGGGTATCGCGATCGCCACGGCCGTGGACGGCGAGGCGCTGACCTCCACGATCTTCGGCCCGAAGGTGGTCTGGGTGCCCTGGCGCCGGCCCGGTTTCCAGCTCGGACTCGACATCGCCGCCATCAAGGAGGCCAATCCGCAGGCCATCGGCACGATCCTCGGCGGCCACGGCATCACGGCGTGGGGCGACACCTCCGCGGAGGCGGAGGCGAACTCGCTGGAGATCATCGAGACGGCTGAACGCTACATCGCCGAGCACGGCAAGGCCGAGCCCTTCGGCCCCGCCCTCGAGGGTTTTGCTGCCTTGCCCGAGCAGGAGCGCCGGGCGAAGGCCGCGGCCCTCGCGCCGACCATCCGCGGTCTCGCCTCCACGGACAAGGCGCAGGTGGGCCACTTCACCGACGACCCCCGTGTCCTGGAATTCCTGGCCTCGACCAACCACCCCCGCCTCGGCGCACTCGGGACGAGCTGCCCGGACCACTTCCTGCGCACCAAGGTCAAGCCGCTCATCCTCGACCTGCCGGCCGATGCCGACGTCGAGAGCTGCCTGCTGCGCCTGCGTGAACTGCACACCGAGTACCGGACGGACTACGCCGCGTACTACGACCGCCACGCGACGGACGACTCACCCGCGATGCGCGGCGCGGACCCGGCGATCGTGCTGGTGCCCGGCGTGGGCATGTTCTCCTTCGGGGCGAACAAGCAGACCGCCCGGGTCGCCGGTGAGTTCTACCTCAACGCCGTCAACGTCATGCGCGGTGCCGAAGCCATCTCCACCTACTCCCCCATCGAGGAGAGCGAGAAGTTCCGCATCGAGTACTGGGCCCTCGAGGAGGCCAAGCTCGCCCGGATGCCCAAGCCGAAGTCGCACGCGGGGCGTATCGCCCTGGTGACGGGAGCGGCGTCGGGCATCGGCAAGGCCATCGCCACGCGCCTCGCCGCCGAAGGTGCCTGCGTGGTCATCGCGGACCTCAACATCGACAGTGCCGGCGCGGTGGCGGAGGAGCTCGGCGGCCCCGACGTCGCCATCGGCGTGCAGGCGGACGTCACCGACCCGGCCCAGGTGCAGGAAGCCGTGAAGGCAGCCGTGCTGGCCTTCGGTGGGCTGGACCTCGTGGTGAACAACGCGGGCCTGTCCATCTCCAAGCCGCTCCTCGAGACCACCGAGAAGGACTGGGACCTGCAGCACAACGTCATGGCGAAGGGCTCCTTCCTCATGTCGCAGGCCACCGCGAAGGTCCTGATCGAGCAGGACATGGGCGGGGACATCATCTACATCTCCTCCAAGAACTCCGTGTTCGCGGGCCCCAACAACATCGCCTACAGCGCGACGAAGGCGGACCAGGCACACCAGGTACGCCTGCTCGCCGCGGAACTCGGTGGCTACGGTGTCCGGGTCAACGGCATCAACCCCGACGGCGTCGTCCGCGGCTCCGGCATCTTCGCCGGCGGTTGGGGCGCCAAGCGGGCAGCCGTCTACGGCGTGGAGGAGGAGAAGCTGGGCGAGTACTACGCGCAGCGCACCCTGCTCAAGCGCGAGGTGCTGCCCGAGAACGTCGCGAACGCCGTCGCCGTCCTGACGTCCGCCGAACTCTCGCACACCACGGGCCTGCACATCCCCGTGGATGCGGGCGTCGCCGCAGCATTCCTGCGCTGACATGGGGCACGTCTTCGCCGCCGTCGACATCGGGGCATCCTCCGGACGCGTGATCCTCGGGAAGCTGACGGACACCGGTCCCGAGCTGGTGACGGTGCACCGGTTCCCCAACGGCGCGCAGTTCCTCGGCGGCGCCCTGCGTTGGGATGTCGAGGCGCTGTTCGCCGAAGTGGTCACCGGACTCGCGACCGCCGCGGACGCGGCGGCGCGGGCCGGGGACACCGTCACCAGCATCGGGATCGACACCTGGGCGGTGGACTACGGGCTGGTTGACGACTCCGGGACGCTCCGGCACCTGCCGTTCAGCTACCGCGACGCGCGCACGGAGGCGACCATCGGCGTCGTGCATGCCGCCCTGCCGCCGGAGCGGCTGTACGCGCGCACCGGGTTGCAGTTCCTGCCCTTCAACACCCTGTACCAGCTGGCGGCGGAACGGTCGCTGGCCGGAGTGCAGGCACTGCTCATCCCGGATCTGCTCGCCTACCGGCTGACCGGCACGCGCTGCACCGAGGCCACCAACGCGTCCACCACGGGACTGCTCGACGCCAGGACGGGCACGTGGGCGGAGGACCTCTTCGCCCCGCTCGGGCTGGCTCCGGACCTCTTCCCGCCGCTCGTCGAGCCGGGCGCGGTGGTCGGCCGGCTGCTGCCCGCGGTCGCCGCGGCAACGGGACTCCCCGAGTCCACCGCCGTCGTCGCCGTCGGTTCCCACGACACCGCGTCGGCCGTAGCCGCCGTCCCGGCCGAGTCGCCCCACTTCGCCTACATCTCGTCCGGTACCTGGTCGCTCGTCGGTGTCGAACTCGGCGCGCCGATCCTCACGGACGAGAGCCGCGAGGCGAACTTCACCAACGAGCGCGGCGTCGACGGGACCATCCGCTACCTCCGCAACACGGGCGGCCTCTGGTTGCTGCAGGAATGCCTGCGGGAGTGGAGCATCGAAGGGCCCGAGCCGGACCTCGTCGGGCTGCTGGCAGCCGCGGCGACGCTACCTGCCGGCGGACCGACCATCGACGCCGACAGCAACGATTTCCTCGCCCCGGACGGGATGCCGGGACGGATCCGCCGGGCGGCCGAAGCTGCAGGGCATGCCGCACCGTCGTCGCGGGAAGCAGTGGTCCGATGCATCCTGGACAGCCTCGCCGATGCCTACGCCCGCACGCTGCACGACGCCGCCCGGCTGTCGGGTCACCGCATCGACGTCATCCATGTGGTCGGTGGAGGGTCGCAGAACGCCCTGCTGTGCCAGCTGACCGCGGACCGGACCGGCCTGCCCGTCCTCGCAGGCCCCGTGGAAGCGACCGCGCTCGGCAACATCCTCGTCCAGGCGCGCGCGGCCGGCCTCCTGGCTGCCGGCCCGGGGCTTGCCGGGATCCGGGAAGCGGCCCGCGCCGGGGCCCAGACCGTCCGGTACGAGCCCGCGGACCACGCGGCACTGTCCTCAGCGAGGTAACCGCGGTCCGAGCCGTCTCAGGTGCGGCCTCGGGTGCGGTCGCACGTGCGGCGGCCCGGGGCGCGGCCGCACATGCGGTCTCACATGCGGCTTTACATGCGGCCGAAGATGGAGCGGATCACGGCGAAGATCCCGTAGCAGATCAGGCCGACGGCGATCGCCGTCAGGACATAGACGCCCATCGGGTGGTACTGGAGCGCCTTGAGGCTGCCGTCCAACCCGGTCGATTCCTGCGGGTTGCGGTCCAGGCCGGCGATGACGAACAGGCTGCCCACGAGGAGCAGCGCGCACCCCTTGGCCACGTGCCCCACGACGCCGAAGACCTCGATGACCCGCCCGCGGTGCGTGTCCTCGAACTTCCTGAGTTCCGGCCGGAAGGTGCGGCGGATGCCCTTGACCACGAAGTGCACGCCGATCCCGAGGACGACGCCCGCTGCGACGAACACGAGGACGACCCCGAAGTTCGAGGTCAGGAGGGACCGTGTGAAGTCGACGGTGGATTCCGAGGAGTCGGGGCCGTCGCCGAGGGCGAAGCGCGCGAACGTACCGGCCATGGAGCCGTAGATGAGGACGAGCGAACCGGATGAGATGTGCTTGCCGATCCGCTTCCCGGTGGGGAGATGCCGCGCGCGCAGCGTCGCTTCGCTGAGCTGCCACAGCGCCAGGCCGGCGCAGCCGACCGCGCAGACCCAGAGGATCGGTGTTCCGAACTGCCCCTCGGCGACCTCCTCGAGCGCGCCCGTCGGCTCGGCCTCACCGTTGCCGCCGAAGGCGAGGCGCAGTGCGATGGCGCCGATCAGGACATGTACCAGTGCGAGCGCCGCGAACCCGAGCCGTGCCGTGACATCGAGCGCACGGGTATCGGAGGCCTGCTCGATGGCGTCCGCGGCCCGGCTGGGCAGGCTCTGCGGGTCCGCACTGCTGTCCGTCGTCACTGCATCCTCCCGGCGCCGTCGTCCAGGCGCCGTCCCTCGGGAGGACGGTCGCCGCGGTAGTTGCTCAAGCATAGGAGAACCAACGGTGCCGGAGGCAGCGGATGCGCAGGCTTGTGCCCGCAGGCCGGAGGGGCTTCCCGTTCCGCGACGTCAGGAGGACCGTGCAAGCCGTTCCTGAAGTGCTGCCCGTACCAGTTCCGCACCGCCCTGGCCGCCATAGTTCGCTGCGAAGCGCGGATCGGAGACGTACATGTCCCCCAGCCCCCGGACGTACTCCGCCGACGGGGAGCCGTCCTCGTCGGCGGGCACGCCGGGAATGCCGGAGAGCCACTCGATGTGCTGCCGGGCGAGTGCCTGCGCCTCATCGCCGGCCGGAGTCGCTCCCCGCGAAGCAGCGTCCGTCCAGCCCTTGTTGAGGTCGGCGACCTTCCTCGAGAACGCCTCCTTCTCGTCGTCGGTCTTGCCGCGCCACCAGGAATCGCCCTGCGCGTAGGCGTCGGGTCCCCACCGCTCCTCGACCTCGTCCCTGTGAAGCGCGTTGTCGAATCCGTCGAACATCTTCTCTGGCATGGGTTCTTCTCCTCGTTCGAGGGCCTCCACCGTTGTGAGGACCGCATTGATCTGCCGGTCGAGCCGGTGCTGCTCGCCACGGAGGTAATCGAGATGGATCCGCAGAGCCGCTGCGGCGCCGTCCGGAGCGCCGCCGTCGATCACCGCGCGGATCGCCGGCAACGGCAGTCCGAGCGATCTCAACAGCAGGATGCGCTGGAGCCGCACCATGGCCGCCGAGTCGTAGTACCGGTAGCCGTTCGCCCCGACGCGGGACGGTTGGAGCAGTCCGATGTCACCGTAGTGGCGCAGCGTGCGGCTCGTGGTGCCGGCCAGCCGGGCGACGGCGGTGATGGGGTAGTCCACCTGTTCTCCTTCCGTTCCCGGCATCCAGGTGCACCGGCGCTACCCACAGTAGGAGTTGACGCAGCGTCAAGGTCAAGGGAGGAATCTGGGCCCGGGCAGCGGCGGATGGCCCGCGGGCTGCCTTCGCCCGCACGGCACCCCGGGAAGGTCCGGCCACCTGCGGTGGACGGACCGGTCAGCCGGCGACGATCAGGAAATCAGCTGTACCAGAACCACTGCGGCGGGCGCCATGATGCCGGAACCGTATGGGCGTTGAAGGTGCCGCACTCGGAACAGGTGTAGCTTGCGCTTGCCGCGATCAGGTCGGGGGAGTGTTCCGCCTGCCGCGCGGGGACGAATTCCTCGAAGATCAGGTACTCGTCGGTTCCGCACCGGGGGCAGGACGGTGCCTCACCCGTATCCATCTGGAGGAAGGTGGAGCCGCTCGTGCGCAGGCTCCGCCCGGAATCGATTGTTGTCATTACACTCACCGTTTCAGTCTTGCAACCGACGCTGGAAGCAAGTAGGAAGGGTACTTGTATCTAAAATATAGACGCGCGCCCCGCGTTGCGGAAGGTAGGGTCACGTGCTGCCCTCCGGGGATGCCGTGCCCTCCGGCTGGCACAATGTCCGTATGACGGCCAGACCCCCGAGATCAGCAGCGGCACTCCCGCCCGAGCAGGCGGGCCCGCTCCGGCGTGCTCTCACCGACAGCGCTGACGTCACGGTCTTCGTGGACGGCACCGCCCACCGGCTTCCCCCCGAGGCGCAGGCCGCCGTCGTCGATCTGCTTGCCCGGTTGTCCGACGGCGACGCCGTCCAGGTGACCTCGGTGGCCGAGCTGCTGACCACCTCCCAGGCGGCCGAACTCGCTGGGATCTCGCACAGCTACCTGCGCAAGCTCACGGACGCCGGCACCCTTCCCGTCGAATACCGCGGCTCCCACCGGCGCCTCCGGAGGTCCGACGTCGAGGAGTGGCTCCGAAGCCAGTTGCGGCGCACTGATCCGTCTGTCGCGCCCGCTGGCCGAGAGCCGGCGGATCCGCCGTCGTGACAGCCGTGCGAACCGCGCTCCCGGCGGCAGGCATCACACCGTGAGGCCGCGTCGCCGGAACAGGTACACCGCGGCCCCTGCCCCGGCGAGGGCGATAACCGACATGACCAGGGCAGCTGTGAGGTCGAACGGCTCGACGGGCATCGCCGCGGAGTGCCGGAAGGGGCTCACATCCTGCAGCCAGGCAGGCAAGCCCAGCAGTTCACCGAACTGGCCCAGGACCAGTCCGCCGGCCAGCATCCCCCACCCCAACGGGATGCTCAAACTGGGCACTGCTGCGAAGAGGACCGCCGCTGCCGCGGTGAACACGCCGGCGGCCGGTACGTGCGCCAGAGCAGCAGCCACGAGAAGGCCTGGAGGGTCGTTCACCACGCCGGAGAAAGCAAGGCCGACGGTCGCTGCCGTCCCGGCCGCCACGGCCACGACCACCGCAGAAGCCGCGGCGAGCAGCAGGTTGGCACCAAGCCATCGTGCTTTGGAACGGGACGTGGAGAGGAGAAGTTCCGCTCGGCCCTCGGCTTCCTCCGCGCGCAGGCGCAACACCGCCTGAATGCCGGCGGCGGCCGCCAGGACTCCGGCAATGCCCAGCAGGGCTGTGATGAATACATCGATGATCTCCGCCCGGCTTCCAGGGACGAGTCTGCTGATCAGCTCCCGGAGCGAATCGTTGCCGCCCATCACATCACTGACCACCGGCCCGAGCCCCCCGGCGATCCCTCCCAGCAGGGCTGCGAAAACGCACCATCCGATCAGGGTGGGCCACTGTTGGCGCCACGCCAGGCCCAGGAATGAGTCACCCCCGACGCCGGCACGAGCCCTGCCTGCAGGTTCGACCAGCAGGCTGGCGCCCAGGTCCCTACCCTTTCTGATTCCTAGTACGGTGACGGCCAGAGCGACGGCGACTCCCGTCAGAACCAACAGCGGTGCGGGATCGGCGACCGAAAAGGGCCGGGAGCGTTGGCCCCACCCGATAGGTGAGAGGAGCGAGAGCCACGCGCTGGTGACCTGGGTGAGATCGGCGCTCGAGGTGCCGAACGCATCACCGATGCCGCGAAGGAAATATGCCACACCGACCAGACCCGCGGCCGCACCGTTGGCGGATCGCCCTGAGGGCATGACCTGCGCGACAGCCGCTGCCACGGCCACGAAAAAGACTCCGACAGCGCCGACGGCGGCCCCTGCCGTGAGTACCCCGACACCGCGCAGCCCTGCGAGGGCGAAACCGGCGGCTACGGACAGAGCCAGGACTAGATTCACGACCGACCCCAGAATCAGGGTGGCCGCTAGTGACGCTGCCCGCGGTATCGGCACGGAGCCGATGAGTTCCGCGCGTCCGAGCTCCTCATCAGTGCGGGTATGCCGGATCACCAGGAAGGTGCTCATCAGTGCTGCGAGTACGGCGGTGAAGGCATAGCCCTGGAAGAACACCACTGCTCCGATGCCGGTCCCGTCGGGCAGGCCGCGGATGAACAGGAACGCCGGGCTCGCCGTGGCCATGCTGACGATCGCCGCCCGATCGGCCTCATCCGCGAATTCCGTGGCCACAGCACCTGCTACTGCGAATGCCAGAACGGCGATGCCCAGGATCCAGACGGGCAGGACTACCCGGTCCCTGCGTGCCTGGATCAGCGCGAGGTCCCTGACGCCGGACATCACAGGACCTTGGATTCGCCGTAATGGCTCAGGAACAGGGATTCCAGGGAGGGCGGTGAAACGCTCAGGCCGCTGATCCGGGCTGCCGCGATCACGTCCAGAACGGTTGCGAGGTCGGAGGCGTCGACGTCGAACTCGACGAGGTCCCCGTCGGTGAGGACGTTCTGCACCCTGGGCAGGGCTGCCAGCAGTCCGGCATCGGTCCCCTCGATGCGGAAATGGGTGAGTTTGAGATGCCTCAGCTCAGCCAGGGTCCCCGATTCCACGGTCCTGCCGGAACGGATGATCGTGACCCGGTCACAGAGTTGCTCGACTTCGCTGAGGATATGGCTGGAGAGCAGAACCGTGGCACCGTCGTCGCTGACGCGCCGGACCTGCCGGCGGAACACCGATTCCATCACCGGGTCCAGTCCGGCACTGGGCTCGTCGAGCAGATAGAGCTGGGCCGGGCGGGCGAACGCCGCGATGAGTGCCACCTTCTGCCGGTTGCCTTTCGAATACGTCCGGGCCTTGCGCCGCGGATCGAATTCGAACTCGTCGATCAGTTCCCGGCGCAACCGTTCCTCGGAGCCGCCGCGCAAGCCTGTGAGCAGGTCGATGACTTCCCCGCCGGACAAGCTCGGCCATAGGCTCACATCTCCGGGAACGTAGGCGATGTTTTGGTGAGTGCGAACCGGTTCCCGCCAGGGATCCAGGCCGAACACGCGTGCCGTGCCCGAGGTCGGGCGGATGAGGCCGAGGAGCACCCGCAAGGTTGTTGATTTGCCGGCCCCATTAGGACCGAGGAATCCATGGACCTCTCCCGGACGGACGCGCAGATCAAGGGCGTCCAGAGCGCGGGTCCTGCCGTACGTCTTCACAAGCCGTGTGGCGTCGATGACCGGATCTGATGCTGACGTCATGGTGGGTACGTTTCCTCGGTCCAGTGACAACGACCGAGGCGGCTGCCAAGGCGTTCCGCGGTCACATCATCCCGCGGGCCGACCAGGCTTCCCGGCTCTCCGAGCCACAGTGTACGCGCGGTCCAACGCGCTGGGAAGGAGCCCCGATAGCCGGCCGTCAGCCCGACACGTGGGCCGGACCGGACCAGGTCACAGGCGGCGGTCCTCCTCGTAGACGTCCGGGATGCCGTCGCGGTCGGTGTCGATGGCCTCTTCCGCCTCCACGGCGCGGTACTGACGGTTGCGGATGCCCAGCACTGCCGAGGCGAGGACGGCGGCCAGCAATGACGCGGCGAGGATCCCCACCTTGGCGTGGTCGTCGTGGACGCTGCCCTGGCCGAAGCTCAGCTCCGCCACGAGGAGTGAAACCGTGAAGCCGATCCCGGCCAGAAGGGACATGCCGAACACATCGATCCACTTGAGGGACCGGTCCAGGGAGGCTTTGGTGGCCTTGGTGAGGAGCCACGTCGTCCCGAGGATCCCTGCCGGTTTTCCCAGCACCAGAGCAACGATGATGCCGATGGCTACAGGGTCGGTCACCGCCGAGACCAGACCGCTCCAGCCACCCACGGCGACACCGGCGGAGAAGAATGCGAAGACAGGAACCGCGATGCCGGCGGAGATCGGCCGGAACCGGTGTTCGAAGATCTCCGAGAGGCCAGGACCAGCTGAAGGGCCGCCGCTCGCCTGCGACCGGATCACCGGGACTGCGAACCCCAGCAGTACCCCGGCGACCGTGGCATGGATGCCGGATGCATGCACCAGAGCCCAGGTAGCCATGCCGAGGGGAAGCAGGATGATCCACGCCGCGGCCGGTCTGGTCCCGAAGAAACGGCGGTACTTCTGAGCCAGGACGGTGTAGACCACCAGTGGGACCAGCGCCAGCAGCAACGGACCGGCCTGGATCTCGCTTGTGTAGAAGATCGCGATGATGCTGATGGCGATCAGGTCGTCGACCACTGCCAGGGTGAGCAGGAAGACCCGCAGCGCACTGGGCAGGTGGGAACCGATGATGGCCAGCACGGCTACGGCGAAAGCGATATCCGTGGCCGTAGGGATGGCCCAGCCGCGCAGTGTCTCGGGATTGGCGAGGTTGATCAGGGCATAGATGACTGCCGGAACCACCACACCTCCGACGGCCGCCGCGATGGGTACTACGGATTTACTGAACTGGCGGAGATCCCCGGCCACGAATTCACGTTTGAGCTCCAGCCCGACGAGGAAGAAGAAGATCGCCAACAGGCCGTCGGCAGCCCAGGCCCCCAGGCTGAGGCGTAGGTGCCAGGGCTCATAGCCGATGCGGAAGTCGCGCAATCCGAAGTAGCTGTCGGACATCGGGGAGTTCGCCCAGATCAGGGCAAGGACTGCTGCGGCGACCAACAGGATGCCACCGACGGTCTCCTTCCGCAGGATCTCGCCGATGCGCAGTACTTCGGCGTAGCTGCCCCGTCCCAGAACGGGGGAACGGGGAGGAGTAGGCCGATTTTCACTCATGAAGGTGTCCTAAACATTGGCTCGACAAAGAACATGCCGACCAGACTTCCCGGCTCACCTGCGGCCAGTCTACCGGCTTCACGTTGCGGCCCCATGGCCGGCGGACGTCCGCGGGGCGGGCAGCCGCTCCCGACCGTTCCCGTGACTACCGTTCTAGGACTGCTCGAAGCGCGGGCGGGACCGCCAGCGCCGGGCCTTGAGTGCGAGGTGCAGTTCCAGCCGCACCATCCCGCCCAGCGGGTCCGCGCCGACGACCGACCGGATGCGCGCCAGCCGGTTGTAGACGGTGCTGCGGTGCAGGTGGAGCTGCGCCGCGACATCCTGCACCGACCCGTTCTTGTCGTAGAGCAGTTCGAGGACCGGCAGGAGCTCGCCCACGCGGTCCGCGTCGCTCAATTCCGCGAAGTGCACACTGCCGTGGGCGGGTGCCTGCCAGCCCACGGCGCCGAGGAACTGGTAGACGCCGATATCCGCGTAGGAGGACACGTCGCCGAGCTGCGGATCCACCGCGGCCGCCTGCACAGTGTGCTGCGCCTGGGAGAAGGAGTCTGCAAGGCCCCGATGATCAGCTGAGGATTCGCCGAGCCCGAGCACGACGCGCCCCGCGGGGCGCCCGGCTCGCTTGGGCACCTCGGCGCGGTACCGGTCGAGGACCTCCTGCAGCGCCCTGCGCCCGATGTCCGGGGCACACAGCAGGACGGAGAAGGTGGAGGCTCCGGCACTGAACAGGACGGGCGCGACGCCGACGGTCGCCTGGAGCGCGAGGGTCCGCTGAAGGAGGGCGGCCTCGTGCGGATCGTGTCCGTCGCCCGTCCCCAGCGGCTCCGTCCGCTTGCTTGCCGTCCTTCCCGCCCGGGAGCCCGGCAGCGACCCCCTGGCCGTCCCTTCCGGTGCAGCCGCCCTGTCCGGCCCCACGCCGGTCAGCTCGTGCACCACGGCCACGCGCCAGGGACCGCCACCGAGTTCGCGCCAGCCGCGGAGGTCTTCGATCGCAGCGGCGACACCACGGCAGGCTGCGAGGAACGTCGCCTCCCGCTGCGTCCGGCGCTCGGAGGACGCCGTATCCGTCTCGAGGAGCAGTTCGGCGAGGCGGTCGATGGTCGGCCGGACGGCCGGCAATGCCGCCAGGATCCCGGACGCCGGATCGTCGTCCGACTGCTGCTGCACCCACAGGTAACCGACCCGGAAACCGCGCACCAGCAGCGGGACGCACACACGTCCCAGCATGCCGAGCTCCTCGTTCGCCGGTACGGCAACCGCTCTCACGGCCTGCGCGATCCCGTGGCGGAGCTGCCACTCGCTCACGTCCGCAGGGACCTTCTTGCTCAGCAGGAAATTCACCCTGACCCGGTCGGCCGAGGTCTGGTGACTGCTGTAGGCGAGGAGCACGCCGTCGGGGTCCTCGAGGGAGAGGCCGCGGCCCAGCTTCTGGGCGATCGACTCGACGACGTCCTCGATGACCTGGTTCTGCACAGCCCAACAGTAGATGGGCGGAACCCAGCGGGCGACATCTGCCGCTCTCGAACGCGACATCTGTCGATGGCGCCCGGGGTGAACGCGTGCTAGTGGTCCAGCTCACACGGCGTCAGGTCCGCGAAATGACGGGCACGAGACCCAGCCGAACCGGCGAGGGCCTGCGCGGAGGTGCCCCTTGTTCGTCCGGGAACCGCCGCGCGCTTGAGGTCCTGTCCCTATTCTGGAGCTACCCCGCCCACCCCGATCCCGTGGAGAACCCAATGATCATCGGCGTCCCCAAAGAAGTGAAGAACAACGAGTTCCGTGTCGCCATCACCGCATCGGGCGTGCACGAGTTCGCAGCCCACGGGCACACCGTGCTGGTCGAGCGGGGAGCAGGTGTCGGCTCCAGCATCACCGACGCGGAGTACGAGGCTGCGGGCGCGGAGATCGTCGACGCCGCCGACGACGTCTGGGCGCGCGCGGACATGGTCCTGAAGGTCAAGGAGCCCATCGCCGCCGAGTACCACCGGTTCCGCAAGGGCCTCATCCTCTTCACCTACCTGCACCTGGCCGCGGAGCCCAACCTGACCCGGGCGCTCCTCGACTCCGGGGTGACGGCCATCGCCTACGAGACGGTCCAGGACGGACGGACGTTGCCCCTGCTCGCCCCGATGTCCGAGGTCGCCGGCCGGCTCTCCGTGCAGGTGGGCGCCCAGGTGATGACCGCCCCCGCCGGCGGCCCCGGACTGCTGCTCGGCGGCGTCGCAGGCGTCCGTCCCGCCAAGGTGGTCGTCCTGGGAGCCGGCGTCGCCGGCACCAACGCGACCACCATGGCCGTGGGCACGGGCGCGGAGGTCACCATCCTCGACATCAACATCGCACGGCTTCGCGAGCTCGACGCCCTGTACTCGGGCCGCGTCAAGACCGTCGCATCGAACTCCCTGGAGATCGAGAAATCCGTGCTCGAGGCCGACCTCGTCATCGGCTCCGTCCTCATCCCGGGAGCACGGGCGCCGAAGCTCGTGGCGAACGCGCTCGTGGCGCGCATGAAGCCCGGCAGCGTGCTCGTGGACATCGCGGTGGACCAGGGCGGATGCTTCGAGGACTCGCGCGTCACCACGCATGAGGACCCTACCTTCCCCGTGCATGGTTCACTGTTCTACTGCGTGGGCAACATGCCGGGCGCCGTTCCCAACACCTCGACGTACGCCCTGACCAACGTGACCCTCCGCTACGCCGTCGCGCTCGCGGACAGGGGCGTCCGCGCCGCCTTCGAGGCGGACCCGGCGCTTGCCCGCGGGCTGAACGTCGCGTCGGGCAAGGTCGCGCATCACTCCGTATCGGAGGCACACGGTCTCGACCTGGCCGAGGACTGGCGGGCACTGGTCTAGCGTCGCCCTGATCGCATCCTGTTCACGGGGAAGGTCTCGTGGACCTGTTCGATGATGCGTGCCACCGCGAGCGCATCCTCCGCCGCCACCGGTACCGGACCGGATCCCTCGATCGCCGTGGCCAGCCCCGCGTAGAAGGCCGTGTAGGTGCCAGGCCCGACGGCGAACGGCTCGGGGTGCCCGTTCTGCACCAGGAGCCCACGGGCGAGGTCCGTCGCCGCATCCGCGACCCTGTCCGGGATGGCGCCCGGGAGCACCCCTGCCGCGAGGAGTTCCTCCTGCTGGTCGGTGCCGGTGACGGTGACGGCAGCACCGTCGCCCGTCACCCGGAACCGGGGGCGGGGCAGTGGCACGAGGGTCCCCGCATGGAGGTGGCTCGTGATGCCGTCGCGATGCTGGAGCACGAGGAAGAAGGCGTCGTCGGCCCGGGCGCCCTCGCGGTCCATCCGGAGTTCGGCGAATGCCGGTACGGCGGGGCCGAACAGTGTGAGGGCCTGGTCGATCAGGTGAGAGCCGAGGTCGTAGAGGACTCCCCCGCCGTCCCCCGGCCCTGCCTCCCGCTTCCACTGCTTCGTGATGGACGGCTTCCAGGACTCCAGGGCGGACTCGAAGATCCGGATCCCGCCCAGGGAGCCCGGCTCCACCATCGACCGCACGGCCAGGAAGTCACCGTCCCACCGCCGGTTGTGGAACGGCACGAGGAGGCGGTCCGCTGCACGCGCCGCGGAGATCAGGCGCTCGCCGTCGTCGGGCCGCACCACGAAGGGCTTGTCGACCACCGCGTGCAGTCCCCTGCCGATCGCGGCTGCGGCCAGCGGTGCGTGGGTCGCGTTGGGCGTGCTGAGAACGGCCAGGTCCAGGTCCGGCACCGCCTGCAGCGCTTCGTCCAGGGTTCCGACGACGACTGCGTGCGGATAGGCCGCCCGGGCGTTCTGCCGTCGGTCCGGGCTCGGAGTCACGACGACGGCGAGGTCGAAGCGCGGATCGTGCTCGATGAGCGGAGCGTGGAAGACGCGGCCGCCGTGCCCGAATCCCACCAGCACGGTCCTGATGGGCCTGCCATGCGCCGTCATCGTCGTCCACCTCGCTCCACCGCTCGAAGGTCCCCCGGGCCTTCCCGAGTCTACAAGGACGCCCGGGCGCTACCGCCGGCCGGTCGTTGCGAGCGCGGTGACGAGGACGCTCCACGAGGCGGTGAGGCGGGCGTTGGTCATGCCCCGGTTCTCCTGCAGGTGCAGCAGGAGTCCGGCGTTGAGGAAGGCGGCCAACTGGTACGCGGCAAGCTCCGGATCCTGCACACCGATCTCCCGCAGCAGCATGGACAGGTGCAGCCGGGTGAGCTGCTGCGTCGGGTGCTCGAGGTCCGGACCGCCGCGCTGCTCGGCCGCCCGGAGGATCTGCCCGTCGAGGCGCATCCTCCCGATGCTCGCCTCTCCGAACGCGATGAGGCGATCGAGCGGCGGCGCACCCGGCCCCAGGGGAGGAGGGCCCGCCATGAACGCCGCCTGAAAGGAGCGGCCGGCCTCGTCGGCGAGTGCATGCAGAAGGCCCGCCCGGTTGCCGAACCGCCGGTACACGGTCCCCTTGCCCACACCCGCACGACGCGCCACCGCGTCCGTGGTCAGCTTGTCCGGGCCGCAAGCGGCCACGATCTCGGCCGCGGCGTCGAGGAGGAGGCGGCGGTTGCGCGCCGCATCCGTTCGCTCCCCGTCGTCTCCGGCGACCCGGATCACCTCCCCGCCCTGCATGCCGCAACTATAGCCATGGAATAAAGCGGACCGCGGTCCGCTTGTACTGTGCAGACGCATCAGCTGCGTTCCCCTTCAGCCTGACCGCGAGGTCACATACCCCTGGGAGTACAGATGTCCACCACGATCCTGACCCTCGTCGGCAGCCTGCGCGAGGGCTCCATCAACCGCCAGCTCGCCGAAGCGGCCGCGGAGCACGCCCCCGACGCCGTCGACGTCGTCACCTTCGACGCCCTCAGCGACGTCCCGTTCTACAACGAGGACATCGACAACGACGTCGACCGCCCGAAGGCGGCCGACGACCTCCGCGCGGCCGCTGCCGGCGCTGACGCCCTCCTCCTCGTCTCCCCCGAGTACAACGGCACCATGCCCGCCGTCCTGAAGAACGCCATCGACTGGCTGTCCCGCCCGTACGGTGCCGGCGCCATCTCGAGCAAGCCCGCGGCTGTCATCGGTTCCGCCTTCGGCCAGTACGGCGGCGTCTGGGCCCACGACGAAGCCCGCCGCGCCCTCGCAGTCGCAGGCGCCTCGGTCGTCGAGGACGCCAAGCTGTCCATCGGCGGCTCCATCACGCGCTTCGCCGAACTGCACCCGAAGAACGACTCGGAGGTTGCCGGCCAGGTGACCGAGGTGCTCTCCGCGCTCGCCGGGGCAACCGCACCCGTCGCGGCCTGATCCACGTCACCCGACAGGACTGACACAGCAGGACCCTGCATAGAACTGACGTAACAGGACGCCGGCGCATTCCGCGCCGGCGTCCTGTCGTCTCTGGTGCTGGTCCGCTTCTGGTGCTGGTTCGTCTCCGGTGCTGGATTCCTGCTGGTTGCTGCTGCTGCGGTCTGGTGGCGGTCAGTGCCAGAGGCTGTCGGCCCAGGCGGCGTCGCGCAGGTAATCCCTCGCCGGACCGATCTCCCAGAGCTGGCCCTGGGACTCGAGGACGCCGTCGTTCTGCATGGATTCGACGGCCTCCGAGGAACAACCGAGGGCCTCGGAGAGGTCGGCGTCATCAACGGCTAGCACGATGGTGTTCCTGGCGTTCATGGTGCAGTCCTTTCGCTGGAGTGGTCCTGGCGGGCCGATGGAGCGGTACGTGGTCCGGCCAGGTCGACCTGCGGGTGCCAGGTCCGTGCATACAGTCCCAGCGCAGCCTCCTCCCGGGCGACGAACCCGAGCCGGTTGAGCGTCATGTGCGCCTGGTACACGGTGAGATGCTGCGCACTGCGGCTGACGCGGACCTTGTCCGCGCGGTACAGGTAGGTGTCGAGGGACCGGACCCACCGGCGTCGCCAGTTGTGCACGGTGGATTCCGCAGCCGTCGCTGCCATCAGGGCATGGAAGCCCGTCGACTTGGCGGCGACCCGCAGGGTCATCGCCTCCCGCACGCCGGGGGCGCGGGGGCCGACGTCGGCGGTGCAGGTCCGGAGGTGACCGTCCCAGTAGGAATCCCACGAGAGCCGGCGGCGGTCGGGCCACGTGGCCGAGTGCGGTCCGTGCATCATGCTGTCCGCCGCGTCGAACAGGAGAAGGGCACCGAGGGCGGAGCGGCTCTGCATACGGGGGAAGCGCGCGGTGGCCCACGCCGCGAGTTCCGAGCTGAGCTCGAACACCTCCTCGGCGAGGTGCAGGCCCTCGACGCCGCCGTACTTGACGAGGTTCGCCTCGAGCTGCGGATCGGCCATCTCCTGGCCGCCGGAGTAATACGTGTTGCTCACCGGGGCCGTGAACTGCTGGCGAACCGCCAGCAGGGGGAACTTCCCTCCGCTGCGTGCCTGAAGTGCCCGCTGGAAGGCCTGTAGCCGTTCGAGGACGCGGGGATGTGCGTGGATGCTGAGCCGGACCTGACCGGCCGGCGCGTCGTCGGCTCGGGTGAAATACCAGCGCTTGGCACCGAGTGCCTGAGCATGCGCCACCAGCGGGGTAACCAGCTCTTCGATGATGCCGTCCGCTACATCGAAGCCACCCGTCGAGAGGGAGAGATGCCACCATTGAGTGCTGACGACCGTTCGTGAGGCGGTTCGAACGGCGGTCAACTGGCTCATGGCTCTCTCCTTCAGGGTCTGTGGTTACCCCCGCTGGGGCGGGCTCTGAGTGGGGCCTCCGGGCTCTGGTCCGGGGCCTCCTGTTACTTGGGCCAGTCCCAGCTACTCGCTGCGACCTCGCCCTTGGGCCAATCCCAGCTTCCTGCGCTGGTCGACTGGCCCGCCGGCACAACAGCCCCGACCAGGATCAACAGGCCTGCAGTTGCACCGAGTACCTTCTTCATCGCGATCCTTTCTTTCCCGCTGTCCGGGAGGTCGAGCTGCTCCTGCACTGCCCGATCCTGCGGAAAGCCTCCCTCGGGCCTCCCGGCGAACCGGCTTCACCAGAATGTCCGGCCCGTGCGGGTAGTGTCCAGCAGTACGGGTGGCCGTTTGTGGACATGGCGCCAAGAGGACTCGGCTCCACCGCCCAGGACGACGGTGAACCGCTTTCCGCCCCGGGAATCCGCGGAAGGACGGGAATTATGAGGATTTGCGACCTGCCGGAATTGCCTGCCACGCTGATCTGTCCTTAACTGGACATGTCATGTTTTTTCCTACGCAATGATGCCGCTGGCATCACAGCGGCCCGGACAAGGACTGCCCATGCTGGATGCGACGGCGCTCGAGGTCTACCGATACGCCGTCGGACACCCGGGCTGGACCCGCTCCGAAGCCTCGGATGCGCTGGGCCTGACCCTGCGCCGCATCGACCAGGCCATCGCCGCCCTCTCCGACCGCCGCCTGCTCAGCCCGCAGGCCGGCAGCGAGGCGGGACTGGTCGCGGTATCCCCCGACGTCGCCCTCGCCGACCTCGTCGACGCGGACGAGCGCGCCGTCCAGGAACTGAAGTCACGCATCAGCAGCCAGCGGCGTGAACTCTCCAGCCTGCTGCCCACGTTTCTCGAAGCGCGGAAGAACGTGCTCGCCAGCACCTCCGTGGAGACGCTCGAGGATCCCCATCTCATCCACCGGGTCCTCATCGACTACGGGCGGGACGTCACGGAGAAGGTCTACATCGCCCAGCCGGGACAGGGCTCGACGGCGGACGTCCACGAGGAGAGCGTCCGGAAGGACCTGGAACTGCTGGAGAACGGCGTGCGGCGGCGCACGCTCTACGACACGAGCACGCGGGACCACGTGCCGACCCGCAAGGCCGTCGAGGCGATAGCGGCCGGGGGCGGCGAATTCGGCGTCCTGCCCTTCATTCCCCTGCGTATGCTCATCTTCGACGAGAAGCTCGCCCTGGTGGCCCGCCAGCTGACGCGGGACGACAAGGCAGCCCTCGTCATTCGGGACCACAGCCTGATCAACATCTTCACGCAGCTGTTCGACATCGCCTGGGAGCTCAGCGAGTCCTACCTCGCTCCGGACCAGGTCGGTTCGCCCCTGAGCAGCCTGCAGCGCTCGATCATCCAGGGCCTGGCGAACGGCCTGTCGGACGAGTCGATCGCCCGGCGCCTGGATATCAACGTGCGGACCTGCCGTCGGCACATCGCCTGGATGCTGGAGACGCTCCGCGCGGAGAGCCGGTTCCAGGCCGCCTTGAAGGCCCGCGAGGCGGGCTGGGTCTGACCGGGGATTTCGCCAGCGGCAGGCCCTGGGCAGGCGCTCGGTCAACACCTGTTGCCTCTTGGTCAACCCGCGCCTAGACTCGCGGGATGTCCTCCAGTGAAGCCTCCGCCGACCTCCTGCCCGCCGAGACCGAAGCAGCTCTCGAACGAGCAGTCGATTCGCACAACCGCCACGAGCAGCTCTTCTCGGTCCGGGCGGCGAACATCAAGCAGTCCGCCGTACGCGACGTCTTCGACATCTCCATCCGCCCCGGGCTCGTCTCCCTCGCAGGCGGCAGCCCCTACCTGAAGTCCCTGCCACTCGAGGACCTCGGCCGCACGGCCCAGAAAATCATCGCGGAACACGGCCTCGAGGCGCTGCAGTACGGCGGCGGGCAGGGCATGGAGCAGCTCCGCGAGCTCGTCTGCGACGTGATGGCGGCCGAGGGCATCGAGGGCGCCGACCCCGACGACGTCGTGATCACCACGGGGTCGCAGTCCGCCCAGGACGTCGCCGCCAAGGTCTTCTGCAATCCGGGGGACGTCATCCTCTGCGAGGACCCGACCTATGTCGGGGCGCTCAACACCTTCGAGGCGTACGAGGTGGACGTCGTCGCCATCCCCATGGACGACACCGGCCTGATCCCGGACGAGCTCGAGCGCACCATCGCGGAGCTCGAGGCGCAGGGACGGGCCATCAAGCTGCTGTACACAATCCCGAGCTTCAACAACCCGAGCGGCATCACGATGGCTGCGGACCGCCGGCAGCGCGTCGTCGACATCTGCCGCGCGCACAACATCCTCGTCCTCGAGGACAACCCCTACGGCATGCTGCGCTTCGACGGCGAGCCGCTGAGGCCCATGCGCGCGGACAACCCCCACGACGTCATCTACCTCGGCTCCTTCTCGAAGATCTTCGCGCCCGGCGTGAGGCTCGGCTGGGCCCTGGTGCCGAAGCACCTCTACCGCCGGTTCTACCTCGCCTGCGAAGCCGTGGTGCTCTGCCCGTCCCCCCTCACGCAGATGCTGGTGACCGCCTACCTCACCGAGTACGACTGGCGCGGGCACCTGCACACCATGCGCAGCCTGTACCGCGAGCGGTGCGAGGCCATGCTCGGCGCCCTGGCGGAGGAACTGCCGGAGGGGGTCCACTGGACCACACCCGACGGCGGATTCTTCGTCTGGGTCACCCTTCCCGAGGGCATCGACACCTATCCCCTGCTCTACACGGCGATCGACGCCGGCGTGGTCTTCATCCCCGGAGCCGCCTTCACCCCCTCGGACGAGCCGTCCAACAAGCTGCGGCTCGCCTTCAGCGCCGTGGCGCCCGAGGACATCGTCGAGGGCGTCCGGCGCCTCGCACCGATCCTGCGTACAGCGATCGAGGAGATCCGGGCCTGATTCGGCCCGGCCCTCCGCCTGTCCCCTCGCCGGGCTGCTGGTTCATGCGCCCACCCTAGTCGAGCAGCAGTGCGGGCTCCTCGAGGATGGAGGCGACGTCGGCCATGAAACGGGCGCTGAGGTCTCCGTCCACCACGCGGTGGTCGAAGGAGCCGCCCAGGGTCGTGATCCAGCGGGGGATGACTTCGCCGTCGAGCACCCAGGGCTTCTGCTTGATCGTGCCGAACGCCACGATCGCCACCTCACCCGGGTTGATGATCGGCGTTCCGGTGTCGATGCCGAGTGCTCCGATGTTGGTGATGGTCAGCGTGCCGCCCTGCATCTGGGCCGGCTGCGTCTTGCCCGCCCTCGCCGTCGTCGCGAGGTCGTTCAGTGCCAGCGCCAGTTCCTTCAGGGACAGGTCCTGCGCGTCCTTGATGTTCGGGACCATGAGGCCGCGCGGGGTGGCGGCAGCGATGCCGAGGTTCATGAAGTGCTTCACGTGGATCTCGTCCTCGGCCCAGGTGGCGTTGACCGACGGGTTGCGTGCCGCGGCCCAGATGACGGCCTTGGAGAGGATGAGCAGGGGCGAGACCCGAATGCCCTCGAAGTCGCGGGATGCCTTGAGCCGCTTCACGAACTCCATGGTCCGGGAGGCGTCGACGTCCACGAAGATGCTGACGTGCGGCGCCGTGAAGGCGCTCTGGACCATCGCCTTCGCCGTGGCCTTGCGGACGCCCTTCACCGGGATGCGCTCGATCCGTCCGCCGCCGAGGAGCTTGCGGTTCGCCCAGAAGGAATCGGCGCCGTCCTGCTCCGCGTCGCGCTGCGACTGGTAGCTTATGAGGTCCTGCTTCGTGACCTCCCCTGCGGATCCCGTGGCGGGGACGTCGGCGAGGTTGATGCCCAGGTCGCGTGCCGCCTTGCGGACCGGGGGTTTCGCCAGGACGCGGTTGATCAGCTGGTTGAGCGGGTTGCTCCGCGCCGGCGTCTCCGCTTCCGCGGGCTGTCCCGATCGGGTGCCGTCGGCAGCGCCGGCGGCAGGTGATGCCGGATCCTGCGCCGTGTCTCCTGCCGTGTCTCCTGCCGTGTCTCCTGCCGTGCCGTCCGCCCCCGGGCCGACAGCACCGACGGCCCCGGCTGATCCGGAGTGCGGCCGGCGGGGGCGGCGCTTGACGGCGTCGGCCTTCGGTCCCGTGCCGACGAGGGGACCGGGCGTCGCATCGGGAGCGGCCGCCTCCGTCCTCGGCGCGGTGTCCACCTGCGGCCCGGCGAGTTCTCCGGGCATCTCGGGGACCGGTACGGCATCGTCGCCAGCCGGCGTCGATGCCGGCTCCCGTCCGTCGCTGCCGCCGCGGGACGGGGTGCCGTTCGCGTTCGAGCCCGTTCCCTGGCCGTCCCGCCCGGGCGCAGCGGCGCCGTCGTGCCCGCTTCCAGCGCCCGGAGCCCCGTCCTGGGAGTCCTCGACGGAGATGATCGGTGTGCCGACCTCGATGGTCTCGCCCTCGGCCACGAGCAGTTCGGAGACGGTCCCTGCGTAGGGCGAGGACAGCTCGACGAGGGACTTGGCGGTCTCGATCTCGCAGATGACGTCGTTCACGGACACCGTAGCTCCGGGAGCCACCTTCCACTGCACGATCTCCGCCTCGGTGAGGCCCTCACCGACGTCGGGCAGGTTGAACGTATTGAGCGTCATGATGGTCCTTCAGTAAGCGAAGGCACGGTCGAGTGCCTCGAGGATGCGATCGATGTCCGGCAGGTACTGTTCCTCCACGCGGGCCACGGGGTAGGGCATGTGGAAGCCGCCCACGCGGATGACAGGCGATTCGAGGGATAGGAAGGCGCGCTCGGAGATCCGCGCGGCGATCTCGCCGCCGATGCCGCCGAAGGTGGGAGCCTCGTGCGCGACGATCAGCCGGCCGGTGCGCGTGACCGACTCCGTGACCGTGTCGAAGTCGATCGGCGAGATGGAGCGGAGGTCGATGACCTCGATGCTCCGGCCGTCCTCCTCCGCAGCCGCGGCGGCCGCGAGGGCCACGGGTACGAGCGGTCCGTAGGCGACGACGGTCGCGTCCGTTCCCCGGCGCAGGACATGGGCGGAGAACGGGTCCCCTGCAGGGGCGGTCGTGTCCACCTCGCCCTTAAGCCAGTAACGCCGCTTCGGCTCGAAGACGATCACGGGGTCCTCGCACGTCACAGCCTGCTGGATCATCCAGTAGGCGTCCTGGGGGTTCGAGGGCGTGATGATCCGCAGTCCGGCCGTGTGCGCGAAGAGTGCCTCGGGGGACTCCGAGTGGTGCTCGACGCTGCCGATGCCGCCGCCGTAGGGGATGCGGATGACGACGGGAGCGCTGAGCATGCCGTCGCTGCGGGTCCGCATCTTCGCGAGCTGCGTGGTGATCTGGTTGAAGCCCGGGAAGACGAAGCCGTCGAACTGGATCTCGCAGATGGGACGGTATCCGCGCAGGGCCAGGCCGATGGCTGTGCCGATGATGCCGGACTCGGCCAGCGGCGAGTCGACCACCCGCAGCGCCCCGAAGTCCCTCTTCAGGCCGTCCGTCACGCGGTACACGCCCCCGAGCTCCCCGATGTCCTCACCCATCAGCAGGGTCTTCGGATCCGAGGCGAGCGACGCCCGCAGCCCCTCGTTGATCGCCTTCGCGATCGTCATCGTCGCCATCAGGCGTGCTTCACTTCATCGGCGAACCCGGCCTCGTACTCCTGGAAGAACCGCAGCTCCTCCTGGACGAGCGGATGCGGCTCTGCATACACGGCGGCGAAACGGTCCGCGAGTTCCGGCGCCGTCATCGACAGCACGGCCTGGCGCAGGTCCGTGGCCATGGCACGGGCCTCCGCGCCGAGCTCCTCGAAGAATGTGTCGTCCGCCATCCCGGCCGATCGGAGGTAGACCTCGAGCCGTGCCAGGGGGTCCCGGGGCTGCCACTCCTGCTCGTCGCGTGAGAGCCGGTACTTCGTCGGGTCGTCCGCTGTCGTGTGGGCGCTCATGCGATAGGTGTAGGCCTCGATCAGGACCGGGCCCTGCCCGGACCGGGCGTGCTCGAGGGCCCAGCGCGTGACGGCCTCGACGGCGACCACGTCGTTGCCGTCGACGCGGATGCCCGGGAACCCGTAGCCCTCCGCCCGCTGGGCGAGGGGCACTCGAGTCTGAACGCTGGACGGGACGGAGATGGCCCACTGGTTGTTCTGGCAGAAGAACACCACGGGGGCGTTGAACGACGCCGCGAACACCATCGACTCGTGGATGTCACCCTCGGAGCTCGCCCCGTCGCCGAAGTAGGCGATGGATGCCGCCGGCGGCAGGGACGGGTCGGCGAGCTGGTCCCGCTGCATCCCCATCGCATAGCCGACGGCGTGCAGGGACTGCGCCGCGAGCACCAGCGTGTAGAGGTGGAAGTTGCGCTCGCGGGGATCCCAACCGCCGTTGGTCACGCCCCGGAACAGGCGGAGGATGTCCGGGAGTTCGACACCGCGCGTCAGGGCGACGCCGTGCTCCCGGTAGGTGGGAAAGGCGTAGTCCTGGGGCTCGAGGGCGCGGCCGGAGCCGATCTGCGCGGCCTCCTGCCCGGTGAGCGGCACCCAAAGGGCGAGCTGGCCCTGGCGCTGCAGGGCCGTGGACTCCTGGTCGAAGCGACGGATCATGAACATGTCGCGGTAGAGCGAGCGCAGGTGGGCGGGGTCGGAGGCCGAGAGGTACGGGGAGAAGTCGACGGTGCTGCCGGCGATCTCCGCCGTCAGCCCGCCGGCCATGGTCCCGTCGGCCGAGAGGATCTGCAGCATCCCGGCGTCCGGCTCCAGCTGGCCGTCGACGTCGTCGGAGTGCACAGCACGCCCGACTTCCTCGACCTCGAATTCCGCTGCCGGCAATCGGCTGCTGTTCATCCCTGCTCCTCACCCGGTGCAGCACATTCCTTTTGAGGAATGTATGCTGTAAGCCATACACCGAAGAACATATGTCCCGGCGACGTACTGATCAAGACTAGTCAGCGCGGGCCCGTGGGCCTATTTAAGACCGCATCACTCGCCGACGGGCCGGTGCGTGTAGCCTCTGCACAGCTCCAGGAAGCGCGTGTTCGCCGCCTCTTCGCCGATGGAGACACGCACGCCCTCCGATCCGAAGGGGCGTACCGACAGGGCCTGTTCCGCTGCCTTCGCAGCGAAGTCCTGGCTGTGCTCGCCCAGCGCCAGCCAGACGAAGTTCCCCTCGGCCTCGGGGACGGTCCACCCGAGACTGCGCAGCCCCTCCACCACGCGCACGCGCTCGTCCACGATCGCCTGCACGCGGGCCTCGACCTCCCCGATGTGACGCAGTGAGGTGACGGCGGCGTGCTCGGCGATCTGTGACACGGCGAACGGGACCGCGCTGACCCTCAGGTGCTCGGTGAGCACCTGCTGGGAGACGGAGTACCCGACCCGCAGCCCGGCCAGGCCGTGGGCCTTGGAGAAGGTGCGGAGCACGATCACGTTCGGGTAGTCCCGGTAGAGGTCGATGCCGTTGACGGCGTCCGGGCGCCGGACGAACTCCTGGTACGCCTCGTCGATCACGACCACCACGTGCGGGGGCACCTCCGCCAGGAAGTCGACGACCTCCCGGCGGGTGAGGACGGGCCCGGTGGGGTTGTTGGGCGTGCAGAGCAGGACGACACGCGTCCGGTCGGTGATCGCCCTAGCCATGGCCTCGAGGTCATGCGTGCCGTCCGCCCGGACCGGCACCTGGACGCCGGCCGCACCGGCGAGCCCGACGCTGATGGGATAGGCCTCGAAGGACCGCCAGGCGTAGACCACCTCGTCGGGTGCGTCGAAATCGTTCTGCCCCGCGAAGGTGGCGAGGATCTGGTTGAGGGCGCCCAGGCTGCCCGCGCCCGTCACGATGTCGGTGGCGGGGACACCCAGGTAGCCCGCCAGCTCGGTCCGGAGGGCGGTGGTCAGCGGGTCCGGATACCGGTTGATCGACGTCTCGGCCGCGATCGCCTCGAGGACGGCGGGCAGCGGCGGCAGGGGATTCTCGTTCGACGAGAGCTTGAAGCTCTCCAACCCCTCGACGACGACGGGCGGCTTGCCGGCCGCGTAGCGGGGGAGTTTGCCGAGGACACCGCGCGGACGGATGCCGGCGGGGCCGCTGCCCGCGCCCGGCTCGTCGGAGGGCGTTACCGGCAGGTCATCGATCGAGGTCATGGCCATAGCCTAGACCGGCTTCCCTGCGCCCTGCGTGCACGCGCGGCCCCGGCGCCCCTGCCGGGCGGGGACGCCGGAACGCCATGAAGGAATAGCGGCGCGCGGTTCCTGCAGCGCCGGCTGCGCCCAAAAGGGCCGTCGCGGGGGCAAGCGATGGCGCTTCACTCGCGTCGACGAGGCGGGCACCCTCCGAGTAGTTCTCCAGCTTGTGTGCCGGGCCGAGGCCCCAGGGCTCCTGCGACCCGTCCGTCCTTCGCCCGAGGTCCGGCACCGGATTGTGCAGCGTGACGGTGGTGCGGTGGCGGTCGTCGCTGTTGAGGGTCGAATCGAGCTCCGGGACGGCATCCGCGCTGTGTTCCAGGTGGAGGTACTCGCTGGTGCCGGACTCGTGCCAGCCGGTGGGAGAACCGACCGTCAGGACGAGTTGCACGTCGTACCGGCCGCCCATCGCGCCGGCGAGGTTGACGGCGTGGAGGCCGCCCTGGCTGTACCCCGCGACGATCAGGGAATCGCCGGGGTGCGCTCCGGCCCGCCCGAGGGCATCCAGGACGGCCGCCTCGGTGAAGCGGCTGTCTTCCGCGAGCGCCTCCGCGATGCCGCCGATGTCGAACGGATTGCTTCCCGCCGCCCCCTCCACGCGTCCCGGCTGCGTTCCCGGCAGAACGACGACGTAGACCGGGCTGCCCTCGGTGCCCGCCCGAAGGACTTCGAAGGTCCCCGGATCGTCGGCCTCCACTGCAGCCAACCGGCCGACGACGCCCTCGATCGTCCCGTCGAACGCCACCGGAACGCCGACCGCCCGGTTCCGCAGTGCGATCGGACCGACCTCCAGCGCTCCCCCGCTGATCGCTTCGCGGGCAACAGCGCGGATCGTCGCCGCGCTCCCGGCCCGCGCCGTATCAGTGGCCGCTGCTGCGACGCCATCCGCCACCCGGTAGGCCTGCAGGCTCGCCCGGAGCCGTTCCTCCGTCGAGGCCAGGGAGCGCCCGTTGTCGACTGCGGTCGTCCGCGCTCCGTCAAGCTGCGAGCGTGCGCCCTGGTAGTGCAGCCCCGCGCCGTCCCCGAGGGGCTGGAGATGCAGGACCCGCCAGGGCAGTTCACACACGTCACGATCGACACGCCCGAGGGAGACGGCGACATCCCCTGCCTCCAGCGCGAGGAGGGAGAGCACGCGGGCGGCCTCCTCGAGTTCCTCCCACTGGAAACGGATGCCACCGACGCCGCCGCGGACGGTCAGGGGTCCGGCGTCGCCCTCCACTGGCCGGAGCCCGTCGGTCACAGTCCTGCCTGCCGCCGGAGTGCTTCCGCGTCGAGGACCAGCCGGCCGTACTCGTCGAGGTCCCGGGCTGCCGACTCGAGCAGGTCGATCGTCCGGGAGAGTTCCCTGCAGCGCTCGCCGAGGTAGGACCTGAAGTTGTCTCCTGCCGGGGATTCCCAGGACCGCAGGGAGACGGACAGTGCATGCCGCCGGATGCCGGCGAGCCTGCCGGCATGCCATCGCACGGCTGCCGTCAGGGCAGCGACGTCCGCGCTCGCGGCCGAACCGTGTCCGAACGCCGGGCCCGCCTCCAGCCTCTCCATCGCTTTGCCCCTCTCCTGGCCGTTCCCCAACGCTAGGAGCACGCAGGGTGCTGGCCCGGCGGGGCCGCAGGTATGTGGACAGCGGCGTGAACTCCGGGGCCGGCCTCGTGAAAGAATGGCGCAATGGCTGACTCCACGCTCTCCCGGGTTGAATTCGCTGCACTGTCCCGAGGGGAGGCGACGTCCCTGACCCTCGGCCCGCTCGACGGCCGGTACCGTGAAGCGGTTGCCCCGCTCATCGACTTCCTCTCGGAAGCGGCCCTCAACCGCGACCGCGTCCACGTCGAGGTCGAATGGCTTCTCCACCTCACACGGTCCGCCGTGCTGCCCGGCACGGAGCCGCTCAGCGAGGAGCAGGAGGCCCGGCTCCGCGCCGTCGTCACGTCCTTCGACGCCGACTCGGTCACCGAACTCGGCGAGATCGAGAAGGTCACCGTCCACGACGTCAAGGCCGTGGAGTACTACATCGGACGGCGCCTCGAGGGCATCGGCATCGGCCGACTGAAGCCCCTGGTCCACTTCGGCTGCACCTCGGAGGACATCAACAACCTGTCCTATGCCCTCGGCATCAAGGGTGCCGTGCTGGACATCTGGCTCCCCGCCGCGCGGAGCCTCGTCGCAGCGATCACGGAGCTGGCCAGGACCTCGAGGGACACCCCGATGCTCTCGCGCACGCACGGCCAGCCGGCGACGCCCACCACGCTCGGCAAGGAGATGGCCGTCGTCGCGCACCGCCTGAACCGGCAGCTGGACCGCATCGCCTCGACGGAGTTCCTCGGCAAGATCAATGGCGCAACCGGCACGTATGCCGCGCACTACGCCTCGGTCCCGCAGGCCGACTGGCAGGAGGTGTCCCGGTCCTTCGTCGAGGGTCTCGGGCTCACCTGGAACCCCCTCACCACGCAGATCGAGTCGCACGACTGGCAGGCGGAGCTGTACTCGGACGTCGCCCGGTTCAACCGCATCCTGCACAACTTCTGCACCGACGTCTGGAGCTACATCTCCATCGGCTACTTCGCCCAGATCCCGGTGGCGGGTGCGACGGGCTCGTCCACCATGCCCCACAAGGTCAACCCGATCCGCTTCGAGAACGCGGAAGCCAACCTGGAGATCTCCTCGGCACTGCTCGACGTCCTGGCGTCGACCCTCGTGACCTCGCGCTGGCAGCGAGACCTGACTGACTCCTCGAGCCAGCGCAACATCGGCGTGGCCCTCGGCCATTCGCTGCTCGCCATCTCGAACGTCGCGAAGGGGCTCGCCCGCCTCGACGTGGCCGAGGACGTCCTCGCGGCGGACCTCGACGGCAACTGGGAGGTCCTCGGCGAGGCCGTGCAGATGGTCATGCGGGCTGAGGCGATCGCCGGCGTGCCCGGACTCGATGATCCTTACGAGCGCCTGAAGGAACTGACCCGCGGCCACCGCGTGGATGCGGAACGCATGCGGGAGTTCGTCGGCAGCCTGGGGCTCAGCGCGGAGGCCGAGCAGCGGCTCCTGGCCCTCTCCCCCGCGAGCTACACCGGGATCGCCGCGCAGCTCGTGGACCACCTAGGCTGATCCTGCCCCGCTCGGCGGAGACCATCGCCGGCACGACGGTCAAGGACGTCACCCGCGCCGTCACTGGGACGCACAGCCTCCGGGTTATGCCGGAGGCTGTGACCTCACGGCTGCGGGAATCCTCGGAGCCGACGGAACGAGCCAGTTCCTCCAGGCCGACACCGCCCTGTTTACATCGCACGATGTTTTCAACGGCGAGCAGAGGGTCCTCGCCGCTGGACAGAAAGCCGCCGTCTCCGCCGAATGGTTCAACCAAGTCCTCGACGCGTTCAGCACGGCGCAGCGGAGGGGTCCCGCTCGCCCGGGGCCAGATCAGCCTCGCATGGGCCACCGGCTTTCGTCGGCCGGCAGGTCCACCTGGAGATCGAGGGCGACGACTTCTACATCGGCCTTCTGGTCTTCCACATCGAGCAACTGCGGTATCTCGTCATCGAACTCAAGACAGGCAAGTTCCAGCCCGAGTACGCCGGCAAGCTGAACTTCTACGTCGTCCTGGTCGACGACAAGCTCCGCTGCCAGGCCCACAACGACACCGTCGGGATCCTTATCTGCGGCAGCAAGAACGACCACACGGTCCGCTACGCCTCGGCAGCTCCGAGTCGCCCATGGCCGTATCCACCTACACGTACGAGAACCGGCCGGCCGCGGACCAACGCGCCCTGCCGGCGGCTCATGGGCTCGCCGCGGCGATCGACCAGATCGGCGCGAACGGCTTTGAGTAGGGGTTCGTCAACATAAGTTGCCATGATGGAAGTTATAAGTAGTGCGCTTACCCAGACGATGTGGGGATCGGCATGAAAGACCTGTCGGCCACCACGACTAGGACTAATAGGATGCATAGAAAGCACCGACGCCTTCGTCCGGGTACGAAGGATGAGCGAGAAGAGATTAAGTGGCCGGCTTCGATGAAGCATTCGAGACGATTCAGCTGTTGGCGAGAGAGAATTCGTCCACACACTTGCGTAACGAGGCGCAGACACGCCTTGACCTCATTGACAAGGTACTGAAGGCGTTCGGATGGGAGTTTTCAGTAGAGGACCGAACCGAAGAAGGCTACACAGACTACCGACTAGGGACACCCGCTACGGTAGCCGTCGTTGAAGCGAAGCGGGAATCAGTTGGTTTCACGCTGCCGGAGGACATCAGCTACGGCAAGGCGTCCCTTAGGGCTCTCCTGGCAGGTTCCTCCAACTCCAGCCTGAAAGCGGCTCTCAAACAATGCATGTCCTACTGCGCCGACTTGGGTGTTTCCCAAGGGATCGTGACCAACGGTCATCAGTGGGTTGCGTTCCTAGCCACAAGATCAGATTCTGTCCGACCGCTGGAAGGCCAAGCCCTTTTGGTGCCGAATCTGCAATCATTTTGCGATAACTTCACCGACGCATGGAACGTCTTTTCAGAGCACGGCTTGAAAACAAAGTCACTGGCACGGGCCCTTAGCGCGCACCCGGTTCCGGCGCCATTGCCACTGAGTGTGCGGATACAAAACTATCCTGGCACCAAATCGAGGAACGACCTTCAATCAAGCCTTCAAATTCTTGGTCAGGTTTTTCTTGAAGATGTTCCGGCTCGACCCCAACTTCGTGATCGATTCCTCACCGAATGTTATGCCACAAGCGGGGCACTGTCCCAGTTCTCCGAACTGAGTCGGGCAGTCCTGAGAAGTCAGCACCAGGAAAAGCTGACGGACGGAAGCGTCGCGGAGGAGCCGGTTTACGGAAAGAGAGGACTTAATGAGAAGCTAACGGGTGACATCCTGAGCGCAGCAATGTCCAACAAGCCTATTGTTCTCTTAGGCGATGTTGGTGCCGGAAAAAGTACATTCATCCAGCGCCTCATAAACGTTGATGCTAAGGAGCTGTTCTCGGAAGCAATTTCTATTTACGTTGACTACGGCAGTCAGGCCACAATGGTGGACTTGAAATCATGGACCGTAGCTGAAGTTCAACGACAAATTAAAGAGCATTATGGTATCGATATTGCCTCGCGCGTTTTCGTCGAAGACATTTTCCGGAGTGAATTAAAGGAATTTGATACCGGCATCTTTGGGTCCCTAAAGGATGTGGATCTATCGGGATACACCAAAAAGCGAGTCGAGTACCTTGCAGAATTGATGAACGACAAGTCCGATCATATTGCGCGGGCCTTGGATCGAATCAAGCGTTCACATCGAAAGCAGATAGTCGTCTTCCTGGACAATATCGACCAGCGAAGTAAGGAAGATCAGAATACGGTTTTTCTGATTTCAAATGAATTAGCAGCTCAATGGCCGGTTACGGTGTTCGTCACGCTTCGGCCTGAAACTTATTACGCGTCCATGCGACACGGCGCCGTATCCGGCTACCATCCCCGAGTGTTCAAAATCATGCCGCCCCGCCCCGACGTGGTCATTCGCAAGCGCCTCGACTTCGTACTCGATCTCATGGCAGGAGAGGACCAAGAGATTAATGACATCTTGGGCTACAACCTGCAAAGTGAGAGTTTGCAGTATTTCCTTGAGATGCTTAGCGCCAATATGGCGTCAAACAGGGATGTCAATGCCTTCATAGATAACATGGCTGGAGGAAACATGCGTCGCGCACTTGGCTTCGTCACTCGGTTCGTGGGTAGTGGCCACGTAGATACCGCCAAGATTGTCGAGATATGGGCACGCACGCACTCCTACTGGATTCCAGAGCACGAACTGCTCCGTGCCCTGCTGCACGGCGATGGTAACTACTATGAGCCTGAGTCATCGGACATTGCAAACGTCTTCAAGTGCGCTTCCAACGACATCCGAGACCACTTCCTAATGTGTAAGGCCATAAGCTTTGTGGAGCGCACGTCACGTGACGGAGACAGCCTACGTTTCGTAAGTGCAGAAGAGATCTATCAGGCCCTGCAGCCTCAAGGCTTCTCTGAAGCTTCCATTCAGGAGGCGCTACGTCGAGGCGTCCATCATCGTCTCTTAGATGAGCCGTTGACGAGCCGCAATGATGAGAACTTCGAGCGAGTTAGAGTCACTTCTGTAGGTCTTTATACGAAAAATCGCCTTCCCCTGTTGTTCTCCTACATGGATGCCATTGTCGTGGATACTCCCGTGCTGCTGAGCGATTATTACGGCCTAATTGGCGATGCCTACGCCATGTCTCAACGCATTCAGCGTGCGGTACATTTTTCTAAGTATCTAGATTCTGCTTGGAAGAAAAGTGGACTAGACTCCGAGTACTGGTCTTGGCCCGATGCTCAGCAGACATTGAGGGCTAATATCGAACGAGTGGCTAGTGTTAATCGGCTTTCCGTTAGCTGGGAGTCCTAGGTTTCATGGAATAGAGGCTCACCGACTGCCCAAATAATTGCGGTACCTTTTGGAAGGAGCTGCCGCGGTGATTTTGCCATGGAGTAGTTTCGAGGCGCGCGGGGTTCGAAAGTGGGCAATGCCTGGTATATACATATCAACCTTGCCCGCCTTAATTGACATAAGGTCAATTAAGGCGTTCCAACTTTGGCGGGGGAGTGCCGGTCAGAGATGACTGGTTACAACGGGGTTGCCGCGTAAGCGATGCAATGAACGCGAGCGGTCACCCCAATTAGCCTGGGCTCCCACGACACGGCCCGTGAACCCGTCAGCAGCTTTCGTGGAAAGGTACCGGCCGTCGGTTTCTCCCAGGAGAACAGCGTCTTCTGAAAGAACAGAGCTCGCGCGGAGGGTGTCCGGTCCGGTACGCGATGGTATGGGGCCGGTCCCCACCGGAGTGGACCCGAGTAGCAATTCGATAGGACCAGCCGGGATCGGCGGCAGCCCTCCCAGCACGATGCGACTGCCGGGCGGAACACGTCCCCGAACGGGCCGTGCTTCCCGAGAGCGTTCAGTCCCGCGAGGAGGTTCTTGACTTGCGCCAGCCCTGCAGCCCTCGCCCACGGCTGCGCCGACCACCCCGGGTCTCCGCTAGCACGACCCACCCCTCCGTGTCGTACCGACGTGTCCTTGACGCTGCCTCGGCGGCAACAGGACGCTGGAGAGATGGAGTGGTTGACCGATGTCCTGGCGGCCGAGGACTACGAGGTGGGCCGGCAGATCGTGCAGCGCGGCGTCGCGGCGGTCTACCTTATAGCGTTCCTGTCCGCGGTGGCGCAGTTTCCGGCACTCCTCGGCGAGAAAGGCCTGATGCCCGTTCCGGAGTTCCTCGAACGGGCCGGCAAGCGGGCAGGGCCCTCACTGTTCCACCGGCGCTACTCCGACCGCCTGCTGCTGGCCGTCGCCTGGGCCGGTGCGGCCATCGCTGCCCTGCTCGTGGTCGGGCTCCCGCAGGCGGGGCCGCCGTGGCTGCCCCTGGTGGCCTTCCTCGTCATCTGGTGGTTCTACACCTCGATCGTCAACGTGGGGCAGACCTTCTACGGTTTCGGGTGGGAGAGCCTCCTCCTCGAGGCCGGCTTCATCGTCGCGTTCCTCGGTTCGAACGAGGTCGCCCCACCCTTCCTGGTCCTGCTGATGATCCGCTGGCTCGTCTTCCGCCTCGAATTCGGAGCGGGCATGATCAAGATGCGCGGCGACCGCTCCTGGCGCGACCTGACGGCGCTGTACTACCACCACGAGACCCAGCCGATGCCCAACCCGGCCAGCCGCTTCTTCCACCTGCTGCCCAAGCCGCTGCACCGCCTGGAGGTGGCGGGCAACCACGTGACGCAGCTCGTGGTCCCGTTCCTCCTCTTCGCACCGCAGCCCGTCGCCGGTTTCGCGGCCCTCATCATGATCGTCACGCAGGGCTGGCTCGTGCTCTCGGGCAACTTCGCATGGCTCAACACGCTGACGATCATCCTGGCCTTCGCCGCCGTCCCCGATTCCTTCTACGAAGCGGTGTTCCCGGCCTTCGACGCGGCCGGGGCGTACGCGGGCACCCCGTTGTGGTTCACCATCGTCGTCGTGCTCGCCATGCTGTTCCTCGCCTACCTGAGCTGGCCGTCGCTCCTGAACCTGTTCGCCCGGCGGCAGCTGATGAACGCGAGCTTCAACCGCTGGCACCTCGGCAACGCCTACGGCGCGTTCGGCAGCGTCACGAAGGTCCGCTACGAGGTGATCGTCGAGGGAACGCTCGACGACGTCGGACCGGGTGCGGAGTGGCGTGAGTACGAGTTCAAGGGCAAGCCGGGAGACCCGTCCCGCATGCCGCGCCAGTTCGCCCCGTACCACCTGCGGCTCGACTGGATGATGTGGTTCCTGGCCCTCGGCTCCGAGCGGGGCTGGTTCACCCCGTTCCTGGTCAAGCTGCTGCAGGCGGATCCGCTGATCCTGAAGCTGCTGCGGAAGGACCCGTTCGACGGCGCCCGGCCGCGCTACGTCCGGGCCCGCATCTTCCTGTACCGCTTCTCGACGCGCGCGGAGAAACGCGCGACCGGGCTCTGGTGGATCCGGGAACCGCAGGGCATCCTGGTCCATCCGGCGTCACTGCGGGCCGAGGTCTCCTGAGGTCGGAGGCCCCGCGATTCCCCCGCCGCCGAGCAGGACGAGGCGCTTCTCCTTCGCGTCCCAGCGCCGGACGATCCCGGAGGCGAGCCGCTCGGACGGACGGTCCCGCAGGATGCCGAGGGCTACGGCCAACTGGTCCGCGGTGAGTCCGTGACCGAGCGTGATGTGGGGCGTCCAGGACCCGGGAACGGTGGTCGGCACGGCGTCCGGGATGCTGTCGAGGGCCGTCCAGAGGCGACGGTGCAGGTCGGTCAGGTCGGAGTCGGCCACGACCTGCCGCGCGAGCACGAACTTCCGCCGCGTCGGGAAGACGAGGAAGCCGGCCGTCACCAGCTCCAGCGCGTCCCCCGCGGCGGCCGCGGCGAGGTCGGTGTCGTAACGGTCGTCGATCCGCGCGGCAGCTGCGAGCGTGATGTGCGGGGCGTTGCTGAAGGACTGGTGCTGTGACTGGTTGGGCAGGCCTGCTGCCTCCAGCGCGGCCCAGTCGTCGAGCAGGAATCCCTCCGACGCCGGGTCCAGCAGGAGTTCGACGCTATCGGCCATGCCGGACACATCCCGGTCCCGTACGCGGACCCCGAAGCGGCACCGCGGTCAGCGCGGCCGCCGCCGGAAGTCGCCGACCCCCGTGGATCCGTCCACCTCGGTGCCGCCCGTCCGCGGATCGCGCTGCGGCCGCTGGTAGGCGAGCTCCCCGCCGTTGCGCCCGCCGAAGGGCCGCCCGTGGTCGGCGTACTCCTCGCGGAAGAAGGCCAGCGCCCACTCGCCGAGCAGAATGCGCGCGCCGGTGCGGAGGACCGATTGCTGCCGGCCGCCGGCGCTTCCCGTGACGATCCCGTGGGGGATCAGCACGTACTCGTCGTCCTCCGTGTGGAGGACCTCGGCGTGGAGGTCGTCGAGGCCCGCCAGGTGCAGCATCGCGTCCTCGCCGCTTCCGATCGTGGTGCGATCGGCGCTGAGTTCGAATTCACGCGGCACCTGGCCGTTCCAGGTCCCGGAGTTCTGCACGAAGATCAGCCGGGGGCGGCCCCCGCCGCGCACGTAGTGCGTCGTCGTGATGGTTCGCCTGATTCGTCGGTTGACGGTCGGCACCAGCGGGAACGGCGTCGACGGGGGAAGGAGAGACAGCGGAAGGGCCGACGGCGACGCGCCCTTCTCGAGTGCGCGGCGGCCGACGCCGAGCAGCGGTGCGAGCGTGCCGGGCGAGCCGAGCCGGATGTGCGAGGACCTCGTGATCAGCCGCTGCGCGAGGGAGGATTTCACCGCGCCGAGGCTGATCAGGAGTCCGTGCGGACCAGTCACCGAGAGCGCGAGGCCACGCGCTGCCAGCTGCCCGGCGAAGCTGCGCACCTGCCCGATGCTGGGGAGGTTGGTGCCGCGGAAGGACGCCGGGTCGTCGACGAAGATGTCGACCGTGGTCCCGGCTGCCGTGACCGTGCCGGACAGGCGTGCTTCCGGCCGGCCGTCGGCTGCCGGTTCCGCCAGCGAGAAGTCGATGTCTATGTCGAGCCGAAGGGACGGTGCCATGTCGCTCGCGACGAATCAGCTCGCGGAGGAACCGGACGCGCCGGCGGCATTGTCACTCGTGGTGATGCGCAGCGTGCCGTCGAACTTCCAGGTGGCGCGGGGAGCGTCCGGGCCGATATCGCGCGGAACCTCTATGGTCATGTCCTGCAGGGTGTAGTTGATCGCAGCGCCCCGGCCGGTCAGGTAGGACCACATCTCCTCGGCGAGGTCGGTCCAGTCGCGGATGGTGTGCGAGTCGCCGGCGCTGACGGGCGAGGTGTTCTCAGTCATGTCGATTCCTTCGTGGATGAGCCAACAATGACAGACGTCCTCTAACTCCGTCTGACTTAGGTACTGCACACCCTAGCCGAGGGCCGCGGTTACCGGAACCCGCCCTGATGGACGGGTTCCGGCCCGCGGGTCACGACGCCGGACGGGCGGGTTCCGGCCCGCGGGTCACCACTTCGGATGGACGGTGGCCCGGAAGTGGCGGTCGTAGATGTCAGCGACGGCGGCGCTGATCTCCTCACCGAGGCCCGCGGAATCGGCAGCCGCAGCATTGGCCCGGGCCTGCTCGGGATTGCGTGCCCCGGGGATCACGGTGCTCACGCCGTCCTGCGCGATGATCCAGGCAAGCGCGGCCTGCGCGGTGCTCACGCCGTTGGGGACGAGCTCCGCGAATTCGCGCGCTGCCTGCAGCCCCGTCTCGTAGTCCACGCCGGAGAAGGTCTCACCGACGTCGAACGCGGCGCCGGTCCGGTTGTAGTTCCGGTGGTCGTTCTCAGCGAACGCGGTGTCCTTCGTGTACTTGCCGGACAGCAGGCCCGATGCCAGGGGCACGCGGGCGATGATCCCGACTCCGGCCGCCTTGGCTGCCGGCAGGACCTCGTCGAGCGGCTTCAGCCGGAACGCGTTGAGGATGATCTGCACGCTGGCGGTGTTGCCCCGGGCGATCGCGGCGAGCGCCTCGTCGGTGCGCTCCACGCTGACGCCGTAGTTCCTGATGACGCCGTCGCCCACGAGGGTGTCGAGGGCGTCGAAGACCTCGTCGGAACTGTAGACGGCGGTCGGCGGGCAGTGCAGCTGGACGAGGTCCAGGGCGTCGACGCCGAGGTTCTTCCGCGAGCGGTCGATCCACTGCCGGAAGTTGGACAGGGTGTAGTTCTCGGGCACCTGGTCGACGCGGCGGCCCATCTTGGTGCCCACGAGGATGTCGAGGTCCGGGTTGGCGGCGAGGAATCGCCCGATCGTCGTCTCGCTCCGCCCGTCGCCATAGACATCCGCTGTGTCGAAGAACGTCACGCCGGCTTCGACGGCTGCATCGAGGACGGCGACGGCGTCCTTGTCCTCCACCTCGCCCCAGTCGGCGCCGAGCTGCCAGGTACCGAGGCCGACGACGGAGACGGGGCGGTTGGTTCTTCCAAGGGTTCGTTGTTCCATGGTTCCGACTATAGGCCGGGCAGGGTCGCTGCCGTCGCCTTCTCCGGGGGCGTCGACCGGGGCTGCTGACCGCCAGCGGGCGAGCCGGGCGCCGAGCCGGGCGTCGTCGAGCCGTCGCCGGAGATCCATCGTGCTGCCTCCTGCCGCAGCTCGGCGCGTCGCCCGGCGTCCATGCCGTCGAAGATCACCACGCTCATGCGCGACCTCGGGTTGCGGGCGAACAGCGCCCGGTAATCGCCGATGAACTCCCAGTAGAGCGCGTCCCAGCTGAAGCGCCAGGGGCCGTCCTTGAAGTCGCTCATCTTCCTGATGTAGTTGCTCCCGCTCACGTAGGGCTTGGTGGTGATCATGGTCCCGGCCGCGTACTGGCTCAGGGCGTAGACGTTGGGCACCATCACCCAGTCGTAGGCATCGATGAACATCTCCATGAACCACTCGTAGACCGCGTCGGGTCGAGCCCGCATCAGCAGGGCCGCGTTGCCGAGCACCATGAGGCGTTCGATGTGGTGGGCGTAGGCGGTGTCGAGGAGCCGCGTGATGACGGAGTCCACGGGTGCGAGCCCGGTATCGCCCGTCCACCAGCCCCTGTCGAGGTCCGCGGTGAGCTGCAGGGTGTTCCCGATCCGCATCTCCCGGCCGCGCAGCACGTAGGACGCGCGGATGTACTCGCGCCAGCCGATGAGCTGGCGGATGAAACCCTCGACGCTCGCGATGGGGGTGCCGTGGCGTTCCGCGAAGTCGAGGGCGAGGTCCACCACCTCCGCCGGATTCAGGAGCCCGGTGTTCATGCTGGAACTCAGGGCCGAGTGGAACAGGTAGGTCTGGCCCTCGGCGATCGAGTCCTCGTAGGGGCCGAAGAGTTCGAAGCGTTCGACGAGGAAGGCTTCCAGGGCGTCGAAGGCCTGGCGGTGCGTCACGGGCCAGTTGAAGGACTCCGCGTTGCCGGGGTTGTCCGGGAACGCCGACTGCACCCAGGCGATGGCATCCCCGACGTCCGGCAGCCGTTCGAACCGCGGCAGGTCCGGCAGGGCGATCTTCTTCGGCAGCTTCTTCCGGTTCTCGCTGTCGAAGCTCCAGCGCCCACCCTCCGGTGAGCCATCGGCTTCCACCAGGATCCCGAGCCGCCTGCGCTGCCACTCGTAGAAGCCCTGCATGCGCCAGTTGGAGGACGAGAAGTACGTGGCGACGAGGTCCCGCGGTGTGAGGAACTGGGGAGTCTCGAGGACTCGGGACTCGACGCCGGCGTCGGCGAGTGTCCTGGTGAGCCGCCGGTCGAGCCAGTCGTCGACGACGTCGTAGTACGTCACCGTCGTGGCACCGCACTCGAGGAGCAGGGCGTACAACCGCTCCTGGCTCGTGTGCTCCGCGGAGGTCTCCACATAGTCCACCCCGTAGCCCGCCGCCTCCACCCGGCGCGCGAAGAGCGTCATGCCCGCCCGGTGCAGGACGAGTTTCTGCTGGTGGAACCGGAGGTTGCGGAACAGGAGGTCATCCTCCAGGAACACGAAGTGCGTGTCCGGGGACGCCTCGAGGTGCTCCTCGAACAGCTGCTGCGGGAGGACGAGCTGGACGTGCACGGAAGGTGCCTTCCTGGAGGAGACGGTCGTCGTCGGCCACCCTAGCGCCCGCCTCCGACAGGCTGTCAGGCCGCTTGACTGTAAGCATGCTTAGTGGTTCCGTGGGAATACCGACCGGCTCGCGAAGGGACCACCATGAGATCGCTCTGGCTCGACACTGCTCCGCACATTCCGTCCGACACCCTGCAGGACGGCGCCGCGTACGATTCCGTGGTGGTGGGAGCGGGACTGACGGGCCTGACGACGGCGCTCCTGCTGGCGCGGGCGGGCCACCGCGTGGCGGTCCTCGAGGCCCGGACCGCCGGAGCGGTGACCACGGGCAACACCACGGCGAAGCTCTCCCTCCTGCAGGGCACCAGCATCTCGACCATCCTCCAGCACCACGACGCCGAGCTCGCCCGTGCGTACGTGATGGGCAACCGCGAGGGTCAGAGCTGGCTCCTGCGTTTCTGCGACGACCACGGGATCGGCTATGAGACCCGGGACGCCGTCAACTACGCGACCACCGACACCGGCGCACGCAAGCTCGTCTCCGAGCACGAGGCGTGCACCGAGGCGGGCCTCGCCACGGAGCTCGGCGCCGCCGCCGATCTCCCCTTCCCCGTCCGCAAGACACTGCGCCTGAAGGACCAGGCGCAGTTCCACCCGCTCGAGGTACTGGCCGGACTGGCGTCCGAGCTCCGGCGGCACGGCGGCGCACTGATCGAGGGCGTCCGGGTCGAAGGCGTCGCGAAGACCGGGTCCGAGGGCGTCGAGCTGAAGACCAGTGCGGGTGCCGTGACGGCATCGAACGTGGTGCTCGCCACGGGCATCCCCATCCTCGACCGGGGCGGCTACTTCGCCGTCCTGCAGCCGATGCGCTCGTACTGCGTCGCCCTGACCGTGCACGACGATGTCCCGGAGGACATGTACCTCAGCGTCGATTCGCCCACCCGCTCCCTGCGTACGGCAACCGTGGACGGGACCAAGTACCTGATCGCGGGCGGCAACGGCCATCGGGTGGGACACAGCTCGAACACCCAGGGCCGGGTGGACGACCTCACGCGCTGGGCGCAGGAATACTTCCCCACGGCGCGGCCCGCCTACGCCTGGTCCGCCCAGGACTACGCCCCTGCCGCCGCCGTGCCCTACGTCGGCAAGGTCCCGGCCGGTGGCGGGCACATCTATGCGGCGACGGGCTACAACAAGTGGGGCATGACGAACGCCGTCGCGGCGTCCATGGCCCTGTCCGGCGAGATCCTCGGGGGCAACATGCCGTGGGCCCAGACCCTCTACCGGACGAAGGTCAGTCCTGCGGACGCGCTCCAGACCGCACAGGCGAACGCCGTCGTCGGCATGGACCTGGTGACGGGCTGGCTGTCGGGCCTCGCGAAGACCGGCTCATCGGCGCCCGGGGAGGGCGAGGGCCGCGTCATCCGTGAGGGTGCGCGCCCCATCGGCGTGTGCACGGTGGACGGCGTCCAGCATCGCGTCTCGGCCGTCTGCCCGCACCTGCGCGGCGTCCTGACCTGGAACGACGCCGAGCGGTCCTGGGACTGCCCGCTCCACGGTTCGCGCTTCACGGCCGACGGGAAGCTGCTCGAAGGGCCGTCGACCTCGGACCTGGCGGACACGCGGCGCTGACGTCCGGCATACTCCGAACCCGGCATACTCCGAAACCGGGCTGCACCCGGCCGGGTAGTGCCTGCCGTCGCGACCAGCAGATCGGGCGGACCAACTCAGTCGGGGGCGGCGTCGGAGCTGTCCGCCTGGAGCCGGACGGCGTAGTCGTAGGCCTCGAGCAGGAGCGCACTCCACTCGCGGTCCTGGTCCGCAGTCCCGGACTCCTCCGGCTCGATGCTCACCCACTCCCGGGCCGTTCCTCGTCCGATCCGTGCCGCGACCGCAGTGCCCTCCGCGACGAGATGCGCTGCGCGCACCGCCGGCACCTTGACCATCAGCCGGCCCTCCCGGTCGAGCAGGGCGAACAGCTTCCCGTTCACGGAGATCGCGGCACTCCCGAACATCGTGGTGCGCCCGACGCCGGCATGTTCCAGCAGCCCGCCGGCCAGCCTCTCCAGGCGCGCACCCGCCTCGGCGCGCTGGGCGCGGCGGCGCGCTGCGTCGTCGTCGTTCATCGATCTCCCCTGGGCAGCGGTACTGCGGGCCTGCCACTCGAAGCCGCGAGGGGAACCGGAGTGGCGACGCACACCGCCGCCTCCTGCCCGCTCATTGCCGGACGTCCCGCGCCGCCATGTCCTTCAGCAGGTCGCGCATCTCCGTCAGCAGGGCGGTATCCACGGGAATCGGTTCCTCCGCGGGCTGATGCGGAGCGGTGCGGGCGTGGAGCCGCCGGTTCGCGGAGTTCAAGGGGACGACGAAGAGGAAGTAGACCACGGCCGCCGTGATGAGGAACGAGACTGCCGCCGTGATGGCGGCACCGATGTCGACGAAGGTCGCATCGTTGCCGGGCCGGATGCGGAAACCGAATCCGGCGGCATCGACGCCGCCCGCGGACGCGATGATCGGGTTGATGATGTTCGCGGTGAAGGCCCCCACGAGGGCGGTGAAGGCGCCGCCGATCACGACGGCGATCGCCAGTTCGACGACGTTGCCGCGGAGAAGAAAGTCCTTGAAACCCTTGATCATCGTCGTCCCTGGTCGGTGGTTGCTGGTCGTGCAGGGTGTTCCTGCACGACCCACTCTAGGGTCGGATCTGCCGGGATGTATGACCGGGGCGGCAGGTCAGGAGCCGGCGGCCCTGCTCCTCCGGGCGTCAACGATCACGTCGACGACGTCGAGCAGTTCCTCGATCTCCTCACCGCTGGTCCGGCCGGCACCGGCGGAGGCGAAGAACGCGGCGTCGTAGTAGAGACCGTCGCCCAGCAGCTTGACGGCGCGCGCCGTCGTGCGGTCACCGAGCTGGGCTTCGAGGGCGCCCAGCCACCGTTCCTGGATCTCGGCGAGGGAAGCCTTCGCCGTCGGGTGGCCCTGCTGGGCGAGGCGGGCCATCGAGACGAGGGCCCGGTCCAGGGCGCTGTCCTCGAACACCGAGGTGCGGACGTAGTAGCGGGCTGCTCCGTCCGGCGCCGACGTCATGGACTCGCGGTCCTTGTCGGCCAGTCCGCGGAGCCGGTCGGCGAGCCCGTCCACCAGGGCCTCCTTGGAGGGGAAGTGGTACAGCAGGCCGCCCTTGGAGACATCGGCGGCGGCGGCGACCGCCTCCATGGTGGCGGCCCTCTCACCGTCGCGGATCAGCGCGTCTTCGAAGCTGTCGAGGATGCGCTCACGGGAACTTGACACTCCTCGATGATACCGGTCACTTTTGTTGTACTGTACCGGCTGGACGGTATAGCTTTGATGGATGACCACTACACCTTCCACCTCCGCCCGCACCGGGGTGAACCCGCGTGCCGTTTCCTCCTCCCCCGCCTCCCTTGCCGGCCGCCGCGAATGGTTCGCCCTGGCCGTGCTGATGCTGCCGGTGCTGCTGGTCTCGGTCGACAACACCGTCCTGAGCTTCGCGCTGCCGGAGATCTCCCGCCATTTCGCGACGAGCGGCACCACACTGCTCTGGATCGTGGACAGCTACCCCCTCGTCCTTGCGGGACTCCTGGTCGCGATGGGCAGCCTGGGAGACCGCTTCGGCCGCCGGCGCCTGCTCATGATCGGCGCGGCCGGCTTCGCCCTCTTCTCCGTGGTGGCAGCCTTCGCCCCGACCGCGGCCTTCCTCGTCGCGTCCCGCGTCGGCCTCGGTGTGTTCGGCGCCATGCTCATGCCGTCGACCCTGTCGCTGATCCGCAACATCTTCACGGACCGGAACCAGCGGCGCATCGCCATCGCGGTCTGGGCCGCAGGATTCTCGGCCGGAGCTGCCCTCGGCCCCCTGCTCGGCGGTGTCCTGCTCGAGCACTTCTGGTGGGGCTCGGTGTTCCTCCTGGCGGTGCCCGTACTCGTACTCATGCTCGCGCTGACCCCGGCCTTCGTGCCCGAGTCCAGGGATTCGAACCCGGGTCGCGTGGACTACGCCAGCATCGCGCTGTCCATCGCGACGATGCTGCCGGTCGTCTACGCCATCAAGAACCTGGCAAAAGGAGGTCCGCTGCTCGTCTCGGTGACGGCGGCATTCATCGGCCTCGCTGCCGGAACGGTGTTCGTCGTGCGCCAGCTCCAACGGCGCGACCCGATGCTCGACGTCCGCCTGTTCACGGTGCGGGCCTTCTCCGGAGCCGTCCTGGTCAACCTCCTCGCGATCTTCTCGCTCGTCGGGTTCCTGTTCTTCGTCTCGCAGCATCTGCAGCTGATCCTCGGCTACACCCCGCTCGACGCCGGGCTCGTACTGCTGCCGGGCCTCCTGGTGACCATCGCCGCAGGCCTCGCCGTCGTGCCGCTCGCCCGGCGGCTGCCGCCGCACGCCGTCGTCTCGGTGTCACTGCTCTTCTCGGCCGTCGCCTACGCGATGATCGCCCTGCTCGGCGAGGGCGGATCTGCGGGCTTCCTCCTGGTCGCCTTCGTCATCCTCGGGATCGGCGTGGGAGCGTCGGAGACGGTGTCCAACGACCTGATCCTGTCCACGGTGCCGGCCGACAAGGCCGGAGCCGCCTCCGCTGTCTCGGAGACTGCCTACGAGGTCGGTTCGGTCCTCGGAACCGCCGTGCTGGGCAGCATCCTGCTCGCCTCCTACCAGCGGAACCTGATGCTCCCCGCGGGCCTCAGCTCCGCACAGATGGAGTCGTCCACGGAGACCCTCGGCGGCGCCGTCGAGGTCGCGACGCAGCTCGGCCCGACGTCCGCTGCCCTCCTGCGGGATTCGGCGTTCTCCGCCTTCGACAGCGGAGTGACGGTCACCTCCGGCATCACGGCCCTGCTCATGGTGGGGGCGTCCGTGCTGGCGGCGTGGAGCCTGCGCGGCGAGGCGAAGACCGGCCTGGCGCGGGCAACCGCGGACCACTAGGTCGACGGGTCGCATCCCCGGCGGGTACCAACTCGCCGGGATGCACCCGCGCCCGCGGCCGGAATCGAGCATCTGCTCCGCCCGTTGATCCAGGCCGCTCTTACCGGCGAGCGGTTTTCTCGCACGCGCTGACCAGAAGGACAGCGCAACTGAACCAGATGGCGCCGGCCGCCCCCAGTGGGGCGGCAAGGAAGCCCGCGGTGATCGGCATGACGACCTGCCCTACGCGGTTGCCCGTCAGCCGCACCGCAAGAGCGGTGCCCCGCCACCCGTCGGGGACGGCCGTGGAGACGAGCGTCATCGTCAGCGGCTGGCCGAGTCCGAGGCAGAACCCGCCGACGATCAGCAGCGGCGCGACGATCCACGGCTGACCGACGGTCAGCGGGGGGAAGATCAGAGCCACTCCGGATCCGTACAGGCTGACGAGCAGCAGCGTCCGGGACGACAGCCGGGAGGACAGCCAGGGCAGGCAGGATCGGGACAGGATGGAAGCAGCCCCACGAATGGCCAGCAGCACTCCGACCTGGGCGGGTGGGATGCCCGCCTCCTCCCCCGCGAGGGGAAGGAATGCGGTGAGGATGTCCAGCATCGCCAGCAGTGACAGGGATGCCAGCATGTGGGAGGGCACGCCCGCGAGGCCCAGGATTGCCGGCAGCGTGGCCCGTTCCCGGGCAGGCAGGGAGCTTCCGTCGTCGGTCTGCATGGGACCTCCGGAGGGAGTGCCGGTACCGGTGGCAGGGGCGTTGCTCCCGGGTGGCCGGACGGTGCGGATCAGCACGATCGGAGCCGCCAGCAGCGACAGGCCTGCGCCGACCCACAGGGCTACCGTGATGCTGGCGGAGCGCTCGGCGGAGACCGTTCCGAGGCTGGAGCCCAGCAGGAGGCCTGCGATCAGTGGTCCGGCGAGTTGTCCGGCGGAGAAGGCCGCCGTGAACCACCCGAAGGCTGCGTTCATCTGCCCGGGGCGGGCGTGGCGGGTGATCAGTGTCTGGCCGGCGATGGTGAAGACCAGATGCCCGAACCCCAGCAGTGCATTGGCTCCTGCCACGAGGGCGATGCTGGTGGAGAGCGCAAGCGCCAGGGAGCCCAGGCCGAGCAGGGCCGCTCCCAGGGCGACCAGCCGGCTCAGCTTCCGCATCCTGTCACTGAGCCGTCCGAGCGACAACGCACTGAGTAGGGGGATGAGGGCGTAGGCGGCGGTCACCAGGCCGATGGTGGTGGTGTCGGCGTCCAGCGCCAGGAGCTTGTAGGTGGTGACGGGCCGCACGAGGTTGAGTGCGGTCTGGGTCAGCAGGGCGCCTCCCGCAAGGATCCACAACCAGCCCCACGAGCGCTGGGGCGCGACGCTAGGAGACACCCGGACGATCTGACGGAAGCAGTGCCCGCGACGCCTCCAGGTAGCTGATCGCCGCCCGGATCCCCAGGCGCAGGCCGTCCCCGATGCGATCCGGGGCGGGGTCCGCCGCTCCGGCCCGGTGCAGTGCGGGCTGTCCGTCCGCGGTGCACAGCCAGAGCGGGTCGGGGGAAGCCGCGTCGAGGGCCGAGCCGAAGACCAGCGCGTCGAGCATGGAAATCACTGTCAGGTGCTGCTCCCGCGGCACGTCGGCTTCCGTGAGCGCCACCGTGAGGACCTCGTACAGGGCCAGCGTGGGCGCATCGCCGACCGTGCGCCCCAGGAGCAGTGGAATCGCGGAAGGGTAGCGTGCTACGGCCTCCCGGTAGGCCAGAACCCAGTATTCGATCGTCGACTGCCAGCTGGACTCCGCTCCACCCAGGGCACGGAGGTCGATCTCGCGGTAGATCCGCTCCCGGAGGGCCTCGATGATCTCGTCCTTGCCCCCGATCATGTGGTGGTACAGCGAGGACGGATTGACCCCCAGGTGCTGGGCGATCCCGGTGATCGTGAAGTCGCGCTGCGTGGCGACGAGCTCAAGGGCGGCCTCGAGGATGATGTCCCGTGACAACAGTTGCTTACGTGGCCGTGCCATTCTCCGAGTATGCCAGACCGGGATTGTCCTTCCCCGAGTCCTGGCGGTGGTACCGGACAGCATTACCAAATATCATTTGGTTAGGTGTGATACACGTCATATTGTTGGTCGACGCCTGTTCCACCGCAGCACCGTGCCTCGTTCCTGACCTGCAGATCGCCGCCGGTACGGCGACGACGGCTACCCTTCCAGCCCCTACTTCGATGAAGGTGACCATGTCGCACGTTCCGAATGACCAGACCCGCGCCATCACGGCTCCTCCCCTGATCGAAACCCGCTCGATCGACTGGATCCCCGAGAACGAACGCCACGGGAAGCTGTGGCACCAGGCACCCCTCTGGTTCCTGGGCAACTTCCAGTACTTCTCCATCCCGATCGGCTTCATCGGCCCCTCCCTGGGACTGTCCTTCGGGTGGACGGTGCTCGCCAGCATCCTCGGGATCGCCGTCGGCACCGTGTTCATGGCCTTCCACGCCTCCCAGGGGCCCACGATGGGTCTTCCCCAGCTGATCCAGTCACGGGCGCAGTTCGGTTACCGCGGGGTGATCGTGCCGCTCCTGGCCACCCTGTTCACCTACATGGCCTTCAACGTCGCCGACACCGTCCTCCTCAGCGAAGGCCTGAGCGGCTCCTTCGGGTGGGACCCCACTCTGATCGCGGTGCTGGCAACCCTCGCCGGGGTCGTGCTGGCCATCTTCGGCCACGACTGGCTCCACAAGGCGTTCCGCATCCTGCTGTACGTCTCGCTGCCCATCATGACGATCGTGACCATCGGCGTCATCACCGGCGCTGCCGGCGGCTCGTTGGGTGGCGGGGAGTACGCCTTCACCTGGCCCGCCTTCATGGCCCAGTTCGCTGCCTGCGCTGCCTACAACATCACCTATGCCCCGTACGTCTCCGACTACTCCCGCTACCTCCCCACCACCACCCGGGCCCGGTCGGTGATTGCCGCAGTCTTCTTCGGCGCCTCGTCCTCGGCGATCTGGCTGATCGTCCTCGGCGCATGGCTGGCGATCGCGCTGGGTGCGACGGACGGGCTCGTCGGGCTCCAGACTGCAGGCAACTCCGTCTTCGCCCGCCTGGGGGACGCGGCAGCCCTGCTCTCCGCGCTGGCGCTCATGGCGACCATGGGCATGAATGCCTACGGAGGGATGCTGACCGTGCTCACGACCATCGATTCGATCCGGCCCATCAAGCCGAAGACCACCGCACGCGTCGTGACGATCCTGGTGCTGGCCGTCGCCTGGTACGCCATCGCTGCATCCATCAGCTCGGGTGGGGTCGCGACCGTCTTCTCGGCCCTGACACTCATGCTCTACATCCTGGTGCCGTGGACGGCCACGAACCTCGTCGACTACTTCGTCGTCCGGAAAGGCCACTACGCCATCCCCGACCTGTTCACCCCGAGGGGCATCTACGGCGCCTGGGGCTGGCAGGGTCTGGCGGCCTTCGCCATCGGCCTGCTGACCGAGATCCCGTTTATGCTGCTGCCCGCCATCGGGAACTGGAGCTACGTGGGCCCCGTGGCCACGGCCCTGGGTGGGGTGGACATCGCCTGGTTCGTCGGCCTCCTGACCACGTCCGTGGCATACCTGCTGCTTAGCCGGACGATCGACCGCGGTGCCGAGGAAGCCCACCTGCGGGTGAGCAACGAGAAGCTCCCCGGAACCACCACCACCACGGAATAGGGGGAGCCCGTGACCGACACGTCAGCGTTCACCTTCCGGCCCGGCGTCGAACCGTCCCTCGAACCCGTGCACGTCCGGCCTCCGGGCCACGGGCAGGTCCGCGTGGAGATCCGCGCCACGGGGGTGTGCCATTCCGATCTGCACATCATCAATGGGGACTGGCCTGCGGAGCGGCCCCTGGTCCTGGGCCATGAGGCGTCCGGTGTGGTGCAGGAGACGGGGCCGGACGTTCCGGGCCTGGCGCCCGGGGACCATGTGGTCCTGTCCTGGTTCGCCCCGTGCAGGAAATGCGTCAACTGCGCGGCGGGCCGGGGCTGGCTCTGCACCGGGACCACAGCCCTGGACCACACACTGCCTGACGGGAGCACCCCTTTCTCGGACGGGAACGGGCAGGATCTGTGGCCGTACCTCGGGCTCGGGACGTTCAGCGGCGAGGTCGTCGTGCCGGAGTCGGCCGCCGTCAAGGTGGGCAAGGACGTCCCCTTCGCCGTCGGGGCGCTGCTGGGCTGCTCGGTGACGACCGGCGTGGGTGCTGTGCTCAACACCGCTGATGTCCCTGCCGGATCGTCGGCGGTCGTCATCGGCTGCGGTGGGGTGGGCCTGTCGATCATCATGGGCCTCAAGCTCGCCGGCGCGTATCCGATCATCGCCGTCGACCTGTCCGAAGCCAAGCGCGCCACAGCGGAGGAGCTGGGCGCCACCCTCACTGCCGACCCGCGCAGGACGGACCTCACGTCCTACATCAGCGAGGAACTCGGCGGGGTGGACTTCGCGTTCGAAGCCATCGGTAACGAGAAGGTCATCGAGACACTGCCGGGGCTGCTGGCCCCGGGAGGGGCTGCGGTGCTGGTGGGGATGACGCGGATCGGAGCGCGCGCCTCCATCGACCCCTTCGATCTCGCCGACCAGGGCAAGCGCATCCTCGGCTGCAACTACGGTTCCAGCGTCGCCCGCGTGGACATCCCCCGCCTGTCACGGCTCTACCTCGCCGGCCATCTGCCGCTGGAGGAACTCATCGGCACCGTCCGCCCGCTGAGCGAGGCACGCCAGGCACTGGACGAGCTGGCCGCAGGGTTCGGGCTGCGCTCGATCCTGACACCATGATCGGGCGATGAGGCACAGCTAGCGTCCTTAATTCCCCTGCACAGATCGGAGTCCACGATGCGTGTCGTCATCCTCGACAGCGCCGAGGTCATCGGCGCCTATGGTGCCGGCGTCATCCTCGACGGCGTGCGCAGGGGCAGGATCCACACGCTCGGCGTCGCCACCGGGTCCTCCCCGCTCGCCATCTACCGCGCGCTGGCAGACCAGTGGGTCCCCGCCCTGGCCCACCTGAAAGCCTTCGCGCTCGACGAGTACGTCGGACTCCCGGCGGACGATCCCCACAGCTACCGGTCGGTGATCCAGCAGGAAGTGACCGACAGGCTCCGTCTCGACCCGGCCAACGTCCAAGTCCCGAACGGCTGCGCCGCCGACCTGGACGCCGAATGCGAGCGCTACGAGGCAGCGATGGCCGAAGCCGGGGGTGTGGACCTGCAGCTGCTGGGCATAGGGCGGAACGGGCACATCGGGTTCAACGAACCGAGTTCCTCCCTGTCCTCGCGCACCCGGCCGAAGACACTGATGGCGGCTACCCGGAGGGACAACGCGCGCTTCTTCGCCGATCCCGGAGACGTCCCCCGCCACTGCCTCACCCAGGGGCTCGGCACGATCCTCGATGCCGCCGAGGTGCTGCTCGTCGCCCAGGGATCGGCCAAGGCCGAGGCGGTACGCGCAGCACTCGAGGGACCGCTGTCCAGCATGTGCCCGGCGTCAGTCCTGCAGCTGCACCGCCGGGCGACCGTCGTCCTGGACGAGGAGGCCGCGCAGCATCTCGCGCTGCGGGAGTACTACCTCGACACGGAGAGGAACCGGATCGAGGGCATGCGGGCGTGAGCACCGTCGCCTTCCACAGCACCACGAAGATCGACGCCGACGGCGAGCGGACACATCGCCTAGGGACGAGGCCGCCCCTTCCTTCAACCGTCCATTCAAGAGGGCAGGTAGCGCCCGGGGCGATGGTTCAATGCCAGGACAAGGTTCATGAGCATTGCGCCTACTGCGGACAGGATGACCACCAGCGGCGGGACGAAGGCGAGTGCGGCCAGCACGATCGCTACGTCGAGAACCATCTGCACGAAGCCGGCTCGCCAGTTCAGCCGTTCCTGAAGGATCAGCGCGAGGATATTGAATCCTCCGAGGCTGGATCGGTGCCGGAACAGGATCAGCAGCCCGATACTCGCCAGAAGGTTGCCGCCGAGGACACCGTAGAGGGGCGCGATCACGATGTCGCCCAGCACCGCGGGGTGTACGGACGACAGGACGGACACCAACGCAACGGCACCGATCGTCCGAAGTGTGAAATCCCACCCTTTCTTCCATACGGCCAGTGCGAAGAACGGCATGTTGACTCCGAGGAAGATGACGCCGAGGGGCAGGTCCACGGCGTAGCCGACCAGGAGCGCGAGCCCGGCGGTCCCTCCCGTCACCGCTTCGCTCGACTCGAGGAGGAATAAACCCAGCGATGCCGCGAAGCATCCTGTGATGAGGCCCAGAATGTCCTCGGTCAGCGAGTGGCGCAGAGGAGGTGTCTGCTGAACCGGCAGTGCGTCCGTCGTGCTGGTCACTGGTCCCCGAACCTTTCACGCTTCGACAGGACCGCGAGTACGCGCTCGTTGGTGTCATGATCGGCCAGGGAGATCCGGACGCCGTCGCCCTGGTAGCCACGCGCGAGGATGTTCGCATCGGCGAGGGCAGAGAGGACCTGTTCGCGGACTTCGTCCCTGCACCTGAGCCAGAAGAAGTTCGCCTGGCTGTCCGTCACGGTCCAGCCGGCAGCACGCAAGGCCGCGATCATCCGCCGGCGCTCGGTCCGCACCTCGCTGACACGGGCGCGGATCTCGTCGTCGGCGGCCAGTGAGGCCACCGCGGCGCTCTGGCCCAACCGGTTGACGCCGAACGGGATCGCGGTCCTGCGCAACCCCTCAGCGACAGGGACACGGGCGATCGCATATCCGACCCGGAGCCCCGCCAACCCGTAGGCCTTCGAGAAGGTGCGCAGGATGCAGACGTGCGGGTACCGACGGTACAGGTCGAGGGTATCGACGTCACCGGGTTCGTCCTGGAACTCGATGTAAGCCTCGTCGATGACCACCAGCACGCGTGATGGCACCCGGCTGAGGAAGTCCTCCATGCTCGCCGGGTCGAGTGACACGCCGGTCGGATTGTTGGGCGAGCAGAGGATGATGACCCGGGTCCGGTCGGTCACCGCAGCCGCCATGGCATCGAGATCATGCTGCTCGTCGGACAGCAGAGGCACGCGAACCGGCGTTGCTCCCGCTACCGCAGCGAGGATCGGATAGGCCTCGAAGGACCGCCAGGCGAACATCACCTCGTCCTCCGGGTCACAGACCGCTGACAGGATCTGCTGGAGAACTCCGGAACTTCCGGGGCCCACGGCGACTTCATCGGTCGAGACCGCGAAGTGCAGGGCGATCGCCTCCCGCAGTTCCTCCGACGCCATGTTCGGGTAGCGGTGGATCCGCCCTGCTTCGGTCGTGATCACGTCGGCCACCGATGGGAGGGGCGGAAAGTGGCTTTCGTTCGAGGCGAGGGCGGCTGTCAGCGCTGTCTCGGCGCTGCGTCCTGGGACGTAGGAAGGAAGCCCGGCGACGGCAGTGCGCAGCCGGGGCCCGCCGGGAGGGCTGGAGGTGCTGGTCATGCAGCGATCCTTCGTCACTCCCCGTTCCGTGCGCAACACGAACCTCCACCGCAGGACAGATCGAGGCTTCAGCACTCCGCGAGGTGGCAAAATGCGTGGTGTGCACATGATCGACCCCCTTGATGCCAGAATCCTCCTCACCCTCGACCGTGACCCGCAGGCCACCGTCCTGTCCCTGTCGCGGGAGTTGGGCGTCGCGCGGAACACGATCCACGCCAGGTTGCGCAGGCTCCTGACGGACGGCAGCCTCGGCCCTTTCAGCCAGCGTGTCAGGAACGAGTCGCTCGGGTTACCCCTGATCGGCTTCATCTCCATAGCCATCAGCCAGTCGGCCAGCCATGAGGCGACGGAGCACCTGCGCAGGATCCCCGAGATTATCGAGATGCACGCGACGACGGGTGAGGCTGACCTCCTCGCGAAGGTGGCAGCGAAGGATCCTGCCGATCTTCACCGGATCACGAATCTCATGCTGAGCATCGAGGGGGTCGTGCGGACCAGTACCGCGATGTCCCTGGTGGAAGTGATGCCCACCAGGACCCTTCCTCTCCTTGAATCCGTTGCACGGTCCGGTGGAGCCGGCGGGACGTAGGTCTGCAGCGGTGGGACGCAGGATCAGCCCAGCACCTCCACTGCATCGACCAGTGCGTCCACGAAAGCGGTGAGGATGGCTGGCTGGACCCGCCCGGTCATGGTTTGTATCTGCCCCTGGCGCCGCCTCAGAACCGGGTGGTCCAGCGGAATGGTGTAGTCGCTTTCGGTGGATTCACCCCCATGATCGCCGCTTTCCTGATCCAGCAGACAGGACAGCCCGTCGCACCGGGCTATTGCCTTGCAGTGGTGGCACTGATCAGCCTGGCGGCACTGGCCGCAGGGCTCAAACTACGGGGAATTCGGTGATTTCAGCGGGATTCGACGCTGTGGCCCGCAGAGCCGTGGGTGTTCCTCGTGGGGGACTCCGGGGCGAGGGGTGGCGAAGGGGAGTTCTGCAGTCGATGCAGAACTCCCCTTTCTCCGCCGGCAAGGACTCAGGAACCCAGTCCGGGCGGGTTCAGCTCGGACTTCTCGATGGCCTCGGTGGTCAGGCCCCAGCGGTCGAGGATCTTGCCATAGGTGCCGTTGTCGATCAGGTGGTTGAGCCCTGCCTGCGCGGCCGCGGCGAAGCCGTTGCCCTTCTTCGTGGCCACGGCGATGTTGGCCTTCTTCGGCCAGCCGCCGTCGACCAGGCCCACGAGCTTGGTTTCGCCGTCGGCCCTGGCCTTGTAGGCGCCCGTGGCGTTGGGGCCGAAGGACACGTCGGCCCGGCCGGACTGCAGGGCCAGCGTGGACGCCGAGTCGTCGTCGTAGTACTGGAATTCGACCGGATCCAGCCCGTTCTTCGTGTTCTCGGCGTCCCACTCCAGCAGGATCTTCTCCTGGTTCGTCCCGGAGCCCACGATCACCCGGAGGCCGGCAACGTCCTTCGCCTCCTTGATCTCGCTGATCGGGGAATCGGACGGAGCGTAGAAGCCGAGCAGGTCATTGCGGTAGCTGGCGAAGTCGAACTTCTGCTTGCGCTCCTCGGTGACCGTGACGTTGCTGATTACGGCCTCGTACTTGCCGGACTCCACGCCCAGTGGCCAGTCGGCCCAGGCCACCGGGATCACCTCGGCCTCCAGCCCCAGTGACTGGGCGAGGGCATAGGCGATGTCCACCTCGTTGCCGATCGCGGTCGTGTTGTCGGTCGCGTAGAGCGCCAGCGGGGCGGCGAAGGGGCTCACGGCCACGCTGAGCTTGCCGTCCGCGCTGACCTCCTCGGGCACCAGGGCCTGCGCATCCGCCGAGGCGTCGGAGGTGAACCGGTCCTGCTCCGGCGAGAGGTTGAATTCGGCGGCCGAGGACGCCGAGGACCCGGCGTTGACCGGCGTGAGGTCGTCCGCCGCCGAACCGGGGTCTGCGCAACCCGCCAGGCCCAGCAGTGCCGGGCCGAGCAGGGTGACGCCGAGCAGTGCAAGAGGCCGGGAGCGGCGGGGGGACGAAGGAGCGGTGCTGTTCATGGTGCAGGCCTTCCGGTCTGTCTTGAGGATGGGTAATGGGTGGTTCAGCGGACGGCTGGTTCCCCGGCTGCGGCGCGTTCCGGGACCGCGAGGCCCAGGTTCTCGCGCAGGGTGGTCCCCCGGTACTGCGTGGGGTAGACCCCGCGTTCCTGCAGTTCGGGCACCAGGTGGTTGACGATGTCGTCCAGGCCGGTGGGGATCAGCCAGGGGGAGATGTTGAAGCCGTCCACGGCGCCGACGCGCGCGTAGTCGGCCAGCGTGTCGGCCACTTCCGAGTACGAGCCCACGAAGGAGGCGTCCGACCGCGCGGCTTTCGCGCGGACGAATTGCAGGATGGTCTGACCCTTCTCCGCCGCTTCCTGGCGCCACTGGGCAGTCAGTTCTACGGCCTTGGCTCCGTGGAAGCCGCTGCCGCGGGTCTCCGAGGTCTCCTCGACGGCCGGGGCGATGTCCGGCAACGGACCGTTCGCATCCCAGCCGTCCAGCTGCCGGCCCCAGAACTGCTCGAGGTAGGCGATGGCTTGCTGCGGCCCGATCTGGAGTTCGCGGACCCAGGCCTTCTTCTCCGCCGCCTCCGCGCTTGTCGGGGCCAGGATGAATTCGCTGGCGGGCATGATCTTCACGGCGTTGGCGGGACGCCCTGCACGGAGTGTGCGCTCGGTGATGTCGTCGCGGAAGGCCACGGCGGCGTCGAACTGCGGGTGGGCGGAGAAGATGACATCGGCCTGCCGCGCCGCGAAGTCCCGGCCGTCAGGGGAATCCCCCGCCTGGAACAGCACCGGGTGGTGCTGGGGGCTGCGCGGCAGCCGTGGGGTGTAGTCCACGGTGTAGTGCTGTCCCTCGTGGTGCACGCGGCGTACCGCTCCGTCCGCCGGCCAGTCCCCGGCTGCCCCGTCGGAGGCGACGGCGTCCGGCGCCCAGGAGTCCCAGATGGCCTTGGCCGTCCGGACGAACGCCTCGGCGTGGACATAGCGGTCGGCGTGGTCCAGGTATCCGCCGCGGCGGAAGTTCTCCCCGGTCCAGGCGTTGTCGGTCGTCACCATGTTCCATGCGGCACGGCCGCCGGAGATCAGGTCCAGCGAGGCCAGCCGGTGGGCCAGGTCCGCCGGGTCGTTGTAGGTGGTGTTCTGGGTGGCCGCGAGCCCGATGTGGGTGGTGACCGAGGCCAGCGCGGCGAGCATGGTCTGCGCGTCCGGCCTGCCCACGACGTCCAGCGCGTGCGGCCTGCCGAGGTGTTCCCTCAGGCGGAGTCCTTCGCCGAGGAAGAACGCGGCGAACAGTCCACGCTCGGCCGTCTGCGCGATGCGGCGGAAGGACTCGAAGTCGGTCTGTGAGCCCGATTCGGCCGCCTTCCAGATCGTGCCGGAGTTGACTCCCTGGAAGAACACACCGAGCTGTAGTGTGCCCGATGGAACGAAGACATCGGCGCTGCTGTGCTGTGACATGGGATCCCCTACTTTCCGGCTGCTGCGGTCGTGGACGGGTGTGCGTAGCGGCTGGCCGGGCGTGGAAGTCCCAGCAGGTCCCGGAAGGTGCCGTCCTGGAGTGGTGCGCGGAGTGCGCCGCGGCGCCTCAGCTCGGGAAGGACCAACCGGGCGAGTTCTTCCAGTTCCACGGCGAGCGACGCGGGGTGGAGACGGACGCCGTCGGCCTCTGCCAGGAGCGGTTCGAGGAAGTCCACGAGGCCGGCTGCAGAACCGACGTACCGTGCGCGGCCGCTCGCCGGACCGGCGGCCCGCTCCCCGGCGGCCTGCCCTCGGGCGTCCAGGACGACGTCGAGCTCGCCGACGATCGCCACTGCTGCTCCCAGCCGGTGCCGGACGTCCCGGATCTCCGCAGTCAGCAGTTCGGGCGTCGGAGCTGTGACGAGTACGGCGTCGACGGCGTCCGCCGGAACCTGCCCCGCACCCACGATGGAGGCGGGAGCAAGGATCGGCGGCTGTCCCTGGAGCGGCCGCGGGATGATGGACGGGCCCTTGACCGAGTAGGGAGCGCCGAAGCCCGCCGGCGTTTCGTAGTCGACGTAGTGCAGCTTGTCCGCATCGATGTACCGGCCCGTGGCGACGTCGCGGATCACGGCGTCGTCCTCCCACGAGTCCCACAGGCGGCGGGAGACCTCGATCGAGGCGGCGGCTTCCTGCGCCAGGGCGCTGCCGCTCACGTTCTCGCGGCCTACGGAAGCTGCCGTTTCGGGGAATTCCGCTGCCGTTGCGATCCACCCGGCACGGCCGCCGGAGACGTAGTCGAGGCTCGCCAGCTGCGTGGAGACGTGGAACGGCTCGGTGTAAACGGTGTCCACCTCGGGAACCAGCGCGATGGTCCGCGTGACCGGCCCGGCGTAGGCAGCGCGTTGCAGCGCATTCGCACGGCCGGCAACCGGTGCGTCGGCGAAGGTGGCCACGTGGAACCCTGCGGACTCGGCGGTGAGGACGGCTTCGGCCAGGCTCGCGAAGCCTTCGGTGCTTCCGAACCCCGTTCCGTTCCACCCGGCTCCGTCGAGCTCGATGGCCAGGAAGCCGGCCCTGGATGCTGTCGAGGTGCGGTCGTCGATTGTGCTCACTGCTGGTCCTGACGCTCGTAGGGGATCTTCTCTCCGGCTTCGACGGCCACCGGCAGCCGGTTCTCCGCCGGGGGCAGCGGGCAGGTTGCGAGGTCCGTGTAGGCGCAGGGCAGGTTCACGGCGCGGTTGAAATCCAGCTGCACGGACCCGTCCGCAGCAGGGACCACGGACAGCGAGCGGTTGGCGGCATACGTCGTGCGGCCGGACGTGCGGTCGGTGAACAGCACGAGAAGCGATCCGGGAGTGAAGCCGTTGAATGCCGTCAGCGTCAGTTCCTGGCCGGCCAGCTCGAAACGGATCTCGCCCGGCGCCTCGTAGACGTGCTGGATGCCTTCCACGGCGGCGCCCACCGTCGTGGGGCGAGGCACCGGGAACGGCACGAAGGTACCGGCGACGGAGAACTCCGGGTTCGGCGCGTAGGCGGGCGTCCCGCGATAATCGCGCAGCAGGGCGGCGTTCGGACTGCGCGGCCGGACGACGTATTTGCCGCCACGCTTGGCCACCTCGATCACCGATTCGCCTGCAACGAGGTCGATCCCGCCCCGCTCCTCGATGGGGCCGATCGTGATCGTGGTGCCGACCTCGGTGTTCAGCTCCTGCCCGTCGCGCTGCAGGCTCTCGCCCGGCTCCAGGAGGATCCGCACGGCGTCGTCCTCGACGCTCCACGCGCCGGGGGCACCGTCCAGACGGACGGAGGTGTTCCCCAGCCAGTGCAGGTGGGTGACGGCTAGGAAACCGTGCGGGTGGGCGCGCTGGCGTTCGTGCGCAGCGTGCCACTGCTCCCAGGCGGCGGTGAAGGGCGGGATCTCAGTGTGCGTAGGCATGGTTGCTCCTGCTGGTGTGGGCGGCGGTCTCTGGGCGGCTGCCGTAGGGGTCCTCGTCCTCCCACAGCGTGGTGGGCGCAGCCGCACGGACCACCGGGATGACGTCGGCGGCGAACCGCTCGAGGATCTCGAGCTGCTGCTCGAACGGAAGGGTGGTGGGCAGCGAGATGGACTGCAGGGAGTGCCCGTACAGGGCGTGGTAGTCCAGGATCTTCGCGGCGACGTCCTCGGGGCTTCCGACCAGGGCGGGCCCTTCCGCGACCGCGTGGTCGATGTCCCGGAACGGGGAGTTGTTCCCGGGCACGTTCCGTCCCGCCGTCAGGGCTTCATAGACGGGGCCGAACGCCTGCTTTGCAGCGGCGGTGCTGTCCGCGAGGAATATCCCTCCGGCTCCGGAGCCGGAGGCGATGTAACGCTGTGCCGGGTCGTGCCCGGCCGCCAGGTACTGCTCGGTGTAGTGGTCGATCAGTACCTTGTAGTTCTCCCGCGGCTGGATGGCGTTGGCGGTGAACAGCGGGTCCCCCCAGGAGGCCGCGAGCTCCACTGACCGCAGCGAGGTCGCGGAGCCGTGCCAGACGCGCGGCACCCCGGCGAAGGGGCGCGGCGTCGTCGTCACCGGTTCCACCAGCGGCGCCCGGAACTCGCCGGACCAGGTCACGTCCTCTTCACGCCAGAGACGGCGCAGCAGTGCGTACTTCTCCTCCAACAGGTCCCACTGCTGCGCCAGGTCCAGGCCGAACAGCGGATACTGCAGCACCTCGTTGCCCTTGCCGATGACGAGTTCCAGGCGTCCCCGGCTGAGCTGGTCGATGGTGGCGTAGTCCTCCGCCACGCGCACCGGGTCCAGCACCGACAGCACCGTGACCCCGCTCTGCAGCCGGATCGTGTCGGTCACCGCTGCGATGGCGGCGAGCACCGTGGTCGGCGAGGAGGAGAGGAACTCCCCGGCGTGCCGCTCCCCCACCGCGAACGAATCGAAGCCGAGCTCCTCGGCCCGCTGCGCGGTGCGGATCACCTGGTCGAACCGGTCCGCTGGAGAGACGATGCTCCCGGTCACCGGGTTCCTCAGGTGAGGGATGATGTCCAGGACCTGGAATTTCATGGCTGTCCTACTTGCCGAAGTTCGCGGCGTTCACCACGGTGGATTCGGGGATGGCCTCGTCGGCCAGGCCCCAGCGCTCCAGCACCTCGGCGTAGCTGCCGTCCTCGATGGCGGAATTGATGGCCGCCGCGAGCGGCTCGGCCAGCCCGTTGTCGCGTAGCGTGGTGGCTGCGACCAGGGTCTCCGACGGCCAGCCGGCGTTGACCTTGCCGACGATCTTCAGGTCGTCGCGGGTGTTCTCGCGGTAGGTGGCGCTCGGGTACGGGGAGAGGTTCAGGTCCAGTCGGCCGGAGGAGAGCGCCAAAATGGTATCCGCGTCGTTGCCGTAGTACTGCAGTTCGGCGGGGGCCTTGCCGGCGTCCTCGAGCTCCTTGTTCCAGGCCAGCAGGATCTTCTCCTGGTTGGTCCCGGAGCCGACGGCGACCTTCTTGCCGGAGATGTCGGCGGAACCGGTGACGGTGAGATCCGAGTCCTCGCGGGCTTCGAAGGCCATGAACGCCGCACGGTACGGGGCGAAGTCGAAGAGCTGCACGCGGTCCCCGTTGATGCCGACGTTGGAGAACACGGCTTCGAAGTCCCCGGACTGCGTCTTCAGCGGCCAGTTCTCCCAGGAGGTGGCCTGCAGGTCGAGTTCGAGGCCGAGCTTGTCCGCGACCAGCTGGGCGATGTCGGTCTCGTTGCCGATCACGGTCTTGTCGTCCGTCGCGTAGACCGACAGCGGAACCGCGAACGGGCTCACCCCGACGGTCAGCTTGCCGTCCTCGGCGATGTCGGCTGGGACCTGCGCGGCGAGTTCGTCGACCTTCTCTGCGCGGACACGGTCCTGCTCCGGCGCCAGGTTGTAGACGATGCCGTTCTCGGCCGGTGCGGCGGACTCACCGGTTCCGGACGCTGCTGCTTCCGGGTCGGCGCAGCCGGCCAAGGCCAGGAGGACGAGGGCTGCGGCGGACAGTGCCGGAAGCCGGCGAGACTCGAGAGACTTCATGGGTGTTCCCTTTGCTTGCGGTTGGAATGCGGGAGGTTCTTCGGGTTCAGAGGTTGAAGGCCGGTTCGATGACCTTTGAGAGGAAGGCCTTGGTGCGCTCGTGGCGCGGGGCGCCGAAGATCTGCAACGGGGCACCCTCCTCGACGATCTGCCCCTGGTCCATGAACACCACGCGGTCGGCCACGTCGCGGGCGAAGCCCATCTCGTGCGTGACGACGATCAGCGTGGTGCCCGAATCCGCCAGGCTGCGGATCACGTCCAGCACCTCGCCGACCAGTTCCGGGTCGAGCGCGGACGTGGGCTCGTCGAACAGGACGATCTTCGGATCCAGCGCCAGCGCGCGGGCGATCGCCACGCGCTGCTGCTGGCCCCCCGAGAGCTGGCGCGGGTAGACATCGACCTTGTCCGACAGACCGACGCGTTCGAGCAGCTCCAGGGCCCTCTCGCGTGCCTGTGCGTACGGGCGGTGCTGGGCGTAGACCGGGGCTTCGATGATGTTCTCGACGGCGGTCAGGTGCGGGAAGAGGTTGAAGTTCTGGAACACCATGCCGATGTGGGTGCGCTGTGCCAGGATCTCCTTCTCCCGCAACTCGTGGAGTTTGCCCCCGCGTGCCCGGTACCCCACCAGCTCGCCGTCCACGGAGATGTGGCCGGCGTCGACCTTCTCCAGGTGGTTGATCGTCCGCAGCAGGGTGGACTTGCCCGACCCGGAGGGACCGAGGATCACCACCACCTCGCCCGGCTCGACGGTCAGCGAGACACCGCGCAGCACCTCGACCTGGCCGAAGGACTTGTGGACGTTGCTGATCTCCACGAGTCCACGGGTGGCGGCTGCAGCGGCGACGGCCGGGAGTGCTGGCGAATTCATCGTGCGACCTCGGATGTCTTGGCGTGGGTGGAGAAGAAGCGCCGGACCCGCTGCAACGGGGTCGGCGGCAGTGTGCGCACGGCACCCTTGGAGTAGTGGCGCTCGATGTAGTACTGGAACACGCTGAGCACGGAGGTGATCACCACGTACCAGACGGTGGCCACCAGCAGCAGGGGCAGGACCTGCTGGGTGCGGTTGTAGATGACCTGCACCGTGTAGAACAGCTCCGAGTAGGCCAGCACGTAGACGATCGACGTGCCCTTGACCAGGCCGATGATCTCGTTGAAGGCCGTGGGCAGGATTGACCGCATGGCCTGCGGCAGCACGATCCGGGTGGACCGTCGCCAGGCGGGGATGCCCAGCGCGGCGGCCGCCTCGAGCTGGCCCTGGTCGACGGCGAGGATGCCGCCGCGGATGATCTCCGACGAATAGGCGGCCTGGTTCAGCGTCAGTCCCAGGATGGCGGCGGCGAACTGGCTGATCAGCGTGGTGGTCTGCACCTCGAAGAAGCGCACGTCGGTGAACGGGATCCCCAGTGAGACCTTCTCGTAGAGGTAACCGAGGTTGTACCAGAGCAGCAGCTGCACCAGGAGCGGTGCGGAGCGGAAGATCCAGGAGAACGTCCAGGACACGGAGACCAGCAGCGGCGAGGAGGACAGCCGCATCAGCGCCAGGATGAAGCCCAGGATGAACCCGAGCGTCCCGGCGATAGCCGTCAGTTTCAGCGTCTCGCCGAGGCCTCGGAGCACGGACTCGGCAGTGAACCACTGCGCGACGACGTCCCATTCCCACCGCGGGTTGGTCAGCAGCGACCACAGGACCGCAGCGACGAAGAGGGCCACGAGTGCCGTGCCGGCCCAGCGCCAGGGGTGGCGGGCGGCCACCACGGGATACCCGGAGTAGTCGTGGGCAGTTCGGGGTCCGGCTCCGCCCGACGGCGGAGTGTCCGCGGAGCCGGCGGCGTCTGGGTCCGGGGCCGGTGCCGGAGGCAGGGCAGCGTCCGGGGCTATCGTCTCCGGGCGGGTCTCACTTCTCGGTGCTGCGGCACTCATGCGCCACCTCCCTCTTGTCCTGCGGCCTTGCCTGCGCGGTGCAGCCGGCTTCCGGATCCGAAAAAATCGGGCCGGTGGCCTGAACCTAGAACAGGGAGGGCTGCGCCCCCAAAACGGGGTTCACGTGGAGTAAACCGACGACGCATTGCGTCCGCCGCGGGACCTGCCAGGACGGTTCATGACCTCTCGTTGCGTAATATGTCGGCCGGTGAAGGCGGGTTACAGCGCCCCTGCGGCAGCTCCCCGACGGCTCCTAGGATGAGCAGGACCGCGGGCCCGAAGGCTGCCCGGGAAGGAGCACCATGACGATCGACAGCGCGCCGGGGCGACCGCACGAGGGCCGGAAGGCCGCCGTCGTCCTCATCGGCGGCGGTCCGCGGGCGGCCCTGATCCTGGAACGGCTTGCCGCCAATCGGCCCGGGCTCTTTGCCGGCCCCCTGGCCGTGCACGTCGTGGAGCCGCACCGGCCGGGATCCGGCCGGATCTGGCGGCGGGACCAGAGCCCGCTGCTGATGCTCAATTCCCTGGCCGCCGACGTCACCATGTTCACCGACGACTCGGTGCAGTGTGCCGGTCCTGCTGTCGCGGGACCCGGGCTCGTCGACTGGGCGCGGGGCGTCGTGGACGGCAGCATTCCGGACGTGGAGGTGCCGGATGAGGACCTGCGCCAGCAGCTGCGCACCCTCCTCCCCACGACGTTCCCCACACGCCGCCTGCAGAGCCTGTACCTCGAGTGGTTCTTCGCCCGGGCAGTCCGGGCCCTCGGTCCGCAGGTGCCGGTGACCGTGCATCAGGACCGGGCGGTGGACGTGGCGGGCGACGGCGCCGGCTACCGCGTGGTGCTGGCGTCGGGCGCCGTGCTGCACGCGGACGCCGTGGTGGTGACCGTCGGCCACACCGATTCGGAACCGGAACCCCGGTCCGTCGCCTATGCCGGCTTCGCGGCCCGGCACGGACTCTTCCATGCGCCGCCGGCCTACACGAACGACGTCGACTTCTCCGCCCTGCGCCCCGGGCAGGAGGCCATCGTCTCCGGCATGGGACTGGCGTTCATCGACCTGGTGGTGCTGCTGATGGAGGGCCGCGGCGGGCAGTTCGTCGACGCGCTCGGCGGCACCCTGCGGTACATCGCCTCCGGGAACGAACCGGTGCTGTGGGCCGGGTCCCGCCGGGGCGTCCCGTATCGCTCCAAGATCAGTTCGCTGCTGCACGGTGAACCCGCAGGTCCCCCGCGCTACCTGACCGCCGGTGCCGTCGCTGCGCTGCTCGATGTGCACGGCCGGCTGGATTTCTGGCAGCACCTGTGGCCGCTGCTGGCCAAGGACGCCGCCTTCGGCTACTACCGCGAGCTGTTCACCGGGCACCCGGAGCGGGTGGCCCTGCCCTGGTCCGAATTCCTGCCCCGTTTCGACGCCGCTCCGTGGTACTCGGACGACCGGCGGGCACTCGTGGACCAGGCCGTCCCCGACGCGGCGGACCGGCTGGAGCTCGAGGAACTCGACCATCCGCTGGCAGGGATGCACTTCAACAGCCCTGAGGAGGTGCAGGACACCGTGGCGGGCCACATCCGCGAGGACCTGCGGCTGCGCGACGGCGGCGCGAATTCGGAGATCCTCGGGCTGTTCCTGGGGCTGCTGTACGTGTACTTCGAACTGGGTCGGCTGGTGCCGATGGACGCGCTCACACCCGCCTCGCGCCCACTGGTCAGCGGCTGGTGGCACGGCTTCTTCAGCTACGTCGACTCCGGCCCGCCGGCCCGCCGGTTGCGGGAACTGCTGGCGCTGCACGAGGCCGGCTTTGTCAGGTTCCTCGGCCCCCAGTTGCAGGTGGGCACCGACGAGGAACGCGGACTCTTCACGGCGTCCTCCCCGCAGGCGCCCTCCACCGTGACGGCGACCGCGCTCATCGAGGCCCGGCTGCCCGGCCCCTCCCTGGCCGGTTCCGCGAACCCGCTGCTGCGGGCACTGTCGAAATCAGGCCTCGGCTCCGAGGAGCGCACGGGCAGCGAAGCGACGGCAGGTGGCACCGGGAAGGTGCTCGTCGATTCCTCCTCGCGGCTCGTCGCTGCGGACGGCAGCACCCGCCGGGGCCTGTACGCCGTCGGGCCCGCTGCCTCCGGCTGGAGCGGCGGGGCGTTCTCCCGCCCTAACAGCAACGCCGCTCCGTTCCGTGACAGCGATGCCCTGGCACGGAGGATCCTCACCGACCTGATGGAACTGCCCGACCCCGCTCCGGACAGCTTCTCCAGTGCCCGGCTGGCGGCCAGCATCACCCAGCTCCACTCGTCCCTGACCTGACCTGACCTGACCCGACCTGACCCGACCTGACCCGAGCCGACCTGAGCTGAAGGATCCCTGATGACGAACTCCCTGCCCCTCGGGGCCTTCCCGGAACTGACGGTGCTGCACCTGCCGCTGGAGGATTCCCGCGTGCAGCCGCTCGTGGACGGCTTGATCGAGGAATACGACAGCAGGTACGGGACCCTCTTCGGTGGCGCCGGCAAGGAGATGCGCCGCTATCCCGCGGAGGAGTTCGCCGCCCCGCACGGCGCGCTGCTGATCCTGCAGGAGGAGGGGCAGACCGTGGCCGGCGGGGCCTTCCGCCGGTATGACGAGCAGACCGCCGAACTCAAACGGATCTGGACCCACGCCGAGCACCGCCGCCGTGGCCTGGCCCGCCGTGTGCTGACCGAACTCGAAGCGGAGGCCGAGCGTCGCGGCTACCGCCGGATCTACCTCACCACGGGCCCGCGCCAGCCGGAGGCGAAGAACCTCTACCTCGCCACGGGGTACCGCCCCGGCTTCGACCTGGCCGCCGACCCGGAGACCGTTCTGCACCTGGCGTTCACCAAGGAACTGTCGGCCCCGCAGGAGCAGCGGAGCTGAGCCCGGGGGTTCCTGCGGGCCTGATGTGTCTTCTCCAGCGCGGCGGCCAGGTCCTCCTGCAAGTCCGTCAGGTCCTCCACCTTGAAGACGGCCGGACCAGGTTGGCGGGCACGAGCTCCTTCGTCAGCGGTAGTTCCGTAGTCGGGTGGGGTCCTGGGCAGGACACCGCTGGTCCTGCCCGGGAGGGGCAGGACCAGCGGTGGTCCTTCGAGGGGGTCAGGTACGCGCCAGGGCCTGCTCCTCCTTCAGGACGCGGGCGCTCTCGCGCGCGGTCCTGGTCGCGGCGACGAGGTTGCGCAGCGAGAGGACCGTTTCGTCATAGCCGCGGGTCTTCAGGCCGCAGTCGGGGTTGATCCACAGCTGCTGCGCCGGAAGGGCGGCCAGCGCCGTGTCGATGAGACCGGCGATCTCCTGTTCGGAGGGCACGCGCGGTGAGTGGATGTCGTAGACGCCCGGGCCGATTCCGCGGGAGTAGCCGAAGCCGGCCAGGTCCGCGACGACCTCGAGGCGGGAGCGGGCCGCCTCGATGCTCGTGACGTCCGCGTCCAGCCCGTCGATGGCCGAGATGACCTCGCCGAATTCCGAATAGCACAGGTGCGTGTGGATCTGGGTCCCGTCGGCGGCACCGGCGGTCGCCAGCCGGAACGCGCGGACGGACCAGTCGAGATATGCCTGGTGATCGGCCGAGCGGAGCGGCAGCAGTTCGCGCAGGGCGGGCTCGTCCACCTGGACGATGGCGATACCGGCCGCCTCGAGGTCGGCGATCTCGTCCCGTAGGGCCAGCGCCACCTGGTTGGCCGTCTCGCCCAGCGGCTGGTCGTCGCGGACGAAGGACCAGGCGAGGATCGTGACCGGGCCGGTGAGCATGCCCTTGAGCGGCCGCTCGGTCAGCGACTGCGCGAAGCTGATCCACGGGACCGTGAATGCCTGCGGACGGGACACATCCCCCCACAGGATGGACGGACGTGTGCAGCGCGAACCGTAGGACTGCACCCACCCCTGCTCCGTGGCCGCGAAGCCATCGAAGTTCTCCGCGAAATACTGGACCATGTCATTGCGCTCCGGCTCGCCGTGCACCAGCACGTCCAGCCCGAGGCCTTCCTGCAACCGCACCACGTTCGCGATCTCCTGGCGCAGGAACTGCTCGTACTCCGCGTGCGAGATGCTGCCGCTGCGGACCGCGGCGCGGGCGCTGCGCACCTCGCCGGTCTGGGGGAAGGAACCGATGGTGGTGGTTGGCAGCAACGGGAGCCCCAGCCGCTCCTGCTGCACCGCTGCCCGCCGCTCGGCAGGGCCGCGGGTGAACGCCTCCTCGGTCAAGCCGCCGGTGCGTGTCCGCACCGAGTCCACCACGACGCCGTCGAACCGTGCCCGGTGGTTCAGCGCCTCCTCCGCGTTCTGGAGCTCCGCGGCGACGGCCGGGCGTCCCTCGGCCAGGCCACGTGCGAGCACCACTGCCTCACGCACCTTCTGGTCCGCGAAGGCCAGCCAGGCCGGCAGGTGCTCCGGCAGTGCCGTCTCGGCCTGCACGTCGTGCGGCACGTGCTGCAGGGAGGTGGACGTCGCCGTCGTGACCGCGGTGCCTGTCTGCTCCTGCAGGTCCTCCAGCACCCCCAGCGAGAGCCGCAGGTCGTTGCGCCAGACGTTCCGGCCGTCCACGACGCCGGCGACCAGGCGGGTGCTGCCCAATGCCTGCAGCGCCTCGGCGGAGGGCCGGGATCCCCGGACCAGGTCGGCATGGACCGCCTCGACGCCCGCGGCGGCGAGCACGGCGAGCGCCTGGCCCGGCTTCCCAGGATCGCCGGCAGTGCCGTAACCGGTGGTGACCAGCAGGGCCGGTCGTCCGGGTGTACCGACCAGTTGCCGGTACACCCGCTCCACCAGCCCGCCCGGTGCTGCCAGCTCACCGCCGCGGTCGCCGACGAGGCCCGGCTCGTCCAGCTGCACCCACTCGGCTCCCGCCTCCGCCAGTGATGCGAGGATGCCCGCGTAGGCCGCCACGGCGTCGTTGATCCGCGTCAGCGGGTCGAAACCGGCGGGCGCTCCGTCCTCGGCCTTGGCCAGCAGCAGGTAGGTCACCGGGCCCACGAGCACCGGCCGCAGCACGGCGCCGCGCTCGCGCTGCCGGCGGATGGTCGCGGTCAGGCGGTGCGCCACCGAGGCGAACGTGGTTCCCGGACCGATCTCGGGCACCAGGAAGTGGTAGTTGGTGTCGAACCACTTGGTCAGCTCGAGCGGCGCGCGGTCGCCGTCGCCCCGGGCGAGCGTGAAGTAGCCTGCGGTGTCCACGGAACCGTCCTCGTTGACCAGGTCCGCGAACCGGGCCGGCAACGCTCCCAGCGCCGCGGTCGCGTCCAGGACCTGGTCGTAGAGTGCGAAGTCCGCCGGGATGGAGGAATCCCCGCGATCCAGCCCCAGCTCCACCAGCCGGGCAACAGTGCGGTCCTGCAGCTGGTCGGCCGCGCTCTGCAGTCCGGCCTCGTCCAGGCGGCCCGCCCAGTAGGCCTCGACGGCCTTCTTCAGCTCCCGGCCGGGCCCGATGCGCGGGTAGCCCAGGATCGTGGCGGCGGGGAAGGTGTTCTCGGTGCTCATGGTGTTCTCCTCTGGATGGTGTGTGAGTCGGGGGTCAGGGGCAGGTTCAGGCGGGGACGGCGGCCGGCGTGCGCGCCGCCGGCAGGTCGATCTCCTCGATGACCTCGATGGATGCGCGATGGTCGTTGAAGGTGTACAGGTGCACGCCAGGGGCTCCTGCCTCGAAGGCCGCCCGGGCCAGCACGGCCGCTGCCTGCACGCCGATCCGCCGGCGTTCGGCTTCCCCCGCGGCGGTCTCCAGGCGGTGCAGCAGTGCGGTGTCGGGACGGACGCCGGTCATTCCGGCCAGCCGTTCGAGCCGGCGGATGTTCCCCAGAGGCATCACCCCGGGAATGATCGGGATCGTCACTCCCGCGGCCCGCGCCGCCGTGACCAGGCGGACGTAGTGGGCGGGGTCGAAATACACCTGCGTGATGGCGAAGTCGGCGCCGGACCGCTGCTTGGAGACCAGCACCTCGACGTCGTGCAGGAACGACGGCGATTCCGGGTGCCGGTTCGGGTAGGCCGCCACCCCCACCGCGAGCCGACCGCCGGCGAGCGTGGCTCCATGCCGGGCCTCGACCTCCCGGATCAGCTCCACCAGGGACTGGGCGAAGGGCAGCTCCCCGCGGAATGCCTGCGGGTCCCGCGGCAGGTCCCCGCGCAGAGCCAGCACGCCCCTCACCCCCAGTGCGACGAACTGCCGCACCAGCAGGTCCAGGCTCTCCCGTGTCTCCCCCACGCAACAGAGGTGGGCCAGGGGGCGCAGCCTGGTGTTGCTGGTCAGGTGCCCGATCAGCTCGATGGAGGCCCTGCGCCTCGCCGGCGTGCCGCTGTAGGTCACCGAGACGTAGTCGGGATGGGTGGCCTCGAGTTCGTCGATCGTCCGCAGCACGGCCTCCCCGGCTTCCGGGGTGGCCGGCGGATACAGCTCGTACGACAGCGACGGCGGTACCGCTGCCCGTTTCTTCAATGTCATCCCCGCTCCTCGGTACGTCCGAGGGAGTGCACCAGGACGCGTGCCGGAAACCGGCAGTCACGGCGTGTGCCGGGACCGCTGGTGGGTGCGCTGATGCGTGTCCATCGGTTCTGGCATTAGCACCGGTTCCGCTGCCCTCCCGAGGGAAGGGCAACGGAATGGTTGCTGCGGCGTCAACAAGCCAGATCTCTCGGCCGCTCTTGATGGTTGGTGGGATCACTGTAAGCAGCACACCGGTCCCGGGTGCAGAACGTGCGGCGACAAGGCGCCGCATGACGTTCCGGGACGCCGGCGCCGTCACATACCGCGTCCCGGCCGTCATATGACGATCCCGCGTCATCTGGTGGTTCCGTCACATCGCCGGCACTCCTCCTCGAGCCGTTCCCCGAGCCGGACAGGAACCCCAAGTTATGCGCCACCCTCTGCCACGGGATGTCCCTCTGGACGTGGCGGTTACCTTGCCATGACAACGGGCTCTCCAAGGATGACGCCGTCGACATCATGTCGGCCCTCATCACAGCGGCAGTCCGCGTCGCAGAACCACGCGGTGCGCTCAGGCCCAAGAACGCGGGTATCCGCGGTCAGTGACCCGCTACAGCAGACTGCCGGGGGCCTTAGGCGGCCTCATGCAGTCGGGCATTCAGGAAGCTTTCGGCATGATGCCCGGGTAACTCTCTGTCGGAACAGGGTCGGCGCTTCGGGGTCGATGCCGGAGAGTAGGGCACGGATGCGCAGCTCGACGAACTGGGCGGGGCCGACGCCGCGCCACCGAAAAGAGGATGCGTCATGTACACGGAATGCCCCGTCCTCCACTGGGCGGCCGGGGCGTTCCACAACGGGTTGTCAAGGGAAGGTGCAGGTCACGGAACCGTGATCGAATTTAGACTCGTCATCGACCGCGATGAAGTCCGTTTCAAAAACGCACTCCACCCCGTCCGGGAAACCCATCGTGCCCGTACCTTTGAGCTTGATGGTTTGGGCATCGAAAATGAGCCCGTCCACGTACCATTCGAAAACACTCACGGACTTGTACGCGCTTCCCGCCGTGGTCGTCTCACCCCCATAGGTTGTCGTCGATGAGGACTGGACCCGGCCCTGGACGATGACCCTGCCCGATGGTGTGTGCACCTCGATACGTTCCTCTGTCCCGGTCGTACAGAGCACCAGGCCGACTTCCTCATCGGTGATGCACCGATCGAAGGTGATGAATTGACGGCCCTGGGTGCTGGCTGCGTTCGCTGGGACTGCAGTCGAGGCAAACAGCACGGCCGCGGCACCGGCGCCGCAGGCTGCAAGGCGCAATGATGGTCTGCGCATGAATCCTCCAAATGCTATTCAATACGGTCCGTTCCGGGCCGTTGGCGGAACAGTACGAGCACCCGGAACGAGCGTCAATAGCCGGAAAGGACGGATTTGTGGGAATGTCAGCGACAGGACCCGTCCAAGTGGAACCCGCCCGATGTACCGCGAGAAAGTAGCTCGAATCGCAATTTGACGTCTATTAGGAGCGGCGTTGGACAGTCCCGGACGTTGGTCGAGGATCATGACCGGCAGGCCCTCCCTTAGAGCCTCACCGACCTTTCAGGTGCAGGAGCGGTGTCCCGGAGATACAACCGTCGTGAGCTTCCGGATGACCACGGCCACCATGGACCGATCGTTCTGGGCGGCGAATTGGCCGTGCCCTTCGAGGACCCGCATCGCGGTGTCGGGGATTGCGGTGGCTGCCCAATGTGCCAGCTCTGCCACCCTGGAGGGGTTTTCGAGCCTGTCAGCATCAGCGTTCGCGCCGTGACGGTGTCGAACTGGCCGGGCCGGTAGCTCCGGCCAGCTTCAGTCCTGCACCCCCTTGGCAGAATCGGTGCAGACGCGAGGCGCGTCGGCCACAGAGGGCTGGACCTCGTCGAGTTGCGTTCATTCTCTGTCAGTCCATAACGTTGTGGGACTCCGAAGAATCCAGGGCCGCGAGCCGGGAGACAGCGAAACCCGTCGGGCACAACTTAACTTCCTAGAACGTGTCCGGAGGTACAACGACGGACTGCAGAGACGAGATGACACGGCACCGCTTCGGACGCGTGATGGGAGCGCGTTGAGACTACAGCCATGCCGGCTCCTCGTAATTGAGGTTGAAGCTGGGGTGAGTCAAAGAGAGCCGAATCCGGCTAGAGGGCATCACGGCGCTGATCGCGCGTCGCCTTGAACCCGACGTCGTTAAGCTGAAGCACCTACTAACAGGATCGTTAGTAGGTGCCTTTTCGTTGCGGGGACAGGATTTGAACCTGTGACCTCTGGGTTATGAGCCCAGCGAGCTACCGAACTGCTCCACCCCGCGGCGCATGGACGACCCTATCGGCTGCAGGATGAATACACCAATCGGCGCTCGCCATCCGGTGGTGCTCTGCGATCTGGTTCGAGGGTGATGGGGCGCTGCAGCTACAGGAAAGGCAGGCATTCCTCGGCGTCGTTCCGGCCGCTGCCGTGGAAGACTGCTGGCATGGAGGCCACAGCGCGCGATCACGACCTCGTCCTCTTCGGTGCCACCGGCTTCGTAGGTGAACTGATCGCGGGCTACCTCGCGGTCCACGCCCCGGCGGACCTGCGCGTGGGTCTCGCGGGGAGGTCGAGGGTGAAGCTCGAGGCCGTACGGTCCAGGCTGCCCGTCACCGCACGGGACTGGGCCCTCATCGAGGCCGACTCGGAGCACCCTGACTCACTCGCTGCGCTGGCCGCGGACACCCGCGTGCTCTTCACGACGGTGGGTCCCTACGCGAAGTACGGGCTGCCGGTTATCGAGGCGTGTGCCCGTGCTGGCACCCACTACGGGGATCTGACGGGCGAGGTGTCCTTCGTCCGTGAAGCTATCAACCGTTGCGACGCCCTGGCAAGGACCACCGGTGCACGGATCGTCCATGCGTGCGGCTACGACTCCGTCCCCTCGGACCTCGCGGTGCTTCTGCTGCATCAGGCCGCGAAGGCCGACGGCGCGGGCGCACTGACCGAGGTGCAGCTCGTCGCCAGAGCCAAGGGTGGCTTCAGCGGTGGCACCATCGAGTCGATGCGTGGGCAACTCGACGGCATGCGCTCGGACCCGGTGCTGCAATCGCTCGCGCGCGATCCCTACTCCCTCAGTCCGGGCCGGACGGCGGAGCCCTCGACCCGGCAGCCGTCGGATCTGGGGTGGGTCGGCCGGTCGGAGGACGGCCTGTGGACCGCACCCTTCATCATGGCATCAGTGAACACGCGGATCGTGCGCCGCAGCAATGCCCTGCAGGGTTGGGCCTACGGCCGGTCCCTCCGCTACGGCGAGGTGATGGGTATGGGGCGAGGGCCCGCCGGCGCCCTCATCGCCGGAGCGACGGCGCTCGGCCTGCGGGTGTTCGGAGCCGCGCTGGCCCTACCCCCGACGAGGAAACTGCTGGACCGTGTCCTTCCGTCGCCCGGTGCGGGCCCGAGCGAGACCGCACGGCGCTCAGGCTGGTTCCATTCCCAGGTGACTGCTTCCACCGAGAGCGGCCGGCGGTACCGGGCCGTCGCAGCCGGGCCTGGCGACCCCGGATACGCCGCCACCGCCGTCATGGCCGGGGAGACAGCGCTCTCACTTACCCTCGACGGCGACCACCTGCCGCCCGCCGCAGGATCGCTGACCCCAGCGGCCGCCCTCGGCGACGTCCTCGTGGAGCGGCTGCGCGCGGCAGGCCATACCTACGAAATCACTTCCCTCACCTGACACGCGAAGCAACGCACTGGTCGCACTCGGTGCCACGTATTTGTGGCCACTTCCGATCAAGAACGGGAAGAGAGAATCATCGTGGGCAGTCGCCCTCGCCCAAAACGGTGCTACCACCAGCCCACCAGCAACCGCACGTAGGGCACTTTATATTCCACTCATCGTCCGGCAGTCGCAGAAGTGGAACATAGTTTCTGGCACTGAGTATCGTTACAAAATCTGGGGCTTCACGAGCTCAATGGGAGCATCGAAGATTCGTGTTCGTTCGTCGAAGTAATGGCGGTCTGCGTCAAACTCGCAGCTTGAACACGAGCGGTGATGAACTCTCATACGGGATGGTCTAACGGTGCAGTATCTGTCACTGACGGGGTGCTCCCGCTTCCTCAGCTACCGCGCTACCTGGGATCGCTTCGCCTCGAGCGAGCGTGGTCGCGTGGACTGCTCATTGCTACAACGATGTCGTCTTGACGATTCCGGCAATGATGCGCGCGAGCATCGGCCCAAGGGTGCCCTCTGCGGCCTTCCCGGCCTCCAGCACTTCTTCGTGGTCGAGGGAAGCTCGTTGGAGCCCTGCGCCGAGGTTGGTGACAAGGGAGAGTGCACACACTTCGAGTCCGGCGACGTCCGCAGTTCGACAAAGCCCTGGCCGCGCTTGAGCAGAGTGATACTTTGCTCGTCACGACCCTTGACCGCCTTGGCCGGTCGACGTCGAACATGCTCGCCCTGGCCCATGGGCTTCAGGCTCGGAAGGTGAAGCGCCGCGACGCAGGCATGGACCTCGGCGGGCGACGCCCAATCTTCAGTGACAGCCAGATCGCCAACGCCCGCAGGCTCATTGAACAGGGCCAACCCGCATCGCACGTCGCCCGTGACCTCGGGATGTCCAGGGCCACCCTGTACCGGCGGATTGCCAACCTCAAGGCTCGACACTGGATTGCTACCCACCCAGGTTCCGCTCACACCTAGGACCCCGAGCAGCGACATACAGACAGTGGCGTTGATTTCCCCCCAACCGTCGCTGGAATCGGGAGGCTCATCGCCTGCAGTGATGAGTTTGGTGTCGCGATTCCGTCCAAGTACTAGTGGGTAACCGTAGGGTCAGAGCAGAGCCACACCGCGTGGCGGAAGGGGCGTCGCAGTATGGCTTCACCACAGATCTACATCAGCTTCCCGGGGACCGCGCGCGAAGCACTGGGGTTCTACGCGGAGGTCTTCGGCGGCGAAGTCTCCCTGTTCACCTACAAGGACTTCGCCAGGACGGACGGCCCCCCGGGTGCCGTAGCCCACGGGGTGCTCGACGGCGTCGTCGCCCTCGCTGGAGCAGACGCAGCAGCAGGAGAAAAGGCAATCCGCTGTGAGGGACTGATGCTCTCACTGCTCGGCACTGCTAAACCGTCGGTCCTCCACCAGTGGTTCGACAAGCTAACCGCGGGAGGTACGGTGGTTGACCCTCTGGCCCCGAAGCCGTGGGGCGCATCCGATGGCCAGGTCATCGACCGCCACGGCCTGCACTGGCTCATCGGATACGAGCCGGACCAGCCGCAGCCCGAAGAAAGACTATAACGTCCCCTACAGGCGCTGCGCCGGGCAGAACATCCTCTGTGAGCTTGAGGACGAGAACCTCGCCGACACCACCGAACCTCCCAGCAGGGTGGCTACCCAATCGGGGACGTGGGGGGGTCGGAGACGCTTGGCGTGATGGGGTGCGATCGTTTCGTTAGGCCGGGGTGATGTGCCGGGCGGGCACGGGGCTTGAGTAGACGACGCTGGTGGTGATGCCGCCGAGGGTGGCAAGTTTTCCGGTGATGCGCTCTAGATCACGCATGGAGCGGGCGAGGACCTTGATGATGAAACAGTCAGCGCCCGTGACATGGTGCGCTTCGATGATTTCGGGCAGTGAGCCGACGAGATCGTGGAAGGGCTTGTAGTTGCCCGTGGGATAGGCCAGCCGCACGAATGCCGTGACGTTGTATCCGAGGGCTTCGGGGTCCACGGTGATCGAGTAGCCCATGATGACCCCGCCCTCGGTGAGGCGCCGCACGCGATCACCGGTCGCGCTGGGCGAAAGATTGATCGCGCGTGCGAGCTGGGCGACGCTCGTTCGGCCGTCCTGTTGCAGGTGCTCGATGATCGCGTGATCGGTGGTGTCGAGATCCAGCCGTGGGTTCGAGGGCATATCGAAGAATCTACCGGGGGAAAGGGTCCGAGCACGCCCTTCCACCGTTGATCGGGTATTCCACGACGGCGTCGGGTCCGGTTCGATTGCTACATGCCTACTTCCCTCTCCGCCGCTGACTTTTTCGCGGCCAAGCTCGCCTACGAAACCGACCCTGCAGACCTGGCCGCGGACCGGGCTTCCGGCCGTGCTCCCATCATCATCGACACTCGTTCCGCCGCTTCGTGGAGCCAGGGCCGCATCCCCGGCGCCGTCCACATCCCCAACGCAGACCTCGAAGCACGCATAGCAGACGTCGCACCTGGCATGGATGCCAAAATCGTCGTCTACTGCTGGGGACCGGGCTGCAACGGCAGCACCCGCGGTGCGTTGATTCTCGCGTTGCTGGGCTACACGAACGTGCGCGAACTCATCGGTGGTTTCGAATACTGGACGCGCGAGGGTCTCACGACCGTGAGCGACGACGGTCGCGGACGCCGCGCGCCGGACCCTCTCACTGCGCCCACCCCCGCTACAGCATGAAAGCTCCAGGCCGGTGCGGCATCAGATCTTCGTAGGACAATCTTTAGCAGAGCGGAACGAAGTCCGGGCGCCAGCGGTGAGCCCGAAGGTCATCGCGGACAAGCTCGTCGTCACCGCCGATGCGCGAGACAAAGGGCGGACCGTTGAGGAAGCCGCGCGTCTCGTGGGATGGAGCCGGGCGACGCTGTACCGCCACCAGCAAGCAGCCGCGATCAGCGAGGGCCCCACAAACTCCTGATCGAGAGGATCGCTAGCCCGTGGTGAGGTAGCGAAGCTTGACGAGCTCCGACCTCGACAGGACGCTTGCGTCGGTCAGGTGCAGGCCGGCGCGGGAGCCTGTATAGAGCTTGTTGCCTGCTCCGAGGAGGGCAGGCCCGACCAGGACTGTGAGCTCGTCGACGAGCCCCAGCTCGAGCAAGGGATTCCAGGTCGTGGCGCTGCCGAACATCACCACATCACCGTCGCTTTGCTCTTTGAGTCGGGTGAGCTCAGCCGGCGCCGCACTCCTGGGAATGATCCGAGTCGTTGGCGTCCATGGTGCACCCGAATCCGCTGCCATCGAATCGCTGATGACGATCTTCGGCAGCGTGGTGACGAAGTGCGCGATGTCGTGTTCTCTCCTGTTCGCTGACGCATCTGCTGCGACCTTGGACCAGAAGTCCCAGTTCTCGGTGAACCAGGTGCTGCCATACGCGAGGGTGCCGGCCGTGCTGAGCAGCTCGAGATTGTGCGTGTTGAAGGCGTCCTGGAAGGGCATGACACTGAGGTCGCCATCAAGGCCCTGGAAGTAGCCGTCGAGCGAGGTGAGGACCGAAACCACGAGTCTGCTCATGCCGTGAGCGTATAACTCCCCCGCGGGCATCGGAAGACAAACCCAACAGGATTTCAAGGGTCATTCACTTGTGGGCGGGTGGAGCCCGAAGGGTGGAGCTCAAAGTAACACCAGGGGTGCGGGCGTCGATATGAACCGCATCCCCTGGCCCTTTCTGTCTTTCGGCTGCTGACTCTCAGGCGGGGTGGAGGTTATTACCCGCTCCGACAGTAAGCCTGCTTGCTATCGGTTGTCGTTTATGCCTAGGGTTGACGGGAAGTCGTCACCGGCTTGGATAGTGAAAGCCCAGCAACAGCGAAGGAGAGATCATGATCAGCAATGACAACCTCGACCAGCTCACGACGGGCAAGGGAACGGTCTACACCACCGACGGGGAGAAGCTCGGCTCCATTGGTGAGCTCTACGTCGACGACACGACCGGTCAGCCCAGCTGGGTCACCGTGAACACCGGGCTCTTTGGCACCAAGGAAACTTTCGTGCCCCTGCAGGACGCCTCCATCGACGGCAACGACCTCCGGGTCCCGTACGACAAGGCCCTGGTCAAGGCGGCACCCTCCGTGGAGCGCGACGGGCACCTGAGCCCCGCTGAGGAAGAAGAGCTGTACCGCCACTACAGTGTCCACGGCACCACTGCCACGACCACGGAGACGACCACGGAGACGACCAGTCAGGCCAGTACCGGCACAACCGCCGGCACTCGTGATGCTGTCGGTCACGACACCTCGGGTCCCACCACGGATGAGGCGATGACCCGGTCGAAGGAAGAGCTGCGGGTCGGCACCGAAAAGCGGGAAGTCGGACGGGCGCGGTTGCGCAAGCACGTCGTGACCGAGAACGTGAGCACCACGGTCCCGGTCAGTCACGAGGAAGTCCGCGTGGAGCGCGAACCCATCACGGATGCGAACCGCGGCAACGCCTACGACGGTCCCGCGATCAGTGAGGAGGAACACGAAGTGGTCCTCACCGCAGAGCGCCCAGTCGTGGAGAAGGAAGCCGTTCCGGTCGAGCGTGTGCGCCTGGACAAGGAAACGGTCACCGAACAGCACACCGTCAACGAGCAGGTCCGTGAAGAGCGCATCGACACGGACACCGATGGAACCGCCCGCTAACTGATTAGAACCTGGGGAGCGAACGCCTCAGCGTTAGCAGGGAGCCGACCCTGATCGGCAGGAACAGTAGAAGCGGCAGGCGCCCTGGACGGGGGCTCCTGCCGCTTCTTACGTCCACACCGGTTCACGGGCATGAACACTCGGCGCGCGGACACTGGCGGAATCAGACTTCACGCGGTGACGATTGCCAGTACGACGATCCAAACCCACTATCCCCGACGAGTTGTATAGTCCTGGGCTAAGACGCTGGCTCAACAGAGGAACTCCTGGTGAAAGGTCTGCGCAGATTCGGGTCCGTCCCTACACAGCCCCCGGCCACGAGGGTGGACCAGGTACTGCTGGGGTGCGGTGCCGCGGCGGGACCAATATTCATCACCGGCTTCATGGCCGCCGGCGCGGCCCGGCCAGACTACGACCCACTCCGCCACCCGGTAAGCTCACTGGCATTAGGCCCGGACGGCTGGGTTCAGGCGTTGAATTTCGGTATCAACGGCGTACTGTATCTGGCCCTGGCCGCCGGGCTGGCCCGCCGTAGGCATGCTTCGACGACACCCAGGGGCGGGCCCCTGCTCATTGGTGCGGCTGGCCTTGGACAGATCATCGCCGGGCTGTTCACCACCGATCCAGTCAGTGGTTATCCCCCGGGCACCCCGGTCACTCTGGAGCGATACAGCGGCGCCGGAGCACGGGTTCATGACCTCGCGGCGGTCCCGGTTTTCCTCGGAATCCCAGTCGCGGCCATCCTGTGGGCTCGCACTTTCACCCGTCACGGGCGCCGAGGCTGGGCCCGGTATTCAGCCACCACCGCAGGATCCATGATCATCGGCTTCCTACTGACCAGTGCCGCCTTCGCCCAGACTCCTGCCCTGGCGCCTCGCGGCGGACTCCTCCAACGCCTGACCGTGACCGTCGGCATGAGCTGGCTGAGCGCACTGTCCATCCAAGCACTCACCACCCCAACTGCCGCCTGAGGAACGAGCGCTGAGCTGCATCACCAAATGGTTCTCCCGGTAGAGGATCCTTGGGTTCTTGCGGTGATTGCAACACTTAGCGAATGGGTGTTGGTATGGCGGGCTATTCGATCTTCGTGAGACCGGATCTGTTGCAGGTGTTCTGGGCTGGGATGCAGGCCGGTGAGTTCATCACTGGCGCTGTTGCTCCGATCGAGACAAGCAGGCGTACCGGGCGTCGAGTGCTCCTCGAGGCCGGGTTGTACCCGTCGTAGGTGATCATGCGCAAGTCGGAGCCCTCGGTGTTGCCATAAACGGTCTGGCTGGGAAATTCGTTCTTGGGGGTACTGCCCACCGCGATCGAACGTAAAAGTCGCAGTGGTTCCGTCCTCACGCAGGACCTCGATCGTGTCGCCTGTGGTGAGGTTGCGGAGGCCAGCGAAGATCCCGGGCCCGCCGTCGGTGGCATTGAGGTGCCCCAGCAGGACAGACGGCCTGCGCTCTCCCGGTGTCGGTGACTGGTTGTACCAGCTCGCCGGTGCGCCAGGCCCATCGGGCGGCACTTCCAGGGACCCGTTGTCCCGCAACCCGGTACTGAGGAGTTCTGACCGGGCGCCGGTGGAGGGAATGGAGAACGACACCGGTGGTGACGCTGGCAGAACTGCCGGTTGCTCTGCTGCGGCCGCTGTCTTGGGCCCTGGTGCGGTGCTCGCTGATCGTGTCGCCGTCGGCGTGGCCGCGGCAGTCGATGTGGTTTACGGGCCGGAAGCTGATGACTGCGTCGCCGTTGGTGGCGCCGCTGGTGCAGTTGAGGTACCGGTGCCGGTGTTGGCTTGGGTGGCGCAGCCGGTGAGGAGTAATAGAGCGACCGCCGCAGATACCAGGTGGTGTCTGCGGCGGTCGCTGGGTGAGCTGATCATGATGTGTCTTCCGTGGTCCGATCAGTTCGTACTGCTGGGACTGCTGCTACGTGCTGTTATCCGTCACGGGCGGATCGGTTGGTGCTGGCTGGTTATGCGTTGTGTGCTGCGCGGCGGCGAACGGCGAAGGTCCCGCTGGCTGCTGCTGCCAGGACGAGGCCGCCACCGAGGGCGAGGACGCCGGTGTTGGAGCCGGTGTCCTGGGCTACGCCGGTGTCGGCGCCACCGTTGGGCATGGAGCCCATCTGGGAGGCGACGAGCGTGCCGCACAGTGCGGGCGAGGTCGCGCCCAGGGGCAGGGAGGGCTCCAGGTCGCTCGGTGCGTTGAAGGCCTCAGGGGTGGAGGTGACCGTGGCGGGATCCAGGCCGTGGACGACGACGACGGCGGTGCCGGCTTCGAGGGACGCCTTGGTGGCGGCATCGAGGGTGATTTCACGCTGGATGGTGTAGCTGCCGCCCTGGCCGCCGAGCTGCAGGTTCAGGCCCTCAGCGGGGGTGGTGGCACCGGAGGTGGTCAGCGTCGTCTGGATGCCACCGTAGGACGCTGCGCCCTCGGTGGTGCTGAGGATCCCGTCACCATTGGCGTCATCGGCAGGTGTCGGGCACTTGCCCTGGGCTCCACCGTGGATGTGCTGGACGTGGGGGTACGGGGCGTCCATGAAGGTCTGGGCGAGACCGGAGACCTGCAGGTTCACGGTCGCCTTGTCACCCTTGACATCCAGGGTGATGGTGCCGGTACCGGTGGTCCCGCTGAGCTGACCCAGGGTCGAGGAGTAGGTGGCATCGGCGGCCATTGCGGGCGAGCCTGCCATAGCGACGGCGCTGAGGGCGAGGGCCGGTACTGCGAGGAAGCGCATCTTCTTGTTCATGGGATATATATCCTTCACTGTGCGATGAGACTGTGCGATGAGAACGAGTCCGGATCCGGACACGCACTGCCTGTGATTCGGAGCACTACGCCGCACGGATTGTTTTCCCCAGTAACCGATTCCCACCAGATGTCCTGGCGCGCCGTTGTGCCTCCTCAGGTTCGCCCACCATAAGCACCCCCGGCCAATAATAGAAAGCCTACGTATGAAAATGACCGGGGCAGATGTCGGGGCAGATGTCGGGGCAGATGTCGGGACAAATGGTGAGGAAGATGACCAAGAACATGACTGATTGAGCAGCACGCCTCCGCTGCCCCGCGTACCTGCTGTGAGTGTTGATCGTCATCGATCCCGGGCTCACGAGCTGCGACAGGGGCCCGTGAAAGGTCGTTCCGGAGCTTGCAGAACGACCCTGCCGGGCGATTCGCGGAGTTACCGCCGGCTCGGCCAGGGCACACATGCCGGCCGAAAAACCGAAGATTACTGGGGCTAATTTGGTCGGGAATTTCACAGGTCCGGCCTGTACAGTCCATCTCATCTTCACGTGCGAATGAGGATCGACCCGGTCCGCCGGGTCCGAGCGTCGACGAACACCTAGGGCCTCCATCCCGATGTTCGCCGGCGCTCCTTCATGTGCCGCCCGCACACATTAAACCCGTGTTTGGTGGAGCATCACCTCGGGGCTGCCACCCGCCCTTTCACACTTGTAGATATCCCGATGAATTGCCGGTTTTGTCCACCCGCGTGCACGAGTGCTGTGAAAAAGGCCGGCCTCTATCCCGTCCCTGATCACGGGTGCGACGAATTTCATGCGTCGGGGGTTTGCAATGGCGGCTCGGCTCGATCAGTCACCGGTCCTGGTGCCTCCCTCATCGCTTCGGCGGAGGGCACGATCATCATCATGCGTGACGACATTTCGGAGGAAACAATGAAGACCACCAAGCATGCTGTACCCGCACTGATCCTCGCTGCCATGGTGATGGGCTCGGTCGCCTGCTCACCAGCAACCGACACAGCCGGCACATCAACATCCGGCGCGGCGGCAACCGACACGCCAGCTACTGCCCAGGCTAGTTCGGCTGCTGCTAGTTCAGCTGCGAGTTCGATGGCCGCCCCGACGGCGGAGCCCTCGGCCGGCACGGGCATGTCAGAGTCCGCTGAGGCCGCTCCCGCTGAGGAGGCGATGATCACGATTACGGACTTCGAGTACAAGATGCCCGACAGCATCGCCCCCGGCGCCGAGGTGACGGTTACCAATGAGGACACCGCCCCGCACACGGTTACCGCTGACGGGAAGGGAGAGTTCAACGTCGAGGTGGGCCCCGGTGAAACCGTGACCTTCACAGCCCCTGAAGAAGCCGGGGAATACCCGGTCATTTGCACCTACCACCCTAAAATGTCCGCGACGCTGGTCATCGGATGACCGACCGCGACCACCCCCACCCACGGGAGGCCCGGGCGTGGATCCCCGGCATGGACTCGGACGGCGGGCACCGCCACCGACAGGCCGATGTGCAAGGACGCCGTCGGGCAGAGACCCCGGACAGGGGTGTGGCTCTACTGGTCCTGCGGATCCTCATCGCCGCGGCACTGATCGTCAGTGCTGTCATTCACTTCCAGCTCGCCGCAGGATTCCAGCAGGCAGCACCGGACGGGATAGGGGGCGGCATTCTCTTCCGCATCCAGGGCGCCGCCGCTGTCCTCGCCGCACTGTACGTGCTGGTCAGGGGAACACACCGGTCCTACCTGCTCGCCGCACTGGTGGCTCTGGCCTCCCTGGCAGCGGTCCTCGCCTACCGGTACATCCAGATCCCCACCATCGGTCCCATCCCTTCCCTGTACGAGCCCGTCTGGTACACCACCAAAACCATCACCGCCGTCGCCGAGGCACTCGCACTCATCCTCGCCCTCACCGCCCACGCCCTCCATCGAAAATCCCACCGCGCAGTAAGAACACGATGACCGCGGGAATGAAATGGGACGCTAACGGCCCCCGCGTCCGCGCGCACGAAGAAGTGTCGGGTGCAGTTGCACCACGGGTCATCGCCCCACACATCCCCCGCCGACGCACCGCTACCTGCCGACACACCGCTAGCTGAGGTTTCCTCCGTGGGGATACTCGCACCGGATCCGGTACCACCAGATGCAGCTGCGTCGGGTTCAGTCGCGGTCCGGTCTCCGTTCACGTTCAACGGGTTCTCATCGACTGCACCACACACCGTTTATCGGACAGTCCCGTGGATCGCGACACGGATCAGTTGTTGCTGCTTGTGGTTCAGTGCAGCGTCAGGACAGGCTCGCACTATGGGGCGAGCACGACGAGGGTGCGTATTGAGCTACTGGTGCTCTCAACCGGTCAACGCACCGTCCGTAACCTATGAAGGTAGGTGCTGAGAATGGTGCTTGACGATGGGTTCACGGTTGCGCAGCAGGACCAACTCTGGTCATGGTGGCCGCAACGTGGGTTCCTCGTCCTAGGTACTTCAGGTGGAACAGGTGGTCAACCCTGGAATGGGGTATGGGTTACTGGGCAGTCGGTGTCCTTGAGATTTTAGGGTGGAACCTATGCGACAGAAGCCTTGTACCAGGATTTGCGGCCAGCGTGAGGCGCCGGGTGAGATGTGACCGGCGTCGAGCGGGATTCTGAGTCCGTCCCGCACTCCATCGCCGGTTACTGCGCGTGTGCTGGCCAGGGTCTGTGTCGATGGGCGTCAGTAACTGGTGGGTAGGGATGTGAAGCCCCGCGCCAAGGGTGGGGGTGGTGTTCCGGATAATCTGCCGCCGGTTCATCGAAGTGGTTGAGGCAGGAATGGAATGGGGGGTGAGATGAGGGCGCCACGCAAGTCGGCGCAAGGAGGCGTGCCCTATGACCGATGTGGTGTCGGGGATAGCGCTGGAGGATGAGCAGAAGCGCCTGGCATCGCTGGCGTCCACTGAACTCCTCGACAGTGCTTCCGAGGAGCGGTTCGACCGGGTCACCCGGCTTGCCCAGATGCTCTTCGGGGTGAGTACCGCAACGGTGG
>NZ_NFSC01000023.1 GCF_002157505.1 Arthrobacter agilis
GAATCCCTCGGCGTCCGGACCGGTGCCGCCGCCACCCCCGCCCCGGGCGGGTGCCCCTTCCGGTTGCGCTGCCCCCTGGCCACCGACCTGTGCCGCGACGAACGCCCCGCACTGCGGCGGGTCGGCGCGTCCGACGTCGCCTGCCACTACGCGGCCTAACCGTTCCCCCCACACCATCAGCACAACCCCTGACCTTCCCCGCCGTCACGTGCTGACGGCCAAGCAGAACGGACTCCATTCGATGACGCAGGCACCCTGGCGCGCCGCCATGATCTCCCCGGATGAGGACTTCGACGGAGCCCCACTGCTCCGCAAGGAGTTCCGGCTCGAGGAGGGCCACGGCGCCGTGACAAAGGCGACGCTGCGCGCCACCGCGTACGGCGTCTACGAGGCCCTGATCAACGGTGTCCCGGTGGGCGAGGACGTCCTGAGCCCGGGCTGGAGCTCCTACGAATGGCGGCTCCGCTACCGCAGCTACGACGTGACCTCCCTCGTGGGGCCGACCACCGTGCTCGGCGTGGAACTCGGCAACGGCTGGTACCGGGGGCGCCTGGCCTGGCACGGCATGTCGAACCTGTACGGCAGCGAACTGGGCTTCTTCGGCCAGCTGGACATCGAGTTCGCCGACGGCCACGTCCAGTCCGTCGCCTCGGACACCACCTGGCAGGCCGGGCCTTCCGCCACCGCCGCCAACGACCTCTACAACGGGCAGAGAATCGACGCCCGCAGGGCTCAGGCAGGCTGGGCGGAGCCGGGCTTCGACACCGGCACCTGGGCCGGAACCCACACCGTGGAGTTCGACGTCGACCGACTCGCCGAACCGGTGGGCCCGCCGGTGGTGCGCACCGGCGTCGTCCGGCCCGTGGAGGTCTTCACCTCGCCCAGCGGCAGGACGCTGGTGGACTTCGGCCAGAACCTCGTCGGGTGGCTCCGTTTCCGGATCCAGGGCGAGGCAGGGCACACCATCACGGTGCGCCACGCGGAAGTGCTCGAAGACGGCGAACTGGGCGTGCGTCCCCTGCGGTCCGCCAAGGCCACGGACACCTTCATCCTGTCCGGCGGCGAGGACTTCTTCGAACCGACCAGGACCTTCCACGGCTTCCGCTACGCGGAGGTGACCGGCTGGCCCGGAGCGCTGACCGAGGACTCCCTCGAGGCAGTGGTGGTCCACTCCGAGCTGGAACGGACCGGTACCTTCGAGTGCTCCAACGAACTCGTCAACCAGCTGCACCGCAACATCGTCTGGGGGCTGCGGGGCAACTTCCTGGACCTGCCCACCGACTGCCCGCAGCGCGACGAGCGCCTCGGCTGGACCGGCGACATCGCGGTCTTCGCACCGACGGCAGCGTTCCTCTACGACGTGAAGGGCTTCCTCCAGGACTGGCTGCTGGACCTCGCCGCCGAGCAGAAGGCGGCGGACGGGCTGGTGCCCATCACCGTTCCGGACGCCCTCAAGTACTGCCCCCAGCCCCCGGAGTTCCCGGCACCGGAATCCTCGGCCCTGTGGAGCGAGGCATCCGTCTGGGTGCCGTGGGCGCTCTGGGAAGCGTACGGCGATCTCACAGTGCTGAAGAACCAGTACGAATCGATGACCTCGCACACCCGGCGGGTGGAGGGACTGCTCTCGGACACGGGGCTGTGGGACGAGGGCTTCCAGTTCGGTGACTGGCTGGACCCCGACGCGGATCCGGACAAGCCCTGGGACGCGAAGGCGGACACCGGCGTCGTCGCCACGGTCTGCCTGTTCCGCACTGCCTCGATCACGGCCGAAACGGCCCGGCTGCTCGAACACCAGGACGACGCCGAGTACTTCGAGCAGCTCGCCGCGCGGGTCCAGGCCTCGTTCCTGGAGCACTACGTGGCCACCGACGGCACCATCCGCAGCGACTGCACCACCGTCTACGCCCTCGCGATCGCCTTCGGCATCCTGCCCAGCGCCGAGCACCGCGACTTCGCAGGAGATCGCCTCGCGGACCTGGTCCGGAAGAACGAGTACCGCGTCTCCACCGGCTTCGCCGGCACCCCGTTCATCACCGGAGCCCTCACGGACACCGGCCACAGCGAGGACGCCTACCACCTGCTCCTGGAACAGGGCTGCCCGTCCTGGCTCTACCCGGTGACCATGGGAGCGACGACGGTTTGGGAACGCTGGGACTCCATGCTCCCGGACGGCACCATCAATCCCGGCGAGATGACCAGCTTCAACCACTACGCCCTGGGCGCCGTGGCCGACTGGCTCCACAAGGGGATCGGCGGCATCAGCCCGCTCACACCCGGGTACAGCAGAATCCGGATCGCGCCCGTACCCGGTGACGGCATCGACTGGGCCACCACCTCGCTGAAGACCCCGCACGGGGACGTGCGGGTGGAATGGCGGCTCGACGACGGCGCCCTCACCATCGAGGCGACGGTCCCCGACGGCGTGGAGGCCGACGTCGAACTTCCCGGCGGCGAACGCTTCAGCGTCCGGGGTGGCACCCACCGCTTCACCTCGCCCGCCGCGCTCGCCGTCCCTACAGGGGTATAGGTGGATTCCGATGCTACTCCTCACCGCGATCCCGTGCGTCTCCTTCAGGGCCCGGCTGTGACAGCGGTCAAGCCAGCCGAGGAATTGCTCGTCATCGACAATGATTTCGGTGGTGATCCTGACGGGCTCGTCGCCCTCGCTCACATCCTTCTGCGCTGCGACCCGGGGTCAACGATCCTGGTGACGACGTCGCCCCTGGACCCGGGACTGGCCGGAGCAGCAGGTGTCGACCCCACGACGACGGCCAGCCGCGGCCGGCACCTCGCCGAGCACCTCGTGCAGCTCCTCGGGCTGAAGGACGTACGGGTGGTTCCGGGTGCTGAGACCACGGGGACCACCACGGGCCAGGTCAGCGCTGCGGCGCGCACGATCGTGGAGACGTCCGCTCGCTTCGAGCGGACCACCGTCCTCTGCGGGGGACCACTGACCAACGTGGCTGCTGCACTTCGACTGGACCTGTCGCTCGCGGACAGGGCGGCGCTGGTGTGGGTGGGTGGCACCAGGACCGAGGCGGGCCGGGGGGAGTACAACTCCGATACCGACGCCGGAGCGGCAGGGGAGGTCCTGGCATCAGGGATGACCCTTGTGCGGATCCCCTACGAGGAGTACACGCAGATGACCGTTGCGGTCGATGCAGTGAAGAACGAGCTCGCTGCCGCATCACCGGTAGGTTCCTGGCTGGCGGAGCGCCTGCTCGACGTCCCATCCTTCGTGGAGCTGGGCACGACGCTTACTCTCGGCGACAGCGTCCTGGTGCCGTTCGTACCGGGTCCCTCTACGCCGGGACGGCAGACTGCCCCAGGAGCGGGGACCGATCACCAGATCGACAGCATCGGGTCGTGGAACGACCTGATCCGCCGCCTCGTGGTGCAGGGGTAGCCAACGCGTCTCGCTGCGCCGGCTCGGTGGTGCAAGGGTAGGCGCTGCCGCGTCAGCCTTGGGAGTGGGTCCACACGTCGGAGCTGACCTCTGCCTGGTGGCCCAGGTTTCGGGAGACTGCCCTGGCGGCGGCACGCACCGCCGGGGCCAGGACGTTCGGGGGCGTGGAACCATCCGGGACCACGATGGACAGCGCGGCCGCCACGGAACCCTGGGCATCGAAGATGGGCGAGGCGACGGAGACCGTGCGCGAGGGTGCGGTGCGCCGGATCATGGCGATGCCGGTGCGCCGCACGTCCGACAGCGTGCGCCGGACCTGGCCTTCGGGCAGAGCGGCGACCCCGGGCTCGTCCTCCGGGGGCTTCCGCAGGATGGCCTCCTGGAACTGGTGGTCGGCACCGGCCAACAGCACCAGTCCGACGGCGGTGGACCGCAGCGGCGCCCGGCCGCCCACCCGATAGGCCACTTCGGTGGCGTCCCTGGAGGAGAGCCGCTCGATCAGCACCGCCTGCTCGTTGTCCCGGACGGCCAGCAGGACGTGGTGGCGGGTGACCTCGAACAGATCCTCGAGGTACGGAAGCGCGATCTCCCGGACGCCGTGCCCGCGGGGAGACAACGACGCGACTTCCCAAAGGCGGACCCCGACGACGTACCGCCCGTCGTCGAGCCTCTCCAGGGCGCCCCACGCGACCAGACGTGCGATGAGCCGCAGCGCCGTGGGGGCGGGCATGTCCGCGTACCGCGCCAGCTCCGACAGGGTCAGCGCCCGGCGCCGGTCGGAGAAGACCGCGAGCAGGCTCAGCGCGCGGTCCACCACCGGCTCGCCCTGCTTGGGCCGCTTCCCGCGAACGGGAGGGGCGTCGGTCTCCGGAGGGATGGTCATGCAGAAGGTCCTAGTGCCAGTGGTCTGTCGATAATGATGTGCCAATGCTATTCCATCCAATGAAAGAGCACTGTGGGGGCGGCCTGCGGGAAACGAAGCTTGAACCCTAGCTACCCCACGTTCAGGAGTCTGCCGCATGACCTCCACCGTTCTCGACACCGGCGTCGAGGCTTCCCGCCTGACCGCCCCCACGCGGCTGCGGGTCGACCACCTGCGGGAGGCCTTCGGGATCACCGCCGCCGAACCACGGCTCGGCTGGACGCCGTCCGCCGGAACGACCCGCCAGACGGCCTACCAGATCACCGCCACCAACGGCTGGGACACCGGCAGGGTCCCCTCGTCCGGGCATCACCCGGTGCCCTACTCGGGCCCGGAGCTCGAATCCCGCAGCCGGTTCGCATGGCGCGTGCGCACTTGGAACACCTGCACCGACGGCACGGAGACGGTGAGCGATTGGTCCGATCCGATGGCCGTCGAACTGGGGCTCCTGCATCCCTCGGACTGGACCGCCCAGTGGATCGGGCCGGACGAGCCTGACGTCCCCGCGCCCGGCGACCGACCCGGCCATGCGCTGGAGACGACCTTCACCCTGGCCGCCGTCCCGGACTCCGCCCGCGCCTACGCCACCGCCCACGGCGTGTACGAGCTGTTCCTCAACGGGCAGCGGGTCGGGGACCAGCAGCTCACCCCCGGCTCGACCAGCTACCACACCACCCTGCAGGTCCAGGCATTCGACGTCACGGCGCTCCTGCGCCGAGGCACCAATACCCTCCGTGCCGTCCTCACGGACGGCTGGTACCGCGGCACCTTCGGGTACACGCGCGACGCCGACATGTACGGCGGGCAGACGGCGTTCCTGGCACAGCTGGAACTGGAGTCCGGGACGGGCCGGACAGTCCTCGGCACCGACGCGTCCTGGCTCGTCTCGCCGACCGAGATCCTCGGCGCGGACCTGATGGCGGGCCAGCGGGTCGACTTCCGGGTGCCGGCCTCAGCATCCGGGGCGAGGCCCGCCGTCGTACGCTCCTGCAGCTTCGACACCCTGGCCGGTCCCACGGCGCCACCCACCCGCGTCGTGCAGGAACTCGCTCCGGTGTCCATCACCCGCCTCGCGAGCGGCCACCAGGTGGTGGATTTCGGCCAGAACATCCACGGCTGGGTGCGGCTCGGCAGGCTGGGTGCGGCAGGCGAGACAGTCGTCCTGGAGTACGGCGAGGCACTGGACGGCGCTTCGGGCAGAGGCGACGTCACCCGGGACCACCTGCGCCCGCACGACTTCCGCACACCCGGCGCGTTCCTGGACGCGGGGCAGGTGGACTCCGTCATCTCATCGGGCACTTCCGGGGAGGTTTTCGAGCCCCGGCACACGACGCATGGCTTCCGGTACGTCTCGGTCCAGGGCCTCGGGCCGGACCTGCAGGCGGCGGACATCACCGGCTGCCTGGTCCAGACCGACCTGGAACGGATCGGGACCTTCACCTGCAGCAACGAGCGGCTGAACAGGCTGCACGAGATCGTGGAGTGGAGCTTCCGGGACAACTCGTGCGAGGTCCCCACCGACTGCCCGCAACGCGAGAAGGCCGGCTGGACGGGGGACTGGCAGCTTTTCGTCCCGACCGCCGCGTACCTGTTCGACGTGGCCGGATTCTCGCGCAAGTGGCTCAACGACGTCCGCGCCGACCAGTGGGACAACGGCGTCATCGCCAACATCACGCCGTCGCCCGGACCGCAGGCCACGTCCGCCGACTTTATGGCCTTCGTCCACGGGTCGGCGGGCTGGGGCGACGCGATCGTGATGGTGCCGTGGGAGCTGTACCTGGCGACGGGGGACACCGGCATCCTCACGGAGAACTGGGCCGCGATGAACCGGTGGCTGGGCTTCGTGCGGACGACCGCGGAATCGCAGCGGCACGCCTCCCGTGCTGCCGCCCGCCCGGTTCCGGCCCCGCACGAGCAGTACCTGTGGGACACGGGATTTCATTGGGGTGAATGGATGGAACCGGACGGCCCGGAGCCGGACCTCTTCGCCGCCCGTACCGCTGATTCCGGCATCGTGGCCACCGCCTACTACCGGAACACCACATCGCTGATGGCACGCATCGCATCCGTCCTCGGTTCGGAGGAGGAGGGGAAGGCACTGGCGGAGCTCTCGGAACGTATCCGGGAGGCCTGGGAGACCGAATACCTCGATTCCACTGGGCACGTCACCCAGGCCACCCAGGCCAACTGCGTCCGCGCCCTGGCCTTCGACCTGGTCAGCGCGGAGCACCGCGGCACCGTCACCGCACAGCTGGCCTCACTGATCCGCGATGCGGACACCCACGTGGGAACCGGCTTCCTGGCCACGCCCTACCTGCTGCCCGTCCTCGCCGACAACGGCGACCTGCAGCTGGCGTACGAGCTCCTGATGCAGGACTCGGAGCCGTCGTGGCTGGCGATGGTGGACCGCGGCGCCACGACCATGTGGGAGCTGTGGAACGGGGTGGACGCCGACGGCAACCCGCACCAGTCCCTCAACCACTACAGCAAGGGCGCCGTAGTGTCCTTCCTGCACCGTTACGCGGCCGGGCTGCGGCAGGCGCCGGGCAGTGCCGGGTACGAGCGGATCATCATCGAGCCGCGCCCCGGTGCCGGACTGACCTCGGCCCGCACGTCCCACCGGGGCCCGAGGGGCGTCATCGAGGTGCAGTGGAGGATGGACGACGACGGCATGCTGGCACTCACTGCTACCGTGCCCGCCGGCACCATCGCCGAGGTGCGGCTGCGCGGCGGGCCGCCCGCCGTCGTCGGGCCCGGCACGCATTCCTTCCTTGCCGCCGCCGGCGCGGGATCCCAGCAACCAGAACTAGCAAGGAGCACCTCATGACAGTCGATGAAGCTGTAGTCGATCCCTCCCGTCCGGGCGGGGTGGACGTCCCACCCTTTCCCGTCTTCGACGCCCCCGGGAAACCGGAGCAGGTCTCGGACGTCTCCCTGGTGCACCGCGAACTCACCTATGCCCGGGCTCTCGGCTTCCGGCCGCTGAAGATGGACGTCTGGCTTCCGCGCCAGGCTTCCGCACCGACCGCGCTGGTCCTCTGGGTCCACGGCGGTGCCTTCCAGCTGGGGGACCGCCGTGAACTGCCGCCAACCTTCGCGCCGGACTCCGTCTTCCGCCTGCTCAACGAGGCCGGGATCGCGTGTGCCACGGTGGACTACCGGCACGCCCTGGAGGCACCCTTCCCGGCACAGCTGCATGACCTCAAGGCTGCCATCCGTTACCTGCGCGAATTCGCGGAGGACCTGGGCGTCGACCCGGGCCGGTTCGGGGCGTGGGGCGAGTCGGCCGGGGGCCACCTCGTGGCGATGCTGGGACTGACCGGGAACCGGGAGGACCTTCAGGGCGGTCTCGGTGCGCAGGGGCACTCGAGTGCCATCAGCGCCGTCGTCGACTTCTACGGTGTCTCCTCCCTGGGCGACATCCCCCTCATGGACATGCCGGACGGGCTGTTCCCCGCTGCCCTGACGGCGGCTGTCCCGGCCGGGGTGTCCCTGCAGCCCGAACACATGCTGGTGGGCGGCTCCGACGACCCCGCGCTCCTGGCCGCTGCAAGCCCTGTCAGCTATGCGACCGCAGGAGCACCGCCATTCCTGCTCATCCATGGCGACAGGGACGGACTGGTGCCGCATTCCCAGACAGATCTCCTTGCAGCCGCGCTCGCGGGTGCGGGCGTGGAGCATGAGGTGGTGACCATCGAGGGTGGCGACCACTGCTTCTTCGGGGCGGAGGACCAGCTGGACACCATCCTGGCCACCGCCGTCTCCTACTTCACGCGAAAGCTGGGGAGGCCGTGACGTCCCGCCAGACGGAGCCCTCCGCTCCCGGAGCTCCCGCGGCAGGCAGCGGCCTGGATGCCGGTTTCGCCGAGTACCTGGCCTCCCCGGAAGGGCCGCGCGTCCTGAACGCGGACGCCGTCCGGCTCCCGGGTCCGGACGTTCCCGTCCGCACGGTCTCCGCCGAGGGCCGGCACGGCCCGGTAAGGATCCGGATCTACGGCGAACCGGCTTCGCCGGGCAGTCCCGCGCTGGTGTGGCTGCACGGCGGGGGGTTCGTCAGTGGCGGCCTGGACATGCTGGAATCGGACTATCTTGCCCGAGTATTGGCCGACGCGGGGACACCGGTGCTCTCCGTCGACTACCGACTGGCCCGGAACGGTGTGTGCTTTCCGGTGCCCCACGAGGACGCGCTGACCGGATGGTTCTGGGCCCGGGGAAACGCGGAGTCCCTGGGGCTGGACCCGGACCTGCTGTGCCTTGGCGGGGCGGGCGCCGGCGGCAACCTCGCGGTGGGCGCGGGGCTCTACCTGATCGATGCCGGCAAGCCGGTGCCGGCGAAGCTCCTGCTGGCCTATCCCTTCCTGCACGCCGAACTGCCGCCACCGGCCCGGGGCCTCGACGAGGAGGTGATGGCGGGACTGCCGCGCCATCTGCGGTTCACCCCGGAGGACTGCGTCCGGCAGGCAGAGAACTACGTGGGCGGCCCGGTGAGCATGGCGTCGTCGTACGCGATGCCCGGCTATGCCGACCCCACGGGGCTTCCGCCCACTGCGCTGCTCGCGTGTGAGTACGACGACGCGCGCGGCTCGTCCGAGCTGTTCGCCTCGACCCTTCAACGGGCCGGAGTGCCGTTGACGTACTTCCTCGCGGAGGGAGCGTTCCACGGGCATCTGAACCACACGGCCGGGCTGCCCGAAGGGCAGGCGGCCCTGGATTTCCTGGTACGGGAGCTGGGTGCGGTGCGCGGGCAGTGAATAGCTCTGTCACGCCCGTCATTTCGGGGTTCTTTCCCGACCCCACCATCTGCAGGGTGGGTGAGGATTTCTACCTGGCCACCTCCAGCTTCGAGTACTTCCCCGGAGCGCCGATTTTCCGCAGCCGCGACCTCCTGCAGTGGGAACAGATCGGGAACATCCTGACCCGGCGGACCCAGTTCGCCCTGGGAGACGGGCGCGCGTCCGGAGGCATCTTCGGTTCCACTCTCCGCCACCACGACGGCGAGTTCTGGTTCGTCACCACGAACATGAGTGACTTCGGTGGGGGACACCTGCTGTTCCGGGCGGAAGATCCTGCCGGCCCGTGGAGCGAACCGCAGCAGATCGCCGGGACTCTCGGCATCGACCCGGACATCGCCTGGGACCGGGACGGGACCTGCTACCTGACGTGGGTCGGATTCGGTCCCGGCGAGGACGCATCGGGCATCGTCCAGGCACGCCTCGATCCTTCGACCGGGGAACTGCTGGAAAGCCCGAGGAAGCTCTGGCAGGGATCGGGCCTGGCCTACCCGGAAGGCCCGCACCTGTACTCCGCCGACGGCTGGTGGTACCTGATGCTCGCCGAAGGCGGCACCGACCGGGGCCACGTCGTGTCCGTCAGCCGCGGCACGTCGCCGTCCGGGCCCTTCGAGCCGTGCCCGCGCAATCCGGTCTTCACCCACCGGAGCCTGGACACGCCGGTACACAACGCGGGACACGCGGACCTCGTGGAGGGTGCGGACGGGACGTGGGCTGCCGTCTACCTCGCCGTGCGGAGCCGCGGTTCCACGCCGGGCTACCACGTGCTGGGGCGCGAGACATTCCTGGCAGGTATCACCTGGGAGGACGGCTGGCCCCGGTTCGACGACGACCGGTATCCGGTGCCGACAGCGGACACTTCGTTCACGGACGACTTCACCTCGCCGGAGCTGCACCCGCGCTGGATATCGCCCGGCGACGAACCGGCGTCCTTCACCGGGCCCGCCGGTCCCGGCTCCCCGGGGGTGCCGGGCGGACTGGTCCTGACTGCCAACGGGCAGGAGGAGAGTCCGCTTCTGGCCACGCGTATCCGGGACGAGGCCTGGACCGGGACGGCCACCGTGAGTTCGGTGGAAGGGACAGCGGGACTGATCCTCAGGATCGACGAATCCCACTGGTACGCGGTCCGGATCGACGGTGAGATTGTGCGGGCACTCGCCAGGATCGGCCCGTTGGAGCAGGAGGTGGCGACGGCACAACGTCGCGGAGCAGGACCCCTGCAGCTCGAGATCAGCGCGTTCCCGTCGGCGGAGCAGCCGGGCGTGAATTCGGGGCCGGACGACGTGGTCCTCGGCTTCCGCGAGGCGGGGCAGTTCAGGGAGCTCGCCCGGCTCGACGGCCGCTACCTGTCCACCGAGGTGGCGGGCGGGTTCACGGGCAGGGTCATCGGCGTGTCGGCCGGTGGCGGCAGAACGGTGCTGGAGCGCTTCGAGTACCGCCCAACTGATCATGGCACCCCGCGCTGATCCGGGCAGTGCCCGGGTCGAAGGACCCGGGCGGACGTGACCGACGCCACCCGAACGCTTTCCATTCAGTGAAACCAGCCGCGCACACGCCGTCTCGATGCCCGAAAGTTGACTCAGGACGCGGTTCGGATGACAGGACGGCGCATTGCAGAGAACCACGGGACAGAACGGCGCGGAACACATGGAGTCGACGATGACGGCAGGGCCGATCCTTCGAGGGATCGAGTTCGCACACCCCGAGGGTTCGGTCCCGTTGCTGCTGGACCTCTACCTGCCCGCCGGCGCATCCGCCGGTACCACCTTCCCCGCCGTCGTCCATTTCCATGGCGGTGGGTGGCGGACCGGCGAGCGCTCTTCTCTGGGACCCACCGTGGACGGGTTCGGACTCGGTCCGATCGAGCAGCTGGTGGATGCGGGCTTCGTGGTTGCGTCGGCCGACTACCGCCTGAGCGCGGTGGCCACTTTCCCGGCCCAGATACTCGACGCCAAAGCTGCCGTGCGGTGGCTTCGGGCGCACTCCGCCGACTACGGTGTGGACCCGGACCGCATCTACGCGTGGGGTGATTCGGCCGGTGGCCACCTCGCAAGCCTGGTCGGCCTGACCGCCGGGGTGGAGGGGTTCGGGGAACCGGGCACCACCGACGACGACGTAGCGGCGGTCGCTGCCTGGTACCCGCCCACCGACCTGGTGCGGATGGGCGGTCAGGCCCGGCCGGACGCCGTGGCCCGGGCCGACGATCCGGGCTCACGCGAGGCGCTGCTTCTCGGCGCCCAGCCGTCGGAGGCACCGGACAAGGCCGCCGCAGCCAGCCCCATCACGTACGTGCACGCCGGCGCTCCGCCCTTCTTCCTGGCCCATGGAGCGGCCGACCGCTTCGTCCCTGCAGCCCAGTCCGCCACGCTGGCCGAGGCGCTGGAAGGCGCGGGTGCCGCCGTCGAACTTCTCCTGGTGGAGGACGCGGACCACATGTGGTCACAGCCCGACGGCGGCACCGCGGCCGCTGTGCAGGCGACCGCCGCCACCATCGATTTCTTCCGCCGGCAGGCACACGACTCCTGAGTCGGAACCGGCCCGGCACCATGCCCGGACACACCTGAAAGGCTTTTCATGCAGTTCATCGGAATCCTCCACGCAGGCCAACCATGGGCAGCGGCCCTGGTGGACTCGCGCGTCTTCCCGCTCGCCCCGGTTCCCGACTTCTGGGCCGACCCGGAAGGCTGGCAGGACAAGTCCGCCTCGCTGGTATCGGACGCTTCCGGCGCCGGCAGCTCGCTGGAACGCGGTAGCGTTACGGAAGTACCGCTTGTCCCGGCTGCCGCGCGGGTCATCTGCGTGGGGCTGAACTATCGGGCCCATGTTGCCGAGGGCAGCTACAGGGACCAGGAACTCCCGCCGTACCCGACCCTGTTCGGCCGCTGGACGGCCTCCCTCTCGGTGGGCGACGTCCCCGTCCCCGTGCCTGCCGGCGAGGCAGGCCTGGACTGGGAAGGCGAAGTGGCGGCCTACATCGGCCGACGCGTGGAATCAGCGGACGAGGCGACCGCGGCCGAGGCCGTCTTCGGGTACTCGACCTTCAACGACATCACCTCCCGCAGGGCCCAGAAGCTCACCTCTCAGTGGACGCTGGGCAAGAACGGAGACTTCAGCGGGCCGCTGGGTCCGCTCGTGTCCCGCGACGAAGTGGGCGACCTCCGCGACGGTCTGCAGGTCCGGACCCGCGTGAACGGCGTCGAGGCGCAGAACGGCAACACGCGGGACATGATCTTCTCCGTTCCCGCGATCATCTCGCTGATCAGCGAGACCTTCACCCTCCACCCGGGGGACATCATCGCCACCGGCACCCCGGAGGGCGTCGGCTATGCACGCACACCGCAGTGGCTGCTCCAGCCCGGCGACACCGTCGAGGTGGAGATCGAGAAGCTCGGTACCCTGACCACCCCTGTCGGCGAACTATCGCTCCGGAGCCGGGCCTGATGGCAGCCCTCCAGGTGTTCCCCGCAGACGAGATCCCCGGACAGGCGGAGGTCCTGATCTCCGGTGGCGGTCCCAGCGGGCTGTTCCTGGCGCTGGACCTGGCGGCCCGGGGCATCCCCAGCACCGTCGTCGAGCCCCGGGTCGTCGTGGACCCCACCCGGCCGCGGGCCAAGACCACCAACGCGCGGACCATGACGCACCTGCACCGGCTGGGACTGGCCGACGCACTGCGTGCCGCTTCGCCGCTCCCGGTGGAGTACTCGCAGGACGTCATCTTCTGCACCGGCCTCACCGGTGAGACTGCGCTCGAGCTGCGCCGGTTCCGGAACGCCTTCCAGCTGGTCCCCGGACGGTACGGCCCCCAGCCGGAATGCGGTCAGCAGGTTCCGCAGCCGGTCCTGGAGGAGGTGCTCCGGGCCGCCGTCGCTGCGAATCCGCTCGTCACCTTCGCGGCGGGCTGGAGCGTGGTCGAGGTCCACGGGGCGCGGGCACCCCATGGCGTCGTCGTCTCCGACGCCTCCGGCGGCAACCGGACCATCACCGCGGACTTCGTGATCGGGGCCGACGGCGGTTCATCCGTCGTCCGCCGCAGCCTGGGCATCCGCCTCGAGGGAGGGTCCGCGGCGCTGTCCAACATCAGCATCCTCTTCCGCTCGGAGGGCCTCGCCTCGGCAGTCGCGCTCGACCCTGCCGTCCAGTACTGGGTGGTGGGTTCGGACACGGCCGGCATGGTGGGGCCCATGGACAGGGCGGACACGTGGTGGGCCATCATCCAGGGTGTGGACGCTGACGTACCGGTCAGCAGCGAGGACGCCGGCGTAATGGTCCGCTCGCTGGTCGGCTCGGACGTGGACGTCGACGTGCTGGCCACGGACCCCTGGACGGCCCGCATGCTGCTGGCCCCCGAGTACAGCCGCGGCAGCATCTTCCTGGTGGGCGACGCCGCCCACCTGAACCCGCCCTGGGGCGGCCACGGCTTCAACACCTGTATCGGAGACGCCGCCAACCTGGCCTGGAAGCTCGCCGCCGCCATCGACGGCTGGGGAGGCCCCGCTCTCCTGGCCAGCTATGGGGAGGAACGCCGGCCGGTGGCCGCGCGGACCATCCGTGACGCGGCAGCCAACGGCAAGGCGCTCGCGTACCACTTCGCCGACCCCGATCTGGCCACCGCCGGTGCCGCCGGAGAGGCAGCACGCCAGGCCGCCTACGAAGCACTGGCCGTGAAACAGAGCGAGTTCGACTCCCTGGGCCTGGTGCTCGGCTACACCTACGGCGATTCGCCCCTGGTCGTGCCGGACGGCTCGCCCGTTCCGCCCGAGGACGCCATCCGCTATGTCCCGTCCGCCAGCCCCGGTGCACTGCTCCCGCACGCCTGGCTGGAGGACTCGACCTCCGTGTACAGCCGGCTGGGCCAGGGCTTCACACTGCTGGCCGACGCCGGCGCGCTGGGCGGTATGTCCGCAGTGCAGGTCTTCGCACCGGTGCTGGACGCCGCTCGCCGGCAGGGCATCCCGGTGACGGTCACCGCCGTCGGACCGTCCGACGACGGCAGGCACCTCTCCGACGTGTGGGGGGCCGATGCCGTGCTGGTCCGCCCGGACCAGCACGTGGCGTGGCGGGGCAGTTCCGCCGAGGAAGCTGCCGCAGCACTATCCGTCGCCGCCGGCTGGGCGACGACGTCCATCGACGAATCCAGGAGCACCCGTGTCGACGCCGTCCTTCCGTGACTTCCTCTTCTCCCCGGACCACCCCCGCGTCGCGGAGATCCGCGGGCTGGATGCCCGTGAATATGCCGAAGCGGCGACGAGGGATTCCTTCGCGGGTCCCATGATCGAGGGCTGGAAGAAGCTCTACCCCCAGCCGTTCACCGGGATCACCAGCGACGGGAGCCGCCGCGAGGGCCTGTACCCGCTGGCCCCCGCACGCGCCGGCGAGGAGGCCCCCACCGCGGAGATGGTAGCAGCCGCCCGGAAGCTGCTGGGCGTGGCCACACCGGACCAGGCGCGAAGCCTCAGCTACGCCGTGGACGCCCCCGAGTGGCAGAGCTGGGCGAACCCCGAGTTTCTGCAGCACGACACCGGACTCCGACTGGACGAGCTGGATGACGCAGTCCGTGACGCCGTGCTCGCCCTCGTGGAGGCCAGCCTGAGCATCGAAGGCTTCGAGCTGGTCCGGAACCTCATGCGCATCAACGGCTTCCTGGGCGACCTGGTGGACCTGCCGCTCCTCATGAACGAGTTCAGCTACAACTTCGCACTCTATGGCGAGCCGTCCGAATCCGAGCCCTGGGGGTGGCAGATCTTCGGCCACCACGCGGCGATGAACTGCCTTGTCGTCGGGACGCAGCTGGTCATCTCGCCCGTGTTCCTCGGTGCCGAACCGGACAGGATCGACGACGGCCCCCATCAGGGCGTCGTCGTGTTCAAGGAGCGCATCCGCCTGGCCCGGCACGTGATGGGGGCGCTCCCGGAGAACCTGCGGGAGAAAGCCACGGTGTACGAGGCGATGGTGGACCCGGCCATGCCGGAAGGCCGGATCCACCCCGGCGACGAACGGCACCTGGGCGGCTGTTTCCAGGACAACCGGGTGATCCCGTACGAGGGCATTCGCGTTCCGGACATGCCCGCGCAGGCGCGCGAGGTGCTGGACGCCGTCGTCGAGGACTTCATCGCCTACCTTCCCGATGGGCCGCGTGCCGCCCGCCGCCGGGAGATCCAGGAGAACTACGGCGAGAGCTTCTTCAGCTGGATCGGCGGCTGGGAGGGCCAGGAGCCGTTCTACTTCCGGCTGCAGAGCCCGGTGGTGGTGCTGGAACTGGACCACCACACCGGCGTCTTCCTCAGCAACGATGAGCCCGCGCCCTTCCACATGCACACCGTGGTGCGTACCCCCAACGGGAACGACTACGGCCGGGAACTGGTGAAGCAATTCCCGGCGGTTGCTGAGTGACCCCGACATGACCCTGGTTACCACGTCCGCAGGAATCGTCCGTGGCACCGCAGCACTAGTTGACGGCCAGAAGGTCAGGTCCTTCCGTGGTATTCCGTATGCGGGCTCTCCTGCAGGAGGGCTCCGGTTCCTCCCGCCGGTCCCCGACGTCGGCTGGACCGGCATCCGGGACTGCACGGCGCCGGGCCCCGCGGCCCCGCAGAATCCGGAAACTCCCGCTCCGCCCGGTCGCAAGCCCCGGACCTGGAGCGAAAGCGGTTGCCTGAACCTGAATGTCTGGACGCCGGACGGCGGGTCCCGATTGCCGGTTCTGGTGTGGATCCATGGCGGTGCGTACCTGTCCGGTTCCGGCAGCGACGCACTGTACGACGGCGCCCACCTCGCGGCTGCAACCCGCACGGTCGTGGTCACCATCAACTACCGGCTGGGCGCGCTCGGTTTCCTCTATCTGGGTGAGCTGCTGGGCGCAGACTATACCGACTCCTCCAACCTCGCTCTTCTCGACCAACTCGAGGCGCTGCGCTGGGTCAGCAGGAACATCGAGGCTTTCGGCGGAGACCCCGACAATGTGACGGTCTTCGGCGAGTCTGCCGGCGCTGCCGCCGTGGGTACATTGCTGGGAATGCCTGCCTCCCGCGGGCTGTTCCGGCGGGCGATCATGCAGAGTGGCACGGCTGAAAGGCACCGCAGCACGGAGGACTCCTCGCGCACCAGCCTCGAGTTCCTGGAGCTCTGTGGGCTGGACCGCGCGCACGCTGCGGAACTGCTGACGGTTCCGGTGGACCACCTGCTCGACGCCCAGGAGAAACTGGTACAGCGCGCCGGGGCACGGACGTTTGCCGTTCCGCTGCCGTTCCAGCCAACCGTTGGAACGCCGTCGCTTCCGGTGCCCCCGTTGGAGTCGGTACGGAATGGCATCAATTCCGAGGTCGACCTGCTGATCGGGACGAACCTGAACGAGGGATCGTTTGCTGTGCAGATGCGCCCGGCACATCCGTCGGACCCGTCCTACGCGGAGCGAGCTGCAGCCGTGCTGGCGGACGGTGGGGCCGTCCCGGGACGGGAGGAGGAGTACGCTCGGGCTCTCCGTTCCGCAGTGGGCGCCGTCCCCAGCGGCAAGGAGCTCCTGGAAGCGGCCATCTCCGACGCCGTGTACCGGCAGCCCAGCAACCGTCTCCTGGACGCCCGCCAAGGATCTTCGGGCAAGACCTTCTCCTACCTGTTCAGCTGGCGCAGCCCTGCCATGGGCGGGAAGTTGGGCGCCTGCCACGCCCTCGACGTTCCGTTCGTGTTCCGGCAGCTGGGCTCGCCCGACGCGGCGTTCCTCACCGGAGGGACAGCGCCGCACGGTCTGAGTGTCATGATGAGCGCCGCGTGGGCCGGGTTCGCGCGCACCGGCCGGCCTGCTGCCGAGGAGTTACCCGCCTGGCCGCTCTACGCGCCGGGCCGCAGGACGATGGTCCTGGACGAAGTTCCACGAGTGGCGGATGATCCGCGCCGGGAGCTCCGCGAGTTCTGGCACGGAGTGCCGGCAGGGTAAAACCCGTCGGATGCTCCGTAACCCCTCCGGTGTCGACAAGGGCACGACGGAACGGTCCGTAGAAACCGGAATGGCCCGGACCTCCTCTCGGAAGTCCGGGCCATTCGCCGTTTGCCTGCGGGTCAGGAGATGTCGAGTGCCGCGCGGCGCTGCGGCGGGGGACCCACCACGGTCAGGTCCATCTCGGCCTGGGCGCGACCGAAGCCTTCCATGTCCATGTAGGGCTGCCCGCCCTCCGTGTACATGTAGTCCTCGGTCGGCTTGTTGAAGTACTCGAAGAAGCCGTTGAAGACCGACGGCGTCAGGAAGCCCATCATCTGCGTGTTGTGCGCATCGAAGGCGAACGAGTGGATGGTGCCGGCCGGGGCGTGGACGAAATCACCCTTGGTCAGCAGCATCTCCCGCCCGTTGGCGTAGAGCCACATCCGGCCCTCCGTGCACAGGAAGTTCTCCGTGTGCTCGGAGTGGAAGTGCAGCGGGATGTAGGGCGACTTGGCGCCCTTGGCGTGGACGGCGAAGTAGTTGGAGCCGGTGTTGGCGGGCCGGGACAGGTAGGTGAACATGGTCTGGTAGCTGACCAGGCGCTCGCCTTCACCGGCACTGAGGAAGTAGGGGCTCTGCGCGGGAGGCAGGCCGGCGTCGTGCCGGAAGGACGGGGCTACGCGCTCGACGTCGGGGAACGTGATGCCGAACTCGGCGCCCACCGCGGCCTGCTCCTCGAGGCCGGCTTTGCGGCCGGCGCGGACGGGCGGAACGTGGGAGTCGATGGGGGTGCCGACACGCTCGTAGAAGGCCTCCGCGCCACCGGGTGTCATCCAGTTCAGGAAGCGTGTGTAGTGGCTGGCCATGCGGTAGGCATGCGGAGTGTTGGGCGGGATGACGACCGAGTCGCCCGGCGTGAGGATCCGGCTCTCACCGGGTAGCCAGACGTGCAGGATGCCGTCGAAGACGTAGAGGGTCTTGTGCTCTACCGTGTGGGTGACGAACGGAGACTCGGCTCCCATTCCCCCGGAGATGTAGGCAGCACTGAAGATTCCCCCGGTGTCGGCGGCGCGCGCGATGACCGTGACCAGCTGGCCGTTGAGTTCGTAGCGGGCACCCTCGCCCGAGGCCATGTAATAGGGAACCGCCTCGCCGGGCAGCACATTGGCAAGCGGGAGCTGCGTATTCATTTCCTCAACGCTGAGGGACATGGTTTCCTTCTTTCCAGTCGGCCGGCCCGTGCCGGGCATGACCTACATTCTGGCTGACCCGGCTCTCCCGCCACGAGGGAGGATTTCAATAGCCGGAACTAAATCTGTACCGCTCCGGTCGCGGCATCGTCCTGTCGACTCAGGGTCCGACGGCAGCCGTGAGGGGGACGGGCACGAGGTCCTGGAGTTCCTCGAGGGTGCAGCCGAAGGTCTCGCGCACCGTGACGCCCTGGGGTCCGGTGAAGAACACTGCTTTGTCGGTGTAGACCCGGGTCACGCAGCCCACCCCGGTGAGGGGGTAGGTGCAGGTTTCGACGATCTTCGAGGCGCCTTCCCTGGTCAGGAGGGTCATCATGACGAAGACGTCCCTGGCGCCGGTGGCCAGGTCCATGGCGCCGCCGACGGCGGGGATGGCTCCGGGTGCCCCGGTGTGCCAGTTCGCGAGGTCGCCGGTGGCGGAGACCTGGAAGGCGCCCAGGACGCAGATGTCCAGGTGTCCTCCGCGCATCATGGCGAAGGAGTCGGCGTGGTGGAAGTAGGACGCGCCAGGGAGTTCGGTGACGGGGATCTTTCCGGCGTTGATGAGGTCGCCGTCGATGTCCTCCCCGTGGGCTTCGGGTCCCATGCCGAGCATCCCGTTCTCGGTATGGAGGGTGATGTCCTGTTCCTCGGTGAGGTAGTTGGAGACCAGCGTGGGCTGACCGATGCCGAGGTTCACGAAGGAGCCGGGGGCGATGTCCGCCGCGACCAGGCGTGCCAGGTCGTTCCGGCCGAGCGGGGCATCGGCGGTCTTGATGTCGGGCCTCTTGATGTCGGAGGTCGTGAGGGACTTTTCGTTGGACTGGAAGCTCATGTCAGGCTACCTTTTCCGCTGTACCCGCGGTGGTGCCGGCACTGTCTGTCCGGCCGGTGACGCGGACGATGCTGTTGACGTAGATTCCGGGGGTCACGACGGTCTCCGGGTCCAGTGCCCCCGTGGGCACGATGTCGGATACCTGGACGATGGTGTGCCGTGCGGCGGCGGCCATGATCGGGCCGAAGTTGCGGGCGGTCTTGCGGTAGACGAGGTTGCCTTTCCGGTCTGCGGTGAGGGCCTTGATCAGGGCGACGTCGGCGGAGAGGGGCGTCTCGAACACGTGGCCGCGTCCGTCGATGATGCGGGTCTCCTTGCCGTCGGCCAGCATGGTGCCGTACCCGGTGGGTGTGAAGAACCCGCCGAGGCCGGCCCCGGCGGCGCGGATGCGTTCCGCGAGGTTGCCCTGCGGCACCAGTTCGAGTTCGATCTCGCCGGCCGTGTATTTCGCGTCGAAGTGCCAGGAGTCGGACTGCCGCGGGAAGGAGCAGATCATCTTCCTCACCCGGCCTTCCCTGATGAGCAGGGCCAGGCCCTGATCGCCCTGGCCCGCGTTGTTGTTCACCACGGTGAGGTCCGTGGCGCCGCAGTCCAGCAGCGCGTCGATCAGCTCGAAGGGCTGCCCGGCGTTGCCGAACCCGCCGATCATCACGGTGGAGCCGTCCTTGATCCCGGCCACGGCGGTCTCGACGGTGTCGACGAAGTCCAGCATCGCCTAGGCCTTCCCTGTGCTGGTGCTGGTGCTGGTGGACGTGACGTTCTCGAGGACCACGGCGAGGCCCTGGCCTACGCCGATGCAGATGGCCGCGACGCCCCAGCGTTCTCCCGACGCCTCCAGGCTGCGGGCGAGCGTGCCGAGGATCCGGGTGCCGGAGGCGCCGAGGGGATGGCCCATGGCGATCGCGCCGCCGTGGCGGTTGACGATGGCCGGGTCGATGCCCCACGCGTCGATGCAGGCCAGGGCTTGCGCGGCGAATGCCTCGTTGAGTTCGACGGCGCCCACCTGGTCCCAGCCGATGCCCGCTCTCGCGAGGGCCTTGTTCGCCGCTTCCACGGGGGCGTAGCCGAAGTACTGGGGGTCGTTGCCGTGAGCGCCGCGCCCGGCGATGCGCGCCAGCGGCTCCAGCCCGAGCAACCCGGCGGCCCTCTCGCTGCCGATCCAGGCGGCGGAGGCGCCGTCGGACAGGGGGGACGCGTTGCCGGCGGTGACCGTTCCGCCCACTTCGGCGCCCTCGGGGTCGTTGCGGAAGACGGTCTTCAGGGCGGCCAGCTTCTCGGCGGTGGAACCGGGGCGGATGCCTTCATCCCGGACCAGGTCCGTGCCCGGGACGGGTGCCACGAGGACGTCGTAGAAGCCCTCGTCCCACGCCGCGGCGGAGAGGTTGTGGGAGTTCGCGGCGAAGTCGTCCTGTGCCTGGCGGCTCACGGCGTACTTCTCCCGGAGCCGTTCGGTGGCCTCGCCCAGGGAGATGGTCCATTCCTTGGGCATCGCCTCGTTGACCAGGCGCCAGCCCAGTGTGGTGGACGCGAGCGTCATGTCACCGGCGGGGTAGGGCTTGGTGGTCTTGGGCAGCACCCATGGGGCCCGGCTCATCGACTCGGCGCCGCCGACGAGCATCAGGTCGGCGTCGCCGGCGTTGATCTGCCGGGAGGCGATGATCGCCGCATCCAGTGAGGACCCGCACAGGCGGTTCACAGTGGTCCCGGGGATGGACACCGGCAGGCCGGCCAGGAGGGTGCCCATCCGGGCAATGTTGCGGTTCTCCTCGCCGGCGCCGTTCGCATTGCCGAACACCACTTCGTCGATCCGTTCGACATCGAGCCCGGGGGCCCGCTTCACGGACTCTTTGATGACGTGCGCGGCGAGGTCGTCCGGGCGGACCCCGGCGAGGCCGCCACCGTACTTGCCGAAAGGAGTGCGCACCGCGTCGTACACGAAAGCCTGGTTCATGATCTGTTGTCCGTCTCTTCGATATCCATGTCCCGGAAGACCTGTTGCGCGGTCCTGAAGGCCGTGTTCGCGGAGGGGACGCCGCAGTAGATGGCGGTCTGCAGCAGGATTTCCTTGATCTCGTCCCGGCTCAGGCCATTGGTGACAGCGGCCCGGATGTGCATGGCCAGCTCGTCCCAGTGGCCGTGCGCCACCATGGCGGTGATGGTCACCGCGGAGCGCATCTGCCGGGACAAGCCGGGCCGGGTCCAGATCCCACCCCACGCGATCCGTGTGATCATGTCCTGGAAGTCCTCGGTGAAGGCGTCCTTGGCGGCATTGGCACGGTCCACATGCGCGTCGCCCAGGACTTCCCGCCGGACCGCCATGCCGCCGTCGTAGATGTCCTGGCTGGTGGCATCGGGCTGGACCACTCCGTTGCCGGAAGTGCCTCCGGTCGTGCTGCTCATGCGCCTGCTTCCTTCGATCCCTGCCGTGATCCCTGCCGTGATTCCACCCAGGAGATGAGGCTCCGCATCAGTTCTGCGACGTGCGCGGGCGCTTCGGCGGGAGCAAGATGCGCCACTCCCTCCAGCGTGACGGCAGTGGCGGTGCCCCCGCCGGCGGTGATTCCCGTGGCGATCTCGCCGGCCAGCGACGGTGGTGCCACACCATCCAGGGCGCCGGCGATCACCTGCGTGGGGACGCGGATGCCGCCCAGTTCTCCGCGGACGTCGAAGGCGGCCAGAGCCTCGCAGCAGAAGGCGTAGCTGAAGCGGTCGGCGTCCCGCAGGACGTGCAGGAGGCGGCTGCCGAGCTCCGGTTCGCGGTCCAGGAAACCCGGGGCGAACCAGCGCTGCGCCGAGCCCTGGATCAGCACCGGCGTGCCCTGGGCACGCACGGTCTCGGCACGTTCCAGCCAGCCTTCGGCGGTTCCGATCCGAGCCCCGCTGCACTGGACCGACAGGCTCCTGAGCCTGTCGCCGTGCTGGACCCCGAGTTGCAGGCCGGTGGCCCCGCCCAGGGAGACCCCGGCGTAGTGGAAGGACCGGCCGGGGACGATGGAGTCCACGAGGTGTACCACGGCATCGGCCAGGGCGGCGACGTCGAACCCCTCCGCCGCGACCGGTGAGACCCCGTGCCCGGGCAGGTCCCACGCAACCACGTCGTAATCGGCGCCCAGCAGGGACGCGGCCCGCTCCCACAGGAGGGAGGAGGTGCCGAGGGACGGCCCCACCACCAGCAGGGGGTGGTCGCCCAAGGGTCGCTGGGGCGACAGCAGGACGGCTTTCACGGCAGGTTCAGCCACGGCGGGCTCCATTCGCGTCGGTAGCTGGGAAGGGGACGGGAGCCGGGGAGGCGAAGTCGGGGAATGCCGCCAGGATGCGCCGGGAGATCTCTGCAGCCTGGCCCAGGTAGCCTGCAGGGTCCAGGAGATCCTCCAGCTGGAGGTCGGTCAGCAGGTCGGCCGGTACCGCAGCCCGGAGGAACGTGCGGTAGGCGGCGCCCTGCTCCGCCGGGGGTGACTGCAGCGTCCGGTCCACCACGGCCTGGAGCTGCTGCCTGCCGCTGCGGCCGTCCTTCTCCTCGAGCAGGGGTGCCACCGCCGCGTGGACGCCTTCGGCCAGCAGCAGCGGACCAGCGAGGTCCAGGTTGCGGCGCATGGCGTCGGGGAAGACCTGCAGGCCTTCCGTGAGTTCCCGGACGTGGCGGGCGGCGCCGAGGGCCAGGGCCAGGAGCTGCCGGAGTGCGGGCCACTCGGTATGCCACGCGCCATCGGGGCGTTCGTCGTTGAAGGTGGCGGCCGCCAGGTGCAGCTGGGCGGCCAGGTTCGGCGCCTGCAGGGCGGCGCTGCGGACCAGCACCGACAGGACGGGGTTCTGCTTCTGCGGCATCGCCGAGGAGACGCCACGGCCGGCGGCGCGTGGTTCGGCCAGCTCCGCGACCTCGGGCCTGCTGAGGAACAGGACATCCGCCGCGACCTTGCCCAGGGCATCCAGCACTGCTGCCAGGGCGTCACCCAGCGACGTGACCGCCAGGCGGTTCGTGTGCCACGGCGCCGGGGCGGCGGCGAGGCCCAGCTGCCGGGCCAGGGCGTCGGCCAGGCTGAACGGCGTGGCGGACGAGCCGGCGGTGAGGGCGCTTCCGGCGGCCAATGTTCCTGCGGCACCGCCGAACTGGACCGGGAGCTCCAGGCTCTCCAGCTGGCGGCCCGCGGCGGCGACGCCGTGGAACCACTGCGCTGCGCGGAGCCCGAAGGTATAGGGCAGCGAGTGCTGCGTCAGGCTCCTAGCCACGCACAGCGTCTCTCCGTGCTGTTTGGCGAGGACCGCCAGCGCCGCCGTCGTGCCCTCCAGGTCTCCGAGCAGTGCGTCCACGGTGGTGCGGGCCAGCAGCATCAGCGCCGTGTCCAGCACGTCCTGGCTGGTCAGCGAGGCGTGGACCGCCTGTCCGGCGCCGATGTTCGCGGTGTCCAGCGCTGCCACCTGTGTCCGCAGGTCCGCCACGAGGGGGATCACCGGGTTGCCGCCGTCCTGGGCGCGGATCGCGATGCCGGAGGCGTCATACCGGTCCGGCTCGGCTGCAGCAGCCACGACGGCGGCGGATCCAGTGGGCGCGAGGCCGGCCTCCTCCAGCACTACGGCCCAGCCCGACTCGACGGCGAGGAGAGCCGCGAGCACGGCAGTGTCCCCCGTCAGCAGCGCCACCCGGGGCGACGCGGAGACCGGACGCAGCAGGCCGACGTCGGCCCCCTGGCCGGAAGGGGCCGTCGGCAGGGCGGCGGTGTGCAAGGGGGTATCCGTCACTGGAAGTCCAGGAACACTGTTTCGCCCTCGCCCTGGAGGCGGACGTCCCAGGTGAGGCCGCCGTCGGGGTCCCGCCGGGCGAGAAGGGTCCTGCGCCGCTCGGGCTCGAGCGAAGCCAGCAGCGGGTCCCGGGCGAGTGCCTCCTCGTTCTCCGGGAGGTAGATGCGGGTGAAGAGGCGGTTGGTCAGGCCGCGGGCGAAGACGACCACCGAGATGAACGGTGCGGCCCCGGGGGAGGTGGGGCCCGGATTGACGGTGGTGAAGGTGAACACGCCACTGTAGCCCACGGCGCCGCGGCCCCAGCCCGTAAAGGTGTAGCCGTCGCGGCGCAGCGACCCTGTTCTCTGGACGATCCTGCCGTCGGCGTCCGGCTGCCAGATCTCCAGGATGGCGTCCGGCACGGTCTCTCCGGCGCCGTCGTACACGGTGCCGGAGAGGCGGATCGAGCCGGCCGAGCCGGGGGCGAGGAGTTCGTTGTCCTTCTCGAACGGCAGCGCGTACCCGTAGAACGGGCCCACGGTCTGGCCGGGAGTGGGGACGAGCTGGGTGATCGGGTTGCTCATGTCTGCCTATTCGCTGTCGTCGCCTGCGGTACCAAGTGCTTCGTTCTCCGTCCAGGTCCGCTTCGGGCCGGTCAGGACGATGTCCCAGTTGTATCCCAGCGCCCACTCGGGTTGGGTCAGGCCGTGGTCGTAGTTCGCCACGAGCCGGTCGCGGGCCTCCTGGTCGACGATGGTCTGGTAGATGGGGTCGAGCGGAAAGAGCTGGTCACCCGGGAAGTACATCTGGGTGATGATGCGCTGCGTGAATTCGGTGCCGAACAGGGAGAAGTGGATGTGGGCGGGCCGCCAGGCGTTCAGGTGGTTCTTCCAGGGGTAGGCGCCGGGCTTGATGGTGGTGAACCGGTAGGAGCCGTCGGGGCCCGTGATGCAGCGGCCGATGCCGGTGAAGTTGGGATCCAGCGGTGCCGGGTGCTGGTCGCGCTTGTGCATGTACCGGCCGGAGGCGTTGGCCTGCCAGATCTCCACCAGCTGGCCGGCCACGGGCCGGCCGTCGCCGTCGAGGACCTTGCCCGCCACGATGATCCGCTCGCCCTGGGGTTCCCCGTTGTGCTGGATCGTCAGGTCGGATTCCAGCGCGTGCACGTCCTGGTGGCCGAAGGCGGGCGAGAACAGCTCGATGGTCTCCGGGTCCGCGTGATGGAGGCTCTTGGTGGGGTGCCGCAGGATGCTGCTGCGGTACGGCGGATAGTCCAGCCGTGGCTGGATCTCGGCCGGAGCGCCGTCCTTTCGGGCTCGCGCGTACGCGTCGGCCAGTCCGTTGATCTCCGCGCTGAGGTCCTGCTGGGTCTCCACGGCTGCGTCCAGGGGAGCGCGTGCTGCCTGGACCTCGGCAGCGGGTACGAGCTCGTCCGTCGGGGCGTCGGTGTCGCGTGGCACGGCCGGCTCCTTTCTGAAGGTTCGGGTGGGGGAGGTGGTACGGGGGCTAGTGCGGATCCGGCCAGCCGGTGTAGGCCTCCGCGAGGTAGGCCATGCCGTGCCGGGAGGAGACCACCGAGTTGAGTTCGCCCAGCTGGCGGGCGCGGGAGAAGTCGTTCGCGTCGGCGGGCGTGTGGAGCAGTGTCGTCATCCAGTAGGAGAACTGCTGGGCCTTCCAGACCCGGTCCAGCGCGCGGTCGCTGTAGGTCTCCAGAAGGTGGTGCGACCGGGCGTTGTAGTGGCTGTCGAGTCCCTCGAAGAGGACCTGGACGTCGTGAATGGCCAGGTTGAGGCCCTTGGCGCCGGTGGGCGGCACGGTGTGTGCGGCGTCGCCGACCAGGAAGAGGTTGCCGTGGCGCATCGGCGTGGAGACGAAGCTGCGGAACGGCAGCACCATCTTGCTGATGATGGGCCCCTCCTTCAGTTCGAAGCCGTTCCCGTTCACCCTGCCGCGGAACTCGGCCCAGATCCTGTCGTCGTCCCAGCCGGCCACGTCCTCCCGGGGGTCGCACTGGAAGTACATCCTCTGCACCGTCTCAGTGCGCTGGCTGATCAGGGCGAAGCCGTTGGCGGAATTGGCGTAGATGAGTTCGTCGGAGCTTCTGGGCGCCTCGGCGAGGATGCCGAACCAGGCGAAGGGGTACTCGTGGAAGTACCACGTGCGCTGAGCTTCCGGGACCAGGGGCCGGCAGGAGCTGCGCGAGCCGTCCGCGCCCACCACGAAGTCGGCCCGGATCTCGAACTCTCCGCCCTCGGAGTCGGTGAACCAGACCTTCGGGCTGCCCTCCACGTCGTGCACGCTCGTATCGGTGACGCCGTAGCGCACGTCGCCGCCGTCGGCGGCCCGTCGAGCAGCGAGATCCAGGAAGACGTCGGTCTGCGGGTAGAGCCACACCGACTCCCCGACCAGGTCCTTGAAATCGACCCGGTGGCTCTCGCCGTGGAAGCGCAGCTCGATGCCGTCGTGCCTGTCGCCCTCGAGCAGCACGCGGTCGGAGACTCCGCTGTCCACCAGGAGGTTCACCGTGCCGTGCTCCAAGATTCCCGCGCGGACGGTCCCGGCAATGTCCTGGTGGGTGCGGACCTCGATGACGATGGATTCGACTCCCGCACGGGCCAGCAGGTGCGACAGCATCAGCCCCGCCGGGCCGGCCCCCAGGATGGCCACCTGGGTGGAGAGGATCTTTCGCGCTGCCATGGTCTGTCTCGCTTCGTTGCGGGCCCGCAGGGCGTGCCGGACTGGTACGTCTGCATCCAATCTGCAGCACGCACCGCGCCTGCCGGAACACCGATTCCGTTCAATGGAACAGGGGTGAGCTGGGCGCTGTCCTCCCGAACGAAGGCCAGTGCGGCGGCCCGCCAGAAAATCGGGAGCACGGCCCGGATGAACTCGGTGGTTGTTCCATCATCTGGCAGTGTGTGAATCATGACATCCGACCCCGATTCGCGTGTTGCACTCGTCATCGAAGATGACGCTGACGTGCGGCAGCTGCTGGTCATGACGCTGGGCATGAACGGCTTCACCACTCTCGAGGCCGAGAACGGACGGCAGGGCGTTGCGCTCGTGCGGGAACGCCAGCCGGACCTCGTGACCCTCGACCTCAATCTCCCGGATATCGACGGCGTGGAGGTGTGCCGTCAGATCCGGCCGCTGACCGATGCCTACGTCATCATGATCACGGCACGGCAGGACGAGATCGACAGGCTGATCGGGCTCGAGATCGGCGCGGACGACTTCGTGGTCAAGCCCTTCAGCCCACGCGAGGTCGGCGCACGCGTGAACGCGATGTTCCGCCGTCCGCGGAGTACCGTCCGCAGCGTGTCGCAGCCCCTGCTCGGGACCGGAAGCGACGCGGGAGAAGCACCGCAGGTGACATCCACGACAACGGTTGTAGCGCCGGAACAGGTGGAGGGGCTGCTGATCCACGGGCCGATCAGCATCGACACCGAGGGCCGGATCGCGATGCTCGACGGCGTCGAGCTCCCGCTGACCCGGATCGAGTTCGATCTCCTGGCCACGCTCGTGTCCGGCCCGCGCCGGGTCTGGCAGCGGGAGACCCTGCTCGCCCGCATCTGGGGTGACGGCTGGGTCAACGACCAGCACCTCGTCGAGGTGCACATCCGGAACCTGCGGAAGAAGCTGGGCGAGGACACGAAGGCCCCGCGGTTCATCCGCACGGTCCGCGGTGTCGGCTACCGGATGATGCCGCCCAGCGCGGACTGAAATTCTGTTCCGAGGCGCTGCAGCCGCAGGGCGAGCGCCGGGTGCGCCGAGGGCTCGTCGAGGAGCTCCAGGGCTGAGGACGATGCCTCCACGAGTCGGAGTGCTCCCACCATCGAGGCGCTCGCCTTGAGGCTGAGGAGTGCGACGACGGCGGCGTCCTCGTCGCGCGCGGCGAGGGCGTCTTCGACGGAGCGGATCCGCTGCGGAAGCATCTCTCCGAACAGCTCGGCGAACCGGACCGCGCACGCCTGGCTGGAAAGCTCCGTCCCGAGGTCGTCGAGGATTCGCGGGTCGAGCACGGGAAGCTGCACATCGGTCCTGTCAGTTGCGGTCTGGCCCGGTCGGCGCGCGCCCGTCCGAGGTTCGGAGGTGGTGGACGGAAGACCGATCGTCGTCACGCCTGCTCCTTGTCCTGCCGGTGGTCCCTGCTGGTCCGATCCCTTCCGGCAGAACGCCGGGGGTGGAAGCTGCCTGCCGGCTCCGGTGGACGGTCCGGAGCCGGCAGGAAGATCGCGGAGTGCTTGCTCCTGACCTCCAGTCTGCTCGGCGTCGCTCAATGGCGCCGTAGCCGAAGGGCGAAAGAAAACCGAAGAAAGAGCGAAGGCCGCCCGCCCTGCCCCGGCGCACGGGTAGGAAAGAGTCCCTCCCGTCCCCGCATCAGGACATGGATGAAGCTCGAGCAGTGGGTGGCGCTGGCGGTCAGCGGCAAGGCCGACGACGGGACAGGCCGCCGGAGAAGTCTGCACAGCAGGTCGCGCAGGCGCTCACCAATGCGCAGTTCGCCACGAACCAGAAGGGTCGGCGCCCGACCAGCGCGCAGATCATCCCTGTCGAAAAGGCCAGGAAGGCCGAGCGGTGCTGGTAAGGGCCAGCTGAGACAGTGCCCTCGTGATCACCGAGTGAGGGCATCGGCTTCGAGAAAGCTTCAGGGTCAGGAATTAGGTGTTCCTCCCGGGAAGCCGGCTTCTTGACTGCGAGGGAGGAACCCACCGCCACAATCGCGTTCCGGCAATGTCTCCGACTGAATCATGCATACCGTCTCCGGCAACAGCCAAGTAGTCCCAGTGTGCGCCGTGCTCCTCCATATCACCGCATCCAGGCGCTTTTGCCGGTCATCGGGGCCTGTCCGGAAGTGGGAGGTGGACCGCACAATTCCGGGCACGCTTGTGCGGGGTGGTTATGGTGGGTTATAGGGGAAGGAAGTAGGTGCACGTCAATACAGCTCACTGGACCACCCAGTCGCTTGCTCAGCACGGCCGCCCGACTGAACGACCACACCACCAACATGCGCTTGGTGAATTTGGGTGTCACCCAATCAAGTGCCTCCCACTACAGCGGATCACTTCCGTAGCTGAGTTTGCGCCGACCAAACGGAGATCCAATGCGAGATCTAGCCCCGAAATTTCCTCCCACCCCAGATCGGCGCTCGGATTCGCGTCCGCCGCCTACACCCGTCAATCCGCTGGACTCCCTCCAGGACATCCGCACCTCCCTCGCAGGGGATGTCCTGGCTTTCCTGACAGCCACCACGCCAAGACCGCCGCTGCCACACAGTGACGTACTTTCTGAGGATCAAACCGATCAACGCGGAAGCGAACGGCAAGCTCTTCTTCGGGCAGCGATCACCAACCTCAAGGTCATGGACGTTCGGCTCTATCACGACCGCCACTAGGACATCACCATGGGAGAAAGCGGCCGGCGATGGAGCTCGGGTGGCAAGCGCATACTGAGGCCATGGCCGCCCACCCGAACGTCAACGATCCGCCCGTGCCTTCCATTGTCCTACCTACACCGATCCCGGCAAGCATCCGACGTTATCCATCCCCCGGGCAACTGAATCCAAGAACTCCCTGCGGACGCTCGCCGGGCGCCGTTCGGACTCGATGACAGAACTGGGGGCTCGAGCAAACTCCCGCGGTCAACAGCCCGACGCTGTACCTGTCGCGGTCACCACAGGCAACGAAGGAGGCGAGAAGCTGATGCACATCTCCACAGGTCACAGAATCGAGCGGCCGCCAGCTAGCGGTGTTCGTGCTTTCCGTTCGATTCGGTCAGGGTCGGTCTCGACGCCACCCCTCCAGGGCGATTCTGCAGTGTCTACCGCCGGGGTGCAGGGATCACCTCGATCCTCCGGCACGCCGACCGTCGTCAGCCGGGCCGGACACCGCGTCAGGATAGGAACAGGGCACCTGATCGAGCGTGCCCGCGGGTCTGTGCATCGAAGGTTCCCATGCTGACGGCTACTACTGAACCTCACTCCGATCCCACGGCTGCGCATGAGCGTCTTTCGATACTGGTTGCAGTGCGCGGTGGCTCCTCGCTGAATCCCGCCCTCGAGTGGGCTGCGCGTCGTGCACGTGATACCGATCGTGCCCTGATGCTCGTCCATGCTGTTCCTAGCGCGGACCTGATACCACCCGGCACCCGCTACGGGCCCATCGTTGAGCGCGGCGAAGCTCTTCTGCAGGCCGAAGCGGTGCGCATCGAAGCACGATTACCTGGCCTGAGGACGACCACCTATCTGCACTACGGAGATGTCGTCCACGCTCTGGTGGGCCTGTCTGCGGGAGCCTCGCTGCTCGTCGTCGGAGCGGACAGGATGAACACCCAGACGGGCGTCTTCCAGGGATCTGTAGCGATCGAAATTGCCCAGGGGTCGGGAGCTCCCGTGCTCATCGTCCCAACCGGTCATCGCGGTGGTGGCCAGAACGGGACAGGCCCAGGCCACGTCGTGACCGGAGTCGACGGATCCGCGGAGTCCTACGCAGCACTAAGACGAGCAGCTTTCGAAGCGAACCGGATGCAGACACCCCTGAGGGTCGTAGCGGCAGTCCGCCCGTCCTCACCTGTCGATGAGGCGCGCACGTTCAGCACATCGGCAATTCTGATCGCGCTCCGGACTGCCTATCCGTCCCTGATCGTGAATTGGATCGTCGATACAGTGCACGCTCCTGCCCGAGCCCTGGCTCGACACAGCCGTGATGCCTCGCTGCTGGTCATCGGGCGACACGGGAAAGGCGCAAGAGCCGGCATGGAACTCGGATCTGTCACCCACGCGGTTCTGCTGCGGCCACCCTGCCTGACCCTCGTGATCCCGTCGCCCAGTCCGACGGACATAAACCGCCATCTCAGCGTATCCACCCGTGAGCACGTTCCAACGTTCGCGCCGAAGCCCCTCGTCCGCCGCGTGCAATCTGCAATGGCGGCGAATGCCCAGATGCATGAGGCGAAACTTGAGCGCTAGTTCTGTCGGGGACCAGGACACCGCCTGTCCTTACCTAGGAACCTAGCCTCGGGCACCGGGGTCAGAGAGGCCTGTAGACACTGGATCGATGTTCGATGCGGTGGACTAGAGGACGTGGTCTTCGACATCGGGGGTGAACAGCACCCGGTAATCACCACGGCGCGCCGTGCGCAAGCCCAGGAGTTCATTCGTGAGCGGCCTGCTGAGCCGGTGAGGATTATCGGCCAGAACCCCGGTGACGAATTCGACGATCGCGGCAGCAGCCTTCTCGGGTAGCTGACGGAATGCCCTCAGCGCGGGACTGGTAATTTCAACTTCCCACGAACCCGGATCGTCTGGTGGTGTTTCACTCACCTCGGCGGCAGTCCGAACTCGCGGCGCAAGTCATCGCCACTGACTGTTGAGCCTTCCGTAATGTCCTGCCTAGCCTGTGCCAGATCTTCCCTGATGCCCGGCTGCGAGAGCCAATGGATGGTTTCCTGCAGGGACTCCAAATCATCGGCGGACATCAGAACGGCGGACGGATGCCCGTGCCTGGTGATCTGGATGATCTCATGCGTCTTGTCGGCTTCATCGACACTGCTCCTCCACCCGTCCGATCCGGACGCGCCAGGACGTCCCGACCAATACCGGATAGTCCAGAAATCGGCTGCCAGCGCAACCGCACCAGGCCACCTCGTGTGCGCAGGTACCCTGTTGCGACACCCCCACGACGATTGGACTGAGACACACCATGGCAACCGACTACGACGAGCCACGCGTCCGCCCGGAAGACCAGCCGGCCAACGAGTCGCTCGAGGCCATCCAGGCCCAGCGCAGCAGTACCACGCAGACCGCTGTCATCGACGCCGAGGACGGCGACACCGCCGAAGGGTTCGACCTGCCCGGCGCCATCCTCGAGGAAGAACTCCTGGTGCAGGTCATCCCCGTCCAGGAGGACGAGTTCACCTGCATGTCGTGCTTCCTGGTCCACCACCGGACCCAGCTCGCACGCGAGAAGAACGGTGACAAGTACTGCGCCGAATGTGAGGGCTGACAGCCGACCAGCCGGAAGACCGCTGGGGGACGCGCGGAATCACCCGAGAGAGGTCACCGCATGACCTTCCCGGTAGCCCCACGATGAGCGGTAGCCGGCACGCCACTTCCTAGGCGATGACTGCCTCGCGCGCCACATGGGTGGCGTCCCGGGTCGTGGTGCGGATGCGGTAGAGGCTGGAACTGGCCGTGACGTAGAGGGTGCGGCCGTCGTCGCCGCCGAAGCAGAGGTTTCCGATCTTCTCCGGCACCGCGATCCGCAGGATCCGCTCACCGGAGGGCGCGAAGACCTGGACGGCATCCAGGCTCGAGCTCCACACGTTGCCGTGCTCGTCGACGCGGATCCCGTCAGGCAACCCGGGCGAGACCTCGGTGAAGACCCGGCCGTTCTTCGCGTGCCGACCTCCATAGACGTCGTAGGCGTGGATCGCGTGCCCTGCCCGCCGGTCCGGGTCCACCTCGCCGCTCGCCGGGGAGGCGGAGGAGTCCGTGACGTAGAGGGTTTTCTCATCCGGGGAGAAAGCGAGCCCGTTGGGGGCTTCGACATCGATCACGACGGGCACGAGCGAGCTGTTGCTCGGGTCGAAGCGGAACACGTACCGGTCCCCGTACTCCTCCTCGCCGGCGTGCCCCTCTTCGGGCCGCATGATCCCGTAGGACGGGTCGCTGAACCAGATGGTGCCGTCGGACTTCACGACGACGTCGTTGGGTGAGTTGAACCGTACGTCGCCGAACCGGTCCACCAGCGTGTGCGGCGCCGGGCCCTCGCCCGGCCGTACAGCGGTGTCGTGCTGGACGGCGCGGCGGCCGTGGGAGCACTCGACGACGTTCCCGTCGAGGTCGAGGGTACGTCCGTTGGTGAATTCCGCATCGTCGTCGAAGACCGTCAGGTCACCCGTTTCCTCACTGAATTCGACGATCCGGTTGCTATGGATGTCGCTGAAGCGGACGCAGCGGCGCTGAGACAGCCATACCGGTCCTTCCGCCCACACGGCGCCGGTGGCGACCCGCTGGAGCGCGGCGCCCTGCTCGAGAAGAGGTGATGAAGCCGTCATGAGCAGATCCTAGGCGAGCATGTCCCGGACCATCGGGATGACCTTCGTTCCGTAGAGCTCGATGCTGTGCATGAGCTTCTCGTGCGGCAGGGGACCGGCGCTGTACTTCATGTCGAAGCGGTCGATCCCGAGGGTCTGTGCCGTCGCCGCGATCTTCCGAGCGACCGTCTCCGGGGATCCGACGTAGAGGGAGCCGAAGTCCGCCTCCTGGTCGAACTCCGCGCGCGTCGTCGGGCCCCAGCCGCGCTCGCGGCCGATGCGGTCGCGCATGATCCGGTTGTCCGGCCACAGTTCCTCGCGGGCCTGCTCGTCGGAGTCGGCGATATAGCCGGGGGAGTGGACGCCGATGGGCAGCGTGGGCTGGCCGAGCTGGGTCAGCGCCCGGTGGTACAGGTCCACGTAGGGGGCGAAGCGCGCAGGATCGCCGCCGATGATGGCGAGCATGAGGGGCATGCCGTAGCGGGCCGCCCGCACCACGGATTCAGGACTGCCGCCGACGCCGATCCAGGTCTTGAGGCGACCGCCGTCGGTCTTGGGGTACACCTCGTGGTTGTCCAGGCCGGGGCGGGTGGTGCCGGACCAGGTGACCGGGCCCTCCTTGATCAGCTCGGAGAAGAGGTCGAGCTTCTCCTCGAAGAGGCGCTCGTAGTCGGAGAGTTCGTAGCCGAAGAGCGGGAAGGATTCCGTGAAGGACCCGCGGCCCAGGATGACCTCGGCGCGGCCGTTGGAGGCGGCGTCAAGCGTGGCAAACCGCTGGTAGACGCGCACCGGGTCGTCCGAACTGAGGACCGTCACGGCGGAGCCGAGGCGGATGCGCCTCGTCTGCCCTGCGATGGCGGCGAGGACGGTCTCGGGTGCGGAGACGGCGAAATCGTCACGGTGGTGCTCGCCGACACCGATGAAGTCGACGCCGACCTCGTCGGCGAGGACGGCCTCGGCGATCACATTGCGGATGACCTGCGGGTAGGGGACGGGGTTGCCGTCCTGCCCGCGCGTGACATCACCGAAGGTGTCGAGTCCGAGTTCCAGTTCGCGTGCCATGGTGTCGCTCCCGTGCTTGGTGTTCCGGCCACGTCGGGCCTGCTAGGAGAACCCGCCCGCCGTCGGGGTTATTCCATGCAAACGTATGCGTCTCCCCCACGCCGTCGTCCGACGGCTGCACCCGGTGCTGCCCGCCATGTGTCTGCGTGTGACAGGGGCCGGCCTCCTCCTCCGGTGGTGGCCCTATCCTTCGAGCGGGAGCCGCCCGGTTCCATGACGCAGAGGAGACAGCCGTGCCCCACACCAGCATCGAGTCGCAGGTCGCAGAATTCAACGAGGGATTCGAGGCCCAGATCGGTCCGGACCTCGCCAGGACGTTCGCCCGGGAGCAGGAGGCACTGCGGTCCGCCGGCGTTCCGTCGTCGGTGGTCTCTACGGGCGACGTGCTGCCGGAGGCCATGCTCCTGACGGCATCCTCTGAGGAGGTCCGGCTGTCGGACGCCCTCTCCGCCGCGCCGACCGTGCTGGTGTTCTACCGCGGCGCCTGGTGCCCCTACTGCAACATCACGCTCAGGACGTACCAGCGTGAACTCCTCCCCGCGCTCGCCGAGCAGGGCATCAGGCTTGTAGCGGTGAGCCCACAGCATCCCGAGGGTAGCGAGGCCACGAGCCAGGGCGGGCAGCTCGGCTTCGATGTCCTGTCCGATCCTGCCAACACGCTCGCTTCCGCACTGGGTATCGTGACCGCCCCGAGTCCTGAAGCCCGCCGTGCCCATACGCAACTCGGCTTCGAGGTGTCGGATAGCAACGCGGACGGCACAGCGGCGGTTCCCTTCCCCACCGTCCTCCTCGTGGACGCCGCGGGGGTGGTCCGGTTCGTCGACATCCGCACCGACTACACGTCGCGGACCGAGGTCTCCGACATCGTCCTGGCCACGCAGCGCCTCTGATCAGTGGAGGAGACCCTTCGGGTCCCCTCCACCCTGTCCGTCCAGGGCCTCCGGCCGGGTCAGCCCTGCCGTGCGCAGTTCTGCCGGACCTCCGCCGCGCGGTCGGCGCGATCGATGCTCGCGGGGTCGGCGAGGTCGACGCCCGCCCGCGCCGCTGCAGCCCGTGCCGCCGGGCTCTTCAGGTCCGGCGCCACGAATTTCTTCGGTGTGATCCTCGCGTCCTCCGCCGCGTAGCCCTGCTGCTGCTGCGCGAGCGCAGGGGCCGACAGCTCTGCGGACTGCACGGTCGCCTGCGTGACACTGACACGGCTTCCGGTGAGGGAAGCGCTGAGCAGCGGCACGTATCCCGAGGCATGCCCTGTCCTGTTCGGGTGGTAGGACTCCGACGTCGGACTCGAGAGCCCGTTGAGCCATTCGACGTCGTCGCATACCGCGTGGCCCACGAAGGGGACGGTGGGGTTGCCGAAGGTGAAGCCGGCCGCGGTTGCCGCCGTCGCCGTCGTGCGATTGAGCAGGTCCGCGGTCGCGTTCAGCCGCGCTTCCTCCGTGGGCGAGAACCAGGTGCCCGCATTGCAGTCCTCCCCGTTGAAAAGCCGCGGGTATCCGGCGATCGTCACGGAGGCCTGCGGCGCACGCGCCCGGATCTGCGCGTACAGCGACGCGAGGCCGGCCGGCAGCTGGTTGACGATGAAGGCCTGGGCGCGGTCGATGGCGGCGTTGCAGTTGCTCATCCATGCCGGCTTCGCGCACTCCGTGAGGACGGGGACGAAGGAGGCGTCATTCCCGCCGACGCTCAGCGAGACGTAGGACGTCGTAGGGGACAGGGCGCCGAGCTGTGTCGCGACGACGTCGGGGACCGTCGCCCCCGAGCAGGCGCGGAAGTTGAGGGCGTAGCCTCTGGCGCTCGCGATGAGCGAGGGATACGCGTAGACGGAGCGCTGGCAGGAGGTCCCGTCCGCAAGGTACGAGCGCGTTCCTGTCCCTGAGGAGTAGGAGTCACCGAGGGCGACGTAGGACGCACCCGCCGCGCTTGCAGGCGGCGCGGGCACCATGACGGCGGCTACCAGCGCCAGGGCGACGGCGGCCGAGCGGAGGCGGGGAATCGGCATTGAGACTCCAGGTGCTCGAGAGGCGTGTAGTCCACGCTAGTCCTGCTGTGCCGCGGGCGACAGGACCTCGGGGAGGTTTCCGCAACCCTTCCCCGGTACCGGTGCAGGGGCTATTGTTCGGCCTCGGACTCCGCTATCTTTGCCTCCGATCCGCCCGGCACGGTAAGCTGTGTGGCGGCTCACATGCCGCAAAACCCCAACTGAATATGCCACTGATCTGCAGCGGGAGAGTTCTGCCGTTGACACAAGCCGGCAGGCGCCGTAGGAGCAAATCCTCCCCAGGAATCTCTCAGGCCCAGTACCGCTGCGGATAGGCAACTCTGGAAAGCAGCATCGGGCACGCCCGGCGCTCACCGACGGTGCAAGCAGGCGCGGAGCCCTGCGGAAACTCTCAGGTCCCACACAGAGCGGGGAGGAACCCGACCAGGCACGCGCGCCACCGCGCTCTCTTCTGACGTACGGAGTTCCCCATGACCGCCTCGCTCGACTCCCGACCCGGCACCGCACAGGGCGCCGCATCCGGCGCCGCCTCCACCTTCGCCGACCGCCACATCGGCCCGCGCACCCCCGACGCTGCCCGCATGCTCGAGGTCCTCGGCTACCCGAGCCTCGAGAAGCTCGTGGACATGGCGGTTCCCGCCAGCATCCGCCTCGACCGTGCGCTGGACCTGCCGGCGGCCCTCAGCGAGACCGAGGTGCTGGCGCAGCTCCGGCGCATCGCGGGCCGCAACCGGACCGCCGTCCAGATGATCGGCCAGGGCTATTTCGACACCGTCACGCCTCCGGTGATCCGCCGCAACGTGCTGGAGTCGCCCGCCTGGTACACGGCCTACACGCCCTACCAGCCGGAGATCTCCCAGGGCCGGCTCGAGGCCCTCCTGAACTTCCAGACGATGGTGCAGGACCTCACGGCTCTCGACATCGCGAACGCGTCGCTGCTCGACGAAGCCTCCGCCGTCGCCGAGGCCGTCCTCCTCATGCGCCGCTCCGGCAAGAACAAGGGCCGCACGGTCATCGACGCCGATGCCCTCCCGCAGACCGTCGCCGTCGTGCGCGGCCGCGCCGAGGCGCTCGGGTTCGACGTCGAGATCGCCGATCTCTCCGCAGGCCTGCCCGACGGTGACATCAACGGCGTGGTCCTGCAGCAGCCCGGCGCCTCGGGCGCGCTGCGCAACCATGCAGCCGTCATCAGCGCGGCCAAGGAGCGCGGCGCACTCGTCACGGTCGCCGCCGACCTCCTGGCCCTCACGCTCATCACCGCTCCGGGCGAGCAGGGCGCGGACATCGCCGTCGGCTCCGCCCAGCGTTTCGGCGTCCCCCTCTTCTTCGGCGGCCCGCACGCCGCGTACATGGCCGTGCGCAAGGGCCTCGAGCGCATGCTGCCGGGCCGCCTCGTGGGCGTCTCGAAGGATGCCGACGGTGCACCCGCCTACCGCCTGGCCCTGCAGACCCGCGAGCAGCACATCCGCCGCGAGAAGGCCACGAGTAACATCTGCACCGCGCAGGCGCTGCTGGCGATCGTCGCCTCCATGTACGCCGTCTACCACGGCCCCGAGGGGTTGACGGCGATCGCGCGCACCACCCACCAGCGCGCCGTGGACCTCGCCGCCGCCCTCGAGGGGTCCGAGGCCGCCGTCGTGCACGATGCGTTCTTCGACACCCTCCTGGTCCGCGTGCCCGGCAAGGCCGCCGACTACGCCGACAAGGCCGAGGCGCAGGGCTACAACCTCCGCCGCGTCGACGCCGACCACCTCGGCATCTCCTGCGACGAGACGACGACGGCCGAGCACATCGCCGCTGTCGCGGCGGTCTTCGGTGGCACGAGTGAAGGATCCGCGGCTGTCCGGGACAGGATCCCCGCGGACCTGCGCCGGACGTCCGATTTCCTGACGCACCCGGTCTTCTCGCTGCACCGCTCGGAGACGGCGATGCTCCGCTACCTGCGCAGGCTCTCGGACAAGGACCTCGCGCTGGACCGCACCATGATCCCGCTGGGCTCCTGCACCATGAAGCTCAACGCGACCGTCGAGATGGAGTCGATCTCCTGGCCCGAGTTCGCCTCGATCCATCCCTTCGCCCCCGAGCACCAGACCGAGGGCTGGCGTGAGCTGATCACGGACCTCGAGGAGCGACTCGCCGAGATCACGGGTTACGACCGCGTATCCCTGCAGCCCAACGCCGGTTCCCAGGGCGAGCTCGCCGGCCTCCTCGCCATCCGCGGCTACCACCGCTCCCGCGGCGACGAGAGCCGCACCGTCTGCCTCATCCCGTCCTCGGCCCACGGCACGAACGCCGCCTCTGCCGTCCTCGCCGGGATGAAGGTCGTGGTGGTCGGGACCGCCGCGAACGGCAACATCGACCACGACGACCTGCTCGCCAAGATCGAGCAGCACGCGGAGAACCTCTCCGCCATCATGATCACCTACCCCTCGACGCACGGTGTGTTCGAGGAGGACGTCCGCTGGGTCTGCGAGAAGGTGCACGGGGCCGGCGGCCAGGTCTACATCGACGGCGCGAACCTCAACGCCCTCGTGGGCCTCGCGCAGCCCGGTGAGTTCGGCGGCGACGTCTCCCACCTGAACCTGCACAAGACCTTCTGCATCCCTCACGGTGGCGGCGGACCCGGCGTCGGGCCTGTGGCCGTAGCCGCGCACCTCGCGCCGTTCCTGCCCGGAGATGCCAACCGGGACATCGCGACCGACGGCGGACCGGACGCCGCGGGCGGCACTCCCGTCTCGGGGTCGATGTACGGTTCGGCCGGCGTCCTGCCCATCTCCTGGGCCTACATCGCGCTCATGGGCTCGGAAGGGCTCACCAGCGCGACGGCGCATGCGCTGCTCGCCGCCAACTACGTCGCCGCACGCCTGACGGAGCACTTCCCTGTGCTCTACACGGGCACGCAGGGACTCGTGGCGCACGAATGCATCCTGGATCTCCGCCCGTTGACGGCCGCGACCGGCGTCACGGCCGAGGACGTCGCCAAGCGCCTCATCGACTACGGCTTCCACGCCCCCACGCTGTCCTTCCCCGTGGCGGGCACGCTGATGGTCGAGCCGACGGAGTCCGAGGACCTCGCCGAGCTGGACCGCTTCATCTCCGCGATGATCGCGATCAAGGGCGAGATCGACCGCGTCGCAGCCGGTGAGTTCAGCATCGAGGAGAGCCCGCTGCGCCAGGCGCCCCACACCGCGCAGGTGCTCGTTCGCGACGAGTGGACGCAGGCCTACCCCCGCGAGCTCGCGGCCTACCCGCTGCGCTCGCTGCGCCACGACAAGTACTTCCCGCCGGTGCGCAGGATCGACGGCGCCCACGGTGACCGCAACCTGATCTGCTCCTGCCCTCCCCTCGAAGCCTTCGAAGACTAGGAACCCGACGTGAGCGAGCAGAGCAAGCACACAGCCCTGTACACCCAGCACCAGGCGCACGGCGCGTCCTTCACGGACTTCGGCGGCTGGCAGATGCCCCTCAAATACCGCAGCGAGCTGGAGGAACACCACACCGTCCGGAACGCCGCGGGCCTCTTCGACCTGTCCCACATGGGCGAGGTCCTCGTGAGCGGACCGCAGGCAGCGCAGTTCCTGAACTACGCCCTGGTCAGCAACCTCGCGGTTCTCGCCGTGGGCAAGGCCAAGTACTCGCTGATCTGCACCGCCGAGGGCGGCGTGATCGATGACCTCATCACGTACCGTCTCGCCGAGGAATCCTTCCTCGTGGTGCCCAACGCCTCCAACGCGCCCCTCGTCGCCGAGGAACTGCGCCTCCGCGCCAAGGGCTTCGACGTCGCCGTGGAGGACCAGTCGGACGTCACGGCCCTCATCGCCGTGCAGGGACCGACGGCCGAAGCCGTCCTCCTCGATCTCGCGCGACCTGAGGGCGCCGGCATCATCCGTGAGCTGAAGTACTACGCCGTGGTGGAGCTCGAGCTCGCCGGCCTTCCCGTGCTCCTCGCCCGGACGGGCTACACCGGTGAGGACGGCTTCGAGATCTTCATCGGCAACAATCTGGCAGTGCGCCTCTGGGACGCCGCACTGCAGGCCGGGGGCCCGCACGGGCTGCTGCCCTGCGGTCTCGCAGCACGCGACTCGCTGCGCCTCGAGGCCGGGATGCCCCTGTACGGGCATGAGCTCTGCCTCGACACCAACCCCTTCGAGGCAGGCCTCGGGCCCGTGGTCAGCACCAAGAAGGCCGAGGACTTCGTGGGACGCTCCGTGCTCGAGCCGCTGAAGGCCGTCGAGCCGGCGCGGCGCCTAGTCGGCCTCCGGGCCGTCGGACGACGGTCGGCACGCGCCGGGTACGCCGTCGTCGCCGACGGCAGGACCGTCGGCACCGTGACCTCGGGACTGCCGAGCCCCACCCTGGGGTACCCTGTGGCACTCGCCTACGTCGAATCGGAGTACGCAGCCGTCGGCACCGAGATCCAGGTGGACCTTCGCGGACGACCCGAACCCTTCACCGTGATCGCCAGGCCGTTCTACAAGCGCGCGAAGCCCGCCGGGACAGCCCAGTGACGATCAGCGCCTTCGACCTGTTCAAGATCGGCATCGGGCCCTCGAGCTCCCACACGGGCGGACCGATGACGGCGGCCTACCTCTTCACGGAAGTGCTGCGCACCGGGAGCCTGCTGTCCGACGTGCAGCGTGTGCAGGTGGACCTCTTCGGATCACTCGGGTCCACCGGCCACGGGCACGGTACCGTCAAGGCCGTGCTGCTCGGGCTCGAGGGCGAGCAGCCGCACCTGGTGGATCCGACGTCCGCGGACGCCCGCATCACCCGCATCGGCGAGGTCCGGTCGCTTAACCTCGGGGGGAAGCATCCGATTCCGTTCCAGCCCGATACGGATGTCGTCCTGCACCGCCGCAAGCGCCTCGACTACCACACCAATGGTATGCGCTTTTCGGCATATTCAGCCGCGGGGGATGTTATGCAAACGAGGGAATACTTCTCCGTCGGCGGTGGATTCGTGCTCGACGAGGACCAGATCGGTTCGGAGACGGCGGTCCTCAAGCCCGTACCGGTGTCCCACCCCTTCGGCACCGCCGACCAGTTGCTGGGCATCTGCCGGGCCACCGGGCAGTCCTTCTCCGACGTCGTCCTGGCCAACGAACTGGCCTGGCGCACCGAGGACGAGGTGCGCGCGGGGCTGCTGGAGATCTGGGGCGTCATGCAGGACACCATCCGGCGCGGTACGACGACGGGCGGGATCCTGCCCGGCGGACTGAAAGTCCGGCGCCGAGCAGAACGGCAGCGGCAGCTGCTGGAGAAGGCCGACGACCCGAACGACCGCCTCGGCACCATGGAGTGGGTCACCCTCTTCGCCCTGGCCGTCAACGAGGAGAACGCAGCGGGCGGGCGCGTGGTGACGGCGCCGACCAACGGGGCCGCCGGCATCATCCCCGCGGTCCTGAAGTACTACGTGGACTTCGTCCCGGGAGCCGACGACGACGGCGTCGTCCGGTTCCTGCTCGCCGCCACGGCGATCGGCTCGCTCTTCAAGAAGAACGCCTCGATCTCCGGGGCCGAGGTGGGCTGCCAGGGCGAGGTCGGCTCCGCCTGCGCCATGGCCGCCGGAGCGCTGGCCGAGGTCCTGGGAGGGACCCCGGAGCAGGTCGAGAACGCCGCAGAGATCGGGATCGAACACAACCTCGGGCTGACCTGCGACCCCGTGGGCGGCCTCGTGCAGATCCCCTGCATCGAGCGGAACGCCGTCGGCGCGATGAAGGCCATCACCGCGGCACGCATGGCCGTGCGCGGTGACGGCCAGCACCACGTCTCGCTCGATGTCGCCATCAAGACCATGCGGGACACCGGCGCGGACATGATGGACAAGTACAAGGAGACCGCCCGCGGCGGGCTCGCCCTGAACGTGGTGGAGTGCTGACAGCGCGTGGCTGACCTGCCGGTCCGGATAGAGGTGATCCCCGGGGAGGGCCTGGTGGAGCGGCTCCAGGCGCACCTGCCCGCTCCCGCCGTCGTGACCGTCACCTGCCTGCCGCACCACGGTCCGCGCCAGGCCGTGGACATGGCGGTGGACCTGGCCCGCGCCGGGTACACGGCTGTTCCGCACCTTGCAGCCCGGTCGGTGGCGGGCCGAGCGGAGCTGGCAGAGTACGTCGCGCAGTGCACCAAGGCGGGCATCACCGACGTGTTCGTGATCGGCGGTGACGCAGCGGACGCGGCCGGACCCTATGCCTGGAGCGGCGCGCTCATGGAGGACATCGCGGACCTGTCCGGGGGAGCCCTCCGCATGGGCATCGCCGTCTATCCGGAGGGGCACCCGGGGACAGCGCAGGAGGAGCTGGCGAGGACGTTGAGGGCCAAGCAGGAGCTGGCGTCCTGGTGCGTCACGCAGCTCTGCTTCTCTCCGGACACCCTCCGGGCCTTCCCTTCGGTGCTGCGGCTCGACGGCATCACCCTGCCCGTCTGGGCAGGCATCCCGGGCCCTGTGAGGATGTCCCGGCTGCTCCGCCTCGCCGGGCGGATCGGAGTGGGCCAGTCCCTCGGATTCCTGAAGCGCTCGGCCGGCAGCGCCAACACCGGATCCGTGGTGAGGCAGCTGCTGTCGTCGGCCTCCTATGACCCGGCACCGCTGGTGGATGCGCTGGACGGCGCCGGATACGCAGGACTGCACCTCTACAGCTTCAACGACCTCGCCGAACTGGCCGCATCGGAGCTGGCCGGGCAGGGCAGGGCCTGACCGCGATACCCGAAAACTGCACGCGGGGCCTGTCCCGCTAGTGCGAGAAGTGCGTCTCCGCCGGCTCGGTGGTGATCCCGCTGACGATGCGGTGCGCGATCTCCCGGACCTTGACGTTCTGGGCGTTCGAGGCCCGGCTCAGCATCGTGTACGCCTCGCGCTGCGTGCAGCGGTTCTGGCCCATGATGATCCCGATCGCGATGTCGATGGTGGTCCTCGACTCCATTGCGGCCAACAGGTTCGACGACGTGGTGGCATGCTGGGACACGCGGAGCACCATCTGCAGCGCCTTCGCTGCCTGCGTCGCGAAGCCTTCCGCGAGGTCCTGGGCGCTGCTCGTGAAGGTACGGGGGTTCGCGGCGTAGAAGTTCAGCGAGGCCCCGCCCCCGGAGCCGAGCACGAGGGGGACGCCCATCATGGCGAAGTACTCGTGATCGGCGACGACCTCGAAGTACTCGGGCCAGCGGCTGTCGGTGCGGACGTCGTCGACGATCACGGTGGAGCCCGTGCTGATCGCGTGCAGGCACGGCCCGTCGCCGAAGCCGTACTGGATCTCATCCAGGACCCGTGCCTCGTCGCTGCTGCACGCCACGGTGGTCGCGAGGTCCCGGTGGCGGTAGGTCACACCGCACTGCACCTTCACCGATCCACCGAGGATCCGTGAGGAGAGGCGTGCCAGGTCTTCCAGGAACTGGTCCACGTTCTCATTGCTGAGCATGAGGTCCTGGAGCTCGGCCACTGCTGCAGCGTTCAGTTGTTCGGCGTTCACCCGGTCATTTTACGACGGATAGTTAGTCTGTCTAGCAAACCCGGGAAGGGGAACAGCTGCACGGAAGAACGGCCGCCCTGAGGACGGCCGTTCCCTGGAAATTCTGTGAACCCGAGGGCTCAGACGGCCGCGACCGCCGGCCGCTGGCGCTGGGGGGCGAGTTCCCCGACGATGCCGCGGAGCAGGCTCCGCAGCTCGAAGGATTCCAGGCCTTCTCCCACCATCAGTGTGCGCTCGATGTCCTCTGCCTTGGCGAGGGCTTCGACGCCGGTCGGGGTGATCGTGATCCGCTGGCTGCGGCGGTCGACGCTGTCGCGGATACGGGAGATGAAGCCCTGCCGCTCGAGCTTCTCGATGGTCTTGCCGATCGTCTGCGCCTGCACGTGCACTGCGAGGGCCAGCTTGGCGCCCGTCATGGTGCCCTGGCGGGAGAGCACGCCGAGGGTGGTGTAGCCGGCATGGGTGATCCCGATGTCGAGCAGCCTTTCGTTCCATGCGTGGTCCACGAGACGGGCGGCGGTGGTGAGCAGGCGGCTGGTCGACCACTCTTCCAAGTCAGGCATGCGATGTTCCTTCAGAGGTTCTGGAACACCCGGCCGGTGCTGCTGGGCAACGCCGGCCGGGTGTCGTGTCTTTGCAGCCGGTCGCAACTACAGGGGGGACGGGACCAACCGCAATATGTCTACTATGCGCTTCAATCTTCAAGTTTTCCCATCGCCCAGGCCGAAGCTTCGGGCAAGGGAGGCACGCCGGCGGGAACGGGGAACCCGCGGAACGCGATGATCCCGTCCGCGACGGCGCGGGCCGCCGAGTGCTGCACGACGTGCGGCTGGCCCTCGATCTCGAGAAACGAACCGAACCGCGCCCGCTCCGCCAGTTCCCTGCACCAGCGGCGCCGTGCCACCGGATCCCGGCCTCCCCGCACCACCAGGACGGGGCACTGGACCCGCTCGACGGCGCGCTCCAGGGGGTACTCCATCATGGGCAGCAGCTGGCGGAGGTACCAGCGCATGCCCGTCCGGAGGTAGTCGGTGTAGACCGTGAAATTCGCCGAGGGGGTTTCGCGGAGCGTGTCGTGTCCGAGGGAGATCGCCTGCTGCAGGACGGTCCGGCGACGCCTGTCCACGACGGGTCCGATGAGGACGATCCGTTCGGCGAGGGCCGGGAACTGCAGGGCGACCGCTGTGACGAATTGCACGCCCATGGAATGGCCTACGAGCGTGCAGGAGGTGATCCCGAGTGCGGTGAGGGCCTCGCCGATGAGTGCGGCGTGGTCCTCGACGCCGAGCTCCCTCCGGGGCTGCGAGTCCGGCCCGTATCCGGGCAGGTCGATCGAGTGCACGACGGCGTCCGCGGCGAGTTCGCCCCGGAGGCGGTCGAGGTAGCGATGCGTCATGCCCAGTCCATGGACGAGGACGTACGGGCTCCGGGCGGTGTCGGGTCCCGGCGTCGTGAGTACGCGGACGGTCAGGTTGTCGACCTGCACGGTGCTGAGGATGGTCGTTAGCATCCGGGCAGTCTACGGGTGCGATTGCCGGGATTCTCAAGATTTGTTCAAGGCAAATCCGTGCCCGGGGCGCCAAGGAACACCGATGTGTGAAACCCTTGTTTCATGTCCGTTCCTCCGTCCCAGCGCACCGCGCTGATCGTCGAGGACGATCCGGACATCCGCGAACTGCTCGCCACGACGTTGCGCATGAACGGATTCACCATCGTCGAGGCCTCGTCGGGGCTCGAGGGACTGGCGGCGCTGAAGGAACACCGGCCCGACCTGGTCACCCTCGACCTCAACCTGCCGGATCTCGACGGCGTCGAAGTGTGCCGGCAGTGCCGCGCCGTCAGTGACGCGTACATCGTGATGGTGACGGCACGGCAGGACGAGATCGACCGCCTGATCGGCCTCGAGATCGGTGCGGACGACTTCATCGGCAAGCCCTTCAGCCCCCGGGAGCTCTCCGCACGCGTGTCGGCGATGTTCCGCCGTCCCCGCACCGGCGCCGGCGCCGGCAATGTCCAGCCGCCGGAACTCGGCGGCAACGAGCTGCTGCGCCACAACGGCCTGGTCATGGACGTCGAGGGTCGCGTCGTCACCCTTGCCGGCCAGGAGCTCGCACTGACCCGCATCGAGTTCGACCTGCTGGAGACACTCCTGACGGGGGCCCAGCGGGTGTGGACCCGCGAGGCACTGCTGAACCGGGTGTGGGGGGACGGCTGGAGCCAGGACCACCACCTCGTCGAGGTGCACATCCGCAACCTCCGCAAGAAGCTCGGGGAGGACATCACCAATCCCCGATTCATCCGGACGGTGCGCGGCGTGGGGTACCGCATGATGCCGGGCGACCAGCAGGACTGACGGCGGCCGGTCCCGCGGGTGCATCCACCGGTTTGTCTGTGGATGAAACACTGGATACGTGGCTCATCTCGACGTATCCGGCATCGATTACTTTCTCTCCGACGGCAGGCAACTGCTCAACGGCGTGGCCTTCAAGGTCGGCGACGGCCATAAGACGGCGCTGATCGGGCCGAACGGCACAGGGAAGACCACCCTTCTGCGCATCATCGGCGGTGACCTCACGCCCGACGAAGGGGCGGTGAGCCGCTCGGGGACCATGGGGATCATGCGGCAGTTCGTCGGCCAGGTGCGCGACGACACGACCGTCCGCGACCTGCTCGTCTCGGCCGCACCACCGGTGCTGGCAGCCGCGGCCAAGAGGATCGACGACGCCGAACTCGCCATGATGGAAGCCGATGACGAGCCCACCCAGATGAACTACGCCCAGGCCATCGCGGACTGGGGCGATGCCGGCGGCTACGAACTCGAGACCACGTGGGACGAGGTCACGATGGCTGCCCTCGGCGTCCCGTTCGACCGCGCGCAATACCGGGCGGCGTCGTCGCTCTCGGGTGGCGAGCAGAAGCGGCTGGTGCTCGAAGCGCTGTTCTCGGGTCCTGACGAGTTCCTGCTCCTCGACGAGCCGGACAACTACCTCGACGTCCCCGGCAAGCGCTGGCTCGAGGCGAAGCTGCGTGAGTCGAAGAAGTCCGTGCTGTTCGTCAGCCACGACCGCGAATTGCTCGCCAATGCCGCGACGCGCATCGTGACGCTCGAGCCGGGCGCCCTGGGGGCGTCGTCGTGGACCCACGGCGGCGGGTTCGAGACCTACCTGAAGGCGCGCGAGGACCGGAACGCGCGCTTCGAGGAGCTGCGCAAGCGCTGGGACGAGGAGCACATCAAGCTCAAGGAACTCGTCAACATGTACAAGAACAAGGCGGCGTTCCGCTCGGACATGGCCAACCGGTACCACGCGGCGCAGACCCGCCTCGCGAAGTTCCTGGAGGCGGGGCCGCCGGAAGCGATCCCGCTGGAGCAGAACGTGTCCATGCGGCTGCAGGGCGGGCGGACCGCCAAGCGCGCCGTCGTGGCCCAGAAGCTCGAACTGACGGGCCTCATGAAGCCGTTCAGCACCGAGATCTGGTTCGGCGACCGTGTGGGAGTACTCGGGTCCAACGGCTCCGGCAAGTCGCACTTCCTGCGCCTGCTGGCCGGTGGCGGGTCGGACCCGGACAAGGAGCACCTGCCCGTGTCCGACGTCGATATCGCGCCGGTTCCCCACGAGGGTTCCGTGAAGCTGGGGGCGCGCATCCGGCCGGGGTTCTTCGCCCAGACGCACTCGCGCCCCGACCTCCTCGGGCGCACGCTCATCGACATCCTCCACCGGGGCGACGAGCACCGGTCCGGCCTGGGCCGCGAGGCAGCGTCCGCCGTCCTCGACCGCTATGGGCTGGCAGCACAGGCCGAGCAGCCCTACGACTCCCTGTCGGGCGGTCAGCAGGCCCGCCTGCAGATCCTCCTGCTGGAGCTGTCGGGTGCAACCCTGCTGCTGCTCGACGAGCCGACGGACAACCTCGACCTGCATTCGGCGGAGGCTCTCGAGCGCGCCATCGATGCCTTCGAGGGCACGGTCATGGCCGTGACGCACGACCGCTGGTTCGCCCGGAGTTTCGACCGGTTCCTCGTCTTCGGCTCCGATGGCAAGGTGTACGAGACGAAGGAATCCGTGTGGGACGAGAGCCGGGTCGTCCGCGCCCGCTGAACGGCCTTCGTCCACAGGTCCTCCACAGGGTTATCCACAATCGTGGATAACGTGGTCGCCGCGAACCCGGATCGGCGGCCCTTGTAAGGTGAACGGCGGGACACCGCAGCGCGGCGATGGGGGAATCATGCGGACTCGGAGAAGTACGCGTATGAAGGGCGGCGCCGCCGTCGTGGTGGTACTGATCGCGGCGGTGGCGGTCAAGCTGGTCGACCAGTCGGTCTTCGGACCCGACAAGCCGGTCGAGGCCTACCTCGACGCCCTCGTCGCAGGCGACGCCGAGGCCTCCAGGAGCCTCCTCGGAAGAACCGCCGTCGACGGGCAGGACGCCCTGCTGGCGAACGCCGTGTACGGTGCGGCCGATCACCGCATCACGGGTTACGAGCTCGGTGACATCTCGGTGAACGATGACACCGCCACGGTGGTCGCTGACCTGACGCAGGACGGAAGCACCAGCACCCTCGAGTTCACCCTGACCCGGACCGGGTTCACCGGCGTGTTCTTCGGCGAGTGGCGCCTGGACGGGCCGGAACCCGTCACCGACATCAGCATGGTGATCCCCGAGGACCTGCAGGCCATCACCGTCAACGGAGCCGACGTGGCTCTTCCTCCAGGAGAGGCCAGTCCGTACCCGGGACTGCGTTCCGTGGTCCTCCCGGCGCTTCCCGGAGAGTACGTCGTTCCGCCGCCGGCGCCCTCCCGGTACCTGTCCTACGGGACCCAGCAAGCGGTCACGGTTCCGGCGGACGGGGTGGCATCACGCGGAGTGCTGGTGAAGCCGGCTGCGACCCCTGCGGTCATGGCCGACGCCGTCGCCGAGGTCACCGCGGCCCTCGACCGGTGCATCGCCTCCACGGAGGCCGCTCCGAGCGGCTGCCCGAACAGCTCCTACATGTTCGGGGATCCCGAGGATGTCCGCAGTCCACGCTGGACACTGGTCAAGGAGCCGACCTTCACGCTCGAGCAGTCCTACGAGCCCGGAATGTACCGGCTCTGGTCCGACGACGCCGAGGCCACCTTCTCGTACGAGCGCAACGCGGAGTTCGACAGCGCAGAACCACCGCGCTGGACGCGCGAGGAGGACACCCGAAGGATCTCCCTGGGTGCGACCGTGACCGTGACGGCCGAGGATATCGAGGTGGAACTGGACCAGGCGGCTCCGGGACAGTAGCCCGGGCGACGATCGGCCGTTATCGTGCGGCGACGGCCAGGAAGGTGATGGGCAGGTCCAGCAGTTCCAGGGGACCGTGGGGACCTTCTCCCTCCAGGAGGAGTGCGTCGCCGGCCTCCATCGTGTATTCGTAGGCTCCGTGGCCGTAGGTCATCCGCCCTGAGAGCATGTAGATGAACTCCGTGCCGGGGTGCTGGAACAGCGGAAAGATGTCCGACGCATCCGTCAGGGTCACCAGCGTCGGTTCGATGGCGTCGCTGCGCCCTTTGAGGACCCCCAGCACGCGGTACTCGTGGCCGTGCTGCGTTCCGCTGCGCACGGTCACGCTGCCCTGCCCGTTCTTCGTGAAGGCAGCGTCCCGGTCCGTGTCGGCACCGCGGAACAGCGCCGTGACCGGGATCTCGAGCCCGTCCGCCAGTCGCTGCAGCGTCGTCAGGGAACAGGACGTGCTGGCCGTCTCGATCTTCGACACCATGGCCTTCGACATCCCGGTGCGCAGGGCGAGTTCCGAGGCGGAGATCCCCTGGGCCAGCCTGTACCGGCGGACTTGGCCGGCGATGACCCGTTCCAGCTTCCCTGTCACGCTGTCGTCCGCGTCGTCCGCCCTGGTGTCCGCCGTTATGTCTCCCGTCCCGCCGGCCCGCCTCATCATCCCGCCATCATAGGTGCGTGCAGGGGAGATGCCGGGGTGCCGGCCGCTTCCAGCAGGCCCTGGAGGACGTCCGCGAGCGCTCGTGCTCCTGCTTCCGCATCGGCATCCTCAACCCATTCCTCCGGTGAGTGCGAGATGCCGCTCGGGTTCCGGACGAACAGCATGGCGGTGGGGAGACGGCCGGCCAGCACGCCCGCGTCGTGGCCGGCGCCCGTGTCCAGGACCGGTGCCACCGGAAGGAGCGTCCGGAGCCGGTCCCGCAGGCCTGGATCGAAGTGCACGGTGGGGCTGAGGGACTCGGCGTCGAGTGTGACCGTGCAACCCTCCTCCGCCGCGATGAGGCGGGCCCGGGAGTGGATCGATTCGACGAGGGAGGCCGTCACCTCGTCCCGCGGGTGCCGGGCGTCGATCCACAGGTCCACACGGGACGGGATGACATTGGTGCCGCCCGGGACAGGCTGGAGCCGGCCCACCGTCGCGCGTGCATCCCGGTACTGCAGGGCGATGTTCCTGATCTCCACCATCATGCGGGCGGCGGCGACCATCGGGTCGCGGCGGTCGGTCATGAGGGTGGTCCCTGCGTGGTTGCCCTGGCCGTGGACCGACAGCCTCCACCGGCCGTGGCCGAGGATGGACGTGCCGACAGCCACCGGCTGGTCGAGGTCGATCAGTCCCCTGCCCTGTTCGACGTGCAGCTCGACGAACACCCCCAGCTGGTCGAGCGCTGCGGGGTCCGCTCCGATCCGCCGGGGGTCCTGCCCGTTCGCCGCGGCCACGTCGGCGTAGGTGTCGCCATCGGCGTCCTTGAGGCTGCGGGCCTTGTCCGGATCCAGGGCGCCCGTGAGCAGCCGGGAGCCCAGGCACGCCACCCCGAACCGGGAGCCTTCCTCCTCGGGGAAGACGGCGATGGCCAGCGGACGCCCGGGACGGAACCGGCGGCTCCGCAGGATGTCGACGGCGACGAGCGCTGATGCCACGCCGAGTGGACCGTCGAACTCCCCGCCGCCGGGAACGGAGTCGAGGTGACTGCCGGTGACGACGGCGTCCCTGCGCTCGCCGTCGTCCGTGTCCCACCATGCCCAGACGATCCCATTCGCGTCGGTGGAGACGTCCAGTCCCCGGCGTCGGGCCTGCTCGGTGAACCAGCAGCGGAGTTCCGTTTCGGCGCTCGAGAAGACCGGCCTGGAGTAGCCGCCGCGACGGGCGTCCGTTCCGACGCCGGAGATGTCCCGCAGGAGACCCGATACGGTGCCTGCCGCCGGGTCTGCTGTCGGGTCTGCTGTCGGGTCTGCTACCGGGTCGTCGGTCGAGGGGCGCACTGGCTGAACCTTCCTGGAGGGAACGGGAGGAATCTAGACGGGAGGAACCGACTCGCGGGTCCGGATCAGCGCGCGCTGATCCGGGTGGTGGCCTGCCGGAACCGCGGGGGGAGATCCGCCGAGCCGGTTGCGAGATCGGCCGCCCAGTGACCGATGAGGGGTGCGAATTTCGCGCCGTGGCCGGAGCAGGGGGAGACGACCGTCAGTCCGTCTGCCCGATCGAGGAAGAACTCCTCGTCGGGGGTGTTCGTGAAGAGGCAGGTGGTCTCCGCGTAGGGCTCGGGGTCGAGGCCCGGCAGGTACCGCCGCACGTAATCGACGACCCGGTGCCGGTTCGCAGGATCGATGACGCCGTCCTGCTGTGCCGCGGACGGGAGAACCTTGCCCCCGTTGAATTCGGCCACCTTCTGGCCCGAGAAGTCCGCGTCCCGCCCGCCGGGCAGCCCGTAGACCTGGATGTCCGCGGCCTTGTGGATGAACGTGGGCCAGGGGCCGGCGTCGCGGTACCGGAAGTGGAAGGCCTGTTCCTGCCGCACCGTGATCTCCGGGATGCCGGAGAGGAACCCCTTCGGCAGCGGGAGGTTTCCCAGCAGGTCCGGGAGCCAGCCGCCGGCAGCGACGACGACGTTCCCGGTGACCACAGAGGTGCCGGTGTCGGACAGGACACGGTAGGCGTCGCCCTCCTGTTCCACTCCGGTGACGGTCCAGCCGGTCCTGAGTTCCGCGCCGAGTCCGACGGCCAGGTCCACCATCGCGGTGACCGAGGTCTCGGCGTCGATCACCCCCGCTCCCGGGTGCCACAGCACCGGGGTGTCGAAGGCGATGGCGGGCCAGCGGGACCTCGCCTCGTCCGCGCTGAGGACTTCATGGTCGACGCCGGCCCCGGCGAGGATCCCTGCCAGCAGCTCGGGCTGCCGACCTGCGCCGTAGTCGACGGCACCGGTCGGGGTGATGAGCTGCTTCCCACTCGTCCGCTCGAGCTCGTCCCAGAGGCTCTTCGACTCCACGACCGCCCCCGTGTAGAAGGGATCAGGGTAGGCGTAGCGGAAGATGCGCGCGGATCCGTGGGAGCTGCCGCCATGGCTGGCCGGTACGTCGCGTTCCAGGATGGTCACCGAGTGGCCGCGCGCGGCGAGCTGCCAGGCGGCGGCGGCACCGGCCAGCCCGGCGCCGACCACGACGAAGTCGGAGGAATCGGTCATGGAGGAACCCTAGCCTGCGCCGGGGATCCAGCTGGTCCCTGCGAGGGGAACCCGTGCCATGGCCGATGCCTCGATCGTGAGGGCCACGAGGTCCTCGGGTTCGAGGTTGTGCAGGTGCGACTTCCCGCAGGCCCGGGCGATGGTCTGGGCCTCCATGGTGAGGACGCGGAGGTAGTTGGCCAGACGGCGGCCAGCGGCGACCGGGTCGAGCCGCGAGGCGAGGTCCGGGTCCTGGGTGGTGATGCCGGCAGGGTCGCGGCCGTCCTGGAAATCGTCGTAGAAGCCGGCGGCGGACCCGAGTGCCGAATATTCGGCCGCGTACCGGGGGTCATTGTCGCCGAGGGCGATGAGTGCCGCGGTGCCAATCGCGACGGCGTCGGCCCCCAGGGCCAGAGCCTTGGCGACATCGGCACCGGTGCGGATGCCACCGGAGACGATGAGCTGGACCTTCCGGTGGACGCCCAGTTCCTGCAGAGCCTGGACCGCCTGGGGGATGGCGGCGAGGGTCGGGATGCCCACGTTCTCGATGAAGACCTGCTGCGTCGCTGCCGTCCCTCCCTGCATGCCGTCGACCACCACCACGTCGGCGCCGGACTTCACGGCGAGGGCGGTGTCGTAGTACGGGCGTGAGGCGCCGATCTTGACGTAGATGGGTGTCTTCCAGTCGGTGATCTCCCGGAGCTCGCCGATCTTGATCTCGAGGTCGTCCGGTCCGGTCCAGTCCGGGTGGCGGCTGGCCGAGCGCTGGTCGATACCCACGGGCAGGGTCCTCATCCCGGCCACGCGCTCGGTGATCTTCTGGCCCAGCAGCATGCCGCCGCCGCCGGGCTTGGCGCCCTGGCCCAGAACGATCTCAATGGCGTCCGCCTTGCGCAGGTCGTCCGGGTTCATGCCGTAGCGGGACGGGAGGTACTGGTACACCAGGTGCCTGGACTGGCCGCGCTCCTCGGGCGTCATGCCGCCGTCGCCCGTGGTGGTCGAGGTGCCGACCTCGCTCGCCCCGCGGCCGAGCGCTTCCTTCGCATTGGCCGACAGGGCGCCGAAGCTCATGCCGGCGATGGTCACCGGGGTCTGCAGGTGCAGGGGCCTGCTGGCGTGCCGGTCGCCGAGGACGACGTCGGTATCGCACTTCTCGCGGTAGCCCTCCAGCGGATAGCGGGACATGGACGCGCCGAGGAAGAGCAGGTCGTCGAAGTGCGGGACCCGGCGCTTCGCACCCCAGCCGCGGATGTCATAGACCCCGGTGGCGGCGGCCCGCTGGATGTCGGCGATGGTCGCCCGGTCGAAGGTGGCGGATTCGCGCAGGCCCAGCGCGGCGATGTCCTGGGCAGGGAGCTCCTGGACGGGAACCTGTGCGGGAATGTCCTGCTGGATCGGGGTGAGGGTCATGGATTCGTCCTTGCTAGTACGACGTCGAGTTGTCGACGTGGAAGTGGTACAGGTTCCGGGCGGAGCCGTAGCGCCGGAAACCTGCGGGGTCCTCGGTCCGGCCGGCCGCCGCGAGCAGTCCGGCGAGTTCTTCGAGGTGCTCCGCCCTCATGGGTTTCTCGATGCAGTCCGCACCCAGGGAAGCGACGGAGCCTTTGACGTAGATCCGCGCCTCGTAGATGGAGTCCCCGAGGGCGTCGCCGGCATTGCCGCAGACCACCAGGCGGCCTGCCTGGGCCATGAAGGCGGACATGTGGCCGATGTCCCCACCCACCACGATGTCCACGCCCTTCATGGAGATCCCGCAGCGGGCCCCGGCATTGCCGTCGATGACGACCAGGCCGCCGTGGCCCGTGGCCGCCGCCGACTGCGAGGCGTCGCCCTTCACGTGGACGCTGCCGGACATGATGTTCTCCGCCAGTCCCACGCCGGCATTGCCGGTGATGGTCACCCTGCCCTTCTGGTGCATCCCCGCCGCGTAGTAGCCGGCGTGGCCCTCGATGGTGACGTCGACGTCGGCATCGATCCCCACGGCGAGGCTGTGCTTCCCGCCGGGGCTGGTGACGGTCCAGGACTGGCCGTCGACGGCGTCGTGCAGCGCCTGGTTCAGCTCGCGGACCGGGCTGTCGTCGAGGTCGACTCCGATGCCTGCAGGGATGCCTTCAGGGGCTGTGGCTGGGGGCATGTCGGCCTCGGGAATTGTCAGAGTGACCATGTGTAGACCTTTCCGGGTTCCGGTTCGAAGATGCGGGCGTGATCGATGCCGGGCAGGGACGCGAGCGCCCGGTACTCGGAGGCCATGGCGACGTAGTCGTGGGTCTCGGCGATGATCGCCGGCTTGCAGGCGATCGGGTCGCGGACCACGGCCATGCTGTCCGCGGTCGTGACGACGAGGGTGTAGAACCCGTCGAGGACCTTGCCGAGGTTGACCAGGGCCTCCTGCAGGGTGTCGCCCTGCTTCAACCGTGACGCGATGTACCGTGCGCCCACCTCGGTGTCGTTCTCGGAATCGAACACCGCGCCTTCGCGCTTCAGCTCACGCCGGACCGTCGCATGGTTGGAGAAGGAGCCGTTGTGGACCAGGCAGAGGTCGTCGGCGACGGAGAAGGGGTGCGAGCCACCCGCGGTGACCGCGGACTCCGTGGCCATCCTGGTGTGGGACAGGCCCTGGCTGCCCGCCATCGCTGCCAGGCCGTGATCTGCCGCGATCTCCATGGGATGCCCCACACTCTTCATCACGGCGACGTGCTGTCCGCGGCCGATGATGGTGGCGCCGGGCAGGGTCCCACCCACCGCCTTCGCCAGCAGGTCGGTGTCGACGGCGGCGCTCACCAGGGTGGTGTCGCCCACCACCTGGACCGCGGTCCCTGCGTCAGCGGGGAGCAGATCGGCGATGCCATCGGTGATCCCGGCAAGGCTGAGGCCCTGGTCCTTGCCCAGCAGGCTGAGGGTGGAGGTGCCCTGCTTCACCAGTTCCGGCGAGTTGTACACCGCCAGGCCGGCGGAGTCGGGTCCCCGGTCCACGATCTGGCAGAGCATCGAGGACAGCAGGCTGCCAAGCTGGGGATGCAGGAGGGGGTTGCGCAACTGCAGCGCGGCGATTCCGCACATGGGAGTCCTTTACGGGAAGTAGGTGTGGTCGGGTCGGGTCAGATCGAGGTCAGGTACGTGCGGATCTCCCAGTCACTCACCTGGTTGTGCCACTGGAGGAATTCCTCCTCCTTGGCGTCCGCGTAGTAGGTGCCGATTCCCGCGTCACCACTCAGGCTGGCCAGGATCACAGGGTCCCTGCGGAGTGCCTCGACGGCGTGGAGCAGGGTGGCGGGAAGAGAGTGGGCGTCCGGCCGGGACTCGCCCGGGCCGGACGGGTGGCCAGGGTCGAGGGATTTCTGCACGCCGTCCAGGCCGGCCGCGAGGGCGGTGGCGATGGCGAGGTACGGATTGGCGGAACCGTCCCCGGAGCGCAGTTCGATCCGCTTGTCGTCCGGGACCCGGATCATGTGCGTTCTATCGTTCCCGCCGAAGGACGCCTTCCGGGGTGACCACGTGGCTCCGGAGGAGCTGGTGGTGGCCCCGGTGCGCTTGTATGAGTTGACGGTCGGTGCGAGGAACGCCTGCAGGGCCGGCGCATGCTCCAGGACCCCGCCGATGAAGGAGTAGGCGAGCTCCGACAGCCCGAGGCCCCGCTCGCCGTCCTCGCCCGGGAACAGCGCCTCGGCACCGGACCACAGCGAGAGATGGAAGTGCAGGCCAGTGCCGGTACGGTCCGTGAACGGCTTCGGCATGAACGTCGCGGTCATGCCCCGCTGCTCGGCCAGGATGTTCAGGATGTACCGCAGGGAGATCACGCGGTCGGCCGTGGTCAGGGCATCCGCATAGTTGAAATTCTGCTCGAACTGCCCTGCCGCATCCTCATGGTCGTTGGCGTAGTTGCCCCATCCCAGGCTGTTCATCGCCGTGGAGATCGACGTGAGGTGCTCGTACATGCGGGTGACGCCGCGGGCGTCGTAGCAGGGACGGGGTGAGTCGTCGAGGGGGTCGGCGGTGCTGAGGGTGCCGTCGGCATTCTTCGTGACGAGGAAGTACTCGACCTCGGCACCGATCTTCGCCTGCATCCCCTGGTCGGCGAGGCGGGCCAGGATGTTCTTGAGGATGACGCGGGGTGCATAGGGCCAGGGCTTGCCGTCGACGTGGGGGTCGCAGTGGATGATCGCCAGGCCCTCCTTGATGAAGGGAACCGGGGTGAAGGAGGCGAGGTCCGGTACGGCGATCAGGTCGGAATCCTGCGGTTTCTGGCCGATGAGGCCTGCGGCGTAGCCGGCGAACCCCATCGCTCCGGCCTCAAGCTCGTGGGCTGCTTCGACGGGAACGAGTTTGGCGCACGGTTTGCCCGTCATGTCGACGAAGGTGGCCAGCAGGAACCGCACATCGTGGGCCCTCGCGATGTCCGCCAGGGAGATCGGCCCGGCCCCGAGTTGGGTGTCGGGGAGGGTTGCCGGCTCGGGGTTCGCAAGACTTGTCATCGGAACTGTCCTGTTCGATTCGTGATGCCTGGATTGTGTTACCTGCAGGGAAACGCTGTTGACTCATAGTAATCAGTGCCGTGTTACAGGCGTGTGTACTGGGCGTTAAAAGTGCCCACCCGTGGAATGCTGGATCGATGGACGGCACCCCGCAGTACCCGGTCGCTCCGCACGCCCGGATCATCGACCCCCTCCTGCTCGAGGGCAGCCCGTGGGCGAACGGGGGCGGCATCACGTACGAAGTCCTCAAGGCGCCCCCGGGCACTGGCTACTCCGACTTCGACTGGCGCCTCAGCATCGCCGAGATCGTGCAGGACGGTCCCTTCTCCTCCCTGCCGGGAGTGGACCGTACCTTCGTGATGGGCTCCGAAGGACTGCTGCGGATGTCGGTCGACGGTGAAAGCCGCGACCTGAGGCTGGGCGCGCTCGCAGCATTCCCCGGCGAGGTCGACGTCAGCGTCCGGGTCCTGGAGGGACCAACCCGGAACCTCAACCTGATGACCCGGCGGACGGTGTGCGAGGGGTCCATCGACGTGCAGCGCGTCAGCGGCGCGCTGCATGTCGGCGGTACCAACGGCCCCGCCGCCCTGGTCGTACTGTCGGGGACCGTGCGGCTGGGCGGGGACGGAGTGCTGCAGCCGTTGCAGGTGCTCGTTCCTGGCTGCTCCGAAGAGGAACTCTCCTGCGAGCACGCGCTGCTCGCTGCCGTCCACGTCCGGTTCCGCCCGCAAACCTGACCTTCCGCAGGGTTCGGGAAGCCCGCCGCCCCGCCGCGCCCGTTTGTAGAGCAAGGCGACACCCGCCTACGGTTGCAGGGTGAAACCCCCCGTCCGCGCCGCCATGTTCGCCGCCTATGCCATCTTCGCGCTCAATGGCCTCGTCTTCGCGAGTTGGGCGGCCCGAATCCCCGCTGCGGCAAAGACCCTGGGGCTGGGCTCAGGCCAGATGGGGACCCTCCTGCTCGTGGGCGCCATCGGCTCGATGCTGTCCCTTCCCCTCGCCGGCATCGTCGCCGCCCGTTTCGGCACCGCCAACACGGTCCGTCTGGGCGGGACTGCGGCGGCTGGAGCAGCAAGCGCCGTCGCACTGGGGCTGGTGAATGGCTCGGTGTCCGTGGTCGCCGTCGGGCTGTTCCTCTTCGGGTGCGGGATCGCGCTGTGGGATGTGGCGCAGAACATCGAGGGGGCCCACGTCGAACACCGGGTGGGGCGGACGATCATGCCACGCTTCCACGCCGCGTTCAGCGGAGGGGCATTCGTGGGCGCGCTCGTCGGGGCGGGACTGTCGGCAATGGACGTGGGCCTGCCGGTCCATCTCGTCGCCGTCGCCGTGCTCAGCCTCGTCGTTTCGCTGTGGATACCGCGCTACTTCCTCCCCCGCGCGGAGGAGCACGTGGTCGGGGCGCAGGCGGGTGGAACCCGCACCAAGGGCATCGGTGCGTGGGGTGAGCCCCGTACCCTGCTGATCGGCCTCGTGGTCCTCGGCGCCGCCCTGACCGAGGGAGCTGCGAACGACTGGGTAGCGAAGGCCAGCGTCGACGGCCTGGGCACGTCGGAGAGCACCGGGGCGGTCATGTTCGCGGTCTTCGTCGCCGCGATGACGGCATTGCGCTTCGTGGGCGGCGGCCTCATCGACCGTTTCGGCCGCGTCCGTGTCCTGCAGGCCAGCCTCGGGTCCTCGCTCGTGGGGCTCGTGGTCTTCGTCGTGGCGCCGAACGTGCCGCTTGCCGCCGTCGGAGCGATCCTCTGGGGCGCGGGTGCGGCCCTCGGATTCCCCATGGGGATGTCCGCCGCCGCGGACGAGCCCGATCGTGCCGCAGCCCGCGTCTCGGTCGTCTCCACCATCGGGTACACCGCCTTCCTCGCGGGTCCGCCCCTCATCGGTTTCCTCGGCGACCTCGTGGGTATCCGGACAGCGCTGCTCGCCGTCGGAGTCGCCGTCCTCGCCTCCTTCCTGGTTGCTCCGGCCGCCCGCGAGCGGTCGAAGGAAACGCCCGAACCATTGCGGACAGCTTCTGACCGAAGCGCCTAGGAGTCCCGGACCCACGGTCCTACCCTTTCTGCATGGCGATCATCGAGGCAGAAGGTCTGAAGAAGACCTATTCGTCGAAGAGCGGGCCCGTCCACGCTCTCGACGGTATGAATCTCTCCGTTCCCCAGGGAACAGTCAAGGCCCTGCTGGGCCCGAATGGTGCAGGCAAGACCACCGTGGTGAAGATCCTGACCACCCTCATCCAGCCGACGGCGGGTACAGCGCACATCGACGGCATCGACGTCCTGCGGAACCCCAAGGCCGCCCGGCGCATCATCGGCGTCTCCGGGCAGTACGCGGCGGTCGATGAAGGCCTCACCGGCCTCGAGAACCTCGAGATGGTGGGGAGGCTCTACCACCTGGGCGCCCGGGAAGCGAAGCGCCGGGCGCAGGAACTCATCGACCAGTTCGAACTGACGGAGGCAGGCAACCGACCCGTCAAGGGGTTCTCCGGCGGCATGAGGCGCCGCATCGACCTCGCCGGGGCCCTGGTGATCAACCCGAAGATCCTGTTCCTGGACGAGCCGACCACGGGCCTCGACCCCCGGAGCCGCCTCGCCCTGTGGGGCATCATCAAGGACCTGGTCGACGCCGGCACTACCCTGCTCCTGACCACGCAGTACCTCGAGGAAGCGGACCAGCTCTCCGACGACATCGCAGTGATCGACGGCGGCAGGACCATCGCCGAGGGGACGGCGGACCAGCTGAAGGCGCAGATCGGCGGGCACCGCGTGGTGGTGTCCCTCGTCGAGGCCGCCGACGCCCCTGCGGCCCGCGTCATCCTGGGGCGGCATGGCGACGGCGAGCCGGGGATCGGCGGCGACGGACGGACCGTGGAGGTAGCGGTCACGGACGGGCCGCGTGCCCTCCAGTACATCCTGTCGGAGCTCGGCGAGCGCAACATCGCACTGCACGACGCCGGCATGAGGCGCCCGAGCCTCGATGACGTCTTCCTCACGCTCACCGGCCGCCGGGCCGAGGAGACCGAAGAGGCAGCCACGAAGGAGGTAGCAGCATGAGCGTCCTGGTGCCCGAAGGCAGGCAGCCGGAGAACCAGCGGTTCCGGCCCGAAGACGATGCCCGCTCCGTACCGCCGTCGGAGCTTGCGATGTGGTTCTCCGATGGCTGGACGGTGACCAAGCGGAATCTGACCAAGCTCAAGCGCTCGCCGGACATGCTGGTCTTCGCCGTGCTGCAGCCCGTCATGTTCGTGCTGCTGTTCAGCCAGATCTACGGTGGCTCCATCCAGGTGGCGGGAACCGACTACACCCAGTACCTCATGGCGGGAATCTTTGCGCAGACGGTGATCTTCGGGTCCACCTTCTCCGGCTCGGCGATGGCGCAGGATCTGAAGGACGGCATCATCGACCGCTTTCGCACCCTGCCCATGAGTTCCTCGGCCGTGCTGATCGGTCGCACCAACAGCGACCTCGTGCTCAACGTGCTGTCGGTGGTCATCATGATGGCAACCGGCTTCGCGGTGGGGTGGCGCGTCAACGCATCGATGGGCAGTTTCTTCGCCGGCCTCGGGCTCCTGCTGCTGTTCTCCTACGCGTTCAGCTGGGTCATGGCACTGCTGGGCATGTCGGTGAAGTCTCCCGAGGTGATCAACAACGCGTCCTTCATGATCCTGTTCCCGTTCACGTTCATCTCCAACGCCTTCGTGCAGTCGCAGACCCTGCCCAGCGCGCTCGAGACCTTCGCGAACTGGAATCCGGTGTCCGCGCTCGTCCAGGCGGTACGCGAACTGTTCGGCAACGTGGGATCGGAACCACTCCCGGACGCCTGGCCCATGCAGAACGCGGTTCCGATGGTGCTGATAGGGGCCATCCTGATGCTGGTGGTCTTCGTGCCGCTGTGCATCCGGAAGTTCGCATCGATCAGCTCACGCTAGGGCGGCGTCGTCGTCCGAAAGACGTACTGAGCCCTGACCGGTGATCATCCCTGGGGCCGGTGACCTCCACCGGCCCCGGGCCTACTGTTGGGAACGGGCCCGCAGTTGCGGGCCCCATGTCATCGACAGCTGAAGGATGCACCATGATCGAGGCCCAGGCCCTCTCGAAGAGGTACGGTGCGAAAGCTGCCGTCGACGCCGTCTCATTCACCGTGCAGCCCGGCAGGGTCACGGGCTTCCTCGGTCCGAACGGCGCGGGCAAGTCCACCACGATGCGCATGATCATGGGCCTCGACAATCCGACATCGGGGGGCGTGACCGTCAATGGCCGGCCCTATGCCCAGCACCGGGCACCGCTGCGCGAGGTCGGCGCACTCCTGGACGCCAAAGCCGTCCACCCCAAGCGCTCCGCCTACAACCACCTCCGCGCGATGGCGGCGACCCACGGCATCCCCAACAGCCGGGTCAGGGACGTCATCGAACTGACGGGCCTCGGACCCGTGGCGAGGAAGCGGGTCGGCGGTTTCTCGCTCGGCATGGGCCAGCGGCTCGGTATCGCCGCAGCCCTCCTGGGCGATCCCCACACGGTCATCCTCGACGAGCCGGTCAACGGACTGGACCCCGAGGGCGTCCAGTGGGTGCGTCACCTCGCGAAGGGCCTCGCCGCCGAGGGCCGGACCGTCTTCCTGTCCTCGCACCTGATGTCGGAGATGGCGCTGACGGCGGACCATCTCATCGTCATCGGACGCGGACGCATCATCGCGGACGCCCCGATCCAGTCCATCATCGACGGTCAGGGCAGGGCCCGGGTCCGCGTCCGCGCCGATCGCCCGCACGACCTCCTCGGGAGCCTCGCCGGGAACGGCGTCACCTCGCAGGTCCTCGAACCGGAGCTGATCGAGATCACCGGCGTGGAACCCCGGCGGATCGCCGAGGTGGCCCTGCGTGAACGCGTCCTCGTGTACGAGCTGACGCCGCTCCAGGTGTCCCTGGAGGACGCCTACATGGAACTGACCCAGACCGAAGTCGAGTACCAGTCGCACAGCCTGCCCAGCGGCAACCAGGGTGCCGCACCAGTGGAAGGACGCTGACCATGGCAACGTCATCATCAACACCTGCACCGGCCCTGTCCGCGCCAGCTCGGCAACGGCCGCGGCAGGATCGGGGCGCAGGACCCGGCGTCACCTTCGGCCGGGTCCTGAAGTCCGAGTGGATCAAGATCACCACGGTCCCCTCGACCGTCATCCTGATCGCCTGCACCGTGGTCGTGATGGTGGGTCTCGCTGCGCTCTTCGCTTGGTCGCTGACGATCATGGCACAGTCGGTCGGTGACGCGAACGCCCCGTCGGGTTTCCAGCCGCCGCCGGATGGTCCGGAAAGTGTGGCCGGCCAGGTGCTCACCGTGCCGTCGTCGGGCCTGGCCTTCGGGCAGCTGCTGATCGCATCGCTCGCTGTGGTCCTGATCGCCAGCGAGTGGACGACCGGCATGATCCGCTCCACCATGATCGCCGTGCCCAAGCGCATCCCGGCCCTCCTGGCCAAGGCGGTCATCATCGCCGGAGTCGCCTTCCTCGTCGGATTCGGCAGCGCCCTGGTGTCCTACCTCGTCGCCCAGCCCATCCTCGCTGGTGAGGACCTCGGCTTCGCGCTGACCGACGACAACGTTCTGGCCAGCATCATCAACACCGGCACCTTCCTCGCGCTCGTCGCCGTGATCTCCATGGCCATCGGGATCCTGCTGCGCAACACCGCCGGTGGCGTGGTCACCGCAGTCGGCGTCTTCTTCGTACTGCCGATCATCGTCCAGCTGATCTCGGGCCTGGCCGACTGGATCCCCAAGGCCGCCCGCTTCCTGCCCGCAGATGCCGGGAACCAGATGGTCGCGATCACGACCGCCGACGACGCCCTGACGCAGTGGGAGGGCGGCCTTGTGATGGGGGCCTGGGCACTCGTGCTCCTCGTCCTGGCACTGGTCGCCGCGAAGAAGCGGGATGTCTAGGCATCCTGGCAACCGGCACCGGTGATGAGTGACGGGCCCCAGGTGAGGGAGACCGCGGAACGGACGGCCGCGGTCTCCTTCAGTGAACTCAATGCACGTCGGCTTGGCCCCATCCGGCGGTTCTTCCGCAGGCATCCGCGGGCCATGGACGCCGTCGTCATCCTCGCGTTCCTCATCGCAGCCTTCCCCAACGCGCTGATGATGATCATCGAGCGCGGCAACTGGCTGGCCCTGCCCGCCGTGGGCCTGGCTGCCGGAGCACTGGCGTTCCGTCGTGACCGGCCACTGCTCGTCCTGGCCTTCCTCGCACTCCTGGATCCACCAGCCAGCTTCCTCACGGAGGGCGCGGGCAGCGTCGGGGTCGGGACGATGATCGCCCTGTACACGGTTGCCGCGACCTACCCGCTGAGGAAGACCCTGATCGCAGCCGCCGCAGCCATTGTGTTGTCCGTCGGAGCGCTCTTCCTCATCCCGCCCGCGATGTTCGCCGAAGCCCCCGGGGTGGTCTGGCTCCTCAGTGGCTTCGTCGTCATGTTCCTCGCCGTGGCGGTGGGCGTCGGGGTCACGGTGCGGCGCGACCGCGAACACGAGAGCGAGTTGCGTGAGTGGGCGGCGCGGAACGCCGAGCTCGCATCGGCGGGGGAGCGGAACCGCATCGCACGCGAGATGCACGACGTCGTCGCACACTCGCTCACGGTGATGGTCGCCCTCTCGGACGGCGCCGCCGTCGTGATGAAGCGGGACCCGGACCGCGCCGTCGCGGTGCTCCGTGAATTGTCGGGCGCCGGACGCACCGCCATCGCCGACATGCGGCGCGTCCTCGGGGTACTTCGCGCGGAGGCCGGCACGGACTCGCTCGAACCCCTGCCGGCGTCGAGTTCGTTGGCGCAGCTCCTCGACGGCTTCCGCGCCGCGGGCCTGCCGTTGCGGGTAACCACCAGTGGGCCACGACTGCCCGACGATCCCGCTTTCCAGCTCACCGTGTACCGGATTCTGCAGGAGTCACTGACGAACGTCCTGCGGTACGGCAAGGGGGTTACGCTGGTCGACATCTCGATCATCAGGACGGGTGACTGCGTGTCCCTGCGCGTCGCCGACGACGGCCGGGGCGCCATGGGCCCGGTGGTATCGCTCGGATCGGGGCAGGGCATCGCGGGCATGCGCGAGCGCGCCGCCATCTACTCGGGCTCGGTCGAATGCGGCAGCCGTCCCTCGGGCGGCTGGACAGTGGACGTGCAACTGACAGTGCCCGACGCCTACGGCGGAGCGGGCAACCAACGGGGGAAGGACAAACATGACCATGCACAGCATGTTGGGCACGCCGGGCACGCCCATCAGGGTCCTGCTCGCTGACGACCAACCACTGCTGAGGATGGGCTTCCGGCTCATCCTCGAGGGCGAGCCGGACCTGGTGATCGCCGGGGAGGCCTCCACGGGAAGTGAGGCCGTCCGCCTTGCCGCGGAACTGTCACCCGACGTCGTGCTGATGGATGTGCGGATGCCGCAGGGCGACGGTATCGAGGCCACACGCCACATCACAGCGTCGGGTTCGCCTGTGCGCATCATCATCCTGACCACCTTCGATCTCGACGAATACGCGTTCGCAGGGCTGCAGGCGGGCGCGTCGGCGTTCCTGCTGAAGGACGTGGCGCCCGAGGACCTGGTGCACGCGGTGCGGGTCGTTGCCAGCGGTGATGCCGTCGTCGCCCCGCGCGTCACCCAGCGGCTGCTGGAGACCTACGTCCGGTCGCTTCCGCCGGCGCACGCAGCGACGGTGCCGGACAGGCGGCTGGCCGGGCTGACCCCGAGGGAGCGCGAAGTGCTCGAAGCCATCGCCGAGGGTCTGTCGAATGCCGAACTCGCCGCGCGATTCTTCCTCTCGGAAGCGACCATCAAGACGCACGTCCGGCGGATCCTCACGAAGCTGGACCTGCGCGACCGCGTGCAGGCCGTGGTGTACGCCTACGAGAACGGGATCGTGGTGCCGGGACCAGCGCACTGACACTCTAGGCCCTGCGATCGGGCCAGGGCTGGGGAGCCGGTCCCCGACCCTACCATCGGAGCCGCAGAGTCGGCCTGCCGTCCGGCCTGCGGGTGAGCTATGAGGCGGAACGGTGAACGGACCGGGGCCCGGGCGGGTACCTGTGCTGCAAGGCGTCCGCCCGGGCCCCGGGTTTCCTTCTGCTGTCGGAGACAGGCGATCAGGCGACGCAGCCGCCCAGGAGGATCTGTCCGTCGATGGCGGCAATCTGCTTCTGCACGTCACCGAGCTTGGTCTGCAGCCCTGCCACAGTCACCTTCTGGGCGGCGATAGTGTCCTTGTTCGACTTTTTCTGTGCTTCGAGGTTGCGCAGAACCGCCTGGGCATCGGTGACCTGCTTGTCGAGGGCAGTGAGTTGGCTCTGCAGGCTCGAGAGTGCGGCTTCCGTCGCACTGATGTCCTCGTTAAGCTTGTTCAGCTGGCCAAGCAGCGGGGCGACACGGTCCTGAAGGGCTTGGACCTCGTTCTCCTTGGTGGTGATCTGGGCGTTGAGTCCGGCGAGGCTCGCCACGAGCTTGTCGATGTCGACGTTGAGCTGCGTGATGTCGCCCTGCTTAGCCGTGACCGTTGCGGCGGCGCTGTCGGCCGCAGCCTGAAGCAGTGGCAGGCGATCCTTCAGGCCCGTGAGTTCGACATTCTTCGCGTCGACGGCCTTCGACGCATCAGCAAAGGCGCCCTGGGCTTTGACCAGGTCTCCCTGCAGTCCCTCGAGCACCACCTTCTGCGCCGCAATGGCTTCCTGGGCTTCGGCGGCTCCCTCTGTCAGACCCGGAAGCTCGGCCACGAGGTCGGCCACCACCGTTTCCTGCGCCTTCACCGCATCCGTCGCCGACGTTGCGGCTGTCTGGAGCGCCGGAAGCTGGCCCTGCAGGGCACTCAGTTCTCCCTGCTTAGCGGTGGCCGCGGCGTTGGCATTGGTCAGTGCCGTCGTCAGGGCGGGAAGCTGGCCCTGGAGGGTCTTGATCTCCGCCTCCTTCGTGGCGACCGCCGTATTCGCGGATGTCAGTGTTGCCTGCAACGGGGCCGCCTGCAGCTGGAGGGCGCTGCTCTCTTTCTGCTTCGCCAGCAGCTGCGTGTTGAGGGTGTCGACCTGGTTCTGCAGGGTTGTGAGGTCGCCCTGCAGTCCTGAGATCGATGCGTTTTTGTCGGTGATTTGGGCATTCACCGCGTCGAGTTCCTTCTGCTTCGCGGCACGCAGTGCTTCAAGGTCCTTCTTGCTGTTGCCATTGCCGTTGGCGTTCTCGATCCGCTTGGTCAGCGACGCGATCTCGCCCTCCAGCGTTGTCTTTTGAGTTTGGAGCGTGGTGAGCTCGCCCTGTGCCTTTGTCAGTTCAGCCTGCTTCGCTGTGACTGCAGCCTTTGCCGCTGTGATCTGAGTGTTCAGGGTGGCGATCTGTTCGTCGAGGGAGGTGATGGCAGCGGTGTTCGCAGCGACGGCATCCGCAGCCTTCTGGGCATCGCCCTGAAGCGCGACGAGTTGCTTCTTCGCCGTGTCGATGTCGGCATTCTTTGCGATGACCGCAGCGGCTGCCTGGTCCGCGACGCTCTGAAGCGTCGTGAGCTGACCCTTCGCTGCAACGATCGCCGCTTCCTGTCCGGTCACCGCGTCGGTTGCCGTCGTTGCGTCCGCCTGGCGCTTCGTGAGTTCGTTCTTCGCTGCGACGATCGCTGCCTTCTGTGCATCAAGGTCCGTCTGGGCGGTCGCGCCTGCAGCGACGAGGCTTTCGAGCTTCGCCTCGGCGTCGGTGACCGTCTGTGCTGCGGCGGTGACTTCCGCAGCAGCGTCCTCTGCGGTGGTGTTCAGGGTGGTGAGTTCGCCCTCGGCCTCCGCGATAGCAGCTTTCTGGTTGGCCAGGTCGCCGGCAGCCTCGGTGGCGGCGGTTTCGAGCGCAACCAGCTCTTCCTTCGCTGTCACAAGTGCTTTCTGCTGGGCTGCCAGGTCTGCCTCCACCGCAGCTGCCTTATCCTTCAGTGCAGCGGAATCGGCCCGCGCCTCGGCCAACTCGTCCTGGACGGAAGCCAGTTCGGCCTTCTTGCCGTCCCGCTGCTCGGTGAGATTCGCCACGGCCGCCTCCGCATCCTTGATCGCTGCGGCGGTGCTTGCCTGATCGGTTACGAGAATTGCGAGCGAGTCTTGTGCAGCCGTAATGTCCTTGTCGAGCTGGGCGCCCTCCGCCTCCAAATCGGCAATTGCTTTGATCTGCGCCTTAAGGGAGTCGGCGGTCGTCTGAAGAACCGCGCGTTCGGTCTGCAGCTTCGTAATGATCTCGGCGTTCTTGCGGGCTGCGGCCTTGAGGAGGTTTTCCTGGACGGTGCCGCGGTGTGCCAACTGGTTGACAACACCGTTGCAGATTCCCGATACGGGGGCGGTGGTGGCAGCCGACGCCTGCGGGGCGAGGACCAGCATGCTGGTCAGGACTCCCGGCAGGATCACAGCGCTGGCAACGCGACGGACAAGGACGGATTTCGCGTTGATATCGCGCAAGACTACTCCTGGAGACCTAAAGGGAACGTGGGGGTTACGTCCAGAAATGTACGGAGATTAGTTGCGCGGAGACACAGTATTCCTTACCCCTACTTTTCACTGGGTACTCGTTTTCGAGCCCATTAACTACCCGTTCCCGCGCAATCTGCGGAAATTAGGAGTACTGGAGGGCCGACCGCAGCTGTGGACCGGCACCGTGATCGGCGGGGGTGCCGTCGACAGGGTCTGATTGAATCGGGGGATGAGCACTCCAGCGCACATCCAGGACCTCGGCGCCTATGTGGCGGCGTCCCCGTCGAGCTTCCATGCCGTAGCAGAGGCCGGGCGGCGGCTCACCGCAGCAGGATTCCGCCAGCTGGCGGAGCAGGACGCCTGGGAGGGCGGTGCCGGTCGTTTCTACGTCATCCGTGACGGTGCGCTGATTGCCTGGTCCGTCCCCGACGATGCCGGCCCCACGACGGCGTTCCACATCCTCGGCGCCCACACCGATTCACCGTCGTTCAAGCTCAAGCCCAAGCCCACCACGGGCAAGTACGGCTGGCTGCAGGCCGGTGTCGAGGTCTACGGGGGGCCTCTGCTGAATTCGTGGCTCGACCGGGAACTCGCCCTCGCGGGCCGCCTGACGCTGCACGACGGCAGCGACCACCTGGTATCCACCGGACCGCTGCTGCGGTTCCCGCAGCTCGCCATCCACCTGGACCGCGCGGTGAACGATGGCTTGGCGCTGGACAAGCAGCGCCACATGAACCCCGTCTGGGGCCTCGGCAACCCGGCGGACGCTGACCTCCTCGGACTGCTCGCCGCGCGTGCCGGCGTGGACCCGCGCGAGATCGGCGGGTTCGACGTCGTCGTCGCCGACACCCAGGAACCGCGGGTTTTCGGTGCGCAGGACGAGTTCTTCGCTTCCGGGCGACTGGACAACCTCTCGTCGGTGCACGCCGGGCTCACGGCGCTGATCGACCCTGCCGGGGGTCCCGCTGACGGGCCGATTGCGGTCCTCGCGGCCTTCGACCACGAGGAGGTTGGCAGCGGATCCCGCTCCGGCGCCAGCGGACCCTTCCTCGAGGACATGCTGCTGCGCATCTCGCTCGGCCTCGGGGCCGGGACGGAGGAGCGCCTGCGAGCCCTGGCGTCGTCGTTCTGCGTATCAGCCGATGCCGGCCATGCCGTCCACCCCAACTATGCGGAGCGGCACGACCCGGTGAACCTGCCGGTGCTCAACGGCGGACCGCTGCTCAAGATCAACGCCAACCAGCGCTACACCACCGACGCGCCGGGTGCCGCCTTCTGGGCTGCACTGTGCCGCAGCAGCGGCGTGCCCTACCAGGAGTTCGTCTCCAACAACGGGGTGCCGTGCGGTTCCACCATCGGTCCTCTGACGGCCACGCGCCTGGGCATCCGCACGGTCGACGTCGGGACGCCCCTGCTGTCGATGCATTCGGCACGTGAACTGTGCGGCGTGGAGGACCCCGGGCACCTCGCGACGGCCACGACCGCATTCTTCCGCGGCGGGCAGTAGGCGCGGGCCGGCGTCGTCCCCAGGAGTTCGTCGCCGGCCAATCGTCCGGTAACATTGATACGTCTGTGCCACAGCCGGTCGGCGGTAAATACCGCGGACGGCGGCCGGATCAACGCTAAAGAACCTCCTGTTGCGGAAAGACCGCGACCGTTCAGCCCAGAGGAGGTGGGTTCACACATGCGTGCATATGAATTGATGGTAATCATCGACCCCGACGTCGAGGAACGCTCCATCGACCCAACACTCGAGAAGTTCCTGAATGTCGTCCGCAATGGCGGCGGCACCGTGGACAAGGTGGATATCTGGGGACGCCGGCGCCTTGCGTACGAGATCCAGAAGAAGACCGAGGGCATCTACGCCGTCGTCAACTTCACCGCGACCCCGGCCGTGGCTTCCGAGCTCGACCGCCAGCTGAGCCTCAACGAGACGATCATGCGCACCAAGATCATCCGCCCCGAGGAACAGAAGGTTTCCGCCGAATAATTTCGGCAGATCCCTCATCCATCCACCCCGCTCCGGCGGGTAGGAACTCAAGGAGGCACCATGGCAGGCGAAACAGTCATCACGGTGATCGGCAACCTCACCAACGACCCCGAACTGCGGTTCACGCCGTCGGGATCGGCAGTTGCCAACTTCACCATCGCGTCCACTCCTCGCACCTTCGATCGCCAGACCAATGACTGGAAGGACGGCGAAACGCTGTTCCTCCGTGCATCGGTGTGGCGTGAGGCTGCGGAGAACGTTGCCGAGACTCTGACCAAGGGAACCCGTGTGGTTGCCCAGGGCCGACTCAAGTCACGTTCGTACGACACCAAAGAGGGCGAAAAGCGCACCGTCATGGAGCTCGAGGTGGACGAGATCGGTCCATCCCTGCGCTATGCATCGGCGAAGGTCACGCGTACCCAGCGCTCAGGCGGCGGGAACGGCGGCGGCTTCGGCGGCAACTCGGGTGGAAACTCCGGTGGCAACGGTTCGAACTCCGGTTCGGGCTGGGGCGGCGGACAGCCGGCCCAGCAGCCTGCGGAAGACCCCTGGGGTGCTCCCTCGGGTGGCAACTCGCAGGGCTGGGGCAACGGCGCCGACTCCGAGCCTCCCTTCTAGGTAGCAGGTTCCGTTCCCGGAACCCCTGCCGCAGTTCCGCAAGGAACTGGTACTTCCCATCCCGCAGAATCGTTCTGCGGGCTCCAACAGAAAAAGGAGCACCACGATGGCTAAGGCTGAACTCCGTAAGCCCAAACCAAAGTCCAACCCCTTGAAGGCCGCTGACGTCACCGTCATCGACTACAAGGACGTAGCCCTGCTGCGTAAGTTCATTTCCGATCGCGGAAAGATCCGTGCCCGTCGCGTCACCGGTGTGACCGTGCAGGAGCAGCGCAAGATCGCCCAGGCAATCAAGAACGCCCGCGAAGTTGCACTCCTGCCGTACTCCGGCGCTGGCCGCGGCTAGGGAAAGGGACACACTATGTCGAAGCTCATTCTGACCCAGGAAGTCACCGGACTCGGTGCAGCAGGCGACGTCGTCGAGGTGAAGAACGGTTACGCACGTAACTACCTTCTGCCCCGCGGCTTCGCCCTGATGTGGAGCAAGGGTGGCGAGAAGCAGGTCGATTCGATCAAGGCTGCCCGTTCCGCCCGCGAGCACGCATCGCTCGAGGACGCCCAGCGCCAGGCCGCCGCACTGTCGGCGAAGCCCGTCACCCTGACTGTCAAGGCGGGTGGCTCCGGCCGCCTGTTCGGCACCGTCAAGGCCGACGACGTCGCGAAGGCCGTCGAGGCCGCCGGCCTCGGCAAGATCGACAAGCGCAAGGTCGAACTGCCGGCTCACATCAAGTCGGTCGGTTCGTACCAGGCCAACGTCCGTCTCCACGAGGACGTAGCAGCAGTCATCGACCTGGACGTCGTCGCCAGCTGAAGCTAGCAGCGAGGGGCCCCGGGCTCGCGAAGCGAGTTCGGGGTAGCTGTGAAGCGCTAGCAGCGAGGGGCCCCGGGCTCGCGAAGCGAGTTCGGGGTAGCTGTGAAGCGCTCGCAGCGAGACCAGGTTCACCAGGAAGCCTCCGCAGAAGCGGGGGCTTCCTGGCGTTTAAGGTGTGAGCGTCCCTCCGGGGCGCGTGCGAGGCAACATTCCCGGGAGGGTACGTGCGGGCGGTACGCCGGCACGAACATGTCCCGCAGCGACTTCTTCCGGGGTTCCCGGCAGCTTCTGGGTACCGGGAACTGCATATCGCCTAGTCCTGCCCCTGCGCCCGCGGCACTCCAGGCTGGAACCGTATGGAGGGGTGGGGATATGTGCCTCCGGGGGGCTCGCCGAAGTGCGTTTCTCCCGGTTGTCAACAGAGCACCTGTGGATGGAGAAGCACGAAAAATAGTTTGAATCCACACCCCGGGGATAAAGTTTCCGCAGGTCAGGGGGCTGTTAGGGCCAGAACAATTTCTTTGTCCACAGGGTTGTCCCCATCCTGTGCACAAGAGACGCCCCGTAATCCACAGCTTATTTCCACTTACCCACACCCCCTGTTGGCACAGCACTTTGTGCCCTCCGGGAAGGGGTCTAGCGTTGCTGGAGATTCCCAATAGTGAGGGTGTGGAGTGATAGGCCTGTCCTGTCAGACCCGTCCCGGGTTTCCGGCGGACGCTTCGGCGACTGCCGCTTCGACAGCAGGAGAAAGGCCCTACAGTGTCCCTGGCACATGCAGATTCATCACCGGACACTCGTACCCCGGAATTCTCGCGTACGCCTCCCCAGGACCTCGTCGCGGAGCAGTCCGTCCTGGGCGGGATGATGCTTTCCAAGGATGCCATCGCCGACTGCGTGGAGGTGCTTCGCGGCATCGACTTCTACCGGCCGGCGCATGAGAGCATCTACGAGGCCATCATCGACCTCTACGGCCGCGGTGAGCCTGCCGACGCCGTCACCGTCTCGGACGAGCTGACCAAGCGGGGAGAGATCTCCCGCATCGGCGGGCCCGCATACCTCCACACGCTGATCCAGTCCGTCCCCACCGCGGCGAACGCCGGCTTCTACGCCGAGATCGTCCGCGAACGGGCCGTCCTTCGCCGGCTCGTCGACGCGGGCACGAAGATCGTCCAGCTCGGCTACTCCAACGACGGCGAGGTGGACGACCTCGTCAACGCGGCACAGGCAGAGGTGTACGCGGTCGCCGAGCGCCGCACGGCTGAGGACTACGTCGCGCTCAAGGACATCATCGAGGGCACCGTCGACGAGATCGAGTCGGCCGGCCACCGGGGCGAGGGCATGACCGGCGTCCCCACGGGATTCTACGAACTCGACGAGCTGACCCAGGGGCTGCACGGTGGCCAGATGATCGTTGTGGCAGCTCGTCCCGCCATGGGTAAATCCACTTTCGCCCTGGACTGGGCGCGGTCGGCGGCCATCAAGCACAACATGACCACCGTCTTCTTCTCGCTCGAGATGGGCCGGAATGAGATCGCGATGCGCCTGCTGTCCGCCGAGGCCACCATCGGCCTGCAGGATCTGCGCAAGGGCACCATCAAGGACGAGCAGTGGGGCAAGATCGCCACGACGATGGGCCGCATGAACGATGCGCCCCTGTTCATCGACGACAGCCCGAACATGTCGCTCATGGAGATCCGCGCCAAGTGCCGGCGGCTCAAGCAGCGGCACGACCTGAAGCTCGTGGTGCTGGACTACCTCCAGCTGATGTCCTCTGGCAAGCGCGTCGAGTCCCGCCAGCAGGAAGTATCCGAGTTCTCGCGGGCACTCAAGCTGCTGGCCAAGGAGCTCAACGTGCCGGTGGTCGCGCTGTCACAGCTGAACCGTGGTTCCGAGCAGCGGACGGACAAGCGTCCGCAGGTCTCGGATCTCCGCGAGTCGGGCTCGATCGAGCAGGATGCCGACATGGTCATCCTGCTCCACCGCGACGACGTGTACGACAAGGAGTCGGCCCGAGCGGGCGAGGCGGACGTGATCGTGGCCAAGCACCGTAACGGACCCACCAAGACCCTCGTGGTCGGTTTCCAGGGCCACTACTCGCGTTTCAACAACATGGCTGCGGACGGCGGGGGCTACTAGTCCTTCTTCGGCCCGAGTTCGTTGATGACCGTCTTCAGGCGGTCGCGCAGGTCTTCGGAGGCGAGGCCGTCCTCGGCCATCAGCTCGTGCTCGATGTTCTTCGCCCGCTCCAGCGCCTTCAGCCCGGCAGAGGTGATGGTGATGCGCTGACTGCGACGATCCGCGGTGTTGCGCAAGCGCGTCACGAGCCCGCGCTTCTCGAGGCGGTCCAGGGTCCGTCCTACGGTCTGTGCCTGGACGTGGACCAGCTGCGCCAGGCGCACCCCCGTGAGGGTGCCCTCCCGTTCGAGGACGCCGAGGGTCGTCAGGCCGGCGTGCGTGATGCCGATGCTCAGGAGCTTCTCGTTCCATGAGTGCTCGACGAGGCGGGCCGCGGTCGTGAGCAGGCGGCTGGTCGACCAATCGTTTAACTCCGGCACGATGGCGTGTCCTTCCTCGGTTGTACGCGGTGGATGCGCTTGTTCCTACTACTTACTCTAGACAATTTCGCCCGAAATAGACAGCAGGCTTATTATCGTGTGAATTCGGGGCAATGGCATTCCTGCCATTCCCCGGGCGGTGGTGCGTCGGAAGCGGGTATCGCTGCCCGAGGACGACGAAGGGCCCGGAGCCATGCCCCGGGCCCTTCGTTGTTCACATTGTGCTTAGAGGTTGTTGCCTCGGCGGGTGTCATCCACGCCGTCGCCCCGGCGGGTGTCATCCGCGCCTTCGACCTCGATCTCTTCCTTGCGCACCTCACCGCTGACCGTCTCGTTCGAGGTGACGGTCTGCTTGTCGAGGCGCACGCGCTCGACCGGAACCGCTTCCTTCTCGACGACGGGGCGCTCGGCGTGGAGGGTCACTTCGTGCTCCTCCTCGCTGATGGCCGGGCCGGCGTAGGCCTCGTCACGGTTGGCTTCCGTGATGGGCTCGCGTTCGATGCGGACTTCCTCGCGGCTGACGGGAACGGTCGTGGTGACGTTCTCGGTCACGACGTACTTGCGCAGGCGTGCGCGGCCGACCTCACGGCGTTCCGTACCGACGCGCAGCTGCTCTTCCGAGCGCGTCATGGCTTCGTCGGTGGTGGGGCCGGACGTGTCATGCCCGACGGTGCCGCGCCCGGTGGTGCCGGTCGTCGTCGTGTCGGTGTCCGTCAGGCCCGAGTGGCGGCCGGAGGTGGTGTCGATGTCGACATCGCGATCACCCTGGCCGGCGAAGCCGGTGGTGCCCGTCGTCGTGTCGGAGTACGTGCCGGTGTTGGTGCCGGTGCCGCCGCCGATCTCGTAGTGGCGGTAGAGGCGATCCTCTTCCTCCGGGCTCAGGTTGCCGTCGGTCTCGATCCGCGGCGCGTCCTTGACCTGGTGCTTGGTGTAGGGCACGCGGACGTCATGGCCTTCGACATCGGCACCCTGAAGGGGAACGAAGGACTCGGACGTGCCGAACAGGCCTGTCTTCGCCGTGACCCAGCTGGGCTCACCGGTCTGATCGTCGAGGTAGACCTGGCCGATGGAGCCGATCTTCTCTCCGTCAGAACCGAGGACGTTGCCGCCGTTGCCGAGCAGGGTATCGATGTGTTCCTGGGTAATCATTTCCTTCTCCTTCTGAGTAATCTCACTGCGAGGGGTATGGAATTCTCGGCTGTAGGTTCCACCGGGACCGGAGTCCCTGGCGAACCACCGGCCTCTAGAGTAAGCACACTTAGTAGTTAATTGGAAGCAGGCTTAGCGTCTCTCTTGAAATTCGCAGCCGTAATCCCGCGGTTCCGGGAGTACGACGACGACCGGTTGGGCAGCTTTGCCGGCCTCGAGTGCTTCCGTAGAATGACCAGAAGGTCCAGCCACCGGCCGAACATTCTGCAGGACGGCCCGACGCATGCCCGAACCCGCATGTATCCCGCGTCCGTTTACGTCACCGGAAGGCGCCCATGGCAGCCCAACGTCCCCCTCACATCAATCAGGTCATGATTGCCGCCGCGGACCTCGAGAACGCCGAATTCGAGCGAGACCGGCTCGCGATGGCCTGCGGCGCCGCCATCCGGCTCGCCCTCGCCGACGGACACACCCTGGCCCAGATCGCCCAGGCGGCGAGCATGGCCGAGGGTGACGTACGACGCCTTGCGGAGGCATCGCCGGAGGTCCTGGCCGGGTCGGCGGAGCTTGCGGTCCTGCCGGGGCTCGCAGGGGGCGATGACGCCGCCCTGATCGGCCTTTACCCGTCCGTGCTGGACGTAGTGCCCTTCGCGGTGGACCCCGCCCGCGAGGAGCTCGTCCGGGATGCCCCTAGGGAGCCGGATGCCGCGCTCTGACGCTCCAGCCGGATCGGAGAGGGGCAGGGCGGCGCTGCTCATCATCGACATGCAGAACGCCTTCTTCGAGGACGAGGTCCTCGCCGGCGCACAGGAAGACCTGGTACGTGCCTGCAACGCCTTGATCGACGTTGCACAGCGGGGGAGGGCGCCGGTGCTGGTGGCGCGCACAGAACACCTCCCGGACCGCTCGACGTGGACCGTGTCCATGCTCGACGACGACCAGGGATTCATCTTCCGGGGGACGCACCAGGCAGGCGCCGTCGACGGTCTTCGGGTCGAAGGGCTCGAGACTGTGACGAAGACCCGCGACAGCGCCTTCTTCGGTACGGACCTCGCGGAGCGCCTCCGGGGCCACGGCGTGGAGCGGCTCGTGCTCGCCGGTGTCTCCACGCACAACTGCGTGGCGCACACGGGAGCCGACGCTTTCGCGCATGACTTCCGTGTCAGCTACGTCCTCGATGCGATCGGCAGCACTAACGCGCAGTACGCGGCCGCGATGCTCGAGATCCTCTCCGTGGAGTACCGGCAGGCGGTCATCAGCCGGTCGGAGGCGGAGGCACTCCTCACCTGACGGGCGACACCTTGCCGCTCGCCCTGGCGGAACAGGTAACGACGGAGGCCACCGGAACGAATCCCGGTGGCCTCCGTCGTCTGTACCTCGTGGGTCAGCTCTGCTTGACGTTCGACGTGGCGTCCTGGGCACGGCCCTTGACGTGGCCGGCAGCCTGCTGACCCTCGTCCTTCACGGTCTGCACCGAATCGGTGGCCGACTCCTTCACGGACTGGACGGCGTCCTGCACCGGCTCCTTCACGTCCTCGACGATCTGCTTGGCGGCCTCGGTGACCTTCTCCTTCAGGGGCGCTGCCTGCTCCTTGAGCTGGGATGCCGCCTCCTGCTCCTTCTGGCTGGCCGGGATGACCGACGCCACGAGCAGACCGGCGCCGAAGGCGATCAGGCCGGCTGCGAGCGGGTTGCCTGCAGTCTTGCTGGTGAGCTGATGCGGGGCATTCTGGACGGCGTGTCCAGCGTGGGCCGCCTTGTCCTTGGCGGTGGCGGTGGCCGACTGGGCGGTACCCTTCCCGCTGCCGGCCGTGCTCCTGACGCTGTCCTTGACGTCGCCAGCCCTGCCGGTCACGGAGTCCTTGACATCTTCCGCCTTGCCCATAACGGAGTCCTTGACGTCCTCGGCCTTGCCCATGACGGTCTCCTTCACGTTGCTGAAGCTGGTCTTGACCTTCTCGGTCTGGCGGTGCGCGATATTTGCGGGATTCACCTTGTCTGCCACGGCGTCGACGTTGGTGCCCAGTTCCTCGCGGGTGCGTTCGATATCTGCGCGGATCTCTTCTGGTGTCTGGCTCATCGTGTCTGCTCACCTGGTTTCAGTGTCGGCGGGATCTCTTTGACGGTCTCCGCTGTCTGGGGGAGACCCTTGACCTGCTGCATTTCCTTCTTGCCCCTGGATGCCAGCACCGCGGCGATGATGCCCCAGATGACGGCGACGATGACGGCGGCCCAGCCGAGGGGCATGAGTGCGCCGAGGCCCCACATCAGGGCAAGGGACAGGAACAGGAGGACGAAGTGACCTCCCACCGCTGCGCCGGCGTACATGCCGGCACCTTTTCCGGCCTTCTTCGCCGATTCCGTGGCTTCGGCTTTCGCCAGAGCCACTTCCTGGCGCATGAGCTTGGAGAGGTCCTTCGTCACCTCCCCGAGGAGTTCGCCCACCGAGGCGTTGGCGGAGCGCTGCTCGGCCTCCGTCGGCAGGGGTGCGGCGGCCTGGTGGGCACCGCCGGTGTATGCCTCACTCATCAGCGCAGGCTCCCGTCATTCGGCAGGGTGCCCACGGGAGGGGTTCCCGGCGGGATGGTGGGGTAATCGTCCGTGGGGTCGACGAACGCGGGGTTGGAACCGGCGACATGCTGGCCGTGGGTTGTCTCACCGAAGCCGGCCGTGGCCGGAGTGCCGCTGTAGAGATCAGACCCCGTCTCGGTGTAACCGGGGTAAGTCCCGGTCGTCGCGGTGTCGGTCGATGCGAAGTTCCGGGCGGAACCGGAGGTGGTGCCGGACTCGCGGTTACCGGTGAATCCGCGCGTCAGGCGGCCGACGACGAGCCCGGATCCAGCCGCGATGGCGAGGAATGCTCCGGGCTTGCGGCGGGCGAAGGCCTTGACGTCCTCGAGGATGTCGGCGGCGTCGCGGCTCTCGAGCCAACTCGCTGCCGAATCGGTGCGCTGGGAGGCCTGCTGGACGACGCTGGACACCACGTGGTTGTCCGACTTCTCGGCGATGGACTTCAGCTCATCGGAGATGCTGCGGATGCCCTGCGTGATCTTCTGCTGCTGCGTGCCGGCCTGGCTCTTGACCTCGGAGGTCACCGTGCCCAGCAGGTTCTTGGCCTGCGAGCCGGCCTCGGCAGCGACGCTCTTCGCCTCGGAGGCGGCGGTGCCGGCTACGTTCTTGGCTGCTTCCTTGCCTTCCTGGCCTACCTGCTGGGCCTGGTGCTTGGCAGCGGAAGTCTTCGATCCGGAGTTACCGCCGGCCGATCCGGTGGTGCCGAGCTCGTGGGCGCCGAGGTCCGAAGTGGACGATTCGGTGCCTGTGGTGGAGGGAACCAGGGGATCCTGCGGCCAATTCTGCGTAGTCATGGTTCTTCCTAACGTTGATATTGCCGTTAACGCGGACGCTCCATCGTGTTCTCGATGCGATGGTCCGGCATCTCGTGCTGGACTTATCACTGAAGCTAAGCATGCTTACCTTAACTTTTGCAAGCTCTTTCGCAAGATCCCGCAACATCTAAATAAGTAGACTTAGTATCTTCCAAAAATCCTAGTGGCGCCCTTAGCGTCGAATCAAGAGGACCTTCGCGGCCGCTTCCAGAAGGAGCGGGTCCAAGCCGGCGAGGACCCTACGTGGGAGGTAGCACCCGTGTTTTTCCACAAGCAAGAGCTGCAGTACAAGGCCAACCCGGACAAGCCCGACGCGGTCTATGCGCGCAAGCTGCAGGAAGTCCTCGGCGGCCAGTACGGCGAGATCACCGTAGCCCTGCAGTACAGCTTCCAGGCGTGGAACGCCCACATCCCGGGCAAGTACCGTGATCTGCTCTTCGGGATCGGTGCCGAGGAGATGGGGCATGTCGAGATGCTGGCGACGATGATCGCGCAGCTGCTCGAGAAAGCGCCGCTCGGGATCACCGAGGATGCCGTACAGTCCGATCCCGCCATCGCCGCCGTGATCGGTGGCACCGACCTTCAGCACGCGATCGTAGCCGGAGCAGGTGCCCGACCGGTGGACAGTATGGGCAACCCCTGGCAGGGCAGCTACGTGACAGCGAGCGGCAACCTGCTCGCGGACTTCACCTCGAATGCGAACGCAGAGATGCAGGGCCGGCTGCAGGTTGCCCGCCTCTACCACATGACGGATGACCACGGGGTCCGGGACATGCTGTCCTTCCTGCTGGCGCGCGACACCATGCACCAGAACCAGTGGGTGGCAGCCGCCCGGGAGCTGCAGGAATCGAAGCTCGAGGAAATGCCCGTACCGAGCAATTTTCCGCAGAAGAAGGAAGCCACGGAAGTCTCCTACCAGTACCTCAACTTCTCGGACGGCAAGGCGGCGGCCGAGGGTCGCTGGGCTTCCGGGCCGAGCCCGGACGGCAAGGGTGAGTTCACCTACCACGAGGGCCCCACCACGAGTGCACCCATGCCGCCGGCCACCCATCCGGACTCCCGTTTCTACGGCACCACGGAGATCCCGAACACCGTCGAGAAGATGGCGGGAACCGTGCAGGACAAGCTGAACCGCGAATAACCCATCGCACCACCGAAGAGAAGGAGACTGTCATGACAAATACGAATAACCGCACGGTGGAGAGTGGCCGCACCACCCTGCAGCGCGCTGCGCAGGCTGTGGGCGTCGTCTTCCTGCTGGTCGGAATCCTGGGGTTCGTTCCCGGAATCACCTCGAACTACAACACCATGATGTTCGCCGGACACCAGTCGGAGGCGATGCTGCTCGGGATCTTCCAGGTCTCGATCCTCCACAACATCGTCCACCTGCTGTTCGGCATCGCCGGCCTGGCCATGTCGAGGACGGAGTCGGGGGCGCGTTCGTACCTCCTCGGTGGTGGGATCATCTACGCCATCCTGTGGCTCTACGGATTGGTGATCGGTCAGGAGTCGTCGGCCAACTTCGTCCCGGTGAACACCGCGGACGACTGGCTGCACTTCCTGCTGGCGGTGGGCATGATCGGCCTGGCCCTCGCGCTCGGTCGCCGCGACCGCTCCGCCACACGCCGCGTCTGACACCGGACACCCGCCCGAGGGTGGTCCTCAAGGTGCGCGGCACCTTGAGGACCGCACCTTGAATCCCGCACCTCGAACACGGCACGTCGCGTGTTGAACCATGACGCCGGATCGGCGGGCACCTCCGGGTGATCGCCGGTCCGGCGTCGTCGTGCCCCGGCCGTCCCGGCGACGGACACCACGACGTACGAAAGCGAAGTACGCTTAGCATTGACGCCCCGGCCCTGTGGGGTAGCCCTGTCGACAGAGAGGTCCTTGATGAAGCAGCCCTCCCCGCGCGGAGAAGTCAGCGCGCTAGTCCTGGCCATCATTGCCGGAACAACCGAGTCGCAGCAGGACTCGATCGAGCGGCTCGGCGCGCTCGTCGAGGCTGCGCTCTCCGAGACGGCGGACATCCTGTACGACGACGATCTCCAGCTCGCGCTCTTCTGCCTGTACGAGCTGCACTACAGCGGAATCGACGGTGCGGGCGACGATTGGGAATGGAATCCGGACCTCCTTCGCGTGCGGCAGCAGCTCGAAGTTGCCTTCGAGCGCAGGGTCCGGGACGAAGTGGTCCTCGGTGAGCTGCCGGGGACGACCAGCGAAGCGGTGTGCGCGGAGCTGTTCCGCATGACCGGCGAGGATTCCGGTCCGAGCATGTCCCGTTACGTGGCGAAGTCCGCGACGAACGAGCAGCTCCGCGAATTCCTCGTGCACAAGTCCATCTACCAGCTCAAGGAAGCCGACCCGCATACGTGGGCGATCCCGCGCCTGTCCGGCCGGTCCAAGGCAGCCCTCGTGGAGATCCAGGCCGACGAGTACGGGAACGGCCTCCCCGCGCGGATGCACTCCGCGCTCTTCGCCCGCACCATGCGCGAGCTCGGCATGGACGACTCGTACGGCGCCTATCTCGATGCCACTCCCGCCATCACCCTAGCGGTGAACAACCTCATGTCGCTGTTCGGCCTCAACCGCCGGCTTCGAGGGGCGATCGTCGGACATCTGGCCGCCTACGAGATGACGTCGTCGCAGCCGAACCGCCTGTATTCGCGGGGCTTCAAGCGCCTCGGGTACGGCGAGGACGCGCTCGAGTACTTCGACGAACACGTCGAGGCCGACGCCGTCCACGAGCAGATCGCCGGGCGGGACATGGCCGGCGGACTCGTCGAATCCGATCCGCGACTGCTGCAGGACGTCCTGTTCGGAGCTGCCGCCGGGCTCGCCGTCGACGCCCTCATGACCGTCCACATCATGGATGCCTGGGAAGCGGGCCGCTCCTCGCTGCGGGCCTCGGAATCGATGGCTTCGTGAGTCAGGAACCCGACGTGTCCGAGCCGGCACCGGAGCGCCCGCTCAACTCCGGCAGGACCCCGGTGTCCATCGTCGCCTGCCCCAACGGTCCGCTCCTCATTCGCGGCGACTTCGAACTCGTCGGGGCGGACGGCAGCGAACTGCCGCGCACCCGGCGGACGGTGGCGCTCTGCCGGTGCGGCGCGTCCGTGCTCAAGCCCTACTGTGACGGCTCGCACAAGCTCACCGGGTTCAAGTCGGAGCCCTGACCGCCGCCAGCGCAGGTTGGAGTCCGCCGTCGGGCATGCTGGACTGGAAGCAGGAACGGAGGCCACATGGCGGCAATGGACCTGAACAGCGATGTCGGGGAATCGTTCGGCAACTGGACGTTCGGAGACGACGCCCGCATCATCGAGTCGGTCTCCAGCGTCAACGTGGCCTGCGGGTTCCACGCAGGGGACCCGACCGGCATCCGGGCCACGTGTGCGGCGGCCGCTTCGGCCGGGGTCACCGTCGGTGCGCACCCCGGCTACCGGGACCTGGCGGGCTTCGGCCGGCGGTTCCTCGACGTCGCCCCCTCCGACCTGACCGACGACGTGGTCTACCAGATCGGGGCGCTGCAGGCCCTGGCCCGCGCGGCAGGTACGGCGGTTAAGTACGTGAAGCCGCACGGCGCGCTGTACAACACGATCGCCGTCCACGAGGGCCAGGCCCGCGCCGTGGTGCAGGCGGTCCGCGAGGTGGATGACGCGCTGCCGATCCTGGTACTGCCGAACTCCGTCATCGAGGCGGAGGCGCGCTCGGCCAGGCTCCGTACGGTCGTCGAAGCCTTCGCCGACCGGGCCTACACGCCCGATGGCGCTCTCGTCTCCCGGCGGGAGCGCGGGGCCGTGCTCCAGAACGAGTCGGACGTCGTCGAGCACGTGCTGCGCATCGCAGCGGAGAGGGAAGTGGTGGCGATCGACGGTTCCCGCATCCGCATCGACGCCGAGAGCATCTGCGTCCACGGGGACACGCCGGGCGCCGTCGCGATGGCGGCAGCGGTGCGCCGTGCACTCGCGTCCGCAGGCGTGACGGTCGGTGCCTTCGCCTGACACGGCCGGCCCCCTGCAGGCCGGCAGGACCCTGCGGCCCGTCGGGGATCGCGGGCTGCTTCTCGAACTGCCCGGCCTGCCGGAGGTGCTCAGCGTGCAGGCGCAACTTCAGGAACACCCGGTCGAGGGCCAGGTGGACGTCGTGGCGGCGGCCTGCACGGTCCTGGTCACGGTCCAGGAAAGCTGTCAGGTGGGGGCGCTCGGGGACCGCCTCCGCGCGATGGATCCGTCCCTGCCGGCCGAGCAGGACGACAGGCTCGTCACCATCGAGGTGCAGTACGACGGCGCCGACCTCGCCGAGGTGGCCCGGCTGACGGGCCTGAGCGAGGATGCCGTCATCACGGCCCACACGGCGACGCCATGGATTGCGGCCTTCGGCGGTTTCGCCCCCGGCTTCGCCTACCTCACGGGCGGGGATCCCCGTTTGGAGGTCCCGCGGCGGGACTCGCCCCGCACGGTGGTTCCGGCCGGATCCGTGGCGCTCGCCGGCACCTTCTCGGCGGTGTACCCGCGCGAGTCCCCCGGCGGCTGGCAGCTCATCGGCCGCACTACCGCCGTCCTGTGGGACGCACACCGCATCGAACCCGCACTCATCCGGCCCGGCAACCGGGTCCGGTTCGCCGCGGTCCGCGAACTGGTCGAGGTGGCCGCAATGCCGGCCGAGGCGGCTCCCGTCCCTCCAGACGGCCAGGCAGGCCTCACCGTCGTCGACCCCGGCCTCTACAGCACGCTGCAGGACCTCGGCAGGCCCGGCCGCATGGCACTCGGCGTCGCTGAAGCAGGGGCGCTGGACCGCGCGGCGCTCCGGCAGGCGAACAGGCTCGTGGGAAACGCTGCCGGCTCGGCGGTCATCGAGAGCCTCAACGGGGGACTGGTCCTCCAGGCCGTGGAGGACCAGGTACTCGCGGTGACCGGTGCCCACGTGGACCTGGCCATTGCCCTGCCCGACGGCAGGGAGCGCGAGGCGTCCCTCTGCGCACCCTTCCTGCTGCGGGACGGCGAGGTGCTGCGGCAGTCCCCGCCGGTGTCCGGCCTGCGTGCCTACACGGCCGTGCGCGGTGGATTCGCCGGCGAGGAGGTGCTGGGCAGCCGGTCGACGGATTCCATGTCGGGACTCGGTCCTCCCGCACTGGTGAACGGTGTGGTCCTGTCGGTGGGGCCACCCGAACGGTCGGCGGTGGGTTCCGCGGAACTGCCGCGGCGGCCCGGGGCGCCGGACGTCCTGCGGGTGGTCCCGGGTCCCCGGGACGACTGGTTCGACGACGACGCGCTCGCCCGCCTGTGCGGGACGGACTGGACGGTGACGGCGCAGTCCAACCGGATCGGCCTGAGGCTCGACGGCCCGCCCCTGACGCGGACCCGCGAGGGAGAACTGCCGAGCGAAGGTACGGTGCGCGGCGCCCTGCAGGTACCGCCGTCGGGCCTGCCGGTCCTGTTCCTGGCCGACCATCCGGTCACGGGAGGCTATCCGGTGATCGCGGTCGTCACCTCCGCGGACCTGGACCGCGCGGCACAACTGCCGCCGGGTGCAGTGCTCCGGTTCCGGACCTGACCTTCCCGCCGGCCAGGTCCTCCGGGCCGGCCGGGGACGTGCTCCGGACCTGACCTTCCCGCCAGCGAGGTCCTCCGGGCCCGCCGGCACATGCGACGGCGGTGTCAGTCGGCCGGTACCAGGGAGTCGTTCGTGGCCAGCCCGGGCCGCGGGGCGGCCTCCGTGTCCCGGCGGACCAGGACGGTGAGCAGAACCGCCACGACGCACAGGACGGCCGCCCCGAACCAGGCGATGGTGTACTCGCCCGTCGTGTCCCGGATGAGGCCCGCTCCCACGGCTGCGGCCGCCGCGCCGAGCTGGTGCGCGGCAAACACCCAGCCGAACACGAGGGCGCCGTCGGAGCCGAACGCGCTCCGGCAGAGGGCGACCGTCGGGGGTACCGTCGCCACCCAGTCCAACCCGTAGATGACGATGAAGATGATCATCGGCGGCCGGACGGTTGCGGCCAGCAGTGCGGGCAGCACGAAGAGGCTGATGCCGCGGAAGAGGTAGTAGGCGGCGAGGAGCACCTTGGGGTTGTAGCGGTCGGTCAGCCAGCCGGAGGCGATGGTCCCCACGATGTCGAAGATCCCGACGGCGGCGAGGAGCCCCGCGGCCGTCGTCGTCGGCATGCCGTGGTCGTGGGCGGACGGGATGAAGTGGGTGCCGATCAGGCCGTTCGTCGTCGCCCCGCAGATTGCGAAGCCGAGGGCCAGAACCCAGAAGGTGCGGTGATGCGAGGCCGCGCGGAGCGCACGCAGCGCCCGCACCGCGGCGTTGGTCGAGCCGGCCGCTCGCGGTGCGGCGGGTTCTTCCGTCCCTTCAGCGCCCGGAGGCGCGCCGTACGGGCGGACGCCGATATCCGCAGGGGAGTCGTGCACCCAGAGGAGCACGAGGGGTATCACCACGAGTGCACCCGCCGCGATGACCAGCGAGGCCGTCCGCCAGTCCGCCGCCTCGACCAGCACGGCCATCACGGGGAGGAACACGAGTTGCCCGGCCGCACTACCCGCGGTCAGGATCCCGACCACGAGGCCGCGGCGCCGGACGAACCAGGTGGAGGCGATGGTCGCCGCGAAGACCAGGGCGATGCTTCCGGTTCCGATCCCGATCAGGACGCCCCACGTGAGGAGGATCTGCCAGGGCTCCCGGACGAAGACGGTCAGGGCACTTCCGGCGCCGATGACCAGGAGGGCGAAGGAGGTGACCCTGCGGATGCCGAACCTCTCCATGAGGGCGGCGGCGAAGGGTGCAGTGAGCCCGAAGAGGACGAGGTTGATGCTGACGGCCAGGGACAGGATGCCTCGGGACCACCCGAACTCCTGCTCGAGGGGGACCATCAGCACGGAGGGAGCGGCACGGAATCCTGCTGCTCCCACGAGGGTCAGGAAGGCCACGGCGGCCACGATCCAGGCCGGGTGGATGCGCAGGTTGCGCTGCTCCATGATGGCGCGGCTCATCGCGAACCCGCCAGCTGGACCGGTCCGCCCGGGCGGGCGAAGCTCACCCAGGTGGTCGTGTCGGCGGTGAGTTCCTCGCGGCACGCGTCGCACCTGTCGGCGCTGGTGGTCCTGCGTCCGCAGGGCGAGTGGATGATCTGCATGTGTGCCGCGTCCGAGGGTGCGCCGAGGTACTCCTCGGCGAACTGGATCATGGCATTGAGGATCGGCAGCGTGCCTTCGCCCTTCGGTGTCAGCACATACTCGTGGCGTGTCCTGCCGGATTGGTCATCGTAGGGACTTCGGGCGAGCAGGCCCTGCGCGGTGAGGGCGGAGAGCCTTTTGCTGAGAACGCTGTCGGCGATGCCGGTGGAGGCCTTGATGTCATCGAACCGGGCCTGACCGAAGAAGACCTCGCGCAGGACGAGGAGGCTCCACGGATCACCCAGGACCTCGAGCCCCCGGGCAAGGGGGCACTGGCTGTCGGACCAATCGGATCTCAGGGGCATGCCGGTGATCGTAGGCGACTTTCTTCAGGAAAGCCAGAGGGCGGGGACCTGTGCCGTCAGGAGCACCGACGGCTCTCCGGGTGGCTGGTGGGAAGACGTGCACATGGAGTTTCGCGGCCGGAAATGCTGCCGAAACCGCCGCTCCGTAGCGTAGGGAAGCACCAACACTTCCACAGGAGGCGGCAATGCAGACGCTGAGGGTTCGACAGGTCCCCTGGACCAATCCCGTAGCCACAGGGCTGCGGGAAGCGCTGCGTGCTGAGAACGAGCGAGGGCGAGGGCCGAGCGCCCTTCCAATGCGGGCCGATGACGGAGCCGATATCGCCGTCTTCCTCATCGCCTACGAACTCGCCACGGGCCAGCCGGTCGGTTGCGGCGGCCTGCGGCTCCTGGGCCCCGCACGCGCTGACATCGACTCCATCTACGTCCTCCCCTACGCCCGCTGGTCGGGGGTGTCCCAGGCCATCACGGAGGAACTGACGTCCTGGGCGCGTGTGCACGGCATTACGGCCGTCGGCCCGGACGAAGCCCTCGCGCAGCTCAACGCCCTGCGGCTCTGAGGCATAGTTCCGTCTACCGAACGACCGGCTCGCCACGAAGGCGTGCCGGCCGCCGTTCTGGCCTGCCGTCCCAAGCTGCAGCGGACTGCCGATCGAGGATAGCCGAACCGTAGATAACGGCCGGGGAATGAACAGTGGCAGAAACACGAGGAAGCAGTGCGCCCGTTCGGGACGCACTGCTTCCTGTTGTGCTCACTGTCTTCTTTTCGGTGCCGTGCCCGGGTCGTTCGACGACCCGGGCACGGCTTGCGGGAACTACTGGCGCGGTGCTCCGAGGTCCACGGGATCCTCGTCGGTCAGGTAGGCGAACTCGGAGTGGGCGGCGATGTCGATTCCGCGCAGCTCGTCCTCCTGCTCGATGCGGAGCCCGACGGTGCGCTGGATGACCTGTGCGATCACCCAGGTGACGACGAAGGAGTAGACCAGGACGGCCACGGTCGCGACGGTCTGGACGCCCAGCAGGCCGGCGCCGCCGCCGTAGAACAGTCCGGCGACGCCGTTGGGGGCGTCCTCGGTGGCGAAGAACCCGATGAGCAGGGTTCCCAGGATGCCGCCGATGAGGTGCACGCCGACGACGTCGAGCGAGTCGTCGAAGCCCAGCCGGAACTTCAGCTCGATCGCGAGTGAGCAGACGGCTCCGGCGATCGCGCCGATGGCCAGGGCTCCCATGGGGCTGACGGCTCCACAGGCCGGGGTGATGGCAACGAGCGCGGAGATCAGGCCCGAGGCGGCTCCCATGCTGGTGGCGGCCCCGTTGCGGATCCGTTCTACGAGGGCCCATGCGAGGAGGCCTGCGGCAGCGGCGACGGCGGTATTGAGGAAGACCACCGAGGCAGCCTGTCCCGCGGAGAGGGCGGACCCTGCATTGAAACCGAACCAGCCGACCCACAGGAGCCCGGCACCCACGAGGACGAGAGGGCGGCTGTGTGGCTTTGCGTGGTCCACCTTCGGCCAGCCGTGGCTGCGTCCTAGCACGAGGGACAGGGCGAGCGCGGCGACACCGGCATTCATGTGCACAGCGAGGCCACCGGCGAAGTCGATGGCACCGAGGTTGTTCGCGATCCAGCCGCCGACCACCGATCCGTCCTCCGAACTGAAGGCGAACACCCAGTGGGCGATCGGGAAGTAGACCAGGGTGGCCCAGACACCGGCGAAGATCATCCACGCGCCGAACTTCATGCGGCCCGCTGCAGCGCCGGCAACCAGCGCCGTGGTGACGCAGGCGAAGAAGAGCTGGAAGGCAGCGAAGAGGATGGGCGGGATGGATGCATCCGGGTCCTCGGCCAGTAGCTGGCCCAGGCCGGCGTACTCGGCGACATCACCGATCAGTCCGAGGCCGCCTACCGAGTTGCCGAAGGCCATGGAGTACCCGAAGAGCGCCCACAGCACAGCGACGAGGCTCGCCCCGCCGAAGCACATCATCATCATGTTGAGGATGCGGCGGGAGCCGACCATTCCTCCGTAGAACAGGGCCAGTGCCGGGATCATCAGACAGACGAGCGCGGCGCTGGCGAGAATCCAAGCGACGTTTCCAGAATCCATGGGAAGTCCATTTCCGTGACAGCGCTTTCGTGTGCCCGAGGGGACAGAGCCCGGAGTCGCACGAGGGGTGGGTGCGGAACCGGGATGGCACACCGCGCTGAGCAATGGTAGACAGCGGCACATTTCGGCCCGCGGCGGGCGCGGTTAACTTTGTGTTACGCCTCGTCCCGGCTCTAGCCTCCCGCGACCGACTGGATGATCATCACCGTCGCACCCGAGGGAACCGGGGTGCCCAGGCCGTCCAGCCGGCGCACGTCCTCGCCGTCGATGTAGATGTTCACGTAGCGCCTCAGGGCGCCGGTCTCCTCGCGGATGCGCTGGTCGAGCAGGGGACGCCCAGCGCCGAGGCCGTCCAGCAGTGCTGACACGTCACCGTCGACGGGCACGCTCATGCTGATCTCGCTGCGTCCGTCGATGTACGGGCGGAGGAGCGTGGGGATCAGGACGGTCACGGAGGCCAGAGTGGACATCGCACGCTCCCGGTCAGGCGGGAACGACGGCGGCGCGCACCGAGAGCACGTCCGGCAGGTGGCTCGCCACTTCCCTGAAGGTGCGGCCCTCGTCGGCGCTCGCGTAGACGGTTCCCCCGCGCGTCCCGAAGTAGACGCCCGGGACCTCCGCCGTATCGACGCAGGCTGCGTCACGCAGCACGGCGTTGTACTCCGCCCGCGGCAGTCCGGAGTCGCTGGCCTGCCAGGTTCCACCGGCGTCGTCCGTCCTGTGCACCATGAGGTGGCCGTCGGGCGGGATCCGCTCCCCGTCGGCCTTCAGGGGGATGACCCAGGCGGTCCTGCTGCGGTGCGGGTGGGTGAGCATCACGAAGCCGAAGTCGGCGGGCAAGCCGTCCGCGATGGACTGCCAGGAATCGCCGCGGTCGTGGCTCGTGTACACGCCGTGGTGGTTCTGCGCGAACAGGCGGTCGGGGTCGACGGCGTCCCGGGCCACCTTGTGCACGCACTGGCCGAACTCCGGTGCAGGGTCCGGCAGGAAGTAGGCGCTGATGCCGTGGTTGCGGGGCTGCCAGGAACTCCCGCCGTCATCGGACCGGTAGACGCCGCCCGTGCTCATGGCGACGTGGACGGTGTCATCGGCGGGACTCGGCAGGACCGTATGCGCGGCTGCTCCGCCGAACCCGGCGCCCCACTCGCTGCGGTGCGGGTGGTCCCAGAGACCGCGGTTCAGTTCGAACGTCTCCCCGGAGTCCGTGGACTTCCAGACGGAGATCGGCTGGCATCCCGCCCAGACCACTCCGGGCCTGTTCTCCGCATCGGGCTGGATCTGCCAGATCCGCTCGAGCGCAGCGCCGTCGTCCGCACCGAAGCGGATGCTGCCCTCCTGGGGTTCCGCCCAGGTCTCCCCGAGGTCGTCCGAATGCGCGATGCAGGGACCGAAGTGCCAGGACATACGCCCGGCGAAGAGGCGGGTCCTGCCACCGCGGGTGTCGATGCCGACGCTGGGAATCTCCTCCATGAGGAACTTCGGCTCGGACACCGTCCAGGTCTCCCGGTCGGTACTCGAAGCGAGCCACAGGCCCTTCTTCGTACCGATGGCGAGAAGGGTTGTTCCTGCTGCTGACATGGCTGCCCCCGTTGGCGTGGTCCGGTTTCCAACCCGGCCTGATGATGCAAATCACTTGGGACGATGCCACGCACCACCCGTTTTGTACAGGTGCCGCTACCCGCTTCTGTCCGCATGCATGAAATCACCAGCAGGGCCTGCCAGAGTTGACGTATTCGATCGCTGGGGAGCGGATCATCCGTTCACCTGGAGGCACCGTTGCGTCAGATCGTCCTAGGGAACGCCGCGCCCGCGCGGCCATGTCCCGGTCCCGGCCACACTCCCGGCACACGCCGGCACTGCGCCGGCAAGCATTGCATCGAAGTGCGCTCCGGCCTGCTCGTGCTCTGGTGGGCGCCCGGCTCGCTGCTCACCGTCGCCGACATCCTCGAGTCGTACGAGGGTATCCGCGAGCTGTCCGACGGCTACCTGCTGCCCCTCGTGATCCACCTGCAGGGCATGGTCGGGATCACGGCGAACGCCCGCACGGCGATGCTGGAGTGCGACCTCACCTCACGCGTGGGCTTCGTCGGCACGGGTCCCGTGGACCAGGTCATCGCCGCCTTCGTCGAGCAGTCGCTCTCGGAATCCCGCTACTTCGAAAGTCCCGCCAAGGCGGAGGCATGGGCAGGCGAGGCCCGGAGCCTCGACTAGCGGGACAATTTCCGTTCTTCTCCGGTCGGAAACGGAAGGAGGCGGGCCATTCCTGGTTCCCGCCCACTTCCCCACACACGAATCGGCCGCCTGCCGTATTCCTCGCACAATGTGCTGCGTTCGACGCCTCCGGTCGATTCCGGGACGCAGGCAGCGGCCATGGCTCCTTTGCCGGGACGATTACCCGGACCTATCGTCCGATAGGTCCGGGTAATGGCTCCGTCCGATCAGCCCGGCGGAGCCGGGCGCGCGGTTAGCGGCTCTCGTTGTAGGCGTCGATGATCGATTGCGTGATGCGGCCGCGTGAACTCGGATTGAAGCCATTCTCCTGGGCCCACTGGCGGATCTGCTGCGTGTCCTCGCGCTTCGAGCGGGAGGAGGCTTTCGGGCTCGCTGCCGACTGCCGGCCGGCCCCTGCCTTGCGGCCCTTGTCCACATAGGCGGAGAGGGCGGAACGCAGGGAATTCGCATTGTCCTGGGTGAGGTCGATTTCGTAGTTCGTGCCGTCGAGTGCGAACCGCACTGTTTCCTGTGCCTCTTCACCACTGAGGTCGTCGACCAATTGCACCTGTACGCGCTGTGCCATCACATTCTCCTGTGTTGTCCGAATGAATTCATCAGCCCCCGGTTCCCGACCTTATCCTGCAATCCCCGAAAAGTATCGGGATTTCCGGGAATGGGGACGACAAGGGTATTCTTGACGCCGTTCCGCGCGGGAATTCTCCGAATGTGGGCCTGCTGTCGCCGGTTGCCGTCGTCGTGCGGTGGCGGCGTTAGTCCTTGACAACCGTCTCGCGTTCGTCGATCACCAGTGGCAGTCCGAATGCCTCGAACATCTCCGGGTACAGGAAGTTGTGGTGGCCCACGATGCGCTCGCCATCCGTTTCGATGACCTGAATCGCGAACGGCTCCCACAGACCGGGTTCAACGAGGTGATAATTGGCGAAACCACCCGATCCGTTGATAGCCAGCGGGATGAGCCGCCCGCCCTCGCAGACGCTGCCTTCGCCGACGAACCAGGCACGCACATCGGCTGGACCACGGAGCCAGAGGTCGAAGGGCGGCATGGAGAGGACGACGTCGTCCCGCAGGAGCGACACGAGCACGTCCATGTCATAGGCCTCGAAAGCACGCAGGTACTTGGCGAGCAGGTCCTTGTGGGCCGGGTCCTCGAGGGGCATGTGCGCGGTGGGCTCGTGGTGGGCCATCGTTCGGCGGGCCCGCTGGAGGGCGCTGTTGATCGAAGCCGTGGTGACATCGAGCAGCGCGGCAACCTCCGCCGCCGACCAGCGCAGCACCTCGCACAGGATCAGCGCGCTGCGCTGGAGCGGGGGCAGGTGCTGCAGGGCGGCGATGAAGGCCAGGCGGATGGTGTCGCGGGCCTCGGCGACGGCCGCTGGATCTCCCGAGGGGTCGATGACGCGCTCGTCGGGGATCGGCTGCACGAACACGCCTTCGGTGAGGGGCGCCCCGAGCACGGCGTCCGCGGTGCGGGTGGACGGACCGAGGTCCATGGGCCGCGCCCGGCGCTGAGGGCTGCGGAGCATGTCCACGCAGACGTTGTGGGCGATCCGGAAGAGCCAGGTGCGCAGGGACGATTCACCGGCGAAGGATTCACGCCGCGACCACGCCTTGATCATGGTCTCCTGCACGGCGTCCTCAGCCTCGGAGGCTGCACCGAGCATCCTGTAGCAGTACCCGGTCAGCTCACGTCGGGAGGCTTCCAGGAGTCGTTCGAAGGGCTCCGTGTCCTGTTCCGTTCCTGGCAGGGTTTCTCTGGACCGAGTGGCGCTCACGGGCTGCATGCATCGAGCGTAGCGACGACCGTCCCGGGGCGGGAGGAGGCGGCCGGAAAATTTCTCCGTCCGCCGATGATCCGACCGGCCCCGCTCCGTCTATTGTGTGGAAAGCCGCCAACCGATACCGGGAGCACCTCATGCGCAGACTCACAGCAGGCCTCTTCTCCTCCGTCGACGGAGTGGTCGAATCACCGCACCTCTGGCAGTTCGACAGCTTCGACGCTGAACTCGGCGCGGGCATGGGCGCAATGATCAGCCGGGTGGATACCGTCCTGCTCGGCCGGCACGGCTACGAGGAGTGGGCGGAGTACTGGCCCTCCGCCGAGGCAGCGGACCCCTTCGGCAGCTTCATCAACCCGGTACGGAAGTTCGTGGCCTCGCGCACGCTCAGCGGGAACCTGGGCTGGACCAACGCGTCCCTCATGGACGCGCCCCTCGAGGACTTCGTCCGCACGCTGAAGCAGACCGACGGCGGGGACATCGGTATCTGTGCCAGCATCTCCCTGGTGCGACAACTCCTGTTCGCCGGGTTGCTCGACTCGCTCACCCTCATGATCCATCCCGTCGTCGCGGGCACGGGCCGCCACCTCTTCGAACCCTCGGACCCGGTGACGCGACTGGAACTGCAGGAGGTCACCACCACCAGCAAGGGCAACGTCCTGGCCTCGTACGGGCTCCGCGGCGAAGAGGGCTGAACCTGGACTTCTGGTCATGGCCGTCCTCATCGATCCGCCGTCCTGGCCCGCGCACGGAACCGTCTTCTCCCACCTGGTGTCGACGTCGTCACTCGAGGAACTCCACGCCTTCGCGGCGGCTGCGGGGATCCCGCACCGGGCCTTCGACGAGGACCATTACGACGTGCCGGCCCGGCGCTACCGGGAACTGGTGGAGCAGGGCGCCCTCGAGGTCAGCGGGACCGAGCTGGTGCGGGCCCTGATCGCCAGCGGACTCCGGGTCCCTGCCCGACGGCGGGGACCGAAACTCCGGGCGGCCCTCCTGTCGCGGTGGGCGTCGCTCCTGCCCGAGGATCCCGACCTGGGCGGAGAGGTGCTGGGCCGCTGGGGCGAACCCCACCGGAGGTACCACACCCCGGTGCACCTGCTTGCCGTCTTGGAAGCGCTGGACCAGCTCTTCGAACCCGCCGACGAGCCGCGGCGGATGGCCGTCCTCCTCTCGGCCTGGTTCCACGACGCCGTCTACGAGGGCGCGGCCGGGAAGGACGAACAGGCATCCGCGGCGCTCGCCGTCGAACGATTGACGGGCCGCGTGGACGACGCCGTAGTGCGGGAGGTCGAGCGCCTGGTGCTCCTTACAGTGGGCCACGATCCTCGGCCCGAGGACAGGGCGGGGCAGCTCCTGTGCGACGCCGACCTCTCGGTTCTCGGCGGTCCACCCGAGGACTACGCGCGCTACACAGCGGCGGTGCGGGCGGAATACGCGCATATTCCCGATGAAGCATTCATTGCCGGACGGCGGAGCGTCCTGCAGCGGCTGCTCGCGCTCGACCCGCTGTACCGCACGGGGCGGGGGCAGGCGCTGTGGGCGGACCGGGCCGGCACCAATATGGCGCTGGAACTCGCCTCGCTCGCCCGACCCTGACGCGAAGGGTTGGTGGAGCAGGCCTCCGGTAGACCTGCTCCACACCCGTCCGGGTCCTACCGACCCGCGGTAGGACCCGGGGCGGTCACTTCCGGCCGAACTCCACGGCGTCCGTCACCCAGGCATGGGCCTGCTCGGTCAGGGTGAATCCCAGGCCGGGCCGGTTCGGGACGATCATCCGCCCCTGGCGGGTCTCGAGGCGTTCGTTGAACAACGGGTTGAGCCACTCGAAGTGCTCGACCCACGGTTCCCTCGGATAGGCGGCCGCCAGGTGCAGGTGGATCTCCATGGCGAAGTGGGGAGCAAGCTGCAGCCCGGCCTGATCGGCCAGTGCGGCCAGGCGAAGGAAGGGGGTGATGCCCCCGATCCGGGGTGCGTCGGGCTGGATGATGTCGACGGACCGATGGGTGATGAGGTCGATGTGTTCGCTGACGCTCGACAGCATCTCGCCCGTCGCGATGGAGGTGTCCAGCGCCTGCGCGAGCTGGGCGTGCCCTTCGGCGTCGTAGGCATCGAGGGGCTCCTCGATCCATACGAGGTCGAACTGCTCCAGCGTGCGGCCCATCCGCATGGCCGTGGGCCGGTCCCACTGCTGGTTGGCGTCCACCATGAAGGGGACGTCCTCGCCCAGGTGCTCCCGGACAGCAGCGACCCGCGCCAGGTCGATGCGGGAATCGGGGTGGCCGACCTTGATCTTGATGCCGCCGATCCCGTCGGCGAGCGACTGGCTGGCGCGGTCCTTCACTTCCTCGATGGACGCCTGGAGGAACCCGCCGGACGTGTTGTAGGTCTGCACGGAATCGCGGTACGAGCCCAGCAACTTCGCCAGGGGAAGGCCAGCCCGCTTGGCTTTCAGGTCGTAGAGGGCGATATCCAGCGCTGCGATGGCCTGTGTCGCGACCCCACTGCGTCCCACCGAGGCGCCGGCCCACAGCAGCTTCTGGTAGACGCGCCCGATGTCGTTCGGGTCCTCACCCAGCAGGTTGTCGGCGATCTCCCGTGCGTGCGCGTACTGCGCCGGGCCGCCCGCGCGCTTCGAGTAGCTGAACCCGATCCCGTGGTGGCCGTCCTCCGTGGTGATCTCCGCGAAGAGGAAGGCGATCTCGGTCATCGGCCGTTGCCTCCCGGTCAGGACCTTCGCGTCACTGATGGGCGTGGCCAGCGGAAGCGTCAGGGTCGACAGCTTGACGTGGCGGATCCGGTCGATCGCCGCGTCGGTGCCGGCCGGCGTGGCCAACGGACTGGTCAGGGTGGTACCGGAATTCATGGGGCATCCTTCGTCTGGGGTCGGGAGGTCAGGGACGGTCACCGGACGAGGCAGGGCCTCTTCGGGTCGAAGGTCCAGTCCGGCACGAGATACTGCATGGCTGCGGCGTCGTCGCGGGAACCGAGGCCGTGTTCCAGGTACAGCTCGTGTGCCGCCTGCAGCGCATCGCGGTCCAGGTCGATGCCGAGGCCCGGCCGCTGGGGGACCGTGATGAACCCGCCCTCGATCGGAAGGGGCTCCCGGGTGAGGGGCTGACCGTCCTGCCAGATCCAGTGCGTGTCCAGTGCCGTGATGTTCCCCGGAGCAGCCGCTCCGACATGCGTGAACATGGCGAGGGAGATGTCGAAGTGGTTGTTGGAGTGGGACCCCCACGTGAGGCCGAAGTCGTTGCAGAGCTGCGCCACGCGGACAGAGCCCTGCATCGTCCAGAAGTGCGGGTCGGCAAGGGGGATGTCCACCGCGTTGGAGCGGATGGCGTGCGCCATCTGGCGCCAGTCGGTCGCGACCATGTTGGTCGCTGTGGGGAGACCCGTGGCGCGCTTGAATTCGGCCATGGTCTCCCTGCCCGAGAACCCTCCTTCCGCCCCGCAGGGGTCCTCGGCGTAGGCGAGGACGCCGTGAAGTCCCGAGCACAGCTCGATGGCGTCCTTGAGGAGCCAGCCACCATTCGGGTCGAGCGTGATCCGGGCTTCCGGGAAGCGGGCAGCCAGGGCCTTGACGGCCGCTACCTCTTCCGCGCCCGGGAGCACCCCGCCCTTGAGCTTGAAGTCCTGGAACCCGTACCTCGCCTGGGCGGCTTCCGCGAGGGCGACGATCGCCTCCGGGGTCATCGCTTCGTCCCGGCGGAGGCGTCCCCACGCATCCGACGTGTCATCGCCGCTGAGGTAGGGCAGGTCCGTGCTGGTGCGGTCGCCGACATAGAAGAGGTAACCGAGCATCTGGACCCGATCGCGCTGCTGTCCCTCGCCCAGGAGTTCTGCGACGGGGACCTCGAGGTGCTGGCCCATCAGGTCCAGGAGCGCCGATTCGATGGCGGTCACCGCGTGGATCGTCGTACGGAGGTCGAACGTCTGGGCGCCCCGGCCGCCGGCGTCGCGATCGGCGAAGCGCTCGGACACCTGGCGCAGCAGCTGGCGGTAGAGCGCGATGGGCCGGCCGACCAGCAGGTCACCGGCTTCCTCGATCGTCGAGCGGATGGCCTCGCCTCCGGGGACCTCGCCCAGGCCGGTGCGGCCCGCCGAGTCGGTGATGATGGCGATGTTGCGCGTGAAGTAGGGCCCGTGGGCTCCGCTGAGGTTCAGCAGCATGCTGTCGTGCCCGGCGACGGGAACGACTTCGACGGAGGCCACGGTCGGGGTTGCTGATGTCATCACTCGGTCTCCGCATTCACGACGGTTCCATCCACACGGCGGTTGAGCTTCCACGGGTTGGCGTCCTGAAGCGGCGCCGGAAGCAGCTCGTCGGGGATGTTCTGGTAGCTGACCGGGCGCTGGAACCGCAGGATGGCCAGCGATCCGACAGAGGTGGAGCGGGGGTCCGAGGTGGCGGGGTAGGGGCCGCCGTGCACCATGGCGTGGCCGACTTCGACGCCGGTCGGCCAGCTGTTGAACAGGATCCGCCCGACCCTGCGCTCCAGGACCGGCAACAGGGGAACGATGTCCGCAGAATCTGCCGAGGTCGCATGGATGGTCGCTGTGAGCTGGCCCTCCAGCGCCTCGGCAGCGGCGAGGAGTTCGTCCTCGCCGGTGTAGCGGACGAAGATCCCCGCGGCTCCGAAGACTTCCTCCTGGAGTCGGATGTTGTCCCGGAAGGTGTCCGTGGTGGTGGTGAAGAGCACGGCGCCAGGGGCGTTCTCCGTGGGGCCGGGCCGGCCTTCCGCGACGACGTCGACATCGGATTCATCGCGCAGCTTGGACACTCCTGCCGCGCATGCCTCGGCGATGCCACGCGTGAGCATGGTGGAGCCCTGGGTCTCCCGGAGCGCGTCGGAGGCCGCCGCGACGAACCGATCTCCCTGGGCGCCCGCGGGCACGAAGACCAGGCCGGGGTTGGTGCAGAACTGTCCTGCGCCCATCGTCAGTGATCCGACGAGGCCGGAGGCGAGGGCGTCCACGTCCTCGCCGATGGCCCCCGGGAAGACGAAGACCGGGTTGATCGAGGACATCTCCGCGTACACCGGGATCGGTTCCGGCCGGGCCGCGGCTGTCGCCATGATGGCGGTGCCGCCGCTGCGGGAGCCCGTGAATCCCACGGCCTTGATGTGCGGGTCGGCCACGAGGGCCTGTCCGATGGACGTACCGGCTCCGAAGACCAGGGAGAAGACCCCGGCCGGCAGTCCGGATTCCTCGACTGCCCGCGTGATGGCGTGGCCGACGAGTTCCGCGGTGCCGGGGTGCGCGTTGTGGGCCTTCACGATGACGGGACAGCCGGCGGCGAGGGCCGACGCCGTATCTCCTCCACCCGTGGAGAAGGCGAGGGGGAAGTTGCTGGCACCGAAGACCGCGACGGGGCCGAGGGCGATGTGGCGCTGCCGGATGTCCAGGCGGGGAAGTGGCGTGCGGTCCGGCAGTGCAGGATCTATCCGTGCCTGCACGTGATCGCCCTGGCGGACGACGTCGGCGAAGAGGCGCATCTGCCCCACCGTGCGGGCACGTTCGCCGTCGATACGTGCAGCGGGCAGGCCGGTCTCGAGGACGGCCCGCTCGGTCAGTTCGGCGCCGAGGGCGTCGATGTTGTCGGCGATGCGCTCGAGGAAAGCGGCACGTTCGGCAGGTGTCGTGGCCCGGTAGGTGTCGAAGGCAGCAGCTGCCGCGGCGGTGGCCTCGGCGAGCTGGACGCCGTCGATCAGGGTGACGACCGGCTCGAGCTTCTCATTCGTAGCCGGGTTGATGGCGTGCGCGGTGCCGGCAGAACCCTCGACGGCGCGGCCGGCGATGAGTGACCGGCCGGTGATGGTCGTGCTGAAAGTGGTGGTCATGTCAGGACTCCTAGCTGATCTTCTTGATCAGGGTGGACAGTTCGAACTGGTCGGCCTCGGTGAGGTTCTGCAGGGGCGGGCGCACGAGCCCGCCGTCGCGTCCGACGGCGTCGAGCCCGCCCTTGATGATGCTGACGCCGTATCCCTTCACCCGGTCACGGATGTCCAGGTAGGGGATGACGAAGTCGTTCAGCTTCTCGTAGACCGCCGTGCGGTCCTGGGCGATGACGTCGCGGTAGAAGGCGAGCGCGAAGTCCGGGACGAAGTTGAACATCGCCGACGAGTACGTGCTCACGCCCAGCTGGAGGAGGGGCAGGGCGAACGTCTCCGCCGTAGGCAGGCCGCCGATGTAGGTGAGGCGCTCGCCGACCCGGGCGTAGATCCGGGTCATCTGCTCGATGTTCCCGATGCCGTCCTTGAACCCGATGAGGTTCGGGTTGCGGTCGGCGAGGATGGCGACGGAGCGGTCGGTGAGGACGGCGTTCGCGCGGCTGTAGACGATGACGCCCAGGGTGGTTGCTGCACACACTGCACTAACGTGCTCGATCAGGCCTTCCTGGTCGGCCTCCGTCAGGTAGGGCGGCATGAGGAGGATGCCGTCCGCTCCGGCTTCCTCGGCTGCCCGCACGTGCCCGATGGCCGAGAACGTCCCGCCGGTGGCCGGGGCGATGACGGGGACCTTGCCTCCGATCTCGTCCACGGCGACCCGGACCACCCGGTCCATCTCGGCGGTCGTGAGGGAGAAGCCCTCGCCCGTGCCTCCGGCAGCGAACAGTCCCGCCACGTCGAAGTCCGACTGCCATGCCAGGTGCTCGCGGTACCGGCCCTCGTCGAACTGCAACTCCTCGTCGAAGTGGGTGACGGGGAAGGAGAGGAGGCCCGACTTGATGCGCTGTGCCAGCTCGGAGGGATTCAGGTGAGCCACGAGAAGGTCCTTCGGTAGGGGTGGCGCCGCCGATCGGGCGCCGGAGAAGTTCTGATGGACCCCAGCCTATGAAGCACCCCGATACGTGTCTAAGACTGTTTTAGAATGGCCCGATACCTTAGCGGTATCGCGGGTTTCAGTCCTCCTGCTCGGTGACGGCTTCCAGGACGCGGTGGAGCGCCGGATTCTTCGAGTCCCGGAGCCAGATGGCGAAGAGTTCCACCGGGTCGGAGCCGAAGCCCTCGATGTCGCAGTACCGGACCCCGTCGATCCCCAGGACCGTCGTCGAATGCGGCACGAGGGCGATGCCCCGGTTGGCTGCCACCAGCGACACCATGGTGAGGATCTGGGCGACCGTATGGACGTAGTGGAGCTGGCCGGCCGGTGCCAGGCGGACGATAAGGTCGTAGAAATACTTCGCCTGGGTGGGCGAATGCATGATCAGCGCTTCGCTCTTCAGATCCTCGATCGTCAGGGGGCGCCCGACGTACGCGAGGTGGTGGGACTCCGGCACGGCTGCCACCAGGGGCTCCCGATACAGCAGTCGGGAACTGAACACGTCCTCGTCGAAAGGTGGGCGGGCGAGTCCGAGGTCGATGTCGCCATCCAGGAGAGCTCGAACCTGCTCCCCGGTCACCATCTCCCGCAGCTCGACGTCGACCTCCGGCAGTTCCCTCGAGATCTCGTTGAGGAGTGCGCCGAGGATGCCGAAGGTCGACGCCGCCGTGAAACCTATGCGGATCGACCCCGCGGATCCCTTCGAGATCCGTCGCGCCAGGTCCGGTGCGCTCTCGGCCAGCGCAAGAAGCCGTTGTGCCTCGACCAGGAACGCGGTGCCGGCCGCTGTGAGCGATACACCGCGACTGTCGCGCTCGAAGAGCTGCACCTGGATCGCCTTTTCCAGCTTCTGTATCTGGCGGCTCAGGGGCGGCTGAGTCATGCGGAGTCTCTCCGCGGCCTTGCCGAAGTGCAGTTCCTCGGCGACGGCGACGAAACCGCGTAATTGATCGAGCGAATACATGATGCCCAGAGGGTATCACCCCATACTTTATTGGGCTTAGACATGCATGATGACGCTTTCTAAGCTTTTTGTATCAGGCCGCCGCGTGACTGCCATCACAGGCAGGACGGATCCGGCCTTCATCAAAGGAGATCTCAATGTTCCACTCGAAGCTCGCCCTCCGCTCGGCATCCACCGCCGGCGCAGCAGCCGTTCTGGCACTGACTCTCTCCGCCTGCGGTGGCAATGTCGCCAACTCCGGTGGAAGTGATGACGCAAGCGACTTCCCCTCCGGCCCGGTGACGCTGACGATCGGGCAGGACCCAGGCGGCAGCACCGACCTCATCGGGCGGGCCGTCGCCGAGAACGCGTCCGACGCCCTCGGAGCCCCCATGCCCGTCGTCAACAAGCCGGGTGCCAATGGGGCACTGGCCACGAAGGAGGTCGCGAACTCCACTCCTGATGGACAGACACTCGTCCTCCTCAACGCATCCCTGATCGCGATCACGCCGCTGGCCGTCAGCGAGGACGAAGCCGTGAAGCTGGACGATCTCGAGGTGATCTCCGGCATCTCGCAGGACGACTACGTGCTCGTGGCCAATGCCGAGTCGGAGTACAAGACCGTCGAGGACATCGTGGTCGCGGACAAGCCGTTCAACTTCGCGACCACCGGCGTCGGCACGGCCAGCCAGCTCGCACAGGCACTGCTCTTCAAGCAGGCGGGTGTCGACGGCACCGATGTCCCGTTCGACGGCGGCTCTCCCGCCATGACGGCCATCCTCGGCAACCAGGTGGATTTCGCCACCATCCAGCTCGGCGAGGCGCGGCCGCAGATCGAAGCCGGTGCCCTGAGGCCGATCGTGACCTTCTCGGAGGAACGCAACCAGTACCTCCCCGACGTTCCCACCGCCCTCGAGGCAGGCTACGACGTCCCTGTGTCCCAGTACCGGGCCATTGCCGCTCCGAAGGGCACCCCGGAACCGGCGCTGGAGAAGCTGCGCGAGGCTGTCTCGGCCGCGTTCGAGAGCGAGGAGTACAAGCAGTTCAACGAGGAGAACCTCTTCACCCCGCACGAGGTCGATGGTGAGCAGGTCGTCGAGGAGTGGACCGCCAACGCTGCCAAGTACAAGGAACTGGTGGAGAAGTACGACATCGACCTCGGCGGCGAGCAGTGACATCGTCACCTGAAGCGGGCCGCCGGGCAACCGGCGGCTCGCACCCCCTCCACCCGGAGCCCGAGCACCGCGTTGCAGACCCGGGCGCGGACTTCATCGAAGACCTGACACCCGAGGACCTTGCCGCCCAGTGGGAGGAGGAACGGCCTCCCGCAGCGGGACCCGCCGCGAACATCGCCTCGGCGATCGTCGTCACCGCCCTCGGGGTCGCCGGCACCATCGGCTCGATACGGCTCGGACTGGGATCCCCGGCCGAGCCGGAACCAGGACTGTGGCCGTTCATGATCAGTGTCCTGCTCGTGGTCCTGGGTATCGCCCTCGGCCTGTTCGGCAGGAACGTCCTCGACGCGGAGAAGTTCTCCCGCTCCAGCCTGCAGGTCGCGGCAGGACTGCTCAGCCTCGTCGTCTTCACGCTCCTTCTCGGACGGATCGGCTTCGAGATCCCGGCGCTGCTCCTGAACGTGGTCTGGCTCCGCTTCCTGGGCAGGGAGACGTGGCGCATGACCGCCGTGCTGAGCGTGGGCATCACCGTCGCGTTCTACCTGCTCTTCGTCTCCGCACTCAACGTGCCCATCCCGCATCTGTTCTAGGGAACCCCCATGGAATTTTTTGAACCGGTACTGAACGGTTTCGGCGTCGTCCTCGAGCCGACGAACCTGCTCTACTGCCTCCTCGGCGTCGTCATCGGCATGCTGATCGGTGTCCTGCCCGGCCTCGGGCCCGCCGCGACCATCGCCATCCTGCTGCCCCTGACCTACGGCATCGAACCCGTCACCGCGATCATCATGCTCTCCGGCATCTTCTACGGCGCCCAGTACGGCGGCACCATCACCTCCGTCCTGCTCCGGCTACCGGGTGAAGCATCCTCCGTGGTCACCGTCTTCGATGGCTACGCGCTGACGAAGCAGGGCCGGGCAGGGACGGCACTGGGTGTTGCAGCCATCGGATCCTTCATCGGCGGCACGGTGGCCATCGTCGGGCTGACGTTCCTGGCACCCCTCGTCGCCGGCTTCGCCCTCGACTTCGGCCCACCCGAATACACGGCCCTGGCCCTGCTCGGCATCCTCCTGGTCGCCACCGTCAGCAACGGTGGCCGGCTCAAATCCCTGATTGCCGCCGCCGTCGGACTCCTGCTGGCGACGGTCGGCCGCGACGGCTTCACCGGCGAGTCCCGCTTCACCTTCGGTAGCCTGGAACTCGCCGATGGACTCGATTTCGTCCCGATCGCGATGGGCATCTTCGGGCTCGGCGAGATCCTCTACAACCTCGAGGAACGCCACAACAAGGTCTCCGCCCCGGCGAAGGTGGCCAACGTCTGGCCCTCCCGCAAGGACCTGAAGCAGGCATCGGGCGCTATCGGCCGCGGGTCCGTGCTCGGATTCTTCCTGGGCATCCTCCCCGGCGGAGGCGCTACCCTCTCATCCCTGGCGGCCTACGCGATGGAGAAGAAGCGCGCCAAGGACCCGTCACGTTTCGGCAGGGGTGCCATCGAAGGTGTCGCCGGACCCGAGACTGCGAACAACGCGGCAGCGACGTCGTCCTTCATCCCCCTGCTCACGCTGGGTATCCCCGCGAATGCGACCATGGCCATCATCTTCGGTGCGCTGCTCATCCAGGGCGTCACACCGGGCCCGCAGCTCGTGCAGAACGACCCCGAACTGTTCTGGGGCGTCGTCAACTCCATGTACATCGGCAACATCCTGCTGCTGATCATGAGCATCCCCCTCGTCGGCGTCTTCGTGCGGATCCTCCGCGTTCGCCCCGCGATCCTCGCCCCGATCACCGTGCTCATCACCCTCATCGGGGTGTACACGATCAACAACAGCATCTTCGATATCTGGCTGGTCATCTTCTTCGGTGTTTTCGGGTACCTGATGAAGAAGTTCGGGTTCGAACCCGGACCGCTCGTCCTGGCGTTCGTCCTCGGGGCTCTGCTCGAGGAGAGCCTGCGGCGCTCGCTCCTCCTCTTCGGTGGTGACGCGACCCAGTTCGCCGGCCGCCCCATCACCGCCGTCCTCCTCTTCGTCTTCATCGTCGTCATTCTCCTTCCGGTCCTCCAGAAGGCTCGAAAGAACCGGGCGGCCAAGGCCACGACCATCCCCACCAAGCACAAGGAATCGGTATGAGCATCCTCATCGGCTATGTCCCCACTCCCGAAGGGGAGGCCGCCCTCGAAGCCGGCCTGAAGGAGGCGCAGCTGAGGGACACGAACGCCGTCATCCTCAATTCGCCCCGCAAGGGAGCCCCCGTGGATCCCGTCCTCGTCCCGGAGGACCAGGTCGCCGAGCTGGTCCGGCGGGCCAGGGCCGCCGGCGTGGAGGCGGTCGTCCGGCAGCCCGGACACACGGATGACCTCACCGACGAGTTCATCGGACTCGCCGAAGAGATCGACGCCTCCCTCATCGTCATCGGGCTGCGGAAGCGGAGCCAGGTCGGGAAATTCATCATGGGCAGCCATGCCCAGCGGATCCTGCTCCAGGTCGACCGACCCGTCCTCGCCGTCAAGGCGACGAGCGATTTCGCCCGCTGACGGTTCCTGCCGGCACGAACCGGCACCCTGAACTCCGGGGCCATCCTGAAAACCGATAGCGCGGCAGGGTGGCCCCGGTTCTTTCCCCAATCCTGCAGGGGTCCACGATCGGCGCCATCCCGCCCCTCCCGGTCACGGTTCAGCGCCGATTCCGGTAGCGGCGCCGCCCTGCTGCCGTGAGGGGTCGATCATGGGAGCATGACATGGCCGGCTGGACCGGGCATTGCAGCCCTTGCGGCGGTCGTCCTCGCTGCCTGCGCGACACCGGGGTACCCCGGCGCCGAGCCCGTCCCCGAGCCCGGCGTCGCCCCGCGCGCCGTCGAGCCGGCGTCCGCATCGGCACCTGCGCCCCGGGCCGCCGAGGGCGAGCTGATCGGACAGGGCACAGTGCTGCAGGTAGGGGACACCCTGCCCCGGTTCTGCCTCGGCGGTGTGATGGAGTCCTATCCACCGCAGTGCAGCGGACCTCTGATCGACAACTGGGACTGGGCGCTCGCCGCGCAGTCCGAGACGGCATCCGGCGTCACCTGGGGCGCCTACGCGGTGACCGGCACATGGGACGGTACGGTCTTCACGATGACCGGCGCACCGGTCCCGCTGTCCCTCTACGACGCCCTGCCCTTCGAGGATCCCCGCCTCCCCGAGGGGAGGCGGGGTCCGGCGAACCGGCAGGAGCTCGAACGCATCCAGCAGGAGCTCTTCTCCGGGGCGGGCGACGACCTGCCGCTCAGCGGAGTGCCGGGCGACGGTTACCTCACGGTCACGGTGGTGTACGACGACGGCTCCCTGCAGACGCGCATGGACGCCGAGTACGGTGTCGGCGTCGTCGTCGTGCTGTCCGCGCTGCGTCCGCTGACCTGAGCGGGAATACCCGCTGGTTCCCGGCTCGTCCAGTCGGAGAAAAGCCCTGCAGGGGTTGCAGCGCTGATGCCAGAATGAGGGGAACAAGGGTTCCCGGCACACGCCGGTGCTTCCCCGGGCAGTCAGGAAGCCGGCCGCCGAGGGTACCTTGCCGCGCTGCCCGCCGGGCGGCGGCTACCGAGCGGCTTCCTGCCCCCGTCCGGGCCGCCCGAAGGAATCCGTCAATGCAAGGCTTGCTCACCTATACCGCGATGAGGCACGCGGACCTCTCCCTGATGCTCGTCTGGGACCACTTCCTGAACATGGGAGGGGCGATCGGGCACTTCGAGGTCGATGCCTACCTCCACGGGATGATGACCCTCCCCGATACCGACCGGGACTGCGTCGCGCAGGCCGTGAACGAGCTCCTCGACGACCGCGCCAGGATGGGCCCCCGCGCCTGCTGCCGCGCTCCGTACAGCGGCGCCGCGGCCGGCGATGGGGGGAGCGCCTCTACGTTCCGCACCTGCACCGCTGCAGTCCATAGCCGTCCGGGCACCGTCGGCACGCCGGATGGTCCTCCCGGGATTGCGCGTCGCGTACAACAACCGCAGCTACCCGTCCGTAGAACGGCGCGCCGGGAACGGTAACGCCGATTCCTCCCGTCGGGTGTGCCGAAGGCTCGGCACACCCGACGAGGATCATGCCGGACGACGCCCGATCGCCACCGTCGCCCCTTCCTCCTCGAGGCTGCGGGACCAGGCATCGAATCCTCCGTCCCGGAGGAGCCGGAGGCATTCCTGCTCCTGGTCCTCTCCCACCTCGAACAGGATGTGCCCACCCGGGGCCAGCCAGTCGCGTGCCTCGCGTGCCACCCTGCGCTGCACCTCCAGCCCGTCCTCGCCGCCGTCGAGGCTGATCAGGGGCTCGTGCACCCTCGCCTCGGCCGGCAGGGTCTGCACGCGCGCGGAGGGCACATAGGGCGTGTTGCAGAGCAGCGTGTCCACGGTTCCCTTGAGGGATACGGGCAACGGATCGAACAGGTCGCCCTCGTAGAGCTCCGCCCGGAGGCCGGCGACGTTGTGCCGCGCCAGGGCGATCGCGGTCCCGGAGATGTCCGAGGCGTGCAGCCACAAGTCCTGCACGACGTCCGCGAGCGCCGCTCCGAGGGCCCCGCAGCCGCAGCAGAGATCCAGGACCGTAGCGCCCGCCGTCGTCAGGTCCGCGGCGCAGGCGACGAGGAATGCCGACCTCTGGCGCGGTACGAACACCCCCGGGCCCACCTCCAGCCTCAGCCCGCGGAAGTCCACCCAGCCCAGGATGTGTTCGAGCGGAAACCCGGCGACCCGCCGGTCGAGCATCCCAGCCAGGGCTTCATCCGGTGCGCCGCTCCCCGCGAGCAGGCGGGCCTCGTCCTCGGCGAACACGCAGCCCGCGGCACGGAGCCGTACCGTCAGCTCCGCCTCCGTGAGGCGGAGTACGGCAGGAGAACCCTGCTGGTGGTGCGGCATCGAACGGCCCTTCGGCGGAGGCGGCCTGGCACCACGAGGATAGCGGCGATCAGGTGTCCGTGTCGCTGTGGGCCATGGCCACCGGCTTGGACTCCACGCTCCCGCGTTCGCGCAGGTACACGGACGCCCCGATCATCAGGGCTATGACCATGAATTCGCTCTGCCAGTTCTGGAAGGACTCGAACCAGAACCGCGACATGCCCATGTAGCCCAGCACGGTGGTTCCGGGCCCGCCGTGGCTGGCCTGCTCGTCGTTGTAGGCCTGGCTGCCACCCACGGCGTGCAGGAGGAACGACGCCGCGAACAGGACGAAGAACATGATCGACAGCGAATGTTCGTACAGCCTGAGCACGAGGCCGCCGCGGCGCACCGGCCAGGGCGTGCCCGGACCGGGGGTAGCGGCACGAGGGTCGTCGTCCTGCGGTTCGTGCTTGCCCGGCAGTTTCGATTCGGAGGAACCGCGCTGGAACAGGTAGGCGGTGAGGACCACGTACATGCCCATCTGGAGGAACTCGGACTCCCAGTTCTCGAAGGTCGCCTCGAGGAAGTCGCCCGTGACCAGGAAACCGGTGAGCGTCACGCCCGGCTCGCCGTGGGTCAGTTGCTCCTCGTTGTAGGTGCTCACTCCGCTCAGCACCATGCCGATGAAGGAGAGGAGGAACAGCGCCCCGTTCGTGAGCAGGAGGCCGTGGTCCCTCATCCAGTGCTTCATGGTGGTACCCGTCCTTCCGTTGACTCCGCGCACTTTCGCGCTTCCTCAACGCTAGGAAGGGCCCCGGGCGGCGGCAAGCGGAACCCGCGCTGCATCAGTGGTTGCACAGGACCCCGAAGTGCCCCCGTTGCAGGTGCGGCAGGAGGCGGGCTGCGGATAGCCTGACGGCATGGAACGCGTTGCGGTGATCTCGGATCTCCACGGGAACGTCACAGCCTTCACTGCTGTGCTGGAGGATCTCCGGTACCGCGGCATCAGTACCGTCTACAACCTCGGCGACGTCGTCGGGAAGGGGCCCCGCGGTTCCGAGTGCGTGCGCCTGAGCCGCCTGCACTGCGCCGCCACGGTGCGGGGCAACTGGGACGATTTCCTGCCCAGCGAGACGCCCGAATGGCGCGATGACGCCGGCTGGTGGTGGCACAACGAGTTGACGCCGGAGGACCGGCGCTGGCTGCAGTCGCTCCCGCTCTCCCACGACATCGTGCTGAGCGGGCGGCGCATTCGGATGTTCCATGCATCGGCGAAGAGCGTCTACCATCGCGTGCACGCCCGGCACACGGACGACGACTTCGAGGGGATGTTCGCGGCGACGGAACTGACCGGGGCCGGGCCCCGGCCGGACACGGTCTGCTACGGCGACATCCATGACGCGTTCGTGTCGACCTACCGGGGCCGCACGCTCGTCAATGTGGGGAGTGTCGGCAACCCGCTGGACGAGCCGCAGGCGTCCTACGTGATCCTCGAGGGGGAGCCCGACGGCGGTAGGGCGGCGCCTTTCGGTATCCAGTTCGTGCGCGTGCCCTACGACATCGAAGCGGAGATCGCAGTGGCCGCGGAGCTCGGCATGCCGGCCCTCGAACCCTACGCGATCGAGCTCCGCACCGCCCTCTACCGGGGTCAGCATGCCGCGCTCGGGCTGCTCGGCGGAGCCGTGGGTTAAGCGGTCGGTAGGAGCCGGCTGCTTGACTCCTGACCGACGGCCCCATGTCCGTGCGAGCACCTCGATGTATTCAACGTCAGTCCGCGGACAGGTCCGGGCCATTTGCTGCGTACACCCAGTGTGCGCCGTGCTCCTCAAGGCCTGCGGTGAGCTCCCTCAAGATCACCTCAGCTTGACAGTCGAACTTCCGGGGGTGGGGCGCCGCGACGATCACCACGGAGCCTGCCTGATTCGGTAATATTTCCTTGACCGTTTAGCAGCAGGCGGTTCACCACCTTCCCTTGCCCGGCATCGCGCGTGGTCAGCAAAGGGTTGACGCAAAGGTTTCCCAGTTGGTTGATCACGAAAGAGACAGGGGTCCGGCCGTTCCGGGCCTGCTCCAGGACATGGTCCTCGACAGCGACGATGTCGAGGAGTTCCTGACGAAACTGGTGAAGATCGCGGGTTCCACCCTGTCGGCCGAAGACGACGAGGTCCTGTGCGGCGTCACCCTGCTGCGGGCACGGACGAAGACGACGGTCGCGAGCAACGGCACCGACGCCCAGAAGATGGACGAGGTCCAGTACGAGTACGACGACGGACCATGCCTGCGCGCGGCCCGCAAGGGTATCGTCCACTACGTCTGCAATTTCGACACCGAGGAACGCTTCCCCGAGTACAGCAGGGCGATCAGCGGACACGGCATCAAGTCCGCCCTGGGCGTTCCCATCCCGCTCGAGGGCGAGGCGACCGCGGCACTGAACTTCTACTCACCCCTGACGGATGCGTTCAGCGAGGAAGCGATCGATGCCGCGCAGAGGTTCGCTGAGGAGGCATCGGTGTCGCTCCGCCTGGCAGTGCGCATCGCCAAGCTGACGGATTCGAGTGCCGACATGCGTGCCGCCATGGAGAGCAGGACCACCATCGACCTCGCCGTGGGTGTGATCATGGGGCAAAACAGGTGCTCGCAGGACGAGGCGATGTCGATCCTCAAGGCGGCCTCGAGCGCGAGGAACATCAAGCTCCGGGACGTGGCGGCCTCCGTCCTGCAGTCACTCGGCCACGGGCCCGCGAAGACGCATTTCGAGTAGGGCGGCCTCGGAGGGCACGGGGAGCGATGCCTTCTCCGAGCGACCCGTCAGCCCTCGGCGGCAGGCCGGTCCGCGAGCTCCACGTCCACGGCCTCCGTCTCCGAACCACGGCGGGTCTCGACGGTGACCGTCTCGCCCGGGTCGCGCTGGCGCAGCGCCGAGAGGAGGTCCTCGGGTGCCGCCAGGTCCTCATCGCCGATCCGGGTGATGATGTCACCCGGCCGGATCCCGGCGTCGTCCGCCGGTCCGCCCTCCGACACCGACAGGACCACCACGCCCGTGGTGTCCTGGAGGTTCAGTTGCTGGGCGATCTGCGGCGTGATGGCCCCCGGTGCCAGCCCCATGAACGCGTGTTCCGCCGTGCCGTCCTCGCGCAGTTCCTCGGCCACCTCCGTGGCGGTGGGAGCCGGGATCGCGAAGCCGAGCGCCACAGCGCCCTGGGAGGGCGGGATGTACGCCTCGCTGATGCCGATGATCTCGCCGCGGCCGTTCACGACGGCGCCGCCGGAGTTGCCCGGGCTGATCGCCGCGTCGGTCTGGATGAGGTCGACGAGCGACTGGCTCGTGGACGCGGACCCCGGGATCTCGCGGTGCAGTCCGGAGATGATGCCCGACGTCGCGGTGTTCTCGAAACCGAGGGGTGATCCGATGACGACGGCGAGTTCGCCGATCCGCGGCAGGCCGGACTGGAAGGTCGCCGCGGGGAGATCCGTACGGTCGGCGCGCACGAGCGCCAGGTCGGAGACGGCGTCGGCGGCCTCGACCGTGCCTGACACCCGCTGTCCGTCGGCGAAGGCCACCTCGACGTCCTCGTTGCCCCTGATCACGTGCTCATTGGTGAGGACGAGGCCGTCCTCGGTGTAGATCACGCCGCTGCCGAGGCCGTCCTCGGTGAAGATGGTGACCACCGAGGGCTGCACGGTATCGACGATGTCGGGGATGCTCATGTCCGCCTGCTGTCCGCCCGACTCCGTCCCGCCCGAGGACGAGCCGCCCGAGGTGCCCTGCACCTGGGCCGGGGCACTCGAAGCGGAGTCGGTGGTGCCGCCGTCGGTGCACCCGGTGACGGCGAGCAGCAGGGCGAGGGTCAGCGGAACGGCTACGGTCCGGGTGCTGGCATTCGGCATCAAGCGGTGATCCTCCTCGGTACGTCCCCTCGAAGGGGCAGCAGGGCGGGCGCGACGTCCGCATCACGCGGTACCGGCTCCTGCATACGACCGTACGAAGGGCACCGCCCGGTGGACAAGAAGGAAAAATGGAGCGGCGGGACTGGACAGGGGGAGGAACTCCCGCCCGTGCATCCTGCGGTGGCATCATCGCCGGCGCATCCTGCGGTGGCATGCCGACCCGGAAGGAGAGTCTAGGAGCGGCCGTCGGCGTCCCGGTCGGGGCGGCGCAGGGGATGCTCGCGCCACGCATCGCGTTCCGAGGGGGCGGGGCCGTAGCCGGGGCGCAGCAGCGGCTCGTCGGGGTCGTCCTCGGGATTGCGCTTGGGCGGGGCGCCGTGCCGGTGGGTGAGCCAGTAGCCCCAGCCGATGCAGGCCGCCGCGGCCAGGATGATGAGGAGGCCGATCACCAGGAGCAGGGGTGCCGCCGCCGGCGCCGGTGTGCCGGTGGACGCGGCCCGGGCGAAGTCGGACACTGCCTGGGGGACGAAGAGCGTGCTGAGGAACAGCAGGACCAGTCCTGCCAGGTACTGCCTGGTGCCGAGCTTCATGACTCCCCTGGTGTCCGTGCGGCCGGTTCGGGTTCTTCCAGCTTAGGCCCTGCCGCCGCCCCGCCTAGGCTGGACGGGTGCACCAGACCCTGCCCGGCAACCGCCTGCTCAGCCGCAGTATCCTCCGCCTCGCCGTGCCCGCGCTGGGCGCCCTCATCGCCGAGCCGCTCTTCCTGCTCGCCGATTCCGCGATCGTCGGGCACCTCGGAGTCGACGAGCTCGCTGGGGTGGGGCTCGCCTCCACGGTGCTGCAGACCGCCGTCGGGCTTATGGTCTTCCTCGCCTACTCGACGACTCCCGCCGTCGCGCGCCTCCTCGGAGCGGGCCGCCTGCCGGACGCGCTCGCGGCAGGGCGCGACGGCGTGGGCCTCGCCGTCGTTCTCGGGGTCCTGCTGTCCGTCATCGGGTGGGTAACGGCTCCCCAGCTCGCCTCCCTGATGGGTGCGGAGGGCGCGGTGCACGCATTCGCCGTCGACTACCTGCGCTGGTCCATGCCCGGCCTCACCGCCATGCTCCTGGTGCTCGCCGCGACGGGCGTGCTGCGGGGGCTGCAGGACACGCGCACGCCGCTCGTCGTCGCGGGAGCGGGTTTCGGCGTCAATATCGTCCTCAACTACCTGCTCGTCTACGGCGCCGGGATGTCGGTGGCCGGCTCCGCCCTCGGGACGAGTCTCGCCCAGTGGGGCATGGCGGCCGTGTACGTCGTCCTGATCGTGCGGGCCACACGGAGGGAACGGGTACCCCTGCGGCCCTCCCTCCGCGGCATCCGCACCACGGCGGGCGTGGGCTCGTGGCTCATGTTGCGCACCCTGTCCCTGCGGGTGGCGATCCTCGCCACCGTGTTCGTGGCGACGTCGCAGGGGTCCCTCAGCCTCGCCTCGCACCAGCTGGTCATGACCGTCTTCACCTTCCTCGCCTTCGCCCTCGACGCCCTCGCCATCGCCGCGCAGGCGCTCATCGGCAAGGAACTCGGCTCGGGGAACCGGCCCCTGGCCCACGCGCTGACGCGTCGGATGATCGCCTGGGGCGTGGGGTTCGGCGTGATCACCGGAGGTCTGCTGGCGGCCGTGGCACCGTTCCTGGGCTGGATCTTCACTCCGGATCCCGCCGTGCAGGCGGCCTTCGCCGCCGGGCTCTGGGTGCTGGCCGCGGCCCAGCCGGTCTGCGGGTTCGTCTTCGTGCTCGACGGCGTCCTCATCGGTGCCGGTGACGCCCGCTACCTGGCCGTCGCCGGCGTCGTGAACCTCGTGGCCTACCTGCCGCTGCTGGTCCTCGTCGCCAGGGCGGACCTCACGGGCGCGGAAGGGATCGTGTGGCTGTGGCTCGCCTTCGGTGTGGGCTACATGCTGGCCAGGGCCGCCACCCTGGGCTGGCGTGTGCGGGACGACCGGTGGATGGTGACCGGTGCGACGCGCAGCAGGGCTGCGGGCGCCGCATAGCCTTCCGCCATCGTGCTCCGACCGGTGGCGCGATCCCCGTGCGGGCGGGACCATTGTCACGAGGGGCCGCAGAACGGCGTCCAAAGGGACCGGAGGCAGGGAATGTCCGAGACGACGGTGGAACAGCTGGTGGCGGAACTGGCCGCGCTCGAGGATCCGCGCATGCGCGCCGTGAACGAGAAGCACGGCGACGACCACGGCGTGAACCTGTCGGCGGTGCGTGCGCTGGCCCGGCGGCTGAAGACCCAGCAGGAGCTTGCCCGCGACCTCTGGGCCACGGGCGAAACCCCCGCACGGCTGCTGTCGCTGCTGGTCTGCCGGCCGAAGGATTTCGGGCACGACGAGCTGGACACGATGCTGCGCGAGGCACGCGTCCCGAAGGTGCACGACTGGCTCGTGAACTACGTCGTGAAGAAGAGCCCGCACGCCGAGCAGCTCCGCGTCGAGTGGAGGGCGGACCCGGACCCCGTGGTCGCGAGCGCAGGATGGGCGCTCACGAGCGAACGCGTGGTGAAGAATCCGGAAGGCCTCGACCTCGACGGCCTGCTGGATGAGATCGAGGCCGAGATGAGGGATGCCCCGGACCGGCTGCAGTGGGCGATGAACCAGACGCTGGCGCAGATCGGAATCGAGCACGCCGATCACCGGGAGCGAGCCCTCGCGATCGGCGAGCGCCTGGAGGTCCTCAAGGACTACCCGACGCCGCCGAACTGCACGTCCCCGTTCGCGCCGCTCTGGATCCGGGAGATGGTGAGCCGGAGGGAAGCCTGAGGCAGCGGGTCCGTTCCGTGCACCCGAGGGGGAACCGGGCGAGGAATTAAGTTATGCTTTCCTTGCCAAATTCCCACCGGGGTCGCCGTACTGCCCCTCGCCGAGAAGAGCCCCGATGCATCCTCGCCCCCTGATCGCAGCAACCGCAGGGCTCACCGTCCTCACGGCCGCACTGACCGGTTGCGGCATCATCGGCGGACAGTCGGCCGATCTCCAGATCTACTCCGCCCGCCACTACGACCTCGAGGGCGCGTTCGGGCAGTTCACCGACGAGACGGGGATCACCGTGGAGTTCATCAGCGGTGACGACGCCGAACTCCTCGAACGACTGAAGGCCGAGGGAGCGGACACGCCGGCCGACATCTTCCTGACCGTGGACGCCGGCAACCTCTGGAACGCAGCACGGCAGGGCGAACTGGCCGAGCTCGACTCCCCGGTGCTCGAGGACGCCGTGCCCGAGGACCTCCGCGACGCGCAGGGCCAGTGGTACGGACTGGCCATGCGTGCGCGCACGGTCACCTACAACCCGGATGCCGTGGATCCCGCCGAGTTCGACACCACCGAGACGTACGCCGGACTGGCTGACCCGAAGTGGAAGGGACGGCTCTGCATGCGCGACGCCACCTCCGCCTACACGCAGTCCCTCGTCGCGAGCCTGATCGACCTCCACGGCCGGGAGGAGGCCCTGAAGATCGTCCAGGGCTGGGTTGCCAATGACGTGGAGATCATGGGCAACGACGTCCTGCTGCTCGAGGCCATCGATGCCGGATCCTGTGACGTCGGCATCAACAACCACTACTACCTCGCCCGGACGCTCGCGGAGAACCCGGACCTGAACGTGGACCTGTTCTGGGCGAGCCAGGAGGGGGCGGGAACCCACGTGAACATCTCCGGTGCCGGCGTCGTCGAGGGCTCGGACAACGCCGAGGACGCGCAGCGGCTCATCGAGTGGCTCGCCACCGACGGGCAGAACGCCTTCGTGGACGGGAACCACGAGTACCCCGTCAATCCCGCGGCGGCGCCGGAACCGCTGATCGCGGAGTTCGGCGAGTTCAAGCGCATGCCGCTGAACGCGGAGGCCTACGGTGACCTCAACGCCGAGGCCGTCGATCTGCTCGCAGAGGCCGGATACAAGTGACCGGCACGGGGGTCCTCGCCGAGGCGAGGACCCCGACGCGCGGACTCCGCCGTACGTCCGGGGCCGGGCGTCCGGCGTGGTCCGCCTTCGTCGTCGTCGTGGCGGTGCTGGTCGCAACGCCCGTCCTGGCCGTCGTGCTCGACGGCATCGGCAGCGTGGGGGACACCGCCCCGCCGCGGGGAATCGTCGCGATGGTGCTCACCACCCTGGCCCTGATGGTGGGCGTCGCCGCGGGCACGCTCCTGGTGGGCGGCGGGCTGGCGTGGCTGGTGACCGCGTACCGTTTCCCCCTGCGGAACGTCCTGGTGTGGCTGCTCGTCCTGCCCCTCGCCGTGCCCGCCTACATCCTCGGCTTCGTGTTCCTCTCGGTCTTCGACGTCTCGGGACCGGTGCAGTCGGCCCTGCGCGCGGTGCTGGGCCCCGACGTCTGGGTGCCTGAGGTGCGCTCCCTGCCGGCCGCAGTGCTGGTGATGTCCCTGTCCCTGTACCCCTATGTCTACCTCCTGGTCCGTGCGGCGCTGATCGAGCAGTCCGCCGGCACGTACGATGCGGCGCGCACCCTGGGTGCCGGGCGGGGGCGCACGCTGCGCCGGGTGCTCCTTCCGCTGGCCCGGCCGTCGCTGGCGGCGGGACTGTCCCTGGTGATGATGGAGACGCTGACCGACTTCGCGACGGTGCAGTACTTCAACGTCCAGACCGTCTCCGTGGGCGTCTACCTCGTCTGGAAGGGGACGTTCGACTTCCATGCGGCGACACAGCTGGCGGTCCTGGTGCTGCTGTTCGCCGTGGCTGTCCTGACCGGTGAGCGGGCGCTGCGCGGCCGTGCACGGTACCACCAGCAGGGCGGGCGGGGACAGGGCCTGCAGCCCGAGCGGCTCCGCGGCGCGCGCGGATGGGCGGCGACCGCGCTGTGCATCGCGGCTCTCGCCGCGGGCTTCCTGATCCCCGTACTGCAGCTGCTCGTGTGGGCGGTCGGCGAGGCAGGGAAGTCCGGCGTCCTGACGGATCCCCGTTTCGGCGAGTACCTCGTCAGCACCCTGCTCGTCGCGTCGGTCACCGCCGTGGCCTGCGTGGTGCTCTCGGTGGCGGTGGGCCATGCGGTGCGCATCAGCGGGGGGCGGATCGCCGCCTCCGCGGCGCAGCTGACCACCTTCGGCTACGCCGTCCCGGGCGCCGTCGTGGGCATCGGGGTCCTGATCGCGTTCGCGGCGGTCGATACAGCCCTCGAGCGCGCCGGCGTCCCGGGTGGTACGGGGATCCTCGTGACCGGGTCGGTCCTGGGCATCCTCTACGCCTACGTGATCCGCTTCCTTGCCCCCGCCTACCAGGCGGTGGACGCGAGCCTCGCGAAGATACCCCCGACCGTCACGTTCGCGGCCCTGAGCCTCGGCGCCGCTCCGCGCCGGATCCTGGCCCGCGTCCATGCCCCTCTTGCTCGGCCCGGGGTGGCGGTGGCCCTGATGCTGGTGATGATCGACGCCGTGAAGGAGCTGCCCATCGTGCTGCTGCTGCGGCCCTTCGGTTTCACCACGGCGTCCGTGTGGGTCTACGAACTGGCCCGCGAGAACTTCTGGGAGAAGGCGTCATTGCCAGCACTGGTGATCGTCACGGCCGCCATCCTGCCCGTCGTCGTCCTCGTCCGCCAGGCCCGCAGGGCCGAGACCCGCGGGAGGGCGGCCACATGACTCCACGTACGAACGGAGCCCGGCTCACCGCCGACGGCGTCCCCGCCGCCCTGTCGCTGGAGGGGGTGTCCAAACACTACGGCCGGTCCGTGGGTGTGGACGCACTGGACCTGACGGTCACGGCCGGCGAACTCGTGACCCTGATCGGCCCGTCGGGCTGCGGCAAGTCGACGACCCTCCGCCTGGCCGTGGGCCTGGAACGGCCGGACGCCGGCATCATCCGGGTCGCAGGCAAGGTGATGGCCGACGGGCGCCGCTTCGTGGAACCCGAGCAGCGCCGGGTGGGGCTGGTGTTCCAGGACCACGCCCTCTTCCCGCACCTGACGGTCGCCCGCAACGTGGAGTTCGGCCTCGACCGGCTGGGCCGGAGCGAACGACGGACGCGGGCCGGCGAGGTCCTGGACCTCGTGCAGCTGTCCCACCTCGCGCACCGCTATCCTCACGAGCTGTCCGGCGGCGAGCAGCAGCGGGTGGCCCTGGCCCGCGCGCTGGCTCCTCGGCCGGCCGTCGTGCTCCTCGACGAGCCCTTCTCGAGCCTGGACGAGTCCCTGCGCGCGCAGGTGCGCCGTGACACCGTCGCGACCCTGCGCGAGACCGGCACCACCGGGGTGCTCGTGACCCATGACCAGACGGAGGCCCTGTCCGTGGGAAGCCGCGTCGTCGTCATGCGCGACGGCGTCATCGAACAGGCCGATACACCGGAGAAGGTGTTCGAGCAGCCCGCGACCCGTTTCGTCGCCTCCTTCATGGGCGATGCCGACTTCCTCCCGGCGCACGTGCACCGCGCCCTGCTGACCTGCGAGATCGGGATCGTCTCGACCGTCCCGGGGTGGGCGGACAGCGACATGGACGTCGATGTGGTGCTACGCCCGCACGAGGTGGCGTTGCGGCCGGACCCGAACGCTTCCGCACATGTCAGCGCGATCGAGTACCACGGCGCGTTCGTGCTCCACCATGTACGGCTGGCCTCCGGTCGGACCCTGCGCTCCTGGCAGCCCCACACCGTACGCCACCCGGTGGGAACGGCAGTCGCCGTCTCCGTGACCGCGGGTACGACGCCCACGCTGCTCCTCGGCGACCGGGCCATCACGTCTCCGCCGCCGAGCAGTTCCCTGGCACGGCCATCATCCGAACCTCTTCCGCTACGTTAGGTCCACTCCCTTGTCGAATGATCCCGGGACGGCAGCGCCGTGACCGCGCAGCCCGAACTCGCCCAGGTCGCCTTCACCGACCTCGCCCGCCACGGCGGACGGGCCGCCGTCATCACCGACGACGGCGTGATCACGTACCGCGAGCTCGCCGGGCGCGTGGACGACGTCGCCGCCCGCCTGGGCACGGAGCGCCGGCTGGTGCTGCTGGCCGCCCGCAACGATCTGGGCTCCCTCGTGGGCTACCTGGCCGCGCTGTCGGCCGGCCACCCCCTGCTCCTGGTGCCGGCGGACAAGCCCGCAGCACTGGAATCCCTGGTCGCTGCCTACGATCCCGACGTGGTGCTGCGCCCCGGTGAGGGCGCCCCGGTTCTCGAGGAACGCCGTCCCGGGTCGAGGCACGAGCTGCATCCCGACCTGGCCCTGCTGCTCAGCACCTCGGGATCCACCGGCTCCCCGAAGCTCGTGCGGCTCTCGCACGCCAACCTCACGGCGAACGCCGCGTCCATCGCCGAGTACCTCCGTATCGAGCCGGACGACCGCGCCGTAACGACCCTGCCTCTGCACTACTGCTATGGCCTGTCCGTCGTCAACAGTCACCTGATGTGCGGGGCCGGGCTGGTCCTCACGGACCTCTCGGTCGTCGACCCCTGCTTCTGGGACCTCTTCCGGGACAGCCGGGCGACGTCCTTCGCGGCCGTCCCCTACACCTTCGACCTGCTGGAGCGCGTGGGCTTCGCAGAGGCGGACCTTCCGCATCTGCGCTACGTCACCCAGGCGGGCGGCAGGCTGGCGCCCGAGAAGGTACGGTACTGGGCCGGCGTCGGACGGCGGCGCAACTGGGACCTGTTCGTCATGTACGGAGCCACGGAGGCGACCGCCCGCATGGCCTACCTGCCGCCGGACCTCGCCGTCGAGCACCCGTGGACCATCGGGGTGGCGGTGCCGGGCGGTACCTTCCGCATCGAGCCGGTGGAGGACCTGGCGGACGGAGAACTCGTTTACACCGGTCCCAACGTCATGCTCGGTTATGCCGAGCGGCCTGCCGACCTCGCCCTGGGCCGGGAGATCCACGAACTGCGCACCGGTGACCTCGCCCGCAGGCACCCCAACGGACTCTACGAGGTCGTAGGACGGCGCAGCCGGTTCGTGAAGATCGCCGGCCTGCGCATCGATCTCGGGCAGATCGAGCGCATCCTGGCAGAGCTGGGCGTTCCGGCGGCAGCCGCCGGATCCGATGAAGGCCTCGTCGTCGCCGTCGAGGGCGAGCACGACTCCTCGCTGCTGACCAAGGTCCTCGCCGGCAGCGTGGGCCTGCCGCGTGCGGCGGTGGAGATGCATTCCGTGGAACGACTGCCACGCCTGGCGACCGGCAAGGTCGACTACCCGGCCGTGCGCCGGCTGTCCGCGCAGGCACCCCCGGTCGCTCCCGAACCCCGGAGCGGTGACCGCGACGACGTGCGGCGCATCTTCGCGGAGGCACTGGACCGGACAGACATCGACGACGGCGACACCTTCGTCTCCCTCGACGGTGACTCCCTCTCCTACGTCGCGGTGTCGGTGCGGCTCGAACAGGTGATGGGCCGACTTCCCTCCGACTGGCACCTCCTGTCCGTCCGCGAGCTGGAGCGCCGCCGGAAGCCCCGGCGGCGCGTGGTGTCCTTCCTGGAGACGTCGATCGTGCTGCGCGCCGTGGCGATCGTGTGCATCGTGGCGACGCACGTGCATCTCTTCCACTTCCAGACCGCCCACCTCCTCTTCGCCGTGGCGGGGTACAACTTCGCGCGGTTCCAGCTGGGCGGCGAACGCGTTCCCCGGCTGCGCCGCCACCTGCGCAGCCTGACGCGGGTCGTGGTGCCCTGCGTGGCGTTCATCGCCATCGCCTACCTGCTCACCGACGACTACAGCGTCGCGAACGTCTTCCTGCTCAACGGCATGGTCGGACCGCAGGAGCTCACGACCCAGTGGCACTTCTGGTTCGTGGAGATGCTCACCTACATCCTCATCGGCGTGACGGCACTTCTGGCCGTGCCGTGGGCCGACCGGCTCGAGCGCCTGGCCCCCTTCGCCTTCGCACTGGGCCTGGTGGTGGTGGGGCTGATCAGCCGCTACGACATCGTGGACCCCGGGCTGCCGAAGCCGGCGCCGGTGTTCTGGCTCTTCGCCCTGGGCTGGGCCCTCGCCAGCGCGCGGACCGGCCTCCAGCGGTCGACGGTCTCGGTCCTGACGGTACTCAGCGTGCCGGGCTTCTCCAGCAGCGCCACCAGTACCGTCCATGAGGTCACCGTCGCCACCGGCATACTGCTGCTCATCTGGGTACCGGCGCTGCCGGTGCCGGCGGTCCTGCGCCGCGTGGTGGGCTGGCTGGCCGCAGCGTCCCTGTACATCTATCTCACCCACTGGCTCGTCTATCCGGTGCTGCTCCCGCTCAGCCCGGTCCTGGCCGTGGCAGGTTCGCTCGTGGTGGGAGTGGCCTACTGGGCGCTGTGCCGGTGGCTGCCCGCTGCGATCATGCGCCGGCGGCGGTCGGTGGTCCCGGCTTCAGCGGCGATCGGGGGCAGGGGGCGGAGGACTAAACTGGATCCGATCCGCCGGCTCCCGTACCCCGTCCAGGAAGGCCCCTGATGGCTGCTGCATCGCCTGTCCCTGGCGCCGGCGCCGGCTCCGACGACGCCCAGCTCACGGTCTGGAAGCCGTTCCTGGTCCGCGCCGTGGTGAGCGCCGTGTTCGGGCTCGTCACCATCTTCTGGCGCGACCCGTCGACGCTGGTGATGTCCCTCGCCGGCGGGCTGTATCTCCTGCTGAACGGCGGGGCCTACCTGTGGACGCACCGCAGAACGCACTGGGGTCCCCGGTTCAGGCTGCTGACCGAGATCGGCGGCGGCCTGCTCCTCGGTGCGGGCATCGCCAGCCTCGTCTTCCTCGACGACCGCAGTTTCGCCTTCGCCGGCGCCGTCGCACTGGCCGTCGCCGGTGCTGCCGAGCTGGCACGGGGGTTCGCGGTCCGCGGCCACGTCGCCGCCCGGGACCTCGTCACCGCGGGAGCCGTCGCCTTGGCCACGGGCGGAATCCTCCCGTTCGTCGAGGAGCTCGGTGCGCACGCCCTGCTCGGCGTGACCGGGGGAGGCGCACTGCTGACCGCCGTCGTCCTCGGTATCGCCGCCCTCGGCTACCGGCACGATTCAGCGCTCAGCGCACCGGCCGTTTCCGGCGCCCAGGGCGAGCCGGACCCCGTAAACTAGAGCCTCTACGTCTTGTAGAAATATCGCATCACCGGAAGGAGTGCCCGTGGCCAAGCGCCAGCCGGGGAAGCCCACGCAGGGACGATTCCGCCACGGCATCAAGGCACCACTCGTCTTCTCCGCGGTCCTGGCCGTGGTGGCCGGGGTCGCGACGTCGATCTTCGCCACCGGCGGCGGCAGCAAGGAGCTGCGCGTCGACCTGGGCCTGACGGCGGCGGGTATCGCGTTCATCGCCTCGCTCGTCATCTGCGCCATGCTCATGATGGCCGAGACGCCGAACTCGGAGCACCTCAGCAAGGGTTCCGGCATCAACCGCTCGTCCGCCAGGCCGGACCGGCAGGCACCGCCCGCACAGTCCGCCGCGGAGCCGGGACCCGACGCAACCCAGCAGGGGACCGGTGAGGAGCCCCGCTACGGGGAGCGCCTGCCGAAGCAGGACACCTAGCCCCCGCGCGCCCTCTTGACGCTACTGCTAGCCTCCCCTCATGCAGGATGACGTAGCAGGATTCATCAGCACCTTCGGCACTCTGGTCCGCCTCGCGCAGGAGGCGCAGCCCTCCACGGCGCGCGGCAGGGAACTCCTCGACACCCTCAGTGCCCATCTGGGTGCGGAAGCGGGCAGCGTCCCCGTCGTCGTGGAGGACGTCTCGGGCAGCCGCTACGTCGACGCGGACATCATCCTCGTGTCCCTCACGGGCTCCGACGGGCGGCTCGTCGGCATCGGGGGAGGGGACCAGCGCCACCACATGTCGCTGAGCGACATGCTTCAGCAGTCCGCGCTGTATCCGAACTTCCCGTTGGCGCAGCCGGACTATGCGAACCTGCCGGTCGCGCCCGACCGGCAGCGCCAGACGGTGGCCCTCGGCCTCCGCCTCTTCCGCCGCGCGGGCGTGCCCCTCGCGCTCCTGCAGCGCAAGGCTGATCCGCGGTACGGGCGGCAGGCCGCCTCCCTCGAGGTGCTCTGCCCGGACCCCGCGGTGACCTCCGACTTCCTCGCGGAGTTCCGACGGCGGATGCAGCGCGAGAGCGTCCTGAAGGGGCAGATCCTGTCCTTCACGATGGAGGACTTCGGGCCGAGCAGCGCCGGCGTGACGTTCCACGCGCGTCCCACCCTGACCGCGGACGACGTCATCCTTCCCGAGGGGCTCCTGGCCAGGGTCACGGAGCATGCCCTCGGTATCGCAGCCCACCGGGAAGCGCTGGTGGCCGCCGGCCAGCACCTCAAGCGCGGCATCCTCCTGTACGGTCCGCCGGGGACGGGCAAGACCCACACCGTCCGCTTCCTGCTGAGCGCGAGTACAGGAACGACGGCGATCCTCCTGTCCGGCGGCACCCTCGCCCATGTGGGGGAGGCGGCCCGGATGGCACGCGCCCTGCAGCCGTCGATCGTGGTGCTCGAGGATTGCGACCTGATCGCCGAGGACCGCAGCTTCGGCCACGGTCCCCAGCCCCTGCTGTTCGAGGTACTGGATGCGATGGACGGGCTCGACGACGACGCCGACGTCACCTTCGTCCTCACCACCAACCGCGTCGACATGCTCGAGCGCGCGCTCGCACAGCGTCCGGGCCGCGTGGACCTGGCCGTCGAGGTGCCCCTGCCGGCCGAGCACGAGCGGGCGGAGCTGCTGCGGCTCTACGCCCGGGATCTGCCGTTCAGCCCCGGGGGCATCGGCTCGGCTGCCGCGCACATCGAGGGTACGACGGCGTCCTTCACACGGGAGCTGGTACGGCGCGCGGTCCTCGCTGCAGCCCTGCAGGGCGCACCTGTGGCGGACGACCACCTGCTCGCGGCGGTGGACGAGCTGATGTCGGACGCGGCGTCCCTGACGAGGAGCCTGCTCGGCAGCAACGGTCCCGCGCCGGAGGATGGCTACCCCGAAGGGCAGGAAATCCTTCCCGTGGGTCCGGGACTGGCGCCGTACTCCGGCAGCTACCTGCCGGAGTACGGGTCCGCGTTCAGCGCGTCCTCCGAGGATCAGGTACAGCAGGGCCTCGCCGACGGGGGCTATTCGGAGGACGGCTTCCAGGGGGACGGCGTGGAGAGTATCGATCGGGCGGAGGGCCCGGACTAGTTCCGCCAGGCTCCTACGGAACCACCGCGGCAGGTGATGTGCCTGCCGTTGCCTTGCCAGCGGTCTGCAACGGGTACATCCTGAGCTCCACGAACACACCGCGGTCGGAGGAAGAATGCGCCCAGAGCCGGATGCCGAAGCTGTCGCCGAACGCATTCTGAATGCGGCGCTCGGCACGATAGACATACTCGCCATCTACCTCGGTGACCGGCTCGGCTGGTACCGGAGCCTTGCACGGGATGGGCCTGCGTCGCCGTCGGAGCTGGCTCAGCGCACCGACACTTCCGAGCGCTATGTCCGCGAGTGGCTCGAGCAACAGGCCATCACAGGCCTGCTCACAGTGGACGGCAGCCACCGTTTCACGCTGCCGCAGGGCTCGGCCGAAGTCCTCACGGATAGCAACAGCCTCAACTACCTTGCACCACTGGCCCGGATATTCGCGGGTGCGGCCATTCAGCTTCCTGCGCTGCACCGTTCCTATCAGACCGGCACGGGGGTCTCGTGGTCCGCGTTCGGCGCTGATGCACGCGAGTCCCAGGCTGATATGAACCGACCATGGTTCGAGTTGGAACTGGCCGACGCGTTGGGCAAAGTACCTTCGCTGACGTCCCGGTTGCAGGCGGAAGGGGCCAGAATCGCCGACATCGGTTGTGGCGCCGGTTGGTCGACGATCGCACTTGCCCGGATGTTTCCGATGGCGCAGGTGCGAGGGTTCGATATCGACGCCGAGTCGATAGAGCTTGCGCGGACCAACGCGACCAACGCGACCAGTGCGGGCAGTGCGGTCAGCTTCGAGCACGTCGATGCGGCGGACTTGCCCTCGGCTCACTTCGACGCGATCTTCGCCTTCGAGTGCGTTCATGACATGCCCTACCCGGTCGAGGTGCTGGCGGCGGCACGGCGGGCGCTTCGGCAGGACGGCACCGTGATCGTCATGGACGAGGCCGTGGCCGCATCCTTCGCTGCTCCGGGCGACGAGTTGGAGCGGCTCATGTACGGCTTCAGTCTGCTGATCTGCCTGCCCGACGGAATGGCGCACCCCGACAGTGCCGGCACGGGCACCGTCATGCGACCGGACACGCTCCGCCGGTACGCTCTGGGCGCCGGATTCACCGACGTCAGAATCCTGCCGATCGAGGACTTCGGGTTCTTCCGCTTCTACGAGCTGGTGCCCTAGCGTGCACCCGGAACGCGCAAGGTCCACGCGAGACCCCGGTGGGCCTCAGCGGACATCCCACTGGAAAAGGAGAAAGACCCCTTGGTCGTCGGCGTGCAACCACCGACAAAAGAGGTCTTCATCCTTTCGCCGTGCACCCGGCACCCTGGCTCAGTACACCTAGCGGCCGTTCCTGCGCTTGCCATAGACGTCGAACGCGACGGCGAGCAGGAGCACGAGGCCCTTGATGACCTGCTGCCAGGCCGCGTCCACCGAGAGGATGGACAGCCCCTGGTTGAGGACGCCCATGACGAGGCCGCCGATGACCGCGCCGACCACGGTGCCGACGCCGCCCTGGACCGCGGCACCGCCGATGAAGACGGCGGCGATGGCATCGAGCTCGAAGCTCTGGCCGGCCGAGGCCACAGCACTGCCTGCACGCGCCGTGCTGACGACACCCGCGAGACCCGCCAGGAAGCCCATGTTCACGAAGATGAAGAAGTTGACCCACTTGGTCTTCACACCGGACATCATCGCCGCGTAGAGGTTCCCACCCATGGCGTAGACGTGGCGCCCGAAGACGGTCCGTGAGAGCAGGAACGAATAGAGCAGCACGAGGGTCGCGAGGATGACGAGGATGATCGGCGTGCCGCGGTTGTAGGCGAGCAGGTAGCACAGGTACATGATGGCGATGACGGCGATCGCGACCTTGAGGACGAAGGACACGGTGCGCTCACGGGGCAGGTTGAGGCGGCGCAGGTCTGCGCGTCCCTTGAGCTGCTGGACCACCAGTGCCAGTGAGGCGAGGGCTCCGATGCCGAGGGTGATGAGGTCGGGCGTGCCGGTCGCGGGAAGTGTCCCGGATCCGATGGAGTTGAACGGCCGGGGCAGTCCGCTGATCGTTCCGCCGGTCAGCAGCACGAGGGCGACACCGCGGAAGACGAGCATGCCGGCCAGCGTGACGATGAAGGCCGGAATGCCCACGAAGGCGACCCAGAATCCCTGCCATGCTCCGATCAGTGCGCCCACGAGGAGTGACAGCGCGACGGCGGCACCCCACGGAAGTCCCCAGCTGTTCATCGACAGTGCGGCAACCGCTCCCACCGTCGCGACGACAGATCCCACCGACAGGTCGATGTGGCCGGCGATGATGACGATCACCATCCCGATCGCGAGGATGAGGACGTAGGCGTTCTGCTGGATCAGGTTGCTCACGTTGCCGGGGTACAGGAGGCGGCCGCCGGTGAGGACCTGGAACAGCAGGATGATGACGGCGAGCGCGGCGAGGATGCCGTACTGGCGCATGTCGACCCTGCGCCGCTTCTTCTTTGCGAGCTCCGGTCGTGGCGGGACGGGCGCGGTGGCCTGCTCGGGTGTGGTGGTGGTCATGAGGCCTGTGCTCCTTGGATCCGGGCGGCGGTCATGTGGCGCATGAGTTCCTCCTGGCTGGCATGGGCGCGATCCAGCTCGCCGGTGAGCTTGCCTTCCGCGATGGTGTAGATGCGGTCCGAGAGCCCGATCAGTTCCGGCAACTCGCTGGAGATGACGATCACCGCTTTGCCCTGGGCCGCCATCTCGTTGATGATTCCGTAGATCTCGTACTTGGCGCCGACGTCGATTCCCCGCGTCGGTTCATCGAGGATCAGCACGTCGGGCCCCGAGTAGATCCACTTGCTGAGCACGACTTTCTGCTGGTTCCCGCCGGACAGGTTGCCCACCACGGCGGAGACGCTCGGCGTCTTGATGTTCATCTGCTTGCGGTACTCGTCCGCGACGGCGTACTCCCTGTTCCGGTCGATGATGCCGAGCTTGGCGAGCTTGCCGAGGGCAGCCGCCGAGACGTTGACCGTGATGCTGCCGATCAGGTTCAGGCCGTAGCGCTTGCGGTCCTCGGTCACATAGGCGATCCCGTTCCGGATCGCCTCGCCGACGGTCCGTGTCTGGATCACCCTGCCGTCCTTGTAGACCCGCCCGGAGATCCCGCTGCCGTAGGAGCGTCCGAAGATGCTCATCGCCAGTTCCGTCCGGCCGGCTCCCATGAGTCCGGCGAAGCCGACGATCTCCCCGGCGCGTACGGAGAATGACGCGCGGTCGACGACGACCCTTTCCACGTCGATGGGGTGGTGCACGGTCCATTCCTCGACCCGGAACTTCTCCTCGCCGATGTCCGGTTCCCGCGGCGGGAACTGATGGTCGAGCGGCCGCCCCACCATGGCACGGATGATGCGGGTCTCGATGTCGTCGCTGTCCGTGACCCGGAAGGATTCGATGGTCTGCCCGTCGCGGATGACGGTGACCGTATCGGCGATGGCGCGGATCTCCTTCAGCTTGTGGGAGATGATGATCGACGTGATCCCCTGGGTGCGCAGCTGCTCGATCAGGCCCAGCAGGTGGGCGGAGTCGTCGTCGTTCAGGGCGGCGGTCGGCTCGTCGAGGATGAGGAGCTTGACCTCCTTCGACAGCGCCTTCGCGATCTCGACGAGTTGCTGCTTGCCCACTCCCAGCTCGAGGACCTTCGTCGCGGGATTCTCCTGCAGTCCCACGCGCGCGAGGAGTTCGGCGGCCATGAGGTTCGTCTTGTTCCAGTCGATCACCCCGCCGCGCTGGACCTCGTTGCCCAGGAAGATGTTCTCGGCGATGGACAGGTAGGGGCTGAGGGCCAGTTCCTGGTGGATGATGACGACGCCGTCGCGCTCGCTGTCATTGATGGAGCTGTAGGCGACCGGCCGTCCGTCGAGCGTGATGGTCCCGTCGAAGCTGCCGTGCGGATAGACGCCGCTGAGCACCTTCATCAGGGTGGACTTCCCCGCTCCGTTCTCGCCGCAGATGGCGTGTACCTCGCCGCGCTCCACGCTCACCGAGACGCCGTCGAGGGCCCTGATGCCGCTGAACTCCTTGACGATGCCGTCCATCTCGAGGATTACGTCACTCATGCTGTTCTCGCTTCGCTGGAGGGGAAAGAGCGGGGGGGGGGCCGGGCCGCCCCCCCCCCCCCCCGGGGAGAACACCCAGGGAGGGGGCAATAAAAAACCCCACGACCCCCCCCAAAGGAGCCCCGCCGCCATAGGAAAAACACCCCGCAGC
>NZ_NFSC01000024.1 GCF_002157505.1 Arthrobacter agilis
AGTACCCGACGCACGACGAGCAGGGGCCGGAGATCTCCGGGCGCCTGACACGCAAGCGCATCCCGCTCACCAACGACTACCTGCAGGCGGGCCAGCGGTACCAGTTGCTCGAGCAGTGGGAGAAGGATGACCTCGTCGCCAACTTCGTGACCCTGATCGGGCAGGCGGCCCGCTCCGTGCAGGAACGCATGGTGTGGCACTTCTACCTGGTCGACGACGAACTCGGAGCCCGCGTCGGGGAAGGACTCGACATCGGCCTCGCGGACATCAAGGACCTGCCTCCGCTCGCCAGCCAGACCCTCTCCGAGGACGAACTGGCCCGCCTGAAGAACCTGGGCAGCAACGGCCCCCGCGACGTCGAGGGCCTGACCATGACCCACTGCGTGCCCAACGAGCACGTCGTCGTGAGCCGCTAGGTGTACTGGGCCGGGACGACCGCGACGGGGAACCCTCCAGAACAAGCCACAGGAAGGGCGCCGGCGCCCCGAGTCGCACAAATTGACGGGACGGAGCAACTGATGTCCGCACCAGGTCTTCCCTATGTGCGGTCCCTGGTCCTCGTCTCGCTGGTCCTGTCGGTCTCGTCCGCGTCGCACGTCCTCGCGGAGGGCCATCTGCCCGCTCCCGGGGTCCTGCTCCTGTTCGGCGTGCTCCTCCTCGTGCCGATGACGCTGCTCGGCCGGCGCACGCTCTCCCTCCGCTCGTCGCTGCTGGCCATGGGCACCGGCCAGGTCCTGCTGCACACCCTCTTCGGGATGACCGCCGTCCCCGCCGTGTGCAAGAGCTCCTCCGCGCTGCCCGGCCACCATGCCGCGTTCGAACTCGCCTGCTCGCCCGTGACGCGGGACGCCATGGGACCGGCGGCGGCCGACGCCCCCGTCATGGTCCTCCTGCATGCGATGGCAACGGTCCTCCTGGCCCTCGCCACCTCGCGGAGTGACGAGGCCGCCGCCCTGCTCCGCGCCTGGCTCCTGCCCCTCCTGACCCTTCCCGCCGTCGCTTCCCCGGCTCCCACGCGCCGCCCGGTCCTCGACGTTCCACCGCCCGTTCCGCCGCTGTCCGTCCACGCCTCGGTCCCTACGCTGCGGGGTCCCCCGCTCCGCGGACCGCAGCCCGCCTGACCCTGCCTTCTCCGACAGAACCCGGGTCGGCCGGCGGTCATGCCTCGATCCCGATTCCCCGTTCCCTGCTGCCGCCCGCCCTCGGGCCGCAGCGCATTCCTGAAAGGCAGTTCCATGACCTCGTCCTACCCCCAGCGCGCCTTCACCGGCGTCGTCCTCACCACCGCCGGTCTGATGGCCCTCGGCCTCGGTGCCGCAAGCGCCCACGTCTCGGTCGCACCTACGTCCACGACCGAGAACGGCTATTCCCAGCTCACCTTCAGCGTGCCCAGCGAGTCCGAGACCGCAGCGACCAACAAGCTCGAGGTGCAGCTTCCCACCGGTCAGCCCTTCACCTCGGTCCGCGTCAAGCCCGTCGAGGGCTGGACGGCGGAGGTCGTCTCCGGCGCCCTCCCCGAGCCGGTCACGACGACCGACGGCGCAACGCTCACCGAAGCTCCCCTGTCCGTCGTATGGACCGCGGAACCGGGCGCGGAGATCTCGCAGCAGGAATACCAGACCTTCTCGATCTCCGTGGGACCCCTGCCCGAGGCAGGCTCCACGGTGATCCTCCCGACCACCCAGTCCTACACCGATGGTGAGGTCGTCGAGTGGAACCAGGAGACCGAGGGCGAGGAGGAGCCCGAGAAGCCGGCGCCGTCCTTCGTCACCACCGCCGCGGTCGAGGGCGACGCATCCCACGGAGGCCCGGAGGCCACCGTGGCCCCGGAGGCCACCGAGGCCCCGGAGGCCATCGACGCAGAGCAGGCCTCGACGACGGCAGGGTCCCCGTCGGCACTCGCGTGGGCAGGCCTCGTCGCGGGCCTGCTCGGACTGGCCGCCGGCGGAACCGCGCTGCTCCGGACCCGGCGCAGGGCATAGGCCCTGCCCGACTGGTGCGGCACTTAGGGCCTGGTACCGCACCGGTGACTCGGACAATCACGTGGCGTGCGGCAAATAGAAGCCTGCGGTAGCGCCATAGCTGTCTCCACTATCGCCCTATATCTGGCAGGGCTGGTTCTTGTCATGAAACTGACGACAATTGAGTAAGAGCGCTGCTAGCATCGCGGCGGTTGCAGTGCAGCTGAGGTGTGACGCGTAATCGATCGCCGATAACCTAGGTTATGTCAGGTAACGGTTCGGGAAGGGGTCGGACCCCTCCTATTCAGTGCTCACTGCTACTCAGTACTCTCCGATGCGATCTGATCGAACGCCGCGGTTAGTTCGTCGGCCGCCGGCAGGGCGCGTTGTTCCGCGGCCGGCAGGTTCTCGTAGGTGTAGGTGGAGACCGCCATGGGTGACTCGGAGCGGCCGAGTGCGTAGCGGACGGTGTGGTCGTTCTTGCTGCCGCAGATCAGGATCCCGACAGTATCGTTGTGCGCTTCGCGGCGGAGCTTGTCATCGACCAGGGCGACGTAGAAGTTCAGCTTCCCGGCGTACTCGGGCTGGAACTTGCCGGTCTTGAGTTCGATGACGACGTAGCGCAGCTGCTCGACATGGAAGAACAGCAGGTCGATGTAGAAGTCGTCTCCCTCGACCTCGAGGTGCACCTGCCGGCCGACGAACGCGAACCCAGGCCCGAGCTCCCGGAGGGTGTCGACGATACGGTCCATGAGGGCCTGCTCGAGGTCACGCTCGGCAACCTCGCCGGACAGTCCGAGGAACTCAAAGGCATACGGATCCTTGGCGACCTGCTGGGCCAGTTCGGAATCAGCGGCTGCGAGTTGGCGGCTGAAGTTCGACGGTGCTGTGCCGGTGCGCTCCATTGACTTGTTCATGATCATGTTTGCCAGCACGTTTCTGGACCAGCCGTACTCCACTGCTGCCGCGGCATACCAGTCGCGCGGTTCACGGGCATCGAGCTTGTCCAGGAGCAGGACGACGTGGCCCCACGGCAATTGTCCAACAGCCTGTTGGACAATTGCGTCCACCTCCTACGCCGCCGCGAAGGCCCGCATGTACTGCAGGTTGCTCCGCGACAAACCGGTCATGTCCGGGAACTCCGCCCGCAGATCATCCGCCAGCCTCTTCATGACCCCAGTCCCCCACCCCTGACGCTCACGCCGGACGAGGATCTTGTGGCCCAGGTGCCAGTACAGCTCAATCAACTGCGTGTTGACCGTCCGTTGGGCTCTCTGGCGGGCCCGACGAACGCGCTCCTTCAGTGCCTGCAGGGTTGAACTGTACTCGTCAGGCAAGGCGACATCAGAGGTTCTCATGCGACCCATCTTTTCAGGACCATCCGCCACTGACGCCCAGCGCCATGGCGGCGCCGCCGGAATCTGATAAGCACGACCGCGGCGCGTATAGGCACCATCTGTCAGGCCTCCGACTGCCGTGTTGGATCAAGTGGCACCACGAGCGGCTGTTCGTTGCAGGATCGGGAATGGCTGTCAGCGCGACCGATCAAGGGCGGCCTCCATTCGCGTGTACCCTGTTGCAACGCCCCCACGACGATTGGACTGAGATACACCATGGCAACGGACTACGACGAGCCACGCGTTCGCCCGGAGGACCAGCCGGCCAACGAGTCCCTCGAGGCGATCCAGGCACAGCGCAGCGCGACCACGCAGACCGCGCTGATCGATGTTGAGGACGGCGAAACTGTTGAAGGCATCGACCTTCCGGGGGCCGACCTCTCGCACGAGGAACTCCTGATCCAGGTGATCCCGCAGCAGGAGGACGAGTTCACCTGCATGTCCTGTTTCCTGGTGCATCACCGCAGCCAGCTTGCGCGCGAGAAGAACGGCGACAAGTTCTGCACCGAGTGCGAGGGCTAACCACCAGCTGGCCGCAACCGCGCTGATGACACGGAACCATCCGACCGTCCGTTGCGGGACACGCCTCCTCCGTGGCAAAGAGGGTTTTGTCTGGTTATCACCTTGGTCGCCCTCGGCATCGGGCTCGCCGTGGAGGAACATGCTCCTTTGTTGATCCTTGGAGCAATCGCCTGCTTCACTGCCGCCGGGTCCTCCCTCTGCATTGGCAAATGAACGGGCAAGGACCGCTGCCACGAGTACCGGTACGAGGATGAAGAACCCCCGCTATAACGGAGGGCTGCTGGGTTGAAGGCACATTCATATCTAGCACCGGTACTCGGATGACTACCGAGCGGCTCGGAGACAGCATTCTTCGATTTGGTAGAAAGCCTCCGGGAAGAGGTCTTAGGAGTAGAGCTCTATTGCTAGGTCGATCATTGCCGTCGTGCTCTGTGACGGTCTGACAGTTTTCGGCCACACGATTGCAACGGGGATGCTGCGCAGGGCCGGCCGGATCGGGCGTACAACGAGCGGGCGCCCTTCGTAGGATAGGTCGCCGGCAGGTTGCTGCACGAGGATCGCGTAGCCCATTCCACGTCCAACGAGGGATCGGGTGACCTCGTAGTCGGTGGTACGGAACCGGATATTCGGTTCTAGGCCGGCGGTGGAGAACATTGTCATGGTGTTTTCACGGCTCGGATTGACGTCCAGCAGGACCATGGGATCATTCGCGACGTCGGCCAGTGAGAGCTCAGGCCGGGCCGCGAGACGGTGGTCCGCGGCGAGCACGATCGAGGGTGCGGCGTCATACAACCTCTGCCGGAGCAATCCGGCCGGCAAGGACAGGTCATATGCGATGGCGGCATCCAATTGCCCGGACGCAAGTCGTGTCTGAACCTCTGACTGGGAGCCGTCATAGAAATCGAGCTCGACTAGCGGGTAGCGCTTGCCGTAGTGGTCGATGAGTCTGGCAAGAACGGTGGGGGCGAGTGTCAGGTAGCAGCCAAGGGTCAGCGATCCTCGGAGCTCGGCTCCCGCGTTGGCAGCGTGCAATTCAAGATCAGATGCTGCGTTCAGCAGGCTTTTTGCGCGGCCCAATACGTACTGACCAGCGGCGGTAAGGGTCACACCGTGAGCTTTGCGCCTAATGGTCAACTGCGCGTCGAAAACGTGCTCAAGGCTGTTAACCGATCCCGAGATGGCCGACTGCGATACATGTAGGGCCTCAGCCGCCGCCGAGATGCTTCCGCTATCGGCGACGGCAACGAAAGCCTCCAACTGCCGCAGTGTGTAGCGCGCCATTTAATACCTCGCTAAAAACGTGGATGTTGAGCTGATAAATGTACTTTACCCAAGGATATGCCTGACATCACACTGAAGTGACGCAATGAAGCATCCACCAGCGCAAGGAGACCAACGATGGCCATCCAGGAAACCCAGGAGGCCGCGAGCTGCCCTTACACGGGGGCGCTCCCGGGTAATTCAACCGCCCGGTCAGTGTTACCGACCGAGGTCCTGCCGAGTCCGCATGCTACCGAGAGCGCTGTGACCGAGGCCGCCTCCGGCCGAGAGGCGCCGGTGGCAGACTGGGTCACCATCCCGGACCTCCACAAGAACCCTTTCCCGATTTACCAGCGGATGCGCGAGCAGGCCCCCGTGCACTGGGTTCCGGCGGTGAACCGATACATGGTCACCAGTTACGGCGCCTGCCACACGATCGAGCAGGATGCCGAAACCTTCTCGGCCAACGAAACCGGCTCGCTCATGAAGCGCGCCATGGGCCACTCGATGCTGCGCAAGGACGACCCGGAACACAAGGTGGATCGGGATTCGTATGGGGCCACGTTGCGCCCGGGAACCATCAAGAACCACTGGACGACGATCTTCGAGCTTAATAACGAGAAATACCTGAATGAACTGCTGGCCAAGGGACCCGGCTCTGATTTCGTCTGGGACTATGCCGCTCCCTACGCTGCCGAGAACCTCCGGCTGATCTGCGGCTTTCACAACTCCACCCAGCAGGACATGCAGCGCTGGAGCCAGACCATGATCGACGGCACCGGCAACTACGCCGACGATCCTGAGGTATGGGCTAAGAGCGAGCAATCCTCAGCTGAAGTGGATGCCGCTATCGATGAGATGCTGCCCTACTTCAAAGAGAACCCGGATCACTCATTACTCTCAGGCCTCGCCTCGATGCCGATTCCGCTCGAGGCTATCCGCGCCAACCTGAAGATGACGATCGGTGGCGGCCTGAACGAACCCCGTGACGTACTCGCCACCACCGTATGGGCGCTGCTGAACAACCCTGATCAGCTCGACGCTGTGAAGAACAACCCGAAGCTGAACGCGACGGCTTTCGAGGAGTCCGTGCGCTGGGTCGCCCCCATCGGTATGTACCCGCGCGAAACCATCCGGGACACCGTGCTCGAGGGGGTGCGACTGCCAAAGGGCTCGCGGGTCGGTGTTGTACTTGGTGCCGCCAACCGCGACCCGGCCGTCTTCGAGGACCCCGAAACGTTCAACATCCACCGCCCGAAGAAACCGCACCTGGGCTTCGGCGGCGGGGCACACTTCTGCGCCGGCACGTGGGTAGCTCGCGCACAAGTCGCCCAGATCGCGATGCCTTCCGTTTTCGAAAGACTTCCCGGACTGCGGCTCGACCCGGATAACGCCTCCGTCGATGCCGGCTGGGTTTTCCGCGGCCTGATCAAAATGCCCATCACCTGGGGCTAGGCCCCATTCCATCGTTCCTGCAAGGAGAGAACCATGCCCAGCATCACCTTCACCCAGCCCTCCGGTGTCACCGACGTCGTCACCGTCCAAGACGGCACCTCCCTGATGCGCGCAGCCGTCACCAACGGCGTCGACGGAATTGTAGGAGAGTGCGGCGGACAAGCGATGTGCGCCACCTGCCATGTCTATGTGCGTCCCGAATTTGCCGACGTACTTCCTGAGGTCGGGGACGACGAGGAAGAGATGCTGGACTGCACCACCGCCGAACGCACTGATCGCTCACGACTGGGCTGCCAGATTCTGGCCAGCGCGGACCTGGACGGGCTCGTCGTCGATGTCCCCGCAGATCAGGTATAGGTCATGAGCGTTGTCATCATAGGTGGCGGACAGGCAGGCCTGCAGGTCGCGGATTCGCTGCGCGGTGGTGGGTACATGGACAACATCACCATCATCGCTGACGAGCCTGAGCTGCCCTATCAGCGCCCACCGCTGTCCAAGGACTACCTTGCACCGGGCAAGAAGCCCACGCCCCTGCCACTGCGTGGTGGTTCCTTCTTTGCCGACAAGAAGATCGAACTACGTGCCGGGGTCGCAGCCACCTCTGTCGACCGTTCGGCCCGTACGGTGCACCTGGCAGATGGTGCCGCGCTGCCCTACGAACACCTGGTGTTCGCTACCGGAGCCGCCAATCGTGTGCTCGCTTGCGCAGGTGCTGATCTGGACGGCGTCCACGGGCTGAAGACCCTGCACGACGCCGAAAGGCTGCACGCCGCACTCACGGCTGCACGCAATGTCGTCGTCATCGGTGCAGGGTTCATCGGCCTGGAGTTCGCCGCGGCAGCCCGCGCCCACGGCTGCGAGGTGACCGTTCTGGAATTCGCTCCCCGCCCGATGGGGCGGGCGCTGAGTCCCGCAATGGGCAAGTGGTTCACCAGTGCGCATGCCGCGCTCGGAGTTCGGTTGCGGCTGAACGAAGGCATCGACCATTTCGAGGCCGGACCAGACGGTCACGTTGGCGCCGCCGTCTCCACTATTGGAACCAGTTATGCCGCGGATCTGGTGGTCGTGGGCATCGGAGTCATTCCCAATGACATTCTCGCCACCGCTGCCGGGCTAGCGACAGCTAACGGGATAGTCGTGGACGAGGCATTGCGCACCTCAGACCCGGCTATCCTTGCCGTCGGGGACTGCGCGAACTTCCCCAGTGTCCACGCCGGAACCCGGATACGCCTCGAATCGGTGCAGAACGCAACCGACCAAGGACGTCATGCTGCGCAAACCATCCTGGGCAAACCGGCCGCCTACGCCGAACTACCGTGGTTCTGGAGTACCCAGGGTGGCTTCCGGCTCCAGATCGCCGGACTTTCAGCACCAGGTGATGAGACGGTCCTCAACGGTGACCCGGAAACCAGCAGGTTCTCCATACTGTGCTTTCGTGACGGCCGCCTCTCAGCAGTGGAGTCAATGAATTCGCCCGCAGACCATATGGCCGCTCGCAAGCTGCTCGCCTCAAGCTGGGGACCGGCACCTGAAGAGGCCGCAACCCCGGGTTTCAGCCTGAAAACCTTTGCCCGGGAGTCACTGCTCGGTTCAACGCAATGATGAATCCCCTCCGCTACACGCCATCACATCCACTGCAGGAGAAACCATGAGCACCACGCTGTCCAACGCCGCAGCGAGGAAGACACAAAGACGCGTCGCCTTCGCCACGATCGTCGGAACGACCATCGAATGGTACGACTTCTTCATCTACGCCACGGCCGCGGGCCTGGTCTTCGCCTCCGTTTTCTTTGCGCCGGCGGGTGAGTCCATCGGACTTCTGCTGGCCTTCGCCTCCGTAGGAATCAGTTTCCTTTTCCGCCCGCTGGGTGCCTTCCTTGCCGGGCACTTCGGCGACCGGCTCGGCAGACGCCCCATGCTGGTCATGACCCTCATACTGATGGGCGCCTCGACCACACTCATCGGCGTCCTGCCGACCTATGAGACCGCTGGGATCCTGGCTCCGGTCATGTTGCTCCTGCTCAGGATCCTTCAGGGGATCTCTGCCGGCGGCGAGTGGGGCGGGGCGGTACTGATGGCCGTCGAGCACGCACCACGTGGCCGGCGCGGGCGTGCCGGCGCCTTCCCCCAGCTCGGAGTTCCGCTCGGCATGCTCCTGGCCTCCGGTGTCACCGCGGTCATGACCGGATGGATATCTCCGGGGGAAGCGTTTATTCAGTGGGGCTGGCGCGTGCCGTTCCTGCTGAGTGTCGTCCTGATCGGCGTGGGCTACATGGTCCGCCGCGCTGTCGAGGAGTCTCCGGTTTTCGAGGAAATCGCAGCAAAGAAGCAGCAGACAAAGGTTCCGGCCGCCGAACTGTTCCGCAAACACTGGAAGCTGGTCCTGCTGGCCGCCTTCGTCTTCGCCGGCAACAACGCCGCCGGCTACATGGCCACCGGCGGGTTCATCCCCAGCTATGCCACCGGCGAGGCCGTGGGACTGGACCGTACGGACGTGCTCCTGGCCATCACCTTTGGTGCGGCGACCTGGTTCGTCTTCACATTCCTTTCCGGCTTCCTTGCCGACAAGATTGGCCGAAAGCGGACCTACCTCATCGGCTTCGGCGCCCAGGCGCTCATGGTCTTCCCCCTCTTCTGGCTCATCAACACAGGATCGCTGCCCCTGTTGTACTTGGCGCTCGGCCTATTCACCATCGGGCTCGGGCTCAGCTACGGCCCCCAGGCCGCGTGGTACAGCGAGATCTTCCCGGCCTCCGTGCGCTTCTCCGGGGTATCCATCTCCTACGCCATCGGCGCCATCCTGGGCGGCGCGTTTGCACCGACCATCGCTCAGGCACTCATCAACGCCACTGGCACCAGCACCGCCGTGTCGTTCTACCTCCTCGGCATGACGGCACTGTCCGTGGGCGCAGTCCTTATCCTGCGCGACCGCCCAGGGATCGACCTGTCAATCAACAACCAAGCCGAGCAAGAGGTTGGGGCGACCGTCTTCGACCAGCGGCGCGCACCTGCCCATGGGGTGACGCTCGTCTAGGTCGGACTAACGAAGGGATGGTTGCCTCACGGTCAGAGGCAACCATCCCTTTTCTTGCACACTGAACTGGAGCGGATCGGTAGTGTGTGGTGAATTTCCAGAGCGTTGACGACACAGAAAGGAAGATCCGATGACAGTCGCTGAGCCAGCGATCCATAGGGCCGCGGACCGCCTGTGGGAGGCAGACCAGACCTTGGTGCCGTGTCCGCCGATTCGGGACCTCATTGAGGAGCAGGATGTCGAAAGTGCGTATGCGATCCAAAGGATCAACATCGATCGGCAGCTCGCGTTGGGGCGTCGAATCTCGGGCTGGAAGATCGGTATCACGTCGAGAGCAGCGCAACAGCAACTCGGAGTTGACATGCCGAATTGTGGGGCTTTATTCGCGGATACGGAATACGGGCATGGCAGCACGATTCCGTTTTCTCGCACGATGCAGCCCCGTGTAGAGGCAGAGATCGCCTTAGTGCTGGGTGAAGACATCGATCAGGAATTTCCAACGATTTCGGACGTGGTGCGAGCAACATCGTTTGTGATTGCGTCGCTGGAGGTTGTTGGTTGCCGGCTGAAGGATTGGGATATTCGTATCGCCGATATTGTCGCCGACAATTCCGCAGCTTCTCTGTACGTCCTTGGTTCGACACCGCGTTCCCTGATAGGCATGGATATGGCGTCAGCGGCTATGACAATGCGCCGGAATGGCAAGTTGGCTGCTGCCAGTCACGGGTCGGATCCGCTGGGGCATCCACTCACCTCCGCAGCCTGGCTGGCCCGAACACTGGCTGGCTTTGGTGCACCATTACGGGCTGGCGACACTATCCTCACCGGTGCCCTGGGGCCAATTGTCGAGGCGCACCCGGGCGACAAGTTCGAGGCAGCCATCGAGGGATTGGGCACCGTCACGGCAGTGTTTAGCAAATGATGCCCGGCCACACGACGAAGGCAACAACTTTGGCCGTGAAAAAGCCTCGCCCGTAGGAAGCGGATCAACGACAGGGAGCAGTATTAGCCATGCCTCGCACTGCTCCCTGTTTCTGCTGACGATCGTTATGTCAGTGATCGGGACTGAGCGTTGCAGCTCTAGCTTCTTAACGTTTCGTTCCGCGCGAGTACAGCTAGCCCGGCCCCGAGCTTGAATCGACCACTGCCATCACACGACAGCAACGAGTGGTCCTCCAACGTACGCAGGATCCTGTACGCGACAGACCGATGCACCGTTAAAGCAGCAGCCACTTCAGCGATCGTCAGAGGACCATCCGCGTCGGCCAGGATCTCCAAGGTCTGTATCCCCCGCGACAACGTTTGCGACGGCGAGGGCGTCCCCAGTCGGCCGGTCGTCCCGCACAACTGAATTCGCTGTCATGCAGTCAGCTTAAGCTGGCCATCGACACGGGGCGGCATACGGAGCAGCGGTTACGCTGCCTGCGATCCTGCAGCTCGATGTCTTGGGATCGAGAGTCCGAGCCAGATCGAAGAGGCTGAACTGTCGCCTATGGCGAGGTAGCTGCGGTTTCTCCGCAGCTACCTCGCCATAGGTGGCTGGTTGCCAGCGTCAGTCTGCGCCACCCACGCAGTTCCCGAGAAGCTCTTTTAAGGGACAGGCACCTTCACTACTCGCTTCGTCACGGTGACGACACCACGTGGGATATCGCCTTTCAGAACTGCATCGAAGTTTTCCCACACCGTCGCGATCCTGCGCTGGACATTCTCCCATCCGACGCCGGCCATGTGGGGTGTGCACACCACCTGCTCCATAGTCAGCAATGGGCTGGCGAGGTCCAGCGGCTCGCGGTCGTAGACGTCCAGTCCGGCCCCTGCGATGCGCCCCTCACGCAAGCATTCGATGAGCACATCCTCGTCCACGACTTCACCGCGACTCACGTTGACGAGGACACCGCTGCGCTTCATGAGGGCAAGTTGGTCACGCCCGATCAGCTTGTCGGATTGCGCATTGAGCGGAAGACTCACGCAGACGATGTCGGACGTCGTCATCAGCTCCTCCAATGACACGGCGCGCGCCGGGATCAGTTCGGAGACCGTCAGGGGGATCTCCGCATTGTCATAGAACACCACGTTGGCGCCGAAGCCATCAGCAACGATCTTGCCAACCCAGCGCCCGATGTTCCCCAGTCCGACAATTCCGACTGTCTTTTTGTAGATCTCCGAGTACGACGTCTCGTCCAGGTCCTGACGCCATGCACCCTCGCGCAGCAGCTGCATCGAAGCCGGGATTCTCCGGAGAACTGTCAGCATCAACGTGAGCGCATGCTCTGCGACAGATATGGAATGCGTTTTCATCTGGGCGACTGGAACACCGAGGTCGTCCAGGACGCTAACTGGAAGCTGACCATAGCCGGAACTCATGTACTGAACGAACTTCACGTTCGTGGCAGCCCGGAAGACTTCTTCCGGAACATTGACGCCCGAAATAAGGAAATCAGCGTCCGCAGCTTCACGGCAGATTTCCGAGACGTCCGCCTCCGGCGGCATCACTGTCACGCTGAAACCATCTGGCGTCGAATCGACGAGGCGATCAATGTAGTCCCTCAGCGGAGCAACGTATAGAACCTTATATGTCATGAGTGCGCACCTTTCTTGAGCCAATACTGTTATCTGCAAGACAAACACCCCACCTCAGTAGGCTGTGGGCATGTCGGCGCAGGGTTATCTGTTGGTCACCGCAACTGCATGGAAATCGCGCTGTTCAGGCGCGGAGGGCGCGGGCAAGTTGCTCACGATCGCGTCGACCACTTCCTGGGTTCCCGCTGTCCCCCCCAGATCGCGACCCCGGGGACCTGTTGCCAGCGTTGCCTCGACCGCGCTTTGAATGCTCTGCGCTACGTTGGTGCAAAGAACGTCATCGCGTCGTTCGCCCAACCATTCGAGCATCATCGCGGCCGACAGGATCATCGCCGTCGGGTTCGCGATCCCCTTGCCCGCGATATCGGGCGCGCTACCATGCGAGGGCTGGAACACGCCGTGGGTAAGACTGACATCGGCAGAAGGCGCAACTCCGAGACCACCCACGAGGCCGGCTGCGATCTCCGAGACGATATCGCCGAAAATGTTTTCGGTGACGATGACGTCGTACCGTTCAGGGTTGGTCACCATGAACATCGATCCGGCATCGATGTAATACTTCGCGCTTCCGACATCGTCGTTCTTCGCGGCAACCTCGTCGAATACCTTCTCCATCAGGACGTTGCTTCGCAGCGCATTCGATTTATGCAGCAACGTGACGTGTCCAGGCGTACCCCGCTCACGCCGTGCTCGCGCCTGCGAAAAAGCGACGTCGAAGAGCTTCTCGCACGTTGCCCGCGTAATCGTCATCCGATCACTGGCACTGTCGTCACTGGGCTCATGCACATCCGCCAACCCTGCGAACATGCCTTCGGAGGTTTCACGGATCACGAGCATATCGATGTCTTGCGACTTCACGGCGTTCTCAACTCCCGGAAACAGCCGGACAGGGCGAAGGCTTGCGAAAAGTCCGTAATGCGCGCGCATCTCGACTTGGGCACCCAATTCAAGGCCCTCAGGTCCGCGCACGTCGGGCAACCCCATGGCACCGAACAGCACAGCATCCGCCTTGCCGATCTCATCCATATCGGCGGCCGTGATTTTCCTCCCGGTACGCCGGTACAGGTCCGCACTGAAGTCATGGAACGTGTAGTTGAGCTTCAGCCCGTAACGCGCCTCGCATTCCTTCAAAACCGTCAGGGCGGCGTCGATGACCTCGATGCCGATCCCGTCACCGGGCATCACAGCAATTTCGTATTCCGTCATGGTTCTTCTACCTCACTACTTCTGGGTGTGGGCGTGCTGTTTCGTAAATAATCTGCGGGGGAATGCCTGACGTCGGAGGTGTTGCTCTCATCAGACAAAGTGACGTGTCCGGCGTTCCCTGTCGTCTTCGGTGGGCCCTCGCTTGTTGGGGGCGAACTAGGCTGGTTCTCGATGGTTTGTTGCGGGGCGGTCATCCGCTTTCGGTCCAATTCATCACTAGGGCGGTTCATCGCGTCATGGGGCAGTCCTGCCGTCGCTGGGCCCAGAGAAAGGTCAGCATGTCGGCGTCCGTGCAGTTGACGTGGGTGGAACGCCGGTTCGCAGCACGCAGAGGCGGAGGCTGGCGCCCAGGTCGAACCTCGCCCGGAGGTCGATAGGCCCGAGACTGGTAGCAAATGATCGGTTTCGCGTAGCGAATGGTGTCGGCCTCACGATGCCACCGTGGATGTGATTGCTTGAACGCTTTCCCGCATATAGTCGGCAACGACTACCTGGGATACTGGGATGTCGAGGACGAACACTCCCCTGGCGCCAGCCAACACCCATTCTTCAAGTCGCTGAAGGTCTGCTAGAGATTGGGCTTTGACTCCTTCAGCGCCGAAGGCTCGGCCGACGGCGGCGAAGTCGACCTCATCGATGAGCATGGCCGCATCGTCGAGCCCTCTGGAGGCATACTGGTGGAGCTCGGCGCCGTACGCGGCGTCATTGAACACCACGACCACGCCGCTCTTGACCGTTCGGACCATGGTTTCGAGGTCCGGGAGCGCCATCAGCCCTCCTCCGTCGCCGGTGACCAGGACGGTGGTGTGTTCAGGTCGGGCTGCTGCTGCTCCTACTGCGGAGGGAAATCCGAGCCCGATGACCTGATAGGCGGTTCCGCTGGAAATCAGGGATCGCGGGTCAGGTACGGAGGCGTACATCGGCATCCATCCGAGGAAATGGCCTCCGTCCTGGACGATGGTGCGGTTGGCGGGAAGGATACGATCCAGGGCCTGCGCGAACGGCCTGGGGTCGAGCCGACCATCTTCCGCAATTTCATCAGCAGGAGCCTCCTCGCGGATCTCTCCTGTGATGGCCTGCGGTGTTACCTCCCGCCAGGTAGGGCGCGTCGCGGATGGTTTTGCCGGCAGGAGCTGGAGTAGGGCGGAGCTGAACGCCTGAGCATCGCTTTGCACGTGATGCGTTACGGCGGGATGGGTGGGGGAAGGTTTCGTGTCAACCTGAATAAGGGCCTGTGCTGACGGGAAGAGGGTGCCGTAGCGCATTTGGAAGTTGTTCAGGCTTGCACCGACAGCGAGAACCACGTCCGCCTGGCGCATCAGGTCCAGGGCGCCGGCGCGGGCAAATCCGCCCGCAATGCCGAGGTCCCAGGGGGAGCCGAAGAGGTTGCGCGCCATGACGGACGTTGCGAAGAGGGCTCCTAGCTTGTCGCCGATCTCCCTCAGGTCTGTGGCGGCACCGCCTTCCAATGCACCGCGGCCACCGAGGATCAGGGGCCTTTCCGCGCTCTGGAGCAGGCGAGCGATCCGCTCCACCTCTCGCGCTTCAGCCACCGGGGTTTCTATCTGCTCGAGAGGAGCCAACGGAACGGCAGGTTCGATTTCTGCGGCGCCTATGTCGTAGGGAATGGCGAGGATGATCGGAGCTGAATCGCGACGGGCCAGCTCGAAGGCGCGGTGTGTCAGTTCGGCGGCGTTGCTGGCTGTCACAGTCAGTGTCTGTACCCCCAGGCCTTGAGCGACCATGTGCTGGTCGATGTCGACGGCCCGCGGAACAGCGGGGGCATCTCCGACGATGAGGACCAACGGGATCCTTGCCATTCGTGCTTCAGTCAGCGCTGTGAGTGTGTTCGTGAAACCTGCACCATATGTCGTGGTGGCAACAGATACCTCTCCTGAGGCGCGGTAGTAGGCATCCGCCATTGCTACAGCGCCCGATTCGTGCCGCGAACTGACGAATCTCGTACCACGACGGGTGAGGTTGCTGAGGAGGTGGGCGTTACCGTTGCCCATCAACCCGAAAACTACGGTGCATCGTTCGACCACGGCGTCTGCGACGGCATCTGAGACGGTCGGTAGAGCATTGAACATGAACAGTCCTTACGGGCGAGGCGGATGTGCCGGTGGTGAACCTGATGGTCTTGCCGGTTCAGGGCGGGCGCAGGGGGTGGGGGGAAGTGGGGCGGTCAGATTCTGGCGGGGTGCACTAGTTCCAGGTGACCGGGAGGCTGGTCAAGCCGCGGAAGACCCATCCGTCCCATACGGGATCCCGGCGATCGTCGAAGCGCAGGTCGGGAAACCGTTCGTAAGCCAGGGGAACGGCAATCTGGCCGATCGAGATCTTGGCAGCCCAGTGGCCGGCACATAGGTGAACGCCACTTCCGAAAGCCAGATGCGCCCGCTTGGGACGGGAGGGGTTGAAGGCTGCTGCGTCATTGCCGAAGACCGAGGTGTCTCGGTTGGCGGAACCGACGACCACCCCGATTCCTGCTCCAGCTGGGAGCCGAACCCCTCCAAGGATTGTTTCGTGGGTGGTCTCCCGTGGGTACATTCCAATGGGCGAGAGCCACCGCACCGCCTCGTCGAAGATTTCTGGCCACATCGCACCCTCCAGGAGCGCCGAGCGGCGGTCGGCCGCCTCCTGACTCAACGCCCAGACGATGTTGGTGACCATGTGCTGTGGTTCGTTCATTCCACCGGAGATGGTCAGCTTTATGTTGGAGGCGACGTCGGCGTGTGGCAGGCCGCTGTTGGCCAGTGCAGAGGTCATGGAACCGTCGGGGTGAGCGGCGTAGTACGGAATGAGTTCAGCCAGGATGGTATCGAGCTCGGTCTGCGAGGAATCGCAGCGATTCCAGATGTCGGCATCGTCGAGCACATTGCCCGTTCCCGCGATGAAATCGTAGGACCAGCGGCGCATCTGCTCGATGCTCACCTCTTTGAGCCCCAGTAGGTCCATCAGGTTCTGGGATGCGACCGGCACCGCGTAGTCGTGGTTCAGGTCCGCACTGTCAGGCCCTTTTCCTTCCAGCACCTCAAGGTACCTACGAGCGTTTCGTTCGAAGACTGGAGCCCAGGTCTCCTTGAGGTTTTTCGGACGGAGCACCGGGTTGACCGCGGACCGGTCGATCGCGTGCTCCGGATCATCCTTGCGCAACATGGGTTTGCCGCCCAGTGCCCGGTTCATTGTCGAGCCGGTCACATCGGCCGAGAATGTCTCCTGATCCATTTCGATCTGGTGGCAGAGATCGTACGCAGTTACAAGGAACCTGTTGAGAACCGGCACCCAGGCGACCGGAGACTCACGCCGGAGCCTCTCATATGTGGGGTAAGGGTCCGACATCATCTGCTCCGGGTCGACCCAGTCAGCAACAGGCGCATCGAAGGGTACGGCTGCTCCCAGGCTGTGCTTGGAGTGAGCGACGGAAGGAGCTGAGGATTGGTTGCTTGAGGCTGCCTCGGCTGAAAAACCGAAGGGGCAGGTTCCAGTGGGGATCGTCATTGAACACTCCTGAAGATGATGTTGCTCACAAGCTTCGCAGCCCCGGTTCCTCACGTAAATTGAAATTATGTAGGAAGAAAAGTCACTTTAAGGACAGAAGAAGGGCAATGGGTACTGCTCCGCATGGCCCGATGGATTATGAGGATGCCTGATCAACGACCTGCTGACCGCTGGGGGTCAGTACCAGACCATGCGCCTTTCGCCCCGCACACTCTCCGCCCTAGGCGGCTGCGCCCACTACCCAAGCCTGCATGCGAGAACGGCAACCCTTCTCGAGTCCGTCCAGAACCCGTCCGATCAGGAGATATTCCTGGCCCGGGGTATCACCACCTGCATCGGACTCGAGCCCTATGCCGAAGTGCCCTGGCTTTTGAGTCATCAGGGCGACGTTCGCCTGCACATGGTGGAAATCGCACGACCAGGTCTTCGCACGGTCGTCCGGGGGATCCCAGCGCTGGAAAATTTTCTGTCTTTGCCCTTGATAGTGACACGCTGGCCTGGATCGAATCGGTGAACTCGGCGATGGACCACATGGCAGCCCGGCGCATACCTGCAAACAGGAACCGCCCATCCATCGAACAGATCAGGAATCCCGACATTGACCTGAAGGGCTTTTCACAGCAGGTACCGATCCCGGCTGAATGAGGGCATTCCTGCGACATCCACACGGGTATGAGCCTGTTCCCGCCTGCTCATGTTCCCGGAACCTGCAGTCTCCACGTCATATGACGCTGTAGCTATCCCAAGTCCAGGGTGTTCAGGCCTCGTCGAAGAGTAATTGCCAGATTTCGTTATACAGCTGCCCGACTCGACATCAATGCCCGGCGAAGACACGGCCACCCTTCCCTCTACTCCTCGGCAACGCATCTGGGCCGGCGGATGACGAAATCGCCTCTGTGCTCCACCGCGGGCCCGGCCTGTTGTCCAGCGGCCCTGATGAGGGTGAGTTCGGCCAAAACGCCCTAGTGATTCGGTCTAGCCCGACGGGAGTCTCCATCCGATGCGGGTCTCGCATTGGAGCGAAGTCCATCGCTTCGTCATCATCAGGCAGAAGCTCGTACTAAATTCCCTATGGCGTCCAAGGTGTAGGACTTGACCGCCCGCGCCCTCGTGCTCAGGTCCGAGCTGGCAAGCCAGGCGACGACAACCTGGGTCTCTCCCGCCCTGGGTGCTAGAGGGCGCGCCACGAGACGTTTGCCTTCCGCCGAGAAGGGAGCGAAGCCCCTTGGCCTTGACATCAGCAAGCTGTACCCAAGCCCACGAGCTACAAGGGTTCGCACGAGATCGATTTGCGGTACGTTGACGGACACGTTCGGTTTGAGTCCTCGTTGATGAAACACGAGCATCGTATTTGCCGCGCTTGGCGCTAGGTCCATCATGATCAGGGGATCGTCCACAAGGTCCTTCAAGTCAATAGCATCCTGCTGCGCCAGCCGGTGCCCCTCGGGGAGTATGGCTAACAAGTGGCTGTCGTAGATGCGCTCCTTGGCGAGGCTTGGGGGCAGGGCCTGGTTGTACAGGAACGCAAGATCCACTGTGCCCGACTCCAAGGCGGGGACAAGATCGTTCGCTGAGCCGAGCTTAGTGATCAACTCCACGTTCGGGTGCTGTTCACGGAAGCCTTCGAGCAGGGGCGGGAGAAGTGTGCTGCCCAATCCGGAGTAGCAACCTATTGAGACTGGGCCCCGGAGCTGCCCGCCCTCAGCTCCGAGATCCGAGGCAAGCCCTTCAGCCTCACGCAGAAGCCGCTTGGCCCGCTCGGCGAAGTACAACCCAGCGGGCGTCAGCTGCACCCCCCGAGCCTTACGTCGGACGCACAACTGCTCCCCTACCGCTGCCTCAAGGTCCGTTATCGCATGCGACAGCCCCGATTCCGAGATATGCATCAAGGCGGCGGCTGCACTCAGGGTCGGCTGTTCTGACAAAGCGGCGAAGAGCTCTAGATGACGGAAACTGAACTTCGGCATATCTGTCCATTTCCTCATGAAGATTGGAACATGTCTTCACTTTACTTCAAATTTTCCCACTGTGACACTGGTTACAGATGGAAGCGAAGGAGTCGAGGATGACTGTTTCACCAACGACGCCCGATGCCCCTCCGGCTCCGGGCGGCGCTGACCTTGAGGATCCAAGGGGCGCTGCCGGTTCCCGATGTGGGACACTTTTCAGCCCTCGCGGGCCGCGGATATATCCGTGGCCTGCAACGTTCCTTTTCCACAGGCCAGGACCAACCCCGGCGCGGACGCGACTTAGAAACCAACGTGCTGCAATCGGTGAGGCGCCAGGTCCTACTGATCGGATTCATCACCGATCACCTGATATCTCACACAAGTCGTCGGTCATGCCACAGATGTTGATGAAGACCGCCTGACCGAAGCAGTGCGGTCGGCGGGGAAACCATCTTCCGGGTTCCAGCACTCCGCCGGGTGATGGAAGGGCCCTCGCCGAGTGGCTGTCCGAGCTTCTCGTGTTCCGTTTCTTCTCATTTTGTTTCCGAGTATGACTAGGGCCCGCGTCCGCGGAGCTGCCGCACCCACCAGATAGGCGACAACGATGTCCTCAAAATTTCCACCGACTGATGTAACCACCGAGTCGACTGACGGCGTCGAACCCGATGGCAAGGCTTTCGAACAGGCATCAGGTATCCATTCCCCGGTCAATTCGACGGTGGGAGATGTGCCGGGAGTGCACTATCCCGGGCACCGGGGTTTGCGCATTCTCAGCATGCCGCCGGTCATCTACATCGCGTTTTTCGCCGTGGTGCTCCTCGCGGCCGCAACCGGAAACCTGCCCGACTCCATGCTCTCCGGCTTCGCTGTCACCATCGTCCTGGGCGGGCTGCTCACCTGGATCGGCAACCTGATCCCGGGAGTGCGCGATTTCGGCCTGCCGGCCATCCTCTGCGCCTTCATCCCGGCCACCCTGATATTCTTCGGCGCCATGCCAGAGAACGCTGTCACCGTCGTTGCAAACTTCGTGGACACGTTCGGATTCCTGGACTTCTTCGTGATGGCCTTGATCGCAGGGTCCATCCTGGGCATGCCGAGGACCCTGCTCTTGAAGGCCGGTCCCCGCTTCGCGGTTCCGCTCATCGGGTGCCTAGCCGCCACCTTTGGTCTCATCGGCCTCCTGGGCGCCGTTTCGGGATTTGGTTTTGTCGAAGCCGTTCTCTTCATCGCCGCTCCCATCATGGCCGGAGGGCTTGGCGTAGGTGCCGTGCCTATGTCCGAGATGTACGCAGCCCGCACCGGTGGTGAAGCGGATGCTTTCATGGGAGACCTCATTTCCGCGGTGGTCCTGGCCAACGTCGTCTGCATCATCATTGCCGGCATCTATAACGGCCTGGGCAAGCGGAAGAAGCAGCTCTTCGTCGGCTTCAACGGCCATGGCGAGTTGCTTCGGGTGAAGGGGAAGGCCGGGGAGCTGGCCACCCCGCCGAAGAAGGACATTTCATCGTTCATCTCTTTGGGCAAGGGTCTGGTCATCGCCGCCGTTTTGTTCGTCCTCGGAAACCTCGTCGCGGCCTACCTCCCGGCTCTGCACCCCTACGCCTGGACAATCATCTTCGCTGCCGCCATCAAGATCTTCGGCCTGTTCCCCCAGGATCTCGAGGACGCAAGCTCCGAATGGGGCGACATGATCGGCGCCATCCTCGTTCCGGCTCTGCTCGTGGGCGTCAGCATCACCTACATCAACATCGGTGATGTACTCGCCTCCCTGAGCAACCCGATGTTCATGGTCCTCACCGTCTCCACCGTAGTCATTGCAACCCTGACCTCCGGATTCCTGGGATGGCTGGTGAAGTTCCACTTTGTGGAGGCCGCCATCACTCCGGGGCTGGTCATGGCCGACACCGGAGGCAGCGGTGACGTCGCAGTGCTCAGCGCGGCTAACCGTATGCACCTGATGCCATTCGCCGCTCTCACCAACCGCATCGGTGGAGCCCTCGTCCTGTTCGTCACCTCGCTCATTGTTCCGGTGCTTGCAACAGCTTCCTGACCCGCTCGCTCTTCCACATTCCCAGTATCGGTCCCGTCGCATACCAGCGGCGGGACCGGTGCGCTATCCGACGTCATCGAAACACCCCATCCTGACCGTGACACCTACCACCAAACCGCGTCGTCGATTCATAAGCACCTGACGATAGGAAAAGCAATGGGCAATTCACTACACCCTGCCGGCATCACCATTGATCGTGGCGGAGATGCGCTGCCGGATGTGTCCGGTTCCGCGCCGACCACCCCTTCGGGCACTGCTGGCCTCGGTGCGGGACGTGCAGCAGCTGGTTCAGCCTGCCGAGGTCATCTGGACTCCGCTGCATGCGCTCAGAGCCTCCTAACTTCCATAGACCGAAGGACGCACATCAGCAAGAGCAACTGACCCGACAGCCATCGCAACCTCCTTGAATGCCGTCCTCAGTTCATTGGCACCACGGTCTCGAGCTGCGACTCGCCGGTTGACTGAGTTCACGCGCTCAGCGCTGTCCTGCGAACGGACGGCACTCCTAGCTGAAGCTCGTGCGGATGAAAGGCTGGCCACAGCGGCAATCACGGCAACAGCACGGGCACGTAGAGACCGGATTCCATCTGGCCACCACATCCAGCACCGAAGGAGTCGCTGTGGAGACGCAGCCTTCCGTTCCGCCCTCCCCTCGCCGGTCACTTCTTTCTGAGCGGCCCACCATGTAGTGGAACTTGGCTGGTTTACCTCCCTGTGGTCAGGTTCAGAGTGAGCGGCCCTTACCTCGATCTGCGGCTTCGGCGGCCCGGCGTGCGGCGAAGGCCGCTTCTTCCTGCGCTGGCTTCGCCGCGGGCTTCTCAGGCACCATCTTCTTCTTCCTTTGGACGGCTTCCTCGGTCTTCCTTCCCCACCATGAGCTGCGGTTGGTGGGTCGGGCGGCATCTGTCTTTTCACTCACGGCGGGATCCTTCGTGTTCTGGTCCTGTGCAGCGCGGGCATCCTCCCTGTCGGCCTTGACGACGGCGGGCGTTGGAGTGCCTGTAGAGGCTTCCGTCTCGGCGCGGTGCTTAGCGATCGCGCGGGTGATGGCAGCTTCGACGTTGGTCTGCTGAGCTAGCGGCTCTGATTGTGCGGCGTCCACGATGCGTGCTTCGCGCTGCTGTGGCACCGGCAGCGAGTCACCGGCTGCGGCACGTTCCGCACGCATCCGGTCGATGACGCGGCGGGCGGCCGCCTGCTCAGTGGTCATCCGGCCAGCGACCGCGGCCTCGTCGGCGCTCTGCTGAATCTGCGTGGCAGTCCGCGGCGTAACGGTGGTGAGCTCGCTGTGCTTGTGTAGGGCGCCGGCACGCTCGATGAGGCGCTGCGCGGTGGGGTCGTCCCGGTACTGCTTAGGGATCAACGCTGTTTCGTGGCCACCGATGTTGTACCGGTTCCGGTATGCCTCGGTTTCGGCCGCGATGCGGTGCCACTCGGCGGCCTTTGTGTCCTTCCCGGGCACGGGTCCGAGGGCGTTCGTCCACGCGGGCTGTTCTTCCGCGAGCTGCGCGCCGCGGACCGCGACCTTCTGTCCGAGGTGCGCCCGGAGCCGGTCAAGCTCGGTCCGGTACGACGACGGCACCAGCACGTCGCACAGGAGTGCCGCCGGCGCGAGATCTTCGCTCACCCCAGCTGTAGCAATGGGCTGAATAATCGCCTTGCTTGCCTGTGGCAGTGCGACGGCGCGGAGCTGCTGCTCGTACTTGATGGCTTCACCGATGGTGATTTGGTGCACGGAACGGAGGTCTTCGCCGCGCGCGATGCGCTCAGTGGCTGCCTGGGCCGGGGACAGGTCCTCACGGCGTTCCAGCTCAACTGTCATCGCCTTCACCATCCACTGATCCTTTAACACAGTTCTCCGTGTCTCTGTGTTTCCTGATGTGGTGGGGTCGGTGGACTGGACCCGCTGCAGGGCGCCGGCTCGTGCGTCGGTGAGCTTGTCGGTCCGCATGAGAGCGAACGGGCGGGCCGCCCATCCCTTGTCCAGCCCGGGGTCCAGGGGCGCTTCCCCGGATGACCGGCGCGGCAGCTCGGCCCTTGCTGCAAGCTGGGTGGCCTGCTGCGCGAGGCGGTGCAGGTGCTCATCGGACACGGCTCCGAGCGGACGCTGGTCGGCATTGGAGAGGAAGCTGTGGGCGGCGTCGATGCGCTGCTCGAGCCGGTACGCGAGGATAGCTGCTGGGTCAGCGGCTCCGTCGAAACCGCGAAGGTGACCGGTATCGGCAGGCTTGCCACGCAGGCTGTGGTCGTGACTGACCCCGGCGGCCTGAGCGAGTAGAGCGGCGGGGTCGAGTCCCTGAGTTTCGGCTGCGCGCAGGTGCGTGGCCACCGCGCTCCATGCCTCGTGTGAGGTGAACTGGACTGCGGTGCGCGGCCTCAAAACGGAAGCGGCGATCGTCCTGGTTTTCGCTTCCCATGCGGCTTTCTCGACCTCGTTGTAGACGCCGGCGAGGGTGGCTACGTCACCGGTGCGGACGGCTTCGGCTCGGACGCCTTCGTGGGCGGACAGGTTCCGGTCGTAGGCGGCGGCGATCGTGGACAGGACCCCGTCACGGTCCAGCCCCTGGTTATTGGCATCACGGTCGTCGCCGAGTGCGATGTAGAGGCGGTTGGTTTCACGTCCCCGGGTGGCCGCGACGTAGGCGCTGGTCCGGTCGGTGCTCTCGTCGAGGATGGCGTGCGCGGTGTCGACGGTCGCGCCCTGGGCGCGGTGCACGGTCGCGGCATAGCCGAGCTGTCCGTGTTTGTGGAGGTAGTCGGCGTCGAGGGTGATCCGCCCGTTGTGGCCGGCATGCCGGAGCGTCACCTGCTGCCGGTCCTTCCCGGACCTCTGTCCGGTTGCCGGGTCACCTGCGTGGTTAGTTGCCGGGTCGGTGGTGACGTTCTCGGTGACTTTTTCGATGGTCCAGACGTCGTTGTTCTTAACGAAGTCCTTGCCGCGGTTCAGCTGCAGGGTGCGGTCGTTTTTCCGGGTCACGATGGTGTCCCCGGCGTAGGCGCGCAGTCCGTCGCGGAGGACGACGGATGGTGTTGCGTTGGTAATCGCACCGAGTTGGCCGGTGGCGATGCGGGTTGCTTGGGCGCGGGCGTTGAGGTCGGTGACGGTGGTGTTGTCGGTGGCGATGAGCAGCGAGGTTTTGCCGGCGCTGGTGTCGGCCATCCACGCGCGGAGGGCGTCCTCGATTATGGCGTGGGTGGTGCCGGCGGTGATGCGTTTGTTCTCGAGGTACCACCGAAACGGAGTGTCGGCCCCGACTGCTGGTGGTTCCCGCAATGCCAGGGACGCGGCTGCTTCTCCTGCTGTGGCGAAGCGGTGGACTTCCTCGAGCCTGACTGCTCCTACTTCGTGGTTGAGGAGTCTCAGGGCGCCGCCGGAGCCGATGGCACCGAGCTGGCGGTCATCGCCGATGGCCCTGACGACTGCCCCGTGCTTAGCGGCGACGGCGATGACGTCGGTCAGCTTGGGCGTGGTGACCATGCCGGCCTCGTCGACAATGATCACGTCCCCGGCCCGAAGGTTCAGCAGTGGGGTGAGGTCCGGGCCGATCGTGCTGAGGGCTCCCTCCCCCACGTTGTTCTGCTGGTTGTGCTGGTGGTTTCGGTGGGCGATGAGGAACGCGTCGATGGTGGTCGCATCGGCCCCGATGTCCGTACTCATGACGGCGGCCGCGGCGGCGGTGGGGGCGAGGCCGATGACGTGCCCGCCACTGTCCCGGACCGCGTCGGCGGCTAGGGACAGGCTGGTGGTCTTGCCTGCTCCTGCGGGTCCGATGCCGAGGCTCAGCAGCTTCTCGTCGGTGGCGAACGCTCGGGCGAGGTCGATCTGCCCTTTGGTCAGCGGGTGTCCCCCGGCCGCCTCTAGCTTTTTGGTGTGGGCGTCGAGGACCTGGGCGAAGCGTTCGGCGGATACGGCGGGGATGACGGTCTTCTGTCCGGCGGCGAGGACCCTGTGCTCGGCATTCAGGACCTCGTGAGAGGTGAACAGGGTCGTGCCAGCCTGGAGGAACTGGCTGGACCCGTCAGCGCGCAGGAACTCCCGCAGTCGTGGGGTGGCGGTCTCCGGCGTGACGCGGAGACTGTGCGTGCCGGTGACGGCCCGGGTGACATCCTCCACCGTCTCGTCGGTGATGGGCTGACCTGGGAAGGCTTCTTTAAGGTGCCGACGGGTTTGAGCGATGACGTGGTTCCTGCCCCACGTCGCACGCTTCATTGACAGCTCTTGGACGATTTGGCGGGCGTGCTCGTGGATGTCGAGCTGCGCCCCATCCAGCACAGAGGCCGGGCCACTTCCCGTTCCGGTGCGGGCATGGTGCTGATACTGGCGGACGTGGTCAAGGAGGGCCGGGCCGACCGGCATCCCCATCCCTGTGCCCATTCCTGTGCTGTAGTCCTTTTGCCATTCTTCGACGAGCTCGGAGAGGCGGCGCGCGCTTTTCTTCTCCGGCCGGGTTTCCAATGTGGCCTGCTGCGCGAGGGCGAGCTTCTGCTTCTCGGAGGGTGCGTATCCCTGTTTATGGGTGAAGTCGGCCTCGAGCCTGCGAATAGCTCCGGCGATGTCGGTGCGGCGGGAGGATGCGTGGTGGATGGCGTCCAGGTCGATGCCGGCGATCTCGTAGACGGGTTCGCCGTTGCCGGTGGAACGGGCCACGGTACTGACACCGAGGGAGGCACACACCTTTTCGATGACTTTCGCGTTGTAGGTTTCGGAGGCGGCGACGCCCATCTTGTAGAGGGTCCGTCCGTCGATGGAGGACCACTTCCCGTCCACGCCTCGAACCTTGTTCGCGATCACCACGTGGTCGTGCAGCTGCGGGTCCCCGGCCCGGGAGTCGTAGTGCCGGAACTGGGTGGCCACCAGGCCGCCCTCGACGTCGATCTGCCGGACCCCGTTCCTCCCCCGACGGGTGTAGAGGGCATCCTTTTCGAGGAAAGTGATGGTCTCCTTGATGGCCTCATTGTGCGCGGCTTCGACCGCTTTGCGGGCCTCATCCCCGCCAAGTGCCCAGAGCAGGGAGACGGATTTGGCGGGCGAGAACACCAGGTCGTAGCCGGCGACAGTCTGCTGCTTCGGGGTTGTCTGAGCGGTGATGTAGCGGGCGAGTTCTTCGTTGCTGCGGGCGTTCCGCCCGTGCGTTTCCCGGTACAACTCCCCCGCGACCCTCCCCCGGATCTCATGGACGATCTCTGCCGGCAGGGCCTTGCCGGCGTTCTCGGGCCCGCTCCAGGCGGGGCCGCTGGTGCGCCGGAACCGCGCATACTCCTCATCGAGGCGTTTGGTCATCTCCGTGTTCGCCTCGCCGAACTGGTGGTACTTCTGCCCGAGCCGGACGTCCTGGTTCGTTCCGCCGTCGGCGAGGATGCGGGCCGCTTCGGGATGCAAGCCTTCCCCGAACAGAGCGGCCATCTGCTCCTGCGTAACATCACCGGAGACGCCCAACAGTTGCTCCGAGTGTCCTACCCATTGACCCGGAGGCATGCCCTCCACGGTGTAGTAGTCCCCCAGCTCCCGGTCCCCCGCGCGCAGTTCGTCGCCGCTGGCCACTTCGGAGGTGTAGTAGGTGTAGCCGTCCCCGGCACTGAGCTTATGGACGGTCATCACCGTCCCATCCTCACCCACTTCCTTGGGCCTAACCGGGCCGCCACGCCGCTCCGGGCAAAGTTGGTTTCGACCTCATTCATCATGATGCAAGAGGTGTGACAGATTGTGCTGGCTGGAGGGGTGCGGAATCGCATGGTGACGACGGAGGAGGAAACCCAGATGAAGCGCCGTGGAGGCCAGTACGATTGGTCCATCGATTCTCGATGCGGTTGTGCACATGAGAATGAGCTGTGGGTAACACGATTTTCGTTATCCACAGCTCATTCGACTGTGTGGAACCGCTCACGGACGTTATCCACCAGGTGGGCAGGTAAAGAGACGTGAGGGTTATCTCGGAGCTGTCCACGTGTGGTCAACGTCCGTTGCATCCAGTCCGAGCGTCAGCGAGGCCCGCATGGGCAGTTCGTGGGCGCCGGCGGCGAGGTCCAACGCAGTGTTGCGCCTGTGGCGGGTGGGCTCTGACCGTTAGGTTTGGTAGGGAAGATGCGTCGATCGCAAGTCGCGGCCGGAGCAGCTTCAGGTACAGGTCTTGAACGCAGGATGAGTGAAGGGGACGAGTCATCATGGCAGCACCGAGGAAGTCAGCGCAGCAGGTAGCGGCGCGGGAAAAGGCGAGGGCGAAAGCCCAGGAGCTGACCGAGCGGCACGAGCGATTGATTGACCTGGCGGCGGAGTTCTTCGAGCAGCAGGATCATGCGGAGCAGATCCGCGTTGAGGCGCAGGAGCGTGCCGACGCGATCCTGGCGAGAGCCGAGGAAGGCGCCGTGTCCGCTTTGGCTGAGGCCGGCGCGAAGGTCCAGAAGATGCTCGACACCGGGGAGAGCAGGGCAGCTGTAGCGGCCCGCCTCGGGCTCAGCACCGCCGAGGTGAAGCGGGCTCTCGACGGCGCAGGCGTCAGCTCACCAACCACGGACGCCGGGGACGCGGAGACTGCGCCGACGCTGGCTGCGACGGCGGACGAAGTCTCAGCGCAGGTTGCCGCCGAGACGAAGGCTGCGTAGCGGGTGAAGCTGTAGCGGGCAGCACGACGTGAGGGGACCAGTTCAATTCAGTGTCGGTCCCCTCTTCTGTTGGGATCGCATCTGGGTGGTCCTTCTCCTGGTCGTGTCGGTGTGTGAAGCGGCCGGGGCGCGCGTTCCTGGTGCGCGGCACCGGGGCCAGATGGCTGGGAGTGCGAGGGACGGCGGTTCGTCGCCGGCGACCACCGCTCGAGGTTCCCGGAGTGGCGGCGAACCGCTCCGCCCACCAGCGGCGAGTTGACCGGCTTTCCCTCCCCGGGCCGGTGCTGGTGGTGCAGGGCTGTAGTTCCCTGCACCACCAGTGTCCGGTGCTACTCGCCGGCGGCGTACTCTTCCGCGATTATCTGCTCCTCGTCGGCGTGGACTTCCGTGAACGTCCCGCTGCCCTCGGCTCCCTCCGTGCTCTCGGTGTCATCGGTGTCCTCGTCGGGTTCGGTGGTCTTGCTGGCGCTGTCGAGAATGATCTGCTCGACCTCGCTCGGCGTGTATCCCCACGTGACCAACTGCGTGAGATAGGTCAGGTGGCTCTGGTGCGGTGAGCGCCACGAGTCCTTGGCGATTGTCTTCTCGAACCCTGCGCAGATCAGCGCGATCATGGGCACCTCGGGGCGGGTGGTGGTCTTCGCGACGTGGTCGCGGAGCGGGTTCCATCCCCACGTCTCCTTGCCCTCGATCTTCGCTCCGGCCATCTCCGCGGCCACGGCTCCCTCATAGCCGCCGGCGACCTCGGAGTGATGGGTCAGGGCGTGGACGGTGAAATACTGCCAGCCCTTCGGTGCCTGCTTCTTCGCCAGCAGGTTTTTCACGAAATCGCGGCGGACCACCGTCGCCGATTCCATGGCCTTGTTGTTGGCAATCAGGGTCTTCCGTGCGGCCTTCTGCTCGTCGGTCATGGGTCCGATGGGTGCGGCAGACCCTGCGTTGTAGCGGAGCTTGAAACCCAGCTCCTTCCATCCTGTGACGACCGGAATGACGGTCAGCGCACCGTTGATGTAGACGGCGTTCGCGTCCTCCGTCGTGGCCTGCGATCCGTCGGCACGGAGCAGTTCGGTGACGCGCACGTTGTCGTCAGTGGAGTGGTAGCCCCAGCTCACGTCGTCCACGATGGGCGTGCCTACGGCTTCCAGCTCCGCGACCAGCGCCGCGCGGGCGGCTTGGTGTGCCCGGTCGTCGCGCAACTGCTGGGCGACGTGCGCGAGCATGTCCGGCTCGTCCGCGAGGACGGCTTCAAGGTGCGCTGTGGCGTCCTCGTCGTCTGCGAACTCGACCAGCACGAGAGCTTCCTCGATGGTGCGGCCCTTGGACAGGGCGGCCTCCCCTGCGGTGCTCTTCCTGGCCTTCAACGCGCCCTCGACGTGGGTCTTGGCGCGTCCGGTCTTCTTCGCGATCTGCGCCGCGCTCACACCCAGCAGGGATAGCTGATGGAAGGCATCGGCCTCGTCCGCGTCGGTCAGCGCGGACCGCTGAACGTTCTCCACGACCTGCGTGGTGATCCGCTCGGCTTCCTCGGGGCTGGCGACGACCATGACCGGGATCAGGGGTGCCCCGGCTTCGACCGCGCCGCGTGTGCGGCGCTGGCCCATCAGGACGTGCACGGTGGTGGTTCCGTCGCCGTTATCCTTGCGGTGCGCGATCACGGGTTCGATCACGCCGTGCTCCTTGATGCTCGCCACGAACTCGGGCGTCAGGGCGGTGTCCTTGCGCACGTTCACGTCCACGGTGAGCGTGCGGGGGTCGATCATCTCCAGCGTCGGGGCGGTGGTCGGCTGAGTAGTCAGCTGAGCATTCATGGGGTTGTTCTCCTTGGTTGCAGTGGTGGTGTCGGGGCCCTGTAGTGACCAGCAGTGGACCCTTCCCCCCGTTGTTTTTTGCCTGCTGGCGAGCTCGCTCGCTCGTCCCCGACGGAGCACTGTCAACCCGTAGGGCGGGGCGGATGGGAAACCTCGGAGGAAATAAGCGACGCAGGAGCGCCGTAGAGGCTTTGTCGCCGGCCCCGTCGGCGTAGCCGATTGATGGTGTGGAGCGGGGGCGCATAATCCGCAGGACAGCAGCAAAAAACACCCGGACGGGATGCGACGAAGGAGCAGCCTGGCCGGAACAGGCCGGAGCGAAGCGAGAGGACCATTGCCCTGGTTGGAGCGCCAGCGGAAATCAGGGAAGCACGACAACCGCCGGCCACCCACGAACGCCAGCCATCGGAGGGGTTAACAGGTGGAAGCGGGAGCTGCACTACCAGCTCCCGCTTCCGTTTTCTTGCTTTCCCTGCAACCAGGAAATCTATCGGGCCCGGTTTTTCTCTTCCTCGAGAGTCCGTCGGCCTGGCCGGAGGGTCCCCGGTGCTACCGGTTCCCACTTCCTGCCGTGGTTGTGCTTGCGCTGCAGGCGCTTCACCTCACGCATCACAGCTGCTTCGATCAAGTCTGTCACAGACCGGTACCCCTCGGCGTGCCCCGCGGCGAGGAACGCGGCCCGCACCTGGTCCGCGTCGGTCTGCGTGAAGTACGGCGTGAAAGACGCCGGTTTGCGCTTGCTCACCTGCTACTCCTCGTCGTCGAACGCTCCGGCGGTGGTGGCGTTTGATGGCGCCGCCCTGTTCGCCTAGCTTGCTCCGCTTGTAGATCCTGATGACGTCCTGCCAGCCCTTCGGCCGTCGGTTCCGGTGTGCCGGGCAGAGGGTGATCTGCTCATCGGCGATGTAGGCCCAGCCCTTCGGCGTCCCATCCCCCGTGAGCGTCAGTGGGGACGTTCGTCCGCATTCGGCGCACTCGGCCGCCTGGTCACGTGCTGGTCGATTCGCGGGCATCCGTCCAGTGTGTCAGGGAAGCTGTCAACGCTACGTTCTACGCTTCGTCGTGGAGTCCTGTCCTCAGGTGTCCGTCGTACTCGATCTACCGTGTGCCCTGGGCAGGACTTCGTGTGTGTCCTGGGTCACCGGTAGCCCTGCCTGTTGATGGCGTTCTGTGCCTGTGCCAGTTCGGCTCCGAGCTGCTTGGCGAGGGCAGCGGCACGGGTCAGGTGATCGGTCGCTGTGGCGATCGACTGGACCGGGTCCCGGCCGTCGTCCTCGTAGACGTCGTGGGTGTCCAGGGACTTCCCGAGGCCGGCGGCGAGCTGGTTGAGCGCCTGCGGCAGCATGTACTCGACGCCTTTGAGATTCCCCAGCACCCTGTAAGCCACCGGGGCCGGAATGGACCTGCCGGGCGAGCTCTCATGACACAGGGTGCGCAGCTCCTCATAGATCGTGTCAGCGGCTTCGACGATCACAGGTGTTTCGTCGTCCGTCACAGACGTTTCCTCGTCTGACATCCTGGTCCTTTCGCTCTGATGCATCGAACGTACTCGGTCAATGGTTCGGAATGATGTATTGGCGGCCACCGTAGGGCTGGCCGCTGACGCCTGGTGGTGCCGAAGGGCAGGATGCGGGGTAGCCGGCTCGGCCGGCCACCCCGTCACACGCCTAGAACGGGGGTTCGCTGTCGGGGCCGTTCCCCCACCCGCCGGCACCTCCGGCACCCGCCGCTGCGCGGGCTTCCCACGGATCATCGGCTGGCTGCTGCTGCCACCCGCTGTTGCCCTGACTGCTCTGTCCGCCCTGCTGCGCTCCCCCACCCTGGCCGTTCGCACCGGCACCGGAGCTGGCCCGCTGGGTGCGGGTGACTTTCGCGGAGGCGTAGCGCAGGCTCGGTCCGACCTCGTCGACCTCGAGTTCCATGACGGTGCGCTTCTCGCCTTCCTTGGTGTCGTAGCTGCGGGACTTCAACCGGCCCTGGGCGATGACGCGGGTTCCCTTGGTCAGGGTTTCGGCGACGTTCTCGGCCGACTCGCGCCAGACGTTGCACCGCAGGAACAGGGTTTCGCCGTCCTTCCAGTCGTTGCTCTGCCGGTCGAACGTGCGCGGGGTGCTCGCGATGGTGAAGTTGGCGACCGCTGACCCGCTGGGGGTGAAGCGGAGTTCGGGATCCGCGGTGAGGTTGCCGATGACGGTGATGATGGTTTCTCCGGCCATAATGCTCAACTGCCTTATCTATGGGTGCTGGTGATGTCGTTGATTTCAGTACTTCTGTATTTCCGTGTAGCCGTACTTACGTACTTACAGACTCCGGTACTCCGGTCCGTGCACGAGGGTTATTACCGCGTGGAGTCGAGGGCAATGACTTGGCTGATCTTGGTGGGGTTCAGTCCTGACCAGTGGTCCTCGCTGCCGTCCTTCTCGTACACGACGACCGGTGCCTGGCTGTAGCCGAGCTCGTCGGTGATGTAGGCCAGGGCCTGGTCGTTGGTGGTGATGTCCACGGTGGTGAACTGGACGCCGGCGGCGTCGAACAGTTCCTTCGTCTTCTTGCATCCGAAACAGCCGCTGGGCTTCTCGTAGACGGTGATGGTCATGGCGCTCAGTCCTTGGTTACGTATCGGTTTTAGTGAGAGTCGACTGCCGTGCTGCTGGTACTAATTCTACTGTTTATTCATTTGAATAAACAGCCCTTTTTCCTTGCTATTGTTCATCTTTCGGTGTCTGGTGCATGGCGGCGGGCAGGTGCTTTCAGCCGGGCGGAAGGGCGGGCCGCACCCCGCCCGGTGGGGCGGGGCGCGGCCTCTGTCAGCGGGTTTTAGCAGCGGTGGATGCATCCGTAGGGCTTGGTGAACTCGTCGTCCAGCTCCTCTGCCGTTGCGGGCAGGTTGCTTGGTCCGTCGGCTTGCCCGTGCTTCCAGTACCAGAAGACCTCGGCGGTGATCGCCTTGTGGCAGGCGTCCTCGGCGCGGTACCAGTGCGTGGACGTGTCGCCTTCGATGTAGGTCCCGTACCCGTACAGGGTGCCTGTCTCGTCATGGTGGGTGGCGGTGGCGAAGAAGACGTAGGGCCAGGATCCGGCGTCCCATCCATCGGTCCCCCACGCGCCCATGACTTTCCACGGGCTTCCGGTGAGGGTGTCGAGCCAGTCGTACCCGTCGCCGGTGCGGTCATCCACGGGCAGGACCGGGGCGCTGACAACTTCCTCGGTGTCCTTCGTGGTGGTGCTGACCAGAACTGCTGTATCGGTAGTCGCGGTATCGGTGTTCACGGTGTTGCTCCTTGGTTGCGGTGGTGGTGTCGGGGGCCTGTAGTGACCAGCAGTGGACCCTTTCCCCGTTGTTTTTTGCCTGCTGGCGAGCTCGCTCGCTCGTCCCCGACGGAGCAGTGCTCAACGCCGTAGGTGCGAGGGTGCGGCAATCCTGGGAGGAAATAAGCGACGCAGGAGCGCCGGACAGGATTGGTGTGCCCGATGCCGGCGGAGCCGGTTGACGCTGTGGAGCGGGGGCGCATCATCCGTAGGACAGCAGACAAAAACGTCGTAGACACATCAGGGTCGGGTGCGACGAAGGAGCGCCTGCGCCCTATCAGGCCGGAGCGAAGCGAGAGGACCATTGCCCGGGTGGGGTGCCAGCGAAAACCGTAGGGAAGCCGCAGACCAGGGGAACCAGCAGGCACCAGTTAGCCACTGAGGGCGCGAGTGACCAGGGCCCTCCTAGGTGGTTTTACTGTGCTTTGACGACGGGCAGGTCGGCCCACTTGGTGGTGTAGTGGGGTGAGAGCATGTCGCGTTTCATGGTCCAGTCCGACCCTGCTTTCAGGCCGGCGTGACCGAGGCCGATCGCTGAGCGCCCGAATTTCTGGCCGATCTCGTGCAGGAGTGGACCTGTGTCCTTGCCCGGTCCCCGGCCGATGTTCGCCCCGGAATCGAGGTCTAGGGTCAGGAGGGTGTCCTGTGTCCCGACGGGTTGGAGGTCGGTGATGATGACCCCGGCCCGGATGTAGGACACGCCCTCTTCGATGAGCGGCAGGAGCCTGTGCGCGGCACGGGTGAGTTCCAGTGGATTCGCGGTGTGGGCCTGGAGCGGGATGCAGGTGCTCGGCGAGCTTCTGGTGCCGGTAGTGAAGGGTGAGGTGCCGGCGAACGCGGTGAGCACCCTTCCCTGGAGGTTCTTGCGGGCCAGGCGTGAGGCAGCGCCTTGGGCGTAGACGCTCAACGCCTGCCGCATCGCGTCCAGGGTATTGACGGGGTTGGCGAAGGAGCGGGAGAAAAGGACCTGTTCGTTGCCGGTGGACTCACTGGAGGTGATGCAGGGTGTGCCCTGCAGTTCCAGGACGGTGCGCATAAGGACCACAGAGAACCGTTTCCGGATCAGGACCGGGTCCGCGGCGGCAAGGTCCCAGGCGGTGTCGATGCCGATGGCGTTCAGGCGTGCGGCGTTCCTGGTACCGACGCCCCAGACGTCGGTGACTTTCAGCCTCCGCAACAGGGCCTGCCGCTGATCCTGCGGGACGAGGTCCCAGTGGCAGACCCCGTCGAAGTGGGGATTGCCCTTCGCCCACCGGTTGGCGAGTTTCGCCAGGGTCTTCGTCGGGGCGATGCCCACGCACACGGGGAGCCCGGTGTTGCGCCGGACGGTGGCCTTGATGGTCCTGCCCGTAGTGTGCTGTTCCCTGTGCGTGCCATTGAGGGTGAGGAACGCTTCGTCGATGCTGTAGATCTCGAGGTTGGTGGTGTGTCGGCCGAGGACTTCCATGACGCGGGCACTCATATCCCCGTACAGCTCGTAGTTGCTCGAGCGAACCTGCAACCCCCAGTCCTTGGCCTGTTCAGCGATCTGGAACCAGGGGGCACCCATCGGAATCCCGAGTACCTTCGCCTCGGCGCTGCGGGTGATCACGCAACCGTCGTTGTTCGACAGGACCACCAGGGGGCGCCCTTCTAACGACGGTTCGAAGGCCCGCTCGGAGGAGACATAAAAGTTGTTGACGTCGACCAGGGCGACACGGGAGCTGGCCGGACCGGTTAAGGAACCCCAGCCAGGCGGGGTGGAAGGTTCGGGGTCAGACATGGTGGAGGCACCGCGTGGCCACGCCCCAAATGACTAGGCCATCGGGGTCGGGGACGGGGATGGGCGGGTAGGCGGAGCTAGCCGCGACCAGCGCCACGCTGGCAGCCGTACCTTCACCGACATCCGCGGTGGTGGGACTGGTCTCGGGGTCGGTGATGCGGAGTCGTCGGATGATGAATTCGCCATCGAGAACGGCGATGACCACGGACCCATCCCTGGGTTGCAGGGCACGGTCGACGATCAGTTCGTCACCGTCGGAGATCCCTGCGCCGTCCATGGCATGCCCGGACACGCGCACGATATAGGTGCTGGTGATGTCCTTGATGAGATGCCGGTTCAGGTCGATCCGGTCCTCGAACCAGTCCTGGGCCGGGGACGCGAAACCCGATGGCATCAACTCTGCGCGGGCAGCGGCTGGAGCAGGCCGGCCGAGGGCAGTACCGGATGCACCAAACTCGTTCATGACCCTATGTGCCCTTCCATCCCGATGGCCGCAATAGCCCAAGTTATCGATCGTAGACTGCGCCGCCGACACGGACATGAAGATGCCGGCCAGTAACACCCGGCTCCGCCACCGAGTGCGTGTCTTCCGCTACGACGTCCTATGGGATTACAGCATCGGCTTCGCCGCTGCTGGGGACGCCGTGCAGGAAGCCCTGCTGGAGGCGGTCCGGGTGTGGCCGAGGCTCAGCCGAGCCAGTCCGGGGGGCCGGCGAGGCCGATCCGGTACCGCGCCGCGTCCTCGGAGGGGCTGTGCGGCCCGAGGGCCAGCTGGAAGGTCCGCAACTGCAAGCGGGTGCGCTGCAAGCGGAGGCGGGCCACGGGCGAGCGGTCGCCGCGGCCGGGCACCCCGGCGAAGGGGGCCACGGAAGGGGAGACCACCAGCGCCCCGGCGCTGGCGAGGCCGCTGTAGAAGACCCGCTCGGCCCGGTTCAGCCCATCCGGGGCGGAGAGGAAGGCGAGGAGCTCGGCGGGGACGGGTTCGAGGTCGGGCTCCACCACGCGCAGGGCCTCGGCGAGTTCCCGGCGGCTGACCGGGAGGTCCTCGGCCCCGAGGGCCCGGGCACTGCGGGACCAATCGGCGACGTAGGTATCTGCCCAGTCGCGGCCGAACCGCGGGGCCAAGTCGTGGCCGACGGCCTCATGGGCCCCGAGGAAGGCATCGGTGAAGGCCAGGTGCACCCAGCGCAGCAGGGCGGGGTCGGAGGCGGAGTAGGCGCGGCCGTCGTCGGTGGTGCCGCGGACCCGCCCGTGCATGCCGCGGACCCGCGCCGCCTCCCGCCCGGCGAGCTCCGCGGAGCCGAAGGTGCTCACGGTGAGCCACCGCGCGGTCCCGGCGAGGCGTGCCCAGGGGTCGCTGCGGTAGGAGGAGTGCCGAGCGACCCCGGCCATCGCCAGCGGGTGCGCGCCCTGCCCAAGGAGGGCCGCGACCCCGCCAACGAGGGTGGAGAGGTCGCCGTGGACCCGCCAGACGACGCCGTCGGGCTCGAACCAGCCCGGCCCCTCCCCGACCAGGGCGATCTCGCGCACCCAGTCCGGCGCCCCGGTGGGGTCGCCGGAAACCCGGGCGCGGAAGGCGCGGCGGACGCGGTGGGCCAGGTCTACTGGGTGCGATGTCGGGCTATTAGGCATGATCATGGAGTGACCATGGGTAGTTCCTCCATAGGGCGAGTGAGCACACACCGCTCGGTGTGCTTGGCGTACTTCTTGTGCTTCGGACCACACTTTGCTTTGGATGGGAGTCTTGGACGGAACGTCCGTATTAGCTTGTGTGCCTTCTCGACCGGGACCCCTCTTCGCCACGCTGAACGGTTCTTAGCTGACCCAGTGCTCGTTGTAGTCGAGGTGGCCGATCCAGGACAGCGCAAGGAGTTCCAGGAGCAGGAGCATGTCGTCCTGATCTCCAACTGGTTGGTTCGTAGTCCCAGTCGATGCGTTGGGCGTGGGCGACCATGAGGCGCTTGAATTCGCATTCGGCGAGCATCGGTTCGGCACCGATGTCACTGTCTCCGCTGACGGTGCCCTAAACCACGGCGGCGGCGTTAGAACAGTGTTGGCGCTTCGGGGTCGATACCAGTGAGTAAGGGTCGGATGATCGGCTCGTTCCATCCGTGCTCGAGGAGGGCTGTGCGCAGCTCGACCGACTGGGCGCGGAACTGGGCGCGGCCGACGCCGCGCCACCGGAAGGTCGAGGCGTTGGCGTGTCTACCCTTCTGGGACCGGTCGAGCATGTTCAACGCCTGAGTACCCGGTAGCAGGTGCGTCTCCTTTCCGGTGCTCGCGTGGACGCAAAGGGGGACGTCACAGACGTGCATGAGAGCAATGCCGGGATGCAAGGTCTCCCCGGTGAGGTGTTCATAGGCGTAACGTTGCGGCCGCAGGGCGCGCTGCGCGCCATCCCGGTCGACCCAGAACCGCCCGTACCCGTCGTCGGCTACCGCGCCGGTCCAGATCCAGCAGTCATGCGGCCGCGGGCCCTTGATGACTTTCTCCCAGAACCGGTCAGCTTCTCCCCTGCGCTGCCTCATCACCGGCTACCTCCGCCAGGACGTCATCGGACCCGAGCGGGTCTGCGGACGATCGGTCGGCGACCCTCCATCCGCACTACACCGACAATGATCAGCGCGGCCGCGCTAATGACCACCCACTCGCCCCACCACGGGGCGTCAGAGACGGCGACCGGGATGAGCAGCAGGGTGAACCAGAGCGCGATCGCCAGGGCGCCGGCGACCTGGTTGCGGACGCGCGACGGAATGAGCACCAGCAGCAGCGGCAGCCGGAGGATGAACCGGACGAACCGGTAGCTGTAACGGATGCTCGAGGTAAGCAACCAGCGGATGAGTCTAATCAACGGGCTCTCCTCGTCACCGTGGCTCCGACTGTGCCCATACGGCTTCCGCCGGTATGGGCGTGGTTGCCTCCATCCTTTGTGTTTGAGCTGATCCCAGAGCGTCCTGGACCGCGCAGCTTTCTGGGTCCGGGTGAGCCACCGCCATCGCAGCGTGGTGATTGTCGGGGGCGACCCTTCATCGCGCGGTCGGCTATATCATCCGACCGGGTACCCAGGGTCAGGTGGGAGTCGGGACCTGGCAGGGCTTTCACGCATAAGGGCACATTGCAGTGATACAGGGCCGCCCTTCCCTCGATCGCGGCCAGGCCCCGAAGACTAAAGACAGGGCGAACCGGTGCGGAGCCGCCGAAGGGCCAGCGGATCCCGACCTGCCGGGCGAATGCGTAAAGAGAACAGGATTGCCGTTCATCGTAGGACAGCAGGAAATCCTCGGGGAGGACTGCCTCCCGCACCTTCGCTCTGAAAAAAGTTGGCGCCGCCCCAACGTGCAGGGGCATGCGGTGCTGGCCGCCACCATGACCGCGGCTCTCCCTCCTAGGTTGGGTCATCCACCTAGCTCCGCCGAAAACCAACCCAGACGTTTCCCGATCATGCTCCCCACCTCAGCTACTGACACGATCGGACTCTACGACTTAGTGCAGACATTCCACCCGGCGCGCGCATGGACCGAGACAACCTTCAGATAAGAATTGACTAGGTTAATCGGTTTCGGGGCCCGAGCAGAAGTGGCAGTTGTCCTCCGGGCAGGACACCGCCGGGGCGGAGGTGGCGAGGTGAGTGGCGGGAGCGGCGTCGTTCCTGCGGTCCGGAATCGGCCAGGTTTTGGTGGTTACGGTGGCGGTGGTCATAGCGGTGGACTTTCCATGAGGCGTTGAGGGGCTCTGCAGGGGTAGGAACCTCGGAACCAACCCCTGCATAGGCCGTAGGGGTTAGATCAAGTGATTGGTGAGGCGGTTGGGTGTGCCGAAGCGGTGGGCGGTGATACTGACGGACTGCTCGTGGAGGAATGGCAGCATCTCGACCCGCCCGGCGGGGGTTACCTTATGGGCGTAGACTGCCACGTCGGGGCGAGATCCGGTGGCGGCGATGAAGGCCGCTCGGTTGCCGCCGATCAGGCGCACGCGCCCGCCTCCGAGGTTCTCGGCTTGTGCCAACCATGCGGCGTCGTTTTCCACACGGACTTGCACGCCATGGCGCATAAGTATGGCCCGCACCGGTGCCGGCAGTTCGAGGGCCGAGGAGATGGTGAGGTCGGCGTTGGCACGGAGACCGGCTGATGTTACGCGTAGGAGATCAATGAGGGGCTCGCCCTCGGACAGGCGCACGGTCACCGGCAGCGGGAGATAGCGGAAGATGTTGCGTTCTGCGTATAGCTCGGACACGTCGGTGGTGGTACCGAACTCCTGAACCCATGCGCTTTCGTCACTGCGTGCCGCCTGTTCGAGGTTTTCGGCCTCCTCTGTTGTGATTCCTGCCCGCCCTGCACGGGCGGTGGTGACCAGGTCAGCCACCGCGGTGTGGGCAATCGGACGCCCCTCGTTCCGGGGTTCAGCAGGTACCCATTCGCCGAGGCTCATGAGGTAGTTCGGTCCACCGGCCTTGGTACCAGGGCCCACGGCTGATTTCTTCCACCCGCCGAAGGGTTGGCGCTGAACGATCGCGCCGGTGATGCCGCGGTTGACGTAGACGTTCCCGGCCTGCACGTTCTCCAGCCAGTACCCGATTTCCTCCGGGTCGAGGGAATGCAGCCCACCTGTGAGGCCGTAGTCGACCTCGTTCTGGAGTGCCACGGCCTCCTCGAGTGTTTCGGCGGTCATCACGCCGAGGACGGGACCGAAGTACTCCACGAGGTGGAACTCGGAGCCTCGCTGTACGCCGGAGCGTACGCCTGGGGACCAGAGTTTGCCCGTCTCGTCGAGTTGCTGTGGCTCGATCACCCAGCACTGACCATCTTCGAGGGTGGTGAGCGCTTTCAGGAGTTTTCCCTCGGCGGGTTCGGTGAGCGGGCCCATCTGGGCAGCCGGGTTGGTCGGGTAGTCCACGGTCAAGGAGGTGACCGCGTCGACGAGTTGGTTGCGGAAGCGCTTGGATTTAGCAACGGAGCCCACCAGGATCACGAGAGAGGCGGCCGAGCACTTCTGCCCGGCGTGACCGAAGGCGGAGTAGGCCACATCCTTGGCGGCCAGGTCGAAGTCGGCGCTCGGCGTGACGATGATCGCGTTCTTCCCGGAGGTCTCGGCCAGAAGCGGCAGGTCGGGGCGGAAGGAGCGGAACAGCTCGGCGGTTTCGTAGGCGCCGGTGAGGATCAGCCGGTCGACGGAGGGGTGACTGACGAGTTGGCGTCCGAGGGCGCGGTCCTTCAGATCCACCAGGGCGAGGATGTCGCGGGGTAGACCGGATGCCTCGAGGGCTTCCCAGATTGCCTCGGCGACCACAGCACCACAGCGCTTGGTGGGCCTGGCGGGCTTGAAGACGACGGGTGATCCGGCAGCCAGTGCCGCCAGTACCGAACCGGCGGGGATGGCCACGGGGAAGTTCCACGGTGGGGTGACGACGGTCAGGCGGGAGGGCACGAAGGATGCGCCGTCAATTTCGTCGAGGTCGCGGGCCCGCTCGGCGTAGTAGTGGGCGAAGTCGATGGCTTCGCTGATTTCCGGGTCGGCCTGGTCCAGGGTCTTGCCGGCCTCGGCTGCCGCAACCTCCAGCAGTTCAGCGCGGCGGGCAGTGAGAGCATCACCTGCACGGTGCAGGATCTCGGCACGCTCGGCGCCGGTGAGTTTCCCCCAGCCGCGCCCGGCCTCCAGGGCTGCGGAGACCACACGCTCCAGGTCGTCCTTGCTGCGTACCGCGGCAGCGTTGGTGGTGGATGCTCCCGCCCGGGAAACCGGAACTCGCTCGAGGATGTTCTTCCCCCAGGCGCGGTTCGCGGAGACGGCAGGGTCGGTGTCGGGGGTGTTGTGGAAAGCATCGGTCGGCGCAGGGGGTTCGGGTCGGCTACGGTCCTGGATGCGGTTGGTGGATGGGATGGTGTCGTCCAGATCGGTCAGGGAGGCGAGGAATCGGTTTTTCTCCCGGTCGAAGAGCTCCTCGTTGGCTGCGAGTTCGAAGACCGCCGACATGAAGTTCTCCTGGGATGCCCCTTCTTCGAGCCGGCGGATCAGGTAGGCGATAGCGACGTCGAACTCCCCCGGCTGCACCACAGGGGTGTAGAGCAGCAGGGATCCGACGTCGCGCTTGACCGCTTCGGCCTGGCCGGTGGCCATGCCCAGCAGCATCTCGAATTCGATGCCGTGTGCCACTCCTCTTTGCTTGGCGAGCAGCCAGGCGAAGGCGACGTCGAAGAGGTTGTGACCGGCTACCCCGATCCGTACTGCGTCGATCCGCTCGGGGGTCAGGGCGTAGTTGATCACGCGCTTGTAGTTGGTGTCCGAGTCCTGCTTCGAGCCCCAGGTGGCAAGCGGCCAGTCGTGCAGGGAGGCGTCGACCTGCTCCATCGGCAGGTTCGCGCCCTTGACGAGGCGCACCTTGATGGGCGCGCCACCGGCGGCACGGCGGATGGTGGCCCACTCCTGCAGGCGAATCATCGCTTCCATAGCGTCGGGCAGGTAGGCCTGAAGGACGATTCCGGCCTCCAGCTGCCGGAACTCAGGCCTGTCGAGCAGCTGGGTGAAGACCTCAATGGTGAGGTCCAGGTCCTTGTATTCCTCCATGTCAAGGTTGATGAACTTCGCCGAGGTGAAGGAAGCGGCCTTGCGGTAGAGCGGGATCAGTTTTTCCACCACGTGCTGCACGGCCTCGTCGAAGGCCCACGGCGAATGCGGGGAGACTATGGAGGACTCCTTGATGGAGATGTAATCGACATCGGACCGAGCGAGCAGGTCCAAGGCACCCTGCAGACGGCGTCCGGCCTCGTGTTCCCCGAGAACCGCTTCACCGAGGAGGTTGATATTGAGTCGGACGTTGTCCTTCCGGATCTTCGCGATCGACTTCCCGAGTTTGCTGGGAGTGGCATCGACAATGAGGTGGCCAACCATTTCGCGCAGCGCTCTCCGGGCTACCGGAATGACGACCTGAGGGGTGACCGGCGCCATCGTCCCGCCGGTGCGTACAGCAGTGCGCATGTACCAGGGCAGGAACGATGGAATCAGCGGCATCAGCTGGTTTAGGGCGCGTGCTGCCACCTTGTTGTCCTCGGGGCGGATGACGCCGTCGACGAAGCCTACGGTGAACTTCAGCCCATTGGGGTCCTTGAGGACTCCGGCCAGCTGCTGGGCAGAAGCGTCCACGGGGAAGTCCTGCGCCTCGGTCAGCCACTTACGCACCAGGGCGACGCATTCTTCCGCCAGGGCCTCCAGCGCCTTAGACGATGGAAGAAGGACGGGGTGGGTCGGGGAGGGTGCGAGAAGCTCTGACATCGAAGGTGCTCCTAGGACTGGTATTTGAGGTATCACCTAAAGTGTGACCGTCCTCACCATGTATGAATAGTGATGAATCGCGCACATTACTCATCAGGTTTCCCTATCAATCCGGATGGTCCTGCTCTAGAACCTGCGATATCGGTATCACGTTGCCCTCACTGGTTCCCTGAGCAGTCGAGGAGGATACTTCGATGAAAACGGTGAGGTATTACACCTCGGTACGCTAAGCTCATCGCATGAGATCCACGTCACAGCCTTTTGTGGCCCCGCAATCCAACTCGACGGCAGGATTTAATATGGATGCTTCCCCTCGGCCCCAGCCCATGGTGAGCCTGCGCGGCGTTTCCAAGAAGTACGGCGAACGTACAATCTTCAGCGGCATCGATCTGGATGTAACACCTGGGGAAGTCATGGCGGTCATCGGACCCAGCGGTGCCGGCAAGAGCACCCTGCTGCGCTGTATCAACCTGCTCGAGGAGCCCACCAGCGGCCAGATCACCGTTGGCGGGCACACGATCGATGCCGGACGGAACACCTCACGCAAGGAAGTTGAAGCCCTGCGGCGAAGCGCTGGGATGGTCTTCCAGCACTTCAACCTCTTCCCGCACATGAGTGTGCTGGACAACGTGTCCTTCGCTCAGATGCGGGTGCTCAAACGCAGCCGTGAGGAGGCTGACAGGCGTTCACGGGAACTGCTGGACCGGGTTGGGCTGGCCGAGTTCGCGGAGTCCTATCCTGCCCGCTGTTCCGGCGGCCAGCAGCAACGCATCGCCATTGCACGTGCGCTGGCAATGGACCCGGACGTCATGCTCTTCGATGAGCCCACCTCCGCCCTGGACCCGGAAGTAGGCCTGGAGGTGCTGGCGGTGATGAAGAAGCTGGCGGCGGAGGGCATGACCATGATCATCGTCACGCATGAAATGGGCTTCGCACGCGACGTCTCCGACACCCTGGTCGTTATGGCGGACGGACAAATCATCGAACACGGCGATCCCCGCCAGATCCTGTCCGCCCCCACCCACGACCGCACCAAACTGTTCCTGCGTGCCGTTCTGGGACGGTAATCATGGACGCTCTAGAAGCAGTAATCCTCGGAGTCCCCCTGACCCTGCTGATCACCGCCGCCTCCCTCCTGATCGGCGTGGTGCTGGGTGTTCCCCTGGTCATGGGCTTGCGCTCCCACGGCATCCTCCGCATCGTCTGCCGTTCGGTAGTCAACCTACTGCGCGGCATCCCCGCGATCGTGTGGTTGTTCATCATCTACTTCGGGGTCAGCATCGGCGCGTACCAGTTCTCCGCCGTCCCGGCGGCCATCCTCGGGCTGGGCCTGATTTCCGCGGCCTACATGGCCGAGATCTATCGCGGAGGAATCTCCGCCGTGCATAGCGGGCAGTGGGAAGCGAGCCAAGCCCTGGGCGTGAGCCACTGGACGACCTTCTCCCGTGTCATCGGCCCCCAGGCGCTACGCGTATCGATTCCGTCCATGGCTTCCTATGCGATCAGTCTGCTCAAGGACTCCTCGATTGCTTCCACCATCGGAGTGACCGAGATCGTCTTCCTCACCACCCGGGAGGCCAGGTCCGGTGGTGGTGGCCTGACCGTCTACATCCTGGCCGCGCTGCTCTACGTGGCACTGAGCATCCCGCTGGGCCTGCTGTCCCGAAAACTTGATGCTTCTCTTCGAAAGAAGGTGTCCCGATGAGCGTCCTCAGCGATTGGGCGGACTGGCTGCCCACCCTGCTCGATGGTTTGTGGCTGAGCCTGCAGGTCACCGTCATCGCCCTCCTACTGGGCCTGCCGGCTGGCCTCCTGCTGGCGGTGCTGACGTCCTCGCGGAACGCCGTCGTCCGCACCGTCTCCGTGATCGTGGTCGAGATCGGTCGCGGAGCCCCGGCACTGGTGGTCCTGCAACTGTTCTACTTCGGATTGCCCAGCGCCGGGATCACGATGTCCTCCTTCGTGGCCGCCTTTTGCGCCCTCGGGCTGACCACTGCCGCCTTCACCAGCGAGATCCTACGCGCCGGACTACAGGCGGTACCGGCCGGTGAAACGGAAGCGTGCCAGGTCCTGGGCGTCTCACCTCTGGACACACTCCGATTCGTCGTGGTTCCTCAGGGGCTGCGTATCGCTCTCCCGGCCCTGATGGGTTTCGCGATCCTCATCTTCCAGGCCACCTCGTTGGCATTCACCATCGCCGTACCCGAGCTGCTGAGCCAGGCCTACTCGATCGGCTCGTCCAACTTCAAGTATTTCAGTGTGCTGGCCCTCGCCGGCCTGCTGTACGCGGCCATCACGATCCCAGCGTCCTGGCTCGTGGAAGTCACCGAAAAACGTATGTCGAAGCACCTCACCTACGCCCGCTAGCTCCCTTCACCCCCCTTTTGCTCCGTCCACACTGATTCGAGGAGATTTCCATGAACAAGATCATCCGCACCCTCAGCGCCTCCGTCCTCGCCGGCGGACTGGCCATCACCGTCGGCGCGTGCAGCCGCACCGCCGAGAGCACTGTGGCGGAAGACTGCCAGCCCGCTCACACCTTCCCGACCATCGAGGAGGGCACCCTCACCATCGGGCTGACCGACATCCCACCGTTCAGCTACACGAAGGACGACGAGCCGACCGGCATCGATGTGGACATCGCGAAGGAATTCGCCGCCGAGAACTGCCTGGACGTGAAGTTCCAGCCCGTGACCTACGCCGCCGCCGTGCCCTCCGTGCAGGACGGACGCATCGATCTGACCATCGGGGACTGGTACCGGACCAAGGCCCGCACCGAAATCGTTAACCTGTCCGCGCCCCTGTACCTGGACGAGTTCGGTGTGATCTCCAAGGAGGGGATCACCACGGTGGACCAGCTCAAGGGGAAGAAGGTGGGTACCGTGGACGGCTACCTGTGGGTCCAGGACCTGCGTGCCGTCCTTGGAGGGGACCTGAAGGTGTATCCCTCTAGCGTGGAACTGAAGCAGGACATCGACGCCGGCCGTCTCGATGTGGGCGTCGATGCCTACGGAACCGCCCTGTACAACTTCCAGGACTCCGACTACCAGGTCACCACCGTCGAACCAGATCCGGCCATCCTCGCGACCGTTGAGGCAGCGCAGACCGCCCTGCCCTACAGCAAGGACAACACCGAACTGGGTGCCGCTCTGGACGAAAAAGTCGCCGACCTGCACGACTCCGGACGGATCGTGGAGATCCTCGAGGAGCACGGGCTACCTGCCTCCGCCGCTGAGGTGGGCGAACCCCGCCTGATCGGCTGAGCCACTCCTTCCCCAACTGCAAAGGAAACCCTTGTGCCCCTGACCCAGGACCACGACATCGCTGTCATCACCGCCGACCAGGTTCCCGCGCATCTGTCGATGAACCGAGCTATCACAGCTCTGGAACAAGCCCTCCGGGACGGGCTCGACCCGGAGGGGTCACTGCCTCGCAGCAGCGTTCCCCTGGCACGGGGCAGTTTCCTGCTCATGCCCTCCGAGCACGGTCGGTACGCGGGCGTGAAGGTCCTCACCGTGGCCCCCGAGAACCACAAACGACGGCTGCCGAAGATCCAGGGCCATTACCTGCTCTTCGACTCCGACACCCTCCGCCCCCTCGTTCTCATCGACGGTGTGTCCCTCACCGCCATCCGCACCCCAGCCATTTCAGCGCTGGCCATCCACCACCTGGCACCTACCAGGGCAGTGTCCCTGCTCGTGTTCGGCACCGGACCCCAGGCGCTCTACCACGTACGGGCCGTGGCCGCGGTGCGGGAACTCACCACGGTGACGGTGGTGGGCCGATCCCAGACGACGACTGAAGGCTTCGTCGACCGGCTACGGGCCGAAGGGCACGACGCCCGTCACGGAACCGCCACTGATGTGGGCACGGCGGACGTGATTGCCTGCTGCACGAGCGCCCGGGAACCCCTCTTCGACGGCTCCCTGGTCAGTGACCACGCGGTAGTCGTGGCCATCGGTTCACACGAAGCAGATGCCCGGGAAGTCGATGACGTGCTGGTCGCCCGCAGCCTCGTCTACGTCGAGGACGTGCAGACAGCCCTGCGCGAGGCCGGTGATGTGATCATCGGCATCGAGCACGGAGCGATCACCCGCGAGGATCTGCAAACCCTCTCCGACCTGGTCCGTCACGGCGCCACACCGCGACGGGGTCCGGCATTCTTCAAGAGCGTGGGGATGGGCTGGCAGGACCTGGTCACTGCCAGCGTCGTCTACGAGGACTTCCGCTCTCTTGGGACCTAAGAACGCTCACGCCACCTTCAGCCACCGCCCCTTCAGACTCCCGAGGGAGATCACATGAGAACTATCGTCATCGGTGCCGGAGCGATCGGACTGTCCTCGGCGTACTACCTGCGCAAGAGCGGGGTCGACGTCACCATCATCGATCCCTCATCTCCGGGGTCCAAGGCATCCAGTCACAATGCTGGCTGGGTAGTACCCAGCATGTCCGCTCCCGTCCCCGCTCCGGGCATGATGGGACAGGCACTGCGCTGGATGTTGCGTCGCGACAGCCCCCTCTACGTCACCCCTACTCTCAGTCCACAGTTCCTCCGGTTTATGGCGCTCATGTTGCGCAACTGCACCACCGCCCGGTTCGAAGCCGGCCTGAAAGTGCTGTCAGATCTGAGCGCGGAAACGCTGCAGGCGTTTGATGATCTGGCTGCTGACGGAGTCCAATTCGAGTCCCATGCCGACCCGCTGACAATGCTGTTCAGGGACAGGAAGAAGCTCGAGGCCCACGCGCTGGAACTGACGACAGTGGCCGAGCGCATCCCCGGCTTTTCCTGGCGAGTCCTGGACAGCTCCGACATTGCCCGGGAACTCCCCCAGGTAGCTGGTGGCCTCGCCGGTGGGCTGGAGAGCATCGGTGACCGCTCCCTGGATCCTGCCTCGTTCACCGAGGGACTAGCTGATGCCTGCAGGCGCGAGGGGGTGGAATTCCGTCTGGGTCAGCCGGCCTCCCTACGCCAGGAAAACGGTTCCGCCGTCTCGGTGGTTGTCGGGGAAGACCTGTTGCGGGCAGACCGCATCGTGGTGGCAGCCGGAGTATGGACCAACCAGGTCCTAGCTGGCATCCGCGAGCACGTCGCAGTCCAGGCAGGCAAGGGCTACGGTTATGACCTCCCACTACAGCCCGACGGACCCACGCATCCCCTGTATCTTGCCGAAGCGAAGGTTGCTATCACGCCGCTGCAGAAATCAGTCCGCATTGCAGGGACGATGGGCTTCGGCGGAATCGACGAACGCATCGATTCCGTTCGCGCCGGCGGTATCCTCTCCAGCCTCCCCGCCTATTTCACGGCGTGGCCGGACATGTCCAAAAAGCCTCAGCCGTGGACTGGACTACGCCCCATGACCCCTGACGGGCTACCGATCATCGGTCCGCTGCCGCGCCAGCCAAACGTGCTGGTGGCAACCGGCCACGCAATGCTCGGTGTCAGCCTCGCCCCACCCACCGGTCGGCTGATCGCGGAAATGGCCACCGGTCAGGTCCCTGCCCGTCACCGAGCCAGCCTGGCCGCTGACCGCTTCTAACCTACGGTCGAAGAGCACCACCCCTATCAAGCCGGATTGGGAGGCCATCGCGGGATTTTCGGATTCCGTGATGGCTTGTTCTCCCCGGTAGCAGCTACCGGGGAGAACACCCTCCCTGTGGGACATGGGGGCGAGGCCGAAGCTCTCCCGCCCTGACAGATGCCCGGAGGAGGGCCAGTAGGGCTATCACTTCTCCGGGCTTCCTGCCCCGGTATGCCGTTTGAAAAGTTCCCTCCCGCCGCCCACTACTGTGTATATGACACCTTAAACATCAACCGAAAAGAGGAGGAGCATATGAGCATCCCTCTAATGTGGAACGACTCCTCCGCACAGGCCATAGCAACCCAGAGCTACCGTGAACAGGCCGCACGGATCATCCGCGCGCAAATCGTCTCGGGACGCCTTGAGCCCGACTCCCTGTACTCCATCGGGGAGATCGCGGAGAAACTTCGCGTCTCGATTACGCCTGTGCGTGAGGCCCTGCATGACCTGGCCCGCGAAGGCCTGATCGAGATGAAACGCAACCGGGGCTTCCAGGTACGCACGCCTTCCAGCAAGGAACTCGACGACATCGTCCAGATCCGTAGCATGCTTGAAGTCTCCTCGGTCCGCGAAATCACCGAACGAGCTCTTATCGAGGATTTCACACCACTGCGGGAACTGAGCCGCAGGACAGAGGTCTTCGCTCAGGCTGGTGAATGGATCGGATTCCTCGATACCGACCGGGAATTCCACTTGTCCATTCTCGCAGCCCTCGGTAACCCAAAGCTCCTGGAAATGGTCGGTTCCTTGCGCGATCAAAGCCGTCTTTTCGGTCTGGACAAAATGGCCGGATCCCCTAACTTCCTGCAATCCACCAAGGAACACGAACTACTGCTCGACGCCATCGAAGCCCAAGAAGCAGAACGAGCGGCACAAATCATGGCAGTACACCTTCGGCACGTTCGGGGCATCTGGGCCGGCCAGGCCGAAAGCCAATCAACCGCGGTGGCTTCGACCACGACATAGTCCTTGCCCGGGTGTTGCAACGGGTACACCACCGCCAGGAAAAACTGCACAACTGTTCCAGTCATTGAAGACGGCGTCCACCATGAGGACCTTCGGTGCCACAGCGACGCGGGTAGCCAATCTACGTCGATTCGCTACGGCGAACGCCTCGCGGAGATCGGTGCGACTCCCTCCATCGGGACCGTCGGCGACAGCTATGACAACACCCTGGCTGAGACGGTGAATGGCTACTACAAGACCGAACTCGTCCGTGGTCCAGCTCGCCCTGGTCCGTGGAAGACAGTCGAGGACCTCGAGCTAGCGACCCTCGGATGGGTCCACTGGCACAACACGCAGCGCCTTCACAGCTACCTCGGCGATGTCCCGCCCGCGGAGTTCGAGCAGGCGTTCTATGCTGGCCAGACCCCAATCAGCTGGTGGGAACCACATAACGCGAATCTCCATCAAACCCAGAGCGGTTCAGGTGGGGTTGTACTGCGTTTGGTGTAGGTGAGGTCGCGTCGGTTGGCGGATTCGCTGGGGGCCGGGCCTGGAAAGACTGGATGTGTCGTTCTTCCCGTCCTTGAAAGGTCCTTTCGATGTCTATTTTTCTCTCCCGCCTGGGGCGCTTCAGTGCCCGGCACCGACTGATATTGGTTGGTGTGTGGGCCCTGATCTTCATCACGTTCTCCGGCGTCATGGCCGCTGGCATCATCAACCCGAAGGACACCGAGGCAGCTGAGCAGTCGGTGTCTCAGACGGATGCTTCCCGCACCCTGGAAAGGGTGGACGAGGAATTCCCGAAGGTGGCGGGGCAGACTGAAGCCGCCGATACTCTGCAGCTGGTCTTTGAAGCAACAGAAGGAAGCACTGTGACCGATCCGGTTACGGCTGCGGCGATCACGGACATGCTCACCCGGGCAGCGGAACTACCAGGGGTGTCTGCGGTTTCAAACCCGCTGGACCCTGCGGCCCCCTACGTCTCGGCGAGTCAGAGTCTGGCGGTCGCCACGCTGAGCTACGCCGAGCTCGGTGACACAGCGGATAAGACGGAGAAGTACGACGCGGCCCTGGCGCTGCGCGATGACGCACCCGAGGACGTGCGGGTCGAGCTCGGTGGGAATCTCCTAGATACCGCGGCACCGCATTCGGGTCCGGGTGAGGTCGTCGGTGTCCTGGTGGCGTTCGTGGTTCTGCTGCTGACCTTCGGGTCGCTGCGCGCAGCCGGCTCGAACCTCTTCATCGCAGCGATCGGCACCGGCGTCGGAGTCCTTGGCGTCCTGGCATTCGGCACGATCGTCCCAGTCGGCGGGAACGTCATCATCCTGGCCTCCATGCTGGGCCTGGCGGTCGGTATCGACTACAGCCTGTTCATCCTCTCCCGCTTCCGCACCGAACTGCGCGAGGGCAGGACCACGATCGACGCTATCGCCCGTGCCACCGGCACCGCCGGCACCGCAGTCGTCTTCGCCGGACTGACTGTCCTGATCGCCTTGGTCGGGCTGAGCATCGTGAACATCACCGCGATCACCGAAATGGGCTTGGCCGCGGCGTTCGCGGTCCTCATCGCCGTCCTGATGTCCCTGACCCTGCTGCCGGTCTTCATGCGCACCATGGGTCAGCGCGCCCTGCCCCGGAACGAACGCAACCTCCCCGAGGGCACCATCACCGCGCACCCCACGACACCGCGCAAGAGCTTCCTCAACGGCTGGGCCAAAACGGTCGTGGGGCGCCCCATCCTCGCGATCCTCGGCGGTGTCCTGGTCCTGGTCGTCGTAGCAGCACCGGTCCTGGACCTGAAGACCGCGTACAACATTCCCGGAGGCGCCGACCCTGAGTCCACTGAACGCACCGCCTACAACTTGGTCCTCGATGAGTTCGGTGGCGCCCAGAGCCCCCTGATCGTCTTCGCCGAGGGCACCGGCATCGAATCCCAGCTCCCCGCCATAGAGGAAGACCTCAGCACCCTGGCAGGTGTCCAGCAGGTCATCCCCGGCCAGGTCAACGCGACCGGTGACGCCGCCCTGCTGACCGTCATCCCCGAAGGCAGCCCCATTGATGAGCAGACCAAGGACCTCGTCAACACCATCCGCGATGACACAGCCGTTTCCGGGGTGAACCTCGACGTCACCGGCGAAGCGGTCATCTACATCGACGAGGACGCTCAGATGAACACAGCGCTCATCCAGTACCTGGTGGTCATCGTCCTGCTGTCCCTGGTCCTGCTGACCATCATGTTCCGCTCCATCCTCATCCCGATCGTCGCGACTCTGGGCTTCCTGCTCTCCGTGGCCGCATCGTTCGGCGGCAGCGTCGCGGTCTTCCAGTGGGGCTGGCTGGATGCCATCATCCCCGCACCTCAGGGAGATCCCATGCTGAGCCTGCTGCCGATCCTGCTCGTCGGCGTCCTGTTCGGCCTGGCCATGGATTACCAGGTGTTCCTGGTCTCCCGTATTCAGGAAATGCGAGGCAAGGGCATGGACCCCAAGAAGGCCATCGTCGAGGGCTTCACACGCTCAGCTCCGGTCCTCGTCGCGGCCGGCACCATCATGGCCGTCGTGTTCGCCGGTTTCGCCTCCAGCACCATGGCCATCGCCGCGTCCATCGCCTTCGGCCTCGTCGTGGGAGTCGTCGCGGATGTCTTCATCGTCCGCCTGATCCTCATGCCAGCGATGCTCTCCCTCCTCGGGAACGCAGCCTGGTGGATGCCGAAGTGGATGGACCGCATCATCCCCAACATCGACATCGAAGGCCACGCCCTCGAGAACAAGGAGAACGAGGACGACAACGACCGGGTAGAACGCAGTGAGACTGATCAGCTCACGACCGTCTGACACGCCTTGAGCCGCAGTGTCCTGTGGGCCTTCCCGTATCTCGGGGAGGCCCACAGGCCTTGGGCCCTGACTGTTGTGGTCATACTGCTTTCCCGCTCCGATGAGGCTGGACAATGCGTTTGGGAGGGCCGCGGAGTGGGCGCAGAAACGCTGTACGTCATCTGGTGTAGGACAAGTCGATTCCGGCGGTGGACGCCCTGATCGCCGTCATTGGACAGCATGGAAGACAACAGAGGAACCTGCGCTGGTGTATATCCAGTCGCCGCGTGCCTAAAGAACCGGAACCAGAAACAAGGAAGTCCGCGATGAACATCGTCCAACGGCTGGGGTCCTTCACGATCGTGGGCACCGTGGCTTTCGTCGTCGATCTCGGTGCGTTCAATCTGCTCGCCTACGGGTTGGGTACCGGCTTGATGACCGCGAAGATCCTCTCCGTCGCGCTGGCAACTGTTGTTTCGTGGGCCGGCAGCCGCTACTTCACCTTCAAGGAGCTCGGCGGCCGAACCTCGTTTCACGAGATACTGCTGTTCGCCCTGACGAATCTGGTGGGCCTGGGCATCGCTGCCGGATGCCTGTATATCTCGCACTACCTGCTCGGCTTCACCAGCGTGGTGGCGGACAATATAGCGGGCAATGTCATCGGTGTTCTCCTGGGCAACGTCTTCCGCTACTTCTCCTACCGATATGTTGTGTTCCAGCCACCCACGCCTATACCGCCTGCACCGCCTGCAGCCTTTCACCACTTTCCCACCGTCGATCGAGTACACGCATGAAACTTATGATGCCCGCCCGGCGACCGGATACAGCGCCGGCTCCTGAGGTCCGGGGCCCGTTCTGGCAGGAGGCGGTTTTCCTGGTCGTCGTCCTGGCAATCATGATCGGGGGGCTGTGGGGTCAGTCGGGGTACACGACGACCCCCGAAGCCGGGCTCGTGGTTCTCGCGGTCGCCTCCTACCTTCCCTTGTTCGTCAGGACGCGATGGCCGATCCCGGTGCTCATCATCGTGGTCGCGGTCGAGGTCCTGCATCTGATTCTCCTGCCCGTCCTCGGCCCCGACGCGGCAGCATCCGCGCAGGCCGTCACGACCGCCAGTGTGGCCGCGTTTCAGCCGGTTCCGGTCGCCACCATGGCGGCGATGTACAACGTCGCGCTTCACAAGGAACCGTTCACCGCCTGGTTGGCCGGTCTGGCGTCGGCTCTCACCCTGTCCGGCGTCGCCTTCGTCCTCTACCCGGCGAACCTGCTGGCGACCACACTGATCATGGGGAACCTCGTCGTCATTGCGACGGCAATCGGGACGACAGTTAGGCACCGTCGGACAAGCACCATCAGGCGGCGGATAGCCCAGGAAGAGCATGTCCGCGCCCAGGTTCTGGCCGAGCGGATGCGCATCGCCCGGGAACTGCACGACGTCCTCGCCCATAACCTCACCCTCGTCAACGCCCAGGCGGGTGTGGCCAAGTTCCTCCTGCCCACCGATCCTGCAGCGGCCGAGACAGCGCTGGGCAACATCACGAACCACACGCGCAGGGCCATCGATGACCTACGCGCCACGGTCGGCCTGCTGCGTGAGGAACCCGAAACTCCCAGTGAACCTATCGGTAAGGGCGAGGTGAGGCCGGCAGGACCGGGCACGGTTCAGGACGAGGACAACGGCGTAAAAGGGATGGAAGGGGCGACACGCAGCGCTCTGGCGCCTACCCATACTCTCGAGCACCTACCGATGATGCTCGATTCCTTTCGTAGCGTCGGGAACTTCGTGCATGACAGCCAGTACGGGGCCCCAGTGCGCATGCCACAGATCAATGATCTCGGTGCCTACCGCATCATCCAGGAGTCCCTGACGAATGCCGCGAAACACGCTCCTGGGGCGCCGATCAGGGTGGACCTACGATGGCAGCAGAGCTCACTGGACATCACCATCACCAATGACCCTTCACCGACGACGATTCGCGACCATCAGCGGCCCCACCGGCCCCTGGGTACGGGCCATGGACTGATCGGGATGCGTGAGCGCGCCCTCACCGCCGGAGGTACTTTCGAGGCCGGCGCGCTCATCAACGGCGGGTACAGGGTCCACGCCAGCATCCCTACAACGTAGACATCACACGAAGGACCATCATGACCATCCGCCTTATCCTCGCCGATGACCAGGCGCTCCTGCGCGGAACCTTCAGGTTGCTGCTGGACGCGGTGCAGGACATCGAGGTTGTCGGCGAAGCATCGAACGGCGAGGAAGCCGTTGAACTAGCCCGCACCCAGAGGGCGGACATCGTCCTCATGGATATCCGGATGCCCATCCTCGACGGTATTGAAGCCACCCGCCGCATCACCGCGAACGAGGACATGGCCGGAGTGAAGATCCTGGTCCTGACCACGTTTGAAACGGACGAACTGGTGATGGACGCCCTCCGAGCGGGAGCCAGCGGTTTCCTGGGCAAAGGCGTCGAACCGGCGGAGCTCATCAACGCCATCCACACCATAGCGGCAGGAGAATCGCTCCTCTCACCTCACGCGACAGCGGCGCTGATCAAACAATTCCTGGCCAGACCACACCAGGAGCCATCCTCGTTCCTTGCCGGCGTAGCTGACCTCACGCCGAGGGAACTCGAAATCACCGCCCTCGTTGGCAGCGGACTGTCCAACACCGACATCGCCGAGGAACTGTACATCAGCCCTGCTACCGCAAAGACGCATCTTCACCGGGCAATGATGAAGACCGGAGCCCGTGACCGCGCTCAACTGGTGGTCTTCGCCTACCAGAACGGACTTGTCAGGCCCGGACAGCACCGCTGAATCATCGGCCGGCACCCCGTCGGCGGCCCGCGGCGAGCATGGCGGGTTCTGGGCCGTCTACTGGGGTAGACCGGTCATGGTCGGACCGGTTCGGTGTGCGGCAGGTGTGTCAGCAAATGGTCACGGATGGTGTCCATGAGGGAGACCATCGTCGACTCGGGGGTAGTGCCGAGGAAGTAGAAGTCGTGGTCGACGCCGTCGAACATCCGGTCGTGGACGGTGGTACCGGCGGCTCGCGCGCGGGTGACGAACCGGTCGATGGAGGGTGTGAAGGTGTCATTCTCGGCTGTCAGGACCAGCAGCGGTGGGAGGGCTGCCAGCTCAGCGTCATCGAGGAACGCCGGTGAGGCGAGGGGATCAGCTTTGTCATCGCCCTTCCGGAAGTAGGAGACGTTGACCATCTCTCGCACGCTGGCGCTGACGAAGGGCTTGTCGATCGGGGAGATGTGATCCTCGGGTGCAATGGTCAGGTCGACGGCCGGGACGAGGAGGGACGCGGCGCGGACGGCGGGCCCGTCGTACCGACCGGTGAGGGTCAGGACGCCGAGTGCGATGTTCGCGCCGGCGCTGCCGCCCGCGAGGGCTATCCGGTTCCCGTCCCAGTTCATCGCCGTTTCGGATGCCGCGACCCATTGGAGGACGTCGAAGCATTCCTCGATGGCCTGGGGGAATCTGGCCCGGGGTGCGGTGCTGTAGTCGACGTTCACGACGACACTGCCGACTTCACCGGCGATGCCGCGCACGAGGTGGTCGTCCTGGCGTGGGTTACCGACGACGAAACCACCCCCGTGGATGTTGATGAGGACCGGCGCTGCGGTACCTCCGGCGGCCAGGGGCGCGTCGGGTGCGGGGCGGGTGATGTAGCAGCGCACGTCCCCGTGGCGGGTGGGGACCTGCACGACCTCGGCCTTGGGCACCTCCCGGGTGGTCAGTGACACGGTGGGCGCTTTGATGAGGTGCGTTCCGACCACGGACATGACGGTGGCACGCAGGCGGGTTCCGATATGCAATTTCACGAGATCTTTTCTGTTCGGTCGAGGTCCGCTAAGGGACCATCCTGCGGGTACCCGTCGAGACGGCTCGAGCGGGATAGGAGGGGGCAAATCACCAGCGACAGGGAAGCGGGCTCCTCCAGCTGGTGACTGCAGTCCTCCACTGCAGTTCTCCGCTGTGGGTGCGGGTAGGGCCCGGTATCGGCCGGGCCCTGTACCGTCAATCGATCAGGCGCTGAGGAGGATGGTGTTCTGCGAGGGGTCCTTCAGGAGGTAGCCGCCGTCGGTCTCGGTGATGTCGTGGCGGAGGGTGCCAAGGACGTGGTCGAGGCGCTGGTGGGTGTCCAGGTGGAGGGTGAACGCGCGCATCCGCGCCGTGCCGGCCGGGGACTGCGGGGCGCCGATGCCTTGCCAGGTGTTCACGGCGATGCGGTGGTTGAACGCACCTCCCCCGCCAAGGTCTCCCATGTGGAAACGCGGCGCCCAGACGGCCTGGTTGAAGCCGAAGGACTGGTAGAAGGCGTAGGCGGCGTGGAGGTCACCGACGTAGAGGTGCACGTGTCCGATACGTGTCCCTTCGGGTACGGGAAGAGTGGTGTCGTCATCGGGCAGCGCCTGAAGGGCGAGGCGGACGTCGAGGGGTTCACGGCCGGTCGAGCGGCTTCCGTCGCGGCGGACGACGTAGGGTCCGCTGTCGTCGAAGACGAATTCGAGCATCCGCTCGGGGGTCTCCAACGTGATCTCGACGGTGATCCCGTCGGGGTCCAGGAGGTAGATCGCTTTGGACATGATGTGGTCGGTCGGTGAGATCTGCCAGCCGGCCCGGATCAGGCGCAACAGGATCCGGGCGAAGTCGGCGGCCGTCGGCGGGTGGATCGCCAGGTGGTAGAGGCCGCTGTGACCTTGCAGGAACCCGGTCTTCGCGCCCGGGTGCAGGGTGACCAGCGTTTCGGTGGCCGTACCCAGCTGGACTTCATCTGCCTGCTCGGAGCGGAGCACGAGTCCGATCACATCGGTCCAGAACGCGGTCGATCGGCCGAGGTCGGTCACTTCAAGGTGAACGGCTCCGAAAGTCGCAACTTCCTGCGCGCGCGGATGGGCCACAGCGGGCACGACTAGTGGGGTGGATGATTCCGCAGACATGAGGTCTTCCTTCAAAGCTGGATACGAACAATAACGACTGATCGGGCGTTCTTGGTTGATCCCGATCGGGCAGTGCTGGTGGGGTGGTGCTGGTTGAGTGCTGGTTGGGCGGTTACTGGCCGGTGAGCTGGGTCATGAAGGCGGAGAAGTCGCCGACGGCGTTGTGCTCGACGATCTGTCCGTTGCGGACGATGTCCACGGCGACGGCCTCGAGGCGGGTTGCCCTGCCGCTGGCGGGGATGCCGAAGAACTCACTGTTGGTGTGGGTGCCCTGCAGGATCCAGTGGGTGAAGACCGTGTCACCGTCGGCGGCCTGGCCGAGGATCGTCATCGTCTGATCCGGCATCGCTACCTTCGCGGCGAGGTCTGACTGCATCCACAGCTCACGGTTCATCGCGCCACCGTTGGTGTGGTTGACCAGGTCCTGGGAGATGTAGGTGTCGAAAGCGCCCTGCAGGTCTCCCCCGTTGTAGGCCTCGTAGAAGGTCCGGGCGACGGTCTTGTTCTCATCGGTGGTGCTCATGATGCTCTCCCTGCTGATCGGGTTCGGCCCGTCCACGATCGTGCGGCGGGTTCCTGCTGACGGTGCTGGTGCTGTGGTGGTTAGAACATGCCGTTGTCGTTGGTGGCTTCGGCGGGGACCGGTTGCATGACGTCCCAGTGCTCGACGATCCGGCCGTCCTGGACGCGGAAGATGTCCACGACGGCCTGTCCGGGGTCGTCCGGGTTCATCTTCAGGTTGTAGTGCAGGACCACGAGGTCCTCCTCCGCGATGGCGCGTTTGAGGTGGAAGGACGCCTCGGGTGCCTGGGCGAAGAGTCCGCCGATGAGGGTGGGGAACATTTCCGCGCCGTCCGGGGCTGTGGGGTTGTGCTGCGTGTAGGTGGCACCGAGGTACCGGTCGCGGGCCTGCTCCGGTTCGCGGCGGACGAAGGCGAGGTCGAAGAAGTCCAGGACGATCTGCTTGGACTCCAGGATGTTCTCGGACGACTGGCTCATGACGTTCCTTCGATCAGTGCTGCAGGGATGCTCGGGGTGATGCTCGGGGTGATGCTCGGGCTGGTCTGGGGGGGGGTTGCTACTGGTGCTGGTGGTGGGCCGGGAGGGGGCTCCGCATCGTGGATGCCGAGCCCCCTCGATCGTGACCGGCGGGTACTACGGGTCACGGCTGAAGCTGCTGGTCCTGGTGGTCTTACTTGATGAGGGCGAGGCCGCCGGTCCAGCCGATCTTTTCGCCCATGGCGAGGCCGATCTGGAGCAGGCCAATGCCTTCGAGTTCGCGTGCGCGGCCGAGGGGGCCGGCGTCGACTGCCTGGAGGCCGCCGGCGGTGACGACGTCGGCCAGCTGGGTCTTGGCGTCGGCGTCATCGCCTGCGATCAGGACGGTGGTGGTCTGGCTGCCGCCGACGGTGCCCATCGCGAGGGTCGGTCCGAAGTTCGTGTTGAAGGCCTTGAGGACCTTCGAGGACGGCAGGGCTGCTGCGAGTTCGGCGGCGGCGGAGGAATCCGGAGCAACGGCGAGTTCACCGGTCTGGAAGTTCAGTGGGTTGGTGATGTCCACGACGGTACGTCCGGCCAGTTCCTCGCCGCGGGTGGCGGCGATCTCGGAGAGGGCGGCGTAGGGCACGGCGAGGACGACGATGTCGCCGGTCACGGCCTGATCGGTGTCCTTGCTGCCCAGGGACTGGACGGTGTTGCCGCCCTTCTCCGCGAGGGCGGTGATGGCCTGGCCCATGTTGCCGGTGCCGATAACGGTGATGCTGGTCATGATGATCTCCTACTGATGGGTGCACCCGGGAGTGGGTGCGGTTGGGTTATGGGTGAGTCGAACTGGTGAGTGGGTTGGTGGGGGTGCGGGGGTCTGTGCTGGCCTTAGAAGGCCCAGGCGCCGAAGCGTCCGATGGCTACGAACAGGGCCAGGGCGCCCAGGATCACGTTGACGACGACCATCTGGCCTTCCTTGCGGCGCAGGTGGGTGATGATCGCCCCGACCATGATCAGGACCAGACCCGTGGCGGCCAGCGGGACCAAAAACGTCGCGATGCCGGTCAGTGCCGGCAGGATCAGGCCCAGGGCTCCGAGGACCTCCGCGGCGCCGATGGCCTTGACCGCCCCAGGGCTGAAGCTCTCGGTCCATCCCATGCCCGATGCAGCGAGCTTTTCCTTGGGCTGGGTGAGCTTCATCGCGCCGGCGCCGAGGAAGGCCAGGGCGAGGACTGCGGCGACGATCCAGAGGGTGATGTTCACGATGGTTCTCCTGAGACGGATGCACGAGAGGTGCGGGCTGTAAGTGGTCGGTGAACCAACCTGGCGGTTTGTTCAACCTTTAACCAAAGCGTAGACCCGGAAACTTCAAGATGCAAGTCATGTCCCCAACTATTTTTGTTCAGTCGTTAACTAGTTGGGGTAGACTGGGTTCCATGACCACAACGACTTCCACCCCGGCAGCAGGCAAGCGTGCCAGCAACACTGCAGGCCCAGCTGCAGGCCCAGCCACAAGCCAGACCACAGGCACGGGCAATCAGGCATCCAACCAGGACTCCCTCGAAGTGACAGGCCAGTCCGGCCGGCCCTCCAGCTCCTCTGACCAGCCCTCGGGCTCCGTGGATGGGGTTGAGCCGCGGTGGTTGAGTGAGGAAGACCAGCGGACGTGGCTGGCGCTCGGCAGCGTCCTGCTGCGCCTTCCCGGCGCCCTGGATGCACAGTTGCAGCGCGATGCGGGTATCAGCCACTTCGAGTACGTCGTCATGGCGGCACTGTCCGAATCCCCCGAGCGGACCCTGCGGATGAGCATCCTGGCAGTCATGGCCGAATCCGGCCTTCCGCGACTGTCGCAGGTCGTCACGCGCCTGGAGAAGCGGGGCTGGGTCAAGCGCTCCCCCGACCCCACCGACGGCCGCTCCACCCTCGCCACTTTGACCGAGGACGGGTGGGACAAGGTCGTTGCTTCCGCGCCCGGACACGTCGAGGAAGTACGCCGCCTGGTCTTCGACCCGCTCACCAAAGCCCAGCTCAGGCAACTCAACGAGATCAGCCGGCGCGTCATCACCGTCATCGACCCCGACGACCGCTGCCTGCGCTGACAACGCCCTACCCCGCTGCTCGAGGACACAGCCGGAGGCAAAGGGAGTTGCTTCAACCCTTGACCTGACCCTTCATGCGACTCTTTAGTGGGTCAGCCACCACTTGAGGACTGCCACGGCGGAGCACACTGCGGCCAGAACGATCCCGGCCAGGAACGTCCGGAAGGACGCCGGCTGGCGCCGCAGCCGCCCCACAACCCAGCCAAGACCCGCCATCCGCAGCACGGTGACGATGATCGCCGCCAAGAGCGCCACCGTCGGCCCGACCCAGGCCAGCAGCGCCGCAGCCATCAACAGCGCAGGCGTCAGCGCCGACGAGGCAATAGGCAGCGCATCCCCGAGCAGATGAGCGAAGCGGCTGCCGGCATGACCACCGGCTCCCCCACCAGCACGATCATGGGCATGAGCACGATCCTGGGTATGGGTATGGGGGTGGACGCTGGAGCCGACCCATTCGGAGATCACGTGGGCGAGGAAGGTCGATACCCCGGTCCCCAGGACGTAGGCGATGGCCTTCGGGCCCAGCAGGTCCTCCGGCCGCAGCGCGATCAGGGCGGCAAGGACCAGGATGTTCCCGTAGACGAACGCCGTGATGCGCCCGGATACGTCCTCCGCCGTCATCGGCCTGCTCGAGCGCCACCGGAATACCCGCCGCAGGCGCCGCTGCCCGGAGCGCGTCATATCGACCATGCGCCGATCCTAACCGGACGAACACGCCCTCCCCCGCGCCTACCTCCGTCCTCGCCCCCGACCTTGCCCACCCCCGCGTTGACACCTACTGACGGCACGGAGAGTCAGAAAAATTTAACGTATGAACCAATGCGACACTCAAATAAGTTGCATCATGAAGTAACTAGCAGGTAGGGTTTACTTCAGACGTTAACCAAAGGTGACGTATCAGCAGCCTTCCACTTCCCCCGAGGAGATCTATCATGACCAGCCCCGCAAGCACTGCCACCAAGACCACCACCACCCGTTCCGCAGCACCCCGCTTCGGCGCCGGCAAGGCCATCGGAGTCGCCGCTGTGGCCTCCATCGTCGTGAACGCCGTTATCGCCTGGGTCGCCGTCAACGCGTTCGACGCACCCTCGACCTTCCTGCCGCTGACACCACCGGTCTTCATCATGTGGACCATCCTCGGCGTGGCCATCGGAGCCCTGGGCTGGCGCATCATCACCCGCCGCGCCAAGCAGCCCGCGAAGCTCCTGCGCATCCTCGTCCCGACCGTGCTGGTCCTGTCCCTGATCCCGGACTTCATGATCCTCACCCCCGGCGCGATGCCCGGAGCCACCACAGCCGCCGTGATCGCCCTGATGGTCATGCACGTCGCGGTCGCCGCGATCGCGGTCTCCGCCTACCAGCGGTTCATGCCCGCCCCCGCCCGCAACTAGCCCGTCCTAAGCCAGGGATGCTGTGCCGCCGACAGCGGCACAGCATCCCTCCGGCCCCCGCTCCACATCGTCGGTCGACGTCGTCGATCTACGTTGATCCCTCTCGCCTCCGTTCATCTCCACCTTCCGTTCCGTATCCCTCCCGACCCTGATCCCCCTTCCAGATAGAGGCTCCGAATGAGCACGCCCATCCTTTCCATCCGAGACGTCCGCCGCAGTTACGGTCGCGGGCAGAACCGGTTCGAGGCCCTCAAGGGCCTGGACCTGGACATCCGCCAGGGGGAAAGCATCGCGATCGTCGGTAAGTCCGGGTCCGGGAAGTCCACGCTCATGCACATCCTGGCGTTGCTGGACACCCCGAGCACCGGGGTCGTGGAGCTTCAGGGAGCCGACACGGCAAACCTGCGGGGGGCGGCGTTGAACCGGACCCGGAACAAGACCTTCGGGTTCGTGTTCCAGCAGTTCTTCCTCACCGCGAACGCCTCCGTGCTGGAGAACGTGGTCCTGCCGATGAAGATCGCCGGCATCCCACGATCCGAACGCAGACGCCGCGGTCTGGCAGCCCTGGAACAGCTCGACCTCGCGGACAAGGCCGGCAACAAAGCCGTGGATCTCTCCGGCGGCCAGAAACAACGCGTCGTGATCGCCCGGGCCCTGGTGAACGAGCCCAGCATCATCTTCGCCGACGAACCCACAGGTAACCTCGACTCGACCACCGGGGCCGCTGTGGAAGACATCCTCTTCGGCCTCAACCGTGACAAGGGCATCACCCTCATCGTCGTCACCCACGACGAGGACCTCGCCGCCCGCTGCGACCGGCGCATCCTCATCCGAGACGGCCTGCTCGTCGAAGACTCCGCGAAGGTAGCGGCATGAAAGCCCCTGACCTGATCTCCTCCGCCGTCGCGAACACCTTCCGCGCGAAGACCCGCACACTCCTGACGATCCTGGCGATCTTCGTCGGAGCATTCACCCTGACCCTCACCAACGGGCTCGGCACCGGCATCAACGCCTACATCGACGACACCGTGACCAGCATCGGCGCCGAGGACGTCATGACCGTCACCAAAACCGCAGAAACCCCCGACGATGCTGCTACTGGCCCCGGCGGCGGTACTGAAGGCCCTGCCGAGTACAACCCGGACACGATCACCAGCACCCAGCCCGGGCCTCCCGGGGCCACACTCATCGCGCTGACCCCCACCGACATCGACACCCTCAAGACCATCGACGGGGTCATCGACGCCCAGGCCACCAAGACTGTCACCCCCGACTACATCCAGGCCGGTGACGGCACGAAGTACACCGTCAGCGCCGGCGGCCTCGTCACCGGGCAAACCATCCAGCTCGCAGCCGGCCGCGAACCAGCCGACACTCCCGCCGACACAGCTGACGGCTCCGCCAACGAGATCGTCCTGCCGGTCTCCTACGTCGAGCCCCTGGGCTTCAGCGACAACGAAGCGGCCCTTGGACAGAGCGTGTCCGTCGCGGTCACCGACGCCGGACGCACCCAGCACGTCGTACCCGCCACCATCGTGGGAGTCGCAGAGGAAAGCATCGCCGGGGCCGCCCCTGCCATCATCCCGAGCACCAGCCTCACCGACCTGCTCTACGACACCCAGAACGGCGGGCTCACGAGTTCCAGTACCGGCACAGGTGCTGCCCCGGATGCCACCACGGGCGCCAGCACGGACGTTGAGCGTTACTCGCAGGCCAGTATCTGGTTCGACCCGAACGCCACCGACGAGGAAACCACCGCCCTCAAGGACGACCTTTCAGCTGCCGGGTACACCGGCTCCACCGTCGCCGACCAGCTGGGCACCTTCACCACGATCATCAACGCGATCGTCCTGATCCTGAATGCCTTTGCCGTCATCGCCCTGCTCGCAGCGAGCTTCGGAATCGTCAACACCCTCCTGATGTCCGTCCAGGAACGCACCCGCGAAATCGGACTCATGAAAGCCATGGGCATGGGCAGCGGCAAGGTCTTCACCCTCTTCAGCCTCGAAGCGGCCTTCATCGGTTTCCTTGGTAGCGCTATCGGGGCCGGCATCGCCATCATCACCGGGACCCTGATCAGCTCAGCCCTGACCACCACGTTCCTCGCGGACCTGCCCGGCCTGAACCTCATCGCGTTCGATCCCGCATCGATCGCGATCATCATCCTCGCCGTCATGGCCATCGCGTTCCTCGCCGGAACCCTCCCCGCAGCACGCGCAGCCAAAGCCGACCCCGTCGAATCCCTCCGCTACGAATAACCACCGAACACCCTCCACCCGTCAGCCGCTAACCAATCCTGAGAAGGAAACCCATGCCCGAGTCCACCCGTCCGCTCCGTAAGCTCGGCTTCCTCACGATCGGCTTGTTTGACCCGAAGGACCCGGCCGCCGGCCATGAATCGACCCTGCAGATCATCGAGCTCGGTGAACAGCTCGGATTCGACAGCGCCTGGCTGCGCCACCGTCACCTCCAGTACGGGATTTCCTCCCCGATCGCGGTCATGGCCGCCGCGAGCCAGCGCACCTCCCGCATCCACCTCGGCACCGCCGTGACCCCGCTGGGCTGGGAGAACCCCCTGCGCCTGGCCGAGGACCTCGCCACCGTCGACCTGCTCGCCGGCGGACGGATCAACTCCGGCGTGAGCGTGGGTGAACCGATGCAGTACGACACCCTCAAGCACGAGCTCTATCCGGACACAGCGGACCTCGAGGACTTCAGCTACACCCGGGTGGAACGCTTCGCACGCCTCGTCGCGGGGGAACCTGTCCGGGACTTCTCCGGCAAGCAAGGCGTCGTCGAGGAATTCTCCGACCGCGTCGAACCGCACTCCCCGGGCCTACGACAACGCCTCTGGTACGGGGCCGGTAGCACCCGATCAGCGCTCTGGGCCGGAACGAACGGCTTCAACCTGCTCTCCAGCAGCGTCATCTTCCCCGACGAGGGCCAGGAACCGGACTTCGCCCGCATCCAGCAAGCCCAGATCCGCACCTACCGTGATGCCGCCGCGGACTCACTTCACGCGCACGGACCGGCCCGGGTCTCCCAGGGTTTGGTCGTCATCCCCACCGACTCCGCAACACCGGCGCAGCGCCAGAAGTACCAGCAGTACGTCGAAGAACGCCGGCCCCGCATCCAGACACCGCAGGGACCCAGGGGCATGCTGTTCGCCCCCGACCTCATCGGCACCAGCGACGAGATCGCCGAGCAACTCCACGCACACGCAGGATTCCAGGAAGTCGACGAAGTCGCGTTCGCCCTGCCCTTCAGCTTCGACCACGAAGACTACGTCCAGATCCTCACCGACATCGCTACGAAGCTCGGCCCCGCCCTCGGCTGGAACCCCGCAATAAATTAGCGCGACCCGCAACACCACCCAGCAAACTAGTCCATCTACTGCGCGCATGAGGATCCGCTGCAAGATCACGCGCTGTAGCGACGAGGACCTCCGCCACTCAACTGTCGAAAATGTCGCCAGTCTCGAGAAGCTCATACACGTGGTCCTGTCGCACCAGCGCGGGTTGGTGGTTATCTGTGGGCACATACTGGACGGATGGTAGCCAGCGGTGCAGGACCAACGGGGAACGATGATGGCCATGACCCGGGGGAGCACCCCGAGACGGGGAAAGAGAGCAACGACCAGGAGTTGGAGGGCCTGGCCGAGCAGATGAGCGAGTTGGCCAGGTCCCTGCAGGCAAAGGATGATCCGCAGGAAGTGCTGGCTCATCTGGTGCGTGCCGCGATCGAATTGGTCCCGGGAGCGGACGAAGGCTCGATCAGCGTTGTCGAGGGTCGGCGCGATGTGCAGTCACAGGCTCCCTCGAGTGACCTGCCAGAGCAGGTCGATGCACTCCAGTCGGAGTTCAATCAGGGGCCCTGCCTGGATGCGGTGTACGAGCATGGGACGGTTTCGGTCCCGGACATGGTCTCTGAGCAGCGGTGGCCTGACTTCAGCCGGAAAGCCGCCGAACTCGGCGCGGCGAGCATGCTGTCCTTCCAGCTCTACGTCGAAGGCGACAACCTGGGAGCCCTGAACCTGTACGGGCGGAAACCCGACGCGTTCACGGAAGAATCCGAACAGGTCGGCCTGCTCATTGCCTCCCACGCGGCGATTGCTTTCGCGGACGCCCAAAAGCTCGGGCAGATGCGCGACGCCATACGCTCCCGCGACGTCATCGGCCAGGCGAAAGGCATTTTGATGGAGCGGTACGGCATCACTGCTCAGAACGCGTTCATCATGCTCACCCAGGCCAGCTCCCATACCAACACCAAGCTCCTCGACGTCGCCGAGCATCTTGCTACCACCGGAGCGATACCGTCCCGGCGTCACCGCACATAACCAGCCGCCGCCGGCGGTGTCTCGAAAACCTAAAGGTTTTTAGGACAACTCAAGCAGGCCCGCGTCGAGCAACCAGTCCCCCGAGATTTCGACCCCCCTTATGCCTCGGAAACTCGTCTCGCAGTGTTTTGTCCCAGAACTGCTGGCGTTCGGGGTTTATGAGTCAGCGTGGCGGGATGAGGTACCTCCGGCACGCCAGGGTCAGCGCGTTGATTCAGGACGCGCAAGTGCAGATCGACGCATGAGCCGCAGCAAGCGTACGAAATAGTGACGTGTTGAAGACAGGCATAAAACGCTTGCCTCACATTGATGAAGAAAGTCTGTCTATTTATTAAACAGGCATCGTGCCACTTCGATACCTAAAGGAGACGCAAAGAGCCCCTCACCACAAGGCGAGGGGCTCTTTGCGGTTGAGTTCTAGCGCTTCTTCGCAGCTGTACCCGCACTCTTACTTTCGCTCATCGTCGTTCGCGCTGCTGCTGTTGCAGTGCTCTTCGTGACATACCGTCCCGTAACGGCACTGCGCTGAACAGCCCCGACCCGATAGATTCCCTTGCCAAGGCTCTGGTACGAGCTTGAGCTGGATGACTCTGCCATGATGTCGTCCCTCCGACTAGCTTCTGTTAAATTCTACGCCCTCAGGCGCCGAAGGCTACAGCAGCCAGCCGTAAGCCCCACTCATCAGCAATGTCTAGTAGAGGATCTGTCCACATCATCGTCGTAGGCTCGTAGTCAGAAGCCTGACCGGGTAGGCCAACAGTGAGAACAGCTGCGGAGTGGCGTGGAAATTTCGGATGAGGCACCGAGACCGGCGCAGCCAGCACCGATCTCCACCGACGAGTAGTCCCCTCAGCTAGGTTCTTAAACAGCACCTCGTCAACGCCGAGAGCTTTTCCTGCTATCCACTCGCTGTCATGCCCTGTACTTACTATGCGTAGTGACGCAAAATCTCTATAGATCCGGTCCTGAGCTGCCCACCGTCCGATCCCGCCATCGCCGTTTGCCAACCACAACGTAAGGTTCAGTCGATCCACGTCCAATGCGTCTCGTAGCGTGCTGGCATCCTGCTCCAGCTGGTCGACATACAGCGTCTGCAACTCATCAAACCTCGCTGCATGGGCACGCCACAGGATTCGGGACCTCTCCTGCGGAGCTTGGTACGAGGCCAGGGTGACGTGACGGAGTTCCCGGATAATTTGTGCCGCGTCGGAATGATCTTCTAACAGAACGGGCTCGAGCCCCACAGCACGCCACTGGTCGCCTAGTGCTGATTGAAGCTCTGCATACTCACGCTTCGAGATCGAAAAACTCTCACGAGTAAGAAGCACCATTGCGTTGTGCTTGTTTGGTTTGTTCCGCAAGGCTGCATGCAGCCACTGCCGAACGTCCGGGTCACGGTACGAGGTGCCTGCGATGATCAGAACGCCCTTCGCCAGCGCCTCCTGCAAGTACTCGAGCTGCCATGACTCTTCATCTGCGATCAGATCACTGAAGTCGCTCAGCGTCAGGACGACTGATTCTGTTCGATGAGGAGTTATCACTCCATGGAGGTGGTGTACCCCGAAGTGCGTCCCGTTTGGTGCTGGCTGGGTGAGCGAGTAGGCCTCTTCGCCTGTTTCGTCTTGTATCACCTGTTCGAGGAGAGTATCGAAGTTCAAAGTCGCCAGACTCGAATCGTCAGCATCTGTAGTGAGAAAATGCCCAACGGCCGCCAGATGAAGGGGGGACGGCGCTAGGTCGGAAGTGCCCTCATAGAGTGCAAAACGAAGCTTCTTGTCCCACTTTTCGCCAAACGCGACACGCGCTGCCTCTACAACAATGAGAGGATCTTGTCGGTTTAGCAGGATGCGCGCCGTCTCGGCCGAAGGTACCGATCCGCTCTGTAGAAGAAGCCTAATTGCGAAGTCGTCCCAACCGGGCAGCCCCGATGTTACCGATGCGCCAGCACCTAAAAGGAAGGTTGTGTAAGTCTCAAGCCCTGACTCGCGGAACAACTCCATGGTTTCAGCAGTAAGGTCCGCAGCACTCATCAACCGATCGTCTCATAACTGCAATGCAAGGCAGACTACTGTAGTACGTCGCTCGTCCTGCCGTCTCGCAACTCTTGAGTTGCAAGACATGTGGTCGAGACACTACCGCTCCCCCGCCATCACTGCTCCTTCTATGTCTTGCTACCCTGTCTTCTAAGCGGGTGCGCCTATTCACGACTGATGTGTCGGTTGCGAGACAGTTTTCGAGTTCATTAAGGAATCGGAGCGGCATGGACAAGTTGATTGGGTATGCGCGGGTGTCGACTCGTGCCCAGGACTCCGATCGGCAGGTCGCTGACTTGTTGGCGGCCGGGGTCCGGCGCGATGACCTCTATGTCGATCACGGGGTCAGTGGTGCTCACGCTCGTCGCCCACAGTTCGACAAGGCACTCACTGCCCTCGAGCAGGGTGACACTCTGATCGTCACCACGCTGGATCGGCTCGGTCGCTCGACGTCGAACATGCTCACCCTCGCGGACGAGCTCCGGGCCCGGAAGGTGAATCTGCGGGTCCTGAACCTCGGTGGCGGAAACGTGGACACCGGAACGCCGATGGGGTCTATGGTCTTTACCGTCATGGCAGCGCTAGCCCAGATGGAACTTGAGATCAAACGCGAACGCGTCAACGACTCCAATACCAAACGCCGCGATGCCGGCATGGACCTTGGCGGGCGACGGCCAATCTTCAGCGACAGCCAGATCGCCAACGCCCGTAGGCTCATCGAACAAGGCCAACCCGCATCCCACGTCGCACGGGACCTCGGCATGTCCCGCGCCACCCTGTACCGGCGGATCGCCAACCTGGATGCACGACAGTGGGTTACGACCCATCAATCCGGTTGAACTGAACGGCTCGTTCGTCGACGTAGCCTGAATATTCCAGCCCGTCCTGACGAGGAAGTCCTCATGCGCCGCACTACCGCTCTCACCACGCTTGCCCTAGTCATCACCCTGTCGCTCATGGGATGTTCCTCAGGCTCGGCAGAGGACACCGCGCAGACCACGGGGGAAACATCCCCGACGTCTGCCGCAGCAGAAAACACCCCAGCGACCTATGAGCTCGGCCAGACATTCACGGCGACAACTTCCTACGGAGCAGTGCTCACCGTTGAACTCCCCGCGGCGGGACCACCCGAGGTCGAGCAGCTACGGACCGACCTGAAGATCAGCCCGGTTAGGTACGCAAAGGTCGGCATAGACAACAGGAAGGGCACAGAAGACGTGTCCGTCGACCTCATTACCGTCTACGACGAGAATGGAACGTCCTACGAGTTCCAGGACCTTTCCGTGCACCACATAGCTGACTGGGGTCCGAACTACACTGATGCCCTCGGCGGCGTCGAAGGCAAGTACGGGTACACCCTGGCTGATGGCACGGTCATTGAGGAAGACCTCGGTGACGACCTCAGCAGGAAGTCCACCGACCTTCATAACCGATTCCTCCATGGCACAGGCGCCTCAAAGCTCGAAGTCTCCACCGGATGGCTTGCTTCGACTACAACCGAACTGCCTGAGCGGATCACCGGCATCACCATTCGGCCCTATTGGCTGAGCGAGGAAGTATCCATGGCACCAGGCGGAACGATGCCGTCGGTCAAGGCCTCCCCGGCCCCCACCGCCACCCCAACGACCCCGCCTACCCAGCCAACAATTCCCCCCAGCAAATTAGCCCCAACAGAGGACGCTCCTTCTGACACAAGTGCCGCTCAGAAGTTCACCTACGAGGAAGCACTGGCCGCTCTCAACAACGGCATGCCGTACTACGAAGCCTTCTGCCTTCGTTACGAGCCCACCACTGATGGAGGCAGGTCCCAGTGCGAAGGCATCGAAGCCGGCACTGTCGACCCCGTCACTGGTGAGTACCTCGGAGGGTAAGCCCAACGTCAGGCACCATTACCGATATCCTCGCAATAACAACAGGTGATGGGGCGCCTGTTTCTCTCTGATGGGAGCTGCGACGCCTCCTGAACTTTTGTTAACACCCTGCCTCCGACCGCGCCCTAGCCAGCGGCAGGACGCACCGCACCCATTCCCTTTAGGACGACTGTGAAGAACGCGCTTTTCCCCACCCTTACCGTTGCAGCGTTGCTGCTCACGGGATGCAGCTCGGCAGAGACCGCGGCATCCTCTGAAGATGCGACACCGGCACCTACTGTGTCTGTTGCACCAGCCTCCCCCAGCGCGGAACCTGAGGACAGCGCAACTGCCGCCCCAACACCAGAGAGAAACGAACGCGGGGACATCATTAAAACAATTGGTGAAAACGGCGGATGGAAAGCCGTCGAGGGTGGACCCAACACGATCAACTTCAAGGTCACCTCCATCGCTCCGGCAGTCTGCGACAACCCGTATCCAGGGGAAGCCAACGGCATTCCCATGGCGGTCACCCTCGAGATCGAGACCACCGCAGACTTCGAAGGACCAATCAGCGTCAATGGCGTTCCCGGTCAAATCAGCTTCAGCCCCTACTACTGGAAGGGCTACGCAGACAACGGGACGCGAATGAACACCGTTGACTCCAACATCAACAAGACCTGCCTGGCCAACGAAGCATTACTGCTTCCGGACTACGTCGGCAAAGGAGAGAAGCTGAACGGGCAGGTCATCCTCGACGTCACCACCCCAACCGGAACCATTTCCTACTCCCCCGACGGTGGAAGTGGTTGGGTCTGGGAATACCCGTCTGCTGGCTAGGAATCAGGTAGTCAACGCCGGAAGCGACGCCGGCACCACCACCCGTGCATGAGAACGGAAAGGGGTGATCCATAGATGACACTGACGCTCGACTCGATCCTGCGAAGCGCCGGAATCGATCCCGAAAAATCCCAAGTCATCCGCCACGCCTACGTGCGCGAGCACGAGGACACTGGCCTCAGGGGCATCCATGCGGACTCCACAGACGACGAGATTCTGGACTACACGCGCCAGCAATCTGCGAACCCGAGGGTCTTCCCCGTTACTCCGCCACCCCTCTGGGTCGTCTTTGTGCGCGAGGGCGGCGATCGGGCCCGATTTTGGTCGGTGGTGGAGAACCACGGCGAAACGTCGAACGACGGACAACTGCGCGTCTTCAACCTAATCGTGTCCGAGCACATGGCTGACCTGCGGAACCGACTCGTCATCGGATGGAAATCACCGCGCACTTGGCGACTCAACGGACCAACGGCCGCCGGCTACCCGGTCATGGAGATTGCAGATGCGCAGCCGATCCCCTTTCCCGGATTCGACAGGCTCGTCCTCGATCATGGGCAGCTTCAAGCGGTGGTACGCGAGCATCGCTACGCTTCGTGGCGTACCGCGCTCTCGTCAGTGGTGGGCGTCTATCTGATCACCGACACCAGCGACGGTCGCCAGTACGTCGGTAAAGCCGACGGAGCGGAGAGCATTCGGCAACGCTGGAGCGCCTACGCAACCAATGGCCATGGCGGCAACGTCGAGCTGCGTAATCTCGATCCAGCAACCTTCCGCTTTTCCCTTCTGCGCGTTTTCGACCCCAGCACACCGATGCAGGTGATCGATGAAACGGAAAGCCACTTCAAGCAGGCCCTGGACACGCGCAAGCACGGGCTAAATCGGAACTGATTCTGGGCAAGCAGCTCCGAGATTCCAAGTGGTCGCGGAGACAGCGTCCTCCTTAAACGCATGCACCTGACAACAAAGCGGTTGACCGTCAGACTTCCTGACAAGCTCGACCTTGTCCCTCATCACTGGCTTCCCCCGTCGACCATCCGAGCAAGCTCATCAAAGGTCGATTTTCGCTCCTTTGAAGACGGCCGACGTGAGACACATTGGTGAGACGACACGCGGCTGCCGATCCTCCCGCAGGTGCTGGAGTATGCAGCCCCACCCTGCGACCACTTCAGCCCTCCAGTCAAAGGATCCTTTGATGAGATGGCAGACTGACGCCCTAACGCACAATTTGGTCCTGCTCGGTGCACTGGTCGATTCGACACGCAACCACCCGCACGGCCCGACGCACGAAGCCTGCACTCTCGCACACGTCCGCGCGAAGGCGCACAACGGCCTCAACGCGACAGGCCCTCAGTCCGTGTTGAGCTGTGACGTTAGGCTCATTCGGTACAACGCTTCTGCAGAGTTGGGCACTCTCGCATCCCATACACATACTTGAATGTCCTTAGGAGGATCAGGACTTTCAACTCCTCCATAGCTCCTTTATGCCAACCCTCCAGAGGGGCCGCATGTGCTGCGAGGGTAGTTGGACAAGGCTGGCTTGCATACGTGCTGTGCCTGCTGTCCCTGAACGCAGCGAGATTTCAATGTGCCCAGCTGATTTCCGTACCCAATGCGCCAGGTCGTTCAACCGGTAACAGAATGTCCTCAAGTATCTAAAACCGCCGGGCAAACACGGGCCACTCGCTCAGCCACGCAATCGCTTGCTCCACGATCAAGTATTGCTAAAGCCGGCAAAGCCGAGGGCCAACTAGACCCCGAAAGAATTTCTTGACAGAGACCCGTAAAAGCATTCTTGGTTCCATTCATGGAAAGGATTCGAGGAGTTACGGCGGAGAACAATACTGCGCGCTTGTCTGCCGGAGCGTCTATCAACATGTTTAGTATCATCCGTACCAAGAGCGCAGCTTGCTCAAAGTACCCTTGACCAATAAGAATCCCGCTAGCGCGACTTAGTACCTCTATACGTTCGACACGCAACCTCAGCACTGACAGCAGAGACTGGACGTCGGCAGCAATTAGATGCTCTTCTAAACCTACAGTCATTAAAACAACAATGGCATCTCTTAGCGCGTCAGGGTCCGCAATCCTGAACAGCGGAAGCACTTGCTCAAAAGTTTCAATCAACCCGTTTTGAACGTTTTCAGCTAGAACCGCCACAAGGGCCATCCCCTGCACAGATTCATGGAGGAAGTCAATATCACGAGCCCTTGAGGCGGAACCATCGGAACCGGAATGGTCCTCCTCCTTGAGCACACTCCACGCCTCGTTGAATTTTCCATGAGCGGCTAGACAATATCCTAGAATAAGCCTGCTTTGGTTCCCGGACGCCTGCACCTCTCTCAGAACATCGAAACTAAGGTCTACACGGCCCTTCTCTATTGCCGCCTCGAAAATCTCAATCAGAGCCTGTGTTTCAACGTATACATCGAAGGACGTCCCCCCAGCTAAAAGAAGGCTACTAAGACGACCAGGCATTTCTGCGTCGATCAAAGCGCGCCCGATTCCATCAACATACGTGGGCGGCTGTTCATAATTCTCGATGGATTGATTTTGAACCTCGGTCAGTTCGAGAGAACTCCTCCGGATCCACCTCGCAGCAATGAACCGTAATCTCTCATCGTTGAGTCGATCAAACCCACTCATTGCGCCGGATACATTTGCCCCGTCCAGGGCACGTGCCACCTCAACCAGTACAGTGCCATCTACACCGGCGGACCTAGAACGATGCGTTTCGAGATATCCTAAGGCGGTGAATTGCAAGGCAATATCAAATTCACCCCTCCTAGCAGCAGCACGGGCGGTTGCGTAGTCCGCGGCACTTTTTAAGTTAGCCATCGCGAACGAAGCTGTAAGAGAGACCGCCTTATCGACCAGTCCAGCCATTGCTACAAACCCCACCAAGGATACGACTTCGGACTCGTACTCGATAATTTCTGCGTGGGTTTCATAGAACTCCACTGATTCCGCGAGCAGGTTTTCTGCCTGCTTCCAACTGCCGTATTGAGCACATGATGCTAACACCGCAACATACGCCTTGAACTTGGGCAACGTGTTTTGAATCAATCTTAAGAGACCGAGGGCCCGTTTCTGTTCACCAGCGGTTGCAAGCGCTTTAACCGCTTCCAGCCGCAATTCGTCTACTTCTACCTGTGTGTAACGCATTTTTTTGAATATTGCTTCAGCACAGTCCGTTCGGCCTGCAGCAGCTAGGAGAACGGAAACCGAGGACCAGTGCTTCGCCGACGACCTGTTCACCGTTCGGCGGGCAGTTTTCTCAGCTCGCTCAACAAGGTCTACGGCGTGAACGCGGCGACCAGCTGCTAAGTACGAGTCTGCCACATCTATAAGAATGGGAGCTTGATTCGGCTCAGATCGCATCGCAGTAGCCGCTACTTCTGCCTCTTGCGCACAGCGCAATGCGTCCGAAAAGCGACCGGCCACACTTAGAGCTCGGCTCATGGCGCACAGCCACGTAACTCTCGCGACTGACTCCATCGAATCGAGTTTGCCTATACCCGTCGACACTTCACCAAAGACCGCGGCCGCGATGGCGAACACGCCGGTCGTACTCGGAACGTGTGCGGGAGGCGTCATCTTGAAAGCCGCTAGTAGGTACTCCTTCGCGAGGTCGCTTGCATCAGGGTACAAAGCTAGTGCTGTACGCACAAGAAGTTCAGTGGCTGAATGCTTTTCTCGACTTTTGGTCACGGCTTTTAGGATCACGGAACTCCTGGCATCAGAAGGAGGTAGGTAGGGAGCCACCGCACACAATGCTTCTGCGTGCCAATTAGGATCGCTAATGCTTATTGCTATACGCCACGCCCGCTCGACCTGTCCGAGACCAGCCAACCTTGCAGCAATTTCAACGGCAGCCTTAACAGGACTTTTGGGTTGGTTGAACTCTGCCGCCAGTTTCTCTATCTCCTGACCCAAGTTTTCTGCACGAGCGGTCTGCCCCACGCCGCTGAAAGCAGTCGCTGCTAACGTCAAAAAATCAGCGCGGACAGCTCGATCAGGGAACTCGCGTGCGTTCGCTTCAAGGACATTCGCTATCTCTTCTGCGTTCCTGAAATCTTTGCGCCGCACAAACCCCATCGTTACCACCGCAAGTGCCCGAAGACGCAAACGGAAGTCAGGCACTTCCTCTGCCACTTCCCGAGCCTGGATTACATCTCCTGCCTCCGCTATAGCACCTGAAATTTCAGCAAGATACACAGACTTTCGGAGGGGCTGGGTGATCAGATCCGCTGTCATTCTGGCTCTTACGGTGTCCCCTATACGAGCCCAAAAAGGTCCTGATTCTAAAGGGATGCCGGCATTCCGATCCATCAGGCGGCCGCGCTCGATACTTAGCTCGGCGGCAGCTTGAAGTTCTGGCATGGTTTCCATCTTTAGTGCTGCTCGAGTTATCTCGATTTCTGCTAAAGCGTCCCAATCGCCTTTGGTCCGAGTAAGCATCACATCGTGTCTGTCCTCGCTGATTGCTAACTCAATCATCCGGGGCAATGAGGTAGATGCTGAGGTTGAAAGAAGACGGAAGTATCGTCCCATTAAGAATTGCGGCGTGGTATCAGTCCACCCCAAGCTAGTGTAACTGGCCGCCCACAAGTGCAGCCGCTCAGCGTACATGTGTTGTTCATCAGAGAAATGTTCACGGGCGGTGTCAGATAGTGTCGCATGACCGAAAAGATAGATGAACTCCCCTGTGTAACCAGAGTGGACAGTTAGACTACGCGCCAATGCTCCTTCAAGTCTCCTTTTTGTTTCGCTTATCTTTCCGTGTGCGGCCAACTCACTTAGTTCTCGGGAGGTCAGGCCTCCACCGGAGACAGTTAAAAACGCCAGTATCTCGATTGACAATTGGTCGTCGCCTCGCAGGATAGCTGCAAGTTCCTGTTTGGCCGCTACTTCGAGGGCTTTTGCATGCGGCGACGGAGTCAGCTCATATATGCGGCAGGATCGCAGTGAATGCGTACTCTGAACGTCGACTGGGAGTGGAGTTGGGCGACTGGTAACAAGAACGTTAAGTCCCTGGATCGGTCTGGTCGGAAGAATTGATGCAATGCTTGGGAGGTTAATGTCGCCACTAACATCTTCATCTAGTCCGTCGACGAGTAGAGTCAATCGCCGCCCGTCGGCCAGGGCTTGCACTGCGGCGCGTTCGAGAAGGGCTCCAAACTTCCGTCGCTTCTCTTCCAAGCTCGAAAGCACTTTGTCGCTTCCAGAATCATAGATACTCAACTGGGCCAAGACGGAATCGAGGAATGCGTTAACGTCTGCTCGACCGATTTGTCTCTTGACTATGAAGAAAGCTACTATCGAGACCCTGGACGGTGGATTTAATGCCAACCATGACGATAGGGCCGTTTTGCCCGACCACGCCGGCGCTTGAAGCCAAAGGTACCGTTCCTCGCTAAAGCAAAACTTTGCGAGATCTTCCAGCTCTCGCTCCCGGTCAAGAAGCATCAGCGGCGCGACATCGCGAAAGTCTCCCTCAAATTCGAGAGCCAGCTTCTCTGCATGGGATGCCGGAACAACGTCGACCAGACCACCACTGTCAGAACCATCTGGCAGATGGAGAAGCTCTCGAAACGTGCGCGAGGAATAGTCATCAATGCGATACACGTGTTCTAATCGCGTGGCTCGAAGATGACCCAATCCTTCCGAACGGACGTGCGCACTGATGATGCCGACAATCCGATCGGCGACCCATACGGCTGCACCAGACATTCCTTCCCACTCAGATTCGACTCCTACATATGCAGGGTCTCCAACTAAGTCCAGTTCAGAAGGGGGTTGATCAACGAGGAGCTCGAACATTCCCTCCCTCCAGCTGGAGGCTGTGGGAAAGGAGCCAGAAACTTGAGCCGCGTCCCTAAAGCGGCTACCCGGTCCGTCTTTTAAGCGGGTTCCGGAGTCGACACGAAGTTGCCAAATCGGAAAACCTGACGCCGTAAACTTGAGGGTCGATACTCGGCTACCGACTCGGCCAAATTTGGCATAAGTCTTTTCGGGGACGATTCGATCACTCGGTGGTTGCATGCGCAATAGAGCAAGGTCACCACAGCAGGCTACGACCTCTGCGTCGGCGCTCCACTGCGTGGGGAGGTCTACGTCGAACCCCACTACGATATGATCGGCGTCGGCAACTACATGGGCAGCCGTAAGAACTAGGTCATTTCCGACTCGATAACCGCTCCCACGGCCAGCGGCTTTCGTCAATTTCCGCGCTCGGATTTGGGCAATATCCCCACTGTCACCTGACATGCTTCAGTTGCCTTCGCTACGGGGTTAGCGCTCCCCGGTAAGTTCCTTGCCGGTGACATAGACAAGTGCTTGCGCCAGCACTTTTTCGTTCTCGGACTGGGCAGCTTCGGTGTCTTTTGAATTGGCTCCTCGAGGCGTGAGGGTCATCTTGATCCTTTGAGTTGTCAGCTCTGATTCCTTGCCGCTAGCACCCATTTCCAGCACATAAAAGCGCACCTTGCCCTGACCAGAAATCTCCTCGGTCACTGCAACTGACATCTCGAGTTCTATAGGCCCAAGCTCGAATTGCAGGTCTTCGCCGATGGAGGCTAATTGGGCTTGGCTGATCTGGGTTCGGAGGTCACGGATAACATCCACTAGGTCGATCAAGGTACCTCCAGGGTTGAGGGATGTATGCCGATTGTACGTGACAGACGAGTCATATCGTGTTGTGTAATCTCATCAGCCACAACACCAAGGCTCTCCACTGCACCGTGCTCGCCACGAGGAGATGCGTCGCGAGTTGGTGCCGACTTCCCGCAGTCCTCGCTCTGCAAACTCCCGGATAGTGATAGGCAATCGGAGCTCAATCCGAGTGAGGATTGGAGAGTTTAGGGTGGCCAGTAGTCGACGTCGACCAGTCGTTCCAGGCGGGAGAATACGCAGCAGATCCGCCAGGAGGCGCAGGACAACGGCTACCACCCCAGCTCCAGGGGTCGTATCACTCAGTCCATCGTTGACGCGTACAACGAAGTCCAAAAGTAGGCCGGCATCACCACGGCCGTCTGAACGGCCAGGACCACGAACGCCCCGATAGGCGATGCTCCTCGGGGCGTTCCTTGTACTAGTTCTTCTCGAGCTCAACCGTTGTCGTCGTTCCCAACGCGCTGACTTTGTAGGAAATTGTTTGGCCCTCAAACATGAACTCCTTGCTGTCCTCAGTGGAAGCCAGCAAGGCAAGATCTGTGGCCTCTTTGTCCCGTACGGGCGTGAAGGATCCGCTCTCCTCCGTCGGTGCTTCAAACGCCCCCACCCAGTAAACCGACGTCGTGTCGCCGCCGTCGGCGACTCACTCGATGGCGATGGTGTCCGCGGTGACCGTAGCCTGCTGGTAGTTCTCTTCGCTGTTCGGGTTGCTCTGCTTCCACGAGCCGACCAGATCTCGAAGAGCCTAGCTTTAAGTTTTTTCAGCTCCCAGCGTCTGGCCTTCGTACCATGGAGGGCGAGCATCTGCGCCCAGGCCACGAGTTCCGCGGCGAGCATGAGCAGATGACACCAGAGCGTGTTGCCGGCGAATCCGCGCAGGGGCAGGTTCGCTAGCCCGGTGTCCTTGGCGTTCCGGATCCGATCCTCACACCGGGCCCGTAACCAGTGATGGGCCTCCAAATGAGCGAACTGGCCGTGATCATGATTCGTGACCAGGGCGGTGCAGCGCATCCGACCACCAGCGGCGCGAACAACGGTGGCACAGAGCGCGTGAACGGCATCATCTAACTTCGCCGCCGCCTCGCCCGCGACTACCGCAACCGCCACAAGTACCGGCTCCGCATGCTCCTCGCCGTCGGCTGCCCCACCATGACCTCACCGAGTTGGAGTTGCGTAACCCCGCACTTCTGGTTACAGTTAAAGCAGTTATTACACATATGCCAGTTACGGCCAATCCGGTTCAGGTGATCTCATGCACACACTCGAAGCTTCAAAACTAAGCTCTCAAGAAATAGCTAAAGTGCGGGAAACCCTGTCTCATCTTGAAGAGAATCGCACGGCAACGGCATTGTTGGAGATGTTGAATGCTTTGGAACGGGGCGGCATGGTAACCGTCACCGAAGATGGTGATGCCGAAATCTCACCTCAAGAGGCCAGCAAGCTTTTGGGCATAAGTCGGCCATACCTTTACCGACTCCTTGATACTGGCGTGATACCCGAGCAGCCCCGGGTCGGAACCCACAGAAAGATCAAAATGCGCGATATCCGTGCCTTTCGCACCAACCGTGAACTAGCAAGCCGTCAATTTGCAGTCGATCTCGCGCACACCCAGCAAGCAAACGACCAGCTAGTTCGTGAAGCAGCCAAAGTAAGCGACGAAACCGCAGCTAAGTTTGGTTTCTAAAGTTTTAACTGCTTTTTACGAATGGGGATGCTCCTATATTCGGCAAGCAGCAATGTCAATGGCCTCTAAACACGGGACCGTAAGAGAAACTCTATGGGAGGGTCTGGCCTGATCCGATAGGAGATGGCCCTTAACGACGTTATGACCGAAGTATCACAGGCAGTAATAAATTCTGTGACGGAAAATATCATCGTTTTCATTGGACCTCGCCGAACAGCTGCTCGCCTAAACCACGGAGCAGGGCGTGAACCTGGTCGGGCCTGGCGGGCTGCTGAATCAGCTCACGAAGAACGTGCTCGAAGCCGCTCTGGAGGCTAGGCTGACAGAGCACCTCGACGACGAGCACGGGCAGGCGGCGATCGCGGCAAACATGCACAACGACACGAGATCGAAGACCGTGTTGACCGAGATCGGCCCCCTCTGCCGAAGCCTCAACACCCTGCACGACATCACCACGACACCTAAATACCGCCGCCAGCAGCGAAGTTGGGGGGTGACGAGATATAAAAGCTTCATAGAAGCATCGTTCATGAAGAGCCATTCTAGCCGCCGTTGCGCTCTCCGCTCCCCTCTCGGCTGAGGCAGATGTTTACCCTCAAGACATGCCGCGTCTTTAGTGGTTTCCAATGACATTGAGAACCACTAAAGTTGTGGCATGTCTCCATCAGATAGTGACGGCTGCCGACCGACCCTACGTGTTCTACGCGAATGCTTAAGCAATCCTGACGACTGGGACGATCCTGAGCAATGCCGTTCAATCGCGAGAAACGATTTTAAGAATGTCATACCATTGTCATCGCTGAAGCATCCTGCGGTCATGGCAGGAAAATCTCTCACCAGCAATGAGGATTCCGGTGCCAACCTCACCATATTCAAGCATTCTGTTCGGGCCCGTTTGAAAAGCATTTGGAAAGAAGTTCGCTCTGAACAATGGCGAGGGTTGGTGACTCAGCCAGATACTGGGTCGTGTTGGTGGTTGCTGCATGCAGGTCTTAAGCGTACAGGGGATAAATCCAACGTGTACGACCAGGTTGAACGATTGGGTGACGCAGAAATTAAATCGCTTTATCCGGTGCAGGACGACTATGATTTGCATGCTCTGGAGTTGTCAGCGATGGCCAACAGGCGCTGGCGGATGGATTGTCTGACAATTCTCATTGACCTAATTGCTAATGCGGCCAGCTCATCAGAAACGCAACATCCCGCTGAACTGCCTCCTCCTCCCAGTCGAACCGTTTCCCCACTCAACATAGAAATCGAACTCGTCCGGCTCAACTACGACGAAGATCCAGCGTTCGAAACGCCAGTTGAGGTCCTTCTTTCGCTTCGTCTCATCGACTGGGACGATGACGCAATTCGCCAAGCGGTCGTGCCGCAACTTGTTGGTTTCATGGATCCCCAAAAGGAGCGATGGTCAGTTCGCACCGTCCGAGACAAGGTGACGGTCTACTCCGTGGAGATTACCGAGGCCCGACTATCTCAACTAACGGCAGCAGTGGAACTGGGAGCGATGGAAGAGACGTCATTGACGGGCTCTATTGTCGCTCCCACCAACAACAGTGCGCACTATGTTGCAAAGGGCACACTCGTAGAGGCATACGTAGACGGCATGGAGGTGAGGGCACTTTGCGGTCAATGGTTTGTACCCACCCAGGATCACACGGAGAAGCCAGTGTGCTCGTCTTGTGAGAAGGAGTTTGCAGGCCTCCCTTCCGCATAGGAACAGGCAGATCGCGGTAGGGCGTGTCTGATAATCGTCGTCCTGGCAACGACCCAACCTTGCAGGTTCCGGTTCGTAAGACGTAAATCGAACGTCGTGCAACCAACCGCCCCACAGCCTTACTACTCTCATACTGGAAAGGCTCGCTGTACCGCCAGGTACTGTCATATGCGTTGTTATCGGCATTTTCCTAGGAAACGTCAAGGAGTCAACCAAATCTTCAGCAGTCCCAATCAATTTGATTGCTTGCTGGAGTCGATTCGCTCGGGAGCGGTTGAATGACGCGGTCATCATCGACCTGAATAAGCCGACGTCAATGTGGTTCACTAGAGGACTTTCGCTCTCCACTGCGTGTTTTTGTAACCCTTATTGCCTGTTGAACGCCTCCTCGCCACAGGTTCGCGCGGCGTGGAAACATATACCTCACCACGCTCTTCAAGGACTCGAGGAGACACCTGTCCGGCGAAGGTGGCCAGTAACCGATCATCAGTGATGAGTGAGGCGTTAGCATCAACTGCCATAGCCAATATGAACAAATCGTTTAGGGTATTGCGCAAGTTTTTCTTGGGCTGGGCAATCTGCTTGAAGTCTTGATACAGGTCCAAACCCAGTTGAGCAGTCTTCACACCTAGAGGTATCGCACTCACACCAATCCCATGCAGGTAGTCGTAATTCTCGAGCGCCAAGCGACGCTTAGTCTTACCGACTGCGTGCAGGTGTTGACTCAAAAGGAGTCGCAGATTGCGCTTATAAACCTGTGTGATGGACAGATGCCCAAACTCGACGCGACTAGGATGCTCCTGATTGAAATCCAATAGCAACTTGTCGGCTTCGCGAGATATAGGTCGAAGCTTCACATGTGGACGGAAGTACAGCGCGGACATGGCATGCCGCCCGACAACGGGTAGCGCGTAGGCGAATCCTGACTCATCCGACTTTTGTGCAAGAAATAATTCCTGCAACACGACGGACGTCGTTATGAGTTCTCCTGCTGGCAGCGTCACCGGCTGCCCTTGCTTCATCTTCGAAACGATATTCGTGTCCAGAAGTACCCTCACGAGATCCTCCAGTCATTTCTCCTGATCATACCAACGGTGCATCCGTGTCTGGCTCTCGTTGATGCTGAAACCATGCTCAGGGTCGAAGTCACACAAGGGCTCCTTAGAGGACCGCTTGATGCTTGAAGCGCCACCACCCAACACCTCGTCTTGACTCAGCACAGCGACTTTCCTCAAATGCTCGGTCGTGGAGCGCTTGGTAGGCGGCGAGGGTGCGCCGCTACCCGTATAGAACATACACACCGGCCTCGATGCGGTGGGCGACCACGGACTGCAGGACGCCGTGCTGCTTGGTGGAGGCCGGGAAGTCAGGATCGCGCCGAAATCGGCGCGGACGTTGGCGCCGATGGTCAGCTGAGTCGGGTCCAGGTATTCAAGGACAGCAGTGGTGCTGGTCGGGGTGCTCGGCTCTTCCCCCGTTTTTTGCCTGCTGGCGAGCTCGATCGTCCCCGACGGAGCAGCGGACAACCCAAAGGGCGGGCCGCCGGAAACTTCGGAGGAAATAAGCGACGCAAGAGCGCCGCAAGGTTTGTGGCCAGCGACGTCGGCGCAGCCGACCGACGCTTTGGGGCAGGGCACACAGTCCGAAGGACTGCAGCAAAAAGCGCCCGGCCGGGATGCGACGAAGGAGCAACCTAGCCGGAACAGGCCGGAGCGAAGCACAGGACCGATTAGGCTCTGAGTCGGATCTGGAAGCAACAGAGCCTTGATGTCGACTCATCGCATTTGAGGTATCAGTGAAATATAAGGAAGACCGCATGTCCGACAAACCTTTTTATGGACTACCGCTCGACGCGAAACCAGGAACAGTTGGGGTGAGAGTTTGGGAGTCGGAGTCAGAGGAAACAGCTCGAACAATTCAGCAAGACGTGGTTGCTTACCTCGGCATCTCGGGGGTTCCTGCTGAATTAATTGCTGCAGCTGGTCGTGGCGGGGCAGCAACTGGCGCACTAGTAGCACTATTCGTCACTATCATCCTGCCCAAGCTGGGTGAGGAACTAGCGCTAGGTGGACTGGCTTACGGGGGAAGGAGGATCTGGAAGGAGAATAGGCGTCGAAAATTGGAAGCTCAAAAGAAGCATCTACCGTCGGTGATCGTGCGATTGGAGGATAAGCGAGGCGAGAGAGCAGATGTCCTTCGCTTAGTCGAGATACTTGACGGCTTGGAGGACGATCTGGCAACACGACATCCCAACCGAAGGTATTTCTTCCAGATCGAATCTAGCTCTCAGGTGATACCGCTAGTTGAGGTCGCAGTGGCAGCCTCGGAGATGACTGAGTCGGTTCGCTTAAGCATTGGCAAGCTCTTGAGGAAGTACGAGGGTGCTGACTTGATTCGCCTTGAGGCAAAGCGAAATATCGTGGGCGCCGAGACAGTAGAAGCGATGGTCTACCCTCCCACTCCTAGGTTCGACAACCCACAGTGGAACGGAGTTCAGCCCTATGTCTAAATCTGGGTGTAGCTGCCCAGATGCAGCACTGTGTGACGGAGTCGGGGCTAGCCTCATCATTGTGTGACCCCTCACACCCGTACCTGCCTCGAAAACGCTCTCACAGGGCACAACTTTCAGTGAAGGCCTTGGCCGCCTACGTGTTCCCCATCCACCTAACCCACCGGGGCCATTCAAAGCTGCCACAATCAGTGAGCGCAAGAATTCATTTCCCGAGCCATCCGCGTAGGTGGGAATCGAGTCGCTCCTGCCGGTCCGCCCGTAACTGGCCCTTCCGCCACCACGTGCGTTGCCGTCCCAACCATACGGCTAGGACCTTCTCGTCCGGGTGCCGGTCCGGGTCGTAGTAGGGGTATCGGCCGGTGTTGGCCTGGAATTGCCGCACCCCCTCAAGGCGCTGCGTCCACAACTTCTCCGGATCGCCCTTCCTGGTACCGATCCACTCCCCCAACCTGTCGAGCGCATCCACTCTGTCCTGGGCGAGCGTGCCGGCGTCCTGCTGCCGGCGCTGGGCTTCAATCCACCGATACAGCACCCTCGCCTCCGCGCTGTCGTTCTGCGCCGGCAGGGCACCGCCGCGCTCACGCATGTACGCGGCAACGTCGCCGTAGTGCTCCCACCACGCCTGCTCCCTGGTTCTCACATAACGCCGCATATTTCTGGCGGGCGCGGGTTGGTCGTGGATCCTCCAGCACCTGTCGAACCACTCCGGGTGCCGGTTGATCTGTTTGTCGATCGTGCGGTGGACGCGGCGGACGTCGACCCTGCACCACGCGGCGATTACCGCGGCCGGCACACCGCGGGAGTACATGAGCAGCCATTCCTGCTTGTTCTCGCATGCACCCGTCGGGTACTCCCCCACCGGCAGGATCAGATCATCGAACCTCATGGACTCTCACTGCACCTCATGGGACGGTATGGGACCTCATCAAGCTTCACCCACTTCAGCCGGCCCAGTGGGCCTTGTAGGCGGGGTGCCTGGCCCAGGGCAGGGCGAGCAACTCCAGGACCTTCCACATGTAGTCCTGGTCCCCGGCCGGCTCGTAGCTCCAGTCGATGCTCTGCACATGAGCCACCGGGCGCCGCTTCGACACGCACTCCGCCAGCAGCCGCTCCCCGGCTACCGAAGCAGTCATGGTCATCCTGTCCCCGCCAGTCCGGAGCACCTCGTCCTCTTCGATGGGGGCAAGGATGAACGCGGCAAGCTCATCCATCGGATTGAGAGCACCCGAGGGACCCGGAGCACCCAAAGGGTGTGAAGTACCTGGAGGATCGGGAGGATCTAGGGGTGTATCGGGTCCATGGTGTCGAGACTAGCCACCGGACACCGAAGGCCGGGGCGGCTCACCCACAGGTGGACGGCTTTGAGCTCACTCCTCACGGGCTCCACCCGACCACAGGTGGATGACCCACACCACTCCCCCGCCCACACGGTCAGCTCCACGAATAATCGAACAGGTGTTCTATTCTGTAATTCAGGCATAGGACAGTACGGGGTGGGGCGGAGGCCGGGGCATCGGCCAGAACCGAAGGTATACCCGGAACCACGAGGAATTGCGTCAGATGCGACTTCTGCGCGGTTGAAGGGCGATGAGTTCGAGCCTACTAACCATTTAGGGCCTTGCAGGGGTTGACCACTAAGGATCGTTTCCCGTCTAATGCAGGATACGCGCGTTAGACGGAAGGATAGAAGTGGATCGAAAGAGCCCAGCGGGTATGGCGTCGATCCACCTCCTTGCGGGCGTCACGTACCTCGACCAGGAGAGCTCGGTCTTCGAGGCGATGATCGAGGGGTGGTGCGCCCAGCAGCTGGGCGGCCGGCGGCTGCAGAAAGCCACGGTGGAAAACCGCGTGCATGTCGTGCGTCAATTCCGAGTCCATTCCGGTGTCGGACCGTGGAAATGGACGGCTGCAGGGTTTGACGAGTGGATGATGGACCTGGTGTCGATCCGGCGGATGATGCCCTCGACGGTACGCAACTATCAGATCGTGATCCGGCAGTTCTGCGACTTCATCAGCTCCTCCCACTACGGGTGGGCTGACCAGTGCGAGGAACGCTTTGGCACCCATCCAATTCAGGTCTGTCATGACTGGAACACTCGCCCACACCTGCAGGACCACGAGGCCAACCCGCGACGTCGACCACTGAGTCGGGGTGAACTGCAGCAGCTGTTCGACCGTGCCGATGACGAAGTGCAAACCCGGCTGGCCGCCGGACGCAAGGGTGCAGCGGCCGCGTACCGGGACGCAACCTTGCTGAAAGTCGTCTACGCCTGGGGATTACGCGCCAACGAAGCCATGATGCTCGACACCACCGACCTGTACCGCAACCCGAAAGTCCCCTCGTTCGGGGACTACGGTTTCCTCCGGGTTCGGTACGGGAAAGCCTCGAGGGGTTCCCCACCGAAACCCCGGACTGTCGCGACAGTGATGCCGTGGGCGGTGGACGTCCTGAAGGACTACATGGACAACGTCCTGCCCCTGATGCGCCACGGCACGTCCAACGCCCTGTGGTTCTCGGAGCGGTCCCGCCGACTCGGGGCCCGTTCCCTCAGTGACAGGTTCGCCCTCTACCGCGACGAACTCGGGCTGGATTCGTCCCTGTCACCGCATTGCCTGCGCCACAGCTACGCAACGCACCTAATCGAGGACGGTCACGACCCGCTCTTCGTCCAACGCCAACTCGGGCACGCCTACCAGTCCACGACCGGCATCTACACGCACGTGTCCGAGGACTTCGCGAACCGCATCCTACGCGAGGCACTGACGAAGATACCGCCACTAGCCGGCCCGACATGACCCACCCCACCCGCGATTACGAATACCAGCACCCGTGCAAGCACGAGCAGACAAGTTAGGGAACGAGGACGAGATGACGGACATCATTGGGTACGAGTGGCGGTTGCGCGAGCAGATGGCAACAGCAGGCCTGTTCAGCACCACCAAGCTCCTACCCCTGCTGGAAGAACGAGGCATCCACCTCTCTGCCAGCCAGGTCTACCGGCTGGTCGCCGAACGCCCCGAACGGCTGAACCTGCACGTCCTGGTCGCCCTAATGGACATCCTCGGATGCACTGCTGACGATCTGATCAGCAAGGTCTCCCTTGGACGATCTGATCAGCGCACCGGGACCGACGGACCTGAGAAAGCCAACTCGGCCTCCGCCGTCATCCGTGCCCGTGGCCTGCACCCGCACCGCGCCCAAGTAAGTGACTAACACCCTCCATGGGTAAGAACACCTACTCCACGACGACCTGCGGGCACCCCGGTCGGACCGCAGGGATTCTCTCCAGCAACCGGTATTGCGAATACTGCTGGCTGAACTCACCCGTCACGCGGCGACAGTGCCAGCGGTGCACCGGGGTGGATCACCTGAACATCAACAGGCTCTGTAAGCGGTGCAGGGCAACCGACGCCATCAACGCACTCTTCCCACCCACGCTCACGTCTGGGCTCACGTCTGGGCTCACGTCGGAGCCGGCACGCCACTTACCGCGGTCATCGCAGCAGGCTGCATTGGTGGACCTTCACCGTCATTTGCTGGCGGCTGACCCGCAGTACGTTCTGCGGCTCATCAAGAGCAAAGCCGCCTGGACCATTCTCGAGGCCGCATTGGCATCACCGGGCACTCTCACCCATGAGGACCTCGACGAGCTGGGAACACCGCGCGCGGTCTCGCAGGTACGTTCCCTGCTGGTTGAACACGCGGTCCTTTTCGAACGCGATGAATACGCCCACAGGCTTCGAGCCTGGACCGTCACTCAGATCGCTGCCCTGCCGTATTCCTCCGATCAGCTCGCCCTGCGCCAGTTCGTTCGCTGGCGCCAGCAACGCCGCACCCGGCCAGGTCCCCTGACGAATACCACCGCAGCCAATGACAAACGCGAACTCCGCCTGATCCTCGGCCTCATCACTTACCTCAACGCCTCTAACCAAACCCTGTCCACGGCAAGCCAGAAGATCGTCGATCAATGGGTGGTTCAAGCACCACGGGACGCGTTCCGCGTCCGCCGCTTCCTGCGCTGGAGTGTCAGATCCGGCACCAGCAGCCCTCTCGTCCCGCCCATCTACGGCGGTAATAGCGGCTTCAACCTCGGCGGGAGCATCGGACAGACCAACGAGGCCGCCCTCGAACGCGCGCTCAACGACGACAGCATGAACCCCAGGACACGCCTGGCAATCGTCCTGACCACCGTCTATGGCATCCGCGTCCACCGGATTGCCGAACTACGCCTCGAGGACCTCAGCATCAAAGGCGCGGTGGCAGGTGTTCACCTCGGATTCGTCCGCTTGGAGTTACCCGCGGCCACCATCCCGTGGATCACAATGCTCCTGGCGGGGGTTCCAACGAAACGCCGCTTTGGGGGATCCATCCACAACACCATCTGGGTTTACCCCGGCTACCAGCACGGCGAGCACCAACTACCCTCAAGTCTCGCGGCGCACCTGCGGGTCTACGGCATATCCCCCATCACCGCCCACCAGGCAGCCACCGCGACAATCATCACCCACGTTCCGCCAGCAGTCGTGGCCCGCATCCTCGGCGTCAGCCTCGACACAGCCGCCGGCTGGCACCGGTCCGCCGGCACCCACCCCACCTACCGGTGAGGCATCTACTCCATCCTTCGCAATCAAATCCCCGTGCCAGCTCCAAACCCTGATGAAGTTACTGGAGGGGGCGAATCAAGAACCGGAGGGACTAAACACCACCACCAGTCCTCCCCCAGCGCATCGTCAGCTTCTGCATCCCCGCGAATTCCGCAGCATCGAATCCCGCAGGATACCGATCCATTACGCACGCCTGATGGATGCCCGGATCGAGGAGCTGGTGATGCGCGAGGAGCTCATCATGCTCACCGCCGCCGAACTCGACCTCGAGAACAACCAGCCCACGGACTTCCCGGCACCACGGCGGGTGTACGCGTGGATCCGCTACCCCTCCCACGCCCTCCGCATCCAGGCACACGCAATCGCGTACACGAGGACGGCGGTGAAGATCCGGTTCTTCGAACCCCTCATCATGATTCAGCGTGAAGGCTGGGTATGGCTCAATTCCGTCACCCCCGTCCCCGACAAGGACCAACAATAAGAACCCTGGTTGGACTCGGATTGATATTCGACCCATAGCAGAATGCGCACTCCTGAATCGCACGGTACAGTTCTTCCCTGGGGGTTCATCGATTCGGTTTGAATAACTCAGGAGTATAAGAAAATGGCGCAGCGCGTACAGGTGCAGTTGGTTGATGACCTCAATGGTGAAGAAGCCCAGGAAACAGTCCGGTTCGGGCTCGATGGCACCGACTACGAAATCGACCTCACCACCGACAATGCAGAAGCCCTGCGCACGGCACTGGCCGAATACGTCGGCAGGGCCCGTAAAGCCAAGACCGGCCGAAAGAACCAGGGCGGCCAGCAGGCTTCCTCCACGTCGACGAGCCGGGCCAAGCGCGAGGACACCCAGCAGATCCGCCAGTGGGCCCAGGACAACGGCTACAACCCCAGCTCACGCGGCCGCATCACCCAGTCGATCATCGACGCCTACAACGAAGCCCACTAAACCCGCCCATTAAGCCCCTACGGGCCTGCGCGGTTAGTCGCAGTCGCCGGCGCGAGTAGCCAGGTCACACACCAGACGTGCAGGGTCCTGCACTCCCCCGTTGGCCTGCAGCACGGCCACCGCGATGCCGGCGACCACGGCGATCACCAACCCCAGCACGGTCCAGAACCTGCCCCGGGTCACCCTGCCCCAGCACCCGTCTCGATGACAGCCTCACTGCTGGCTTCGGTGTCGGCCTCGGTGCCGGTCTCGGTGATGGATCCAGTGGTGGATTCGAGGTCGCCGTGCGCGATGTCGGATCGGGCTTTGGCGTAGGCGGCAGCAATGTAGTCCTCGAGCCTGGAGCGCTCGATACGCCATTGACCACGCCCGCCAATCTGAATGGCTGGCAGCTCCCCTGAGCCAATGAGTGCACGGATGGTGCTGTGCCTGGTGTTCAGCTCCTCCGCTACCTGCGCCAGGGTAAGGAAACGCAGCGGCTTGGGCTGCTCATCGGGGGCGCGATCTGTCATGTACCCACCCTTGCAGGTACCAGACACTGCGGCGCTCATTGACGCCTTGAGGGTGGAAGCGGGTTCCGCACCATGAACCACTCCCCCGCAGTGACGCCGTCCTGTACAACCCCGAACCCTGCTCAAGCCGAAACCACCAGGCCGTGAACAGAAAGCCGTGACGAGGGCGACCACTCCCTATCTGATCCATCAGCCAGGACCTAAGCAACAGGGCGGTGCTTGCGGTAACAATGGGACGCGATGGCGCACAGTGATTGCACACAAGGGAGTACTGGGTGGTCGGCAGGCGGAGTTCAGTTCGTGGAGCGGACGGCGTGGACATCGGTCTTCTGACCTGTGGCTCCGGGCCGCCGTTGCTTCTTATCCATGGCGGGATGGGGCGCCTTGAGCGCTGGGAGCCGATGTGGCCATTACTGACGGACCGGTGGCGTGTGACCGCGATGGACCGCCGCGGAAGGGGTACCAGCGGGGACAGTCAACCATATCTGGGCAGCAAGGAGTGCGAGGACATCGCCCATGTAGCCGCCGCGTTGGCCCACGAGCATGGCGGTGCCATCGATGTGTTCGCACACAGCATCGGCGCAACCTTCGCTTTGGGAGCTGCTACCTCGACTGCTTTCCGCCGCCTCGCCCTGTATGAGCCTCCTGGCCCCTTGACTGTTGCCGGCGGGTGGGCGGACCGCGTCTCGGCCTTGATCGCCGACGGCCAAACGGGCAGGGCTGCCTTCAGTTTTCTCACCGAGATCATCGGTCTGAGTGCGGAACAGGTGCAGTCGCTTCGAGATTCACCCGCAAGTATGGATGTGCTGCCCATCGTCGCTGCGACGCTCGAGCGCGAAGCCCATGCCCTGGCAGAGGTCGATCTCGTCTCCGCGGCCCAAAAAGTGGCGTCTCCGGTCATGCTCCTGCTCGGTTCCCGAAGCCCCCACTGGGCTCAAGAGATCACCGCTTCTCTCGCCGACAACCTTGCTTCAGTCCACGTCGTCACCCTCCCGAACCAGGGACATGAGGCTATCGACCATGCTCCCGCCCTCGTCCTGCACGAGCTGGAAATCTTCTTCAACAACTAGCCGCGAGGGCGCCCGTTTTGTCAGCCCGGGGCCGAAGCACAGGACCGCTCCGAGGGTTCGTGACTCGCCGGCAATACTGGTATGGACGGATCCCACTCCCCCAATGCCGGCCCTCCAGTACATACTTTTCTGTATACCCGTTTCTCCGTGTTCACGCTTTTCTGTTTTCACGCTTTTCTGTGTGCGTTGTATGGAGATGATGCCGGGCGATTGAAGCTGATGAGGAAACCGTCAGCACCACCCAATCGAGCACGCGGCGCCTAGGGAGGCTCCTAGAGATCGTGATCCACGAGCGGCTTGGCACGGACAAACCCCTATCCCCTACCCCAGATCCCCGGTTCTTTGACACAGAAATCAGTATCAACGCTTTTCCGTACCTACGTATTTCCGTGTCCGTGACCGTGCCACCGCTCGCACCAACCCGAACCCCCACCACAGGTGGTCGGAGAGCTTCAACCACTGCGTCGAGCAAGCGTAGTGACGGGCCTCCCGTCGATCGGTGGACAACAACACCCGGTCCACGCCTACCTCAATCTTCTGCAAAAACAGAACGCAGTATTCACGCTTCTCTGTTTCCACGCTTTTCTGTGTTCTTTCAGCAGAGATGCCGCGCGATTGAAGCTAACTAGGAAACGCAGTCACCTCATCGAGCACACGGCACCGAAGGTCCCTTCAAGGATCATGATCTATCAGCGCTGTGGCACGGAAAAATCCCCATCCCCACTCCCCCGGCGCATTTTACATAGAAATCAGTGTTCACGCTTTTCCGTATCCACGTATTTCCGTGTCAGCGCTCCAACCGACCCGAACCCCTCCACACATGGGAGGAAAGCTCCAACCGCTGTGTCGTGGACAACGAGGCCTGGTTCACACCCACCTCGAGCCCCTGCAAAAACAGAACACAGCATTTACGCTTTTCTGTGTGCACGCTTTTCTGTGCATGATGTATGTCTGCCGCGTAGTGCAAGCTGGGGGACCAGGGGACTGCAATCGCCTATGCCTTAGCTGTGTTCACAGAAATCTGTAAATGCTCTTTTCTGTGTCTAGCTCATCGCGCTTCTATGAAGGCATGGTGAACAAACAACATCGCACCGGGTACAGGCGGCACTGCAGGCGTCGGTATAGCTAACTGGGAGGGCTTGATCTGACGGTGTCACTAGTTCACCACTAGCGACCTCTGCTGGCGATGCTCGGGTTATTTCTGTGTCTACGCTTTTCTGTTTACACGCTTTTCCGTATCGGGGGAGCGTCTCCCTGTTTCAGGAGCAGGGCTGTTGCGCGATTAGCGATGCGTAGGCGCCAAACAAACGAGCGAGGGCCGGCCTAATGGCCGGCCCTCGGGTGGGGGAGTGCAGTGGGGGAGTGCGACCGCTGTTCCCGTGTCTAGTCAGTAAGCCCGTCGATGAAGTCCCGCAAGATCTGTGCCATTGGTACACCGGTATCCATCGCTCGGAGCTTCAACTTGCGGTGCTGCGCGAGTGTCAGATCGAGCGTTAGGCGCTTCGCATAGTCGTCATTGGCGTTTTTGAACGAAGCAGAAACGGATGGTCCGCTCTGTGCGACAGGCGAGGGAGCAACCGCCTTGGGTGCCATTCGTTCTGCGAGGGATGGCTTCTTAGCTGGCGATGCCACTGTGTACCTCCAATAGGTCGGTTGCAACCTGGTCGTAGCCGTGCAGGTTAGTTGGAATGGTGCCGTAGGCGTTCTTGATGTCCTCGCGGAGAGGGATGTGGGCGTCTATGACAGCTGCACCGGCCTTCTCGAAGGTCTCTACAGCAATGGCGAGGCTTCTGGTATTCAGTCTCGCCCGGACGATCAGTACAGCCGCAGGCTTGCCTGCTCGCGTGGCCGCCTCGATCGAGGGCCAAACTCGCTGAATGTCCATCGCGGATGCATCCGTGGGGATGACGACGATGTCGGCGGTGGCGATTGCCGCGTCGATTACCTGCGGGTTGCCTGGGGGAGTGTCAATCACGCTGTGATCGAATCCCTGCGCCGCTTTTTTCATGGTGCGCTGGTTCACGACCTTGACAGTAAATGGCAGCGTCTCTCCACTATCCTCGACCAGGCCAGTCCAGTCTGAGGCTGATCCCTGCGGATCTCCGTCCAACAAGACAACAGTGCCCTCTCGCGTGAGAGCGGCCGCGATGTAGACGGAGCTAGTGGTCTTCGCTACTCCGCCTTTGAGATTTACTAGGGCGACTTTCATAACCCTAACGTAACACTGAAACACAGAAATACGGGAACACGGGCGCGCGTGTTTCTGTGCTGAGGTAGTCATTTGGCGGTGTAGGGAGTGGGCGAAGTGGTCACCTCGGTCTGATTCCCACCGACCGCTCCTCCAAGAGATTGCCGAGGCACGGCCGGACGCCGACGTACACGCGCCGTGGGTGGGATTCTCGTTGCCGTATGAGGCATGGGTGCGAACTGAATTACCCAGACGACGAGATTTTGTGGGATTCAGCAATGCGGTAGTACATCACGCAACTGAGCGGGCCCCGGAGTGGGGGAGTGGCGTTCAGGCTGCGTGCCAAAGCGAATGCTGTCTTTCATGTTCGTCCTCAGTGGGGGGCAGCCAGTATTCGTCGATGTCCTGGTCGTAGAGCTCGTGTTCCTCGAGCTGGGGGAGTAGGTGCCTGTCGAGCCATGCGTGCCAGGCTGCGCGTTGTTTGCGGTAGCGGGTGATTTGTTCCTGGCGGTCCTCGGTGGCGCCGAGGCGGTTCGCGAGATCGTCCAACCCGGTTGTCGTCAGGATGATCCATCGACCGCGGTCGCGCCGGATCATCTGCAGGTTTTCCATCCGTGCGAGGTGGTTGATGAGGGCGCGACGCGAGAGGCCTGTGGTATGGATGAGGTCGGTGGTGGTGGGGGAGTGGCGTCCGCGTTCGATGGCCTCGTAGGTAAGGGCTGCGACGTCGCCCAGGACCCGGAACACCGGGCGAATCGCGTGGATCTTGCCCTTGCGCCAGGTCAGGTCGCGGGCGAGCTGCTCGAACTCGGCTGGGAGCTGGACGAGGTAGGTATCGGCGTTCCGTCCGCGACCCCTCTCGACGCGGGTGAAGATCCCTGCTGAAGCTGCCTCCAGGGCCGGCAGAAGGCGGGCGATGGTGACGTGGTCCTTGCCCAGTGCGACGGCGAAGGAGCGGCATCCGATGTCGAGCATGTTGGTCTGGTTGGTGCGCATATAGGCCAGGACAGCCCGAATCAGGAACCTCAGGCTGATCCCTGCCCGACCAAGGGTTTTGAACCTGGGATCGAGGACTGCGTAGAGGACATTCTCCAGATCGTTCACGAGCTGGTGGATGGCGTGCTGGCTGGGGTTTGGTGAGCCCCCCGTGAGTTGAGTAGGGCTTGTGTTGTAGTTGTGCGCAGGTTTCTTCCCGTGCCGGGAGGCGGGTTTCGCGGCTGTCCAGGCTTGGGCTTTGGCCCACTCCAGGGGAAGGAGCCGTTCGGCCTTGTCGCTGTACAGGGAGGCGAGACCGGCATAGGAGCCGTTCATGCCGGCCCGGACCTGGTCGGCGGTCCACTGGCAGGCGGCGAAGTGGTTTAGGACCGCCATGCGGGCCTCGGAGTCGCTGGCGTACTTCGCTGTGTCGTACAGCCCGGTCCGTGCCACGATCCGCAGAGGAGATTCACTGCGGCCCAGAAGTCCACGAGCTGACTCACCTGGTCGACGAGCTGGCTCAGTGTCGGGCGCTGCGGGATCCTGAAGAGCTGGTGTGCCGGCTGGTGCGCTGGCTACTGTGCGGGCCTGGGTGCGCCGTTTCTTCTGTTCCAGCCGGTACAGCTCCGGCGCGAGGGCCTTGCGTAAGGCAGCCAGTGCCATCGCGGGGTTGCGGCGGGTAAGGATGCCGTAGGCCTCCGCCAGGGGCGTCACGAGTATCTGGTAGCCGCCGGACTTGTGCGCGGATCCGGGCACACGGATACACCCGTCGGTGACGTTCTGGTGCGGGCTGGGGTCAAGGCTCGGCGCACGGAGCGTGAGCGCTTCCACCAGCTGCCGGGCCTCCGCCGCCGAAATGGGTTCCTGCAGGGGCACGTACAGGTGCCGGCCGCCGCTGGGGGAGGAGTCCTCCACATAGGACAGACCCGCTGTACGAAGAATGCCGGCAAGGCGCACAGCGTCCTGGTCAACGATTGCTTTGCGGGCCTTGGACGTATCCAGGTCCAGGCACAGGGTGCGGACAGTGCCGTCCACGTCGTGGATCAGGACCGCCGCCGGAGCTTTCGGGACAGTGCCGGTGATCCGCAACGGCGTGCGCGGGCGCGGGTACTGGAAACGCTCACCAATCCAACGACCCGCCCGGTACACGGGCTGGCCCGCGATCAGCGGGGCAAGAACCCACGCGGAACGGGACGCGGAATCTGTCCGGCGCGGCGCGGCATAAAGAGCTGGAGGTGCTTCGAGCACTCGGTGTACACTTTCGAGTAAGGGTACGACCTGAAAAGGACGCACTCGGTAGAGCTCTTCACCGGTGATCTTGGCGGAACGACGGTGTGGAGCTTGGATTCTTGAATATGAAGAGGCCCGCTTCGGCGGGCCTCTTTTTTATGAAGCCTTGGAAAGAGGCAGTGCCTCCTGGTTTGCGAGCTGGTCGAGGTCTATGGACGCCAGCTTCTCGGACATCACTTCAGCGATGAACGAGCTGGCTGATGTGCCCAGTGCTTCGGCGATAGCAAACAGCTTCTCTGCTTCAGCAGTGGGAATCCGTGCGGTAACGACGTGGCGGTCGCCCTTAGACGGGCGGCCGACCGACCTGTTCCTCTGAATAGCCATACGTCGCACTCTAGATTTCTGAAATGAGTTAAGTCCAAACCCTGTGGGCGTGTCGCGGTTAATTTTGATCATGTTTCTCAGTCCATCTCCTGGAACTGGTGGCCTACGACGTCCCAGCGGCCGTCGTACTGCTCGAAGTAGACCGCGGTCCGTTTCGTTCATGCCGCTCGTGCGGCGTTCCACTCCGGCTCGCTCTGGTTGCACGACCACTCGCTGCTAGTCGACTGCATGGCGCGTGCAGCGGTTGCGGCATGGGCCTTGGCGGTCGTGGTGACGAGTGCAGAATGAAGGTAGCGATCTCGGACGTGGACTCGACGTCGGCACGGACTGCACGCTTGGGTAGCGCGACGTTCAGCAACAAGCAGATCGTCGGCTGCACGGTAGGAGTCCTCCCAAAGGGTCGTGGGCGTCGACGTGGACGCACACCTTCCTGGGCTCTCGTTATAGCTGCAAGCCACCAGTGGGAGCGTGAGGGGCAGCGGCTCGCACAGTGTGGTCGTAGTAGGGGCAGACTCTGGTTCAGATCTACTCGAGCCACGCGCCTTCCTCCGATCACTTGTGCAGGGTTAGGTCCAGTCACTCAGCGCCTAGCTTGCCCCTCAACGAACCAGAGGACCGTACCAATATGGCACGATCCTCTGATTTTAATCAATTGATACAACTACTTGTGTCTCCACGCCCACGCAACCAAGGCCTTCTGAGCTTCCTCGGCATGGGAGTCGATTGAAGTTGAGCGAACGGCTTCGCTGAAGAGGATCTTCACCGAGCGGGCTGTGCGGAAGTACTGGCCGTGCTTGTCGATTCTGCGGGCGGAGACGCCGAGGTATCGGGCGGCCTCCTTGCGGTTCATGCCGGCGTCGATACAAATCTTGACGGCGCGGAAGATGACTGCGTAGGCGGCCTCGTTTTCCGGGTTGGCCTTAGTCAGGATGCGCTCTACAGCGCGTTTGGCCTCTGGTGGCGTCTGATTCACATTCCTCTCCTCACTCAATCGACAGGTCCGTGTCGAGCTTCTTGCGGGCCAGCTGCCGGCGTCGGGCGATTGCAAACGCCCAGAGCCCTAGGACCACGCAAGCTGTCGATACGTGCGTGACCAGTTCAAAGACATAGAACGCTTCGGGCCCGGCGCGTAGTTCCAGTGGGTATGCGAGAGTGCGCGCGAGGGAGAGTACGAAGCCGATAAAGATAAGCCTCGATGCTAGCCGCCCGAAGCGCAGAGGGTTCCTTCGGCTGTCGCGGAAGATCGGCTGGAGTAGGGGCCCAAGGATGTAGGCGGTGTATGCGAGGACGATCCACTCGTTGACCTCCACCGCTGGCTGGTCCGCATAGGCCACCAGGCGGGGCGAAGGCTCTGGAGTGTCTGCGGCGATGAGGGTGATGAAGACGCCGAGGGCGGCGATGCCAAGGGCCATGGCACCACGAGATCCGACAATCCATCGGAGGGCTGTCTCGGATTTGTAGGCAATGGCGAGATGGACGCCGAGGAACGCCACTGCGGTCATCGCGCAGCACTTGGCAACGAAGTCGGTCCCGTTGGAGAGGGGCACAATGGCTTCCATCATTGTGTAGACACTCGGTAGGGAGACGACGTAAGCGGTGGTCAGCAAGATCCCCATGAGCGCGAGCCGCCCACTGGGGCGCCACAGTGCTCTGGCTCCTTCCGGCGTCCTCGTGGACGTCAAACGGTGGAACGTCAGGCCACCAAGAAGGATCAGCATGAGGCTGACAGAAATGATGTAGATGCTGTCGTTCATCGGATCAGATCCGTTCGTTTCTTACCCGATTAGGTCCGTAAGTTGCTCGGCGTACTCGAGTGCTTCCTTGCGCTGCCGCACGCGGCGCTGGAGGAGGTTCAGGCGTTGCTGAATAAGCTCGATGAGCTCTTCGTGCTTCATCACCCTCAGGGCAGTCTCCCTGACATCTTCGGGCCAGTCGCCCTCTTCCATGGTGATGAGACCTACGACGACAAGGCCAGCCACCAGGGAAGTGCCACTTACCCGAGCAGCCGTGACCGCCTGGATGGGCGTGAGCTTGTTGTCCGAAAGCTGTGTGAACAGGTACGTAATTGCCGTGCCTGTTTTCTCTGCCACATCGTGGCGGACATCTCCGGTGTCGATGGCGTCGATCCACGCACGATGAGACCCGTCGTGCGGAAAATCAATCCTGACATGGTCATCACGCGGGAAAAGACGGGCCTGGGTTCGGTGCTGGAGCTCGACCATGAGGTCCGCGTGATGAACCTGACTCAGCACTTCGGCCGCTGTTGGAGAGCGTGGCCGACTGTCGAGGTCTTCGTACTCCTTGAAGTCCGCTAGAGCTGCGACGGGGTCAATTCCGTAGGCTCGAGCGACCCCCACGACGGTCGACTCTGGAACGTTGCCACGCCTCATCTGATTGCCCACCGTGACGCGATGCAGCCCAGTGAGCCGACTCAACTCGCTTGCCGACGTAGTGATGCCGCGTCCTTCTAGCCATTGCTTGAAGTCAGAACCAGAAACAGCCACGGCACCTCCTTCGCTGGAATTCCTAGATGGGTACGACGCAGCATGTAGCCCTGATGTCAAAAGTTAAGATATTCTAGAAACTAAGGAATTGACATCAGCTCGTTTCCCTAACCTCTCAGATTTTACCGGGCGCTGCCTAAACGGACCGCGCTCCTCAATCCCCAGAAGGAGGTAGCGGTGGACGAGGAGGACAAGCGCGGATCTGCACTGCTGCTTGCCTTGGCGTTGATTGTTCCGATCCTCGCCGGTTTGCCTTTGGTGGGTGTTGGGGCTGTTGCAGTTGTAACGCAGACCGAGGAAAGACCCGCGGGATGTTCCACCTCGGCGGTCGGTGAGGTTACTGGTGGCATTGCGTTGACACCTGTCGTTCCGAACGGGTGGGGCGGCCTGGTGAATGCTGCGGCGAAGGCCGCTGGCCTGCCGGTCAGTGTGGTTGCGGCGCAGTTGAAGCAGGAATCGAACTGGAACGAAGCTGCACAGAGCCCTGCGGGGGCGCAGGGTGTGGCTCAGTTCATGCCCGGTACCTGGGCCCTATATGGGGAAGGGGGTGACCCGTTCTCGGCCGAGGACGCGATCCCTGCGTACGGGCGCTACATGGCGGCACTCAAAGAGCAGGTGCAGCCGCTGGCCGGTGACGACGCCGACCTGCTCGTGCGCCTGACCCTCGCCGCCTACAACGCGGGCCCCGGTGCCGTGCAGGCAGCCAAGGGCATCCCGGCGTTCACGGAGACCCAGCAGTACGTCGGGAAGATCCTGGCCTCCGGGCAGGGCGAGTTCTCTGCCGACTGCACGGCACCGGCTGGAACTGTCGCGTGGGACGGCGACCTCGGCGACGGCGAGTGGACCACCCCGCTCCCGGGTGGTGTCTTCACCTCCGGCTACGGGCACCGCAACGTCCCTGGCCTGCCCGCGTGGGCGCAGGACCACGTTGGGGTTGACCTCTCGACCCCGGGCGCCGGCACCGGCAACGGCGGCCCGGTCATCGCGCCGACCGACCTGCGGATCACGGGGTTCAACGATAAGGACGGCTGCGTGATCGCCAAGGAGGACGGCGACGATCCCGATTTCGGGTTCGCGTTCTGCCACCTCAACGCCTACGGCGTGGCCGTGGGGGACAGGTTGAAGCGCGGCGACGTCGTCGGCACCGAGGGCAACAAGGCCGGCCTCGGGTTGGTCGCCACGCACCTGCACTTCGAGATTTACAAGCCGGAAGCACCGGCGGTCGTCTACCCGTATCAGGGCTGGAACCTCGACCCGGAGCCGATTTTGAAAGAGAAAGGAGCGTGGGTGCGATGACCCGCCGCTCACACACCAACCTGTACCGGGCCGCCGCTGTGGCGGTCTCGATTCTCGCGCTGACCAGCTGCGCCGCCGACGCGCCGGCATCGGAGGACGTGGCCCCAATTTCGGCTCCCACGGAGGTCTACGAAGGCTCCTACGCCTCGTTCCCGGCCGAGGAGGTCTTGGGCGGGAACACGTTCGCGTCCCCGGAGGATGCTGACCGTTCCGACATCGATTCGACTGCCCGTGTCGCGGCGCTGATGCTGCATTCGTGGGACACGACGGTGGACCGCACGGAGACGGCGGCCGCGGTGCGCACTATTCCGCTGATGAGTGAGGAGTGGGCGGCGAACCAGGTGGAGCCCGAGCGCAACGCGAGCAACGGCGAGTGGCTGGAACCGGCCGAGCACGCCGCGTACAGCGTTCCCCGTGCTGTTCCTGCGATCGGTGACGCCGCGCAGGACGTCGATACCGATAGGGCCATTCGGGTCCTCGACGTGACGTGGCGGTGGGTCGCTCGGGACGAGACGCCGCTGGAGGGCACAGGCCACCGGCAGGTGACCGTCTACCTCGAGAAGACCGAAGACCAGTGGGACGTCGTCGGGCACCAGACCCGCGACATGACCGCTTCAATGCCCGGCTCGGCGACGGGGGAGGGCAAGTGACTCCGGCAGTGCATTCCTGGCCCGTCATCCGTCTCACGATCGGGGAGGGCGAGATTGTTGCGGACGCCAACGGCGACGTCCTGACCTACCCGGTGCTCGATGACAAGTCCGCGGCCGATGTGGCTGCCGACGCCGCAGCGGAAGCGTGCCGCCGTCTGGGCCTGGCCGCCTGCCGGGTACAGGGGCTCACCGAGGACGGCGAGGTCTACGAGATGGTCGTCGACGCCGAGCTGGGCACCCTCGAGGAAAGAGAGGACAGCGCCCTCGCCGGCGGCACCAGTGCGGGTTCGGGTTCTGCGCGTACCGGGTCGAAAGCTGCACGCCGCAGGGCTCCTGCACGCCGGAAGGCTGTGCTGTGGGGGAGCGCGGGCGTCCTGGCGGTCACCGTCGGTTTCAGTGCTTTCTCCACCTTGCAGGACAGCACGGCTGAGCCGGTGGCGACGGTTTACACGCCGCCTCCGGCGCAGCTGCCGGTTCCGGCTCCTGCCGGGTGGGACACCTACGGGGACTGGACGACGCCGATGACGGGCTCGACCGTGAAGGCGATCCTGGATTCCTCGGGGCGGCCGGTGAGCGTGGACGGATCGAAGCTGATCGGCCATGACCCTCGGACGGGTGTGGAGCGATGGACGCGCACCGCCCCGTTCACGGTCGCGCAGCTGGCCCTGTTCACCCTCGATGGGCAGCCACGGGTCGCGGCCGCAGCCGCTCGTGAGTTGGTGCTTTTCGGCGACGGAGCGGACCCGATCCGCGTCGACGTCCCCAAGGACGGAACGATCGTCCTGGACGGAGGTACGGCTCCTCGTGTGGACCTGCCGAACAAGCGGACCCAGATCGTCGCAGCTAACGGCAGCACCGCGGCGCGGGTGGTCCCGGCGGCCGCGGAACCGATCGAAGCCCTTGGAGACGACCTGGTGGCAGCTGACACACGCTCCGGACGGATCTGGCGTGTCACGCAGGATTCGGCAGCCCTGCCTGCACCGGCGAAGCTGCCTGCACCGTCAGCCGGAGCGGACCTGGTCACGGTCCTCGGATCCGTGAACGGGACGGTCGTCGCGGCGTGGAAGACCGCCGACACCACCACCATCGGCTTCTATGCCCTCGGGGACGCTACCGATGAGACGGAAGCGACGCAGGTCGGCATCGTCGACGTCGAAGGAACCGACGTCGCCACCTCCGGTATCCAGGTGGACCGGGAGAACGGCTTACTGGTCGCCGGCACGGTCCTGGTCGACGTCGACGCGAAGCAGGCCCACCGCCTGCCCGGTGCCGGGAAGCTCGCCGCCGGTTACGCCTGGGTGACCACCAGCACCGAGCAGCTGCGGATCAACGCGCAGGGCGTCACCGAAGCGACCACCGATACGGCGCGGGCGGCGATCCCCGATGTCATCACCGAGAACGGCAAGGCAATCACCCGGGCCGGAGGATCCTCCACCGGCCTGATATATGCGCTGACGCAGGTCGCACCCCGGCCCCCAGCAACACCGACTGCGACCGCTGACCCGACTTCCACTCCGAAGCCCACCTCGACTGTTTCCCCGAAGGAGAACCACTGATGAGAATGACCGCTGTCATCGATCCGACCGGCACGCTCGAGCTCGATCTGGAAGGCGAGAAAACCACGGCACCCTACGCCTCGGTCATGGACGCACGACGCTCCGTCATGAGCGTGGCTACGGAGCTCGCCGCCGAGACGAGCACCACCACTGAACTGCACATCCAAGACCCCTCCGGCCCCCGCACGATCCTCGTGCACACGGACGGCGACATCGTCGAGCGATCGACGACAGATGTTTCCGGCGGGCAGGGCCAGCGCCCCGCCGAGGGGACATCCCAAGTGCCTGCGGTCGAGCCATTGGTGAAGCAGACCGAGGTTGCGGCCCCAGCAGCTGCACCCACTCCTGCTCCGCCTGCTCCTGCTCCTGTGGGTTCCCAGGGCAATCCCTTCGTCAGGAAACCGGAGGTGGAGCCGGAGGAAGACCCGATCGATGATGACCCGATCCTCGGGCACCATGAGTCGATCAGGGGACCGAAGAACATCCAGCAAACCCTCGCCACCAAGCCGGTCAGCGAACCAGCCGGTGAACCGGCCGGTGAACTGGGCAAAGGGAAAGAGGAACCTGCTGCACCTGTCGTGGTTACCAGCACGACTCTGTGGCTTGTCGGTGCCTCCGGTGGAGTCGGGGCCACCACTCTGGCCGGCCTGTGTTCGGAGAGCGTCGTGGATGAATCCGAACGGCAACCGGCCTGGGCGGGACGGGCACTGCTCGTCTGCTCTACCAGCGCGTCGTCCCTCGAGGCCGCGCAGCAGCTCGCCCGCAAGTCCGCGTCCGGACATCTGCCCTATGAGCTCGTCGGACTGGTGATCGTCCATGATCGGCCCAAGAACCGCCTGACGAAACCGACGCTGGGCTTCGCGCGAGGTGTGGCGCGGATGTTCCCGGTGGCCATGACCGCACCGTATCAACCCTCGTGGCGCGAGGTCGGCGTCGCCCCCCAAGCTTCCGGCACGCGCCTTAAAAGCGTGCTTCGGAAAATCGAAAAGATCGCCCGCTCCGGGCACTGAGAAAGGGAAGTCCCATGTTCGGAAACACTCTGGCAGCACACACCCTGACCACCATCAACACGCTGACGCCAGCCCGCGGAGGGTCGCTTTCGACCCAGACTTTCACCCCCACACAGCCTCCCGGCACCGAGGGCCTGACTCAGGTCATCGGGTGGGTCCTGTGGGGTGCGGGACTCGTCCTGTTCGTGTTCTTCATCTTCGGCCTCGTCTCGGCCGGCAGGAACCGCCGGCAGGGCAACGAGATCGAGGCACCCATCTGGCCCATGGTCTCCGCCTGCCTGCTGGGCGCCTCCGGCGCGGTCTGGACCGCAATCACCTCAGCCTAGACACCCGGCTACCCTAGGCACCCCAGACGAGACAAGGACAGACGATGAGCACACAGGACACAACCCACCAGCCCAAGGACCACCCGAAGTGGTTCGGAGCCGCCGTGATGCTGCTGGCCCTGGTGCTGGTCGGCCTCGTCGCATGGGGCCTCCGGGTATTCCTGTTCCCCAGCAATGACGAACCCGCAGCGGAGCCAAGCACCTCTGCCACGCAGACGGCGATCCCGTCAGCCTCGGCATCCGAGTCCGCAACGGCAGGACCCGTCGCGGACTCGGACACCGCGTGGGACTGCCAGGCCGACCTGAACAACGACAATGTATCCGTAGCTGACAGCGCACCCACCGTCGAGGAATGGGTAGTCGGGGGTTACAACGTCGTCCCCTTCTCGGAGTTCGGTGGCTGCCAGAAGCAGCCCTCCGGTTTGCGCGTCGGATACGCGCACAGCGAGACGGGATCACTGATGGCCGCCGCCACGTACTCCGTGGCCCTGGACCCGTCCGTCGGCGAGGAAGCGGCGCAGGACCTCGAAGTCGCGGTAGCGGAAGGATCGAACCGCGTCTTGCTGGGCGAGAAAGCCAAGCGGATTCGTGACGGCTTAGAGGAAGGCACCGATGGATCGGTAGCGGCTCGATCAACCCTGGTTGGTTATGTCCAGAACAGCTACACGGACACCGCGGCCTCCTACCAACTCATCTACTCCGTAGCAGGGTCCGACGGGTTGGAGCAGAGAGTTTCAGGACAGGTCGACGTGGTGTGGGAGGACGGAGACTGGAAGCTCGACCCGGCTTCGGGCACCGAACTGATTTCCGGCAGCCGGTATCAGGGCCAGCCCTACATCCAGTGGGGGCCCAACATCTGATGGATTGGCTTGGGAATGTCGTGGAGGGCGTTGCCGGCAGCGCGATTGAAAAGCTCATCCAGTTCCTCGCGGGATGGGTGCTGCAGGTCCTGACCGAGATGATCAACTTCGTCGGTACATGGTGGTTGAAGATCGGGGCGCCATCCATGGGTGCCGGGTCCGCGACCGACCGCATCCAGCAGTCGACGCTGGTCTTCGTCGGCATGGCCGGTGTCATCGGAACCGCTTTCGCCCTCATCAAGCTCGCCCGGGACCAGGACCGCGCCTCCACGGAGAACCTGATCATGGGCATGGTACGAACCGTCCTCACCACCGCACTGGCGGTTCCAATCGTCGGCCTGCTGTTCGGGGTAACCGACGTCCTCGTTCCCTGGCTGGTGACCACTATCTCCGGCTCCGCGCAGGAAGACGGACTTGGGCAGGCAATGGGCCTGGAAGCTCTTGCCGGGACCACCATGAGCCTTCAGCTCGCCGGGATCGTCCTGTTCATTGCACCTCTTGCCCTGCTCGGGGCGATCATCAACGCGGTCATCGTGATCTTCTCCTACGGTGCGGCGATCGCGCTGTGCGGGATCCTGCCCATCTTCGCCTCCGCGTCGCAGACCGAGCGCGGCCGTAAATCCTTCGACAAGGCCGTGGGCTGGCTGGCGGCCGTCGTCCTCTTCAAGCCCGCCGCGGCGATCCTGTACGGGGCTGGGCTCGCACTCCTGAAGGGCATCAACGGCACCGCTGCAAACGAGATCGGCAACACCATGATCGGCCTGCTGACCGGGCTCGTCATCATCTCCAGCGCCTGCGTGGCAATGCCGGCCCTGGCGAAGGTCCTGGTCCCCGCGGTCAGCGCCGGCCCCCAGGGCATGGGAGCTTCCGGCCTGGCCATGGTCGGCGGCGCCGTGGCACTCGGCGCGGTGACCGGGGGCGTCGGTGCTGCCGCGGGGGCAGCCGCTGCCGGTGGCGGTGGAGCTGGAGCCGCAATGACAGGAGGAGGCGGCGCCGCAACAGGCGGTGGAGCTGCCGCAACAGGTGCGGCAAGTGCCACGGAAGCGGTTGGGACCGCTGGCATAGGGGCGTCTGGAGATTCCGGCAGTACACCCGCACTGACAGGCAGCGGCGGGGGCGGCAGTGAAGCCACCGGCGCTGGAAGGTCCGGCGGTGGCAGTACCACCGGTGGCGGGGCACCCAGTGGCGGGGCCAATGCTTCCGGCCCGACAGGAGCAGAACCAAGGCCAGAACAATCCATCGCGCCGGCGGGGGACGCAGGTGGCACCGGCACCCCGGGGGGCGGGACACCTGGAGGAAGTGGCGGAGGTCCTGGCGGCCCATCGGGTGCCGAGCAGAGGCCGGAACGGACCGGGGCACAGGCGCCACCGGTTGCTGATGCCGATAGCGGCGCCGGCGGGAACAACGGGGCAGGCGGAGACAGCGGTGCTGGCAGTACACGTTCGAATGGCCCGACGGGTGCGGAGCCTCAGGCCGCGCGAACTGCCGCGCCCTCGGAAGCACCATCCGGTACCGGTGGTGGCAGCTCGTCAGCTGGAGGACCAAGCGGGGCAGAGCCCGCAGCCTCAGGTAACAAGCCTCCAACGGAAGCTCCTGGGGCCGCACTCGCGAGCTCTCCGACAGCTGAGGGGTTCCGGGCCGGGGCGCCGTCCGGGGCGGATAAGTCGGTTCAGAACCAGCAACGCATCGAGTACGCGGTGCAGAACGTAGTCAGGGACATGGAACGCGCAGTGGAAAGTGAGGATGACAGTTGAGTACCGAACAGATAATCGTCCGGCAGTACGGCAACATCGCAGAAGACCGGACGGCGGGTCTGATGGGGTTCTCGATGGCCTCGACCGTCGTCCTGGGCGCGGGAGCAGTCGGGGTCTTCATCGCGATCATGGCCTCACAGATTTGGGTGGCCGTGGGCATCGCCCTGGTCGCGTTCGTCGCAGCCACGATCCTCGGGTCGAAGGATCGTCATGGCCGGTCCAAGCCTGAGCGGTGGCTGGCCCGCAGCATGCACTCCCGGGCCAGGAAGGCGGGGAAGACGGTTTACAAGTCCGGGCCTGTGTCGCAGATCCCGGACGGCTCGTTCCGTGCCCCTGGCTTGCTGGCCGCAACCGAGCTGATCGACTTCCAGGATCTCTTCGGCAATGAGGGCGTCATGCTGTGGCACCCGAAACTGAAGACAGGCACTGTCTTCTTTTCCACCAATTCCTCGGGGCTGGGCCTGCTGGATCAGGACCGCGTGAACCGGCTCGTCGGCTCATGGGCCGCGTTCCAGCGTGACGCCGGTTCCAATGCCCGCGTCGAGCAGATTTCCGTGACGACACAATCGACGACCGATCCGGGCGAACGCCTGCCCGACGCTATCGCGGTGGCCCGCCAGCAGGCCGGGTCCCACGAAGTGCCGGCGTTCGCACGCCAAGTGATGGACGACGTGGTGAACAACCTCAACTTCGACGTGCCCAAGCTCGAGCAGTGGGTGGCCCTGACATTCAGCGGCAAGGCCAATGACGGCGACCGTGCACCGGAACGCTCCGCCGAGGAGCTGGTGGCCGATGTGAAGTCGCTCCTGCAGGGGTTCAAGGAAGAACTCGAGGACGTCGGCGCGGGCAGCGTGTCTCTGATGCGGGCAGCTGACCTCACCGACCAGACCTACGTCGCGTTCAACCCACGGGCGGCGGCCGCGGTCGAACGCGCCCGTCTTTCCGGCGACGGGACGGGCCTCACCTGGCACGAGGTCGGGCCTTCGGCCGCCCGCACGGTCGGCTACCCGGGCCGGTACGACCACGCCGGGGTGACGAGCAAGTCGTGGCAGATGTTCCGGCCGCCGGCCGGGACGTTCCGCGAGAACGCCCTGGTGGCCCTGCTGGGCCCGGACGCGAGCATGCTGCAAAAACGCGTCACCGTGTTCTACCGCCCGCAGCCGCCGGAGAAGTCAGCGCAGCAGGTCGCGCAGGCGCTCACCAATGCGCAGTTCGCCACGAACCAGAAGGGTCGCCGCCCGACCAGCTCGCAGATCATCGCGCTCGAGAAGGCACGCAAGGCCGAGCGGGAGCAGGCAGAAGGGGCCGCACTCGTGCGCTTCGCCATCGGCGTCACCGCAACGGTCGAGAGCCCTGAGCAGCTGCAGGCTGTCGAGGCGAAGATCATGCGCAACGCCGCCACCGGCATCCAGATCCGCATGCGGTCGTGCGACTACAACGACGACGCCGCGTTCTCCTTCAACCTTGGGCTCGGGCTCGTGCCAGAGCACCTGGCCACCATCTCCTCTGACGTCAGGAAGGCCCTCTAATGTCCGCCTTTGACCAGCTCGTCGACAAGGTCATGGACCGGTTCCTGGGCCGCTCCGAAGCGGCGGCCGCCGTCAGTGCTGCATCGTTCCCGCAGCTCACGGACAAGGGCATGCGGGTCCACGAGGGCGGCATGGTGACGTGGGTGGAACCTCCGCCGGAGTTCACAGCCACCTCGAACCAGACCGCGGGCCTGTGGCCGTTCTGCGTCGGCACCTCCTCGCCGCTGGTCGGTGCGGTCCTGGGCCGGAACCTGCTCAACAGCTCTGTGGTGTGTGGGGATCCGATCAGCCTGTTCCTGCACGGCATCATCTCCTCGCCGTCCGGGTTCATCCTGGGCCTGAACGGTCGGGGGAAGTCCTCGGTTGCCGTCCGCATGGCGCTGGCGCTGATCGACCAGGGGTTCCTGATCCTCGTGGCAGGGGACCTCAAACCCGACTTCGCCGGCGTCGTCCTGGAAACCAACGGGCAGGTCGTGCAGGTCGCCCCCGGCGTCGGAGCGATCAACCCTCTCGACGCCGGCCCGCTCTGGCGGGAGCTCGAGCGTCTGCCGGCCCCGATGCAACGGCAGATGCGCGCCGAGATCCACGCCCGGCGCCTGATGACCCTCACCGGACTCATCGAACTGGTCTTCAAGGAACCGCTGGACGCGAAGAAGCAGGAACAGACGGTGCTGTCCATGGCGATCGCCCTGGCGGCCGAGAAAGCGGAAGCGGAGGACCGGCAACCGCTGGTCGGCGACGTCGTCGACGCCATCAAGTCCGCGCCACCGCAGATCCAGTCGGCGCTGCTCATCGAGGACCGACGAGAGTACCTGCCGCAGGTCAAGAACCTCCTGGCGGGCCTGAACGCCCTCGGTGAGCACGGCCCGTTCGGGGACGTGTTCTGTCAGCAGACCACCAGGGAAATGAAGATCGACACCTCCGTCGACTTCGACATTTCCCTCATCGACGAGTCCCAGCTGACGCTCCGCGCGGCCGTGCAGACGGTGTGCTGGTCCTACGGTCAGGCTGGCATCTCGGCCGCGAAGACTCTCGCTGATGCCGGGCTGATGGAGGAACGCCATCACCTGATGATCATGGACGAGCTGTGGCAGTCCCTGCGGGCCAGTGAGCTGCTGGTCCACCAGATCGACTCCATCACGCGCCTGAACAGGACCAAGGGCCTGGGGCAGCTGATGATCACGCACTCCATGAAGGACCTGCAGCTGTCCACGGACGAGCTGACGAAAATCGCGACCGGCTTCGTGGAACGCTCCAGTGTGAAGATCCTCGGCGGGCTCGCGCAGAACGAGATGGACCTGCTCGAAACGGTGTTCCCCGTCTCCGAGCGGGAAAAAGCGATGCTGGTCGGCTGGTCGGCCGAAGGGTCGATGAACCCCAACACCAACCAGGTCTCCCCGCCCCCCGGACGTGGCCGGTTCATGCTGAAAACCGGGTCCGAACCCGGTGTGCCGTTCCGGGTGAACCTCACCGCCGGCGAACACCGCGCCCACGACACGAACCAGGCATGGGCTGCTGCACAAGCAAAAGTAAGCCGATGAAGGCGACCAGATCGTGAACGCTGTGAAGAACGAGGAAAACGGCCCAGTCATCGCGTTCTCGAGTGTGGTCCTGGCCGCGTTCGCCGCGGTCGCCCTGATCCACCTCGCCCAAGCCTTCACACCGGTTCCCACAGAGCTGTCATGGAACCCGATCACCTTATTCCTCGGTCTTGCCACGGGCGATCCGTGGCCGGCGGCCGCGAGCTGGCTGCTCGGCGCGGAAGCCGTCGTGGTCATCGCGGTTTCGGCATGGTGGAGCACCCGCCCGGTGTCCAGGACCGCGGAGGCGTCCCGGCGGATGAGTCCTGGCGGGAGAATGCGCCCGGCGATGCTCGATGCCCGCCTCACCGAAGCGGCCCGCCTTCACCCAACCGCGGAGGGCATCGGTCCGGGCCTGACGATCGGATACACCGGAGACATCGGCACCAGGGCCGTCATCCAGGGGTGGCGGGAATGTTCCGCGCATGTGTGGGGGACCGGGCGGGGCAAAACGACGACGCAGGTCGTTCGTCACGCCACCGAGGCCCCCGGTGCGTACATCACGACCAGCAACAAGGTCGACGGCGTCGCCGAAGTCCTGGCCGCCCGCTCCGACACCGGGACGGTGTGGCTGTTCGACCCGCAGCACATCTGGCGGAACAGCCACCGGCCCGCGATGATCTTCAACCCACTCTCGGTCGTTACCGATACCGTGAGCGCCGGCGAGGTCGCGTCAATTTTTGAGACCTCGTCCGCCCCGAACGCTGGGCAGGGCAAGGGGGACGCGCAGTTCGACTCGCAGGGACGCGACTTCCTTTCCTGGTGCCTCCTCGCCGCCGCGAAGAACGGCGGCACGATGAAGGACGTCCTGCGGTGGGTGTCTTCCGCCGACTTCATGGAACCGGCCGAGCTGTTGGAACGGGCCGGGCATGCGGGTCCGGCGTCGGCGTTGAAGGGCATGAGCAGCCAGCCGGAGGACACCCGCGGGTCCGTGGCCGCCAGCGCCCAGCGCATGGCCTCCGCCCTCGTCCACGACGAACTCGTGGCATGGTCGACGCCCACCCCGGGCGTCCCGGTGTTCGACCCGGCCCGCTTCGTGACCGGCAAGGACACCCTGATCCTGCTCTCGCAGGACGCCGCCGGCTCCGGCACCGCGTTCGTCTCCGTCCTCGTCTACGCGGTGTTCACGGCCGCGCAGAAAGCAGCGCGTCAGGCGGGAGGACGGCTGCCGGTGCCGCTCGTGGCGGATCTGGACGAGGTCGGGAACGTCGTCAAACTCAAGCAGCTGCCCGAGTGGTACTCCTACTTCGGGTCCATGGGCATCGTCGTCAGCGCCTACTTCCAGACCCGCGGGCAGGGCATGGCAATGCTCGAGCGCACAGGGTGGGACACCCTCTGGTCCGCGGCCGCGATCAAGGTCTACGGCGGCGGATCCGACGACACTGCGTTCCTCGACTCCCTCTCCAAGACAATCGGCCAGTACGACGCGAAGGTCCGCAGCACCTCCACCTCCAGAAACGGGTCCTCCCGGTCAGTGCAGACCCAGCGCCGCGACATCATGTCCGTCTCCCAGCTCTCCGAACTCCCCACCAACCGCGCGTGGGTGAAAACCTCCACCGGTGGCGGAACCATCGTGCGCACCGTCCCCTGGTTCCGCGACAAGACCATCACCACCCGCATCGGGCCCACGGTCGAACGCATCAAGAAGACGCAGGCAGGACAGCACCCATGACCGAACCCGACACCGACGCCACACCGGCCCTCGAACCTAACGGTTACGACGACAGGGGAGAGGACTTCGCCTTTACACCCGAAGAGCTGGTGGACTGGGTGGAGGGCCTGGTCGCGATGCTCGAATCCGTGGACCGGTCGCAGAACCAGTACTGGTGTTCCCAGTGGTGGAACCACCCCGAAGCCGTCGACCGGTTCCGGGGGCTGTACGAGCAATGGCTGGAGGCGCAGGCGAACGGCGGGATGTCGTCCTGGTGGATTGACCACTACGACCGCCACGCCACCGTCCTCTTCGCCAAACGCGGCCCCTTCGGTGAATGCGGAACTACGCATGCGGATAAGACCGCTCGACGCATTCTCTCCACCGAGCATCCTCCTCTCGATTGGGCATGGTGAACTCCTTAGCTGGGCATGAGCCCGCGCATACCGTGCGCGAACGAGCTAAGACGAACTCGAAAAGTCGCGCCCCACGGCCAAAGCAAGTGCGCTCTCGTAGTGGGACGCCCAGTAGCACAAGCAACCCCGCCCACCCCTTTTAGGAGGCATCGAGGCATTTACCCGCACCGTAGAGCTGATTTCGAGCCGAACCATGAGGTGACGCTACCCGAACGGGTGGTTAAAACCACTCGGAATCATCGTTTCCACCACCCTTGAAAGGCAGGAGGATGGATGCCAGGCCCCACTTCAAGGAGGAATAGTGGCTAAGCACCTTGGTATGACCCTCTTCCAGAAACGCGAGGAGATGAGCACCAGCAGCGTACCGCTCGTCCTGCCGTGAACGGGATACGAGCAGAGCACATTGATGAACAGCTAAAACACGTGTCCGCGCTGCTGAACAAGTGCCTCGGTGCTCTTGGTTGATGCCAGCTTCAGCGGTGTCCCGGATCCGTGAGTCTCTTGTAGCCCTTTGACCCTCAGGGCTGACTTCTACAGGCTCGACCTTTTAGAAAGGTACCCCGATGTCACACACCTCAGATTGTTCGCTTAATGCGTGGATGGACCGTGAGGCTTTCGCCGAGGCCATGATTCCGGTGATCGGTCGGTTATACCGCGAGAACAATGTGGTCATCAGCATCCACGGGCGGAGCCTTGTTAATAGGTCCACTATGCAGATCCTGAAGGCACACCGTTTTGCGCGCCGCATCAGCGGGGACGAGTTGCTTCTGGAGGAGACTGCCCCTCTTTTGAATACCTTGGCGCAGCTAGAGCTTGGATCGGCGTCGATCGATATCGCCAGGTTGAATCAGAAGTTCAAGGCGAAGGGCGGCGGCGCGGCCCTGGAGGACTTCCTTCGCACTGAACTCACCGACATCGTTGGCCGAGGACTGCGAAGCGAACGCACGAGCACCGACGTTGTCCTTTACGGCTTTGGTCGGATTGGACGCCTCGTGGCACGCCTGCTCATCGAAAAGGCCGGCGGCGGTCATGGTCTGCGTTTAAGGGCTGTCGTCGTCCGAAGGGGCTCGGACAACGACCTTGCCAAGCGTGCCAGCTTGCTGCGCCGGGACTCCGTTCATGGGCCCTTTGAGGGGTCAATTCGAGTGGACGAGGCATCGAACACGATCACCGCGAACGGCGTGCGCATCCAAGTGATTTATTCGGATGACCCAGCGTCCATCGATTACACCGCGTACGGGATCCAAGATGCCGTAGTGGTCGACAACACGGGTCGCTGGCGCGATGAGCAAGGCCTGTCCCAGCATCTGCGGAGCAAGGGCGTGGCTAGGGTACTCCTGACGGCACCTGGCAAGGGTTCACTGAAAAATATCGTGCACGGTATTAACCACGCCTCCATTGAGGACAGTGATCGCATCATCACGGCTGCGTCCTGCACTACCAATGCCATCGCACCGGTGCTTAAGGCCGTAAATGACCGCTTCGGCGTTGTCCACGGCCACGTCGAGACGGTCCACTCCTTCACCAATGACCAGAACCTGATCGACAACTTCCACAAGGGTGACCGTAGGGGACGCTCAGCGGCTCTGAACATGGTCTTGACGGAGACCGGGGCGGCAACGGCGGTGGCGAAAGCGTTGCCGGAACTAGCTGACAAGCTGACGGGTAGTTCGATACGCGTGCCAACCCCAGACGTCTCCATTGCCATCCTCAATCTCACCCTCACTGCAGGCACCACAAAGCAGGAGGTCAATACCTACCTCCGCGAGATGTCGCTCTACTCGGGTATGCGCAGGCAGATTGATTACATTGAGTCGTCCGAGGTTGTTTCCACGGATTTCGTTGGCTCGCGTCATGCCGGCATTGTCGACGGCCTTGCCACACTTTCTACGGGTAAGAACCTGATCCTGTACGTCTGGTACGACAACGAGTTTGGCTACAGCTGCCAGGTGGTGCGGATTTTGGAGGAGATGGCGGGCGTTTCCCGCCAATCCTTCCCGACCACAGATGTCGTTGAGGAAGCGATGTCGGTGCTTGCAGCGGTGGGATCGGCCTAGCCTGCGTCCTCCTGGCACTGCTATATACCGATAGTTGGGGCTTACCCGTGCCGGAGGACCTTTAGCACCTTGATTCATCAACACACCGCTGTAAGTCGCTAATCCCTGTTAGCCCTTCTCGCCTGATTCGAGCCAGCCATATGAAGATCGGAATCCTCACCAGCGGCGGCGACTGCCCCGGGCTCAACGCCGTCATCCGCGGCGCGGTGCTCAAGGGCATCAAGGTGCACGAGCAGGAGTTCGTCGGATTTCGTGATGGCTGGCGTGGCGTCGTCGAGGGCGACGTCATCGACCTTCCCCGCCACGCAGTGCGCGGCATCTCCAAGCAGGGCGGCACGATCCTCGGCACCTCGCGCACCAATCCCTTCGAGGGCAAGGGCGGAGCGGAGGCCATCAAGGAGAACATGGCGCGCCTCGGCATCGACGCGATGATCGCGATCGGCGGTGAAGGCACCCTCGCCGCGGCGAAGCGGCTCACCGACCTCGGCCTGAAGATCGTCGGAGTCCCCAAGACGGTCGACAACGACCTCGACGCCACCGATTACACCTTCGGTTTCGACACGGCTGTCCAGATCGCGACCGAGGCGATCGACCGGCTCCGCACCACGGGCGAGTCGCACAGCCGCTGCATGATCGCGGAGGTCATGGGTCGGCACGTGGGCTGGATCGCCCTGCACGCCGGCATGGCCTCGGGCGCCCACGCCATCCTGATCCCCGAGCAGCAGACCAGCATCGAGCAGATCACCGAGTGGGTCGCGACCGCGAACGCCCGAGGACGCGCGCCCCTCGTCGTCGTCGCCGAGGGCTTCGTGCCCTCCCACATGGAGCAGGCGCACTCCGAGCGCGGCCTGGACACGTTCGGCCGCCCCCGTCTGGGCGGCATCGCCGACCAGCTCGCGCCGGAACTGGAAGCACGCACGGGTATCGAGACCCGCGCGACCATCCTCGGCCACATCCAGCGCGGCGGCGTCCCGACGTCGTTCGACCGCGTACTCGCCACCCGCCTCGGGATGGCCGCCGTCGACTCCGTGAAGGACGAGCTGTGGGGCACCATGGTCTCGCTCCACGGCACCGAGATCGCGCATGTCGGCTTCGAGGCGGCGCTCGGCAACCTCAAGCGGGTTCCGCAGCACCGCTACGACGAAGCCGCGACGCTGTTCGGCTGAGCTGTTTTCTCCCGAACTGCTGGGCCGCCAAGTACCGTCGTGATGGTGCTCTGAAAGCTTTACTTCGTCAGCGGAGTCCGTTGCTGTGCGCCAGGGCAATGGCTTCGCCGCGTGAGCCGACTTCGAGTTTCTTAAAGAGGTTCCGCACATGGAACTTGACGGTGTTTTCGCTGATACCCAGCGTGGAAGCGATGGTGCGGTTACGGTGCCCGGCCACAAGGTGCTGAAGCACTTCGAGCTCCCGGGCGGCCAGGTTCCACCCGGCAACGTCGCCGACCGGCCGCGTCGGCAGGTCCAGGGGAAGGGAGACAAAAATATCTGCACCCCAGCCTTGCATGACGTCCATCCGTAGTTGCCCGGTAAGCGCTTTGACCCGTCGTTCCAGTCCACTGATGCTGGGGGTGTCGGCGGTCAGGGCACCGCCGCCATCGTCGCGGACGTTGATCAGCAGGTTTTCACCGTCGCAGTCCCACTGTGTCCGGATTCTGCTGATGTCGGATTGTTCCATCATGGCCAGTACCAGTCCGCGGACAATGGCCCGTGCTGCGTGAGCGACTTCGCCGGGAAGCGCCCTTCCATTGAGCGGGGGTTCGATGAACTGGACTTCGACGCCGCTGAAGCTCGTCAGTGGTCGTAGGTCCTCCCGTAGGCGTTCAAACGCTTTGGCGACCGGCTCTTCTACCAGGTCCGTGGTGCGGTCACTAAGTGTGCGCAGCCTGATGAGCGCCTTGGCGGTGAGGTCCGTGACCGTTGATCGGGCTGCTGCATCGCTCAAGGAAGAGGAGCGCAGGGCTGCCAGGAGAGTTTCGAGGGTGGTCGAATGCAGATCGGTTAGCTCCGCTGTTACGCGGACGCGTTCAGCAGAGGCAGCTCGCGACTCCAGCAGGTATGACGGCGGCGCGTCAGCGACTTTTTCCTGAATCCGTCGGGCGGCGACGTGCCATAGATACGTCACCATCTCCAGCCCGGTGCCATCCCCTGGCTCGGCTGGATGAGGATCGGTGACGACGAGAAGCGCATGGCTGGAAGCGTGTTTCAACGCCAGCACTGCACGGCTCTCGCCGGCGATCTCGGCTTCCCCGAAAAAGGGTTCCTCGTCCGAAAGGGCTGAGCGAAGCGCGTCGAGCTCCGCGATAGAGACCCTGGAGATGATGTCCTCCTCGCCGGTCTTTTTCTGGGGTCGCCCTGTGCAGTCCTCGGTGAAGATGACCAAAGCGCTGCTGCTCAGGTAGGGGAGCATGGCACCGCGTAGTCGCTCCGCTATCTCGGTCAGCGGAGAAACTGCCAAGGCTGCGACGACGTGCAGAAGCGTCCATGGCAGTTCTGGCTGGGACTGTACCGCTGCCTTTGAAAGGTGACTGGTGACTGCACTCATGGCCTCAGACTACAGGGACCACGAACCCCCTCCAACCCTTAAGGGTAGTTAGAACTGTCAGAAAACAGTGTTACCCCTACCCCTTTGATTCACGACTATTGATATGAGCTACAAAGCATGGGCGCGGCCCTCACAGGCCCGATGACCGAAATCGAAGGAGATACATCGTGAATCCGACAGCAAGTGCCACACTCATCGAGGAATCAACCACCTTGACCTGGACCGAACTCGATCAGAAGGCGGTCGACACGGTCCGTATCCTGGCCGCGGACGCGGTGGAAAAGGTGGGCAACGGCCACCCGGGGACGGCGATGAGCCTGGCGCCGGCGGCATACCTCCTGTTCCAGAAGCTGATGCGGCACGATCCGTCGGATCCGGAGTGGACGGGCCGGGACCGTTTCGTCCTCTCCCCCGGGCACACCTCGCTCACCCTCTACATCCAGCTCTACCTGGCCGGCTACGGCCTGGAGCTCGATGACCTGAAGGCGCTGCGCACGTGGGGTTCACTGACCCCCGGCCACCCCGAGTACCGGCACACCAAGGGCGTGGAGATCACCACGGGCCCGCTGGGCCAGGGCCTGGCGACGTCGGTCGGCTTCGCCTACGGCCAGCGCCGCCAGCGCGGCATGTTCGACGCCGACGCTCCCGCCGGGACAAGCCCCTTCGACCACACCATCTGGGTCATCGCCTCCGACGGCGACCTCCAGGAAGGCGTGACCGCCGAGGCCTCGTCCCTGGCCGGACACCAGGAGCTCGGCAACCTCGTGGTGATCTACGACGAGAACCACATCTCCATCGAGGACGACACGGACATCTCGTTCACCGAGGACGTCCTCAAGCGTTACGAGGCCTACGGCTGGCACACCCAGCGGGTCGACTGGACCAAGACCGGCGAGTACGTCGAGGACGTCGAGGAGCTCTACTCGGCCCTCGTCGCCGCGAAGAACGAGACCTCGAAGCCTTCGATCGTCTCGCTGCGCACGATCATCGGCTACCCGGCTCCGAACAAGCAGAACACCGGCAAGATCCACGGCTCGGCTCTCGGCAAGGACGAGGTCGCGGCCCTGAAGGAGGTCCTGGGCTTCGACCCGGAGAAGCAGTTCGAGGTCGACCCGGAGGTCCTGGAGCACGCGCGCGGCATCGTGCAGCGCGGGGCCGAGGCCCACAGCGCCTGGCAGGAGGGCTTCGACGCCTGGAAGGCCGGACACGCCGAGGAGGCCGCCGTGCTCGAGCGCATCCAGGCGCGCACGCTGCCCGAGGGTTGGGAATCGGCCCTGCCGGCGTTCGAGGCGGGCAAGGACATGTCCACCCGCGCCGCGTCCGGCAAGGTCCTGAACGCCATCGGCCCGGTGCTTCCCGAACTGTGGGGCGGCAGCGCGGACCTCGCGGAGTCGAACAACACGACCATCGAGGGATCGCCATCGTTCATCCCAGAGAGCCGGTCCACGGAAGCGTGGAAGGGCAACCCGTACGGGCGCGTCCTGCACTTCGGTATCCGCGAGCACGCTGCCGCGGCCATCGTCAACGGCATCGTGATGCACAGCAGCACCCGTGCGTTCTCGGGCACGTTCCTGATCTTCAGCGACTACCAGAAGCCTGCGGTGCGCCTCGGTGCCCTGATGGGTGTTCCCGCGATCTACGTCTGGAGCCATGACTCGATCGGCCTCGGCGAGGACGGTCCCACGCACCAGCCGGTCGAGCAGCTCGCCTCGCTGCGGGCCATTCCAGGGCTCGACGTCGTTCGCCCCGCTGACGCGAACGAGGTCGCGATCGCCTGGCGCACGATCCTCGAGAACACCGAGAACCCCGCAGGCATCGTGCTGACGCGCCAGAACATTCCCGTGTTCGAGCGGGGTACAGGTACCGCTGAAGGTGAAACCTTCGCATCGGCGGAGGGCGTCGCGAAGGGCGGCTACGTGCTCGCCGAAGCGAAGAACGGCTCGCCCGACGTCATCCTCATCGGCACCGGCTCCGAGGTAGCGCTGGCTGTGGAGGCCCGCGAAGCCCTCGAGGCGGAGGGCATCTCCGCCCGCGTGGTCTCGATGCCGTGCGTGGAGTGGTTCAACGCCCAGGACGCGTCCTACCGCGACAGCGTCCTGCCGCGCACGGTCCGCGCCCGCGTGTCGGTGGAGGCAGGCGTCTCACTGACCTGGGCTGGTTTGGTCGGCGACGCCGGCCGCAGCGTATCCCTGGAGCACTTCGGTGCGTCCGCCGACTACAAGACGCTCTACCGCGAATTCGGCATCACCGCCGAGGCCGTCGTCGCCGCCGCCTTGGACTCCCTGGAAGCCGTCGCCGCCGATCCCCTGGCGCCCAACGGCACCACCGCCATTGCTTCCGGTACCCCCGCCACCGAGACCGGCGACCAGCTCTAGGCGCGGCCATACTCAGGTCCTTTGAGGACTAACCGCAGGTTCTTGTCCGGGAGGGGCCCGCATAAACCCGAGCCCCTCCAGGACTATCCACACATTCCGCGAAAGCGCAGAAGGAGTACATCATGACTTCATCACCCACAGCCAACCTTTCGGCCGCCGGCGTATCGATCTGGCTCGACGACCTCTCGAGGGAGCGCATCAACTCCGGTGCCTTCAAGCATCTCATCGAGGACCTCAACGTCGTGGGCGTCACGACCAACCCCAGCATCTTCGCCGCGGCGCTGAAGAAGGGCGAGTCCTACGCCTCGCAGGTCGGCGCACTGGCCGAGGCCGGCGCCGACGTCGACCAGGCCGTCTTCGACATCACCACCCATGACGTCGCGCAGGCCTGCGACATCTTCGCCGCGGAGGCCGAGCGCACCAACGGCGCCGACGGCCGGGTCTCCATCGAGGTCGACCCGCGCCTGTCCCGCGACACCGCCGGGACTGTCGCCGAGGCCAAGCGCCTGCACGCGAAGGTGCAGCGCACCAACGTCCTGATCAAGATCCCCGCAACCCGGGAGGGCCTGCCCGCTATCACGGCGACCCTGGCCGCAGGCATCAGCGTCAATGTCACGCTGATCTTCTCGCTCGAGCGCTACCGTGCCGTCATCAACGCCTACCTGACCGGCCTCGAGCAGGCGAAGCAGAACGGTCACGATCTGTCCAAGATCGCCTCGGTCGCCTCGTTCTTCGTCTCCCGCGTCGACACTGAGATCGACGCACGACTGGACAAGATCGGCACCGATGAGGCGAAGGCACTCAAGGGTAAGGCGGGTGTGGCCAACGCCCGCCTGGCGTACAAGATCTTCCAGGAGCAGTTCTCCACGCAACGCTGGCAGGTCCTTGCAGCAGCAGGCGCAAACAAGCAGCGCCCGCTGTGGGCATCGACCGGTGTGAAGGACCCCACCCTCCCGGACACCCTCTACGTCGCCGGCCTCGTCGCAGCGGACGTCGTGAACACCATGCCGGAGAAGACCCTCGAGGCGATGGCCGACCACGGCGTCGTCTCGGGTGACACCATCACCGGCACCTACGCCGAGTCCACCAAGGTACTGAACCGGCTCGACGCCATCGGCGTCTCCTACGACGAGGTCGTCCAGCAGCTCGAGACCGAGGGCCTGGACAAGTTCGTCACCAGCTGGTCAGAGCTGGTTGCAGACGTTGAAAGCGCCCTCAACAGCGCGCGCTCTGAAAAAGCTCTGGTCAGTAGCTAAAGATTCCGTAGTTATCTCGCCCGGTGCCACACCTGCGCCCACGATTTCAGGTGGAGACATTTGCAGTGGCCTTGTGTGGCACCGGGTGTTTTCTCGTTTGCTGTGAACCTCAGCGTGTGGCATCGCTCCGCAAGCTCGACCGATACGAAAGGCAAATCCCATGCCCATTTCACCGTTAAATTGCTGCATCAACCCCAGCATCCTCTCAGCCGACTTTGCGAACCTTGAGTCAGAGCTGGCTCGTATCGGTAATGCCGACGCTGTGCATGTGGACGTGATGGACAATGACTTCGTACCGAACCTGACCATCGGCCTGCCCGTCGTGGAACGGCTGCAAAAGGTAAGCCCGGTCCCACTGGATGCCCACCTGATGATTTCCAGCGTTGACCGGTGGGCGCCCCAGTTCGCCGACGCCGGTATTAGCTCAGTAACTTTTCACGTCGAGGCGTCCGATGCCCCGATCAAGCTTGCCCGCGAACTTCGCGCACGTGGAGCTAAGGCAGGTATGGCACTTCGTCCCGCCACCCCCGTAGAGCCCTACCTGGACATGCTCCCGGAACTAGACATGCTGCTGCTCATGACGGTGGAGCCGGGATTTGGGGGCCAGGCATTCCTGGATGTCGTGCTGCCCAAGATTCGCCGTGCTCGTGCCGCGGTAGAGGGCTCCGGGGTGAACGTGGCCATTCAGGTGGACGGCGGCATCACGGAGGAAACCATCACCCGGGCAGCGGAGGCCGGTGCCAACGTCTTCGTGGCAGGATCAGCGGTCTATGGCAAGCCCTCGCCGGAGGAGGCCATCGAGTCCTTACGCGCTAACGGTCAACTCGCGCTGAACTCGGCAGCACCCAACACAAACTAATTGCGCTTACTACATTGGAGGACCACTTATGCGGGTGCATATTGCAACGGATCACGCTGGCATGGAACTTAGCTCCCACCTCATTACCGCATTGTCCGCGGACGGCTACGAGATGGTGGACCACGGGCCCAAGGTTTACGACGCCGAAGACGACTATCCAGGGTTCTGCATTAATGCTGCCGCCGCCGTGGTGGCCGACCAAGCCGCGGGCGTAGACGCCCTCGGGATAGTGCTGGGTGGCTCGGGAAACGGTGAACAAATCGCCGCGAACAAGGTCGAAGGCGTCCGCGCCGCTCTGGTATGGAACCTCTCCACGGCTAAATTGGCCCGTGAACACAATGATGCCAACGTAGTCGCAGTCGGCGGCCGCCAGCACGACGTGGAGGAAGCGACCGGGCTCATCAAGGCGTTCCTCGCAGAACCCTTCAGTAATGCCGACCGCCACGTACGCCGCATCAACAAAATTTCTATCTATGAGACCGTCGGTGAGATAGCCGAATGAAGCAGCGTCCATACACAGAATGCTGGAGCTAGCATGCCTATTGCCACCCCTGATGTTTACGCCGAGATGATCGACCGCGCGAAGGCGGGCGGCTTCGCGTTCCCGGCTGTGAACGTGACCTCCTCCCAGACGCTGAACGCTGCGATGCGCGGCTTCGCCGAAGCGGGTTCGGACGGCATCGTGCAGGTCTCCACGGGCGGCGCTGCCTACTGGTCCGGTGCGAGCGTGAAGGACATGGTCGCCGGTTCGCTCGGCTTCGCGGCGTTCGCGAAGGAAGTGGCGAAGAAGTACGACGTCAACATCGCCCTGCACACGGACCACTGCCCCAAGGACAAGCTCGATGACTTCGTGCTGCCGCTGCTGGCCGCATCCGAGGACGCGGTGAAGAATGGCCGCGACCCGCTCTTCAACTCCCACATGTGGGACGGGTCGGCCGAGACCCTCGAGGAGAACCTGCGGATCGCCCGCGAGATCCTGCCCCGCGCCGCTGCCGCGAAGATCATCCTCGAAGTGGAGATCGGCACCGTCGGCGGCGAGGAGGACGGCGTGGAGAACGCCATCAACGACAAGCTCTACACCACGGTCGACGACGCCCTGGCGACCGTGGATGCCCTCGGTGCCGGCGAGAACGGCCGGTACATCACCGCGCTGACCTTCGGCAACGTCCACGGCGTCTACAAGCCCGGCGGCGTGAAGCTGCGCCCGGAGATCCTCAAGGACATCCAGGACCAGGTGGGCCAGAAGATCGGCAAGGACAAGCCCTTCGACCTCGTGTTCCACGGCGGCTCGGGCTCCTCCGACCAGGAGATCGCCGACGCCGTCTCCTACGGCGTCATCAAGATGAACATCGACACCGACACCCAGTACGCGTTCACGCGCCCCATCGCCGACCACATGTTCCGCAACTACGACGGCGTGCTGAAGGTCGACGGCGAGGTCGGCAACAAGAAGACCTACGACCCCCGCGTCTGGGGCGCCTCCGCCGAAGCCGGCCTCTCGGCCCGTATCGTCGAGGCCGCCGCATCCCTCGGATCTGCCGGAAAGAAGCTCTAGCCCATGTCCGACGAGTTCCGCAAGAACCTCCTGGGACCCGAGCCCACCCTCCTGCCCGAAGAACCCAGGGTGGGCGCCCGAAAGCCTCCAGGAATAACGCTAGGGTGCACTGGTTTCGTTCGATCCCCTGAGCGACCATCCCCGACATCTACACATAAGCCGACCAACGACACTAACGAGGGTGAGGTACTGATGACCACGCGGCTCATTGATAATTTCGACGGACTGCTCGCAGACCTCGATGGGGTCGTCTATACGGGACCGCGGGCGATCAACGGGGCCATTGGCGCCCTTGAGCGGCTTGATGCGGAGGGCAAAAGCCTGGCGTACGTGACGAACAACGCGTCGCGCTCATCAGAGGAAGTTGCCGCCCATCTGCGGGACCTAGGTGCGCCTGCCCGAGCCGAGCAGGTCTTCGGATCCGCGTTGGCCGGTGCGGAACTGCTGGCTGATGTAGTCGCAGCAGGCGCATCCGTGCTCGTCGTCGGCAGTGGAATCCTGGCGGAATCCGTCAGGGCGCAGGGATTCGTGGTCGTACCCACCGCCAACGAGCGACCCGATGCTGTCATTCAAGGGTTTTCCCCCACCCTCGGGTGGAAGGACCTGGCAGAAGCCGCCTATGCAATCACAGCAGGTGCCACCTGGGTAGCAACAAACCTGGACATGACCCTTCCACAGGAACGGGGATTCGCTCCCGGTAACGGGTCGATGGTGGCTGCGGTCGCCGCGGCCACTGGTAAGTCGCCCCTGGTAGCAGGAAAACCAGAAGCTGCACTCTTCGAGACCGCGGCACGCCACTCCCGCGTAGAGCGCGCACTCGTTGTCGGGGACCGGTTGGACACCGACATACTGGGCGGAAATCGCGCAGGCATGGCCACCGTCCTCGTTCTCACGGGTGTTGACTCGGTTCACACGGCTCTGGCTGCGCACGTGGACGAGCGCCCCGACTACCTGATCCGCTCCCTGGGCGAACTGTACGAGGAGTACCCGGAAATTACGGCTAAAGACGGAACCCACTTTTGTGGCGCTGCCGTGGCCCAAGTGTCAGGATCGACGGTGAACATCAACGGTGATCAGGAGGACCTCGACAGCTGGCGAGTTGCCTGCGCCGCTTGGTGGGCAACTCACCCGGACAGGGCACCGGAGGTTCCGCCGAAAATCGTGTTCGCCGCAGTCTCCTAGAACCGACAGATCATCGGCTAGTGGCCGGAGGCCTGCCGCCCGCACCTTGTGCAGCAGGTGGACGATGATCGCAGGTGCTGACTTTCGAGGGTAGAAAAACTATCGGTCACGAACGAGGACACAGCGGGCTCCTCCGGCAATGCTTTGCAAGTAAAGCAGCCCTGCCATTCCCTCGCCCGGGCATCCGGCCGTCGTGGCCGCTACCCGCAACAGCTGACCTCAAGCTTTCCTGGGAGAGACGACACACCTACAGCACGACTCGCTACGCGCCACGCCCCCACCCTTACCAATGCGGCGCCGCAATGATGGGTATGACAACAAGCCGGTCCGAACGACGGGGTGTGAGCAACCGAACCCTGCCGGGAGAGCGGGGGAGTGCCGCTGGCTCTAGGGGTTATATGTAGCTGGTGGTGTGCTGGGTGGAGATCAGGCGGGGTAGGGCTTTGACGTAGGTGACCATGCCGACGAGTTCGATGAGCGTCTGGGTAACGACGACCAGAGCCACTAAGGCCAAGGGTTCCGGTAAAGCCAGGGCAAGGGGCAGGACAACGAGGGAGTTCCTGGTCGCACCGCTGAAGACCACGGCGGTTGTGCTTCCCACATCAAGGCGCGCGATGCGCGCGGCGAGCATTCCTGTGGGGACCATGACGATCAGGTAGGCGATGTAGATCGGGATAACCGCAAGCAGGGAGCGTAGTTCCTGCCCCACACCGACGATCTGGGATCCAACGACAATCGCGAGCGTGAGCATCATCAAAGGGACCATGAGGCCCTGCATGAAGGCCATGAGGTGACGCGCTGCCAGTGCCCGGCAGGCCCAGCGCTGGGTCAGTGCGGCCGCAACCAGGGGAATGATGACGAGTAGGACGAGGGCTTCGATGAAGGGCCCTGGTTCGATGGCTGAGACCAGATGAGGGCCGATGAAGATCAGCAGGTAGAGCGGTAGTAACAGCATTTGGGTGAGCATGAGCAATGGCGCAGCTGCGAGGAGCCGCTCGCTGGACCCACCAGCTAGACCCGAGAACACGATGACGTAATCGATACATGGTGTGAGCAGGACCATCATCACGCCGATGAGGAGAGCTTGGTCGTGAGCAACGAAGCGGGATAGACCGAAGACGATAATCGGCACGATGAGGAAGTTCAGAACCATCACGGTCGTTATGAATCGTCCGTCACGCACCGCTTGACCAATCTTTGAGAATGGTATTCCGAGGAATGTGGCGAACAGCAGTGCACCCAACACCGGGGTGATCGAGAGTTCGAAGGGTTTTGCTGCCGCCGGCGTCAGCCAACCCGAAAAGCCACCGACGACGATGGCCACGAGGTAAAGGGAGATTTGGTGCCGTTCCATGCTCTCCACAAGGGGTCCTGTGTTCACAGCTCAAGCCTAGGTGTCGTGCCCATACGGCTAGGCTTTCCCAAGGACATCTCTTGATGGACGCACGATGTGGATCAGCGGTTCGATGTAGCGTGCGGCCAATGGCCCCACAACGGCCATAATCAGTACATAGGCAGTAGCCAGGGCCGCGAGTTCTTGGGTGACGGCGCCGGAAGCCACTGCCAGCCCGGCGATGACGATCGAGAACTCTCCACGGGCTATGAGGGTCGCTCCTGCACGGAGCCGGCCGGGGCGGGTGATGCCCACACGCTGTGCAGCCCAGATGCCGGTGGCCATTTTGCTGACCGCGGTGATGACGCCGAGGACTAGCGCCCAGCCGAGCACCGGCGGGATGGAGGCAGGATCAGTGTTCAACCCGAACGCCACGAAGAAAATTGCAGCAAAAAGGTCCCGCAGGGGCGCCAAGAGACGTGTGGCATTGTGCGATGTGGCACCGGAAATCGCGATGCCAAGCATGAACGCTCCCACTGCTGCCGAGACCTGCATGGCGGATGCCACGCCGGCTACGAGTAATGCCGCACCCAGGAGGTGCAGGAGGAATACCTCCGAGTTCTCGCTATGGACGGCCCTCGAGATGTGGTGTCCGTGCCGTAGCGCGGCCATGAGGACAATGCTCACCACAGCCAACGCAATGCCTACCGTTGTGAGCCCGCCGAGGAAACTGACGCCGGCAAGGATGGCGGTGAGAACGGGAAGGTACATGGCCATGGCCAGGTCCTCGAACACCAGGATGGAGATCACCACACGGGTTTCGCGGTTGCTCATCCGACCTAGATCGGTGATCACCTTTGCTGCGATGCCCGATGAGGAGATGTAGGTGACGCCTCCCATCACCACGGCGCCCACGAATCCCCAGTGCAGGAAAAGGGCAAGTGCTGCTCCCGGCAGGAAGTTCAGGATGAAGTCAAGGACGCCAGCTTGCCAGGATCTCCGCAGCCCGGTGAAGAGCTCGGATGCTGTGTATTCTAGCCCGAGCATAAGTAGCAGCAGGATGACACCGATCTCCGCGGAGAGGTGCGCGAATTCCTTCATGCCTTCAAGCTCAATGATTCCGCCCGTGCCAAAGGCAAGACCGCCCAAGAGATAGAGCGGAATGGGAGACATTCCCACCCGTCCGGCCAATCTCGCCAACAGGCCGAGGCAGAACACAACTGCTCCCAGTTCGATGAGAGTCAGCGCCGGCGAGTCCATGGTCTTTACCCGTGACCGAAGGAGAACAGGTGACTGATGGACATCCAGGGGGAGGCGGAAGGGGTTACCGCTGCATTACGAGTGCGCATGGCGACCGGACGGCGGACCGTACCTCGGAAAGAAATAGACACGGCGTTGTGGGTGGTGATGCTCATGATGGCTTCCTCTCTGAAGCTTCCACTCGTCGGATGGACTGGGGCGGCATCTTCCTTGACCCAGCCAGTCGATGCCTGCATGGGCAGGCTACGGGTCACACCACTGCGCCAGACGGTATGTCGTTCAAGCTGTCATTGCGGCGAACATCAAGGCCATGATGGCGGCGCCGAGGGCTTCGAGTCCGTGCTCCGCGCGAACGTGATCTCGTGGCCTCGCATGGTTGCTGCTAGTTTTGGCTATCCTGCTGCGCAGTAGGAGGACGAGAAAAACTACTGTCGCGGCTGCGAAGAATGCTGTCAGTAGGAGGGTCAGGTCGGGTGAATGACTCATTCCTGTCCCCGTCGTGTTGTGGGCTGTATGTGTCTGGGCTGCAGGTGACATCGTGTGGTGGGCGTGTGACGTTTCCGCTGGGCTCGCGGCAACGGTGGCCTGGTTGGCGGTAACTGTGGGCGCCATCATGGCGATCATGACCGCAGCGCCTGCCATGGTGAGGCTGTGGTAGGCGCATCTGAGCCGGCCCTGCCGACCCGCGCAGAGGATTGTGAATTCCGGCCGGGCAACCGCTTGAATGACGAACCACACTGCCGCACCGGCGAGGACTGCGATCTGCACCAACATGGTCGATGCCACGAGGTTCCACAACATTGCAGCCATCAAGAAATTCATGAGGCCATGAAGACTCTTGTTGATCCGGTCCGTGAGCTGGCGGGACCGAGCCGCGTGCAGGAGGTGATAACTTCCGCTCAGCAACAGAACGGCCGTGAGAGTCCAGGTGACTGCCGGGATAGTAAACACTGGGACCACGCTTTCACTGGCAGGTTGGCAGTTTGGTTGCGGATCGGGTCCCCGGTGGTGATGCCGCAGCACCGGGGACCCGTCATCGGGGGGCTGATCCTTGTCCTGCTTCCATCGGGGCCGAGGCGGATCAGGAGCGTCAGCGTGGAATATGCATCATCCAACGCTAGGCGGGTAAGTCTTGCTAGCGAGGCCGACCAGGAGCAATTCGATACTCCAGCAGATATTCCACAGGTTGGAGCATTTCAGTTACCTAATAGGATCTGAAAGCTCGTCCACATCCACAGCATCCTCATTCGAATCATGATGCAAGGAGCCGGCAGTCGCTGCTTCCTTATCGCGACGTCTCAGCTCATGTTGGGTGTAGAACCAGATCGGTACATAGATTCCCAGCACGCCGAAGGCCACGATGGTAGAGGTCCAACCAATTTCCAGGCTATTCAGGTACACCACACCGATCACACTCAAGGGCACGTTGAACAGGCCGAAGAACAGACCAACACCCTTCCAACCCTTGGGCGCCAGGAACGGCCTTTTGAGGTCAGCGTAGGCAGGATTGCTCTTGGTGATGACGTAGGCGAACAGGCTGAGGCCGTGGGCGATGGTGTAACCGATCGCTGAGGCTGCAAGAACTGCAGCAGCGTTTCCCATGGAAATCAGTAGGAGGTTGAAGACCGCAATGACCAGCAGTGCAATGAATGGGGTGCCGTGACTGTTCGTCTGACCAAAGATCTTGGGAAGGTTTCCTTCCACCGCCATGGAGTGCATGGCGCGGGAGGAGCCGAGGTAGGCCGTTTGGATGATCAGGACCATGGCTGCCATCAACATGATGATGACGACGGTGAGCATCAGGCCGGTCTGACCGAAGACTGACTGGGCGACGGGCATCAGCGGTGAGACGGACTCGGCGATGACGCCATCGACTCCCAGGACACCAATTACTGAGGCTTGCATCAGGACGTACAGGAGCAGGCAGATGATGCCGCAGGCGAACAACGCCTTGGGGGCGTCTTTGGCCGGATTCTTGTACTCGGGGCCGTACATGGCTGCCGTTTCCCAGGCGCAAGCACTCCAGTGGGCGATTCCGAAGACTCCGAAGAGGATCAGGATATGGTGCATGTCCCAGGCCCAGTCGGTTGGCCACCAGTTGCCAGTGATGTTCGTCATCTCAACGTGTCCGGTCGCGAACGGTGCCACGGTCAGGATTACCAGCGGTATCAAGGACAGAGCCGCAAGGAAGTAGCTGAGGATGGCGCCGTCCTTGAGGCCGAACCAGTTCACCGCGAACAATCCACCAAAAATCACGACGCCTGCCGCGAGGGACAGCTGGTACTCGGTGAATATTTCGCCGAGGACTGGAAACAGTTCGTGCAGGTAGCCACCAACCAGAAGGGCGAAGATCGCCAGGATGGGGTTCCAGCCGAACCAGTAGCTCCAGGCGGTGAACCCGCCCAGCAGTTTGCCCCTGCTGGAGCGGCCTTGGTTTCCGTCGGCGAATACGTGCTGTGCGAAACCAGGCACGCCTGAGGCCCTAGGAAAGGTGGTGGCCATTTCTGCGTACGCGGTGTTCTGGAAGAAACCCTGAAGGACCGATATTGCCCAGATCAGGATTGCTGCGCCAGAGACGTACAGCGGGAGGTAACCCAAAGAGGGAAGAATCAGCAGTGGCACGCCCAACGCGATAGCCGTACCCTGCTTCCAGTCGATTGATCTCTTGAGACCATCGGCTCCATCCACGTGATGTTCACTCATAACAATCTTCCTTAGACAACGTTGTCGGATTTTCTAGTCATGTCGACTGTTGGCCGGCGCCTATGGGACGAGTCTCGCCGTGCGAAGTAGAAGCAGGGCGAAGTAGAAGCAGGTCAGTAAGTCGGGGGAGTCTTTGGTTCGCAGACGCGAAGGGACTTCCCTGTCTGCTGGTAGACGTGGAGGTCATTCCGGAACCGGTGGTCGGACGGAATCCTCGTCCGTTGGGCGTTCATTGAGCGGAACGAGGCGCGAGTGACTCTCCGTGCTCATCTCTGGTGCGATAAGGCTGAAACTGCATGTCCTGCTATCGGGAAACGGTACTGATGAGGAATCCCTACTGAACGGGCGAGGTCCCGGAGAACGCTGTGACGCTTAGGTCGTGTCGCGTCCCCCGGGACCTCTTTGAAGCAATCGGTTTGAGACAACCGATGGTCAAGCAGTTAGTTACTCAGCTGTTAGTGGGTGGTTTGTCCTTCGTCTGCGCTGCAGTGGTTGGCGGTGGCTGACACCCGGGGCAGGTCCAGGGTTGGGTTCTGGTCGAAGAAGCCGTGGGGTTCGAGCAGGAAGCCGATGTTCTGGCGGGGCATGACGGGCCAGTCCTCGAGCCGTACGACGTGGTGCATGCCGAAGGTGTACCAGACCACGAGGTCCTCATCGACGATGTCCCGGTCCGCCTTGGTCCAGACGTGGAGGCCGTCGTCGCTGCCGGTGGCCTGGTTCGGGAACTCGCCGGCTGCAAAGCGCTCGGTGCGGTCGTACGCGGTGACCCACAGGTTGTTGCGGGCGAACTGCGCGCGCTTGCTGACGAACGACTCGTCGCCGGCGGCCAGCTGGATGCCATCGGTGGGGATGAGGCGGTACGCGACGGGCTCGTCGACGAAGTTCCTGCTGTCGCGGTTGGCGATCTTCCAGAAGCGGTGCTTGGCCGAGTCGGTCTTGCGGATCGCGGCCTGCTCGGTTTCCAGCAACCGGTCCACGGCCTTGAACGCGGTGTGGGTTGGGTTGTCCTCGGGAATTTCCATGTCCGTTTCATAGACGACGTTCTTCGGTCCGTCGACTTCGAAGTCCATCCGCACGTTGAACATGTGCTGGTGGATCGGCCCGTAGAGTCCGTCGTTGTTCAGGGCCTGGCCATACGGGTTCTTCTCTCCGGGCTTCTGGCCGGCGGTGGAAAGGATACCGGTGGCCTTGACCATGAACTCGATGCTGCCATCGAGGAAGAGGTGCCAGTAGAAGGCGTACTCGTAGTTCGCGACCGTGGCGATGAAGGAGATGACGAGCTTGCGGTTACGGCGGGTCTCGGCAGTATTCTCGCGGAAGTCCCAGTGCTTCCATAGGATGCTGTCGTCTTCCTCGTGCATGCAGATCGCGTTCTCGATGGTCACCGGCCTGCCGATGCTGTCGGTCGTGATGCCGTCGAAGTACTTGATCTCACCGGTGCAGTCACAACCGAGGGTGAGGGAGTTGGCCATGTTACCGATGTTGTACTCACCGGAATCGAAGGCGTTCTTCTTCGCCTGGACCGGAGCGGTGTCGCCATAGGGGACGACCATTTCGGACAGCGATGCCCTGTTCAGGACGGGGCGTTCGACGCCCTTGTCCTTGTAGCGGAGCTGGTGAAGGACCAGGCCCTCGCGGGGAGTGAATCCGACGCGGAAGGTCCAGTTGGCCCACTGGACGTGGTTGCCGGTGACATTGAAGGAAGGGCCCTCGGGCTGGGTGATGGAAATGGGCTTCAGGTCGGTGCGGGCTGGCCCGACATACTTGGGCAGGTAGTTGCCGCGAGCACTGGGAACAGGAGTCTTTTCGTCGTCCTGGAGCTGAACCACCTCACCTGTGTTGAGGTCGACGATGACGATGAAATTCTCGATCGGGTGCGCGTAAGGGCTGTCGTCGGGCTCGTCACGAACGAAGACCAGGGCGCGCATCAGACGTCGTCCCTCGTTGTCTTCACCGAAGTAGCCCACCGACCAGGGCTCGAAGCAGACAAGGTCCATGTTGGTAATGCCACGCTCGGCCAGGGCCGCAATAACCTCAGGGTTCTTACGGCAACTTTCCTCACCTTCGGCAAACTCATCCAGCATGAAGGGAGGCTGGACTCCGACGGCAAGCTGCGTCCACTTCGAGATGATGCCGGAATCGAGCTCGACGATTGCCTCATAGGAACGTCCATCGGCACGGTCAACCAGGACCGCATCAGCTTCGCGCACCGTATCAGCGCCGGCACGCAGCAGTGCCTTATCGGGCTCGCGCAGCTCGATGCTGATGAAACGGAAGGAATCAGCCGCGGCCGGCCCAGCCTTCAGGATGGAAGCCGCACGGGAAATCTCAGCGCGGGAGAGCGGATCAAGGGGGTACTGAACTCCAACTGAGGTGGTGACTTCGCTGTCGATACTCATCGTTTTCTCCTTGAATCTGTATTCAGAATGAGGGTCCCCCCGGCTTGCCAGCCGAAGAGCCCGTAAGCCGCCTAGAAAAGGACGAGCTTGGCCTCGTTGCCACCCATTGGGGTAGGCAGGAAGAGAGCGGCGTAGATGCCTGACGTGGGCGTGGTGTGCATTTACCCCAGCGGGACGGCTCTTGAACGGACTATCCCCTGAGATGAGAAATCGCTAGGACTTCTTAACCTCGCCACAAGTTTTTACCTAGGCATATACGAGCGCGCACGAATGATTACTTACCAACCTGGGTGGGTGGAAGGACCATCCGGCGAATTCGACAAAGTCCCTCATATAGAGAGCCAGATGGACTCCGCCTCGAGTCCTTCTGGTGTGATGTCGCTCACTTGCTTCCTTCGATGAAGCAAAGCTACGTCAATGAGTTCACCTAGGCGAGACCTTCCTCAAAACTTTCTTGAGAAATTTTGAGGCGAATCTTCTCATTGCAGTTAACATGTTGGAAACATGACGAAACATGCTGGAAACAGAGGAAGCGGGCGTGACGGACGAGCCTCAGCTCCGGGCTGCTAGTGTTCTGCGCCTCGGATCGTTGCCTGGATCGTTGTCCTGGCTCATTCGTGAGTGTCGTGAGCCTGTCTGTACGAGCGAAAGTTGGTTCCTGGTGTCTGCCCGCGGTGATCGCTTCATCAGTTCCCGTTCCCCCGTGGAAGGTCTGAACCGGCGAAAGCTCTCCTTCCTCCCCGTCTTCGCGCAGGCCGTAGCCGCTGTTGCACCCGCTGGCGCGATGGCAGTCATCCCGGCTCTCGTCTTTCCGGCATTCGCGCGTGGATCCGCCGCACCAAACCTCGTTGTGACCTTCGGGGCAGCCATGGCGCTCATGGTTCTGGTCTCCTTCTGTTTGAGACCGATGGCAAAGCGCATGGCCGCAGTGAGCGGTCTTTACAGCTACACAGCGAAGGGACTGGGGCAGCGGGCGGCGATTACCGCCGGATGGTCAGCGATCTTTGGGTACGGACTCGTGGCCATGGCCGGCTTGCTGGCTGTTGGAACCTACGCCGATCAAATTCTGGTCAACCTTGGAGTGGGTCTGGCCGAGCCGAAGCTCTCAATGGTCCTAGCCATTTTTATCGCGATGGGTGCAGCGTGGTATCTCATGGTTCGAGGAATTCAGATATCAGCGTGGTTCACACTAACTATGGAGTGCATCTCGATCGGACTCCTTACGGTCCTCATGATTGTTTACTTTTCTCTCAATGCGCCGGCCGTCAGTTTCGATAGTGTTTTCGCATGGAGCGGAGATTCTGATTCACTGTGGATAGGAATTGTCGTGGCCGTCAGTGCTTTCGTAGGGTTCGAAAGTGCCGCCACTTTAGGAGGCGAGGCACATAAGCCCTTCATCAGCGTCCCCCGCACCCTTACCTGGACCCCGGTATTGGCCGGAACCCTGTACCTTCTCGCTGCAATTTCTCAAGATCTCGCACTCGCCGAAGCGCCTTTGGCCATAATGACAAGTTCCACTCCGTTGTCTGATCTGTTCGCGCAGACCTCACCCCTATTTGCTGCCGTCCTTGATCTCGGAATTGCGGCATCCTGGTTTGCCTGCACCATAGCGTCATTGAGCGCCCTGGTACGGATTCTTTTCTGCATGGGAAGAGAAGGTGTGGCACCGCGGTTGGCCGGCCGTATTCATGCGGTTCACCAGACACCCTCGTCGGCGATCATGGTGGTGATGCCAATCGTCGCCATTGTCCCGCTAGTAGTCATCGTCTCCGGTGCCAGCCCTGAACAGGGACTCGTGATTCTTTTCACGCTGGGCGCCTACGGCTACCTCGGGGCCTATCTCCTCGCCAGTGCGTCCCTGCCCTTCTTCCTCCGTAGGATAGGAGAGGACACGTACTCCAGTTGGATACTCGGCGCCCTGACACCCCTGGTCCTAGGCTTCATGCTCTGGAAGGCCACGTCGGTATCGATCCTTACGGGCAGCCTGCAGGCCTTCGTCTATGCCGGAGTCCTCCTCATCAGCATTGCCTACTCGACCATTCTCAAAGTCCGGTCGCCAGAGCGCCTATCCTCTGTCGGCATTTATGACGAGACTGTGGATGCAGATTTATACCGCGGGGGATCCAACTGATGGGATACCGACCGGGGAACTCGGGGCCCAGCACAGCATCAAACTCGCTCAGGATACTCGAGACAGTGGCTCGGCTGGGTACCGGCACAACGGCGAAGGAAATTTCCGATGCCCTGCAAATGGCGCCGGCCACCGTTTACCGCATGGTGAATGCGCTTGTCGGGGATGAATACCTGGTGCGGACAGCCGACCTCCGCGGATTCGCCCTCGGTCACGCCATCTCTGGTCTCATCGCGGCAGCGACACCTCCCAATATTTCGACCGCTGCCCGTTCAGAAATTGAGAAATTTCGGACCGGCAACCGTTTCCCAGTGCACCTCATCCTAATCCAGAATGCTTCGCTCAAAATCGCCGACGATGATCCAGATTATCCCCTGCAAATGAAATTTGAGGTGATGAGGTATCCGCACGCTTCCGCCGCCGGAAAGCTGATGCTAGCTCACCTCGATGAGTCCGCCCGCCCTTTCCTGAAAGGGCCACTAGCGGAGGTCACGCGGCACACCATTACGAACAGGTCCGTATTAGAGAAACAATTAGTAGAAATACGAGTTGCAGGCCAGGCTACCGAAATTAACGAGCTTGAAGAAGGCTCGTCCTGTCTAGCTCTTCCCGTAAATCTTCCGAATGGGCCTGTCCAGGCGGCACTCTGCCTCTCCGGTCCTTCAGAACGGTTCTCCGCTATCTGTGAGCGGGCGGAAGCGGCTCGCGTCACAGCCACACGCCTGGCACCTCTGATCTTCTAACAACAGATAAGTTAGTGAGGGTTCCCCGCCACTGATTCATCGGATAACCCCCAACACAGATTCCCGGTACTGGATCGGAATTGAGTGGGTTTGACCGCAGAAAGCACCAAATAGCAATTGTTATGGTCGTGCGTTCAACGCCGGCCAAAGTCCGAGCCGATTGCCCCGCGTCAATACCCTGCACTCCCTCCGCCGACGGCAGGTCATCTTCCGAAGGTGATACCTACGTGACTTCGAGTTGTGGTCACCTGCATCCGAGAGTTGCTACGGATCAAGGCCGCCGACCAATCCTTAAGTGTAGTGAGAACCGTCAGAAAACAGTGTTACCCCTGCCCACCCGGATCACCAAGATGGATATCAACCACCAAGCGTCCGGATGGCCCTTCCAGGCCGACGACCGAATCGAAGGGGATACATCGTGAATCCAACAGCAGATGCCACGACCATTGCGCCCACTACTGGACGCGATGTTGCCCATAATCTCTCCCTAGTCCGGGATGAGATCACCGACACCGCCGCGAAGATCGACCCGCAGGAGTTGGCTGGTCTAGCCAGTCATCTCAACCACGGCGGGCGGGTGTTCGTGGCCGGAGCGGGCAGGAGCGGCCTGGTCCTGCGCATGGCAGCTATGCGGTTGATGCACCTGGGCCTAAACGTCCATGTCGCCGGCGATACGACCACCCCAGCCATCACCGAGGGTGATCTGCTCCTGGTCGCTTCGGGGTCGGGAACGACCTCCGGAGTAGTCAAGTCAGCTGAAACTGCAGCAAAGACCGGAGCGCGCATCGCGGCGTTCACGACCAACCCGGATTCGCCGTTGGCCGGACTCGCCGATGCGCTGGTCATCATTCCCGCTGCTCAGAAGACCGATCACGGGTCCAGTGTCACCCGCCAGTATTCCGGGTCTCTTTTCGAACAGGTACTTTTTCTCGCCACCGAGGCGATCTTCCAGTCCTTGTGGGACAACACCGACGTACCGGCCGAGGAACTCTGGACCAGGCACGCCAACCTCGAGTAACCCCAGTTTTCCACCCACCCACTGCACTACTTCCAGACCCATCGCAATTCCCTACAGAAAGAAGAACCATCATGAAGCTCCAAGTAGCCATTGACCTCCTCACCACCGAAGACGCTCTCGAACTGGCCGGCAAGGTCGCAGAGTACGTCGACATCATCGAACTCGGCACCCCCCTGATCAAGGCCGCCGGACTCTCCGTCGTCACCGCGATCAAGGAAGCTCACCCGGACAAGCTCGTCTTCGCTGACATGAAGACCATGGACGCCGGTGAGCTCGAAGCTGACATCGCGTTCAAGGCCGGCGCTGACCTGATGACCGTGCTCGGAACCGCTGATGACTCCACCATTGCCGGTGCCGTCAAGGCAGCCAAGGCCCACAACAAGGGTGTTGTCGTCGACCTCATCGGCGTGGCGGACAAGGTCACCCGTGCCCAGGAAGTCCGCGCGTTGGGTGCCAAGTTCGTGGAGATGCACGCTGGTCTGGACGAGCAGGCAAAGCCTGGTTTCGACCTGAACGGCCTGCTCAAGGCCGGCTCCGAAGCGCGCGTTCCGTTCTCCGTGGCCGGCGGCGTGAAGCTTGCCACCATTGGAGCCGTCCAGCAGGCCGGAGCTGAGGTCGCCGTCGCCGGTGGCGCTATCTACGGTGCAGACGACCCGGCCCTGGCAGCCAAGGAACTGCGCGAAGCCATCGTCTAACCTCCGAATGCTCAGGTGGCGTCCCGCGGTCCTAAAACCCGCAGGACGCCACCTGGGGTTCAGCCCCTGCAACTTCAGATAAATCAAGAACTGGCGCGGCTACTGCCGCCCGGTGACCACAGGATAATTCCACACTGATAGGCATCCAAGACATATACCGCCCTCGCGAAGAGGCTAGTCGTGAAAGGAAATTGATCGTCATGCGAAAACCCACCCTCGAGCACATGGAAGTCCTCGTTACTGAACCCGGTCAACTTCACGAGCTGCTCGACAATGCAGAGGCTGAACTCCGACAGGCTGCGAGATGCCGGCGGTCTGGTGGCATCGTAGTCACCCGTCATGACCACACCCGGTACACGCTCACGCTCAGCGACACTGTCCCCTTTGGCGAAACCCGCGAGCTGACGCTCTCCTAACCGTCCATAAACAGCCCCACCACCAACCCAACGAGGACGCGGTGACATGGCTTGCTTTAGAAACGAAACCGGCGCTGGCCGCATCTCACGGGCTGCATGTCATGCGCATAGGATCGCTTGGAATCTGCCCGTCTCCTGTTACTGGCCAAGAATGCGTTGCCTCTGGCAGCGATGAGCTTCAACCCGAAGAGAGACCTTCACAACATGGTGCATAAAGTTCAGGCCGTCGTCGTCCGGGAAAAAAATGCTTCCGCCACTGTCGAAACCATCCTCGTACCCGATCCGGGCCCAGGAGAGGCTCTGGTGGACATCGTCACTTGCGGTGTCTGCCACACAGACCTCCACTATCAGCAGGGCGGAATCAGCGACAATTTCCCGTTCCTGCTCGGGCATGAAGCGGCCGGTGTCATCAGCGCCGTGGGCGCAGATGTCACATCTGTAGCACCAGGTGACACTGTGATCCTGAATTGGCGTGCTGTGTGCGGTGAATGCCGGGCATGCAGTAGGGGAGAGGCCCAGTACTGCTTCAACACGGCCAACGCCACACAGAAGATGACCCTTGAGGACGGAATAGTTCTGTCTCCTGCTCTGGGGATCGGTGCGTTCGCAGAAAAAACCCTCGTCGCGGCAGGACAATGCACCAAGATCGATCCTGCAGCTGACCCGGCGGCGGCAGGTCTTCTCGGCTGCGGAGTCATGGCAGGTATTGGAGCCGCCTTGAACACCGGCAACGTGACACGGGGTGACTCCGTCGCCGTCATCGGTTGCGGCGGTGTCGGTATAGCCGCAATCGTAGGAGCGAAGCTGGCAGGCGCCACGACGGTTATTGCTGTGGACATCGACGATCGGAAGCTCGATCTGGCCCGGGGGCTCGGGGCTACCGAAACGGTGAATTCCAAAACCACCGACCCAATAGAAGCGATTCGGGCCTTGACCGGGGGTAATGGAGCGGATGTCGTCATCGATGCTGTAGGCCGGCCGGAAACCTATCGACAGGCGTTTTATGCCCGTGACCTCGCCGGGACCGTCGTTCTCGTAGGCGTTCCGACGCCGGAGATGACCCTCGAACTACCATTGCTTGATGTGTTCGGCAGGGGTGGCTCACTGAAGTCGTCCTGGTACGGCGATTGCCTGCCCAGCCGTGACTTCCCGATGCTCATCAGTCACTACCTGCAGGGCAACCTTGACTTGGATGCTTTCGTGACCGAACGGATCACCCTTGATGAAGTTGAGAAAGCCTTCCATAAGATGCACGACGGCACCGTTCTACGGTCCGTCGTCGAGATCAAGGAACGGTGGTGACTCAGATGCCTGCGCGAATTGAGCAGCTCGTTACCTCTGGTACCTTCTCACTCGATGGGGGCACCTGGAACGTCGACAACAACGTCTGGGTCATTGGCGACGATGAGGAGTGTCTCATCATCGATTCTCCGCACGACGCCGAAGCGATCATCGCTCAGGTTCGAGGACGAAGAGTCAAAGCTATCCTCCTAAGCCATGCGCACAATGATCACATTGGTGCTGCCCGCCAGGTAGCTGAGGCCGTCAATACGAACATCCACCTGCACCCCGACGACTTGATGCTCTGGGAACAGGTCTACCCGGACACGGGGCCTGATCGATACCTCGCTGACCACGACGTCTTCGAAATTTCCGGTACGGCCCTTCGTGTACTGCACACCCCAGGTCACTCTCCGGGCTCAGTCTGTTTCCTGCTCGAAGACGAAGGGACTGTGTTCTCAGGCGACACACTGTTTAAGGGCGGGCCAGGTGCAACGGGACGTTCCTACAGCGACTTCCCAACGATCATCGATTCAATCCAGAACCGGTTGCTCAGCCTCGATCCTTCGACCATCGTCCGCACAGGGCACGGCGACAGCACGACAATAGGCGACGAGGCACCCGACATCGAAGCCTGGATACAACGAGGACACTGAAGGTCGCCCTCACGTAGGAGAAAGAGGAACCCCCGCATGACCGATGTCGCCAGCCAGCCGCCCGCCGAAGGTGATGACCGCGCCGTCCTGACCAACCGGCAGGGCCACCAGGTCTACGACAACCAGAATTCCCGGACCGTGGGCGCCCGCGGCCCCGCCACACTGGAGAACTACCAGTTCCTCGAGAAGATCAGCCATTTCGACCGGGAGCGGATCCCGGAGCGCGTCGTGCACGCCCGCGGTTTCGTCGCCTACGGCGAGTTCGAGGCGACCGGGATGTGGGGCGAGGAGCCCATCAACGCCTACACCCGCGCGAAGCTGTTCT
>NZ_NFSC01000025.1 GCF_002157505.1 Arthrobacter agilis
TGCCCTTCGTCGCCCTGCAGGCGTGTTCGGTCCTGCTTCCCGACGACGGCACGCGTCCTTCCTCCCGCGCCGCGGCGGGCCTTGTCCTCACCTGTTTCCTGCTGGCGGTGCTCATTGTGACCGGCCGCTTCGGGAACGCCCGGTACGACATGTTCACCGACGATGAAATGAGCGCCATCGCTGCCGCGCAGCGTCTCGCGCCCCCCGACTCGGCGATCCTCTCGGCCTCACACCCCACCCCATGGCGCAGCGAGGCCTACCTGGAACACAAGTACCGGACGATAGACGAACTCTGTGGGCGGGATCTCGCGGCGGCGACCTGCGGACCAGTCGTTTACGACTACGCCCGCCACAACCCTGCCGGCGGCGTGTTGCTGTTCACGCGCTCCGCGGAGGCAAGCCTTGTACTCCAGGGAGCCAGCAGCGCACGCGGCTTCACCGAACTGAAGCGGTGGCTGAGTACGCAGGACGGTGTGGAGCTCACATACAGCAACGCCGATGCACTGGTCTATCAGGTGTCCCATGAGTCTCCGTAGCGTCACCTGGCCCACCGTGGCGCTCGTTCTCTCGGCCGTCGCGCTGTGGGCAGTACCTCGGCAGCATCGTCCTTGAAACCGGGACACCCATACAGCTGCCTCGGTGATGGCCTGCCGATCGGTCTCGGGCAGCAGGGCCATATCGGTGCGCATACGGTCAACAATCCGTGTGAAGACCTCCACCTGACCCTCGAAGTTCGCGATGGTGTGGGGCGGGGCGTTGAGGCGGCGGGCCTGGGCGGCATCGGTCTTCAGTTCCACGCGTCGGGGCAGGATGGTCAGCAGCCAGTTCCGGTAGCCTTCCCGGATCCAGGGCTGGGTGATCCGGGTCAGGTCCAGGGGAGGCTTTTGGAACGTTCCCCGTCGCGTCGAGGCAGTGGTGCGCAGGTTCAGGTCACTGAGATGAATCAGGTTCTCGGTGTAGGAGTCGTAGCCCTGGTGACGGCGTGTCTGCCGGGCGAGGACGTCGGTGATGAAGCGGTAGACCGGCGGTGGTTCGCGCGGGTGGGCGAGGCGATTTTCTCGATGGTTTCCAGGAGGGAGATGGTTGTCCCCTGGGCGGCTTTGTTGATCAAGTCGCGGTAGACCCGGAGTTGCACGGGACTGCGGGCAAGGTCGAGGTGATCGATTGGAACGTCAGCGTTGATTCCACGGTCAACCGTGCTCATCAGCACGCAACGAACCTGCCCCGCGTTGCAGGCGATACAGGGGGTCCTGTCGAGTTACAAGAAACTCCGGGAAGAACCCGCTGATCACGGCATCGGCCGGCCTCGGGGCGGGCTGAGCACTAAGGTGCACCACCTCGTCGACGGACGAGGACTGCCCCTGGTGGTCCTCATCGGACCGGGCCAGGCCGGAGACGCGCCGATGTTCCCGATCCTGATGAATCACCTCCGCGTCACCCGGCCCGGCCAGGGACGCCCACGCACCCGACCGGACCGGGTCCGCGGCGACAAGACCTACTCGTCCCGGGCGATCCGCCAGCACCTGCGCTCCCGCGGGATCGTCGCGGTCATTGAAGGAGCCCTCGGACCAGCAAGGACACCGCAAACGCCGCGGCAGCAACGGCGGCTTACGACGTCGAGGACTACAAGACACGCAACGTCGTTGAGCGTTCCTCCAACCAAGCCAAGCAATGGCATGGACTTGCCACCCGCTACGACAAACTCGCGCTCACCTACCGCGGCTCCAAGCACTAGGAGACACGCCCTAGCGGCAGGACCCGCCGACGCCGCGGAATCTATCGGGAGGCAAACGGGCAGTGCAGAATGGGGGAATGACCGACCAACCCCTCAGGACCCCCCAGGCCGGCCCCCCGCGGGACGTGCACCTCGCCTACGGCTTCGCGACGGATCGGGGACTGCGGAGGGAACTGAACGAGGATTCCCTGATCGCCTCCGAACCGGTCTTCGCCGTGGCGGACGGCATGGGCGGCCACGCAGCCGGAGAGGTCGCCAGCGGTATCTGCGTCCGGACCCTGGGCAACAGCCCGATTCTCGGGCATCATCTGCCCGAGTTCTCCGCCGCGGATCTGGAGGAGCTCATCGACGACGCCGACCAGGAGATCCGCCGGCAGGCAGGCGGACTGGCCGGGACGACACTCAGCGGCGTCGTGCTGGTCCAGGAGCAGGGCGTGCCGTGCTGGCTGTTCTTCAACGTGGGTGACTCGCGCACCTACCGCCTGAGCCAGGACCGGTTCGGGCAGATCTCGGTGGACCACTCGGAGGTCCAGGAGCTCGTGGACACCGGCAGCATCTCGATGGAGGAGTCCCGCACGCACCCCCGCCGGCACGTGGTCACGCGGGCACTCGGCACGGGAGACGACTCGGAGGCGGACTTCTGGCTGATGCCCGTCGAGGACGGCGACCGCATCCTGATCTGCTCGGACGGCCTGAGCGGCGAGGTGTCCGATGACGCCATCTACGAGGTCCTCAGCACCGTGGCGGATCCGCAGCAGGCGTGCGAGGAGCTCATCGAGGCGACCCTCCGCTCGGGGGCGCGCGACAACGTCACACTGATTATCGTGGACGCGCACGTCGATGACGCAGGGGGCGCGGGTGTCCCCCGAGGGGGGATCCTCGCGGCCGACGTCGGCCACATGGTCCCCGCCGGCAGCGGCAGCGGCACCGGCAGCGGCGCCGGCAGCGGCGCGCAGCCGGACGACGTCGTGCGCGCGAACGGCTCGCACGCCGTCCTGCGGTCGGATGCGGCGCCCGGCTTCCCGCACCAGTAGCCCCGAGGCGTTCTGGCCGGCCGCCCGGGCCAGCCGTTCCGACCTGCCGTCCCGGCTGGCCCGCCCGAGGGGCCGCCCGGTGAGGTGCCGGCAGCGGCCGCCCGGCTGTAGGCCGGCAGTGGCCCGCCCTGTGGCCGTAGGGCAAGATGGGAAAGTGACCACAGGAACCGAAGACGCAGCCGATACCGCCGGAACCGCGGACCGGAACCCGCCGGGCGACGAGCTCCGCGAGGAGTACGCCCAGCTCGCCGAGGAGATCCGCGCCCACCGCATCGCCTACTACCAGGACGCCGCGCCCACCATCTCGGACGCGGAGTTCGACACGCTCTTCCGGCGGCTCGAGGAGATCGAGGCGCTGCACCCGGAACTCGTCGCCAATGACTCGCCGACGCAGGAGGTGGGCGGCGAGGTTTCGTCCGCCTTCGCCCCCGTACAGCACCTCGCCCGCATGTACAGCCTCGAGGACGTCTTCTCCCTCGACGAGCTGAAGGCCTGGCTGGACCGGGCGTCCGCCGGCGTGGAGCAGCGGAACCCGGGAGCCACCATCGCGTGGCTGACCGAGCTCAAGATCGACGGCCTCGCGGTGAACCTGCTGTATCGCAACGGCGAGCTGGTCCGCGCGGCCACGAGGGGCGACGGCGTCACCGGTGAGGACATCACGCACAACGTCCTCACGATCGCTTCGATACCTCAGCGCCTGGCCGGGAGCGACCACCCGGAGGAGGTGGAGATCCGCGGCGAGGTGTTCTTCCCCACGAAGGAGTTCGCGCAGCTCAACGAGCGCATGGTCGCCGCGGGCAAGGCGCCGTTCGCCAACCCGCGGAACGCGGCCGCGGGGTCGCTGCGGCAGAAGGACCCGGCCATGACGGCCGAGCGCCCGCTCGACATGTACGTCCACGGCATCGGCGCCCGCACCGGACTGACGGCCGAGACGCAGTCGGAGACCTACGACCTGCTCAAGGCCTGGGGGCTTCCGACATCCCCCTACTACAAGGTGCTTGCGACGCAGGACGAGGTCATCGCCTTCATCGAGCACTTCGGGGAGCACCGCCACGACCTCCTGCACGAGATCGACGGCATCGTGGTGAAGGTGGACAGCTTCGCCCTGCAGCGGGCGCTCGGACACACCTCCCGCGTCCCGCGCTGGTCGGTGGCCTACAAGTACCCGCCCGAGGAAGTGAACACCAAGCTGCTGGACATCCTCGTCAACGTGGGGCGTACGGGACGCGTCACCCCGTTCGGCCTCATGGAGCCCGTCAAGGTCGCCGGGTCCACGGTGGGCATGGCCACGCTGCACAACCAGGAGGTCGTGAAGGCGAAGGGCGTGATGATCGGCGACATCGTGGTGCTGCGGAAGGCCGGCGACGTCATCCCCGAGATCGTAGGACCGGTCATCGCGTTGCGGAACAAGCAGGACCCGCCGGTGCGCGAGTTCGTGATGCCCACTGAGTGCCCCTCCTGCGGGACGACGCTCCAGCCCGCCAAGGAGGGCGACGTCGACATCCGCTGCCCCAACGCGCGGTCCTGCCCCTCCCAGTTGCGTGAGCGCGTGTTCCACCTCGCAGGGCGTGGCGCCTTCGACATCGAGGCCCTCGGCTGGGAAGCGGCGATCGCGCTCACCCAGCCCGCCGAACCCGAGGTCCCGCCCATCACCACCGAGGCCGACATCTTCGACCTCACGCCGGAGAAGCTCGCGGACGTCCGCATCGAGCGGGACAAGAAGGTCAAGGGCGTGGTGACGGGCCGCGAGCTCGTTCCCTACTTCTATTCGAAGGGCACCGCCAAGAAGCCCTCCGAGCCGAGCGCCACGACCCGCAAGCTCTTCACCGAACTGGAGAAGGCAAAGAAGCAGCCCCTGTGGCGCGTGCTGGTGGCGTTGTCCATCCGCCACGTGGGACCGACGGCGTCGCGCGCCCTCGCCACCGCGTTCGGCTCGATGGAGCGGATTCGCACCGCCAGCGAGGAAGAGCTCGCGAACGTCGACGGCGTGGGCCCCACCATCGCCGCCGCACTCAAGGAATGGTTCGCGGAGGACTGGCACTGCGAGATCGTGGACCACTGGGCGGCAGCGGGCGTGCGCATGGAGGACGAGGTCGACGAGAGCGCCCCGCGGACGCTCGAGGGCCTGACCATCGTCGTGACGGGTTCCCTGCAGCAGTACAACCGCGACGAGGCGAAGGAAGCGATCATCACGCGCGGCGGCAAGGCTGCCGGCTCGGTGTCGAAGAACACGAGCTACGTGGTGGCGGGGGAGAACGCCGGCACCAAGCTCGAGAAGGCGGAGACGCTCGGCATCCCGGTCCTCGACGAGGACGGCTTCATCGCGCTCCTCAGCAACGGTCCGGCGGCCGCACCCCAGGGTGACGTCGCCGGTCCCGGGGACGGGAACGGGCACGGCCAGGAGGCCGTCGACGAGACCGGCCAGAAGGACATCGGAGAGGATATCGACGAGGACACCGAGGTGGCCGAGGAGCTGCAGGCGGGAGCGGGCGCAGGTCTTGCCGGCGGCGGCGACGCCGCATGAGCGAAGGGGCCGCGGACCGGGTAGGGGAGGACTCGACGGTCGCTCCGGAAGTCCTCCTGCACCTCGCGCGGCAGGCCGCCGCTGCCGGTGCCGAGGTCCTTGCACGGCGGGACCCGGGCGCGCTCGGGGCCACCAGCAAGAGTTCGGACAGCGACTGGGTGACGGCGTTCGACGTCGCAGCGGAGCGGGCGGTGCGCACCGTCATCGCCGACTCGCGGCCGCACGATGCCATCACTGGCGAGGAATTCGGCACCACCGTACCCTCGGGGGCCGATCCCCACGGCGCCCCGATCCGCTGGTCCATCGACCCCCTCGACGGCACCACCAACTTCATCCGCAACATCGTCTACTACGGCACCTCGGTGGCTGCCGCCGACGAGGACGGCACCTGGCTCGCCGGCGTCGTGCACGCCCCGGCACTGTCCCGTATCTACTGGGCCTCCCGCGGCGGCGGGGCGTGGGTCAGCGACCACGGCGCCGTGCGGCGACTCACCGGACCGACGGCGGACAGGGGCCGCATCCTCGCCACCGGATTCGCGTACGACCGGCCCACGCGCTCGGCCCAGGTCGCGGAGCTCGGTCCGCTCCTCGAGGAATTCGGTGACCTGCGGCGCCTCGGGTCAGCAGCACTCGACCTCTGCCTGGTAGCCGACGGGACCCTCGACGCCTTCGTGGAGCGGGGCCTGAACGAGCACGACTTCGCCGCGGGCGCCCTGATCGCCGAGGAAGCCGACGTCCCCGTCCACCGGCCGGCGCTGCGGCCGATGCTCGACGGCGGTCCCTCGGAGGCCGAACGGCTCGCCGCGGTCACGGCGGCAGGCCCTGTCGACTTCATCGAAGCCACCCGCCGGGCATCCCAGCTTCCCGAAAGGCAACCATGACAACGCCCAGGGCAACCCCTGAGTCGACGCCCGGCACACCGCCGTCCTGGCAGAAGGTCCTCTCGACCCTCGCCGGTGAGCGAGCCCGCGAGTTGTATGCCCGCGCCGTGCTCGGTCAGCCCCTCGACGCCTCCCCGAGGGAGGTGCAGCGCCTCGTCGACGCCGGGCTCCTCACGGACGACCTCCACGCCAACGGGCAGCTCTTCAAGGCGGTCCTCGCGGCCGCCGCACCCGGCACACCCAAGGGCGTCGACCGCTTCTTCCGCGAGGGACGCATCGATGGCCTGCCGCGCGCAGGCCAGGACCGCGCGGACCTCCTGTCCCACCTCGCCGAGCGGCTCATCCCGGCGGACGAGGAGATCAGCGAGCCCGAGGTCAACCGCCTGCTCGCCACCGTCACGCACGACATCCCCACTCTCCGGCGGGCCCTCGTCGACTACGGATACATGGAGCGGTACCCCGACGGTACCGGGTACCGGCGGGTGACCGAGGCGTCCTGACCGGCGGGTGACCGAGGCGTCCTGACCTACGGGTTTGACTGTTCGTCGCCGGTGATGGCTCGGGACGACGCCACCGGGTGGAGTAGGGCCGGGTGCCCCCGCTGTTGAGCCGGGGTCAGAAGTGGGTGTCGTCGTGTGCCTGGTGCCGGGGCGCCTGATCGGTGGCGGCCCAGGTGGCCAGGAGCTGGAGGCTGTCGTGGGAGGGGGAGCCCGGCTCGGCGGTGTAGGCGATGACCGACAGGCCCTGGTCGGAGGCCACGGCCAGTCCTTCGAACGTCAGGTCGAGGTCTCCGACGACCGGGTGGTGCACGTTCTTGGCGCCGGAGTGGTGCAGGCGTACGTCGTGGACCGCCCAGAGGGTGCGGAAATCATTGCTGCGGGTGGAGAGTTCCCCGACCAGGTCGCTGAGAGCCCGGTCGTAGGGCGCCCGTCCTGCCGCGCTGCGCAGCAGTGCCACGGTCTGCCGGGCGGCGTCGTCCCAGTCCCGGTAGAAGTCCCGGGACCGGGGGTCCAGGAACAGGAACCGCCCGAAGTTCGGCGGCCGCTGCGGCTGGACGTACATCTCGGAGTAGAACGCACGCCCGAGCTGGTTGGAGGCGATCAGGTCGAGGCGTTCGTTCTGCACGATGGTCGGCAGGGCGGTCATCGCGTCGATCATCCGCTGCACGCCGGGCCGTACCTGCTGCGGGCGTGCCGGTCCGCGTCTGCGTTGCGGGGCGCCCTGGTTGGCGGTCCGGACGAGGTCGTAGAGGTGGGTGCGTTCGGCGTCGTCGAGGCGCAGTGCCTGGCTGATGCCTTCCAGGACCGCTTCGGAGACGCCTTTGGCGTTCCCGCGCTCCAGGCGGACGTAGTACTCGGTGCTCATGCCGGCCAGGAGGGCGACTTCCTCACGACGTAACCCCGGTACACGCCGCTGGCGGTGCCCGAACACGGGCAGGCCGGCCTGGTCGGGGGTGATCCGGGCGCGCCGGGTGGTGAGGAACTCCCGGATGTCGTTGGCGTTGTCCACCCTTCGACGCTACGCGCGATCCCCTGGGTTAGGGGGTTCCTGTCATTAACCGGATAGACAGGCACTCCCTCGCGTACTGGGACCGGCGTTCACTGGAAGAACAACCAGCAAGAACACCCGACAGAAAAGCACACGAGAGGGACATCATCATGACTGATCCGGACGTCTGGTTCATCACCGGCGCCGCCCGCGGCATGGGCATCGACATCGCCCGCGCTGCCCTGGATGCAGGCCACGCCGTCGTCGGCACCGCCCGGGACGCGTCTCGGGTCACCGAGGTCCTCGGTGAGCACGAGAACCTGCTGGCCGTGTCCCTGGACATCACCGACGAGGCCGCAGCCACGGCCGCCGTCGACGCGGCCGTTGCGCGGTTCGGTCGGATCGACCGGCTGGTGAACAACGCCGGGAACTTCTACGCCGGGTTCTTCGAGGTCATCAGCCCCGCCCAGTTCCGCCAGCAGATGGAGACCAATTTCTTCGGTCCCCTGAACGTGACCCGGGCCGTGCTGCCGGTGATGCGAGCCCAGCGCAGCGGACATGTCATCACGTTCAGCTCCACCGCCGGGCTCACCGGCCAGGAGTTCGTCGCCGCGTACTGCGCCTCGAAGTTCGCCCTCGAGGGCTGGATGGAATCGCTGCGCTTCGACGTCGCGCCCTACGGCATCGACACCACGATCGTCGAGCCCGGGTTCTTCCGCACCGAACTGCTCGTCGAGGGTGCGTCCACGAACTGGCCGGAACTGTCCATCGAGGACTACGACCAGCGCACCCAGGGCACCATCGCGGCGTGGAAGGGGATGAACGGCAAGCAGGGCGGGGACCCCGCGAAACTCGCCGCAGCCCTGATCACGATCACCGCCCAGGAGCAGCCGCCGCTGCGCTGGCTCGCCGGTGCCGACGCCGTCCAGACCGCGGAGGACAAGGCACGCCTGCTCCTCGAACAGGCCGACGCCTACCGGGACCTGTCCTCCTCCCTCGACCACGACGACTGAGGGACGGCCGCTCACCCGCGGGCCCCGGGTCCGTCCGCCGGGCGGGTCCCTGCCCGTAGCGCAGATCGGACGGCCCCGGGCCCGGTCCTCAGCGGCCTCGGAGCACTCGCGCCACATGACAAAATGGGCAGGTGACTACAGCACCCTCCGGGAGCGCCCTGCGTGATTCCCTCATCAGCATCCGGCCCATCCGCACCGAGGATTACGACGACGTCCGCCGCATCACGCGCGGCGCCTACCTCGAGGCCGGCTACTTCGGCGATGAGTCGCACCCTTACATGGCAGTACTGGCCGATATCGAGCACCGCGCCGAGCACGCCGAGGTCTGGGTCGCCGAGCGCGACGGCGTGGTGGTCGGCTCGGTGGCCCTGACCTTCGCCGGACAGCGGTACACCGATATCGCCATCGAGGGCGAACTCGAGTTCCGGATGCTGGCCGTCGATCCTGCCGTCCAGCGCGCCGGGGTCGGCCGGGCCATGGTCGAGCGCATCATCGAGCACGCCCGCACCCTTCCCGGCATCGAGGCGGTGAGCCTGACGAGCGGCTCCGACATGGTGCGAGCCCACCGCCTCTACGAGTCGATGGGCTTCGTCCGCGTTCCCGAGCGCGACTGGGAGGTCCCCAACGAGGACATCCTGCTCTGGGTCTTCCGCCTGGCACTCTGACTCCGCAGGATCACCCGGGTGCCGTCGTCGTCGCCTGTTCCTGATGCCGGTTGCCCCACGCGCCAGCACTAGACTGGAGGCAGATACCCACTTCCGACTTCCAGGGGAGATCCATGGCTGAGATCAACCGGGACGACGTCGCGCACCTTGCACGGCTCGCCCACATCGACATGAACGACGACGAGCTCGACCGCATGGCCGAGGAACTCGCCGTCATTGTCGATGCCATCAAGACCGTGAGCGAAGTGGCGGGCGACGACGTCCCCGCCACGAGCCACCCCATCCCGCTGAGCAACGTGTTCCGCGACGACGTCGTGGGGGAGACCCTCAGCAACGAGGAAGCGCTCCTCGGCGCACCCGACAACGCCGACGGCCGCTTCAAGGTCCCTGCAATCCTGGACGGGGAGTAACCCATGACAGACCTGATCCACCTCACCGCCGACGCCCTCGCACAGAAGCTCGCGTCGAAGGAGGTCTCCGCCGTCGAGGCGACGCAGGCCTACCTCGACCGCATCGGTGCCGTGGACGGCGCCATCAACGCCTTCCTGCACGTCAACACCGACGAGGCCCTGCTCGTCGCCGCCGAGGTCGACAAGGCCCGCACGGACGGTGACACCCTGCACCCCCTGGCCGGCGTGCCGATCGCGGTGAAGGACCTCATCGTCACCAAGGGCCAGCCCACCACGGCCGGTTCGAAGATCCTCGAGGGCTGGCAGAGCCCCTACGACGCCACCGTGGTCCGCAAGCTCCGCGCGGCGAAGATGCCGATCCTCGGCAAGACCAACCTCGACGAGTTCGCCATGGGATCCTCCACCGAGCACTCGGCGTACGGTCCGACCCGCAACCCCTGGGACCTCGACCGCATCCCCGGCGGTTCCGGCGGTGGATCCGCTGCAGCCGTCGCCGCCTTCGAGGCGCCCCTGGCCCTCGGCACCGACACCGGCGGCTCCATCCGCCAGCCCGGCGCCGTCACGGGAACCGTCGGTGTGAAGCCGACCTACGGCGGGGTCTCCCGCTACGGTGCCATCGCCATGGCGTCCTCGCTCGACCAGATCGGCCCGGTGTCCCGGACGGTCCTCGACAGCGCCCTGCTGCACGAGGTCATCGGCGGCCACGACCCCCACGACTCGACGTCGCTGACCGACCCCGTCGGCGCGCTCGTCGAGGCGGCCCGCATGGGTCAGGTCGACGGCATGCGCATCGGCGTCATCAAGGAACTGCAGGGCGAGGGCTACCAGGCCGGCGTCCTCACCCGCTTCCACGAGTCGCTCGAGCTGCTGCGCTCGGCGGGCGCGGAGATCGTCGAGGTCTCCTGCCCCAACTTCCGGTACGCGCTCGGCGCCTACTACCTGATCATGCCGTCGGAGGCCTCCAGCAACCTCGCCAAGTACGACGGCGTGCGCTTCGGCCTGCGCGTGGTGCCCGACGGCGCCCCGACGATCGAACGCGTCATGGGCGCGACCCGCGCCGCCGGCTTCGGCCACGAGGTCAAGCGCCGCATCATCCTCGGCACCTACGCACTGAGCGCCGGCTACTACGACGCCTACTACGGTTCGGCGCAGAAGGTCCGCACGCTCATCCAGCGCGACTTCGCCGCCGCGTTCGAGCAGGCCGACGTGCTGATCTCGCCGACCGCCCCGACCACGGCCTTCAAGCTGGGGGAGAAGCTCGACGATCCGCTGGCGATGTACCTGAACGACGTCGCCACCATCCCCGCGAACATGGCCGGGGTCCCCGGCCTGTCGCTGCCCGGCGGCCTCGCGGACGAGGACGGACTCCCCGTCGGCATCCAGCTCCTCGCCCCCGCCCGCCAGGACGCACGCCTGTACCGCGTGGGCGCCGTCCTCGAATCAATGCTCGAAGAGACGTGGGGCGGGCCCCTGCTGGCCCAGGCCCCCGCCATTCCAGGAATTGCAGGTGGGAAGTAATGACTGCTGTAACCGATGAGGTCCTGTCCTTCGACGAGGCCATGGAGAAGTACGATCCCGTGCTCGGGTTCGAGGTCCACGTGGAGCTCAACACGAAGACCAAGATGTTCTCCTCCGCGCCCAACGCGTTCGGCGACGTCCCCAACACGAACGTGACGCCTGTGGACCTCGGCCTGCCCGGCGTCCTGCCCGTGGTCAACGGCGTGGCCGTGGAATCCGCGATCAAGATCGGCCTCGCGCTGAACTGCAAGATCGCCGAGAAGTGCTACTTCGCGCGGAAGAACTACTTCTACCCGGACACTCCGAAGAACTTCCAGACCTCCCAGTTCGAGGACCCGATCGCGTACGACGGGCACATCGACATCGAGCTCGCCGACGGCACCGTGTTCCGCGTCGAGATCGAGCGCGCCCACATGGAGGAGGACGCCGGAAAGCTCACGCACATGGGCGGTTCCACGGGCCGTATTCAGGGCGCCGAGTTCTCCCTCGTGGACTACAACCGCGCCGGTGTCCCCCTGATCGAGATCGTGACGAAGCCCATCGAGGGCGCCGGCTCCCGGGCTCCCGAACTGGCCAAGGCCTACGTCGCCGCGATCCGCGAGATCGTCAAGAACCTCGGTGTCTCCGATGCCCGCATGGAGCGCGGCAACGTGCGCTGCGACGCGAACGTCTCCCTTCGCCCCCACGACCGCGAGACGTTCGGCACGCGTACCGAGACCAAGAACGTGAACTCGCTGCGCTCCGTGGAACACGCGGTCCGCTACGAGATCCAGCGCCACGCCGCTGTCCTGGATTCCGGCACGCCGATCATCCAGGAGACGCGCCACTGGCACGAGGACACGCGCTCCACGACGTCCGGGCGCCCCAAGTCCGACGCCGACGACTACCGCTACTTCCCCGAGCCGGACCTCGTGCCGGTCGTGACGAACGATGCGTGGATCGAGAAGCTGCGCGCCGAACTGCCCGAGCCGCCCGCCGAGCGCCGCAAGCGCCTGCAGGCCGACTGGGGCTACTCCGACGCCGAGTTCCGCGACGTCGTCAACGCGGGCGTGATGTCCTCGATCGAGGACACCATCGCCGCCGGTGTGAGTGCCGCCGTCGCCCGCAAGTGGTGGATGGGCGAGATCTCCCGCCGCGCCAAGCTCGCCGACGTCGAGCCCGCCGAACTGGGTGTGACGCCCGAACTGATCGTGGAGCTCAACGCGCTCATCGAGTCGGGCAAGATCAACGACAAGCTGTCCCGCGACGTGCTCGACGGCGTACTCGCCGGTGAGGGCACGCCCGCGGAGGTCGTGGAGAAGCGCGGCCTCGCCGTCGTGTCCGACGACGGCCCGCTGCTCGAAGCGATCGACGGCGCACTCGCGGCCCAGCCGGATGTCGCCGACAAGATCCGCGGCGGAAAGATCCAGGCTGTCGGGGCGATCGTCGGTGGCGTCATGAAGGCGACCCGCGGCCAGGCCGACGCAGGCCGCGTGCGCGAGCTGATCCTGCAGCGCCTCGGCGTCGAGGGATAGCACCAGCAGCACCAGGGGAGGGTTCGATGGCGGTTCTGCCGAGGGCAGAGATCGACATCGGGCCCTCCCTTGTCGTATCCCTGCTGGCCGACCAGCATCCCGACCTCGCCGGACTGCCCCTCGCGCGGGTCGGGAACGGCTGGGACAACGAGCTGTTCCGGCTGGGACCGGACCTCGTGGTGCGGCTGCCCCGGCGGCAGGTGGCGGAATCGTTGATGGTCGCCGAACAGCGGTGGCTGCAGGGCCTGACCGAACACCTGGACGTGCCGACGTCCGCGCCGCTGCGGGCAGGGCGGCCCGGCCCCGGCTATCCGTGGCACTGGTCCGTCTGCCGATGGATCGAAGGGGCTGCCGGAATCACGGTGCCGCGGGCCGACCGCGCTCCGGCGGCCCGTCCGCTCGCGCGGTTCCTCGTGCAGTTCCAGCAGGAGGTTCCGGCGGACGCCCCGGTGAGCCCGGTGGGACGGGGCGGGCCGCTGGCGGGGCGCGACGACGTCGTGCGGAGTCGACTGGAGTCCCTTCCACCGCTGCCGGGTGTCCCGGTCGAGCGGTTGCTCGACGTGTGGGCCGCGGCCCTCGCCGCCCCGGAGTGGTCGCGGCCACCCCTGTGGCTGCACGGGGACCTGCACCCGGCGAACCTCGTGCTGGCGGCGGATGGCACCCTGGCCGGCGTCGTCGACTTCGGCGACCTGTGCTCCGGTGATCCCGCCACGGACCTCGCCGCCGCGTGGCTGGTGTTCGACGCCGCGGGCAGGGAGGCGTTCCGTTCGGAGCTCGACGCCCTGCGGCCGGCCGACGCCGCGACGTGGGAGCGGGCCCGGGGCTGGGCGCTGAGCATGGGCAGCGCCATGGTGGCCTCCTCCGACGACTCCCCGGACTTCCTCGCCCTGGGCCTCGAGATCCTGGCGGCGGTCCTCGAGGACTGAGGCCGTCGCCGTCACCGTCGTCGACCCCGAACCCTCTTCTGGTCGCTGCACCCGGCTCGGCTGCCCAGACCCGGGGCGGCGTTCCCACGGGTCTGGGCGCCCGGCGCGGCGGCCACCCCCGAACAAGGCCGGAAGCACCGACGGCGTCCCGCTGATAGTGTGACCCCGGGCACATCCCGCCCTGCACTCGTACCGCACAGGCCCAGCCCACCCCGCTGGACGCCGGGAGCGGCATGGAAGGAACGAACAGTGAAGGCGCTGTACAAATCCGGGGCGCATCCCGGCTTCGAGCTCGTGGACCGGCCCGAACCCGACGCGGGGTGGGGCGAGGTCAAGATCCGGGTCATGACCACCGGCATCTGCGGCACGGACCTCCATATCGAGAGCTGGGATCCCTGGGCGCAGGGCATGATCCCGGCACCCCTCATCCCCGGCCACGAGTTCTACGGCGAGGTCGTCGCCCTCGGCGGAGGCATCCGCGGCGTGAGCATCGGGGACCGCGTCTCCGGTGAAGGGCACGTCGTCTGCGGGGTCTGCCGCAACTGCCGTGCCGGCCGCCGCCAGATGTGCATCCACACCTCGAGCGTGGGGGTGCAGCGCGACGGCGCGTTCGCTGAGTTCGTCGTCGTTCCCGAAACCAACGTCTGGGTCCACGACGCGAGCGTCACGCCCGAACTCGGTGCCGTCTTCGACCCGTTCGGCAATGCCGTCCACACCGCGCTGAGCTTCCCGCTCGTCGGCGAGGACGTCCTGATCACCGGTGCCGGGCCGATCGGGCTCATGGCGGTCGCCGTCGCCCGTCACGCGGGTGCCCGCAAGATCGCGATCACCGACGTGTCGGCTCCGCGGCTCGAGCTCGCACGCGGCGTAGGAGCGGATATCGCCATCGACGTCAGCCGCATGCGCATCGCCGACGCCCAGCGGGAGCTCGGCATGAGGGAGGGCTTCGATATCGGGATGGAGATGTCGGGCCATGCCACCGCCCTGCCGGAGATGATCGACAACATGACCCACGGCGGGCGCATCGCGATGCTGGGCCTGCCCTCCGCCCCCATCGCCATCGACTGGGGCAAGGTCGTCACGCACATGCTCACCCTCAAGGGCATCTACGGGCGTGAGATGTTCGAGACCTGGTACGCGATGAGCGCCATGCTGCAGTCCAACCGGACACTGCGCGACGCCGTCTCGTCCGTGGTCACCGACTGCCTGCCGGCCCAGGAGTGGCAGCAGGGATTCGCGACAGCGCGCGACGGCGCGAGCGGCAAAGTGGTCCTCGACTGGACCACCTTCTAGGAGACAGGAACACCATGTATTCAGCAGTCCGTGACCAGCTCGCCGGTGAACTCGACGATATCCGCACGGCGGGCCTCTTCAAGCGCGAGCGCCCTCTCTCCTCACCGCAGTCCAGTTCCATCACGGCCGGGGCGGACGGCGCGCGGGTGCTCAACTTCTGCGCCAACAACTACCTGGGTCTCGCCGACCACCCGGACATCATCGCGGCCGCCAAGACAGCTCTCGACGAGCGCGGGTTCGGGATGGCGTCGGTCCGCTTCATCTGCGGCACCCAGGACCTGCACCTCGAGCTCGAACGCCGCATGTCGGAGTTCCTCGGGACCGAGGACACCATCCTCTTCTCCTCCTGCTTCGACGCGAACGGGGGAGTCTTCGAATCGCTCCTCGGGGCGGAGGACGCCGTGATCTCCGACGCGCTGAACCACGCCTCGATCATCGACGGCATCCGCCTCTCCAAGGCGCAGCGCTTCCGCTACGCCAACCGGGACATGGCGGACCTCGAGGCGAAGCTGCAGGAGGCGTCCAGGGCACGACGGCGCCTGGTCGTCACCGACGGCGTCTTCTCCATGGACGGCTACCTCGCCCCGCTCGAGGCCATCTGCGACCTCGCGGAGCGCTACGACGCGATGGTCATGGTGGACGATTCGCACGCCGTCGGCTTCATCGGCCCGACCGGCGCCGGTACGCCCGAGCATGCGGGGGTCGCGGACCGCGTGGACATCTTCACCGGGACCTTCGGCAAGGCACTCGGCGGGGCGTCCGGCGGGTATGTCGCCGCCCGGAGCGAGATCGTGGCACTGCTGCGGCAGCGCGCACGCCCGTACCTGTTCTCCAACTCGCTTGCCCCGTCCATCGTCGCCGCGACCCTGACCGCGCTCGACCTGGTGCAGGACAGCGCCGACCTGCGCTCCACCCTCACCGCCAATGCGGCCCTCTTCCGCCGCCGCATGACCGACGAGGGCTTCGACTTGCTCGAGGGCGAGCACGCCATCATCCCGGTCATGTTCGGTGACGCGGTGATCGCGGCCCGCACGGCGGACGCGATGCTCGCACACGGGGTCTTCGTCACCGCCTTCAGCTACCCCGTGGTCCCGAAGGGCGCCGCCCGGATCCGCGTCCAGCTCTCCGCAGCCCACACCAGCGAGGACATCGAGGCCTGTGTCCGGGCCTTCGTCGCCGCGCGGGACGAGGCCGGCGGGGACCGGCCGGACGCCGCCGACGGGAGCCCCGGCGCTCATCCCGGGGACGAGGCCTAGGGTCCCGGGCGCCGGCGGCGTCCGATGGGGGACGTCCGTCCTAGGATGAGCGGATGAGCTCCCTCGAGTGCGATGTCCTGATCATCGGTGGCGGAATCGCCGGCCTGTCGCTGGCCTCCGTGCTGGCACCGTTCGCCAGCGTGGTCCTCGTCGAGTCCGAGCCCACGCTCGGATACCACACGTCGTCGCGCTCGGCGCGGCAGCTCATCCCGAGCTACGGTCCGGAGCCGGTGGTGGACCTGACCCGCCGCACGCTGGACCTGCTGGCCGGGGTGCAGTCCTCCACCGGACTTCCCCTGACCGTGCCACGGTCCTTCCTGCTCATCGGTTCCGCGGCGGACGTCGCGGCGGACGCCAACTCCTCGATGCGCAGGCTGTCGCACGCGGAGGCCCTCGAGCTGTGCCCGCAGCTCCGCCCGGGATCGTTCGAGGAAGCGGCCCTCGACGTCGACTGCGTCGGCACGGACACCGACCTCCTGCTGGAGTACCACCGCCGGACCGCCGGTGACGACGGCGTTCTCATCCTCCCGAACTCGCCCGTCACGTCCGCCCACTACGACGGCACGGGCTGGAGCGTCCGTGCGGGCTACCGCAGGATCAGCGCCGGCGTGATCGTCAATGCCGCCGGGGCGTGGGCCGATGCCGTCGCCGAACTCTGCGGCGTCGGGCCGCAGGGTCTCGTCCCGCTGCGGCGCACCGCCGCGATCGTCGCGGCGGAGAACGCACCGCGGGTCGGGACGCCGATGGTGGCAGCCGCCGACGACTCGTTCTACTACCGGCCCGACGCCGAGGGGGTGCTGATCTCCCCGAGCGAGGCGGAGCCGGCGGAGCCCGGAGACGCCCAGCCCCACCCGGGCGACGTGGAGGCGCTCATCGACCACCTCGGCACGGTCACCACCCTCGGCATCACGTCGGTCCTGCGGTCCTGGACCGGGCTCCGGACGGAGCGGGCCGGCGGGCTGCCCGTCGTGGGCTTCGACGCCGGCCATCCCGGCTTCTTCTGGCTCGCCGGGCAGGGCGGCTACGGCTTCCAGACGTCGTCGGGCATCGCAGAGCTCGCCGCCGTCCTGCTCACCGGCGCCGATCCGGCGGATCTCGGGGCCGCCCCGCCCGGATCACAGCGGCAGCCACGGCCCTGCGGCCCGCCTGAGCCCTCCGGCGCCGCCGCACGCAACGGGTGCAACGGCGGGCAGGGCCGTGTCCCGGCAGCGAGGAGTTTCCGTAGAGTAGGAACCGGAGGCCGCCCGGCACGCGTCGGCGGGCCCGGCCAACTGCCGGTACATCGAACGTAGGGAACGGATCATGTCAGCAAGTGGAGGCAACAAGGCGATCATCGCGGCCCTTGCCGCGAACCTCACCATCGCCGCGCTCAAGTTCGTGGCCTTCGCGCTCACGCGCTCATCGTCCATGCTCGCCGAGGGCATCCACTCCGTGGCAGACTCCGGCAACCAGGTGCTCCTGCTCGTCGGCGGCAAGCGGTCCAAACGGCAGGCCAGCCCGGAGCACCCCTTCGGCTACGGGCGCGAGCGCTACATCTACGCCTTCATCGTGTCGATCGTCCTCTTCAGCGTCGGCGGGCTCTTCGCCCTCTACGAGGCGTACCACAAGTACCTCGATCCGCACCCCATCGAGGGCTCGTTCTGGTGGGTACCCCTCGCCGTGCTGGTCGGCGCCATCATCGCCGAGGGGTTCTCGTTCCGCACGGCGATCAAGGAGTCCAACCACACGCGCGGCACCATGAGCTGGGTGCGCTTCGTGCGGACGGCGAAGTCACCCGAACTGCCGGTGATCCTGCTCGAGGACTTCGGCGCCCTCCTGGGCCTCGCGTTCGCCCTGTTCGGCGTCTCCATGACGCTGCTCACCGACAACGGCATGTGGGACGCCGCCGGTACGGCGATGATCGGCCTGCTCCTCGTGGCGATCGCCGCCATCCTGGCCGTCGAGACCAAGAGCCTGCTGCTCGGCGAATCGGCTTCCGCGGTGGCCGTGGCGAAGATCGAGGCAGCCATCAGCGACGGCGGGTCCAACCGGATCATCCACCTCAAGACCCTCCACCTCGGCCCGGACGAACTGCTCGTCGCCGCGAAGATCAGCGTGGAGAGCCAGGAGAGCGGCGCGCAGATCGCCGCCGACATCAACAGGGCCGAGCAGCGGATCCGGGCCGCTGTCCCGATCGCCACCACCATCTACCTGGAGCCCGATCTGTACGACCCGCAGGCCGCCTCGACGCCCTCAGCGAACGGAAGCTCCACCAGGCCCCTGCCCGGCAACGACTAGTCGGTGCAGGTCTAGGATGAGCGCATGAACGTCATTGAAACACCCCTTCCGGGTATCGGAGTGCGGCGCGAGATCCTCACGGGCTCCGGCCGGAGGGTGGGAATCGTCTCCCAGCGCGACGGCGACCTGGACCTGATCATCTCGAAGGCGGGGGACCCGGATGCCTGCGTGGCGTCCATTCCGCTCACCCCGGACGAGGCGGCCACCATCGGCAACCTCCTCGGCTCGCGGCAACTCGTCGCGCAGCTGACGGAGGAGCACCGGGACCTGCCCGGCGTCACCACGCGCCAGTTCCTGATCGAGCGTGGCTCGCCCTTCGACGGCCGTCCGCTCGGGGACACGCGCATGCGCTCCCGGTCCGGGGCGTCGCTCGTCGCCGTCCTCCGCTCCGGCCAGGTGCAGGCATCGCCCACGCCCGACTTCACCCTCGCCGCCGGTGACCTGCTGGTGGTGGTGGGCACGTCCGAAGGCCTCGACGCCGCGGCGGACATCCTGCGTAACGGCTGAGCCGCCGGTGCACACGACCGCCCTGACCCTGATCGAACTCGGCGCCATCCTCCTGTTCCTCGGTATCCTCGGGCGGCTCGCCGGCCGGATCGGACTCTCGCCGATCCCGCTCTACCTCATCGGGGGCCTGTTCTTCGGGCAGGGCGGCTTCATCGAACTCCAGGGCGTCCTGGAGTTCAGCGCGGTCGCCAGCGAGATCGGCGTGGTCCTGCTGCTGCTGATGCTCGGCCTCGAGTACACGGCGAAGGAACTCGTCACCGGCCTCCGCCAGTCCTGGCTCGCCGGGATCGTGGACTTCGTCCTGAACTTCACCCCCGGAGCCCTCGTCGCCGTCGTCCTCGGCTGGGGGCCCGTCGCCGGGCTCGTGATGGGCGGCGTCACGTACATCTCCTCCTCGGGCATCGCCGCGAAGGTCATCAGCGACCTCGGCCGGCTCGGCAACCGGGAGACTCCGACGGTCCTCGCGATCCTCGTGTTCGAGGACCTCGCCATGGCGATCTACCTGCCGGTCCTGACCGCGGTCCTCGCCGGGCTCAGCTTCGCCGGAGGGCTCGGGACCGTCGGGATCTCGCTGCTCGTCGTCACGCTCGTGCTGGTGGTCGCCCTGCGCTGGGGCAACGTCGTCTCGGCCGTCGTCGACAGCACCGACCGCGAGGTCTTCCTCCTGACCCTCATCGGTGCCGCGCTCCTCGTCGCGGGACTCGCCTCGGCGCTGCAGGTCTCGGCGGCCGTCGGCGCGTTCCTCCTCGGCATCGCCATCTCGGGCGCGACGGCGGAGAACGCCGCACGCATCCTCGAGCCGTTGCGCGACCTGTTCGCGGCCATCTTCTTCGTGGTGTTCGGGCTGAACACCGATCCGTCCTCGATCCCGCCGGTCCTCGGCTTCGCGCTGCTCCTGGCCCTCGTCACCTCGGCGACGAAGATCGCGACCGGCTGGTGGGCGGCCCGTCGGCAGGGCATCGGCCGGATGGGACGGGCACGCGCGGGCACGGCGCTCGTGGCGCGCGGGGAGTTCTCGATCGTCATCGCCGGGCTCGCCGTGGCGTCGGGCGCCGTTCTACCGGACCTCGCCGCCCTGGCCACGACCTACGTCCTGCTCATGGCCGTCCTCGGACCGGTACTCGCGCGCCTCGCCGAACCGGCGATGCAGCTCGTCGAACGGATCCCGAGGAGACGTGCGCGGGAGGCAACCGGCCTGGCGTGATGACCAGGCCGGTGCCATTCGGCCGGTGTGGCGACACGAAAACCGTCCTACCCCGGCCCCAGCCGGAAGCAGTCGGCCAGCCATTCCTGTGCCGCGCCGGCCGTCGTGAAGTGCCGGGTGGGGTAGGGCGGGTGGTGCTGCTGCTTGTAGTACGCGGTGATGATCGGATCCCCGGGTTCGGCTCCGACGATGGCCAGGGCCGCGATATCCAGCTCCGTCGCCAGGGAATGCAGTGCTTCCTCGGTGAGCGAGACCAGATGGTTGAGGCGGATGAGCATCGGTGGGCAGACCGTCGGGCTGAGCTGGTGGACCTCCGTCACCAGTGCTTCGGCGACGGCGTTCGTGACATCCGTGCTGGACTCGCACTCGACCCACAACACGTCTCCCCGCATCTCGGCCCGGAATGCATCCATCGGAGCTGAGGCGCCGTCCGAACCTGGATCCTCCCTGAGCCAGGCGATCGCATCGGCTTCCTCGGTGAAGTACCGGCTGGGTGTCGCGGACCTGTAGTTGAAGGCCGTGAGTACCCTGCTCACCTCGTCCACGCCGACGACGGCGGTACGGGTGGAACAGGTGTCGTCCATGAGCAGCTGCTTGGCTTCCGGCGTGATCCGCTCGACCCGGCCGATATGCACCAGCAGGGGCCGCCTACCTCTGGGCGACGCGGCAGTGACGGCCGCAATCGTCGAATGGATGTCCTCGGCCTGCAGGGTGACGCCGGACGCCCAGCGCAGGCACAGGAAGTCGCCGTTGTCGCTCAAGGTGTAGCGCGGCAGCACCTGCTGTTGCGAACCTCTCATTTCTCCCCCGGTCCGTGCCGATCCTCGGCCTTTCTGCCATCGTCGCCCCGGAAGCCGCTACTTTCAACCGCAACACGTTCCGCAGGATCGACGCGCGACGCATCCGGCGCGCCGGTGGCCGGTCGAGCCGGGCCCGGTCCTAGTCGTCGAGGATCTTGCCGATCGGCTCGCGCTTCTCCGCCTGGAAGGTGTCCTCCTCGCGGCCGTACGCCCAGTAGCCCGACAGGGAGACCTGTGACCGCGCGAGGTTCTTCTCCTTGAACAGGACGTCCCGCAGCGCCTTCATCGCCCCGCGCTCCCCATGCACGAAGGCGTCCACGTGGCCCTGGGGCCACGGCCCGGCGGCGACGGCGTCCGCGAGCAGCGTCGTCGTTCCTGCCGCCTGCCCGTCCCGGTACAGCCAGTGCAGTTCGAGGCCCGGGGGAGCGGCCAGGGGGAGGACCTCGGCGGCGCTGTCCACCTCGAGGTACGCGTGCCCGACGGCGGCCGGGTGCAGGGCCTCGATGCCGGCGGCGATCGCGGGGAGGGCGGAGTCGTCGCCGACGAACAGGTGCCAGTCGGCGTCCTGGTCCGGGGACCACTTGCCGGACGGTCCCATGAGTACCAGGGGGTCTCCCGGGGAGGCCTGCGCGGCCCAGGGACCGGCGATCCCCTCGTCCCCGTGCACCACGAAGTCGATGGCGAGGCGCTGCGCCTCGGGGTCGAGCCACCGGATGGTGTAGGTCCGCTTCACCGGCTGGTCTCCGGCCGGCAGTTCATCCTTGAGCGCTGCGAGATCGTAGGGCGGCACCAGCCCGAGTTCGGGCTTCGCGAAGAGCAGCTTCGCGTACTTGTCCGTGGCGTCGCACTCCTGGAGGTCGGAGAAGCCGGGCCCGCCCGCGACGACCCGCACGAGGTGCGGGCTCAGCCACTGCGTCTCCTCCACGGTGAGGACGGCCTGGGGGCGCGGCGGCTTGCGGGTCGGTGCGGACGCGGGCGAGGACATGGAGCGGTGCTTCTTTCTCGGGGAAGTAGTTAGTCCACCCTAACAAGCTTCACTGGAGGGGTGCTGGGAGTGTCCCGAGCGCGGCGGCCAGCAGGGATCCGTCGTCGACCAGCAGCCGGGCGGCCTCGATCTCCGGTGCGAGGTAGCGGTCCGTGCCGGGGCCCTCGACATCCTCGCGCAGCCGCGCCCGGACGGCGGTGATGGGGGCGGAGCTGCGCACACCGGTGCCGGCAGCGCCGGCAGCATCAGTAGTCCCGGCACCACCGGCAGTGCCGCCGTCGCGCATGTCCAGCGCCCTCGCCGCGGTCAGGATCTCGATGGCGAGCACGCGCGTGAGGCCGTCGATGGCCCTTCGCAGCTTGAGTCCCGCAGCCCAGCCCATCGATACGTGGTCCTCCTGCATCGCGGAGGACGGGATGGAGTCCACGGAGGCGGGGTTGGCGAGGCGCTTGAGTTCCGAGACGATGCCGGCCTGCGTGTACTGCGCGATCATGTGGCCGGAGTCGACGCCGGGATCGTGGGCCAGGAACGCGTTGAGGCCGTGGCTGCGGGACTTGTCGAGGAAGCGGTCCGTGCGGCGTTCGCTCATGGAGGCGACGTCGGCGACGGCGATGGCGAGGAAGTCGAGCACATAGCCCACGGGGGCACCGTGGAAGTTGCCGTTCGACTCGATCCTGCCGTCGGGGGTGATCACCGGGTTGTCGATGGCGGAGGCGAGTTCGATCGAGGCGACGGACTCGGCATGCGCGAGTGTGGCACGCGCCGCGCCGTGGACCTGCGGTGCGCACCGGAGCGAATAGGCGTCCTGGACCCGGGTGAAGCGGTGGCGGCCGGTCTCCGAGGTGAGCTGCTCCGCGATGAGCGGGGAATCGTGGAGCAGCGAACGGATGTTCGCTGCCGACGCCACCTGGCCCGGATGCGGACGAAGGGCATGGAGGTCCTCCGCGAAGACGGCATCGGTGCCGAGCAGTCCCTCGACGCTCATCGCGGCCGCGAGGTCCGCCGTCGTGAAGAGCCGGTGCAGGTCGGCCGCGGCGAGGACCAGCATCCCGAGCATCCCGTCCGTCCCGTTGATCAGCGCGAGGCCCTCCTTCTCGCGCAGTTCAACGGGGGCGATCCCCGCCGCCGCGAGGGCTTCCGCCGCGGGGACGAGGTCGCCCGAGCCGGTCCGGACGCTGCCCTCACCCATCAGGGCCAGGGCCACGTGGGACAGCGGCGCCAGGTCTCCCGAGCAGCCGAGGGACCCGTACTCGCCGACCACCGGGGTGATGCCCGCGGTGAGCATCGCCGCGTAGGTCTCGGCGACGACGGGCCGGACGCCCGTGCGCCCGGTCGCAAGGGTCGAGAGGCGTCCGAGCATGAGGCCGCGCACCACCTCGCGGTCCACCTCGGCGCCGGAGGACGCCGCGTGGCTGCGGATGAGGCTGCGCTGCAGCTGGCTCCGCTGGTCCAGCGGGATGTGCTTGGTGGCCAGGGCACCGAAACCGGTCGAGACGCCGTAGTGCGGCGTCCCGTCGTCGACGAGGGAGTCGATGACGGCACGGGATGCGGCCATGGCGGCCAGCGCCTCCGGAGCCAGCTCGACGGGTGCCCCGTACCGCGCCACGGCGACGACATCGGCGGGGGACAGGGGGCCTGTGCCCACGATCACGGAGTGCTGGTTCACGGTGTGCCTCGGTTCCTGCGGCTGGTGCCGCTATTGCCATAGAGTGAAAATGACGTTTCAATAAGTGAAATATACGGCACGGCTGAAAGCAAGGAGGGAACCATGGCGGAATCGTCGACACGCACCGTCGAGCGCGCCCTCGTGCTCCTCGGGGCGGTCTGCGACGCCGGGTCGCTGACCCTCGCGGACGCGGCACGGGAAACGGAGCTCTCGGCGTCGACCGCCCTCCGTCTCCTGCGCACGCTCGAGGGCACGGGATTCGTGCGGCGTGACGGGCTCGGCACGTACCGGCCGGGGCTCCGCGTCATGCAGCTCGGGGCGCAGGCACTCGGCCACGAGTCGCTCGTCTCCCTCGCGGAACCCGCGCTGGAACGCCTCGTGGACCGGACCGGCGAATCGGCCTACCTGAGCGTCCCGTCCCACGACGGTGAGGGCGTGTACCTGGCGATGCGCGAGGGGACGCACTCCGTCCGCCACGCCAGCTGGGTGGGACGCAGCATCCCGCTGGCGGGAACCGCCGTCGGCGCCGTCCTGACGGGGAGCCCTGACGAAGGCTTCGTCGTCGTCCGCGACGGCGTCGAGGCCGACGTGACCGCCATCGCAGCGCCCGTCTCCCCGGGCGGCAGGGCCGTCGCGGCGCTCAGCGTCGTCGTCCCCAGCTATCGCATCACCGAGGCGGAAGCCCGCCGCATCGGAGTGCTCGTCGCGCGGGAGGCCTCCGCCCTCCTGACGCCATCCGACACCCGCGTCGACCTGACCGGGGACCTGACAGGAGAACCAGCATGACCAGCAGCACCACGACACCCACGCACGACCCCTCCCGCTCCATCCGGGCGGCCCGCGGTACGCAGCTGACGGCGAAGAGCTGGCAGACGGAAGCACCCCTGCGCATGCTGATGAACAACCTCGACCCGGAGGTGGCCGAGCGGCCGGAGGACCTCGTGGTCTACGGCGGCACCGGCCGTGCAGCGCGCAGCTGGCAGGCCTACGACGCGATCGTCCGCACCCTCGAGACCCTCGACGACGACGAGACGCTGCTCGTGCAGTCGGGCAAGCCGGTCGGCGTCTTCCGCACCAACCCATGGGCCCCCCGGGTGCTGCTGGCCAACTCGAACCTCGTCGGGGACTGGGCCACGTGGCCCGAGTTCCGGCGCCTCGAGGCCGAGGGCCTCATGATGTACGGGCAGATGACCGCGGGGTCCTGGATCTACATCGGCACGCAGGGCATCCTGCAGGGGACCTTCGAGACGTTCGCCGCCATCGCGCACAAGCGGTTCGGCGGCAGCCTCGCCGGCACCCTGACCCTGACCGGCGGCTGCGGCGGCATGGGCGGCGCCCAGCCCCTCGCCGTCACCCTCAACGGCGGCGCGGTCCTGATCGTCGACGTGAGCGAGGCCCGCCTCCGCCGCCGCGTGGCCAAGCGGTACCTGGACACCGTGGCCGACACGCTCGACGACGCCGTCGAGCAGGTCCTCGCCGCGAAGCGCGAGAAGCGCGCGCTGTCCGTCGGCGTCGTCGGCAACGCCGCCACCGTCTTCCCCGAACTGCTGCGGCGCGGGCTCGACGTCGACATCGTCACCGACCAGACGTCCGCCCACGACCCGCTGAGCTACCTGCCGGAAGGGATCGCCCCCGACGAATGGGAGCGCGAGGCCTCCGCCGACCCCGAGGGCTTCACCAAGAAGGCGCAGGCCTCCATGGCCCTGCACGTCGAGGCGATGGTCGGCTTTCTGGATGCCGGTGCGGAGGTGTTCGACTACGGCAACTCCATCCGCGACGAGGCGCGGAAGGGCGGGTACGGCCGGGCGTTCGACTTCCCCGGCTTCGTCCCCGCCTACATCCGCCCGCTGTTCTGCGAGGGACTCGGCCCGTTCCGCTGGGTGGCGCTCTCGGGCGATCCCGCGGACATCGCCGTCACCGACGCGGCCCTCAAGGAACTGTTCCCCGACAACGGCCACCTGCACCGCTGGCTCGACGCCGCCGCGGAGCACGTCGAGTTCGAGGGCCTCCCGGCGCGCATCTGCTGGCTCGGTTACGGCGACCGCGCGAAAGCCGGCCTGCTGTTCAACCGGCTGGTCGCCGAGGGCAAGGTCTCGGCCCCGATCGTCATCGGCCGCGACCACCTCGACTCCGGGTCCGTCGCCTCGCCCTACCGCGAGACCGAGGCCATGGCGGACGGCTCGGACGCCGTCGCCGACTGGCCCCTGCTGAACGCACTGCTCACGACGTCGTCCGGTGCCACCTGGGTCTCCATCCACCACGGGGGCGGCGTGGGCATCGGACGCTCCATCCACGCGGGACAGGTCTCGGTCGCGGACGGGACGGACCTCGCTGCCCAGAAGCTGGAGCGCCTCCTGACCAACGACCCCGGCATGGGAGTCATCCGCCACGTCGACGCCGGCTACGAACGCGCCCGCGAGGTCGCAGCCGAGCGCGGCGTGCGCATCCCCATGGAATCCTGAAGTCCCTCGACTCCGATCGGAAGGTGTTTCCGTGCAGACCGTATCCTCAGTCCTCGATTCCATCAGCGACATCGGCCGCGACCCGTCCCGCGGCGGGTACTCCCGCGGCGTCTACACGGGCGCCGAACTGTCCCTCCGCGAGTGGTTCGACGCCGAGGCGACGGCCCGCGGGCTGTCGGTGGAGACGGACCGCAACGGGATCCTCTGGGCCTGGTGGGACGCCACGGACAGCCGCGACGGCGCCCTCGTGACCGGCAGCCACCTCGACTCCGTCCCCGGCGGCGGAGCGTTCGACGGGCCGCTGGGCGTCGCCTCGGCGCTGGTCGCGGTGGACCTGCTCCGGGAACGGGGGGTCGAGCCGCGCCGTTCGCTCGCCGTCGCCGTGTTCCCCGAGGAGGAGGGCTCCCGGTTCGGGCTCTCCTGCCTCGGGTCGCGCCTGCTCACCGGCTCGGTGGACCCCGACACCGTCCGCTCGCTGACCGACACCGACGGCACGACGTTCGCCGAGGCTGCCCGTGCCGCCGGTGTCGACCCGGCACACCTGGGCCGGGACGAGGAAGCCATCCGGCACATCGGGGACTTCGTCGAACTCCACGTCGAACAGGGGCGCGGCCTGATCGACCTGGACTCCGCCGTCGCCATCGGGTCCACCATGCTGGGCCACGGCCGGTGGCGCCTGTCCATCACCGGTCAGGGCAACCACGCCGGGACCACCCTCATGGCCGACCGCGCCGACCCCATGATCGCCGCCGCGCAGGTGGTCCTCGCGGCACGGAAGATCGCCGCGGAGCAGGAGGGAGCGCGCGCCACCGTCGGCCGCCTCCAGCCCGTGCCGGGCGGAACGAACGTCATCGCCTCGCGCGTCGACCTCTGGCTCGACGTACGCCACGAGGAGGACGCGGTGACGGCGTCGCTCATCGAGAAGATCCACGGCCAGGCACAGAAGATCTGCGCGTTCGAGGGCTGCCGCGCCACACTGACGGAGGAATCACGCAGCGGCACGGTCCACTTCGACGGTGCCCTCCAGCACACGCTGGCCTCGGCGCTCGGCCGCTCCTTCCCGGGCACGCCCACCCTGCCCACCGGGGCCGGGCACGACGCCGGCATCCTGGGAGCCATCGCTCCGACGGCCATGCTCTTCGTGCGCAACCCCACGGGCATCAGCCACTCACCCGAGGAGTTCGTGGAGCGCGACGACGCCGACGCCGGGGCCGTCGCGCTCGCCGACGTCCTCGAAGACCTGCTGTGAGCGGACGCGACGCGGTCCGCGCCGTCTGGTGCGAGCATGCATGGCTGGAGGCCGACGGCGTGCGGGACGCGGTCCGCGTGGAGGTCGACGCCGACGGGACGGTGGTCGGCGTCAGGGCGGGCGTCGCCGCTCAGGACGGCGACGTCCTGCTCTCCGGCGTGGCCTTCCCTGCAGCCGCCAACGCCCACTCGCATGCGTTCCACCGCGCGCTGCGGGGCCGGACCCACGACCGCGGGGGGACGTTCTGGACCTGGCGGGAGACCATGTACCGGGCGGCCGGAGCCCTGACGCCCGAGCTCTACGAGGAGCTGGCCACCGCCGCGTACGCGGAGATGGTCGCAGCCGGCTGGACGAGCGTCGCCGAGTTCCACTACGTCCACCACCAGCCCGACGGCACTCCCTACGGAGGCGAGGGGCCGGGCGGCGAGGAACCCCATGCCATGGAGCTGGCCCTGGCGCGGGCCGCCGTCCGGGCGGGCATCCGCCTGACACTGCTCGACACCTGCTACCTGGCCGGCGGCTTCGGCACACCCCTCGAGGACGGGCAGCTCCGTTTCTCCGACGGCACGGCCGCCCGGTGGCTCGACCGGCTCGCGTCCCTCCGCGCCGCGATCTCCTCGCTGTACCCGGCGCAGCAGGTGTCCGTCGGGGCGGCCATCCACTCGGTGCGGGCCGTCCCCGAGGACCAGCTGGCCGTCATCGCGCAGCACCTGCCGTCCGGGATGCCGCTGCACATCCACCTCTCCGAGCAGCCGGCGGAGAACGAGGACTGCCTCCGCGCCACCGGCACCACACCGACCGGGCTGCTGAACCGGTACGGGCTCGTGAGCGAGCGACTGTCCGCCGTGCACGCGACGCACGTCAGCGACAGCGACGTGGCGATCCTCGGGAACGCCCGGGCCGTCGTCGTCCTCTGTCCGACGACGGAAGCGGACCTCGCCGACGGCATCGGACCGGCCGGCGAATTCCGCGGCGCCGGCGCGACCCTGGCCCTCGGCACCGACCAGCACGCCGTCGTCGACCCGTGGCTCGAGATGCGCGCGCTCGAACACGGCGAACGCCTGCGCACCGGACGCCGCGGGCACTTCGACCCCGCAGCGCTCCATGGCGTCGCCTCGCTCGGCGGGGCCACGGCGCAGGGACGCCCCGGCGCCGGATTCCGCCCGGGCTGCGCCGCGGACTTCATGGCCGTCGACCCGCACAGCGCACGGACAGCTGGTTCCGTATGGGAGCAGCTCGCCTACACGGCGACCGCGCAGGACGTCACCGCAGTCGTCGTCGGGGGTGCCCTTCTGGCACGCGACGGCGTGCATGCGGCCCTCGGCAGGCCGGCCGACCTCCTGGTGGCGGCCATCGCGCGCCTCGACGAGGCCGCGGACTCCCTCCAGCTTGAGGAGCAGCACGAATGTCGCAGCTGATCACCAACATCGGCGAACTGATGACGCAGGACGGCGAGGCCGCGGTCCTGCGGAACGCCGCCGTGGTCCTCGAGGGCGAGCGCATCAGCTGGATCGGTCCGGCTGCGCAGGCGCCGGCAGCCGACGAGGCGTACGATGCCGGCGGGCGGGCCGGGCTTCCGGGCTGGGTCGACAGCCACACCCACCTCGTGTTCGCCGGCGACCGGACGGCCGAGTTCGAGGCGCGGATGGCGGGGGAGTCCTACGCCGCCGGGGGCATCGCCGTCACGGTCGAGGCGACCCGTGCCGCCGGCGACTACGACCTCACGCGCCTGCTGCTGGGCCGCATCGCGGAGGCCGCCGCGGGCGGGACCACCTACCTGGAGACGAAGACGGGCTACGGGCTCGACGTCGGGCAGGAGGCGCGGAGTGCGCGCATCGCAGCCGGGGCCGTCGACGAGGTCACGTTCCTCGGCGCGCACCTCGTCCCGGCCGGGTGGGATCCGGACGAGTACACCGACCTGGTGTGCGGTCCGATGCTCGACGCCGTCCGCCCCTACGTGCGCTGGGCCGATGTCTTCTGCGAGACCGGCGCCTTCACCGCCGAGCAGGCCCGCCGCATCCTGTCGGCCTGCGCCGAGGCGGGGCTCGGCCTGCGCGTCCACGGCAACCAGCTCGGACCGGGCGACGGCGTCGCGCTCGCCGTCGAGTTCGGCGCCGCCAGCGTGGATCATGCGAACCACCTGACCGACGACGACGTCGACGCGTTGGCCGGCACGTGGGCGGGATTCGGCGCGGGATCCGGCGCCCAGGGCATGCCGGGCACCGTCGCCACCTGCCTGCCCGCCTGCGACCTCTCCACGCGCCAGCCGTTCCCGCCCGCGCGGAGGCTGCTCGACGCCGGAGTGCAGCTGGCGATCGCCAGCAACTGCAATCCCGGCACCTCCTACACGACGTCCATGGGGTTCTGCGTCGCGACCGCCGTCCTGCAGATGGGGCTCACCATCTCCGAGGCCGTACGGGCCGCGACCGTCGGGGGAGCCCTCGCCCTGCGGCGGCACACGGGCGAGGACGTCGACGGCCGGCGCGCCGTCGGGTCGCTCGCCGTCGGGCACCGCGCGGACCTGCAGCTCCTCGACGCGCCGTCGGCCACGCACCTCGCGTACCGCCCCGGCATGCCCCTCGTGCATGCCGTCTGGCGTGCTGGCAAGCGGGTTCGGTAGGGGCCCGGACGGGCCGCCGGACTGGGAATCCCTCCCAACCGCTGGGAGGATAGCGCCATGCCTGCCGAGTCCGCGTCCGCCCCCTCAGCCGTCGATACCCGGACGGATGCCACTCCACCCAAGCGCCGCATCACAGCGGAGCTGCTGATCGTCTTCGGCCTCTCCCTCGGGCAGTCGGCCGTGTACTCCATCGTGAATCTGGCCGAGAAGCTGACGCGCGGACCCCTGGCAGCGCAGACCACCACCCTGAACCCGGTGCTGAACGACCGGCCGTATTTCGACCTGGCCTACCAGGTGCTGGGCATCTTCTTCGCACTGGTGCCCGTGGCCCTCGTCCTGTTCCTGCTCAGCGGACACGGCACTCCGGCGTTACGCCGCCTCGGGATCACGTTCGACAGGCCCGTGCGCACCGTCGGCCTCGGGATGGGGCTGGCAGCCATCATCGGCGTCGGAACCCTCGGCGTCTATGCCGGCGGGCGGGCGCTCGGCATCACCACGGCCCTCGTCCCGGCAGCGCTGGACGCCTACTGGTGGACGGTTCCGGTCCTCATCCTGTCGGCCGTCCGCCACGGGGTGCTGGAGGAGGTCCTCGTGGTGGGCTACCTCTTCCTCCGCCTGCGCGAGCTCGGTTGGTCCACCCCCGCCATCATTCTCACGAGTGCCGTGCTGCGGGGCAGCTACCACCTCTACCAGGGGTTCGGGCCCTTCGTCGGCAACGTGCTGATGGGCCTGCTGTTCGCCTGGTTCTACACGCGCACGCGCCGCGTCCTGCCGCTCGTTCTGGCGCACGCGCTCATCGACACGACGGGCTTCGTGGGATTCGCGCTCCTCGGACCCGCCATCGGGATCGGCGGCTGACGGGGCCGACGAACTGCTCAGGGAAGGCTCACCTACGCGGATTTGCGCACGAAAACCGTGACTAAATTATCGGCTGACCGCGGTGTTACCGTGAGTCCATTCAGCGAAACGGCGGCTCCGCCCCGGGGCTCCACCGGACCAGCCAGGAGGAATCATGAGCGTCGTCACCAGTGTCTCTGAGTGCAGTGTCCACAACTGCTCGTTCAATCACGAGGGCTGCACCGCCGTCGCGATCACCGTGTCCGGGAGCGAGGAACACGCGTCCTGCGCCACCTTCATCGACACCTCCATCAGCGGCGGCCTGCCGAAGATGCTCGCCCACGTGGGCGCGTGCCAGCGCTCGGAGTGCACCTTCAACCACGACCTGCTGTGCGGCGCACCGGCCGTGAAGGTGGGCCCCGGCGCCGACGCCGCCGACTGCCTCACGTACACCCACGCCTGACGCGCACCTCAGCGCCTGGAACGACAGGAAAGGGCCGGACGACTGTCCGGCCCTTTCCTGTTCAGTTCTTCGCGGGGTCAGATCTCGATGCGCCCGTCGGCGGTCTCGAAGGTCACGGACATGATGCCCGGAGTGCCGTTCGGGGCGATCCACTGGACCTGCACGCCGTCGAGCGTCTCCTCGACATCGGTGCCGAGCCACTCGGTCACGCGCTCCGACGATCCCGCGATGGTCAGGCAGGCCAGTTTCACCGATGCCGGGCGCGCCTGGGAGGGGTGCAGGGCCTCGGTCCCCTCGTCCCAGCGGAGCAGGTAGGGGACCTGGGGATCCGCGATGAGTCCCTTGATGCCGATCTGCTGCCACGTCAGTTCCTGGCCGTCGGGGAACTTGCGGTTGCCGGGAACCGCGCTGCGGCCGAGGCGCTCCTCGAACGGTGCGAGGTCGTCCACGGCGACGCACCAGCCCATCCAGCCTCCGCCGGCCTCGGAACGGGCCCGCACGGCCTGGCCGAAGGGGGCCTTGGTCGACGCCGGGTGGTCGAGGACCTCCACGACCTCCAGGTACTGGCCGTTCACCAGGGGGAAGATCATGTTCCGGGTTCCGAAGCGCGGGTGCACGCCACCCTTCACGGGGTCCATCCCGAGATTGGCTGCGATCCGGTCGGCAGTCGCAGCAAGTCCATCGGGTTCGCAGGCATATGAGACATGGTCCAATCGCATGCGGTTATCTTGGCACTAAGTGATGCACGTCTCGACTTAGGATCGCCTTACTCCTGCTGGCCCTGCAATAGCGTTTCCGTCGCTGGCCCGCACGCTGCTTCACGAAGGGTCATACGGCTTGCCGGATCCGCTCCGATGCGTTTTCATGAGTGCAGGTCATGAGTGCCAGCACGAAGCCCCGGCTTGCTGGCCGGCAACCCTCCAACCGCGGTGGGGTGCCCCGGGTGAAGACCAGGTTCGGCGCTATTTCGGCGCCGTGCAAGCGCGGGCTCCTGCGGGAGCCGGTCTCCTGGAGCGGCATCCACCGACCGGAGCACCGGACCAGGCGGAGCCCCTTCCAACAGGGAGCACCATGTCCAACGATTGGTCTTTCGAGACTCGCCAGATCCATGCCGGCCAGGTGCCGGACGCAGCCACGGGAGCGCGTGCGCTGCCCATCTACCAGACGTCGTCGTTCGTCTTCCCGAGCGCCGAGAGTGCCGCCAACCGGTTCGCGCTGACGGAACTCGCGCCCATCTACACACGCATCGGGAATCCCACGCAGGAAGCGGTGGAGACGAGGATCGCGAGCCTCGAGGGCGGAGCCGGTGCCCTGCTGCTCGCCTCGGGCCAGGCCGCCGAGACCTTCGCGGTGCTGAACATCGCGGAGGCGGGGGATCACATCGTGGCCAGCCCCAGCCTCTACGGCGGCACGTACAACCTCTTCAAGCACACGCTGAAGAAGTTCGGCATCGAGACCACCTTCGTGGAGGACCCGGACGATCTCGAGCAGTGGCGGAACGCCGTCCGGCCGAACACCAAGCTCTTCTTCGGCGAGGTCGTGTCCAACCCCCGGCAGGACGTCCTCGACATCGAGGGCATCAGCGCCGTCGCCCACGAGAACGGGCTTCCCCTGATCGTGGACAACACCCTGTCCACGCCGTACCTGATCCGGCCCATCGAATGGGGTGCGGACATCGTGGTGCACTCCGCGACGAAGTACCTCGGAGGCCATGGCAACGCCATCGCCGGGGTCATCGTCGATTCGGGGAACTTCGACTTCGCCCGGCATCCCGAGCGGTTCCCCGGCTTCAACACGCCGGACGAGAGCTACCACGGACTCGTCTATGCGCGGGACCTCGGCGTCGGCAGCGCACTCGGCGCGAACCTCGCGTACATCCTCAAGGCCCGCGTCCAGCTCCTCCGGGACCTCGGCTCATCCGTCTCGCCGTTCAACGCCTTCCTTATCGCGCAGGGACTGGAGACCCTCAGCCTGCGCGTGGAGCGCCACGTACAGAACGCCCAGGCGGTCGCCGAGTGGCTCGAGGGGCACGACGACGTCGAGCGCGTCTCCTACGCCGGCCTCGCCTCGAGCCCCTGGTACGAGCGCGGCAGGAAGTACGGGCGGAACAACGGTACGGGCGCGATCGTCAGCTTCGACATCGTCGGGGGACTGGAGGCCGGCAAGCGCTTCGTCGACGGACTGGAACTCCACTCGCACGTGGCGAACGTCGGCGACGTCCGCTCGCTCGTCATCCATCCGGCGTCCACGACGCACAGCCAGCTCGGGGCGGAAGCGCAGCTCACCGCGGGCGTGCGTCCGGGACTCGTCCGCCTGTCCGTGGGCCTCGAGAACATCACCGACATCCTCGCCGACCTCGACGCGGGGTTCCGCGCCGCCAAAGGAGTCTAGCCCTTCGTGACCACCTACCCTCCTGCTCCGCTGCATCCCGGGATCGACGACGCGCGCCCTTCGGGGGACGGGCTCCTGCGCATCGCCCCGATCGGACCGCTGGCACTCGAGACCGGAGGTGAGCTGCCGGACGTGCAGCTCGCCTTCGAGACCTGGGGCCGGCTGAACCGGGATGCCTCGAACGCGGTGCTCGTGCAGCATGCCCTGACCGGCAGCTCGCACGTGGCACGCGGCGCATCGGAGGAGGAGGGCTGGTGGGATTCGCTCGTCGGCCCCGGCCGCCCGGTGGACACCGACCGGTACTTCGTGGTGTCCATCAACATGCTGGGAGGGTGCTACGGCTCGACGGGGCCGGCCAGCCTCGCTCCCGACGGCACTCCCTGGGGATCACGCTTCCCCTTCATCACCATCCGCGACTCCGTCCGGGCAGAGGCCCTGCTCGCCGACAGGCTCGGTATCGCGCAGTGGCACTCGGTCCTCGGGGGATCGATGGGAGGGGCACGAGCGCTCGAGTGGGCCCTGATGTACCCGCAGCGGGTGGAACGGTGCGCCGTCATCGCCTGCACTGCCGCCAGTTCGGCCGAACAGATAGCGTTCGCCCAGGCGCAGCTGCAGGCAATCCGGCTCGACCCGGCCTATCGCCGCGGCGACTACTACGACGGCCAGCATCCGGATGCGGGCCTCGGTATCGCCCGGCGCATCGCCCACATCACCTACCGCTCCGAGCAGGAACTGGAAGCACGCTTCGGTCGTGCGGAGCAGGACGCCGAACAGCCCTTCGGCGCCGTCCTGCCGGCCGAGCGGGGCCGCTACCAGGTGGAGAGCTACCTCGACCACCAGGCGGACAAGCTCGTGGGTCGCTTCGACGCGAACAGCTACGTCGTCCTGACCGAGGCGCTGATGAGCCACGATGCCGCGCGGGACCGCGGCAGCCTCGACGCGGCGCTGGGGGAGGCCACGGCGGACTTCTTCATCGCCGCGGTGGACTCGGACCGGCTCTACTTCCCGGAGCAGTCGGAGCGGCTGGCCCGCGGACTGCCCGGAGAGGTGCCCGTCCACATGATCTCCTCCCCGGTGGGCCACGACGCCTTCCTGACCCAGATCCATCAGCTCGACGCGCAACTCCGCTCGGCCTTCTACGCGGGGTAGCAGTTATCGGTTGGGTTTCCCCGGACGGGCACCTAGTCTTGGAGCTAAGCCTGCTTAGCAATCGGCGGCAGGCAGGTCTGAGGTAGACGCCCGGACTCGTCGACGGAAGATGAAGGGGAGCTGTTCATGGAACTGAGCACCATTGGCTGGAACCAGGAAGCACGCGACAAGATCCTGCTGGACTCGGACCGGGCACTGCAGGGCGCGGTCCGCGAGGCCGTCGAGACGATGGGCGGCAAGTCCCGCGAGGAGGTCTACGAGTTCCTCTTCCAGAAGCTGCAGCCGCAGTTCGTCGACTTCAAGCCCGGGCCGGACCTGAGCGCGTGCGCGGACGCGGTCGCCAAGGGCGAGGTCTCGCTGGAAAGCTGAATCCGCCGTCGATCCCCGACGCGTCGAGACGACAGAAATGACCGGCCGGCTGCCCGCTGGCCGGTCGTTTCTGTCCTCTCGGCGAGAACGACGGCGCGGTTCCCCGCCGCATCAGGTCGCGCAGCCGTGCCGGTGGACGATGGCGCTCACTGTGTCGGGCGCGCTGCCGGGAACGGGCGACGACGTCGCTAGTCGGCTGCACCGGGCGGCATGCCCGGCCCGAAGATGGGAGCGGCATCCGGACGCTTGGCGAACACGCCGTCGCCCGACGACTGGTGCCGGAGTCGCCGCAGGACCCACGGCACGAAGTATTCGCGAGCCCAGACGAAGTCCTCGGCGCGTGCCTCGCGCCACGTCCGCACCGGGAGCTCCTTGGGCTGCAGCGGCTCGAGGGTGTGCCGGACGGCGAGGGTGTCCAGGACCATCGCGGCGATGGTGTGGTGGCCGAGCGGTGAGAAGTGCAGCCGGTCGGAGGACCACATCTGCGGATTGACCAGCTGCCGCAGGGCCCACATGTCGGCGATCACCGCCTCGTGCCGCGCGGCGACGGTGCGAAGGTTCTCGTTGTAGATCGCGGTCTTCGAGCGGATGCTGCCGAGGACCGTCTCGCGGACGTCCGGCCCCGTGAACAGGACGACCGTGGCGCCCGAGGCGGCGAGCGTCGCCACGACGGCGTCGAGCTTGGTGGCGAGCACGTCGGGATCGCCACCGGGACGCAGCAGGTCGTTGCCGCCGGCGGAGATGGTGACCAGGTCCGGATGCAGCGCCAGCGCCGGTTCCACCTGCTGGTCGATGATCTGCTGCAGGAGCCGGCCGCGGACGGCCAGGTTGGCGTAGGCGAAACCTGCCTGCCCCCTTGCCAGTTCCTCGGCGACCCGGTCCGCCCAGCCACGATTGCCCCCGATGCTCTCCGGGTTGGGGTCCCCGATGCCTTCCGTGAAGGAGTCCCCGAGGGCGACGTACCGGTGCCACGGGTGCGGTTCGGAGTTCAGGCTCGGATCGATCATCGGGCCGTTCAGGAGGGGATCGGTTCCGCCCGGCAGGGACGTTCCGGCGTTTGCAGAGCTCACCGGGTCATTCTCCCAACGAGAGCGTCTCCTGCGCCAACGCCCGCCCCTCGACGTCGGTGCTGGCGGCCCGTGTCAAGATAGGAGCCATGACTGAACCCGCCCACGGCACATCTGCGTCCTCCGCCAGTTCCTGGGACCCGGTGGTCCTCTGGTCGAAGCCCGAGTCCGAGCGGGAGGGCACGCCCCTGCTCGTCCTGTTCCACGGGTACATGGCCAACGAGGAGGACCTCATGGGCCTCACCGACCACCTGCCCGCCGAGTTCACCGTCGCGTCCCTCCGAGCGCCCCAGGCCGCGGGACCGGGCTTCTCGTGGTTCCCGCTGTCGCGGGAGTCGGACTACTCGGTGGAGCGCGTCGTGGAGAGCGTGACCGCTGTGTCCCAGTGGCTCGACGAGGTCCGCGGCCGCCACTCCAGCGTCAGCATCCTCGGTTTCTCGCAGGGCATGGCGGTGGCGACGTCGCTCCTGCGCCACCGGCCCACCGACTTCGCCTGCGTCGTCGGTCTCTCCGGGTTCGCCGTGCCGTCGGAGGGCCACGAGTTCTTCCGGGACGACGAGGCCGCGGCGGCGCCCGTGGGGTTCTTCTGGGGGCGGGACCAGGAGGACCAGGTCATTCTGCCCGAGATGATCGAGTTCACCCACGCCTGGCTGACGAAGCACACGAAGCTGACGAAGATCATCTACTCGAACATGTTCCACAGCATCAACCTGCGCGAACTCGCCCATGTCCGGGAGTTCCTCACCATGACGGTCCTCGGCCGCCGCTGACCCCGGGGCGGCTGCGTCGGGCTGGTGCCGGGTGAGCGCCGGGCTGGTACCGCAGGCCGGCACCCGCGTGGGTGCGGTGGCCGGTGCGGGTTGGTACGGCGGAGCCGGGTGCTAGGTGCGCGTGATGCGCACGGACTCCCCGTTGACGCTGACCGTGTCGCCGGCATGCAGCTGCCGTCCCCGGCGCTCCTCGATCTCGCCGTTGACCTGGACCAGTCCGTTGTCGATCAGGGCCTTCGCCTCGACACCGTCCTCTGCGAGCGAGGCCAGCTTCAGGAGCTGCCCGAGCCGGATCATGTCGTCCCGGATGGGGAGTTCGGTGGGTGCGTCGTCGGTCATGCAGTCCATTCTGCCCGACGCCCGTGCCCGACACCCATGCCGGCACCGGCTACTAGGCTGTACGGGTGTCTTCTGCACCCACGCTTCCGCCGGCCGTCGGCTTTCCGCTCGCACTCGCCGCGGGCCTTGCCATGCCCGTCCAGGGCAGGATCAACGGGGCGTTGGGCGCCGTGCTCGACGACGGCATCGCCGCAGCGCTGGTCAGCTTCGGCACCGGCCTCATCGTGATGGTCGCCCTCACGCTCGTGCTGCCGGGCGCACGTGCCGGCGCACGCCAGATCATCCCGTCGGTCCGTGAGCGCCGCTTCCCTCCCTACTACGTGGCCGCCGGCGCGATCGGAGCGTTCTTCGTCTTCTCCCAGTCGCTGACCATCGGCATCCTCGGCGTCGCCCTGTTCACGGTGGCGACGGTCATGGGCCAATCGCTCAGCAGCCTCCTCGTCGACCGCGCGGGCATCGGACCCGGGGGAAAGCGCGCGGCAACACCCATGCGGGTGATCGGCGTCGTGCTGACCGTCCTGTCCGTCGTCTGGGCCGTGTCGCCCCGCTTCGGATCCACGGGGGAGGTGTCCACCTGGCTGGTCCCCGTCCTGCTGCCCGTGGCGGCGGGGGTACTCATGAGCTTCCAGCAGGCGATGAACGGCACGGCCGCAGTGCACTACGGGACGCCCCTCGCCGCCACGCTCATGAACTTCATTGCCGGAACGGCCGTGCTGGTCACGGCCTGGCTCATCAAGCTGGCTCTCGCCGGTCCGGGGAACCCCCTGCCGTCGGAGTGGTGGTACTACCTCGGCGGGCCCATGGGCTGCATCTTCATCGGGCTCGGTGCGCTGCTCGTGCGCAGCCTCGGCGTCCTGCTCACGGGCCTGTGCATGATCGGCGGACAGCTCGTCGGCTCGCTCCTGCTGGACCTGGTGTTTCCCGCCCCGGGCACCATCGTGGTCTTCGCCACCGTCGCCGGGACCCTGCTGACCCTCGGTGCCATCATTCTCACGACCCTTCCCTGGCCCCGGCGCGCCCGGCGCTAGCAGTAGGGTCCACCTCGACGTCGCCCGCAATCGCCCGCCATCCCCCGCCGTCGCCCGCCGCCCGCCGTTGACCCCCGCCGACCGCCCGTCCCGCCAACCGCTGCCGAGCACCTGCCGGGTCCCTGCCCGGGCTGCCGCGGAAGGCGGACCCGGTAGGCTTGCGGGGTAGCTTTCCGCCCCTGCGACAGGGATGGCGAAGCGCCGACGCGACCCCCACCTGCGACCGCACCCAGCGGCCTGCACAGAACTGGAGAAGAAACACAATGGCAGCAGCCAAGTCAGCACTCGACCCCATCATCTCCCTCGCCAAGCGGCGCGGCTTCGTGTTCCAGTCGGGGGAGATCTACGGCGGTTCCCGCTCTGCCTGGGATTACGGGCCCCTCGGTGCCGAGTTCAAGGAGAACATCAAGCGCCAGTGGTGGCAGACCATGGTCCGTGGCCGCGAGGACGTCGTCGGGCTCGACTCCGCCGTGATCCTGCCCCGCCAGGTCTGGGAAGCCTCCGGGCACGTCGAGGTCTTCAGCGACCCGCTCGTCGAGTGCCTCTCCTGCCACAAGCGGTACCGCGCGGACCACCTCGAGGAGGAGTACGAGGAGAAGAAGGGCCGCGCTCCGGAGAACGGGCTGAAGGACGTCACCTGCGCCAACTGCGGCACCAAGGGCCAGTGGACCGAGCCGCAGGAATTCTCCGGCCTGCTCAAGACCTTCCTCGGCCCCGTCGCCTCGGAGGAAGGCATGCACTACCTGCGTCCCGAGACCGCGCAGGGCATCTTCGTGAACTTCAACAACGTGCTGACCACCGCGCGCAAGAAGCCGCCGTTCGGCATCGGCCAGATCGGCAAGAGCTTCCGCAACGAGATCACGCCGGGTAACTTCATCTTCCGCACCCGCGAGTTCGAGCAGATGGAGATGGAGTTCTTCGTCGAGCCCGGGACGGACGAGGAATGGCATAAGTACTGGATCGGCGAGCGATTCTCCTGGTACACCGACCTCGGCATCAACCCCGACAACCTGCGCCTCTTCGAGCACCCGCTCGAGAAGCTGAGCCACTATTCCAAGGGCACCACCGACATCGAATACCGGTTCGGTTTCCAGGGCTCCGAGTGGGGTGAGCTCGAGGGCATCGCGAACCGTACGGACTTCGACCTCTCCACGCACTCGAAGCACTCGGGCACCGATCTCGGGTACTTCAACCAGGCCACCAACGAGCGGTACACGCCGTACGTGATCGAGCCGGCCGCCGGCCTGACCCGCTCCTTCATGGCGTTCCTCGTGGACTCGTACACCGAGGACGAGGCTCCGAATGCCAAGGGCGGCGTGGACAAGCGCACCGTCCTGAAGCTGGACCCGCGCCTGGCCCCCGTCAAGGCAGCTGTGCTGCCGCTCAGCCGCAACGAGGACCTCTCCCCGAAGGCGAAGGACCTCGCGGCCCAGTTGCGCAAGGCCTGGAACATCGACTTCGACGACGCCGGGGCGATCGGCCGCCGCTACCGGCGCCAGGACGAGATCGGCACGCCGTTCTGCATCACCGTGGACTTCGACACCCTCGAGGACCAGGCCGTGACCATCCGCGAACGCGACACCATGACCCAGGAGCGCGTGTCGCTCGACCAGGTGCAGGGATACCTCGCCGCGCGCCTGATCGGAGCCTGATGGCCCTCGAATACCGCGCCTGGCAGGAGGGTGACGACCTCGAGCTCATCCAGCTCTGGGGAGGTCCGGAGTCGGCCGCGGCCGAGCAGTTCCGCGGTTCCTTCCGCACGCCCTCGGACAGTCCGTGGAACCGGTGCATCACCGTGGTGGACCAGGGCATCCCCGTCGCGGCCGGGTGCGTGTACGGGGCGGCACTCCACCCGGTCCGCCTCTGGTGCTACATCGAGGTCGCCGCGGACCACCGCCGCGCCGGCATCGGGTCGACGCTCCTCACCATGCTCCAGCACGAGGCGGCCGCCTCGCCGTCGGGCATCACCGCCCTGCGGTCCAAGGTGACGCCGGGGACCACCGGCGCGGCGTTCGCCGAAGCCACCGGCTTCACTGCCCTGCAGCGCTCGCGGCTCGTGATCATCGAGCCGGGTGCGCTCGCCGCGCCTGCCTTCGACGACGCCGCCGGGCCGCAGCTGGAGGAAGCGGCGACCGGATCCGTGGAACTGACCCGCGCCCTCGCCTCCTTCTACCAGTCTGTCCACGGGTGGGACCGGGCGGACATCAGCCTGGGCCGCGCCCAGCAGCTGTTCCTCGGGGACGCGAGCGGAGCAGGCGGAGCGATCGTCCTGCGTGATCGGCCGAAGCCCGACGGCGGGACGATCGCGGCCTTCGCGGTCAGCTACACGCAGGCCCGGACCGACGACCCCGCGGACGTGCTGCTCGGGTACGACACCACGCTGGTGCCGCAGGAGCAGCAGGCGGCCGTGGCCACGATGATCGCGATGCTCGTGCACCAGTACCCCATCCAGCTCGAGGTGGACGACTCCATGGAGGCCCTGGTCGCCGTCGTCGAACCCCTGCTGGCCACGGGTGCCGCCCGGCTCGCAGGACCCGAGACGCTCGTCGTCGCGACCGCCTGAGGCCTGCCCTCGTAGGGAAGTGCACGCGTTCCCGCGGGGTCGGTGCTCGTCGACGGCGTGTCGACGGACGCCACGCACTCATGGCGTTCGAACGCGTGCAGGACGCTGCGGCCCGACGCTCGATCGTCGGGCCGGGCCTCCTCGCGGGGGATGAAACGCCTGCGTCAGCCGCGGTCGTGCCGGCCGGCCTTCTTGTCGGCGACGTCCGCGGCGTCGCGCTCCACGTCGGTCATCGCCCCGCCGCCCAGCCGTGCCGGCATCCACCAGGCTCCCGGTTCCGGGGCCAGCGGGAAGTCGGCGATGCAGGTGTCGATGCCGTCCTGCAGTTCCCGGCGCAGCTTCTCCGTCTCCTCGGCGACATCGAGGCCGGGTGCGTGGCGGATCGGCGGGCTGACGTGGACGCGGACGGGCGCCCTCCAGGCGCGCCTGAGGGAGAACCCGTGGCCGCGGCTCAGCAGCCGGTGGGACCCCCAGACGGAGATCGGGATCACGGGCACGCCGGCTTCGGCCGCGAGCCGCACGGCGCCGGTCTTCAGAGCACGGACGTTGTAGCTGCGGGACACGCCCGCCTCGGGCAGGATCGCCACGTACTCGCCGGCGCGAAGCTTCGCGAGGGCGTCGTCGTACGCCGGTGCGCCCGCCTTGCGGTCCGTGATCACGTGTCCGAGCCCGAACACGAAGGGGCTCACGAACCAGTGGTCGGCAGCGCGTTTCGAGATCATGTAGCGTGCCTGGACGCGGGCGTGGTCCCACAGGACCAGCTCGGCGAAGGCGAAGTCGAGGTAGCCGAAGTGCGTGATCGCGACGACGGCGCCCGACCCGGGGACCGCGCGCCGGGATCGCCCATTGAGCGGCTCAGGTGCCGGGAGGTTCTCCGTCCCGGTGACTGTGACGGGCAGACGCAGCGCGGCGAAGAACGCCTTGCCCGCGTACACCACGAACCGGTACATGCGGTCGTTCTGCCGTGGCTTCCATCCCATGCCAGATCCCTCTTCCTGCCGTCTGCACGGGCGGGAGGATCCCGCCGGTGCTGCTCGCTTCCTGTACCCGTTCTCTGTGTACCCGTTACGTACCCCGGCCCGCCGGGCCTACACTTTCCGGCCCGGTGTTTTCCGTTTCGGAGCAGCGATTCGGATCCCGCCCGCCCGCGGACCGACTCACTCGACCGGACAGCAGGCGCTCAGGCGGTGATGCCGAGCGGATCAGGAGCGCGGTAGAGCGCCGCGGACCGCTCGAGGTAGCGGGCGTCGATCGCCGCGCCGGTGTCCTCCGCGAAACGGCGGAGCAGGAACGACGTGCTCAGGCCATGCCACACGCCGACCGTACGGAACATGAAGTGGCCGGCCCGCACCATGCGGACGTAGTGGATGTCCGCCGCGACACCCTGGGCGCGGCGGGCGAAGGACAGCGACTCCGTCGGACTCGTCCACCGGTCGGCATCCCCGTGCATGATGAGGACGCTGCGGTCCCGCACCGGTTCCACCGGGCTCGAGGGCGCCAGCCAGGGAGCGAGGGCCGCCACGGCCCGGACCTGAGGATGGCCCGCGGCGTAGAGCGCCGTGAGTCCTCCCATCGAGTGCCCCAGCAGGTAGACCGGCACCGACGGGTGTTCGGCCGCGATGCGGTCGAGGGCCCACCGGGCGTCCGTCAGGGCCGACTGCTCGGCGCCGTTCCAGCCCCTCACGCGGTTGCGCAGCGTCCAGACGGCCAGGCCGTGCGCGGCGCCGCCCGCTGCGAGACGCGCCGCGAAGGGACGCATGCGCAGGGGGCTGAGGTGCTGGGGCTGCACGGGGTCGGAACTGTCCGCCCGGCCGCCGTGCAGGACCAGCGCCACGCCCCGCACGGTTCCCGTCGCGCCGCTCACAGTTGCTATGGGGTCCCGGCCCCCTTGCGAAGGTGCATCCTGTGCCATCGACCGTCCCTTTCCGCCCGGAGATCTGTTCGTGCTGCAACGCCCTGGCAGCATCACCGCCGGCATGCCCTGCCCAACCGGCTTCCAGCATGCACTGTCCCCGGGCCGGCTGGGGGCTCCCGCGAACCAAGCGGCGCCTCCGCACGATCCCACGCGTTCCTGCGTAGAATCCGAGAGGTGCGCCGCGGTCCAGGTTCTGGTCCGGTTCGCACTGCAAGCCGTCCCCCAAGCCGGCCGGTACGTCCGGCACACCCGTCCCATCACCGTGCGACCATCCGAGGGAAGTCCGTGGGCACCAGCCACCTCCACCTGACCGGGAGTCCGGATTCGTCCGTGATCGCGACGCGGCGACGGGCCACCCTGCTGCTCTCGGCGATCCTCGTACCCGTCGGGGTCATCACCCTCGTCGCCATGGTGCTCCTGTGGCCGAACGGGGACCGCAGTTCCCTCTCGGTCGCCAGTCCCTATGCGACGGCGGAGGGGGTCAGCTTCGACCGCGGCACCGTCCGCGAGGTCCGGGAGGGCGACTGCCCGTCGTCGCAGGCGACGGTCGACGCCGGCGGGGCCGCGCTGACCTGCACGATCGCGGACACGCAGCCCGCGGACGGGGGAGACGTGGTCCCCGTGGAGGTGACGCCCGAACTCGCGAAGACCGATGCGGTGGAGGCGGGCGACGAGATCCGCTACCTCGACCTCTCCACCGTGATGCAGGGCGGAGCGGCACCGTACGTGTTCGTCGACTTCGTCCGCTCGGTCCCGATCGTCGCGCTCGCGGTCGTGTACGCCGTCGTCGTCATCGCGGTGGCCCGGTGGCGGGGACTGCGGGCCATCATCGGGCTCGTGGGGGCCCTGGTCATCCTGGCCCGATTCATCCTCCCCGGCCTCGTGGAGGGACGGCCGCCCCTGCTGCTCGGGCTGGTGGGTTCCGTGGTGATCATGTACGGCGTCCTCTACTTCGCGCACGGCTTCTCCGCCCGGACGTCCACAGCCCTGCTCGGAACCGTCTTCGGTCTCGGCGTCACGGCGGTCCTCGCGGCCTGGGCCACGGATTCCGCCCACCTCACCGGCGTAGGGGACGAGGACGCCTACACGCTCGTCAACGCCTCGGACGACCTCTCGATCTCGTCGATCATCCTGTGCGGCCTCATCATCTCGGGCCTCGGGGTCCTCAACGACGTGACCATCACGCAGTCCTCGTCCGTCTGGGAGCTGTACGAGCTCGCACCCGACACCCCGGGCCGTAAACTCTTCGCTTCCGCGATGAGGATCGGCCGGGACCACATCGCCTCCACGGTGTACACGATCGCCTTCGCGTACGCCGGGGCGGCGCTGCCCATCCTGATCCTCGTGTCCCTCTACGACCGCGCGCTGATCGACACCCTGACCAGCGGCGAACTCGCGGAAGAAGTGGTGAGGACGCTCGTCGGCTCGATCGGCCTCGTCCTGGCCATCCCGCTCACCACCGGAGTCGCGGTGCTCGTGGTGAAGGCCGTCGGCCCGAAGAGCACGGTCGAGCAGGACGACGACGGCGGCAGCGGTGCGACGACGGCGGGACCCGCCGACCACGCAGGCATCCTCGCCCCGGGCGCGCGGCTCGTCGCACTCGGCGGGAGCGGTGCCCGGCGCACGACGGAGCCGGACGCATGACCAGCGCCTGGCGCAAAGCCGGCCGGGAGCGACGGCGTGCAGCGAACAGCGGCGCCGGATTTGCGGCCCCTTGCGACAATGGGAGGGTGACTGCAGTATCGACACTCTCCGCTCCGTCCACCGGTGATCCCCGAGCCGACGCGCCCGCGGGCCTGCCCACCGGTCCGGCCCACACCCTGCCCGACAGCGCGGCCGACGCCGCCCTCAAGCTCGACCTCCCGCCGCTCGTCCTCGGGAACATCACGGTGGACACGCCGGTGATCCTCGCGCCGATGGCGGGAATCACCAACAAGGCATTCCGCCGGCTGTGCCGTGAATACGGCGGCGGGCTCTACGTCTCCGAGATGGTCACCTCCCGCGCGCTCGTCGAGCGCAGCCCGGAGTCGATGCGCATCATCTCGCACGACGACGACGAGAAGGTGCGCTCCGTCCAGCTGTACGGCGTCGACCCGAAGACCGTGGGCGCAGCAGTGCGCCTGCTCGTCGAGGAGGACCGCGCCGACCACATCGACCTGAACTTCGGCTGTCCCGTCCCCAAGGTCACTCGAAAGGGCGGGGGAGCGGCCCTGCCGTGGAAGCTCGACCTCTTCACCGGGATCGTGCAGACCGCCGTGCGTGAGGCGTCGAAGGGGAACATCCCGCTGACCATCAAGATGCGCAAGGGCATCGACGAGGACCACCTGACCTTCCGCGAGGCCGGCAGGATCGCCCGCGACAGCGGCGTGGCCGCCGTCGCCCTGCACGGCCGCACGGCCTCGCAGTTCTACTCGGGCAAGGCCGACTGGAATGCCATCGCCGAACTGCGCGAGGCGCTGCCGGACATCCCCGTTCTCGGCAACGGCGACATCTGGAGCGCGGAGGACGCCGTCCGCATGGTGCGGGAGACCGGTGTCGACGGCGTCGTCATCGGCCGGGGCTGCCAGGGGCGGCCCTGGCTCTTCGGGGACCTCATGAGCGCGTTCGAGGGCAGCTCCTCCCGCCACCAGCCGGGGCTCGGGCAGGTCGCCGACACCGTCTACCGGCATGCGGAACTGCTGGTCGAGACCTTCGGCAGCGAGATGATGGGGCTCCGTGACATCCGCAAGCACATGGCCTGGTACTTCAAGGGCTACGTGGTGGGCGGGGAACTCCGGGCCAAACTCGCCACCGTGCCGACCCTCGAGGTGCTGCGCGGGCTCCTCGACGAACTCGACAAGGACTCGCCGTACCCCGGCTCCGACGCGGAGGGCCCGCGCGGCCGTGCCGGCTCCCCGAAGAAGACCGCGCTGCCCGAGCACTGGCTCGACGGCCGCATCCTCAACGCCGCGCAGCAGGCGGACATCGCCGCCGCCGAGGTGGACGTGTCCGGCGGCTGACGCCGGTTCCGCGCCCGTCCGGCCGCGGGGCTCCTGGTCCACAGGGCCGGGCACCGGCGGCTATTCCTTCATCGTTGCGCTAGAAAGGCATCATGAGCTTCCCCGAACTGTCCGCCACCACCGGTTACAGCGCCGCGGACACCGAGCGGTGGGTGGAGGAGCCGCCCAAGAGTTCGCACCGCACCGACTTCGAGCGCGACCGGGCCCGGGTACTGCACTCCTCGGCGCTGCGCCGGCTGGGTGCGAAGACCCAGGTCGTCGCGCCGGACACCGATGACTTCGTCCGCACGCGCCTCACGCACTCGCTGGAGGTCGCGCAGGTCGGCCGGGAGCTGGGCAGGACGCTCGGATGCGACCCCGACATCGTCGACACCGCGTGCCTGGCCCACGATCTCGGGCACCCGCCCTTCGGACACAACGGCGAGTCCGCTCTCAACGACATCGCCCACGGCATCGGCGGGTTCGAGGGGAACGCGCAGACCCTGCGCCTCCTCACCCGGCTCGAGCCGAAGGTCCTGCAGGAGGACGGCAAGCCCGCCGGCCTGAACCTCACCCGGGCGAGCCTCGACGCCGCGTGCAAGTACCCGTGGACGGCCGCCTCGGCACCGGTGATCAGCGGCCAGCGCACCACGAAGTTCGGAGCGTACGACGACGACCTGCCGGTCTTCGAGTGGCTGCGCGACGGCGCCCCGGACAGCCGCTCGTGCCTCGAGGCGCAGGTCATGGACCTCGCGGACGACATCTCCTACTCGGTCCACGACGTCGAGGACGCGATCGTCGCCGGCCACCTGCAGCTCAAATGGATGGACAGCGCCGACGCCCGCGCCCGCGTGGTCGGCTACACGCAGCAGTGGTACCTCCCAGGCACCGATCCCGCCGCCGTCGACGCGGCGCTGGCCCGCCTCGAGGGGACGCCGGTCTGGGTGCGCGAGGCGGACGGCACGCGCAGGTCCATGGCTGCGCTCAAGAACATGACGAGCCAGCTCATCGGCCGCTTCTGCCTGAGCGCCATGCAGTCCACGCGCTCCATCTACGGACCGGACCCGCTGACCCGCTACAACGCGGAGATGGTGGTGCCGGAGGAGACCATCATGGAGATCGCCGTCATGAAGGGCCTCGCCACCACCTACGTGATGACCACGGACCACCGCCAGCCGCTCTATGAGCGCCAGCGCGAGATCCTCGCGTCCCTCGTCGCGCAGATCCATGCCGACGGCGACCGCTACCTCGAGCCCATGTACGCCGCGGACTGGCGGGAGGCGCCGGACGGGAACGCCCGCCTGCGCGTGGTCATCGACCAGGTGGCGTCGCTGACGGACGCCTCCGCACTCAGCCTCCACGAGCGCATCGTCGGACCCGTTCCCGCCCTCTGGTAGGAGCCGCCCTGCGCCGTCGACCGACATCGTCCATGACACCGGATGCGGCGTCGGCCCGGCACTCGGTCCGGCATTCGGCCCGGCAGGGAGGTATTGCGCACAACCCGTCCGGGGCGGTCAGGAGGGTCGGGCCGCGGGCATAAACTGGGTCCCATGGCCGGACTCATCAAGCGCGAAGACATCGATGAGGTACGTCAGCGGACCGACATCAAGGAGGTCGTCGAGGCCTATGTCACGCTGAAGTCGGCGGGCATCGGGTCCTGGAAGGGACTGTGCCCGTTCCACGACGAGCGGTCGCCGTCCTTCCACGTTCGCCCCCAGATGGGCTCGTACCACTGCTTCGGCTGCGGCGAGGGCGGCGACGTCATCTCCTTCGTGCAGAAACTCGACCACACCTCCTTCAGCGAGACGGTCGAGAAGCTGGCGGCCCGCATCGGCTTCGAACTGCACTACGAGGACGGCGGCACGGGACCGCGGCGCGAGGACGTCGGGCGGCGCCAGCGCCTGCTCGACGCCCATAAGATCGCCACGGAGTTCTACCGGGACCAGCTCCTCACCCAGGGCGCAGCCACTGCACGCCAGTTCCTGCAGGAACGCGGCTTCGACCGCGCTGCCGCGGAGCAGTTCGGAGTCGGCTACGCACCCCAGGGCTGGGACACGCTGCTGAACCACCTCACCGGCCGGGGCTTCACCCTGGACGAGCTGAAACTCACCGGCATGTTCAGCGCGTCATCGAGCAACGCCGGACGCTTCTACGATCGCTTCCGGGGGCGCCTCATCTGGCCCATCCGGGACATCACCGGGGACACCGTGGGCTTCGGCGCGCGCAAGCTCTACGAGGACGACCAGGGGCCCAAATACCTCAACACCCCGGAGACCTCGCTCTACAAGAAGTCCCAGGTGCTGTACGGCATCGACCTCGCCAAGCGGGAGATCGCGAAGAACCGGCAGCTCGTCGTCGTCGAGGGCTACACGGACGTCATGGCATGTCACCTCGCGGGCGTGGGCACCGCCGTCGCCACCTGCGGTACGGCGTTCGGTACGGACCACATCAAGATCGCGCGCCGGCTCCTGTCCGACGACGGCACGGGTGGCGAGGTGATCTTCACGTTCGACGGCGATGCCGCGGGCCAGAAGGCGGCCCTGCGCGCCTTCGAGGAGGACCAGCGGTTCAACTCCCAGACCTACGTCGCCGTGGAGGCATCCGGAGCGGATCCGTGCGACCTGCGGCAGACCCGGGGCGACGACGCCGTCCGAGCGCTCATCGCCGACCGCCGTCCCCTGTTCGAGTTCGCGATCAAGGCGTCCTTCGCCAACTTCGACCTCTCCTCGGGGGAGGGACAGGTGAAGGCCCTGCGGCACGCGGCCCCGATCGTCGCCCAGATCCGCGACGTCTCGCTCCGGTCCACCTACACGCGCGAGCTCTCGCGCTGGCTCGGCATGCAGTACGTCGGCGAGGACCAGGTGGCCCGCGCCGTCGCCGCGGCAGCACGCCGCGACAACAGCCCGGCGTCCGCCGGCGTCAGCGCCCGGCAGGGCCAGCAGGGCCAGCAGGGGAGCCCCGGCCAGCAGGGCAGCGTTCCGTCCGGCTCGCCGGCCGCCGGTGCCGCCTCCTCCGGGGCTTCCCCCGATGAGCCGTACTTCGAGCGCCCCGATCCGCGGGACCCCATCGCCCGGATGGAGCGGGAGGTGCTCGAAGTGGCGCTCCAGCAGCCCACCCTCCTGACCGCGACGCAGTGGGAGAGCTTCTCCACCTTCCGGTTCACCGTCCCCGTCTACGAGGCCCTGCACACCGCGGTGCTCGCAGCGGGCGCGGCGGGAACCGAGCTGCCGCGGTGGGTGGAATCGGTGCGCGAGGGCGTCCCCGACGTGCTGCGCCCCCTGGTCAGCGAACTGGCCGTCCGGCCGCTGCCCGCAAAGGACGCCGACGCGATGGTGGCGTATTGCCGCGACATCCTGAACCGGCTGACCGAGCTCCGCATCACGCAGCAGAAAGCGGACAAGCTGGGGCAGCTTCAGCGCATGGACCCCGCCTCCGATCCGGCACTCTACAACCAGCTGCAGCGTGACCTGATGGAGCTCGAGATGCAGCGGCGACAGCTCCGCGAGGACTGATCGGGCGCCGATTTCACATCGCCCCGGAAGGTATGTAAAGTAGAACTCGCGCTTTCCTCCGTAGCTCAATTGGCAGAGCATTCGACTGTTAATCGAAGGGTTACTGGTTCAAGTCCAGTCGGAGGAGCAAATATGCCCCTGACCTGTGGAAACACGGGTCAGGGGCATTCTTTTTCGGCCGCTCTCCCAGCGGACCTCACGGCGGACCCCCCTGTTGGGGATGCCGGCACCCCGGACCATGGCTGAACGTGCCCGCGGGGAGGCCGGGAGGCTCCGCCGGAGGCGAGGGACGGTGTCGGACGGCGGGCGTAGGCTGTGCGCATGGACAACGACGGCGCTCGCGGCAAGCTCATCCTGGTCACCGGAGCCACGGGATACATCGGCGGCCGCCTCGTCACGAAACTGGTCGCGGAGGGGTACCACGTCCGGGTGGTCGTCCGCTCCCCGCAGAAGCTCAAGGACGTCCCCTGGGCCGAGTCCGTCGACATCGTGCAGGGGGACCTGCAGGACGCCGACACCATGCGCGAGGTCAGCCAGGGCGTCGACACCCTCTACTACCTCGTCCACTCCATGGGGTCCGGCAGGAACTTCGACGAGCGCGAGGCGGACATCGCGTCCACCGTGGCGGCGGCAGCCACGGCGGCCGGGGTGCGCCGGATCGTCTACCTCGGGGGCCTCCATCCCGAGGGCGTCGAACTGTCCACCCACATGCGCTCGCGCACGCAGGTGGGGAGGATCCTCCTCGAGTCCGGGACGCCGACCATCGCCTTCCAGGCCGGCGTGGTCATCGGCTCGGGGTCCGCGTCCTTCGAGATGATCCGCCACCTGTCCGACGTCCTCCCGGTGATGCCGGCGCCCAAGTGGGTCCTGAACCACATCGAGCCCATCGCCGTCCGGGATGTCATCCACTACCTCGTCGGGGCGCTGGACCTTCCCGCCGGACTGAACAGGACCTTCGACGTCGGATCCCGCGAGGTGCTGACCTACGCCGACATGATGAACCAGTACGCCGCGGCTGCAGGACTCCCGCGCCGCCGGATCCTCGCCCTGCCGGTCCTCACGCCGCGTCTCGCCGGGCACTGGGTGAACCTCGTGACGCCCATCCCGCGGGCCATGGCGATGCCGCTCATCGAATCGCTGCAGCACGACGCCATCACCTCCGAGCACGACATCGACCAGTACGTCCCCGCGCCGGTGGGCGGGCTGACCGGCTACCGCCGGGCCGTGGACCTTGCTCTGGGCAGGATGCGCGCGGGAGAGGTGGAGACGAGCTGGGCCGGGGCGTCCCAGGTCGACACCGAGGCCGATCCGTTGCCCTCGGACCCGCAGTGGGCCGGCCACACGGTCTTCACGGATGTCCAGACGTACAGCTCGACGGCGTCGACCCAGAAGCTCTGGAGCGTCGTCGAGGGTATCGGCGGCGAGAACGGCTGGTACTCCTGGCCTGTCGGCTGGGCGGCCCGGGGCTGGATGGACAAGCTCGCCGGAGGCGTGGGCCTGCGCCGTGGACGGCGCGACGCGAAGGAGCTCCTCACGGGGGAGGCCCTCGACTTCTGGCGCGTGGAGGAACTGGTCCGGGGGGAGCGCCTGCGGCTCCGTGCCGAGATGAAGGTCCCGGGCAGGGCATGGCTCGAGTTCCGGGTGGAGCCCGACGGTTCGGGGAGTTCCTACTACCAGCGTGCCGTGTTCTTCCCGCAGGGCCTCTCGGGACGCCTCTACTGGTTCGCGGTGCTGCCGTTCCACGGCTTCATCTTCTCGGCGATGGCACGCAACATCGCCAGGGCGGCGGAGGCCCTGCCCGCGGAGCCGGCCGCGGCCTGAGCGGCACCCTGCAGGAACGCGCTACTGCAGCGCGGGCACCGTCCGGGGCCGGACGATGGTCCACAGGAACACCACGCCGAGGGCGATGCAGGACGCCATGACCAGCGCCATCGGCGTCGCCGACTCGATGCCCTCGCCGAGCAGGCCCACGAGCGGAGACACCACACCCGCTGTCCCGAAGGTCACCGCGCCGAGCAGCGAGGCGGCCGTCCCGGCCTGTGCCCCGTTGTTGATGAGTGCGAGGACCTGCACGCAGGGGAAGATGAAACCCGACGCTATGATGTAGAACCAGAGCGGTAGGGCGGTGCCCCAGAACCCGAGCCCCAGCTGATCGAAGGCGACGATGAGCAGGGCCATGATGAGCTGGACCACCGTCGCGACCACGATGACCCACTGGGGACCGACCCGCCGCAGGACCCGCGAGCTGATCTGGACGCCCGCGACGATGCCCAGCGAATTGATGGCGAACAGCAGGCCGTACTGCTGCTCGTTCAGTCCGTACGGTCCCTGGAAAAGGAAGGGCGACGCCGACAGGTAGGAGAAGAGCCCCGAGAAGTTCATGCCGCCGACCAGCAGGATGCCGACGAAGATGCGGTCGCTGAGGACCGCCCTGTACCGCTGCGCGACGGTGAGGCCGGACTGGCGGCGGTTCTCCCTGGGCAGGGTCTCGATGATGAACAGCGACACCGCCACGATCACCAGCACGCCGTAGCACGCGAGGAACCAGAAGATGCCGGGCCACGGGAACAGCAGGAGCAGCTGCGATCCGATCACCGGGGCGAAGATGGGCGCCATGCCGTTGACGAGCGCCATGTAGGACAGCATCCGCACCAGCGTGTAGCCGCCGAAGAGGTCCCTCACCATGGCCATCGCCACGACGCCACCGCCTGCCGCACCGATGCCCTGGAGGACCCGGAACACCATGAGCATGGTGATGTCCTCCGAGGACGCCGCTCCGATGGAGGCGCAGACGTGCAGGGCGGTGGCCAGGATGAGCGGCAGTCGCCGCCCGATCTTGTCGCTGAGCGGACCCACGAGCAGCTGTCCGCTCGCGAAGCCGATGATCGTCCCGGTGAGGGTCAGCTGGACCGCGGCCTCGGAGACGCCGAGATCGGACTGCAGGGCGGGGAAGGCCGGCAGGTAGAGATCGATGGTGAACGGGCCGAGTGCCGTCAGTGTGCCGAGGATGAAGACGTAGATGATCTTCTCGCGGCGGGAGAGGGTGTCGCCTGGATGGGTGATGGTGCTCACGATGCTGCCTAACGAACGGGAGGTGCTGCCGGTGGGTACGGGGAGGAGGGCGGAACGGCATCGATCGCGGCGGCGGCCCGGCGACGACGGCGGAGCGGCTCGCGACACGCAACCGCTCGTCCGTTACCGGACGATTTTGGTTGCTGGGGCGAATCAATGACCCTCTCATCCTACGGCCCCCGTCAACCCTTCCAGCAGGGTGGGTGCAGGCGGAGGGCGCCGGGGGCCGCTGCTAAGCACGCTTCGGACTGACGTAGGGTGAGAAACACGGATCGAGCAGGGAGAACGGAACATGAACGAGCACGACGCCGGGTCGAACGCGGCGCAGTCACCACAGCACCTCGCGAGGGTGATCGCGATCACGGTCGCTGCCGCCGTCGGAGGGCTCCTGTTCGGATTCGACACCGCCGTCATCAACGGCGCCGTGGATTCGATCCAGGCCGACTTCCAGTTGAGCCCCACCGTCCTGGGCTTCACCGTCGCCATCACGCTCCTCGGCTGTGCAGCAGGCGCCTGGTTCGCCGGCGGACTGGCCGACCGCTGGGGCCGGAAGAAGGTCATGGTGGCGGCCGCCCTCCTGTTCGCCGTCAACTCCGCCGGGTCGGCCTATGCCTCGTCCGAGTGGGACCTCATGGCCTGGCGCCTCGTCGGCGGTCTCGCCATCGGCATCGCATCCGTGATCGTCCCCGGATACATCGCGGAGATCGCCCCGTCGAAATGGCGCGGTGGCCTGGCCTCCGTCCAGCAGCTGGCCATCACCGTCGGCATCTTCGCCGCACTGCTCTCGGATGCCTCACTGGCGGGCGCCGCCGGGGGAGCGGGCAACGAGTTGTGGTGGGGGCTGTCCGCGTGGCGCTGGATGCTTCTGATCGGTGTGATCCCCGCCGTCGTCTACGGGGTCCTGGCGCTGATCATCCCCGAATCCCCCCAGTTCCTCATCCGGGCCGGTCGCGACGAGGAAGCGGCCCGCGTCCTGTCCCGTGTCTCCGGCATCGGTGACACGCGGGGCAAGATCAGCCAGATCCGGGAGAGCTTCGAGCGCGAGGACCGGGCGAGCTACCGCGACCTCCGGGGCCCCGCCTTCGGCCTGCAGCCCATTTTGTGGGTCGGCATGGCCATCGCCGCACTGCAGCAGCTGGTGGGCATCAACGCGATCTTCTACTACTCGACCACGCTCTGGAAGTCGGTCGGCTTCAGCGAGAGCGATTCGTTCACGACGTCGGTCATCACCTCGGTCATCAACGTCGCCATGACCTTCGTCGCCATCTTCTTCGTCGATCGCGTGGGACGCCGCAAGCTGCTCCTCGTCGGCTCCATCGGGATGGCCGTGGGCCTCCTGGCTGCGACCCTCGCATTCCTGCAGGCCGAGGGATCGGGCGAGGACATCACGTTGCCCGGGGCATGGGGACCGGTCGCCCTCGTCGGTGCGAACCTCTTCGTCATCTTCTTCGCCGCCACGTGGGGCCCGGTCATGTGGGTCACCCTCGGTGAGATGTTCCCCAACCGCATCCGCTCCATCGCCCTCGGTGTCGCCACGATGGTCAACTGGGTGTTCAACTTCATCGTCACGCTGACCTTCCCCTGGGTGAGCGAGAACCTCGGTCTCTGGATCATGTATGCGGCCTTCACGGTGTTCGCCGTCCTGTCCTTTATCTTCGTCCGCACGAGGCTTCCCGAGTTCACCGGGAAGGACCTCGAGGACAACAGGGAACTCACCCCCGCCTGACGGTTCCGACGGCGGGTGCACTAGCGCACCGGAGGCCCTCCGGTCCCGCTCCGGCAGGGGTCGACAGGAGACGGAACCCGGGTGGACGGCCGGTGGTAATTTTGGTTCAGCTAATTTCCAGCTAGACACACACGAATGGAGGCAGGGCCTATGAACAGCTCGGCTAGTACGCGCGGCAAGCGGTCCACAGGCTCGCTCTCGCTGTTTGGACTCATCAAACTCCTGGCGCGCCTGACGCCGCGGCAGGTCAGCGACGAGTTCTCGATCGCCGTCGCACAGATGAAGCAGAAGGGCATCAAGGCCGGAATCGCGGCCGCCTTCCTCGTCGTCGCGCTCGTCTTCGTGCTGTTCTTCGCCGTCGCCCTCGTCGTCGCGGCCATTATGGGCCTCGCCGAGATTCTGCCGGCCTGGCTGGCCGCCCTGCTGGTGGCGCTCCTCTTCCTCGTGATCGGCGGCATCCTCGCGCTGATCGGCGTCTCGCGGCTCAAGAAGCAACTCCCGCTGGTACCCCAGGACGCCATCCGCGGCATCCGCTACGACCTGGGTGTGCTGAAGGAAGGCCGCAGCTTCGACCCCGCCACCCTCGACGTGAAGAAGCCGAAGGAGGACAGGGACTCCAGGGACGACGCCCGGGACACCAAGCCCAAGGAGCCCACGCCGTCCTACGAGGAACTGCGCGGCCGCTCGGGCGAGCGCCGCACCCACATCGCCGAGGCCCGGGATTCGCTCGGCGCCCGCGCCGACGTCAAGTCCCGGTTGGACAAGGCCCGGCACCGCTCTCCCGAGGGCGGCGCGAAGGCCGACGGATCGAAGGGCAACGGATCGAAGGGCGACGGCAGGGTCGCCGCCGTCGCAGTACGGCGTGAGGTCCCGCACAACACGAGCCTCGCCGACCGGTGGAAGCCCCTGAGCGTCCTCGCCGCCTCCGTGGCCGCGATGCTCGTGATGCTGCGCCGGCTCCTCAGCAAGTAGTACGCAGGACGTTCCAGGGCGGCCGCTCGCCCGTGACCAGCACCGCAGCGCGGGAGGCCACGGGAGAGCGGCCGTTCCACTGCATAATGGGGTGGGGAGGCACAGGTGACGAAATCGATCGGGAACGGAGCGCGGCCCGGCAGCGAGGGCACTGAACTCGCGACGGCATGGACCCTGCCGAACCTCATCACCATCGTCCGCTTCCTCGGAGCCCCCCTGTTCGTCTGGTTCATCACCCAGCAGCGGTACGGGGCGGCGGTCCTCACCCTCTGCATCGTCGGGTCCACCGACTGGGTCGACGGCTACATCGCCCGTCGCCTCCACCAGGTGTCCGTCGTCGGGAAGTGGCTGGACCCGCTGGCCGACCGTACCGCCCTGATCGTCGTCGCGGTCACGTTCGTCGTGGACGGCATCGCCCCGGCGTGGCTCGTCTGGGCCATCGTCATCCCGGATGTCCTCCTCATCATCAACGCACTCGTCCTGTTCCGCGGACCCTTGCATCTCCCCGTCGCCACGATCGGCAAGGTCCGGACCGCGCTGCTGCTCGTCGGAGCACCGCTGCTCCTGCTGCACCGCGTCGAGGGCTTCGGACAGGAATGGATCCTGATCGTCGCGCAGGGGCTGCTCGCTGCCGGGTGCGCGCTGCACCTCGCCGCGTTCTACGCCTACTTCACCGCAGCCCACCGCAAGTACCGGCTGGAGCGGGCCGAGCAGCAGTCGTGCCGCTCCTAGCCATAGCGCTGGCGCTGCTGGGCGCGGTCTTCCTCGCGTTCGGAGCGCAGCGGCAGGGCAGTGCCGTCCGGGCGAACACGGGCGGGCTGTCCCTCAGCTCGTCCGGGTTCACGCGCCTCCTCGCCAATCCGCGGTGGCTGGTCGGCCTCTTCCTCCTGGGAGCGGGGACGGCCCTCAACGTCGTCGCGCTGAGCCTCGCGAGCCTCACGGTGGTCCAGCCCATCGGCGCGATCGCGCTGGTCATCACCACCGTCGTCAACTCCAGGGACCAGGGCATCCGCATCAACCGCCCCACCGTCGCAGCGATCACCGGGTGCGTGAGCGGCAGTGCCCTGTTCGTGCTGCTCGCCGTGAACGTCACGCGCCAGAACCATTCCATCGATCCTGCCCAGGAACTGTCCGTCGTGCTCCTGCTCGGTGCCGCCGTCGTCGTCTTCGGCTCCCTGGCGGTGCTCGGCCGGCACCGGCTCAACGCCTTCGCCTACATCCTCGGGGCCGGCGTCCTCTTCGGGTTCGTCGCGGTCCTGACGAAGGTCGTCGCCGGCCACCTGCTCGATCCGAACGGCCGGTTCCTGCTCAATGTCCCGTTCCTGACCCTGGTCGCACTTGCCGGGGCTGCGGCCCTCGGATCCTGGTTCGTGCAGAGCGCCTACGCGACGGGCCCCCCGGATCTCGTCATCGCGGGGCTCACCGTCATCGACCCCATCGTGGGCATCGCCGTCGGGATCACCATCCTCGGCGAACTCCAGCCGGATGTGCAGACGGTGACCGCGCTGGGCATGGGCTCGGCCGCCCTCGTTGCTATTGTGGGGGTCGTTGCCCTGTCACGACATCATCCCGATGTCGTGCGGAGGCAGCGCTGACACGACCTGCACCAGTTCCGTCCAGCACACCGACGTAGGGGATCCACGCGTGAGTTACCCGGTTGAGTACAAACCCCTGACCATCCTGATCGCCGCGGACACGTACCCGCCCAACGTGAATGGTGCGGCGCAGTTCGGGTACCGGCTGGCGAAGGGCATGAGCGGGCGCGGGCACACCGTGCACGTCCTCGCGCCCCGGGCCTCCAACGGCAGGAGCTTCACCGAGCCGGGTGGTGACTGGACGGTCCACCGCCTCCGCTCGCACAGTGTTCCGACGCACGACTACTGGCGCATCTGCTACCCGTGGGAGATTCGACGGGACATCAGCCTGCTCTTCGACCAGGTGCAGCCCGACGTCGTCCACATCCAGTGCCACTACATGGTGGGGGAGTACACACTGTACGAGGCGGTGAAGCGGGGCATCCGCGTGGTGGCCACCAACCACTTCATGCCCGAGAACCTCAACCCGTTCCTGCCCTTCCCCGAGTGGCTCAAGAAGGTCGTCGCGAAGAACTCGTGGAAGGACATGGGCAAGGTCATGGCCAAGGCTGCTGCCGTGACCACGCCGACCCCCCTCGCCGCGAAAGCCATGCGGGACCATGCCTTCCTCACCGAGGTGCTGCCCGTCTCGAACGGGATCGACTCCGCCGCCTACGAACTGCAGCCCGGCGAGACGATCGAGCGCCACGAGCACCCGACCGTGCTCTTCGTGGGACGGCTCGCCGAGGAGAAGCACGTCGATGTGCTGATCGACGCCGTGGCCAAGACGCCCGAGCACCTCCGCGTCCACCTGGAGATCGTCGGCGGCGGCGAGGTGAAGCCCGCCCTGCAGGCGCAGGCCGCCCGCCTCGGCATCAGCGACCGTGTCATCTTCCGGGGCCTGATCGACGACGACGAACTGCGCAGGAGCTACATCCGCGCCTCGCTGTTCTGTCAGCCCGGAACCGCGGAACTGCAGTCGCTCGTCACGCTGGAGGCGATGTCCGCCTCGACGCCCGTGCTGCTCGCCGACGCCATGGCGCTGCCGCACCTGGTGTCCGACGGGAAGAACGGCTTCCTGTTTACACCAGGAGACTCCGACGAACTGGGCCGCCGCATCACCGAGATCCTCGAACTGTCGCCCGAGGACCAGCAGAAGATGGGAGCGGCGAGCCGGGAGATGGTGAACAAGCACGACATCCACGCGACGCTCGCGACCTTCGAGGGGCTCTACTACGGGACCCACTCCACGCACGGGACGCGGAGTGGCTCCGCCGACGGCGCGGCCGATGAACCTGCCGACGAACGCGCCGGCAGCGAGGCGGACGCCCTCCGCTTACAATGAAACCTGCGTTCGGTGCCCCGGGGAACAGTCCGGGGCCGACGCATCGGGGGCAGCACGCTCCTGGGGGCTGTAGCTCAGCTGGTTAGAGCAGCGGACTCATAATCCGTTTGTCCTGGGTTCAAGCCCCAGCAGCCCTACCGAGCGGGTCGAGCATGACCCTCGCGAATGCGCCATCCACTCCGGTGGGTGGCGCATTCTCGCTTACCGGACCCATGACAGGCCGGCCCGCGTCAGGCCAGACCATCGCAGGCACTCCTCGTCGCCGATCCGCGCCCGCCAGGCCTCCGCCCCCGGCTGCTCCCGCTGCGCCTGCCGCGCCTCGTTCCCGGCACTGCCGCCCCACTTCCCGCTGCGCCTGCCGCGCCTCCGTTCCCGGCTATGCCGCCTGCCAGCCCTCCGCTGGTGATCCACTGGCGCCCTAAGTTACTGACGAGTAACATAGGGCCATGAGCGCTTCGCGCCCGTCAGGCTGTCCGCCTGGAGAGTGCTGGTCGCCGATGACCAGAGGAAGGGAATTCCGATGAGCAAGACGTCGATCGATATCAACAATCTTCCGTGCCCGGGTGGCGACTTCTATGCGTTCGAGGAGCTGCTGTCCGACAAGGAGCGCTCCCGGCTCGAGGAGATCCGGTCCTGGCTCGCCCTCGAAGTCCGGCCGAACGCGGTCGCCTGGTGGAACGAGGGCTCCTTCCCCAAGGAGCTCATCCCGAAGATCGCCGAGCTCGATCCGGTGAGCCCCGTGCACCGCCAGGGCTACTCCAACCTCTTCGCCGGCATCACCCACGCCGAGTTCACCAGGGCGGACACCTCCTTCGCCACCTTCCTCGGCGTCCATGACGGGCTGTTCACCGGCTCGATCGAACTGCTCGCCTCGAAGGAGCAGCAGGAGGAGTGGCTGCCCGACATCTACGCCCTCCGCAAGATCGGGGCTTTCGGCCTGACGGAACCGCTCGGCGGCTCGGATGTCGCGGGAGGAACGCGGACCACGGCGCGCCGGAACGGCGACTCGTGGACCCTGAACGGCGCCAAGCGCTGGATCGGCAACGCCACCTTCTCCGACTGGGTCGTCATCTACGCCAGGGACCTCGAGGACAACCAGGTCAAGGGCTTCCTGGTGGACACGACGACCCCCGGGTTCACCTCGACGAAGATCGAGAACAAGATCGCCCTCCGCTCCGTCGAGAACGCGGACATCGTCCTGGACAACGTCGTCGTCTCCGATGATTTCCACCTGAAGGGCGCGAACAGCTTCCGGGACACGAACAAGGTCCTGAAGGTGACCAGGCTCGCCGTCGGATGGCAGGCCGTGGGCCAGCAGCTCGCAGCCTTCGACGTGGCACGCCGCTACGCGGTGGAGCGCGAGCAGTTCGGCAGGCCCATCGCCAGCTTCCAGCTCGTCCAGCAGCAGCTCGTCCAGATCCTCGGCAACGCCATGAGCTCCATGGGCATGATGGTCCGCCTCTCCCAGCTCGAGGACGCTGGCAAGGCGAAGGACGAGCAGTCGGCCCTCGCGAAGGCCTTCACCACCGCCCGCATGCGCGAGAGCGTTGCCGCAGGACGCAACATCCTGGGCGGCAACGGCATCGTCACCGACTACGAGATGGCGAAGATCTTCTCCGACGCGGAGGCCGTGTACTCCTACGAGGGGACGCAGGAGATCAACACGCTCGTCGCGGGCAGGTCCATCACGGGCATCGCCGCCTTCGTCTAGGGGGAGGCGCGGCGGGGAAGGGGCCGGACGGTCACCCTCCGACCCCTTCCTGCTTCCCGGTGTGAGCCTCCGCCGCCCAGCGGAAGGAGCACCGAGGGACGCCGGTCCATCACGAAGGACAGCGGATCCACGTAGTCGCCGTCCACGCGGACGCCCCAGTGCAGGCACGGCTGCCCGCAGTGCCCCAGAGGGCCGCCGGTCGCCGGTTCGGCGAGCATCGCCACGACATCACCCCGGCCGACCCGCCGGCCCTTCACCAGGTCCGTCGTGACGGGCTCGAAGCTGCTGATCCGCCCGCCGCCATGATCGATCGACAGTACCCCGCGGTCCACGACGGTTCCCGCGAAGGAGACGACCCCGTCGGCCGGACTGAGGACGGCGGTTGGGCCGCCGGCATCCCCGGAGAGGTCCACCCCGCGGTGGCCCCGTTTCCACTGCTGCGGCGGCTTCTCGAAGGGCCGCAGTACTTCGGGAACCGGGGTCAGCGGCCAGGACCATTCGGGGACGAAGACCACTGCGCCCGCGGCGGGGACTGCGGAGCTACCCGCCACGGTGCCGATCAGGGCCAGGGTCAGGACCGCAGCACGGGCCGCTGCACGGACCACGGTCGAGGGGAAGCAGGCGCGATCAGGGTGGCTGGAGCGGCCGGAGCGGTCAGGGTGGCTGGCGCGACCAGGGCGGACGGGGGTGCGGGCGGGTTGGCGTGCCGGGGGACCAGTCATGAGGAAACCCTGCCGGACGCGCACCTCGGCGGACACGGCGGCCGGGACCATGTGGACAACCGCGGCCCCTGGAATCGCGACGGCGCAGGAGCAGGGACCGCCGCCGTCGGGCCCGGTCCGGCGCTGCCGCTGTAGTACACTGGGACGAGCAGTCTGCTGCTCCCACCTCCTCGTGCCTACGGCATCGTCGCGGTGTGGGATCTTCAGGCTGACTACGCGTGCCTGCGATTCAGTGCCCACGAAGGGTGCCGAAGTGTCCGCCCTGCGGTCCGGCGAAGTCCGGAAGGGGAGGGGACGTCTCCGACGACGACCAGGCACCAGGACGTACCAGCCACCCTGGCCGGTACTGAGATAACCGTCAACAAGCTTTCGGCGGCGCATCGCGCCCGAGCCGAAGCTGAAGAAAGGCAGAAAATGCCAGTCGTAACCATGCGCCAGCTGCTCGACAGCGGCGTCCACTTCGGTCACCAGACCCGCCGTTGGAACCCGAAGATGAAGCGTTTCATCTTCACCGAGCGCAACGGCATCTACATCATCGATCTCCAGCAGTCGCTGGGCTACATCGACCGCGCGCACGAGTTCGTCAAGGCCACCGTCGCCCACGGCGGAACCGTCCTCTTCGTCGGTACGAAGAAGCAGGCCCAGGAAGCGATCGCCGACCAGGCGACCCGCGTCGGCCAGCCCTACGTGAACCAGCGCTGGCTCGGTGGAATGCTCACCAACTTCCAGACGGTCTCCAAGCGCATCCAGCGCATGAAGGAACTCGAAGAGATCGACTTCGACGACGTCGCCGGCTCGGGCCACACCAAGAAGGAGCTCCTGCTCCTCAAGCGTGAGCTCACCAAGCTGCAGAGCAACCTCGGCGGTATCCGCAACCTGACCAAGGCCCCCTCGGTCGTCTGGGTTGTCGACACCAAGAAGGAGCACCTCGCCATCGACGAGGCCAAGAAGCTCAACATCCCCGTCGTCGCGATCCTCGACACCAACTGCGATCCCGACGAGGTCGACTTCCCGATCCCGGGCAACGACGACGCCATCCGCGCCGTCAACCTCCTCACCCGCGTCATCGCGGACGCCGTGGCCGAAGGCCTCATCGCCCGCAACAACCGCGCGAACGGTAACGACGCCGCAGCGGCCGAAGAGCCCATGGCCGAGTGGGAGCGCGAACTGCTCGAGGGCAGCTCCGATGCTCCTGCAGCCGAGGCAGCCGCTCCGGCCACCTCCGAGTCGCCCGCCGCCGACCAGGCTCCGGCCGAAGCCGAGGCGCTCGCCGCCGAAGCTCCCGCAGCTGCAGGCCTGCCTGCCGAGGAAGTCTCCTCCAGCGACACCAAGTAGTCCTCGTTGCGTAAGGGGTGTGGGTCAAACCACGCCCCTTACGCATGTTCCGCAGGTGTTCACTGTGTGACGCCTGCGCCGCGGGCCGAGACCCGCGGTAGCTCTTCGTAGATCCACATCAACTTAGGAGTTCGTATGGCAAATTTCACTGCCGCTGACATCAAGGCCCTGCGCGAGCGCACGGGCGCCGGCATGATGGACGTCAAGAAGGCCCTCGACGAAGCCAACGGCGACGCCGACAAGGCCCTGGAACTGATCCGCATCAAGGGCCTCAAGGGTGCCACGAAGCGCGAGGGCCGCTCGACCGCCGAGGGCCTCGTCGCCGCTCGCGTCGACGGCAACGTCGGAGTCATGGTCGAGGTCAACTGCGAGACCGACTTCGTCGCGAAGGCCGGCCCGTTCATCGACTTCTCCAACAAGGTGCTCGCCGCCGCCATCGAGTCCGGCGCCGCCGACGTCGAGAGCCTCCTGTCCTTCGAGCTCGACGGCAAGCCCGTCTCCGAGCACGTCATCGAAGCAGGCGCACTGCTGGGCGAGAAGGTCGACGTCCGCCGCATCGCGCGTGTCGAGGGCCAGATCGTCGACGCCTACCTGCACAAGACGTCCAAGGACCTCCCCGCCCAGGTCGGCGTGCTCTTCGCCGTCGAGGGTTCCGGTGACGGCGCTGTCGAGGCCGCGCACGACGTCGCGGTCCACATCGCCGCCTACGCGCCCACGTACCTGACCCGCGAGGACGTCCCCGCCGAGCTCGTCGAGTCGGAGCGCCGCATCGCCGACGAGACCGCACGCGCCGAGGGCAAGCCCGAGCAGGCACTCGCGAAGATCGTCGAAGGACGCCTCACGGGCTTCTTCAAGGAGGGTGTCCTGGTAGACCAGGCATTCGCCAAGGACGCGAAGAAGTCCGTCGCGACGGTCCTTGCCGACGCGAACGCCAAGGCCACCGCCTTCGCACGCTTCCGCGTCGGCGCCTAGGCTCCAAGGCCAGGGCCCAGCACGAAACGAAGGGCGGCCGCCATCGAGGTGGCCGCCCTTTCCTGCGCTCGGGAGGCGCCCCGTATCCTGTAACGGGTCCGGCAACATCCCGCACCTCGCACCACCCGCCGTCCGGCCAGGGCGGCCAATCCAATGCCCGGGAGGCACTTCATGGACACCACTTCCACCGCTCCGACGGGTGACACCCGGGGCCGGCGCCGGGTCCTGCTCAAGCTCTCCGGTGAGGTCTTCGGCGGCGGCAAGCTGGGCGTCGACCCTGAGACCGTCCGATCCGTGGCCAAGCAGATCGCGGCCACCGTGGGAGACGTCGAGGTCGCGATCGTCGTCGGCGGCGGGAACTTCTTCCGCGGCGCCGAACTCTCGCAGAGCGGCATGGACCGCTCGCGCGCCGACTACATGGGGATGCTCGGGACCGTCATGAACTGCCTCGCCCTGCAGGATTTCCTCGAGCAGGACGGCGTCGAGACACGCGTACAGAGTGCCATCACGATGGGCCAGGTCGCCGAGGCGTACATCCCGCGGCGTGCCATCCGCCACCTCGAGAAGGGACGCGTGGTCATCTTCGGTGCCGGCGCGGGCCTTCCCTACTTCTCCACCGACACCGTGGCGGCTCAGCGTGCCCTGGAGGTCCACGCGGATGAGGTCCTGATGGCGAAGAGCGGCGTCGACGGCGTCTACACGGCCGATCCGCACAAGGACCCGACGGCGGAGAAGCTCGACACGCTGTCCTACGACGAGGCCCTGCGCCGTGACATCCGCGTCATGGACCAGACCGCCATGACGATGTGCAAGGACAACAAGCTGGCGATGGTCGTGTTCGGCATGGAGGGCGAAGGCAACGTCACGCGCGCCATCCGCGGCGAGAAGCTCGGGACGCTCGTCACCGTCTAGCCGGGGCCGCCTACCCGCTCCGAGCGTGCGGGGCAATGATGCCCTGCCGGTACCGGGACATCACGCGTCCCCGCCTGAGGGCTTGAACTAGGATTGAACACTGGAACGGTTGCCGGGCAGCCGACTGCGGAGCGAAGGAGACATTGTGATCGAAGAGACCTTGCTGGAAGCCACCGACAAGATGGACAAGGCCGTGGAGGTTGCAAAGGACGATTTCGCCACGGTCCGCACCGGGCGTGCCAATGCCTCGCTGTTCTCCAAGGTGGTGGTGATGTACTACGGCGCTCCCACCCCGCTGCAGCAGCTGGCGTCGTTCCAGAACCCCGAAGCCCGCACCCTGCTCATCACGCCGTTCGATCGCGGTTCGCTCAACGACATCGAGAAGGCGCTGCGTGATTCCGACCTCGGCGCCAACCCGTCCAACGACGGCAACGTGATCCGGGTGGTCCTGCCCGAGCTGACACAGGAGCGCCGCAAGGAATACGTGAAGCTGGTGAAGACGAAGGCGGAGGACGCCAAGATCTCCATCCGCAACATCCGCCGCAAGGCGAAGGACGGCATCGACAAGGCAGTCAAGGACGGCGACTCGGGTGAGGACGAGGGCTCGCGCGCGGAGAAGGAACTCGACGCGCTGACCAAGTCCCGCGTCGACCTCATCGACGAACTGCTGAAGCGCAAGGAAGCCGAGCTGCTCGAGGTCTGATGGCAGACCTCGATCCTCCCGGCGCGGGCCTCGGGCAACCGGCCGGCTCCGACACCGGGACAGACAACACCCGCGCCGTGGTTGGCGTCGCGCCGTCGGGCACTGGTACCGCCCCGTCACCGGGAGCGGCAGCGGAAGGGTCACCGGGTGCTGGAGACGGCACGCGCGGTGTCGTACCCGCCCCCGGGCCGCGCAGGGAACGCCGTGCCGGACGCGCATCCGGCCACGGGCTGTTCCGGCGTCGCCGGCCTATCCGGGAGCCCGGCAAGCCCTCGCGTGCCGGCCGCAACCTGCCCGCCGCGATCGGCGTCGGCGCGGGGCTCCTGATCCCGGTCCTCGTGGGCCTGCTGTTCTTCCCGATCGTCTTCGTGGGCATCGTCACCCTGTTCGGCGCCGTCGGCGTGTGGGAGATCTGCCGTGCGCTCGAGCTCCGACGCATCCACGTGCCGCTCGTGCCCACCCTCGCCGGTGCCCTGGTCCTTCCGTTCTCCGCCTACTTCGGCGGAGCCGAGGGACTGGCCGTCGCCGCGGTCTTCTCCGTGCTCGGCCTGTTCCTGTGGCGTTCGCTCGATCCCGCGCCCGAGGCCGGGAAGAGCCTCATGGCCGGTGCCTTCACGGTGCTCTGGGTGCCGTTCATGCTGAGCTTCGCGATGCTTCTGATGCGCGCGGAGGGCGGGTTCCTCGTGATCGCGACGCTGCTGCTGCTCGTCGTCGCGAACGACACCTTCGGCTACCTGATCGGTGCGTTCTTCGGGAAGCACGCCATGGCACCGAAGATCAGCCCCAAGAAGTCCTGGGAGGGCTTCGGAGGATCGATCGGCGGGGCATTCGTGGTCGGCGGCCTGTGCGCCGTGTTCCTGCTGGGGCAGCCGCTGTGGATCGGACTGGTACTCGCCGTCGCCATCGTGGCCTCCGCTACTGCCGGCGACCTCGCGGAATCGATGATCAAGCGCGAACTCGGCGTCAAGGACATGAGCACCATCCTGCCCGGCCACGGCGGGGTCATGGACCGCCTCGACTCGATCGTCTTCGCGTCCCCGATGGCGTACCTGCTGTCCGCTACATTTGTACCGGGGATGATGTAGCCGCAGGTCAGCGGCCGAAATCCCGGAGCCGGACGGCTCCCGCACGGTCTCACGAAACTCTCGCCAGAAGGACTGACCATGGATGTCGCCCGCCCGGGCAGTTCCCCGTTCGCGCGCGTCGGACGCCGGGAATTCGGCTACAACACGCGCCAGGTGGACCGCTTCCTGACCAAGGCCCGCGCGCACTACAACGCGGAGCATCCCGACGGTGCCATCACGAGCACGGATGTCCGCGGCATGTCCTTCGACCCGGTCCGGGGCGGCTACGAGCCCCAGGCCGTCGACGCCGCATTGGACCGGCTCGAGGACGTCTTCGCGCAGCGGGAACGCGACCATGTCATCGCAACGGAGGGCGAGGAGGCGTGGCTGCGGAAGATCGGCCGTACCGCCGCAGTGCTCCGGAAGCGCCTGCACCGCCCTGCGGGAGAGCGCTTCCGCCGCCCGACGAGGACGAAGAGCCCGAGCTACAACATCGAGGACGTCGACCGCCTGTGCGACGAACTCCTGCAGTACCTGGAGAACAGCGTCCCGATGAGCGTCGACGTCGTCCGCCGGGCCGTGTTCCGGAAGACCACGGGCGCGGACGGCTACGAGGAGAACCAGGTGGACGTGTTCCTGGAGCGCGTGGTGGAACTCATGGCGGGCATCGACTGACGTCCGAGTGATGCCCGCCCGACGCCCGGGAACCGGCAGGGTCAGTGCGGCTCGGGCGTGTGCAGGCGTGCAAGCACGCGGGAAGCAGATGCCGGCCGCCGCCCCGCCGTCGCCCGCGAGACGAGCACCATGGTGAGGAATGCCGTCGGCACGGTCCACAGCGCCGGCTGGTCCAGCACCACCCACCGGTCGCCGGCATCCGGCCCCAGGAGTGCCGATCCCGCGATCGCGCCCCCGCACAGCACCGCTCCGGTGAGCATCCCCGCGACGGCTCCCGCGTCCGTCAGTCCGCGCCACCAGATCCCGAGGAGCAGCAGCGGGCAGATGGTGGAGGCCGTGAAGGCGAATACGGAGCCGACGCTGCCGGCCAGCGCCAGGCTGTCCGTCAGCAGGGCGAGGACGAGCGGGATGAGCGCCGAGAGGAGTGCCGCGCGCCGGAAGCCCGCGACGCTGCCGTGGAAGAACTCCTGGCTCACCACGCCGGCGAGCGACACCACGAGGCCGCTCGTCGTCGAGAGGAACGCCGCGAAGGCACCCGCGGTCACCAGGGCGGACAGCAGGTCCCCGGCCGCGCCGTCGAAGATGCGGCCCGGCAGCAGGAGGACCGTGGCGTCCGCCGCGCCCTCCGCCGCGAGCTCCGGCATGTGGATCCGCCCGAGGATCCCGTACACGGTGGGGAACAGGTAGAACACGGAGAGCAGGCCGAGGACGATCAGCGTCGTCCGCCGCGCCGACGCCCCATCGGGGTTCGTGTAGAAACGGACGAGGACGTGGGGCAGCCCGAGGGTTCCGAAGAGGAGCGCGATCACCAGCGAGATCGTGCCGTAGAGGGACGCGTCCGCCGTCGTGTCGAGGTCCGCGGTGAAGGCGCTCCCGCCTGCCGTGATGGGACGGCCCTCCGCACCGAGGTGGACGAGGATGAACGCCGCCGGAACCGCGAGGGCCGTGAGCTTGAGCCAGTACTGGAAGGCCTGCACGAAGGTGATCGAGCGCATCCCCCCGGTCACCACGCTGAGGCACACCACGACGACGACGGCGAGCGGGCCCACCCAGGCGGGCAGGCCCGTGGTGATACGGACGGTCAGTGCCGCACCGTGCAGTTGCGGGACGATGTAGAGCCAACCGACGACGACGACGAGCATGCTCGTCACGCGGCGCACCAGCAGCGAATCGAGCCGCGCCTGCGCGAAGTCCGGGATGGTGTACGCGCCGGAACGGCGCAGGGGAGCGGCGACGAACAGCAGGAGCATCAGGTACCCGGCGGTGTAGCCGATCGGGAACCAGAGGGCGTCCACGCCGGAGATCATGATGAGCCCGGCGATGCCGAGGAAGCTGGCCGCGGACAGGTACTCGCCGCCGATGGCGGAGGCGTTCCACCAGGGGCGGACGGTGCGCGACGCCACGTAGAAGTCGCCGGTGGTCCGAGAGATGCGCAGGCCGTAGATGCCGATCAGCACGGTGCAGAGCGCGACGAGGACGAGGGCCGTGTAGCCGACGGCGGGGCTCATCTGCAGGCCCTCGTTGTCCAGGACATCAGTCATCGTCGACGAGGTCCTGGAAGCGCCGCTCGTTGCGCGAGGCGCTGCGGACGTAGAGGATGGCGCACCCGATGACCAGGGGATAGATCCCGAGGCCGAGCAGCAGCCAGGGGATGGGCACGGTCAGGATCGTCACGCCATTGATCGCGGGGAACAGTGCGAGCAGCACCGGGATGCCGATGAGGATGACCAGGAACCCGCCGGCTACCACGAGGGCCAGGCGCAGCTGCGACCGGATCAGGGACGCGACGAACAGCTGGCCCACCTCGGACTGTTCGGCCATCTCGCGTGCCACCGGGAAGGAAGCCCCGGTGGCGCGGGCGGCCGTCCTGGGGGCGGTGACCCGGACGCGGCGGGGAACCTCCGGACTGTCCTGCATCAGAGGGACCCTTCCCGGAGGAGGGCCGCGGCTGGAAAAGGATCCACGCTGCCGTCAGTGGCTCGGACGGAGCCGGGTCGCCTCGAGCTTCTCCCGGACGTCGGGAAGGTGCCGGCGGCTGACCGGCAGCTCGGCGTCGCCGACGAAGAGGCTGGCGCGGCCGGCACCGATGCGGACCTTCCGCACCTGGTCCATCGCCACCAGGTAGGAGCGGTGCGTCCGGAGGAACCCGGCCTCGGCCCACTGGCGCTCGAGGTCGTTGAGGGGGATGCGGATCAGGTAGCTCGCTTCGGCGGTGTGCAGGCGGGCGTAGTCGCCCTGCGCCTGGACGTAGCGGACGTCGTCGCGCCGGATCATCCGGCTCACGCCGCCCTGGTCCACGGTGATCACCTCGGGCGCCGCCGTCGAGCCTTCCATCAGTTCGCAGACCCGCCGCACGGATTCCGCGAGCCGCTCGGTCCGGACGGGCTTCAGGAGGTAGTCGACGGCGCGCAGCTCGAACGCCTCGAGTGCGCGGTCCTCGTCGGCGGTGACGAAGACGACGGCGGGCGGGCGGCTGAAGCGCGAGATCACCCGGGCGATGTCCAGCCCGGACAGGGAGGGCATGTGGATGTCGAGGAACAGGGCGTCCACGTCGTGCTGCTCGAGGGTCCTCAACGCCTCCGCGCCGCTCGACGCGCGGTGGATCGTGCCGATCCGGGCGTCCTTGCCGAGCAGGAATGCCAGTTCCTCGACGGCGGGGAGTTCATCGTCGGCGATGATGACATTGACCATGTGTCCTAGGTTACGCGTCTCACGCCTGGTGGTCGGGCTGCGACTTGGGCACGCGCATGGTGATCAGGGTGCCCGCGCCGGGCGCCGTGTCGATGATGAGGCCGTGGTCGTCGCCGTACACCTGGCGCAGGCGGGAGTCCACGTTGCGCAGGCCCACGTGGACGCCCTCGGTATGGCCCGCGAGGACGGACCGGAGGTGCTCAGGCTCGATGCCGACGCCGTCGTCCTCGATGGTCACCTCGGCGAAGGGCCCGACGTCGTGGGCGGTAATGGTGATGTTCCCGACGCCGTCCTTCGAATCGAGGCCGTGGCGCACCGCGTTCTCGACCAGGGGCTGGAGGCTGAGGAACGGGATGACCGTGCTGAGGACCTCCGGGCCGATCTCGAGGCGGACCTTCAGCCGATCCCCGAAGCGCGCGCGCTCGAGCAGGAGGTAGCGGTCGATGCTGCGCAGCTCCTCGGCCACCGTGGTGAAGTCGCCGTGGCGGCGGAAGGAGTAGCGCGTGAAGTCGGCGAACTCGACCACGAGCTCGCGGGCCCGCTGCGGGTCCGTGTTGATGAAGGACGCGATGGCGTTGAGCGAGTTGTAGATGAAGTGCGGGCTGATCTGCGCACGGAGGGCACGTACCTCCGCTTCCGCCAGTAGCCGCCGGGACGAGTCCAGTTCCGCGAGCTCCACCTGCGTGGACACCCATCCCGCGAGCTCGTTGGTGGCCCGGACGAGTCCGGCGTTGACGTCGCCTGCGAAGGCGCCGACAGTGCCCACCACGCGCTTGTCCACGCGGACCGGGGACAGCACGAGCTCGCCGAGGCCGCTCAGGCCCGCCGCGTCGAGGCGCTGGCGGCGGAAGATCTGGGTGCGGCCGCTCTCGAGGACCTGCCGGACCAGCGGCATCACGTCGGGCGCGGCCGTGCGCCCACCGTCCCAGGCCAGCACGCCTGCATCGTCGCTGATGAGGAGGATGTCGCAGCGCAGGAGTCCGCGCAGGTGGCGTGCAGCCTTCGGCGCCCCGGCCGGCGTGAGGCCCTCGCGCAGGTGCTCGGAGGCGAGGGCGGCCGTGTGGAGCGTGTCATAGGTGGCGCGGTCGGCGTCGGATCCGAGGTCCCGGTAGGAGCGTGAGAGGCGGAACCCGAGCGAGGCCACGACGGCCAGGGTGATGATGGCGACGGCGCACACCAGGGCGGTGTCGACGGCGGCGCTGAACATGGCTCCAGCCTAACCTCCGGCCTTTCCGCCCAAGCGTGAGCCCGGGACTCCGACGCGAGGGGAGTGGATAGCGGTCCTGGCACCAGCGCCCGTGGCGCGCCGCTCGTTGCGCCCGCCTCTCGCCGCGCCCGCCGACCGTTCGGCGCACCGTGCTGTGCACTCACCGACGCGGTGCGGTGCGCTGCTGGTGACAGTCGTCGTCGTGCCGCACAGTGATGGGAGTCACACCGACGTGCCTTCCTGCGCGGCGACGATGCCGCGCGGCGGCTGGCGTGACGTCCGATAGAAGGAGGAACAATGGGTTCGCACCCAGTCGAGCCGGTACCCGGCTCCGGTGCTGCCGTCGACTTCACCGAAGTCCAGCAGACCGAGCAGTTCAAGGACCTGCGCAAGCGCCATCGCAGCTTCGTCTTCCCCATGGCAGTGTTCTTCCTGCTCTGGTACTTCGCCTACGTGCTGCTGGCGGACTACGCGCACGACTTCATGGCGACGCCGGTCTTCGGCAACATCAACATCGGCATCATCCTCGGGCTGCTGCAGTTCGTCAGCACCTTCGCCATCACCATGTGGTACGTCAGCTACGCCAACAGGCGTCTCGACCCCATCGCCGCCACCATCCGGCATGAGCTCGAGGAAGCGGCACCCGAAGCATTCGTAGACCCTGCAGGCGGGAACAAATGATCTCCATGACCGGTGCGGGCCTCCGCCTGCCACTCCAGACCGCCGAGGCGACGACCGTCGGTTCTCCGGTCCTCAACATCTCCATCTTCGGCCTGTTCGTCGCGATCACCCTCGTGATCGTGCTGCGGGCCAGCCGCAACAACAAGACGGCGGCGGACTACTACGCGGCCGGGCGCTCGTTCACCGGGCCACAGAACGGAACCGCGATCGCGGGCGACTACCTCTCTGCCGCCTCCTTCCTCGGCATCGTCGGCGCCATCGCCATCAACGGCTATGACGGATTCCTGTACTCGATCGGTTTCCTCGTGGCGTGGCTCGTGGCGCTGCTCCTCGTCGCGGAACTCCTCCGCAACACGGGCAAGTTCACCATGGCGGACGTCCTGTCCTTCCGGCTCAAGCAGCGGCCCGTCCGCATCGCGGCCGCCATCACCACCCTGGCGGTCTGCTTCTTCTACCTGCTCGCCCAGATGGCCGGCGCGGGCGGACTCGTCTCCCTCCTGCTCGGCATCAACGACAGGCTCGGACAGTCCATCGTCATCACGGTCGTCGGTGTCCTCATGATCATGTACGTGCTGATCGGTGGCATGAAGGGCACCACCTGGGTGCAGATCATCAAGGCCTGCCTGCTCATCGCCGGCGCGTTCGTCATGACCATCTGGGTCCTGGCCATCCACGGCTTCAACCTCTCCACGCTGCTCGGTGCCGCCGTCGAGACCTCCGGCAACGCTGCGATCACGAGCCCGGGCCTGCAGTACGGCGTCAGCGCCATCACGAGGCTCGACTTCCTGTCCCTGGCGCTTGCGCTCGTGCTCGGAACGGCTGCCCTGCCGCACGTGCTGATGCGCTTCTACACCGTGCCCACGGCCAAGGAAGCCCGCCGCTCGGTGGTCTGGGCCATCTGGCTCATCGGCGCCTTCTACCTCTTCACCCTCGTGCTGGGCTACGGCGCCAGCGCGCTGATCGGCGCGGACCGCATCGCGGCCGCACCCGGTGGCGTGAACTCGGCGGCGCCGCTGCTGGCCTACGAGCTCGGCGGATCCATCCTGCTCGGACTCATCTCCGCCGTCGCGTTCGCCACGATCCTCGCGGTCGTCGCGGGCCTGACCATCACGGCGGCTGCCTCGTTCGCCCATGACATCTACGCCAGCGTCATCCGCCGCGGCAAGGTGGACCCCGACGGCGAGGTCAAGGTGGCCCGCCGCACGGTGATCGTGATCGGACTGGTGTCCATCGCCGGCGGTATCGGCGCCCAGGGCCAGAACGTCGCATTCCTGGTGGCGCTCGCATTCGCCGTCGCGGCCAGTGCGAACCTGCCCACCATCCTCTACTCGCTGTTCTGGCGGAAGTTCAACACCCAGGGAGCGGTCTGGAGCATGTACGGCGGCCTCGGCTCCGCCATCCTCCTCATCGCCCTCTCGCCCGTCGTCTCCGGCGGCGAGAAGTCGATGATCCAGGGGGCGGACTTCTCGCTGTTCCCCCTGAGCAACCCGGGCATCGTCTCGATCCCGCTCGCGTTCTTCCTCGGCTGGCTGGGCACCACGCTCTCCAAGACGAAGGAAGACCCGATGAAGCAGGCCGAGATGGAAGTACGGTCGCTCACCGGCGTCGGCGCCGAGAAGGCAACCGACCACTGACGCACCCTCCGCAGGACGAGCGAGGCCGCCCCACCCGGGGCGGCCTCGTTCGTGTTAAGGGGACTTTTTAAGGGGACTGCGGTTCCAGGAGCCGGAGGACGCCGGCCAGTGCGCCCGGCATACTCACCACCGGGTCGTACAGCCACTGGAGCTGGATGCCGTCGAAGACGCCGATGATGATGCGCGCAGCGTCCTCGGGGGAGATGTCCGCACGGATCTCGCCGCGGGCCTGCGCATCGGCGATATTCACGGCCGTCTTCTCCACGAGCCAGGCGTAGCGGTCGCGAAAGTAGTCCCGGGCGGCGTGTCCCGGCCGGGTGGCGGTCGCGGACGCCACGGCGAACAGCGCGGTCAGGCCGGGATGCTGCTCATTGCGCTCGGCGATGCCCGGAAGGTCGGCGAGGGCTATCGCCGCTCCGCCGGAACGGACGGTGTTCTGCTCGTCGCGGTCGGCCAGCACCGCGGTCAGCAGGTCCTGCTTGCCGCTGAAGTAGTGGAAGAGCGTTGCTTCCTTGATGCCTGCCCGCTCCGCGACGAGCTTGAGGGTGGTGCCCTCGAATCCCTCGGCCGCGAAGACGTCCGCAGCGATCCTCAACAGGTCGCGACGCCGCTCGATGCCCTTGGCATAGGTGCCCGGCGCCTTTCCGCTCATGGGTCGAGTGTAGAGGGTGGCCTGCAGCCGCAACACAAAACCCAGTATCGCTTGGTTTTGTGTACTCTGGCTTCCACCAGGACAACCTGTACCCATTACGAAGGAGTAATCATGGGCAAGAATCCGGACGCGGGAACGATCCGCTCTGCGGTCCCGCGCAAGAGCGCAGCAGGCAAGCGACGAGGTCGGGGTCCCGTCGCCGCCGTCACGGCCGGCGCACTGCTGGCGACGATCCTCGCATCGGGGTCGGCGGCCAGCGCAGCTCCCCAGCAGAAGGTCCGCCAGCCGGCACTGGACAGCCGGTCGGCGGAGATCATCACAGTGGACGGCCGGTCCTTCCGCGACCTCGACGGCAACGGCACGCTGACGCCGTACGAGGACTGGCGCCTCACCCCCGAGGAACGCGCCTCGGACCTCGTCGCGCGGCTCTCCCTCGAGGAGAAGGCGGGGCAGCTCATGCACGCCTCCCTGACGGGCAAGGGAACCTACGACCGCGCGGCGTTCTCCCGACTCCTCACGGAACGCCACATCACCACCTTCATCTCCCGGCTCGGCGTCGGAGCGGGAACCCTTGCAAGCGAGCACAACGACCTCCAGGCGCTCGCCGAGCAGCAGCCGTTCGGCATCCCCCTGAAGATCAGCACCGACCCGCGCAACGGCTTCACCGTGACGGAAGGGCAGACCGTCTCGAACGGAGACTTCACGCCCTTCCCCGACCCGATCGGCATGGGAGCGGTGGACGATCCGGAGACGACCAGGGCCATGGCCGACATCATCCGCAGGGAGTACCGTGCGGTCGGTATCCAGGAGGCGCTGTCCCCACAGGCGGACCTCGCCACCGAGCCCCGGTGGACCCGTATCAACGGAACGTTCGGTGCCACCGGCGAGGAGGTGCGCGAGCACGTCCAGGCCTATGTCGAGGGAATGCAGGGCGGATCGGACGGTCTCACCCCGGACAGTGTCGCCACGGTCGTCAAGCACTGGGTGGGCTACGGCGCCCAGGTCAACGGGTACGACAGCCACTACTACTACGGCCGGTACGCGGCGTTCCCCGGCAACAACTTCGAGGAGCACCTCACGCCCTACGAGGGCGCTTTCGCGGCCGGAGCGTCGGGCATCATGCCGACCTACTCGATCCTGCAGGACCTGCAGCGCAACGGGACAGCCGTGGAGCAGGTGGGTGCGAACCACAACGAGTACCTCCTGCAGGACGTGCTGCGCGGGGAGTACGGGTTCGACGGCGTCATCACGTCGGACTGGGGCATCGCCAACGACTGCCCGGCGTCCTGCCTGGCACTCCGTCCGCCGCTGTCCTTCGTCGGAGCACACGGAGCGGGCATGCCCTGGGGCGTCGAGGACCTGACGCTGGCCGAGCGCTACGCGAGCGCGGTGAACGCCGGCGTCGACATCATCGGTGGCAGCGACAAGCCGCAGTACATTCTCGAGGCAGTGAGCCAGGGGCTGCTCGGCGAGGACCGCGTGGACGAGGCGGCCCGGCGCGTGCTCCAGCAGAAGTTCGAGCTGGGACTCTTCGAGAACCCCTACGTCGACGTGAGTGCTGCGGAGCGGATCGTCGGCAGCACCAGGTCGGCGAAGGCGGGTGACGCGGCGCAGGCGGCGTCACTGACGCTGCTGAGCAACGACGGCGTCCTGCCGGTGTCCCGCAGGGACGTCCGGAAGGTCTTCCTCCACGGGATCGACGCCGACGCCGCGCGCGACGCCGGCTTCACCCCCGTGGCCACGCCTGCCGAGGCGGACCTCGCCGTCGTCCGGCTCGCCGACCCGCGCGGCGGAGCCGACCTGACGGACCTCGACTTCAGCGGTGACGAGCCGGGCTACCAGGCGCTGCTCGCGGCGTCGGACGCCGGCATTCCGACGGTCGCCGTCCCGAACCTCGCACGGCCGCTGATCCTCGGCAACGTCGTCGACCACGCGAACGCGGTCCTCGCCGACTACGGGGTGTCGGACAGCGTGCTGCTGGACGTGCTGCGCGGCAAGGCGAAGCCGGGCGGGCACCTGCCGTTCGAATTGCCGTCCTCGATGGCCGAGGTCGAGGCCCAGCTGCCCGACGTGCCGAACGACACCGCCAACCCGCTGTTCCCGGCCGGGTTCGGCCTGTCCTACGGGCGAAGCGGCCGCTGACCGGTGCGGCGTCCTGGCCGGGAGGTCAGGACGCCGTGCGCGGGCCGCGCGCAAGCAGCGGCTCGACGCGGAAGGGGATGAGCTCGCCCATGGCGAGTGAGGTGTCGCAGCGCTCCACGCCGTCGCACGCGAGGATCTTGCCGTTGATCCGGAAGAGGTCCTCGGCGTCGACGGCGACCACGCGGACCAGGATGTCGGCCTGCCCCGTCAGCCCGAACGCTTCGATGACCTCGGGAACGGCGGCGATGCTGTGCGTGATGGACGCCAGCTTCTGCTGCTGCACGTGGACGTGGATGAAGGCGGTCAGCGGGTAACCGAGCGACACGGTGTTGATGCGCCGCTCGAAGGAGAGGAAGACGGCCTTCTTCTCGAGCTGCGCCATCCTCGCCTGGACCGTGTTCCGTGACAGCCCCAGCTTCTGAGCGAGGGCGACCACGGTGCGGCGGGGGTCCTTGGCCAGAGCCTGCAGCAGCCGCGTATCCGTGAGGTCGAGGGGTTGCATAGTGCGCAACGCTAACACGGCCTGAAGGGGCCGAACAGTGCATAGTGCTCAGTCCAGGACAAAACGGTTGTGCCACCTGTGCGCTGTGAGTAGGGTCACAATCACTCCGGGTAAAGGCGCCCGGAGCTCCCTCCGAGCGGCCCGATCGGCCGGAGGAGGGGGTGTCTGCGAGTGCGAAGGTTGCGTGCAATGACCCAGGACGGCGACCAGCGAGGACAGGAATTCACCGGCGGGGACGACGCCGGATCAGCGAGCGGGCTGGTCCTTCCCGGCCCTTCCCGCCCCGGCGCGGACGATCCCGTGCAGCTCATCGATCCCTCCGGGGTCCGCCACCCCCACGGACACTACGACTCCCTCGTGGCCGATGTCGACGGCGCCGCCCTGCAGAAGCTCTACGAGGACATGGTGGTGGTGCGCCGTATCGATGCCGAGGCCACCGCCCTGCAGCGCCAGGGCGAGCTGGCACTCTGGCCGCCACTGCTCGGGCAGGAAGCGGCCCAGATCGGTTCCGGCCGCGCCCTGCGCTCCGACGATTTCGTGTTCTCCAGCTACCGCGAGAACGGCGTCGCCTACTGCCGGGGGGTGGACCTCGCGGACATCCTGCGCGTCTGGCGCGGCAACGCCTCCTCGGGGTGGGACCCCTACACGATCAACATGGCGACGCCCCAGGTGATCATCGGCGCCCAGACGCTCCACGCCACGGGGTACGCGATGGGCATCATCAACGACGGTGCGGACTCCGTCGCGGTGACCTACTTCGGGGACGGCGCCACGAGCCAGGGCGACGTCAACGAGGCTCTGGTGTTCGCCGCGAGCTACCAGGCGCCCGTCGTGTTCTTCTGCCAGAACAACCACTGGGCCATCTCCGAGCCGGTGGGCCTGCAGGCGCACGTGCCGATCGCGCGCCGGGCGCCGGGCTTCGGAATCCCGTCCGTGCGGGTCGACGGCAACGATGTCCTCGCGTGCCTCGCTGTCACGCGGGAAGCCCTCGCCCGGGCCCGCTCCGGCGGCGGCCCCACCTTCATCGAAGCCGTGACGTACCGCATGGGCCCGCACACGACGGCGGACGACCCCACGCGCTACCGCGACCCGAACGAACTCGAGGACTGGGTGGCCCGCGATCCGCTGGCACGGCTCGCCACCCTGCTCGACTCCCTCGGCCTGCTCGAGGCCGACTACACGGATGCGGTGAAGGCCAGGGCCGACGCCGTCGCCGCGGAGCTGCGCGAGGGCTGCGTCTCGATGCCCGAGCCGGCGCCGTCGGACGTCTTCCGGCACGTCTACAGCGCACCGAACTCCGAGCTCGATCGCCAGCAGGACCACTACGAGCGCTACCTCGCCTCCTTCGACCAGGCAGCACAGGAAGGACGCCGCTGATGTCCACCATGACTTTCGGCCGCGCGATCAACGCAGGCCTGCGCCGCGCCATGGACGACGATCCCAAGGTGGTCCTGCTGGGGGAGGACATCGGCAGGCTCGGGGGAGTCTTCCGCATCACCGACGGCCTGCAGAAGGACTTCGGCGCGCATCGCGTCCTGGACACGCCACTCGCCGAGGCGGGCATCATGGGCACCGCCGTCGGCATGGCGTACCGCGGCTACCGCCCGGTGGTCGAGATCCAGTTCGACGGCTTCATCTACCCGGCGTTCGACCAGATCGTGAGCCAGGTGGCCAAGCTGCACTACCGGACGCGGGGCGCGGTGAGGATGCCGATCACCATCCGCGTGCCCTTCGGCGGCGGCATCGGTTCGCCGGAGCACCACTCGGAGTCACCCGAGGCCTACTTCACGCACACCTCGGGCCTGCGCGTCGTGAGTCCCTCCAACCCGCAGGACGCCTATTCGATGATCCAGCAGGCCATCGCCAGTGACGACCCCGTGCTGTACTTCGAGCCCAAGCGCCGCTACCACGTCAAGGGCGAGGTCGACGAGGCCGAAGACCTGTCGGCGTCGGACATGGGTGCCGCCCGCGTGGTCACCGAGGGAAGCGACGTCACGCTGGTCACCTATGGGCCCCTCGTACCGACGGCACGCGACGCCGCCATCGCCGCGTCCGACGACGGCATCTCGATCGAGGTCATCGACCTGCGCTCGCTCGCACCGATCGACTTCCCCACGGTGGAGGCCTCCGTGCGGAAGACGGGCCGGCTGGTCGTCACGCACGAGGCGGCCCGGTCGGGTGGCCTCGGCGCGGAGATCGCCGCCAGCATCACGGAGCGGTGCTTCGACTACCTCGAGCACGCTCCCGTCCGTGTCACGGGCTTCGATATCCCCTATCCCTACTCCAAGCTCGAGTTCCACCACCTGCCGGACCTCGACCGCATCCTCGACGGTGTGGACCGGGTGCTGCGCCGGCCGAACTCCCTGAGCGGACTGGACATGGAAGGACCGGCACAGTGACGGCGGCGTCGGGAACCGCGTCGGGAACGGCGTCGGGAACGGCGTCGGGAACGGCGTCGGGAACGGCGGCTCCAGGGGTGGAGAACCGGATCAGGGAGTTCCGGCTCCCCGATCTCGGCGAGGGCCTGACCGAATCGGAGATCGTCCAGTGGCATGTCGCCGAGGGCGACACCGTCGAGCTGAACCAGATCATCGCCGACGTCGAGACCGCCAAGGCCGTCGTCGAGCTTCCGTCACCGTACGCCGGCGTCGTGGTGCGCCTGCACGAGGCAGCGGGGACCGTCGTCGATGTCGGATCGCCGATCGTCTCCTTCGAGGTGGCGGGTGATGACGACGCCCGCATGCCCCAGGTCGAGCCTTCGCATTCCTCCTCTCCTTCGCCGTCCACTTACCCGCCGGCTTCCCTGCAGAGTTCCGCGCCGACTTCCACGCCCGTGACCGCTTTCGCGCCGAGTTCCGCGACCGGTTCTCCGTCCGTTTGCCCGCCGGAGGGCGACGAAGCCCCCGCGAAGCGCGAGCCCAACCTCGTGGGCTACGGCGCCGCCGTCGAGAAGGGCGGGCGCCCGCAGCGTCGGAGCCGCACGTTCCAGTCCGTAGCGCCTGCGGCCCCCTCAGCTGCGGCGCCGGTACCCGTAGCGCCTGCGGCCCCCTCAGCTGCGGCGCCGGTACCCGTAGCGCCTGCGGCCCCCTCAGCTGCGGCGCCGGTACCCGTAGCGCCTGCGGCCCCCATAACTGCGGCCCCCGTACCCTCAGCGCCCGTACCCGCAGCGCGGCCAGCGAGCGAGGCAGTGCTGCCCACGGGCCCGGTGACGCTGCCTGCACCACCTGGGGCGACTGCACCGCCTACGCCCGATGCGGCGACTGCGGCGACTGTATCGGCGGTTCCGGGACATTCGCGGAGCGGGGAGCGGCCGCGGTCCACGCCGCCGGTACGCAAGCTCGCCCGGGATCTCGGGATCACCCTCGACGCCCTGACCGGCACCGGCCCCGGAGCACTGATCACGCGGGACGACGTTCTCGCCGCCCTCGCGGGCACCGCGGGAAGCCCCGTACCACCGAGCGCGGCGCCGGCCCCGCCCAGTGCCGTACCGACAACGCAGGCGCTGTCCAGCGCTGCACCGGCAGCACCCAGCGCTGCGCCGACGGTGGCAGAAGCGCGGACGGGTGCCGCGTCCGCCGCGCATGCCTCAACGGGGGAGACCCGGACGCCGATTCGGGGGATGCGGAAGCACACCGCGGCCGCGATGGTGGCCAGCGCGTTCACCGCGCCGCACGTGACGGAGTTCCTCACCATCGACGTCACACCCACCATGGAGCTGCTGGCAGAGCTGAAGGGCGCCCGGGCCTTCGAGGGCACGAAGGTGACGCCACTGACCATCGTGGCGAAAGCGGTGTGCATTGCGATCGCCCGCAACCCCACCCTCAACTCGTCGTGGGACGAGGCTGCCCAGGAGATCGTGCAGTACGCGGATGTGAACCTCGGGATCGCCGCCGCTACACCGCGGGGCCTGCTCGTGCCGAATATCAAGGCCGCGCAGGCCCTGACGCTGGTGGACCTCGCCCGGGCGATCGGGACACTGACGGAGACGGCCCGGGCGGGCAGGACCCCGCCGGCCGACCTCGCGGGTGGAACGGTCTCGATCACCAACATCGGAGTGTTCGGCATCGACGCCGGCACGCCGATCCTGAACCCGGGCGAAGCGGCCATCCTCGCCGTGGGTGCGGTCCGCAGCATGCCGTGGGAGTACCAGGGGACCGTCGCGCTGCGGTCGGTCCTGACGCTCAGCCTGTCCTTCGACCACCGGCTCGTCGACGGCGAGCAGGGATCCCGGTTCCTGGCCGACGTCGGCGCAATACTCCGGAATCCGGCGATGGTCCTGACCATGATCTAGCTGACAGACGATCCAGCTGTACATCGGGCGCCGCGCCAAAACAACCGCCGCGCCAAAACAACCGCCGCGCCAAAACAACCGCCGCGCCAAAACAACCGCCGCGCCAAAACAACCGCCGCGCCAAAACAACCGCCGCGCCAAAACAACCGCGTCGCCAGGACAACCGCGTCGCCAGGACAACCGACGCGTAGCCCTTCCGCCCTCGGCGGGAGGGCTACGGCAGTTCGAGGATGAGTTCCCGGACCACGGCGCCGCGCGCCGGTGCGAAGCCCTGCGTCTCGCCGACCTGCTGGAAGCCCCAGCGCTCGAGGATCCGAATGGAACTCGCATTGTCAGCCACGGCCCGCGCGCGGATGGGCCGCTGGGTCACCTCGTTGAGGAACTGGCCGACGGCCGCCGTGGTGATGCCCTGTCCCCAGCGGGAGCGGTCGATCCAGTAGCTGATCTCCGGGGTCCCGTCGTGGTGGTAGGCGAGGATGCTCCCCACCACCTCGCCGTCCGAGAGGATTGTGCGCACCGTGATCTTGCTGTCGTTCAGGATGTCCTGCCAGTGGTGGTCGAAGACGCCCCGGTCCGAGGGATTCTTGGCGCCGAAGGCCACCATGTGGTTGGCGCTGGGATCCAGCTGGTGCGAGAAGAAGGCGTCGATGTCGGAGGCTTCAACGGGACGTAGCGTGATCACAGCGGTACTTTCAGTCGGTGGAGTGGCCGGGCGGGCAGCGCGGCCGATACTTCGCGTGGCTTCAGCGTACTAGGCGGCTGCGCATGGACGGCGGCACGCGACGTCACACGGTCAGCGCGGCCCAGGCCATGTCCTGCAGCAGGTCCCGCAGCGCCCCGAGCTCACGCCCGGAACTCGTCCCGTGCGCGGTGTGCGGAGTGGAATTGATCAGCCCGAACACGGCGTGGACCTTGCGCCGCAGCAGCGACCGGTCGGTGTCCGGGAGGTAGTCGGCGAGTTGGTCCACCCATACCTGCACGTAGCTCCGCTGCAGGGAGCGGACCGTGCGTTCGTCGTCGTGCGCCAGTGAGCCGAGGTCCCGGTCCTGCACGCGGATGACGTCGGCGTTGGTCAGGGCGAACGCCACCTGGAAGCGAATCAGCCCCCGGAGCGCGTCCTCCGGGGAGGCCGCGCCCTCGGCGACCGCCCGCCCACCCTCCAGCAGGTCCTCGCTGACGCCGGTGAGCAGGGCGGAGAGTACCGACGGCTTGCCGGTGAAGTGCCGGTAGACCGCCGGTCCGCTGACTCCCGCGGCGGCGCCGAGGTCCTCGATGGACACCCCGTTGTAGCCCCGGTCGGCGAACAGGTGCGCCGCGGCGTCGAGGAGCGCCGCACGCCGGGTGGCCTTCGCGATGCTCCGGCCCGTCACACGGTCTTCGGTGGGCAGTGCCTCCATGCAGGTCCTTGTCGTCCGCGGGGGAGTTGTCCCCTCATTCTGATGGACAGGCAGGTTAATGACCACTAACCTGAATCGGGTTAGCACCTGCTAACTGAACAGCGTGCGAGGAAGTAGTCGATGGAGACTCTGGCTTCGAAGGTCGATCCGCTCTCAGCGGCGTTCGCGGCGAATTCCGCGGCCCAGACGGAACTCGTCGGGGACCTGCGGCGCCGACTCGCCACCGCTGCGCTGGGCGGGCCGGAACGCTCCCGGGAGCGCCATGTCGCGCGCGGCAAGCTCCTGCCGCGCGAGCGCATCGACCAGCTCCTCGACGACGGCAGTCCCTTCCTGGAGATCGCACCGCTGGCGGCGAACGGCATGTACGACGACGAGTGCCCCGGTGCCGGCGTGATCGCCGGTATCGGCCTGGTCCACGGGCGCCACGTGCTCGTGATCTCCAACGACGCCACCGTCAAGGGCGGAACGTACTACCCCATGACGGTCAAGAAGCACCTCCGGGCTCAGGAGATCGCCCTCGAGAACAGACTGCCGTGCGTCTACCTCGTCGATTCCGGCGGCGCCTTCCTGCCGCGCCAGGACGAGGTCTTCCCGGACCGCAACCACTTCGGCCGGATCTTCTACAACCAGGCCACCATGTCGGCCCACAAGATCCCCCAGATCGCGGCCGTCCTGGGGAGCTGCACCGCAGGCGGCGCGTACGTGCCGGCCATGAGTGACGAGACCGTGATCGTCCGCAACCAGGGCACCATCTTCCTCGGCGGGCCCCCGCTCGTGAAGGCCGCGATCGGCGAAGTGGTCACGGCCGAGGAACTCGGCGGTGGCGACGTGCACTCCCGCATCTCCGGTGTCACCGACCACCTCGCCGAGAACGACCAGCACGCACTGGAGATCGTGCGGGACATCATCGCGACCCTTCCGCCGCCCGTCCCGACCGATCTGCGCGGGACCGCAGCGCCCCGACTGCCGGTCCTCGAGCCGGTGGTCCCGCAGGACGAGCTGTACGGAGCGGTGCCGACGGACGTCAACGCCACCTACGATGCGCGCGAGATCATCGCCCGCATCGTCGACGGCTCGCTCTTCCACGAGTTCAAGCGGGAGTACGGCACCACGCTCGTCACGGGATTCGCGACGATCCACGGCCACCGCGTCGGGATCGTCGCCAACAACGGCGTCCTGTTCAGCGAGTCCGCCCTCAAGGGAGCCCACTTCATCGAGCTCTGCGACCAGCGTGGGGTGCCCCTGGTCTTCCTGCAGAACCTGTCCGGGTTCATGGTCGGGAAGGACTACGAGGCGGGCGGCATCGCGAAGAACGGGGCCAAGATGGTCACCGCCGTCGCCACGTGCCGCGTCCCGAAGCTGACCGTCGTCGTCGGCGGGTCCTTCGGTGCCGGCAACTACTCCATGTGCGGACGTGCCTTCTCCCCGCGCTTCCTCTGGATGTGGCCCGCCAGCCGCATCTCCGTCATGGGCGGGAACCAGGCCTCGTCGGTCCTCGCTACCGTCCGGCGTGACCAACTCGAGGCCCGCGGTGAGGACTGGTCGCCCGAGGAGGAGGAGGCGTTCCGTAACCCCATCCGCGACCAGTACGAGGCCCAGGGCAACCCCTACTACTCGACGGCGCGCCTGTGGGACGACGGCGTGATGGATCCGGCCGATACGCGCACCGTCCTCGGCCTCGCGCTCGACGTATGTGCCAACGCGCCCCTGCCCGACACCTCCTTCGGCCTCTTCCGGATGTGACCAGATGACACCGAACACTCCCTTGCACAAGGGCTCCTGGCCCTTCGATACCGTCCTCGTCGCGAACCGGGGCGAGATCGCGAGCCGCGTCCTCCGTACGGTGCGTGCGCTGGGCCTCCGCTCGGTCGCCGTCTACAGCGACGCCGACGCCGGAGCCCGGCACGTCCTCGAAGCGGACCTCGCCGTCCGCATCGGCGGAGCATCGCCGGCGGAGAGCTATCTGTCCATCCGCGCCGTGCTCGACGCGTGCCGCCGCACGGGAGCGGGCGCGGTCCACCCGGGCTACGGGTTCCTCAGCGAGAACGCGGCGTTCGCGGACGCGCTGCGGGAGGAGGGCATCGTGTTCATCGGGCCATCCGTCCACGCGCTGGACGTGATGGGGGACAAGATCCGGTCGAAGAACCACGTCGCCGGCTTCGGAGTCCCCGTGGTGCCAGGCGTCGCCGAGCCCGGCCTGTCCGACGACGACCTCCTCCGGGCCGCCGGGGACGTCGGGTTCCCCCTCCTCATCAAGCCCTCGGCCGGCGGAGGGGGTAAAGGCATGCACGCCGTGCACAGCCCCGAGGACCTCCCGGAGGCGCTGGCCACGGCCCGACGGGTCGCTGAGCGGGCCTTCGGCGACGACACGCTGTTCCTCGAGCGCCTCATCGAGCGCCCCCGGCACATCGAGGTGCAGGTGCTCGCCGACTCGCACGGCACCGTTGTCCACCTCGGCGAGCGCGAGTGCTCCCTGCAGCGCCGGCACCAGAAGGTGATCGAGGAGGCTCCATCGGCCCTGCTGGACGAGGCCACGCGCCGCAGGATCGGCGAGGCGGCCTGCAACGCTGCACGCAGCGTCGACTACACCGGAGCCGGGACCGTGGAGTTCCTCGTGTCCGATGCCGCCCCCGACGAATTCTTCTTCATGGAGATGAATACGCGCCTGCAGGTCGAGCACCCCGTGACGGAACTCGTGACCGGCGTCGACCTCGTCGAGTGGCAGATCCGCGTCGCCGCCGGTGAGGAACTGCCGCTCGCGCAGGAGGACGTCGTCCTCACCGGTCACGCGGTCGAGGCGCGCGTGTACGCCGAGAACCCCGAGGCAGGGTTCCTGCCGTCCACCGGCAGCATCCTGGCGCTCACCGAGCCGGCGGGGGACGGCATCCGCGTGGACAGCTCGCTCCGGCCCGGCGGGACCGTCTCGTCGTCGTACGATCCGATGCTCGCCAAGGTCATCGCGTGGGGCGCTGACCGCGGGCAGGCGCTGGACCGCCTGGACGCGGCGCTCGCCGGCACCGTGGTGCTGGGCGTGGACACCAACATCGAGTACCTCCGCCTGCTCGTGAACGACGACGACGTGCGGGCGGCGCGCCTCGACACCACCCTGATCGAGCGCCGGCTCCCGGGCCTGCCCTTCCGGCACGTCACCGCCCAGGAGATCGCGCTCGCCGCCGTGCTGCTCGTCGAGGCCGAATCCCCAGGATCGCCCGGGTCCGCCGGGTCCCCGTGGCATCGCGGCGACGGCTTCCGGCTCGGGACGGCCCGTCCCCGCACGGTGACGCTCGAACTCGACGGCGGTGCGACAACGACCGTCCGGCTCCTGCGTGCCGGCAGCGGGTGGTCCGTGTCCGGCGACGCCGGTCCGGATGCGGCCCTGACGGTCCAGGTCGACGACGACGGCGGAGCAACCATCGACGGCGTGCGGTCGCGCCGGCAGTACGCCGTCCACGGGGACACCGTATGGCTGGGCGAGGACGGCTGGTCGGCCCGCCTCCGCCGGCCTGGGCGCCGTGAATTGCTCGACGCAGCCCTGTCGCGGATCACCCGCGAGGAAGGCTCGGCCGACCCGCTGGTGCGGAGCCCCATGCCGGGGACGGTGGTGTCCGTGTCCGTCGAGGACGGCGCCGCCGTGCAGACCGGCGACGTCCTCCTCGCGGTCGAGGCCATGAAGATGGAGCACCAGCTCACCGCCGCACTGTCCGGCGTCGTCCGCCTGTCCCTGAAGCCCGGGGACCTCGTCCGGGCGCAGCAGGTCGTCGCAACCATCGAGGCCGCCCGGGAGGACGGTCCCGCACCAATCCCAGAGGAAGGTAACGCAGCATGAACTTCGAACTGAGCGAGGAATACCAGGACCTCGTCGACACCGTCCGCGAATTCGCCGACGAGGTCGTGGCGCCGGTCTCCGCGAAGCACGACGCCGAGCACAGCTTCCCCTACGAGGTCGTCAAGCAGATGGGGGACATGGGCCTGTTCGGTCTGCCGTTCCCCGAGGAGTACGGGGGCATGGGAGGTGACTACTTCGCGCTGTGCCTGGCCCTCGAGCAGCTGGCCCGCGTGGACCAGTCCGTGGCCATCACCCTCGAAGCCGGGGTCTCGCTCGGTGCCATGCCGGTCTACCGGTTCGGCACCGAGGAGCAGAAGCAGCAGTGGCTGCCCTCCCTCGCGGCGGGTACGGCCCTCGGCGGATTCGGTCTCACTGAATCCGAGGCGGGCTCCGACGCCTCGGGCACAAAGACGACGGCGAAGCTCGAGGACGGCGCTGACGGCCCCGAGTGGGTCATCAACGGCACCAAGGAGTTCATCACGAACTCTGGCACCGACATCACCTCCCTGGTCACCGTCACCGCCGTGACCGGGACCTCGGAGCGCCCGGACGGCTCGGTGAAGAAAGAGATCTCCACTCTCCTCGTCCCCTCGGACACGCCGGGCTTCACGGCCGAGAAGGCCTACAACAAGGTGGGTTGGAACGCCTCGGACACGCACCCGCTCACGCTCCGGGACGTCCGCGTACCGGAGGCGAACCTGCTCGGCCTGCGGGGTCGGGGCTACGCGAACTTCCTGCAGATCCTCGACGAGGGCCGGATCGCCATCGCGGCGCTCGCGACGGGTGCGGCGCAGGGCTGCGTGGAGCAGTCGATTCGCTACGCCGGGGAGCGGATGGCCTTCGGCAGCACCATCGGCGCCTACCAGTCCATCCAGTTCAAGATCGCCCGCATGCAGGTCCGCGCGCACACCGCCCGCCTGGCGTACTACGACGCCGCGTCCCGCATGCTCGCCGGCAAGCCGTTCAAGACGCAGGCCTCGATCGCGAAGCTCGTGGCCGGTGAGGCGGCCATGGACAACGCCCGCGATGCGACACAGATCTTCGGCGGCTACGGTTTCATCAACGAGTTCGTGGTGTCCAGGCACTACCGTGACTCGAAGATCCTCGAGATCGGCGAGGGGACCACGGAGGTCCAGCTCATGCTGATCGCGAGGGAACTCGGCCTCTCGGCCGGCACCCCCGGGGCGCAGTAGCGGCCCCGCGAGACGTAAGGAGAAGCAGTGATCAACAAGGTGGTTGGCAGTGCGGCAGAGGCCGTGGCGGACATCCCCGACGGCGCCTCACTCGCGGTCGGCGGATTCGGTCTGTGCGGCATCCCGGCAGCCCTGATCGGGGCCCTGCACGCGCAGGGCACGGCGGAGCTCGAGACCGTGAGCAACAATTGCGGCGTCGACGACTGGGGCCTCGGCATCCTGCTGTCCGAGCACCGGATCCGCCGGACCATCAGTTCCTACGTCGGGGAGAACAAGGAGTTCGCGCGCCAGTACCTCGCGGGCGAGCTCGAGGTGGAACTCACGCCCCAGGGCACCCTCGCCGAGAAGCTCCGGGCGGGCGGTGCGGGCATCCCCGCGTTCTACACGACGGCGGGCGTGGGCACCCAGGTCAGCGAGGGCGGCCTGCCCCAGCGGTACGACGACGACGGCAACGTCGCCGTCGCGTCCAAGCCCAAGGAGGTGCGGTCCTTCGACGGCGTCGACTACGTGCTCGAGGAGTCGCTCCGCCCGGACTACGCACTGGTGCATGCCTGGAAGGGCGACCGCCACGGCAACCTCGTCTTCCACGCCACCGCGATGAACTTCAACCCGCTGTGTGCCCAGGCCGGCAGGATCACCATCGCTGAGGTCGAGGAGCTCGTCGAACCCGGCGAACTCGATCCCGGCTCCATCCACACGCCCGGGATCTTCGTCCAGCGCGTGGTGCTCGCACCCGGCGCCGAGAAACGTGTCGAGAAGCGCACCGTGTCGCTCGCCGCGCCCGCCCCCGAAGGAGCATGACCATGGCACTGACTCGTAACGAACTCGCCGCCCGGGTTGCGCAGGAGCTGGAGAACGGACAGTACGTCAACCTCGGCATCGGCATGCCCACCCTCATCCCCAACTACATCCCGGCGGGCGTCGAGGTGGTGCTGCACTCGGAGAACGGAATCCTCGGCGTCGGCCCCTATCCCGCCGAGGACGCGGTGGACCCGGACCTCATCAACGCAGGGAAGGAGACCGTCACCGCCAACCCCGGGGCGGCGTTCTTCGATTCCGCGGCATCCTTCGGGATGATCCGCGGCGGCCATGTCGATGTCGCCGTCCTCGGCGCCATGGAGGTCGCCCGCAACGGGGACCTCGCCAACTGGATGGTCCCCGGCAAGATGGTCAAGGGCATGGGCGGGGCCATGGACCTCGTCTTCGGCGCAAAACGCGTCATCGTGATGATGGAACACGTCGACCGCTCCGGCCGGCCGAAGATCGTCGAGTCCTGCTCCCTGCCGCTCACGGGCAAGGGGTGCGTCGACCGGATCGTCACCGACCTCGCCGTGATCGACGTCGAACCCGACGACGGCGGCACCCTGGTGCTGCGCGAGACCGCACCCGGCGTCACCGTCGAGGACGTGATCGCCGCGACCGGCGCGCCCCTGCGGGTCGAGCTCGGGGAAGCTGCCGCGTGAGCGGTGACACCGTGCCGACCGGGCGCGTCATCGAGCAGCGCGGGCTGTACTTCGACGAGCTCGAAGTCGGCACGGTCTACGCCCACCGGCCCGGACGCACCCTGACGGAGGCGGACAACGTCCTGTTCACCACGCTGACCATGAACACCCAGGCCCTGCACCTCGACGCCGCCTGGTCCGCCGGGCAGCCCTTCGGACAACGGCTCGTGAACTCGATGCTGACCCTGGCGACGCTCGTCGGCCAGTCGGTCACTCAGCTCACCCAGGGCACCATCGTGGCGCAGCTGGGGCTCACCGACGTCGCCTTCCCCCGGCCGCTCTTTCATGGCGACACCCTGTACACCGAGACCGAGATCACCGGCATCCGCCCGTCGTCCTCGCGCCCCGGGCAGGGCATTGTGTCCATGGCCCACACCGGGCGCAACCAGCACGGCGATGTCGTGGCGACGGCGACCCGCTCCGTCCTGATGTGGTCCTCGACGGCCCGACGGGAGGGACAGTCGTGAGTGCTATCACCCTCGGCCCCGCGCTGCTCTTCTGTCCGGCGGACCGCCCGGAGCGCTACGGCAAGGCCGCCGACCGCGCGGACACCGTCATCCTCGACCTGGAGGACGCGGTCGCGCCCGCGGCCAAGGGGGCCGCGCGGGCAGCGCTCGCCGAGGCCACGCTCGCTCCCGAGCGCACCGTGGTGCGGCTCAACGCGGTGGGCACAGCGGATTTCGTGCTCGACTGCGACGCCGTCCGCCGCACCGGCTACCGCACCGTCATGCTCGCCAAGACGGAATCGCCCGAGCACGTCGCCGCGGTCCGGAAGGCCCTCGGGGACGTCGAGGTCATCGCCCTCGTCGAGACGGCCCGCGGCGTCGTGGAGGCCGCCGCGATCGCCCGTGCCGACGGCATCACCGCTTTGATGTGGGGTGCCGAGGACCTCGTCGCCTCGTTGGGCGGCACCTCCAGCCGGACATCCTCCGGCACCTACCGGGCCGTGGCCCTCCATGCCCGCTCGCAGGTGCTCCTTGCGGCTGGGGCGGCGGGCGTCGGCTGCATCGACGCCGTCTACGTCGATATCGCCGACACCGAGGGCCTCTCTGCCGAGGCCGAGGATGCGGCTGCTTCCGGGTTCGCGGCGAAGGCCTGCATCCACCCGGGCCAGGTTGCCGCGATCCGTGCCGCTTTCGCCCCCGACGACGCCGAGGTGGAGCGGGCCCGTGCGCTGCTCGCCGCCGCGGAAAACGAGCGGGGAGTCTTCACCTTCGAGGGGCGCATGGTGGACGAGCCGATCCTCCGCCACGCGCGCAGCATCCTCGCGAGGGCCTCGGGCCGGTAGGGTCCAGCATCGCTGGAGCGAGGGAGAGCCGGGGCGTCGAAGTCAGCGGAGCCGGAAGCATCTGATCACAGCATGATCGATGCCCCGGATGCCTCGGATGCCTCGGATGCCCTGGACTCGCCGGATGTTCCGGATGTTCCGGATGCCCTGGATGTTCCGGATGCCCTGGATGCCCTGGATGCCCTGGATGCCCGGGATGCCCGGATGCGTCGGACGCGCCGGGTGTCCAGGATGCCCTGGACGCGCCCGGTAGCTGCGGATGCCGGGGATGCCCCGGACGCGCCGGTGGCCGGTTGTCCGGGACGCCTTGGACGCCCTGGACGCCCTGGACGCGCCCGGTAGCTGCGGATGTCCGGCCGGTAGCCGTGGCCGGACGGGTGCCCTGCATTCCGGTCTGTCTGCTGGTCGACCGACGCGCGGGAGCCCGCCTCGAGGCTTGCTGAATTTGCTCGGGAGCGCGGTCCCTTACGGCTTCGCTCGTCAGAAGGGCGGCAGAGATTCGGCGTGGGGCATGCGTTCAGTGCGCATCGCCGTCCCGAGATCGTTCATGATTCGGGCGGTCGCCGATGATCGCGAGTCCACGGGTGGTGGTTCGGGCGGCGTCGAATAGATCCGACCGCCCGGCGACAGCCAGGCCAGTCCGCCATCAGGATCGGGAGTCGGCGTCCAGTCGGTCCGGTGCTTCATCATGTGATGGCGCCTGCAGACGGGATAGAGGTTGTCCGCATTGGTGGAGCCGTCGTCGGCCCACGACATCAAATGATCAAGGTCGCAGCGGCTGGCGGGGCGGGAGCAGCCGTAGAAGCTGCATGTCTTCTCCCGGAGCTGAATCCAGGTCCGTAGGTCCTCGCTCGGTCGGTACCGCGTCCGGTCGAGGCCCAGGATGGCACCCGTATAGGGGTGGGTGAGCAGACGCAGCCAGGAGGTGGCGTTCCCGGCCAGTCGGCGGGCCGCCTCGGCCGGGATCGGTCCGTAGCCCTCGAGTTCGCCAGGCTCATCAGTGAGCCCCATCAGCGAGAACACCGGGACGGTGACCACGATCTTCGCCGTGGAAGAGCGCACCCCGTGCCCGGCATGATCCCCTTCAGCACAGCCACCCTCGGCGCTTCCGCACCGGCAACTCCCGCCCGAGCCAGGTGCCACGCCGGTTGGTCCGGCGACGCCGAGCAGCATGTCGGCCAGGACGTCGGCCCGCAGCTGTGGCAGCGTCCGCGGATTATCGACGCTCCGCAGGGTGCGGGCAGCCGCATCCACCGTGGTGTGGACGGCCAATGCCTGCTCCGCCGGCAGGTAGGCGCTCAGCCAGGCCATCCCGTCGCGGTCCGGTTCGAACACCACGCAGCGATCGGCCACCGCTCGCACCCGGCGGGCGGTCAGCGTCTCGGGATGGAGCCTTTCGCGCAGCCGCCGGCACCGCGCGGTGAGCCTTGGACGGTTCAGATCCCCTGCGACCCTCAGGATCTCGCTCTCGAACGCGGCGACAGCCTCGTCCGGAAGGGTGCGGGACTGCTCGACGATGACCGATGCCCGCCCGGAGCAGATGCCACCCTTCTCCAGGGCCGCTAGTGTGGCCGTCAACGGGCCGGTCAACACCAGTGACTCCGAGACGAGCCGGGCCGCTGACCCTTCGGACAGCTTCAGCAGCGCTGCAGTCTCGGCGACCGTCTCGGTGAAGGCCAGGGACGAGGCCGGACCGGACCAGGAGTGGTGGTCTGGATTGCTGAAGGTGTGGACCCGGGCGACCAGGCGGGCCCGCTGCGCAGCGGCCCAGGACGCCAGCCGGTCTGCGGCCCGCAGGAGATCGAGCGTGACCGCCAGGCTCGGCGATTCCGCAAGCCCGGATCCGGCGTCCTGCAGCTGGCCCAGTAGGCCGTACGGCGAAGCAGCTTCGACGGCCGCACGGGCGTGCTCGTCGATTGCGGCGTCGTCGAAACCCGCGGCGTCCAGCAGCGACTCGAAGGAATCCACGGGCCAGCCTTGAAGCGCCTCGTCGTAGGCGTCCTCAAGATCGAGCATGAACGCTCCGCTGATCATGCTTCATCCAATCCCCCGCCGCCGACATTTTGGACGATCGGTGCAGGGCCAGAAGCGGCGCTCCACGAGGCGGAGCGCGCCGGCCATCGGGGTGCTGGAAGTGGCCCGCTCGCTGAGTGGAAGCCACGCGTCGTCGCGGTCCAGAATCCCCGCCCGCCGCCCAGCTGGGTCAGACGCCTGCAGCAAACCCGAAACTGCCTTCGGCCACGGCGTTCCGCGGAACCGGGAGGATGGACGCCGTCAACCTGCGGGATACTGAGGCCATGGATTTCAGCAACCCCTCCCGGCAGCACCGGCGCGTCTCCATCCTCGGTTCCACCGGCTCCATCGGGACCCAGGCACTCGACGTGATCGCCGCGGCTCCCGACCGCTTCAGCGTCGCCGGCCTCAGCGCCGGCGGGCGGAACCTGGAGCTTCTCGCCCGCCAGGCCGTGGCGGTCCGGGCTCCCGCCGTCGGGGTCGCCTCCGCGTCTGAGGCGGACCTCGACCGCGCGATCGCGCGGGCCGCCGACGCTGCCGGCGTCACCGGCTACGCACCTGAGCTCTTCGCCGGTGAGGGGGCCGCAGCCGAGGTCGCGGCCTGGCCCGACGCCGACGTGGTCCTGAACGGCATCACCGGATCGATCGGCCTGGAGCCGACCCTTGCCGCGCTCGCGGCCGGACACCTGCTCGCACTGGCCAACAAGGAGTCGCTGATCGCCGGGGGAGCACTCGTGCGTGCGGCGGCCGCCCCGGGGCAGCTCGTTCCTGTCGATTCGGAGCACTCCGCCATCGCCCAGGCGCTCCGCGGCGGCACCGCGGACGAGGTGGACCGCCTGGTCCTCACGGCGTCCGGTGGCCCGTTCCGTGGTCGGACACGCGCGCAGCTGCAGGACGTCACCCCGGCGCAGGCCCTCGCCCACCCGACGTGGGACATGGGCCGGGTGATCAGCACCAACTCCGCCTCGATGGTCAACAAGGCCCTCGAGGTGATCGAGGCGCACCTCCTCTTCGACATCCCGCTGGAGCGGATCGACGTCGTCGTCCACCCGCAGTCCGTGATCCACTCGATGGTGCAGTTCATCGACGGTTCCACGCTGGCCCAGGCCTCGCCGCCCGACATGCGCCTCCCGATCGCGCTCGGGATCGGCTGGCCGTTCCGGGTACCGGGTTCAGCGCGTGCCTGCGACTGGAGCCGGCCCGCCGAGTGGACCTTCGAGCCGCTGGACGAGGAGGCCTTCCCGGCGATCTCGCTCGCCAAGCGCGCAGCAGCCGAGGGCGGAACACGCATGGCCGTCTACAACGCCGCGAACGAGGAGGCCGTGGAGGCCTTTCACAGGGGAGCCATAGGTTTTCCTGACATCGTGGACACGGTGGCCGCCGTGGTCGACGACCAGCGTGCCAGAGAAAGCGCGGGTGCCGGTGGCGCGCTGAGCCTGGCGGCGGTCCTCGATGCAGAGCGCTGGGCACGGGCGAGCGCCCGGGTCCGTTGTGGCCTCGAGGAAACTCCCCTGGGGTCGCTGCTGCCGGATACGGCAGCCCGTTCGGAAGGCCAGAAGGAAAAGCTGTGACTGTTCTCTTGTTCATCGCCGGCGTGCTCTTCGTCGTGATCGGGATCGCGGCGTCGATCGCGCTGCACGAGGTGGGCCACCTGGTGCCCGCGAAGCTCTTCCGGGTCCGTGTCACGCAGTACATGATCGGCTTCGGTCCCACGATCTGGTCCCGGCGCCGCGGAGAGACCGAGTACGGGCTCAAGGCGATTCCGGCAGGCGGATACGTCTCCATGGTGGGCATGTTCCCGCCCGCGACGACGGAGTCCGGTGCGGTACGGCAGTCCAGCACCGGTGTCTTCCAGCAGCTCACCGACGATGCCCGCCAGGCCGCCGCCGAACAGTTGCAGCCCGGGGACGAGAACCGCGTCTTCTACAAGCTGCCCATCTGGAAGCGGATCGTCATCATGCTCGGCGGGCCGCTGATGAACCTCCTGATCGGGACGGTCCTGTTCGCCGTGCTCATCATGGGTTTCGGCACCGCCCAGGCGACCACGACGGTGTCCGAGGTCTACCGTTGCGTGGTGCCGGCAAGCCAGCAGGCGGCCACAGGCCAGACCGACTGTGCCCCCGATGATCCCGCCGCTCCCGCCTTCGACGCGGGCCTCGAGCCGGGGGACCGCGTCGTCGCCTTCGACGGCAGGGAGGTGACGAACTGGGACGAGTTCTCCGGCTGGATCCGCGATGCAGCGGGACGCGAGGTCGGTATCACTGTGGTGCGTGACGGCGAGACCCTCGATTCCACCATCACGCCCCTGCTGACGGAACGGCCGGTCACGACGGCCGACGGCGCCGTCGAGGTCGACGACGAAGGCAACGCCGTGACGCAGGAGGTCGGGTTCATCGGTGTCGGGTCGACGCAGGAGCTGGTGCCGCAGCCGGCGAGCGCGGTGCTCCCGGCCGTCGGCGACTCGTTGGCCCGCGTGGCGGGAGTGGTCCTGAATCTCCCGCAGCGCGTCGTCGAGGTCGGCCAGGCGGCGTTCTCGGATGCGCCGCGTGATCCGGAGGGCCCCATCAGCGTGGTGGGCGTCGGCAGGATCGCGGGGGAGATCTCCGCGATGGAGGAGATCCCCGTAGTCTCCCGAGCAGCGACGCTCGTCGGACTCGTCGCCGGCGTGAACCTCGCCCTGTTCGTGTTCAACCTGGTCCCGCTTCTCCCGCTCGACGGCGGGCATGTGGCGGGAGCGCTCTGGGAGGGGCTCCGCCGCGGGATCGCCCGCCTGCTGAAGCGGCCGGACCCGGGGCCCTTCGACATGGCCAAGCTCCTGCCGCTCACCTACGCCGTGGCGATCCTGCTCATGGGTATGGGTGTCCTGCTCATCTACGCCGATATCGTGAAGCCGGTCGACCTCTTCGGCTGATCGGTTGTATTTCAGAATTCAACCCCATACGGTTGATGAATGTTCGTCCTCACGATCGACCAGGCGGGCAGCCGTTCCTCGGAGGATCGCGTGCCGGAACTGCTCGACCTCCTGCACCCCATTCCCACGGTGCTGCCTTGGGAGCGGTCCGTCGGTGACGAGGCGCAGGGCGTCGTCGCCTCCGCGGCTGACGTCGTCGAGGCCGCGATGCTCTGCCTGCGTGCGGGTGGCTGGTACGTCGGCATCGGCATCGGAGAGGTGGAGCGGCCTTTCCCTGCCTCGCCCCGGGAGGGTCGAGGGTCGGCCTTCGTCGCTGCCCGGAAAGCCGTCGACCGCGCCAAGAAGACGGGGGACCGCGCGCCCCTCGCCGTCGAGGGGCCAGATGGTCGGGCCGACGGCGCAGGGGAGGCGGAGGGAGTGCTCGCGCTGCTCGGCCGGCACGTCATGGGCCGCTCGGAGGCCGAGTGGCGCATCCTCGACCTCCTCCAGCCCGGCGAGCGCGGCACGCAGACAGCCGTGGCACGGACGCTCGGCATCAGCCCGCAGGCCGTGAGCAAGGCCGCGGCCCGCGCCGCCTGGCACGAGGAGCACGCCGTACGGCCCGCAGCCGCCCGCCTCCTAACCTGGGCGAATGACGGCGTCACCGACGGGACGATCGCCTAGCCGCCGTCGTCGTCCCGCCACCGTCGAGACGACACAAAAGACCATTTAAGAACCGTTTTAGCGGTCGTATGTGTCCTTTCGACGGCTCGTCGGGACCGGAAGCGGGGGAGCACTCCGTTGGGGGTGCGGTGCGGTAGACAGGAACTGCGGTAATCGGGGACAACGGAACCAGAAGGAGGCTCGGTGGACGCACTGTGGATCGCGGTGGCGCTGCTCGTGGCGGGCGGCATCGGCTCACCCGTGACCATGCTCGTTCTGCGTCTGGCCCGTTCGGTGGACACCGCGGAACGGCGCCGCGAGGAGCTGCCCGAGCCGGCGGACCAGCCCCAGTTCGACCTCCCCGCTCCACCTGCCGATCCGCCCCAGGCGCCGGTCGACGCCCTGCCGCCGGGCGTGCTCCGCGGAGGGCTGGTCATCGGCGTGCTGGAGCGGCTCGCAGTGACCGTCGCCATCCTCGGCGGGCAACCGGTCGCCATCGCGTACGTCGTCGCGGTCAAGGCGCTGGGGCGCTACGCCGAACTCAAGGAGACACCCGCGGCGTCCGAGCGGTTCATCATCGGCACGCTGGCCTCGATGCTCTGGGCTGCGGGCGTGGCGACGATCATCAAGGTCTACCTGCTGCCGGTCCCGTAGGGTGAAGGCCATGAGTATCTTCGCCGTCGAGTACGTCTACAACCCCGACCAGAACGACCTCCGCGCCGAGCACCGGCCGGCCCACCGGGCATGGCTGCAGGGGCTCGTGGAGCAGGGCCGCGTCCTGGCCTCCGGTCCCTTCACGGATGGCACGGGTGCCCTCCTGGTCTTCTCCGCCGAGACCGAGGCGGACCTCAACCAGCTCGTGAGCCAGGACCCGTTCGCCGTCGCCGGAGCCATCGCCGCCGTCAAGACCATCGGGTGGAACCCTGTCGTCGGAGCATTCCGCGACCTCGTGTGACCTGGATCGCCACAGCGCCGTCGGCCGCCAGGACGGGTGGATAATGAAATCAAGAATCTCGTCAGACGTGCGGTCAAGACCGCCAGCATGGAGGATGTTTTGACCTCGGTCAACCTAGGAATGCCAGCAGCACCGCCGCCCGTCCTCGCCCCCCGGCGCAAGACCCGCCAGATCAAGGTCGGATCGGTGGGCGTCGGATCGGATTCCCCGATCAGCATCCAGTCGATGACCACCACCCCCACCACGGACATCAACGCGACGCTGCAGCAGATCGCGGAACTGACCGCCACCGGCTGTGACATCGTCCGCGTGGCCTGCCCGTCCGCGGACGACGCCGCCGCGCTCCCGATCATCGCAAAGAAGTCCCAGATCCCCGTGATCGCCGACATCCACTTCCAGCCGAAGTACGTCTTCGCCGCGATCGACGCCGGCTGCGCGGCTGTGCGCGTCAACCCCGGCAACATCCGGAAGTTCGACGACCAGGTCAAGGAGATCGCTGCAGCCGCGAAGGCCGCGGGCACCTCCATCCGCATCGGCGTCAACGCCGGCTCGCTGGACCCGCGCCTCATGGAGAAGTACGGGAAGGCCACGCCCGAGGCCCTCGTCGAGTCCGCCGTCTGGGAAGCGTCCCTCTTCGAGGAGCACGACTTCCACGACTTCAAGATCTCCGTGAAGCACAACGACCCCGTGATCATGGTCCGGGCCTACGAGCTGCTCGCCGAGCGCGGCGACTGGCCCCTGCACCTCGGCGTGACCGAGGCCGGACCGGCCTTCCAGGGCACGATCAAGTCCGCGACCGCCTTCGGGGCGCTCCTGTCCAAGGGCATCGGCGACACCATCCGCGTCTCCCTCTCGGCCCCGCCGGTCGAGGAGATCAAGGTGGGCAACCAGATCCTGCAGTCGCTCAACCTGCGTCCCCGCAAGCTCGAGATCGTCTCCTGCCCGTCCTGCGGCAGGGCCCAGGTGGACGTCTACACGCTCGCCGAGGAGGTCACCGCCGGTCTCGAGGGCATGGAGGTCCCGCTGCGTGTGGCCGTCATGGGCTGCGTCGTCAACGGACCGGGCGAGGCCCGCGAAGCCGACCTGGGTGTCGCGTCCGGCAACGGCAAGGGGCAGATCTTCGTTCGGGGCCAGGTCATCAAGACTGTCCCCGAGGACCAGATCGTTGAGACACTCATCGAGGAAGCGATGCGGCTCGCAGAGGAAATGGGTGAGGCTGATGGCGAAACTGCTGGCCAGGGTGGCCCCATGGTTACCGTTAGCTAGGCCCCAGCCCGATCCTGAAGGGCCCTGGTCCTTCCGCGTCCTCGGCGAGGAGGACACGAGGGACCTCTGGTCGATCGTCGCCGCCGACCCGGTGGCCAACGTGTTCGTCGCATCCCACCTCGAGTCCATGGGCACGGCGGCGCCGTCGTTCTCCGGCGGCGAGATCATCGGCATGTTCCGGCACAACGAGTTGCGCGCCGCCTGCTGGGCCGGTGTGAACCTCGTGCCGATCGGCGTGACGGACGAGACCGGCGCCATCTTCGGCGACCACCTCGGCCGGTCGGGCCGGACGTTCTCGTCGATCTTCGGGCTCTCCGAGGGCGTCATGGACCTGTGGTCGACGCTTGAGGACTACAGTGCCGAGCCGTTCGACGTGCGCCCCACGCAGCCGCTCATGGCCATCGACACGGACCCGCTGCTCGCCCCTGCGCCGGACCTCCGGTTCACGCGGCCCGACGAACTCGACCGCCTGCTGCCCGCCTGCGCCGCGATGTTCGAGGAGGAAGTGGGCTACTCGCCGTTCATCGGCGGGTCGGACCACTACCGGCGCCGCGTCGCGTCCCTCATCAGCCGGAAGCACTCGCTCGCCGCGTTCGGCGACGACGGCGAGGTGGTCTTCAAGGCCGAACTGGGCACGGTGTCGTCCCAGGCCGTGCAGGTGCAGGGTGTCTGGATGAACCCCGACCACCGGGGCAGGGGACTCAGCGCCGCCTACATGGCCGCCGTCGTCGTCGCCGCCCGCTCGCTGGCGCCGACCGTGAGCCTCTACGTGAACTCCTACAACGCCCGGGCTCTCGCGGCCTACAAGCGTGTGGGCTTCGAGCAGGTGGACACGTTCGCGACGATCCTCTTCTGAGGAGGGGTCGTGGGCGCGGTGGCCCGCGGCCGGACGCCTAGCGGACCCGCTAGATTGGTACCTGTTGTTTCCCGCCGGACGGCGGGAAGGTGAATGGCAGTACCGATATGAACGGACACCCGCGTGGTCTTACGACTCTCGACCCTTTTCCTGCGCACCCTGCGTGAAGATCCAGCCGACGCCGAAGTCGCGAGCCACCGCCTCCTGGTGCGCGCGGGCTACATCCGGCGCGCGGCGCCCGGTATCTACAGCTGGCTTCCGCTGGGGCTGAAGGTCCTCGCACGGGTCGAGGCCATCGTCCGCGAGGAGATGGAAGCCATCGGCGCGCAGGAAGTCCACTTCCCGGCGCTGCTGCCCAAGGAGCCCTACGAGGCGACCAACCGCTGGACGGAGTACGGCGACGGCATCTTCCGCCTCCAGGACCGCAAGGGCGCGGACTACCTTCTCGCGCCGACGCACGAGGAGATGTTCACCCTGCTCGTGAAGGACCTGTACACCTCGTACAAGGACCTCCCCGTGAGCCTGTTCCAGATCCAGACCAAGTACCGGGACGAGGCCCGCCCCCGTGCGGGACTGCTCCGCGGCCGCGAGTTCATCATGAAGGACTCCTACTCGTTCGACGTCGACGACGAGGGACTGGAGGCGAGCTACCAGCTGCACCGCGCCGCGTACCTTCGCATCTTCGAGCGCCTCGGCCTCGACGTGGTGCCCGTGACGGCCACCGCCGGTGCCATGGGCGGGTCGAAGAGCGAGGAGTTCCTGCACCCGACGCCCATCGGCGAGGACACCTTCGTCCGGTCGGCCGGCGGCTACACCGCCAACGTCGAGGCCGTCACCACGGTCGTCCCCGACGCGATCGACTACGCCGACGCACCCGCAGCGGAGGTGCGCGACACCCCCGATACCCCCACCATCGGCACCCTCGTGGACCACGCCAATGCGGCGGTACCCCGGGAGGACCGCGTTTGGACCGCGGCCGACACCCTCAAGAACGTCGTGCTGGCGGCCGTGCTGCCGACCGGCGAGCGCGAGATCGTCGTCGTCGGCGTGCCCGGCGACCGTACCGTCGACCCCAAGCGCATCGAGGCGAACATCGCCGGCCACCTCGAGACGGGCGGCGAGGTAGCCGTCGAGGCCGCCAACGAGGAGGACCTCAAGAAGCACCCGGGCCTCGTCAAGGGGTACATCGGCCCGGGCCTCGCGCTGGATTCCGCCGTCATCGGCGCCGAGGCGTCCACCGGCCTCCGGTACCTCGTGGACCCCCGCGTGGTTCCCGGCACCTCGTGGATCACGGGCGCCAACGAGCACGGCAGGCACGTCTTCGGGCTCATCGCGGGCCGCGACTTCACCTGGGACGGCGTCATCGAGGCCGTCGAGGTGCGCGAGGGCGACGAGGCACCCGACGGATCGGGACCGCTCATCGCTGCCCGCGGCATCGAGATGGGCCACATCTTCCAGCTCGGCCGCAAGTACGCGGACGCGCTCGGACTGAAGGTCCTCGACCGGAACGGCAAACTCGCCACGGTCACCATGGGCTCGTACGGTGTCGGAGTCACGCGCGCCATCGCCGCCCTCGCCGAGTCCAACCATGACGACCGCGGCATCGTCTGGCCCCGCAACGTCGCTCCCGCCGACGTCCACATCGTCGCGACCGGCAAGGGTGCCGAGGTGTTCGAGGCCGCGGAGAAGCTCGCCGCAGAGCTGGAGGCGGCGGGCCTGGAGGTGCTGTACGACGACCGGCCCAAGGTGTCGCCGGGCGTGAAGTTCGGCGACGCGGAGCTCATCGGCGTGCCCACCATCGTCGTCGTCGGGCGTGGGCTGGCGGACGGGGTCCTGGAGGTCAAGGACCGCAGGACGGGTGAGGCGCAGAACGTCCCCGTCGCCGAGGCTGCCGCGCTGCTGCGCGGACTCGCCGCCTCCTAGCCCGCAGTGGGCTCGGGACTCGAGGAACTGCACCTCGCGACGATCCTGCTGGTGCTCGTCGCGGGGTTCGCCGCCGGGTGGGTGGATGCCGTCGTCGGCGGGGGCGGCCTGCTGCAGCTGCCGGCGTTGCTGCTGGTACCCGGCATCGCGCCCGTCGAGGCCCTGGCCACCAACAAGCTCGGGTCCATCTTCGGAACGACGACGAGCGCCCTCACCTACTACCGCCGGGCCCACCCGGACCTGAAGACGGCCCTGCCGATGGCGGGGATCGCCCTCGTCGGCAGCTTCGGCGGAGCGGTTATCGCGGCGTCCCTGCCGTCGTCGGTCTTCAAGCCGGTCATCGTGGTGGCGCTGATCGCCGTCGCGGTGTTCACCGCGCTGAAGCCGTCGGTCGGGACGCTCACGGAGCTGCGCCACCACGGAGCGCGGCACTACGGGACGGCCGGTGCGATCGGGCTCGTCATCGGGTTCTACGACGGCCTGATCGGCCCCGGCACGGGGTCCTTCCTCATCATCGCGATGGTCACGCTGCTCGGCTACAACTTCCTCGGTGCCAGCGCGAAGGCGAAGATCGTGAACATGGCGACCAACTTCGGTGCCCTGATGTTCTTCCTCCCGAACGGCTCCATCCTGTGGGGGCTGGGGCTCCTGCTCGGTGTCGCGAACATGGCCGGGGGCTACACCGGGTCCCGCATGGCGATCAGCCAGGGCAGCAGGTTCATCCGGATCGTGTTCCTCGCCGTGGTGGGAGCGCTGATCCTCAAGCTCGGGTCCGACGTCTGGGTCGAGAACGTGCGCCCGTTTTTGGCCGGGACCAGGTAGCAGTCGGGCCCGGTAGCGGCCGGATCGGGTAGCTGTCGGACCGGTAGCAGCCGCCAGCCGCTGCAGCCCTAGAGGACCGGCAGGTCGCCGACCGGCGGCAGTCCGTCCAGTGTCCGCGCGAGCACCGAGCTCGCCACCCACAGGGACCGCTGCGCGTCGCCCGTTTGGCCGTGGGCGAGGTAGGACAGCGCGTTGCGCACCTCACGGACCACGGTCCAGCCCCGGGCGAGGCCGGCATCGAGCCCGGCGGCCGACGCCAGTGCCGTGGAGTGGGCGCGAAGGTGACCCGCCGGGTCCGCGGCGTCGAGCTCGGACAGGCGGTTCCAGAGCATCGGCGCCAGGGCGTACTCGGCGTCGCCGAGCACCGGCTTAGGGTCGATCGCCGTGAACTCCTGCAGCTGGCCCCGCGAGGACGGCAGGAGGTTCCCGTAGTGCAGGTCGGAATGCACGAGGACGTCGCGCTGCGACCGTCGCCCGACGATGCCGCGCGACTGGCACACCTCGAGCGCGGCTTCCATGAGCCACCGCGGGAACGGTTCGCCGAGTTCGTGCCACCGTGCGGGGAGGGTGTCCGTCCACTGCTCGGCGTCGGACGCGAGGTGTGGGAACGCGGCCCAGGGGGCGCTGTCCCCGGCCGGTAGCGACAGCCGGCGCAGGACACGGCCCCACGGTTCGGGCGTCTCGTCGAGCGGGACGTCCATTAGGGAGTGGTCGCCGTCGAGCCGGTCGAGCAGCAGTGCGAAGTCGGGGCGCGACGCCGCGAGCAGGCGCACCGCCCCGGTCCCGTCCCAGAGTTCCAGCGCATCGGGCTCCGACACGGCCTCGTCGTGCGGGATCGTGAGCTTGAGGACGGCCTCCGCGGGATCGTCGTCGTCCCGTCGGACTACGGGGACGACGACGGCGCACCGGCCCGCCCACACGGGCTGTCCGTGCCGCAGATCGAGAGCCAGATCCCAGGCGTCGAGCCTCGCGGCCAGCAATTCCCGCCACTCCCGGGTCCATCGAGCACCGCCGTCGATGCTCCGTGCGCTCTGCAGGAGCCGGGGTGGCAGCTCCGGCAAAGCACCCGGGGTGCAGTCCTGGTCCCTAGCCACCGCTCGGCCCTACCGGTGCCGGGGTGTCCTCGGGAGCCGGGGTAGCCTCCGGCGTCGCTGCGCCGTTCTGATCTCCGGCGGATCCCGTCAAACCGGGGAAGGCGTCGAGCGGCGTTCCTGCATCGAGGCTGCGCTGGACCGCCGCGTTGTAGGAGGCGACGGCCCACGCGCGGACCTCCAGGCTGACAGTGGAGACGAGGCCGGCGTACAGCTCCGCGTGGTCCTGTTCGAGTTCCCGGAGGGCAGCCTCCGGGTCGGCGCGGAAGGCCTGGCCGATCGCGAAGCCTGCAGGCGCAGGAGCCACGGGGACGCACAGCTCCGCGAGGCGTCGGGCGGCCGTGTCGGCCGCCGCCTGGTGGACAACCGACCGCGCAAGCGCTGCTGCAGGGTCGGGCTGCAGCGCAGCGGCGACCTCGTAGCCGTAGCGGGCCTCGTCTTCGGCCCTCTTCGCGTTCAACAGGGCCTGACGGTCGGCCTCGGCACCGAGGGGAGTCCCGGCGCAGTCGTCCGAAGCGGCTGGGTCGGCTGCGTCGGCTGGGTCGGCTGGGTCGGTAGGACTGGCTGACGAAGCAGGAGCTGTGACGCCGGCAGGGCCGGTCGGAGCGGCGGGATCGGCAGGGCCGGTCGGAGCGGTAGTGCCACTCGAAGCGGCAGGGCCGGCTTCATCGGCTGTGAGGTCCGCAGCGGACAGGGTATCGGCAGCAGGGAGGCCGGACTCGGTCCCGAGCGACTGCCCGATGAGCACCGCCTGCCGCCACTGGTTGGCTCCCGCGGAGGCCAGCACACGGGCGGGACCGGGCTCGGCGTCGACGGCGTCCCGCAGACTTTGCAGGGCGCTGTCCCGGAGCATCGACAGGAGGCGCGGTCCGTCCATAGGCACCTGGGCGCCCGCGGACGCTCCCGCGGACGCTCCCGGCGCCGGGACCGGGTCGGTGGGCGTGCCGGCGGACGTAGAACTGGCCGACGCGGTGGCAGCCGGCGCGGTGCCGGCCGACGTGGTGCTGGCGCCGCCGGCATCCGTCCCCTCCGGTGTCGGAGCGGGGGAGCGTGGCAGGGAGACTGCGTCCGCCTGCGCGTCGAGATCGGCGGCGACCGTCGCCAGGCTCTCCCCGAGGGCCGGCTCGAGGGCTGGTTGGAGGGCTGCGGCCCGCGCGTCGGCGGCCAGTGCGCGGTACCGTCCCTCGGCGTCGAGCTGGGCCTGTTCGGCGGCCGAGTAGACGGGGGCCGGCGGTTCGGCAGACCGGAGCCCGATCCCGACCACCGTCCCGGCCACGAGCAGGACGACGACGAACAGGCCGGTGAGCCCCGCTGACCAACGCACGGCGCGTCCGGCGACGGCGGCGACGCGGCCTCCGCGCACCTGCTGTCCGCCCGTCTGCACCCGCGTGATCACAGTTCCCGATGATGCCACGACGGGTCGCGTTTCACCCGGTCCTACACCCGGTGCCGCGGAATGTCGGTACTCTTGGATGACAACATCATCGAGTGGGAGGCAGCCATGGCGGTCCGGTCCGGGAACGAAAAACATGCCTCGAGCCGCAAATCGGCCCTGGAGGCCGAGCTGCAGGCCGAAGCCCAGCGCCTGCGGACCAGGCTGCAGCCCGTCGTGGAACAGCACAACCTCTACCTCGAGGACGTCGACATCAAGGTCGCCGGCTCCCACCGCACGGTCCACGTCATCGTGGACCTCCCAGAGGACGCCACGGGAAGCGTGGGGCTCGATGTGATCTCCGCGATCTCGACGGACCTCTCGGCGGCGATGGACAGTGACCCCGACGATGACGACCGGCCGTACAACCTCGAGATCTCCTCACCCGGGGTGTCCCGTCCCCTCACCGAACCGCGGCACTGGCGCCGCAGCGTGGGGCGCGTGGTCGAGGTCAAGCCGGTGACCGGCGACGTCGTCGTCGGCCGCCTGCAGGACGTCACCGCCACGGGAATCCGGCTGATCCCGCACCTGCCCGTCAAGAAGGGCATGAAGCCGAAGCAGGGCGATCCGCTCGCCCTCGAGTTTTCCAAGATCCGCAAGGGGACCGTCCAGGTCGAATTCGCGCATCTTGAGGATGAACACCACGAGAACAGCGATGGGGCCGATCCGGACATCTCCGGCGCCGTGCACCACGCGTAAGGAGAGACCCACATGGACATTGATATGAGCGCGCTGAGGCTCCTCGAGCACGAGCGCGAGATCCCCCTGGACAAGCTGGTACCCACGATCGAGCAGGCACTGCTCATCGCGTACCACCGCACTCCCGGTGCCCACGAGACCGCCCGCGCCGAGCTCGACCGGCGCAACGGCCACGTCACCATCTGGGCGACGGAGAAGGACGAGGACGGCGAGACCGTCGGAGAGTTCGACGACACCCCCAGCGGATTCGGCCGCATCGCCGCGAGCACCGCGCGCCAGGTCATCCTCCAGCGACTGCGCGACGCCGAGGACGACAACATCCTCGGAGAATTCCGGGGCAAGGAAGGCGAACTCGTCGCCGGCATGATCCAGCAGGGCACCAATCCGCACATGATCCAGGTCAACCTGGGATCGGTGGAGGCCGTGCTGCCGCCACCCGAGCAGGTGCCGGGGGAGAAGTACCTGCACGGCACCCGGCTGCGGGCGTTCGTCGTCGACGTGCACCGCGGCATGAAGGGCCCCTCCATCACCCTGTCCCGCTCGCACCCCGGCCTCGTCCGGAAGCTCTTCGAACTCGAGGTGCCGGAGATCGCGGACAAGACGGTCGAGATCGTGGCCCTGGCGCGCGAGGCGGGCCACCGCACCAAGATCGCTGTGAAGGCCAACGTGCCGGGCGTGAACGCCAAGGGTGCCTGCATCGGGGAGATGGGCACGCGCGTCCGTGCCGTCATGAACGAGCTGAACGACGAGAAGATCGACATCGTCGACTACAACGACGACGCCGCGGCGTTCATCGCGAGCTCGCTGTCGCCGTCGCGCGTCACCTCGGTGACGATCACGGACGAGGCCACGAGGTCCGCGCGCGTCGTCGTACCGGACTACCAGCTGTCCCTTGCGATCGGCAAGGAAGGCCAGAACGCCCGCCTTGCCGCGAAGCTCACGGGCTGGCGGATCGACATCGTGTCCGACGCGGCGAAGCCCGCCTCGGCCGCGAAGGCCTAGGCCGCCCGGTCTGCCGGCGGGACCGGAAGGGGTAGAATGGACATGACTGATGTCGAGTCGCGCCCGGAAGACTCTGCTCACCGAGAAGAAATCGCTCACCGAGAAGAGTCCGGGCACCAGCCGGAGGACACTCATCCGATACGCACCTGCGTGGGATGCCGCCGGCGGGACCGCCAGTCACACGTGATGCGGGTTGTTGCACGACCGATCGACGGGCAGGATGTCGCCGTCATCGATGAGCGGCGCCGGCTATCCGGACGGGGTGCTTGGCTGCACCCCGACCCGGCATGCATGGAAACGGCCGTCAAGCGGAGAGCCTTTCACAGGGCCTTCCGCCGGCCGGTGGACACTGCGCAGTTGGCAGCGGACTTCCAGGCACACCTGGAGCGTCGAGATGAACGCTCCGATTCACCACCGTCCTCCCGGAAAGCGGGTCAGTACCCTCATGGAAACCCGATGAGAACCCAGCGATGAGTGCGCAACGATGATCAATCCGTTGCGCTCTGCATTCGATCTACCAGGCGCCCTAGCGGCTGGGATCAGCAGTAGGAAATAGACGGTTCGTGCCTGACTCGGTGCGGACCGAGACAGGAGAAATGTGGCCAAGGTCCGCGTACATGAGCTTGCGAAAGAGCTCGGTATAACCTCGAAAGACGCAGTTGCGAAACTGCAGGAACTGGGCGAGTTCGTCCGTTCAGCCTCATCCACCATCGAGGCCCCCGTCGTGAAGAAACTTCGCGGCGCATTCCCCGCCGGCGGCACCAAGACCGCCGCGGCCCCCGCCCCCTCACGCCCTGCGGCCCCTGCGCCGTCGGGCCCGAAGCCGGGCGCTGCCCAGGCCGCGCCGGAGGCACCCGCCCCCGCCGCTCCCGCAGCACCCACCCCTGCAGCGCCGGCTGCTCCGGCTGCACCCCAGGCGTCGCCGTTCTCGAACGGTTCCGCTCCCGCGGAAGCCCCCGCACCCGCCGCGCAGGACACTCCTGCCCCGGCTGCAGAGAGCACCCCTGCACAGAACACCCCCGCAGGGAACGCCGCCGCACAGAACACCGCCGCGCCGGCCCAGCAGGGCACGCAGGGCTCGACGCCGGGCGCCCGTCCGGCTCCGCGTCCGGCCACCCCGCCCGCCGCTCCTGCCGCGGGCACCACCCGTCCTTCGGGTGCCCGTCCCGGTGGAGCACCGCGTCCTGGCAACAACCCGTTCGCGCCCTCGCAGGGCATGGGTTCCCGCCGTGGCGAGACCGACCGTGGTGCCGACCGCACGTCGGACCGTCCGCCGCGTCCGGGTAACAACCCGTTCGCACCCTCGCAGGGCATGCCACGCCCCGGTCGCCGTGACGATGCCCAGCAGCGTCCTGCCGCGGGTCCGGGTGGACCCCGTCCCGCAGCCGGTGCGGGTGGACCCCGTCCCGCAGCCGGCGCCGGTGGACCTCGCCCGGGCGCACCGCGTCCCGGCGCTCCCCGTCCGGCCGGAGCCCCTGGCTCACGTCCTACCCCGGGCATGATGCCCAACCGCACCGAGCGTCCCGCTGCCCCCGGCCGCGGTGCCCCGGGTGCCGGTGCAGGAGCCGGTCCGCGCCGCGGTCCCGGTGGAGCACCTGCCAGCCCCAGCGGTGCACCCGCCGGCGGCGGCTTCGGCAAGGGCGGTCGCGGACGCGGCGGCACTGCCGGCGCCTTCGGCAAGGGTGGAGCCGGTCGCGGCAAGCAGCGCAAGTCGAAGCGTGCGAAGCGGCAGGAACTGGAGCAGATGTCGGCTCCTTCGCTGGGTGGCGTGAGCGTACCCCGCGGAGACGGCAACACCATCGTGCGTCTGCGCCGCGGCTCGTCCATCACGGACTTCGCCGACAAGATCGAGGCGAACCCCGCCGCACTGGTCACCGTGCTGTTCCACCTCGGTGAGATGGCCACGGCGACGCAGTCGCTCGACGAGGACACCTTCGAGGTGCTCGGCACGGAACTCGGCTACAAGATCCAGGTCGTCTCACCCGAGGACGAGGAGCGCGAGCTCCTCAGCAGCTTCGACATCGACTTCGACGCCGAGCTTGCGGCCGAGGGCGACGAGGAGCTCGAGGTGCGTCCGCCGGTCGTCACGGTCATGGGCCACGTCGACCACGGTAAGACGCGACTGCTCGATGCGATCCGTAACACCAAGGTCGTTGAGGGCGAGCACGGCGGCATCACCCAGCACATCGGTGCCTACCAGATCCAGCACGTCCACGAGGACAGCACGCGTGCCATCACCTTCATCGACACCCCGGGCCACGAGGCGTTCACCGCCATGCGTGCCCGTGGTGCGAAGGTCACGGACATCGCGGTGCTGGTCGTCGCGGCCGACGACGGCGTCATGCCCCAGACCGTCGAGGCACTGAACCACGCACAGGCGGCCAATGTGCCGATCGTCGTGGCCGTCAACAAGATGGACAAGGAAGGCGCGAACCCGGACAAGGTCAAGGGCCAGCTCACCGAGTACGGCCTGGTGCCCGAGGAGTACGGCGGCGACACGATGTTCGTGCACGTCTCCGCCCTCCAGGGCGTCGGCATCGACGACCTCCTCGAAGCCGTCCTGCTCACCGCGGACGCGGCCCTCGACATGCGGGCCAACCCGAACAAGGACGCCCGCGGTATCGCGATCGAAGCCAACCTCGACCGCGGACGCGGCGCCGTCGCAACGGTGCTCGTCCAGTCCGGAACGCTGAACGTGGGTGACACGATCGTCGCCGGTACGGCGCACGGTCGTGTACGTGCCATGTTCGACGAGAACGGCGACATCGTCACGAAGGCGGAGCCGTCGCGTCCGGTCCAGGTCCTGGGTCTGTCCAACGTGCCCCGTGCAGGTGACACGTTCTTCGTCACCGACGACGAGCGCACCGCCCGCCAGATCGCCGAGAAGCGCGAAGCCGCGGACCGCAACGCGGCCCTCGCCAAGCGCCGCAAGCGCATCAGCCTCGAGGACTTCGACCAGGCCGTCGCCGAGGGCAAGGTCGACACCCTCAACCTCATCCTCAAGGGTGACGTGTCGGGTGCCGTCGAGGCCCTGGAGGACTCGCTGCTCAAGATCGACGTCGGAGAGGGCGTGCAGCTGCGCGTCATCCACCGCGGCGTCGGTGCGATCACCCAGAACGACGTCAACCTGGCGACCGTCGACAACGCGATCATCATCGGCTTCAACGTCAAGCCGGCGGAGCGCGTGGCGGACCTTGCCGAGCGTGAAGGCGTGGACATGCGCTTCTACTCGGTCATCTACGCCGCCATCGACGATATCGAGCTCGCCCTCAAGGGCATGCTCAAGCCGGAGTACGAGGAGGTGCAGCTCGGAACCGCAGAGGTCCGCGAGGTGTTCCGCTCCTCGAAGTTCGGCAACATCGCCGGTTCGATCGTCCGTTCGGGCGTCATCCGACGCAACACGAGGGCCCGCGTCCTCCGCGACGGCAAGGTCATCGGGGACAACCTTTCCGTGGACTCGCTCAAGCGGTTCAAGGACGACGCCACCGAAGTCCGCACGGACTTCGAGTGCGGTATCGGCCTCGGGTCGTTCAACGACGTCAAGGAAGGCGACACCATCGAGACCTTCGAGATGCGGGAGAAGCCCCGCGTCTAGGAGGTAGGTCAGCACAGGCGCCCTGGTTCTCCCGGGCGCCTGTGCTGTCATACAGCCGGAACCCGCACGCCGGGTTCCCCACCCACATCCGCTTCCCTAGGAGTATCAGCAATGGCAGATCCGGCCCGCGCCGCGCGGCTCGCACAGCGCATCAAAGTCATCGTCGCCGAGGCGCTCCGGCGCCGTGTGAAGGATCCCCGGCTGGAAGCCGTGACCATCACAGACGCCCGCGTCACCAACGACCTCCAGCACGCAACGCTGTACTACACGGTGCTGGGGGATCCGGAGGAGCAGCAGGCCACGAGGATGGCGCTCGAATCCGCCCGCGGCGTGCTGCGTGCCGAGGTCGGCAGGAACATCACCGCCCGCCTGACGCCGACGCTCGAATTCGTCCCTGACGAGGTGCCGGTCAACGCCAGCCACCTCGAGGAGCTGCTGCAGAAGGCCCGCGAGCGCGACGCCGAGGTGGCAGCGATCGCCCAGGGTGCGGACTTCGCGGGGGACGCCGATCCCTACCGCACCTCCGACGAGGACGAGGCCGGGCGCTAGCCCCCGGCTCCCTTTCAGTGCCACACACAGAAGGCAGCCGACCTGCGGGTCGGCTGCCTTCTGTCGTTTCCGGGGCGCCGTTCAGGCGCGGGGCGCGGGGAGCCGGGACAGCCCCTCGACGAGCTCGTCCCTCCTGCCGCAGAGTGCGATCCGCACCCAGCCCTCACCCATCGACCCGAAGGCCGTGCCCGGTGCGAGCGCGACACCGTGCTCTGCGAGGAACGTCCTGGTCCACGCCCGGACATCCCCGTCCGTGGCGTGGGAGAGGTCGGCCCAGAGATAGAAGGCGCCGCGGGCGTCGAGGTAGCTGATCCCGCGCTCGTCCAGCACGGCGGTGGCCGCGTCCCGATTGGCGCGGTAGTGATCGAGGGCGGTCCGGACATAGTCCTGCGGACCGGTCAGGGCGGCGATGCCGGCGTACTGCGAGGGACCCGAGACGCAGGACACGGTGGCCTCCATGACGTTGCTCAGGAGCAGTTCCATTCCGGGCGGCGTGACGAGCGCGCCGATGCGGAGACCCGTCAGTCCGTACGTCTTGGACAGCGTGAGGGAGGTGAGGACGCGGGCCTCGACGGCCTCCGGGACGGCCTCGGGACCACCGGCGTCGAAGCGCGCGGGGCTGACATGGGGCACGTCGTAGGTGAAGGCCTCGTAGCACTCGTCGGAGATGATCCACAGGTCGTTCTCATGGGCGAACCGGACGAGCTCACACGTGAGGTCGGAGTCGAAGACCGAGCCGAGGGGGTTCGACGGCGAGTTGAGCATGAGTACCTTCGTGCGTCCGGTCACGAGCCGCCGCAGGTCCTCGATGAGGGGCTGGAAGCCGTGGTGCGGCTTCAGGGGATAGGGCACGGGGACACCGCCGAGCAGCCCCACGGTCATGGTGAACGTCGGATACCCCGGGTCGGGGATGAGCACCTCGTCCCCGGCCGCGATCAGTGTGCTGAGCGCCAGGTGCAGTCCCTGCTGGGCGCCCGCGACGACGAACACGCGGGAGGGGTCGTCGTCGACCCCGGACAGGTGCGCGAACCGCTCGGCGAACGCGGCCCTGAGCGGGGCGATGCCGGCATTGGGCGTGTAGTTGGTGTCGTCCCGTTCGAGTGCCGCCATCGCCGCCTCGAGCACGTGCCGTGCGACGGGGAACGCGGGCTCGCCGATGCTGAGGACGATGGAATCGGGGGTGGCCCATGCCGCCTGCGTGATCTCGCGGATCTGGTTGACCGGGACATTGACCACATGGGCTGGAGCGGAAGGCATACGCAGGATGGTATCGCGAGGCGGGCGGGCACCCGGGAGCGCGGGGGTGCGCAGCAGCGACCCTATACTGGGAGGCGTGAATTCCGGGCAGGTCCACTCAGGGCTGATCATCGTGGACAAGCCTCAGGGCTGGACCAGTCATGACGTCGTGGGGCGCATGCGCCGCCTGGCGGGAACCCGCAAGGTGGGCCACGCCGGAACCCTCGACCCCATGGCCACCGGCGTCCTGGTGATCGGCATCAACCGCGCGACGCGCCTCCTGACCTTCATCGTGGGCACATCGAAGACCTACACCGCCACCATCCGGCTCGGACAGTCGACCCTCACGGACGACGCCGAAGGCGAGGTCACGGGCGGGAGCATCGCCGCAGCCGTGACCGAGGAGGACATCCGGACGGAGGTCGCCCGGCTGACGGGTGAGATCCAGCAGGTGCCGAGCAGCGTCAGTGCCATCAAGGTCAAGGGCGAGAGGTCCTATGCCCGGGTCCGTGCCGGCGGGGAGGTGGACCTCCCCGCACGACCCGTCACCGTGCACCGGTTCGACGTCCACGGGATCCGCCGGGTCAGCAACGGGCGGCTGCAGGACGTGGATGTGACGGTCGAATGCAGCTCGGGCACCTACATCCGGGCCCTCGCCCGCGACCTCGGGGAAGCCCTCGGCGTGGGAGGCCACCTGACCGTACTCCGCCGGACCCAGGTGGGGCCCTACTCCATCGGGCAGGCCCGTACCCTCGAGCAGCTCGCCGCGGAGCTGGACGTGCTCCCGCTGGACGATGCCGGGAGGTCACTGTTCCCCGTGCGGGAACTGTCCGAGGCGGAGGCCGCCGATGTCTCCCACGGCCGGAAGATCGGGCCCAATGACGAGCCCGATGTCCCGGTCGCCGCCTTCGCGCCGGACGGGACACTCGTGGCGCTGCTCGAGAACCGCGGGGGAGCCGCCCGCACCGTGCTGGTCTTCGCTCCCGGCGGGCAGGAGTAGCGGTGGATCCCTTCTTCCTCGTCGGGTCGCTCGTCTGCGCGGTCTCCGCCGTCCTCTGCGTCGGCGCGGCGCTCGTGCGCCAGCCGCCGAACGACATCACCATCCTCTCCGTCGCGGCCGTCGAGCTCTTCCTCCTGGCGTACACCGTGGCTGCCGGAATCCGCCAGCTCACGGGGGAGCCCGTGCTGGGGGAGGCCTGGGAGTTCTGGGGGTACCTCCTGACAGCGCTCCTGGTGCCCGTCGGCACCTTCTGGTGGTCCATCCTCGAGAGGACGCGCTGGAGCAATTTCGTACTGGCCGCGGCCGGGCTGACGGTCTTCGTCATGCTCTTCCGCATGGAGCAGATCTGGGATGGGGTGGCTGGCCTGTGAGCAGTCGACGGAACGGGGGATCGCCTGCGGAGCGCGTCGGTGCGTCGGGCGCGCCGGGTGCATCGGACGCCGCGGGTGCGGGGGGCACGAGCCGCGCCCGGGGCCCCGGCCGCCTGCTGATCGCCGTCTACGGAGTCTTCGCGCTGGCCGCGACCGCGCGCGCCGGCTTCCAGATCGCGACGAAGTTCTCCGAGGCCCCGCTCGCGTACCTCCTCTCGGCAGTAGCCGCGGTGGTCTACATCGTGGCGACGGTGTCCCTCGCACGGGCCGGGACCCGCGCCTACGCCGTCTCCGTCGTCGCCGTCACCACCGAGCTCGTCGGAGTGGTCTCGGTGGGCCTCCTCAGCGTCCTGGATCCGCAGGCCTTCCCGAGCGAGACCGTGTGGTCCGCCTTCGGCCGTGGCTACGGATTCGTCCCCCTGGTCCTCCCGATCCTGGGGTTGGTCTGGCTGCGCAGGAACAGGCCGGAGCAGCGCCGCCGGAAATAGGTCCGGGTGCCTGCAGCCCGTGAGAGTATGGCGCTAGAGCACCGATCCAGCCTGCCTCCAGGGAGCGACATGACCAGCAACAGCCCCGAGCACGACGAATCCACCGGATCGGGAGCCGGACGGTCCTCGTTGTCCGACGCCCGCAGCGCCGGCGGTGCAGGACCGATCCCCTCCGGTACCCCCTCGGGTACCCCCTCCGGAGACCGCGAGCGGGTCGCGCCGGCGGAACCGTCCCCGTCACCGCGCGGCAAGGCCGCTACCGCAGGCGGCAAGGGCAGGAAGCCCGGCACATCCGCCTCCGGCGGGGACTGGAACGTGTTCCGCACCGTCGTCGTCCTGGTGGGCGTCGTCATCGCCGGGTTCGGTGCCTACTACCTGATCCTCGGCACGGCGGGACTGCCCGAGACGGAAGCCAGCCCCGCCAACCCCACGCTGGAGAGCCAGTTCCGGTTCTTCTCGGCCATGATGGTCGGCGTCGGCGCGGCCTTCATCACGATCGCGGTCAAGTTCCAGTGGGCCAACATGCTCTGGCTCGTCTGCCTCATGGTGTTCGTGGGCGGCATCGGGCGGGTCCTGTCCTGGGCGTTCTCCGGGACCCCCCACTACGTGATGATCGTCCTCATGGTCGTCGAGCTGGCCTTCCCGCCGGCCCTGCTCGTCTGGCACAAGTACATCGCCAAGACGAGCGACCTGCGCCGGGAATTCGCCCAGCGCGGCTAGCGGACCCCTCGCACGGCGGTCCTCCGCTCCCTGGCGAGGACGGAGGCCCGATGCCGCGCGCGGTGATCGCGTCGGCCATAATGGGGAGCGGCGTTCCCACACCCCGAGGCCGCGGGAATCGGCCGAATCGCGAAGGAGATGCGTGTTCTACTGGAGAGACCTGGACAGTGTGCCCAAGGATTTCGGGCCCTCCGTCCTGACGCTCGGCAACTTCGACGGCGTGCACCGCGGTCACCAGCGCGTCCTGCAGCAGGTCGTCGAGGCGGCGCGGGAACGTGCCGCGGCCGCCGTCGTCGTGTCCTTCGACCCCCACCCGGCGCAGGTCCACCGGCCGGATTCGGCGCCGGAGCTGATCATGGGCCTCGACGACCGAGTGGAGACCCTCGCCGAGACGGGCATCGACGCTCTTCTCATGATGCGCTACACCCTCGACCTCGCCGCACACTCGCCGGAGGAGTTCGTCGAGCGCGTCTTCGTCCGGGCCCTGAAGGCCCGGGCCGTGGTGATCGGCCACGACGTCCGGTTCGGCAGGGGCAACAGCGGTGACCTCGATACCATGCGCGACCTCGGCCGGAAGCTCGGCTTCGAGGTCATCGCCATCGAGGACTTCGGTGCGAGCTACCCCGTGGACGCGACGGAGGAGGACGGCGACAGGCGGTGCTCCTCGACCTGGGTGCGGGAAGCACTCGAAGCCGGAGAGGTCGGAACCGCCGCGAGGATCCTCGGCCGTCCCCACCGCATGCGCGGAGAGGTGGTCCACGGGGCAGCCCGCGGGCGGGAACTGGGGTACCCCACGGCGAACCTGGCAGCCTCCTCCCAGGGCTTCATCCCTGCCGACGGCATCTACGCGGGCTGGCTCGTGGATGAGGCGGGCACCCGGTGGCCGGCTGCGATCTCCGTCGGGTCCAACCCCACCTTCGACGGCGTGGACCGGCAGGTCGAGGCGCACGTGATCAACCGCCCGCCCGAGCGTGTCCAGGACTTCGACCTCTACGGACAGGCGATCATCGTCGAATTCGTCGAGCGGCTGCGGGGGCAGGTCGCCTACACCGGGCCCGAGGCCCTGATCGAGCAGATGAAACTCGACGTCGAGAAGGCCCGTGGCCTGCTTTCGACAGAACAACAGCCCAGACGCTAAACTTGGCACAGGTCCGGCTGCAGTCCGTGGTGGCTGGATTTTTCTGTGACGTCGTGCAAACGATGCTCAGCACATGTTCACGGTACAACTCTAGGAGTTACTCGTGGCCCTTGACGCCGCCATCAAGCAGGAAATCATCAAGGAATACGCCCTGGCCGAAGGTGACACCGGTTCACCCGAGGTCCAGATCGCGATGCTTTCCCGTCGTATCCTCGACCTGACCGAGCACCTGAAGATGCACAAGCACGACCACCACACGCGTCGTGGCCTGCTTCTTCTCGTGGGTCGCCGCCGTCGCCTGCTGGACTACCTGCGGGACACCGACATCACGCGTTACCGTTCGCTCATCGAGCGCCTGGGTCTGCGTCGATAAGTAGCATCAAGTAGCATCGGAAGGCGGCATCTTCTCCCCTGGAGAGGGAGCCGCCTTCTCTGCTAGGTAGAAGTACGGGCCCCTCCGCCGCGGCCCGGTTCCGGACACCGGAGCACCAGGCGGGCGGACCCCGGGTCCGCAGCCAGCAGTATCAGCACGACCTGCACCAGCAGGACCACCGCACAACAGGAGTCAACCGGCACCGCGCATTCGCGGTCCTCGGTAGTGGTCTCCGGAGCGCACCTGCGTTCCGTGGATCTCGATCGAAGACCGGGTGCTGTGGGCCGCCCTTGAGGGGCGGAGCCACGTCGGGTGCCGATTGCCTCCGATACCAGGAAACGGAGGTGACTCTCTTGGAGGGTCCCGAAATTCAGTTCGCCGAAGCAGTGATCGACAACGGTCGCTTCGGAACACGCACCGTCCGGTTCGAGACCGGACGCCTCGCCCAGCAGGCCGCCGGCTCCGCCATGGTCTACATCGACGAGGACACCGCACTGCTCTCGGCCACCACGGCCGGCAAGTCTCCCCGCGAAGGCTTCGACTTCTTCCCGCTGACGGTCGACGTCGAGGAGCGCATGTACGCCGCGGGTCGCATCCCTGGCTCGTTCTTCCGCCGCGAGGGCCGTCCGTCCACGGAGGCCATCCTGGCCTGCCGCCTCATGGACCGTCCCCTCCGCCCCGCGTTCGTCAAGGGCCTGCGCAACGAGGTCCAGGTCGTCGTGACCGTCCTCGCGATCAACCCGGACGTCCGCTACGACGTCGTGGCCATCAACGCCGCGTCCATGTCCACGCAGCTGTCCGGCCTGCCCTTCTCGGGACCGATCGGCGGCGTCCGTGTCGCCCTCGTCTCCGACGGTAGCGGCAACGACCAGTGGATCGCCTTCCCGAAGCACTCGGAGCTCGAGAACTCCGTCTTCGACATGGTGGTCGCCGGGCGCATCGCCGGTGACGACGTCGCGATCATGATGGTCGAGGCCGAGGCCACCGACAACTCGTGGAACCTGATCAAGGAGAACGGCGCGACCGCTCCCACGGAGGAGGTCGTGGCCGACGGTCTCGAGGCCGCCAAGCCGTTCATCCGCGCCCTGTGCGAGGCGCAGGCAGACCTCGCCGGGCGTGCCGCCAAGCCGACCGTCGAGTTCCCCGTCTTCCTCGACTACCAGGACGACGTCTACGCCGCCATCGAGTCGGCCGGCGCGGAGAAGCTGTCCCAGGTCTTCCAGATCGCGGACAAGCAGGAGCGCGGAAACGCCACCGACGCACTCAAGACCGAGCTTCTGGACGCCCTCGGCAGCCAGTTCGAGGGACGCGGGAACGAGCTGTCCGCAGCGTTCCGCTCGCTCACCAAGGCCGTCGTCCGCCAGCGCATCCTCAAGGACCAGGTCCGCATCGACGGCCGTGGCCTGAGCGACATCCGCAAGCTCACCGCCGAGGTCGAGGTTCTGCCGCGCGTGCACGGTTCGGCCATCTTCGAGCGCGGCGAGACCCAGATCATGGGCGTCACTACGCTGAACATGCTCAAGATGGAGCAGCAGATCGACTCGCTGTCGCCCGTCACGCGCAAGCGCTACATGCACAACTACAACTTCCCGCCGTACTCCACCGGTGAGACCGGCCGCGTCGGTTCGCCGAAGCGCCGCGAGATCGGCCACGGAGCACTGGCAGAGCGCGCACTCGTGCCCGTCCTGCCGAGCCGCGAGGAGTTCCCCTACGCGATCCGCCAGGTGTCCGAGGCCCTCGGCTCCAACGGTTCGACGTCGATGGGCTCGGTCTGCGCCTCGACGCTGTCCCTGCTCAACGCCGGTGTGCCCCTCCGCGCACCCGTCGCCGGTATCGCCATGGGCCTCGTGTCCGACGTCGTCGACGGCCAGACGCGCTACGCGGCGCTGACCGACATCCTCGGCGCCGAGGACGCGTTCGGTGACATGGACTTCAAGGTGGCCGGTACGGCGGAGTTCGTCACGGCGATCCAGCTCGACACCAAGCTCGACGGCATCCCCGCCTCGGTGCTCGCTGCCGCGCTGAAGCAGGCCCGCGAAGCACGCCTGCACATCCTCGGCGTCCTGCAGGCCGCGATCGACACCCCGGACGAGCTCTCCGAGTTCGCACCGCGGATCATCTCGGTCAAGATCCCCGTGGACAAGATCGGCGAGGTCATCGGCCCCAAGGGCAAGATGATCAACCAGATCCAGGAGGACACCGGAGCCGACATCTCGATCGAGGACGACGGCACCGTGCTGATCGGCGCCACGAACGGCGAGTCGGCCGAGGCTGCGCGCGCGGCGGTCAACGCCATCGCCAACCCGCAGGTCCCCGAGATCGGTGAGCGCTACCTGGGCACGGTCGTCAAGACCACGACCTTCGGCGCCTTCGTCTCCCTGACCCCCGGCAAGGACGGCCTGCTGCACATCTCCGAGCTGCGCAAGCTCGCCGGTGGCAAGCGTGTCGACAACGTCGACGAGATCGTGTCCGTGGGCCAGAAGGTCCAGGTCGAGATCACGAAGATCGACGACCGCGGAAAGCTCTCGCTCTCGCCCGTCGTCGCCGAGGATGCCTCCGGGTCGTCCGAGGACGCCGGCATCGAGCTGCCCGAGGTCGCAGTGGGCGACGACGCCTAGTCCGTCCCGCTCGTCCTGAGCGACCGCGGCCCCGGCGCCGACCGAATCGATTCGGTCGGCGCCGGGGCCGTCTGCTCTTCCCCCGACCGACCAGAAAGACCAGGATGCCCCTGTCCTCCATAGTGTCCCTCCCCCTGCTGCCGACGCCCCGTCCCGGCAGCGACGGCTCCGATCCCACCTTCGTGGCAGGGGATCCGGGCGGCAATGTCGTCCGGCGCAGTGTCCTCCCCGGCGGCGTCCGGGTGCTGACCGAGGCGATGCCGGGTCAGCGTTCGGCGACGATCGGGTTCTGGGTAGGCGTCGGCTCCCGGGACGAGGCCGAGGGCCAGCACGGCTCCACCCACTTCCTCGAACACCTGCTGTTCAAGGGCACCGAGCGCCGCAGCGCCATGGACATCGCGTCCGCCTTCGACGAGGTCGGCGGCGAGTCCAACGCCGCGACGGCGAAGGAGAACACCTGCTACTACGCGAGGGTGCTCGACTCCGACCTGCCGATGGCCATCGACGTCATCGCCGACATGGTCACCTCCGCGGTCCTCGACCCCGACGAGCTCGAGCAGGAGCGGGACGTGATCCTCGAGGAGATCGCCATGGACAGCGACGACCCCGCCGATGTCGCCACGAGAAGTTCGTCGAGCTGGTGCTGGGGGACCACCCGCTCGGACGCCCGATCGGCGGGACCCCCGAGGCCATCCGGGCGGTGCCCCGGGACTCCGTCCTCGCCCACTACCGGCGCTACTACACGCCCGCGGAACTGGTCGTCACCGCGGCGGGCGGGCTGGACCACGACGTCGTCTGCCGGCTCGTGCAGGAAGCCCTCGCGTCCGCCGGGTGGGCGCTCGAGGAGGGGGCCCTGCCCGTTCCCCGCCGTGCTGCCACCGAGGTCCCGGTCCGGGGGGCGACGGGCGTGCACGTGATCCGCAGGGCCGTGGAGCAGTCGAACATCCTCATCGGCTGCCCGTCCCTCACCGCGACGGACGAGCGCCGCTTCGCCATGAGCGTCCTCAACGCTGTCCTGGGCGGCGGCATGTCCTCCCGCCTGTTCCAGGAGGTCCGCGAGAAGCGCGGCCTCGTGTACTCCACCTACTCCTTCTCCGCCGCCTACGCCGACGCAGGCTACTTCGGGATGTACGCGGGGTGCTCACCGGCCAAGACCGGACAGGTCATCGACCTCCTCGGCGCCGAACTGGACCGGCTGGCTGCGGGCGGCATCGACGCCGAGGAACTGCGCAAGGCGATCGGACAGCTCTCCGGCGGACTGGTCATGGCACTCGAGGACAGCAGTTCCCGCATGTCGCGGCTGGGCCGGTCGGAGCTGGTGTCCGGCGAGTTCGTCGACATGGACGCCTCCCTCGACCGCATCCGGTCCGTGACGGCGGAGGAGGTCCAGTCGCTGGCGCAGGAGCTCGCCGCCGCTCCGCGCACCACCGTCGTCGTCGGGCCGTTCGACTCCGACGCCGACTTCGCACGCTAGGGCGCGTCGACCGGCCCTAACCCCCGGCGAAGGGCGGGAGGATGTCCAGTACGTCGTCGTCGCGCAGGACGGTCGAGGGGTCGCGGAGCGCGATCTCGTTCAGCAGGAAGCTGCTGCGGTCCAGGACCTTCCCGAGCGACGGCCCGCCCGGCACGGCCGGACGGTCCCGCAGGTCGGCCAGCACGACGGCGAGGGTGCGCCCGCCCGGCAGGCGCTCCTCATCGACGCCGGATGCGGCCTTGGCCGCTCCGAAATACCTCACGAGCACATCAGCCACCGATGGCACTCATCGATCGGTCGGGCTGGACGAAGTCCACTGCGCCGAGGCCCGTATGGTCCATGCCATGGGCCCGGGGCTTGAGCCACATGGCGTCGCGCCAGCGCTGGGCCACGGCCGCGTCTCCCGCATCGGACCGCAGCAGGTCCCTCAGGTCCGTCTCCTCGCGCGAGAAGAGGCAGCTCATGACCTTGCCCTCCGCCGTGACGCGCGTGCGGCGGCAGTCCGCGCAGAAGGGCTCGGTCACCGACGCGATGATGCCCACCGTGCCGAGGACGACGTCGGGCGCGGATTTGGCCCGCACCTCCCACCGTTCCGCGGGGGCGCCGTCGCGGTTACGGGGATCAGGGGTCAGGACGAAGCGGGTCTCGACGAGTTCGCGCATCTCGGCGGCCGTCACCATGCCCTCCCTGGTCCAGCCGTGATCGGCGTCGAGGGGCATCTGCTCGATGAAGCGCAGTTCGAAGCCCCGCGCCACCGCCCACTCCACGAGGTCGGGCGCTTCGTGGTCGTTGATGCCGCGCATCAGCACCGCGTTGATCTTGACCAGCCCGAGGCCGGCGTCGGCGGCCGCCTCGATGCCCCTGAGCACGCGGTCGAGGAACGGCCGGCGGGTCAGCTGGGCGAAGGTACCGGGGTGCAGCGAATCCATGGAGACATTGATGCGCGTGAGCCCGGCCTCCTTCAGCTGGACGGCGCGGCGGTCGAGGCCCAGCGCGTTGGTCGTCATCGAGATGGGCAGCCCGGGATGGTTGGCACGGATGTCCCGGATGATGTCGAGCAGGTCGGCCCGGACCAGCGGCTCCCCACCCGTGAGCCGCAGCTCCCGGATCCCGAGCTCGTCGACGCCGATGCGGACCAGTCGCACGATCTCGGCACGGGACAGGACCTGGTCCTTCTGGAGCCAGTTGAGGCCCTCCGCGGGCATGCAGTAGGTGCAGCGCAGGTTGCACTTGTCCGTGAGCGACAGGCGCATGTCCGTCGCCTGCCTGCCGTGGGCGTCCAGGAGGCCGGAGGCCGAAGGCCCACGGGCGGGTCCCGGCATTCCCAGTTGGATTCCCATGGAACGAGGGTACGCCCTCCGCGGTCGGCGGCCCTAGCCGGGGCACTGCACGGCGCAGTCTTCCGCAGCCCGCCCGGACACGGTAGGGGCCCGGCACGGCTCCGTTCCCTACCGGAGGGAACCGCGGTGCGCCGGCGCTCGTGTAACGGACTGTCCCTGCCCGGTAGCGTGCCGTCGCCGGGGCCCGGACGGAAGGCAGGCATGATGCGGCGGCGGACATGGGCAGCGGCCTCAGGAGTCCTCGCGGTAGGCCTGGGCGTGATCGCCGGAGAACTGGCGGCAGCCGCCCTGAGCCCCTCCGTCACCCCGGTCAGCGCGGTCGGCTCGACCGTGATCGATCTCCTGCCCCCGGGGGTGAAGGACTGGGCCATCGCCTGGTTCGGAACCGCGGACAAGCCCGTCCTCCTGGTCACGATCGCCGTCCTCATCGCCGGACTCGCCGTCACCGCCGGTGTGCTCGAGTACCGCCGCGCCTTCACGGGACGGGCGATCGTCGCCGGGTTCGGAGTCCTCGGCGTGGTCGCGGTGGCATCGCGCCCGCAGTCCTCCCTCGTGTCCTTCGCGGGGCCGGTCGTCGCCGCGGTGGTGGCGGTCCTCGTCCTGGACGCCCTCGTGCGGTCGCTCCGCGCGTGGGCCCGGAGCGACACCCGGGCGGGAACCGCCGACGGGGACGCCTCCCCGGCCCGCCGCCGGTTCCTGCAGGGAGCCGGGGGCGCCGCCGTCGTGGCAGCCGCCACCGGGGCCGCTGCGACGGGTGTGAGGTCCTCGCAGTCCACCGTCACGGGGCAGCGCTCCTCGATCACGCTTCCTGCGCCCACGGAGACCGTCGTTCCACCGCCGGAGGGATCGTTCCTACCGGAGGGAGCGGACCTCGGCATCGACGGCATCAGTGACCTCGTGACGGCGTCCGACGAGTTCTACCGCATCGACACGGCCCTCGTGGTGCCCGTCGTGGACCCGGCACGCTGGTCCCTGAAGATCACGGGACTCGTGGAGCGCGAGGTGCAGATCACCTTCGACGAGCTGCTCGCGCTGCCCCTGATCGAGCGCCATGTCACGCTCGCGTGCGTGTCCAACCCCGTGGGCGGGGACCTGACGGGCACCGCCCGCTGGCTCGGCTTTCCGGTCCGGGAGCTCCTCGCACGGGCAGGAGTACGTCCCGAAGCGGACATGGTCCTCTCGCGGAGCGTCGACGGCTTCACCGCGGGCACACCGCTCGAAGCCCTGACGGACGGGCGGGACGCCCTCCTCGCGGTCGGCATGAACGGGGAGCCCCTGCCCATCGAGCACGGCTTCCCGGCCCGGCTCGTGGTCCCCGGCCTCTACGGCTTCGTGTCCGCGACCAAATGGGTGGAGGAGCTCAAGGTCACCCGCTTCGCCGACGACACGGCCTACTGGTCCACGCGCGGCTGGTCCGAGCGGGGTCCCGTGAAGACCTCCTCCCGGATCGACGTCCCGCGGCCGAGTGCGAGCGTTCCCGCCGGCGACGTCGTCGTCGGGGGAGTCGCCTGGGCGCAACGCCGGGGCATCGAGGCCGTCGAGGTGCGGGTCGACGGCGGGGCCTGGCAGCGTGCGACCCTCGCCAGGCCCATTTCCGCCGACACCTGGTGCCAGTACAGCGCAACCTTGCAGTTGCCCGCCGGCCGCCACACCGTGCAGTCCCGCGCGACGGACCGGAGGGGAGGAGTGCAGTCCGACGCCATGGTGGACCCTGCCCCGGACGGCGCCGAGGGACTGCACACGGTAACGTTCACGGTGACCTAGGCCACCCCGGACCTCCCCGGCCTGCCGTGCCCGGACGACGACGTGCGCGACGACGTGCGCGACGATGTGCGCGACGATGTGCAGGATCGTTCGGCGGCGCCGGACGAGGCCCGGCAGACGCGCGAAAGGCAGGAATGAGAAGAACAGTCGCCGAACACCAGGCCGCCGTCACCGGGCTCCTGCGCTGGAGCAGCGGGTACGACGCCGCCCGCCCGGAGGTGCTGCCCCTCGCCGATGCGCTCGGCCGTGGCCTGGCCGAGGACGTGCGGGCGCCCGTGAGCCTGCCGCCGTTCGACAACTCGCAGATGGACGGGTACGCGGTCCACGCCGCCGACCTCGCCGACCCGTCCGTGCTGGTGGTGGCGGATGCCATCCCCGCGGGCTCGGTTCCGCCCGCCCTCGAGCGCGGCACGGCAGCGCCGATCATGACGGGCGCGATGCTTCCTCCCGGTGCTGGCGCCGTCGTCCCCATCGAGCGCGCGGACCCTCCCCGGTTCTACTCCGCCGCAGACCGCGCGGGCGGTGTGACCGTGGCGCTTCCGCGCGGCGTCGAGGCCGGACTGTTCGTGCGGCGGGCCGGCAGCGACATCGCCGAGGGCGAGATCGCGCTCCCGGCGGGGACGCTGCTCGGGCCGGCGCAGCTGGGGCTGCTCGCCGCCTGCGGCGTGGGCACGGTCCCCGTCCGTCCGCGCTTCCGCGTGCTGCTCCTCTCCACGGGTGACGAGGTCGCCGAGCCCGGCGTCCCGCTCGTCCCGGGCACCATCTACGACGCCAACACCACCCTGCTCGAGGCGGCCCTGCGGGACGCGGGGGCCGATGTGACCCGCCACCGGCTCCTCGGCGACGACCCCGCCGTCCTCCGGGACGCGTTCGGCGCCATCCCGGCCGGCAGCACCGACCTCGTGCTCAGCACGGGCGGGATCAGCCAGGGCGCGTACGAGGTGGTCAAGCAGGCCCTGGCCGACAGCAGCGTGGAGTTCTCCTCGGTCGCCCTGCAGCCAGGCGGACCGCAGGCCTGCGGCACCATCTCCGGCGTGCCGTTCCTCGGGTTCCCCGGCAACCCGGTCAGCGCCCTGGTCTCCTTCGAGATGTTCCTCCGCCCGGCCCTCTCCCGGGTGACCGGGTCCCCGGCTCCCCGCCTGGTGCTGGACGCCGTCCTCGTCGAGGACGTCCGGAGCCCGGAGGCCAAGCACCAGGTCCGGCGCGGCCTCTACCGGGACGGCAGGGTTGCGCTGGTGGGCGGCCCGGACTCCCACCTGCTGCACGCCCTGGCGACGTCCAACTGCCTCGTCCACCTGCCCGAGGGAGTCGGGTCGCTGGCGGAGGGGGACTCCGTCGAGGTCACGCTCATCGGGCCGGTACCGCCGGATCCCTTCGCCGTCGAGGGTGTGCTCATCACCGAAGAGGCAGTTCCTGATTGAATGGACCCCGCAGAAAGGATCCCATCGTGAACCCATCCTCCGCCGAGGGGCTGTCCCACGTCCGCGCGGACGGCACGGCCCACATGGTCGACGTCTCCGGCAAGCAGGCCACCACCCGCCAGGCCGTGGCCGAAGCGACCCTCGAGACCACGCCCGACGTCGTCGCCCTCATCACCGAGGGCAGCCTGCCGAAGGGCGACGCCCTCGCCGTCGCGCGCGTCGCGGGCATTCTGGCCGCGAAGCAGACCTCCACGCTGATCCCGCTGTGTCACCCCCTCCCGCTCGCCAGGGTGACGGTGGACTTCGAACCCGACGGCGGGAGCGTCCGGATCGTCGCCCTCGTCAAGACCACCGCGCTGACCGGCGTCGAGATGGAGGCCCTGACCGCCGCGTCGGTCGCTGCTCTGACCCTCTACGACATGATCAAGGCCGTGGACAAGCACGCCGTCATCAACGGCACGCGCGTGGTATCGAAGTCCGGCGGCAAGAGTGGAGACTGGAGCGTATGACAACCCTCCGCCCCGCCGCCGTGGTCATCGCCTCCACCCGCGCCGCCGCCGGCACCTACGAGGACGAGTGCGGGCCCGCCATCGCGGACTGGCTCTACCAGCACGGCTTCGCCGTCGCCGACGCCGTCGTGGTTCCCGACGGCGACGCCGTGGGATCGGCGATCGGCGCCGCCCTGGAGGCCCGGCCGGCCGTGCTCATCACGAGCGGGGGCACGGGCCTGAGCCCCGACGACACCACGCCCGAGCAGACCGTGCCCTACCTCTCGCGCAGCCTCCCGGGCATCATGGAGTCGATCCGCCGCGCAGGCTCCGAGAAGGTCCCCACCGCCGTCCTCAGCCGCGGCCTCGCCGGCACGGCGGGCTCGACCTTCGTGGTCAACCTGCCGGGTTCCCCCGGAGGCGTCCGCGACGGACTCGCCGTGCTCTCACCCCTCATCGACCACATCTGCTCCCAGCTGGAGGGCTCCCATGACCACCGGTGAAGTCGTCCACGCAGCCGTCGCGGACACCCCGATCACGCCCGAGCAGGCGCACGCCGGCGTCGACTCCCCGCGCTGCGGAGCGATCGTCGGCTTCAGCGGCGTCGTCCGGAACCACGACGGCGGACGCGACGTGGTGTCCCTGGCCTACTCCGCGCATCCGAGCGCCGAGCGCATCATCCGGGAGGTGGCCGAGGAGATCGCCTCCCGCCATGACGGCATCCGGATCTGGGTCGCCCACCGCGTCGGGCCCCTCGCGATCGGTGACCAGGCGCTCGTCGCCGCCGTCGGGGCGGCGCACCGCGGCGAGGCGTTCCGGGCGTGCTCTGACCTCGTGGACCTCGTCAAGGAACGCGTTCCCATCTGGAAGGAGCAGTTCTTCACCGACGGCAGCGTGGAATGGGTCGGCGCCGGGGCCTGACAGTAGGCTGGACGGCATGACTGAACTACTGCCCGTGGCCGTACTGGGCGCCCGGGGGCGCATGGGATCCGAGGCCGTCCGGGCCGTCGACGCAGCCACCGACCTCGACCTGGTGGCGGCGCTCGGCAGCAGCGACCCGCTCGAGACCCTCGTGTCCGCCGGAGCCCGCGTGGTCGTGGACCTGACCGTCCCGGACGCCACCTTCGACAACGTGGCCTTCGCCGTCGAGCACGGCATGCACGCCGTCGTCGGCACCACCGGCTGGACTCCGCAGCGCCTCGACCGGCTGGGGGAGCTCTTGGCCGGCAACCCCGGTACCGGAGTGCTGATCGCCCCCAACTTCGCGCTCGGCTCGGTCCTCGCCACCGCCTTCGCTGCCAGCGCGGCACGCTACTTCGAATCGGTCGAGATCATCGAACTGCACCATCCGGACAAGGTGGACGCGCCGTCCGGCACCGCCGTCCGGACCGCCCAGCTCGTCTCCGCGGCCCGCGCCGCGGCCGGCGTCACCGAGGCGCCGGACGCGACCCGGGACCAGCTCGACGGCGCCAGGGGTGCGAGCGTCGACGGCGTCCCCGTCCACTCGGTGCGCCTCCGCGGGCTCACGGCCCACCAGGAGGTCCTGCTCGGGAGCCCGGGGGAGCAGCTCACCATCCGGCACGACTCCTTCGACCGGGCCTCCTTCATGCCCGGCGTACTCCTCGGGATCCGTTCGGTGGCCGGGTATCCCGGCCTGACGGTGGGACTGGACGGCTACCTGGACCTGCCGGGAACCGGCCGATGAGGACGGCGGCCGGGTTCTACCGGGAGCACAAGGTCAAGCTCGGCGTCCTGCTCGTCACGGCGCTCCTGGTCTTCTGGCTCGTCGTGTCCTTCCAGCGCAGTTTCCTGCTGCTCGGTGCTCCGGAACCCGTGGCCAAGGCGATCGGGGCCGGCTACCTGCTCCTGCCGTGCATCGGGGCCTGGGCGCTCATCCGCGAACTCCTCTTCGGAGCGCAGACGCAGCGGATGGCCCGGCAGCTGGAGAGCGAGGGCGGGCTGCCCGTCGACGACCTGCCGAGGACACCCTCGGGCCGCATCGTGCGGTCCGCCGCGGATGAGGCCTTCCCCGCCTACCAGGCCGAGACGGAGGCCGACCCCGACAACTGGCGCAGCTGGTTCCGGCTCTCGTACGCCTACGACGCCGCCGGCGACCGCAAGCGTGCCCGGCAGGCGATGCGTGATGCCGGGAAGCTGTACAGGCAGGGTCCCGCGGGCACGTCCCGCTGAGCGCCCCGGGCACGGGCTCCAGTCAGCGCCGTACGTCGGCGTGGCCGTCGCGAGCCGCCGTGGCGGCGCCGGAGGCGATCAGCTCGAGCGGTCCGCGCGACCCCACGCGCTGGAACAGGATGCCGATCGCCGCTGCTGCCACCACCTGCAGCCAGAAGAGCTGCATCGGTTCGGGCAGGGGGTCCAGCTGGTCCGCCCAGCTCATGACGCACACGTGCAGGCTGTAGAGCGTCAGGGTCATGGCCCCGGGCGCCGACAGGGGCAGCAGGGCCGCGGGGAACCGCCGCGTCAGCAGCAGGCACAGGCCGACGACGGCTGCCGCCGAACCGGACACGTGCACGAGGTCGAGGGTGCTTCCGGAGTGGGGGGCGCTGACCGCCAGCCACCACCAGGACCCGGACTGGTCGACGCCCGCCAGTCCGACGTCGAGCATGGCCTCCAGCGGATAGCGGCTCCCGTCGGGTGTCTGCAGGAGCGCCGCGAGGCCGCCGCCGGGCCCGAGGAGCTGGGCGCTGAGGAGTTTGGCCCCGATCGCCGCGGAGGCACCTGCCCCGAGGAGTGCCAGCTGCATGCCGAGGCGCGACAGGTCGAGCCGCCCGATTCCCATCCCCACCAGGAGGAAGCCGAGCCACTGCAGCACCGGGTAGTAACCGGTCAGGAAGATGTCCGCGGCGAGCGTCCCCGGCTCGAGGAAGTGCTCGAAGATCGGATTCGCGCCGAGCGACGGCGGGTCCACGGTGACAGCCACGACCGGGCGCAGCAGGTAGGCCGCGACGGGGGCCAGCAGCAGCCAGCCTGCCGCCCAGGCCGCGAGCGCCCGGAGCCTGAGCCCGGTGAACGGCAGCGCCACCAGGAACAGCACGCCGTAGTGGAAGAGGATGATGGCGATGTTCGTCTCGACGCCGCCGAGGACGAGCCCGATCAGTGCGATGACCAGCGCACGGACCGCGATGCCGCGGCGGTCCGCGGACAGCGTCCGGTCACGGTGCGGGGTGTGTCCGCCGGTCAGCAGTGCGAGGCCGATGCCGGCGACGACGGCGAACAGGCCCGACGCGCGGCCGGAGAAGAGCAGGGCCGTCCAGGTGGCCTCGATGGTGCCCGGGGTGTACAGCGGGAGGACGTGCGTGCTCATCATCCCGAAGAGCGCCATGCCACGGGCCGCATCGATGCCGGTCAACCGTCGGGGGGCGGGCTTCGTGTGCATCCGGTCATCGTCCCACAGGCACCTCTGCCCTTCCTGTGGAACCGCCCGCGCCGGTCCCACCGGCCACTGCCCGACCGGGTAACGTTTTACCCATGGTTGAAACCCCCTCGCGCACTCTCCCGTTCGGCTCGCTCGTGACCGCGATGGTCACCCCGTTCACGGCCGACGGCTTCGTGGACTTCGATGCCACCGCCGCCCTCGCCGCACGGCTCGTCGACGACGGCTGCGACGGCCTGGTCGTCTCGGGTACCACGGGGGAGACCTCCACACTCGAGGACTCCGAGAAGGAGGACCTCTACCGCGTGGTCGCCGAGACCGTGGGGGACAGGGCCCGCGTCATCGCCGGCACGGGGACGAACCACACCTCGCACTCGGTGGAGATGGCACGGCGCGCTGAGCGGGCCGGTGCCCACGCCCAGCTCGTTGTGACGCCGTATTACAACAAGCCGACCCAGTCGGGCGTGCTCGCCCACTTCAACGCCGTCGCCGAGGCCAGCGACCTGCCGATCATGATCTACGACATCCCCGGCCGGTCCGCGATCCCCATCACCACCGAGACCATGCTCCGCCTCGCCGAACACCCCCGGATCCTGGCCCTGAAGGATGCAAAGGCCGACTTCGCAGCCGTCACGCGGGTCCTCGCGAGCACCGACCTCGACGTCTACTCGGGCGACGACGGTCTCACGCTGCCCTGGATGGCGGCAGGGGCCGTCGGCGTCGTCAGCGTCAGCGCCCACGTCGCGACCGCCGCGTTCCGCGCCCTGGTCGACGCCGCGGCGGCGGGGGACTTCGACGAGGCGCGGCGCATCCACTTCGACCTCGACCCGGTGATCCGGGCCGTCATGACGCACCTCCCCGGCGCCGTGTCCGCGAAGCACATCCTGCACCTCCAGGGCACCGTTCCGAACGCCGTCGTGCGCCTGCCCCTCGTCGAGCCCGACGAGCGCGAACTGGCACCCGTCCTCGCCGACCTGGCCGAGGCCGGCTGGGACCTCGACGCGCTCGGCGGCCGCGAGGGCGTCCGGGCATGAGCGACGCGGCCGGCGTCGGACCGGCACTCCGGGCCCTGCCGCCGGCCCTCGAGCCGGGAACCCTGCGCATCGTGCCGCTGGGCGGGATCGGGGAGATCGGCCGCAACATGGCGGTCTTCGAGATCTCCGGCAAGCTCCTCATCGTCGACTGCGGCGTCCTGTTCCCCGAGGAGACCCAGCCCGGCGTGGACCTGATCCTGCCCGACTTCTCCTATATCGAGGACAGGCTCGACGACGTCGTCGGACTGGTCCTCACGCACGGCCACGAGGACCACATCGGGGCGGTCCCGTACCTGCTGCGCCTCAAGGGTGACATCCCCATCATCGGATCCCAGCTGACGCTCGCGCTCATCGAGGCGAAGCTGCAGGAGCACCGCGTCCGCCCGTACACGCTGACGGTGTCGGAGGGGCAGATCGAGCAGTTCGGGCCCTTCGAGTGCGAGTTCGTCGCGGTCAACCACTCCATCCCCGATGCCCTCGCGGTGTTCATCCGCACCGAGGCGGGCAACGTCCTGCACACGGGCGACTTCAAGATGGACCAGGTCCCGCTCGACGGGCGCATCACCGACCTGCGCGCCTTCGCGCGCCTCGGCGAGGAGGGCGTCGACCTGTTCATGGTGGACTCGACCAACGCCGACGTCCCGGGGTTCACCACGTCGGAGCGCGAGATCGGCCCTGTCCTGGAGAACCTGTTCGGGCAGGTCCGCAAGCGCATCATCGTGGCGTCCTTCTCGTCCCACGTGCACCGGGTGCAGCAGGTGCTCGACGCCGCCCACGCCCACGGGCGCTTCGTGTGCTTCGCCGGGCGGTCCATGGTGCGCAACATGGCGATCGCGGCCCGGCTCGGCTACCTGAAGGTGCCCGACGGCATCCTCGTGGACATCAAGAACGTGGACGACCTGCCCGACGAGCGCGTGGTCCTCATGTCGACCGGCTCGCAGGGCGAGCCCATGGCGGCGCTGTCCCGCATGGCGAACGGCGACCACCGCATCACCGTCGGCAAGGGCGACACCGTGATCCTCGCGTCGTCGCTCATCCCCGGCAACGAGAACGCCGTCTTCCGGGTCATCAACGGGCTCCTGAAGCTCGGTGCCGACGTGATCCACAAGGGCAACGCGAAAGTGCACGTCTCCGGCCATGCCGCAGCCGGCGAGCTCCTCTACTGCTACAACATCCTGAAGCCGAAGAACGTCATGCCGGTGCACGGCGAGACGCGGCACCTCATCGCCAACGGCAGGCTGGCGCAGCAGACGGGCGTCCCGGCGTCGAACGTGCTGCTCACCGACGACGGCTCGGTCATCGACCTCGTGGACGGCAGGGCCCGCGTGGTCGGCGCCGTCGAGTGCGGGTACGTGTACGTGGACGGATCGAGCGTCGGCGAGATCACCGACGCCGACCTCAAGGACCGCCGGATCCTCGGGGAGGAGGGCTTCATCTCGATCATCACCGTCGTCAACCGCACGACCGGGAAGATCGTGTCCGGACCGGACATCCACGCGCGCGGTTTCGCGGAGGACGACTCCGTGTTCGACGAGATCAAGCCGAAGATCAACGAGGCCCTCGAAGAAGCCGTCATGAACAACCAGGACCACACCACCTACCAGCTGCAGCAGGTGGTGCGCCGCGTCGTCGGCACCTGGGTCAACCGGCGCCACCGCCGGCGCCCGATGATCATCCCCGTCGTCCTCGAGGCCTGACGCACCCTTCCACACCCCTGCCGCCGAGGCTCCACGCCTGCCCCTGACGGGCCCTGCAGGGCGTGGGAATCCGACGTTCCGGGGGCTTCGTCGGGTACCGTGAGGGCCATGGCCACTCGAACGTCCCCTGCCCCGCGGGGCCAGCACCAGACCCGCAGCAAGGGAGCGTCCGCCGCTGCAGGACCCTCCCGGAGCAAGGCCCCGGCGAAGGGGACGGCGCGGACCGCGGCGAAGACCCGTCCGGCTCCCGCCCCGCCGGAACCGGAGCAGGAGGACCGCCTGGCCCTTCCGTTGCGGGCCGTCCGGGCCGTCTGGATGGGCGTCGCGCAGGTCGTCGGTTCCGGCGTCCGCACCTTCGGGCACGACGTCAACCCGGAGCGCGAGCTCCGCCGGGACGGCTCCGGCTTCTTCCTCCTCCTGCTCGCCCTGGCCGTCGCGGCCGTCGAGTGGTGGGCGCTGAGCGGCATCGCAGCCGACATCGTCCACGCCGCCGCCGGTGGGACGTTCGGCTGGATGGCCCTGCTCGTCCCCTTCATGCTCGGTATCGGCGCCGTGCGGCTGTTCCGGTACCCGGAGCGCCACCGGGCCAACAACCGGATCGCCATCGGGCAGCTCGTGATCCTCTTCGCCGGTTCCGGCATCGCGCACCTCGTGGGCGGCCGGCCGGGCCTCGCGGACGGGCTGGACGCGCTGTGGCGCGCCGGCGGCGTCGCAGGCTTCCTCGTCGCAGGTCCGCTCAGCAGCGTCCTCACGGCCTGGCCGGTCGGGGTCCTGCTGGCTATGGCGATCTTCCTCGGGCTCCTGATCGTCACGGCCACGCCCTTCCGCCACATCCCGGACCGCCTGCGCACGCTCTACGAGCACCTCATGGGCCAGGACCCGGACGGCGGCGGGCACCGCCGCGACGACGGCCACGACCAGAGCTACCTCTACGAGACGCACGGCGCCACCGCCAAGCCCGAACCGAAGAAGCGCAAGCGCCTCTTCGGCAAGGACAAGCAGGACGCCCCCTTCGACGCCGAGCAGGACGCCGGGCACGACGCCGACTGGGACGGCTACGTCGGCGACGAGGCGTTCGAGCGCGCCGTCATCGAGGACGAGGAACGCCGCGCCCGCGAGGCGGAGGCGGCGGTCCCCCCGGGCGTCCGTCGGCCCACCAAGCAGGAACTCGCCGCCGAGGAACTCAAGCGGTCGCAGGCCGCCCGCCCGCCCGTGCCCGAGGTGCCGGAGCGCGCTCCGGAGGGTGCAACCGAGGCCATCGACGTCGTTCCCGCCGCAAAGGCGCTGATCGTCCCCTCCACACCCGTGCAGCCGCAGGTCCCGCCCACGCCGATCCCGCAGCGCACGGAGCAGCTGCAGCTCGCCGGCGACGTCGCCTACACGCTGCCGCCGTCGGACTACCTGCCCGCCGGCACCCCGCCGAAGGAGCGGTCGGAAGCGAACGACGCCGTCGTCGCAGCGCTGACGCACACCATGGACCAGTTCAACGTCGACGCGAAGGTCACCGGCTTCTCGCGTGGCCCCACCGTCACCCGCTACGAGATCGAGCTGGCCCCCGGCACCAAGGTGGAGCGGGTCACCGCCCTGTCGAAGAACATCTCCTACGCCGTCGCGAGTTCGGACGTGCGGATCCTGTCGCCCATCCCGGGCAAGTCGGCCATCGGCATCGAGATCCCCAACACGGACCGCGAGACGGTCTCCCTCGGTGACGTGCTGCGCTCCGGCAACGCCCGCAAGACGGACCACCCGATGGTGATGGGCGTGGGCAAGGACGTCGAGGGCGGGTTCGTCGTCGCCAACCTCGCCAAGATGCCGCACCTGCTCGTCGCTGGGGCCACGGGCGCCGGCAAGTCCTCCTTCGTGAACTCGATGATCACGTCCATCCTGATGCGCTCCACGCCCGACGAGGTGCGCATGGTGATGGTGGACCCCAAGCGCGTGGAACTCACCGCGTACGAGGGCGTCCCGCACCTCATCACCCCGATCATCACGAACCCCAAGAAGGCCGCAGAGGCGCTGCAGTGGGTCGTCCGCGAGATGGACACGCGCTACGACGACCTCGCGAACTACGGCTACAAGCACATCGACGACTTCAACAAGGCGGTCCGCAACGGCAAGGTCGTCCCGCCCGAGGGGTCCAAGCGCGTCGTCCGGCCCTACCCGTACCTGCTGGTCATCGTGGACGAGCTCGCCGACCTGATGATGGTCGCGCCTCGCGACGTCGAGGACTCGATCGTGAGGATCACCCAGCTGGCGCGTGCCGCCGGCATCCACCTGGTCCTCGCGACGCAGCGGCCGTCGGTCGACGTCGTCACCGGCCTGATCAAGGCGAACGTGCCGTCCCGCATGGCCTTCGCGACGTCGTCCGTCACGGACTCCCGCGTGGTCCTCGACCAGCCCGGTGCGGAGAAGCTGATCGGCCAGGGCGACGCCCTCTTCCTGCCGATGGGTGCCTCGAAGCCCATGCGCGTCCAGGGCGCCTGGGTCACGGAGTCCGAGATCCACCGCGTCGTCGAACACGTGAAGGGCCAGCTGCAGGCCGTGTACCGCGAGGACGTCGCGGTCGATGCACCGAAGAAGCAGATCGACGACGACATCGGGGACGACCTCGACGTCCTGCTGCAGGCGACGGAACTCGTGGTCACCACCCAGTTCGGGTCCACCTCGATGCTCCAGCGCAAGCTCAGGGTCGGCTTCGCCAAGGCCGGACGGCTCATGGACCTCCTCGAGTCACGCGGCGTCGTCGGCCCCTCGGAGGGATCGAAGGCCCGCGACGTGCTCGTCAAGCCCGACGACCTCGGACCGGTCCTCGCGGCCATGCGTGGCGACGAGCCCGCGTCCGCGCCCCGTGCAGCCTCCGAACCGATCGACCTCGTCGCCGACGACCTCGCCTCCCGGGCGCAGGCCGTGGACTACTACGACGGCGCGGACGGCTCGGACGGCGGCGATGACGGTGACAACGACGCGTGGAACCTCACCGGCAGGTAGCCTGACATCGTGAGTACCTCCCCGAGCCCGGCGGTGCCGGTCCTGAACATCGCGAACGTCCTCACCGTCGTGCGCATCCTGCTGGTCCCGTTCTTCATCTGGTTCCTCCTGCTCGACGACGGGCGGGCCGGGCTGTTCCGCTGGCTCGCGGTCGGCACCTTCGTGGTGGCCATCTACACCGACAAGCTCGACGGTGACCTGGCGCGCAGCAGGGGCCTCATCACGGACTTCGGCAAGATCGCCGACCCGATTGCCGACAAGCTGCTCATCGGATCGGCCCTGGTGCTCCTGTCGATCCTGGGCGAGCTGTGGTGGTGGGTCACCATCCTCATCCTCGTCCGGGAGCTCGGCATCACGCTGCTGCGCTTCGCCGTGATCCGGTACGGCGTCATGCCGGCCTCCCGCGGCGGCAAGCTGAAGACCGTCGTGCAGACCGTCGCGATCCTGCTGTTCCTCATCCCACTGCAGGCCATCGCGGGAGCCTGGGCCTGGTGGCTCGCCGCAGCGGTCATGGCCCTGGCGGTCGTCATCACCGTGGTGACGGGCGTCGACTACGTGCTTCAGGCGATCCGCCTTCGGGCGGCAGGCCGCCGGTGAGCGACGCCGGTGCCGCGTCCGAGGTCGTCGCACTGGCCGCGCACCTGGGCGTCACCGTGGCGACCGCCGAGTCCCTGACGGCCGGCCTGGTCGCCTCCTCGATCGCGGGGGTGCCCGGCGCCTCGGCCGTCCTGAGGGGAGGTGTGGTCGCCTATCAGCTGGAGGTCAAGCAGAAACTCCTGGGCGTCGACGCCGACCTCCTCGCGGCGGCGGGCGCCGTGGATCCGCGGGTCGCTGCTGCAATGGCCGACGGCGCGCGGGCCGCGTTCTCCGCCGATATCGGCCTCGCGACGACCGGTGTCGCGGGTCCCTCGCCCCATGGCGGCAAGCCCGTGGGCACCGTCTTCACGGCGATTTCGTCCTCCGCGGGCACGGAGACCTTCGAACACCACTTCCCCGGCGACCGCGAAAGCATCCGGACCGCCTCCTGCGACGCGGTGCTTACCGAGCTTCTCGGGACTTTGTCCAAGGGAACAAACAGTGGCCGGGGGTAGTTATAAACACTGCCGGCCGTTGATAGGGTTGGCGACTTAGGCTCAAGCAGATCGGGCAGGTCATCATCACGGGGCACTCGTCGATCCTGACGGTGCCGCATTCATGAGGGAGCAAGGCGATACAGATGGTAAAGCAGCCCGTATCCGTAAACGGCGTTGTCCGTTGGCGTGATGTGGGGTTGGCGGATGATGCACAACGCAAGCCTAAGGAGCGCAAGATGGTAGTTCTTCGCCATGAAATCGGCGACGTCCTCCGTGACGTCCGCCAGCGCCAGGGCCGTACCCTGCGCGAGGTGTCGCACAGTGCGAGGGTCTCCCTCGGATACCTCAGCGAGGTTGAGCGTGGACAGAAGGAAGCATCCTCTGAACTCCTCTCATCAATCTGCAGTGCACTCGAGGTGCCGCTTTCCTCGATGCTGCGGGAAGTCAGCGACCGCCTGGCAGAAGCAGAAGGCGTGTCGATCCCGGACACCATCCCCCAGGAGTTCTCCCGTGAGTTCGGGGAGGATCTCACCGACGATCTGAACGACGATTTCCGTCGGGGGCTCGCGGCAACGAACCGCTAGTCGCCTACGACAAGGAAGGCCCGTCCCCTCAGGGACGGGCCTTCCTGCCGTCTCCTACCAGTTGTCCTTGGTGTAGGTGTTGTTCAGCTGGGCGATCAGCGTGCCGAGCCGCGTCAGGTCCTCCACGTCCCAGTCCTCCATGAGCTGGTGGAACGCCTGCTTGCGGGCAGTCTGGGCGGCGACGAGCTGACGCGTGCCGGCGTCGGTGAGGGAGATGGACTGGGCGCGGCCGTCCAGCGGATCAGCCTCCTTCTGCACGAGCCCGAGCTGTTCCAGCATCGCGATCTGGCGGCTGACCGAGGGTTTGCCGACACCCACGCTCGCCGCGATGTCCGTGAGGCGCATGGAGCCCTCGCGCTGCAGGATCACGAGGAGCCCGTAGGCGGCGGGCTCCATGTCCGGGTGCACGCGGCGGGCCACCTTGTAGGAGTTCGATCGGGCGCGACGCCACAGCATGCTCAGCTGCTGCTCGAGGGCCTCGATGGCCGCGTCGGTGTCGGCATCTTCCCCGGGGTAGGCTGCCAGACCCGGGCCGGGGTGGGTGGTGCTCGGCTTCGCGTTCATGGGCCAATTGTAGGGTTCCGGGGTGGGAGTGGCACCATGTGAGGCGGTTCCGTCCGCCGGAAGGATCTGCGGTGGTTCCCGGGGCGCACCGGACAGGGTCTGCCGTGCGTGCCGCCGGACCAGGACGCATGATGGAGAGGCGACCGGTGGTCGTGCGGGCGGCGGCCGTACGGCCCAAACACGAGAGCAGGGAACTGTAGATGCGGCTGAGCGATTTCTGGCGATTGATGGACGACGAGTTCGGCGAGCGGTACTCGCGGACCCTCGCCCGGGACCTGGTGGTCGATCGACTCGGCGACAGGACGGCCTCCGAGGCGCTGGGCGCCGGGGTCGATCCGAAGGCGGTATGGGAGGCTGTCTGCCGGGCCCAGGACGTGCCGCGCGAGCGGTGGCTGGGACGCGATGTGAAGCCTCGCTGAGGCCGGCGGCAGCCGACGGGAGAACACGCTGATGCCGTCCGGATAATCGAATACCTGTTCGGACCGCGATATGATGGAGGTGGAGGCGGCGCCCTCTTGTGCACACAGCGGCGGCCCCACCTCAAACTGTCGGCGCAGGCTACTACAGTCGAATCGAACACTTAAACAGGCCGCTTGGCCATGAATAACCGAGGTGAAGAATGGCCGCTCCAGACCGCGAGAAAGCCCTAGAAGCTGCTCTCGCCCAGATCGACAAGCAGTACGGCAAGGGTTCCGTGATGCGTCTTGGTGATCAGACCAGGGCTCCCATCGAAACCATCTCCACGAGTTCCATCGCCTTGGATGCCGCACTCGGCATCGGCGGTCTTCCGCGCGGCAGGATCGTCGAGATCTACGGTCCGGAATCCTCCGGTAAGACCACCGTGGCCCTGCACGCCGTCGCGAGCGCACAGCGCAACGGAGGCATCGCAGCCTTCATCGACGCCGAGCACGCCCTGGACCCCGAGTACGCGAAGAAGCTCGGCGTGGATACGGACGCGCTCCTCGTGTCGCAGCCGGATACGGGTGAGCAGGCGCTCGAGATCATGGACATGCTGATCGGCTCCGGCTCGATCGACATCGTCGTCATCGACTCCGTCGCCGCGCTCGTGCCCCGTGCCGAGATCGAGGGCGAGATGGGTGACAGTCACGTCGGCCTCCAGGCCCGCCTGATGAGCCAGGCCCTCCGGAAGATCACCGGCCGCCTGAGCCAGACCAAGACCACCGCGATCTTCATCAACCAGCTGCGCGAGAAGATCGGTGTCTTCTTCGGAAGCCCCGAGACCACCACGGGTGGCAAGGCGCTGAAGTTCTACGCGTCGGTCCGTATCGATGTGCGCCGCATCGAGACCCTGAAGGAAGGCGTGAACCCGGTGGGTAACCGGACCCGCGCCAAGATCGTCAAGAACAAGATGGCTCCGCCCTTCAAGCAGGCCGAATTCGACATCCTGTACGGCCACGGCATCTCGCGCGAGGGCGGCCTGATCGACGTCGGAGTGGAGAACGGACTGGTGAAGAAGTCCGGTGCCTGGTTCACCTACGACGGCGACCAGCTCGGGCAGGGCAAGGAGAACGCCCGGAAGTTCCTCATCGACAATCCCGATCTGGCCGATGAGCTCGAGCAGAAGATCCGGGTCAAGCTGGGCATCGGAGTGCAGGCCGAAGAAGAGCCCGACGCTCCCAAGCTCAAGGCTGTCAGCGGCGAGTAGGTCGCATGCCATCGGATGCCGGATCGGAGCCGGTCGACTGGGGGACCTCGTTCGGCCGGTTCGGCTCCGACAGCTCGGCTGACGCCGAAGACCCCGAAGGGGCTTCCCGACGGCCTGCGGCGAAGCGACAGGGGCTGACCCGGTCGGCCTCGTTCGGTGCCTCGAGCTTTTGTGCCTCGAGTTTCGGAGCGCGGAGTGCGGGCGGAGCAGGATGGGGCGCTCCGGGCACTCGCCGTCGATCGTCGGGGCGGCCCCCTGCCGATGATCCGTTCGGGCCCGTCGTCGGTTCGTCCGCCGATGGCTCTGCCGATGACGGTTCTGCCGGTGACGGTTCTACCGGCGCTGACGCGCTGCGCGGTGACCGCCGCCGGGGCGCCCGTGGTGCCTCGGGCAGCAGGTCGGGACGTGGAGGATCGGCGGGTGGCCGGTCGTCGCGCGGATCCGCCGGCGGCAGGACAGGTGACAGCGAAGGGGAGGGCCCGGCGGGCGAACCCCGCGGACAGCGGCGTTCCGGCGGAACGACCGCGCGTCGCGGCCCCTCGCGCGGAGCGCGTGGTCGAGGCGGGAGCGACGTATTCCTGCCTGAGGAGTCCCTGTCTGAGGAGTCCCTGCCTGACGGCTCCCTGACGGCTGGGTCCCTGACAGGGTTCGGGAGCGTGCCGTACGGGGAACCGTCGGATGGGGCGGTGCCGCGCAGGAGCGACGAGGAATGGGCGTCCGAGGCGCGCTCCATCCTGCTCCGCCAACTGGCTCTCGGCGCACGGAGCCGGCACCAGCTCGCCCGGAAGCTCGCCGACCGGGAGATCCCGGCAGCCGTGGCCGCAGCACTCCTGGACCGGTTCGAGGAAGTCCAGTTGATCGACGACGCCGAGTTCGCGCGGATGTGGGTCCGGACCCGTACCGCTGCCAAAGCTCTCTCCCGGTCCTCGCTCCGGCGTGAGCTCGCGGACAAGGGCATCGATCCGGACCTTGCGGAGGACGCGCTGCTCCAGATCTCCGACGAGGACGAGCATGCCCAGGCGCGCGACGTCGTCCGCCGCAAGCTGCGCGGAAGCGCCGACCTCTCGGACCGTGCCGTGCGGGACAAGGAGGTGCGGCGGCTCGTCGGTGTCCTCGCACGCAAGGGGTACAGTCCGGGAACCGCCTTCTCCATCGTGAAGGATGTTCTCGCGGACGCCGAGGCGCAGGACTGACCGGCGTCCGGCGATTGTGGGCCCCCACCGTGCCAGCCGTACGCTTAAGGGCGTGAGCATGACACTTCCCGTTCCCCTCGATGAGACTTCCAGCAGCGCCCCCGAAGCGCACGACGAAGCGCAGGACGTTGTCGACCGGCGCACCTACGAGGTCCGGACGTTCGGCTGCCAGATGAACGTGCACGACTCCGAGCGCATCTCCGGGCTGCTCGAGGGCGCCGGGCTCAGCAGGGTCGAGGACGGACAGGCGGACGTCGTCGTCTTCAATACCTGCGCCGTGCGTGAGAACGCCGACAACAAGCTCTACGGCAACCTCGGCATCCTGAAGGCTGTGAAGGAAGCGCGGCCCGGCATGCAGATCGCCGTCGGCGGCTGCCTGGCGCAGAAGGACCGGGAGACCATTCTGAAGAAGGCCCCCTGGGTCGATGCCGTCTTCGGCACGCACAACATCGGGGCCCTTCCCGCTTTGCTGCAGCGCGCCCGGCACAACCAGGACGCGCAGCTCGAGATCCTCGAGTCGCTCGACGTCTTCCCGTCGACGCTGCCCACGAAGCGGGACTCCGTCTACGCGGGCTGGGTGTCCATCTCGGTCGGCTGCAACAACACCTGCACCTTCTGCATCGTGCCGTCGCTGCGGGGCAAGGAGCGCGACCGGAGGCCCGGGGAGATCCTCGCCGAGATCGAGGCGCTCGTGGCCGACGGCGCCGTCGAGGTCACGCTGCTGGGACAGAACGTCAATTCCTACGGCGTCGAGTTCGGCGACCGGGGCGCGTTCGCGAAGCTGCTGCGTGCGTGCGGGTCGATCGAGGGGCTCGAGCGCGTCCGCTTCACGAGCCCCCACCCCGCCGCCTTCACCGACGACGTCATCGACGCCATGGCCGAGACGCCCAACGTCATGCCGCAGCTGCACATGCCCCTGCAATCGGGCTCCGACCGCATCCTGAAGGCCATGCGCCGGTCCTACCGGTCGAGCCGCTTCCTCGGCATCCTCGACCGTGTCCGGGAGCGGATGCCCCACGCAGCGATCTCCACCGACATCATCGTCGGCTTCCCCGGCGAGACGGAGGAGGACTTCCAGGCCACCCTCGACGTCGTCGAGCGGTCCCGCTTCGCCACCGCCTTCACCTTCCAGTACTCGAAGAGGCCCGGCACTCCGGCTGCCGAACTGCCCGAGCAGCTGCCGAAAGCCGTCGTGCAGGAACGCTTCGAACGCCTCACCGCCCTCCAGGACCGCATCGCCCGGGAGGAGAACGCGCGCCAGGTCGGCACGCTCGTCGAGGTCCTCGTCACCGACCAGCAGGGCCGCAAGGGAGGCGAGACGCACCGCCTGACGGGCCGAGCCCGTGACCAGCGACTGGTGCACGTCTCCGTACCCTCCGGCGCCGACGTGCCGCGCCCGGGTGACTTCGTCACGCTGCCGATCACCGAGGCTGCGTCGTTCCACCTGCTCTCCGACCCGACGACCGAGCAGTACTCCCTGCGCCGCTCACGGGCCGGCGATGCGTGGGACAGGAGCCAGGCCGACTCCTGCGCCGCCCCGGCTCCGGCCGGCGGGGCCCCCCGCGCCGTGTCCCTGGGCATGCCGTCCCTGCCGGTGCGGGGGAGCGCCCGTTGACCCTTCCGGTGGTCGCGGTCGTCGGTCCCACCGGATCCGGCAAGTCCGACCTCGGGGTCGCCCTGGCGCAGCGGCTCGGGGGCGAGGTGATCAACGCCGACGCCCTGCAGTTCTACCGCGGCATGGACATCGGCACGGCGAAGCTTCCCGAGCACGAACGCGGGGGCATCGAGCACCACCTGCTGGACGTGCTCGACATCACCGAGGAAGCCAGCGTGGCCGCCTACCAGGAGGACGCCCGTAGGATCATCGACGACATCCGCCGCCGCGGGCGCGTTCCCGTGCTCGTCGGCGGCTCCGGGCTGTACGTCAGGGCAGCCCTGGACCGGCTGGAGTTCCCGCCCACCGACCCGGGAGTGCGGGCCCGGCTCGAAGCCGACATCGCTCGCGAGGGAAGCGCGGCCTTCCGGAAGCGCCTGCGCGCCGTGGACAGCGTTTCCGCGGAACGGATCGACGACGACCGGCGGCTCATCCGGGCCCTCGAGGTGTTCGAGGTCAGCGGACGGCCCTTCAGCGCCTTCATGCCGAGGCGCGAGTACCACCAGCCGGCGGTGCAGATCGGTCTCGGCGTCGACCGCGGTGTCCTGCGGGGGAGACTCGCCGACCGCGTGCACGCCATGGTCCGGGCCGGCCTCAGCCAGGAGGTGGAGCGCCTCGCCGCAGCCGGGCTCCGGGACGGACGGACGGCGTCGCGCGCCCTCGGCTACGCGCAGTTCCTCCGGGTGCTGGACGGCTCCCTTACGGAAGCGGAGGCCGTCGAGGACACGATCGCCGCCACCCGCCGTTTCGCGCGCCGCCAGCTGACCTGGTTCCGCGGCGACCCCCGGGTCGCCTGGACCGACTGGCAGGAACCCGGCCTGGTCGAGCGGGCGGTCGGGATCGTCGAACGGTGCGGGGACCTATCCTAGGACGGTGACCGATTTCCTCGCCGACGCTCCTTCCTCCGCAGCTTCGCGCCCTTCCGACTCCGCGGGCCTGTCCTTCACCAAGGGCCACGGCACCGGCAACGACTTCCTCCTGACCCTCGACCCCGAGGGCACCGCTCCCACCGACGTCTCGTTCGTCGCAGCCCTGTGCGACCGGAACCGCGGCATCGGTGCCGACGGCTACATCCGGGCTGTCCGGTCCGCTACGCTTCCCGAAGGCCGTGCCCTGCTGCAGACCGAGCCCGACGCCGAATGGTTCATGGATTACCGCAACGGGGACGGGTCCGTCTCGGAGATGTGCGGCAACGGCGTGAGGGTCTTCGCCCACTTCCTCCTCGCCAAGGGCGTTGCCGCACTGCCCGACGGCGGCGCACTCGCGATCGGGACCCGTGCAGGGGTGAAGCGCGTCACCCGGTCCGGGAACGGGTACGCCGTGGACATGGGGCCCTGGGAATTCATCTTCCCGGACGCCGCCGTGGCACGCGGCATGGATTCCCTCGTGGGCATCGGAGGACTCGATGTCGACCGGCCGGCGCTGTCCATCAGCATGGGCAACCCGCACACCGTCGTGGCGCTGGCCGAGCACGCCGAACTGGACCGGACCGAGCTCTACCGGGCACCCGCGGTCCGGCCCGTTCCGCCAGCCGGCACGAACGTCGAACTGGTGGTTCCATCCGATCCGCTGGTGGGGGACGACGGCGTCGGGCGCCTCCGGATGCGCGTGCACGAGCGCGGCGTCGGCGAGACCCAGTCCTGCGGTACCGGAGCGTGTGCCGCTGCCGCCGCGACGAGGTACTGGGCAGGAGAGGGCGCCCCCGCGCAGTGGCTGGTGAGCGTGCCAGGAGGAGTCGTCGGTGTGACGTTCTTCGACGGTCCCGACGGTCGCGAGCACGTCCAGCTCAGCGGGCCGGCCGTCCTCGTGGCCGACGGCGTGCTGCTGCCGACCGGCTGACGACCGGCCGTCCAGCCGACCACAGCCAGCGGCTCACCCGCGGGACGCTCCGCCTCAGGCGGGCCGGTGTTCCTGGCGGTACACCTCGAGGATCCGGAACGACTTGGAGGTCTCCGCGCGACGCACGCTGAACCCCGCGGGCAGTTCCTCCCCGAGCCAGCGCTGCAGGGAGTCCGCGCCGAGGTTCTTCTGCACCACGAGCCAGGCGCGTCCGCCGGGAGCGAGGCGCGGCAGCCAGCGGAGCAGCAGGCCGTGCAGTTCCTGCTTGCCGATCCGGATGGGCGGGTTGGACCAGATCGTGTCGAACTCGAGCGCGGGGTCGACGTCGTCGGGCGTGCCGGTGATCACGTTACGGAGCCCGAGCCGTTCGGCGTTCTCGGCGGTGAGGGCGATGCAGCGCTCGTTCACGTCGACCGCATGGACCTCCGCCTCCGGGGCCTTCAGCGCCATCGTGAGGGCGAGCGGTCCCCAGCCGCAGCCGATGTCAAGCATCCGATGTCCCTCGGGGTCGGGGACCGAGCCGAGGAGAATAGCAGTCCCCTTGTCGATGCCATCGGGACTGAAGAGCCCCGATGACGTCACGAGGTCGCGGCGCGTGCCGGCGAGGACCACGGACAGGGGCCTGCGGGTACCCGGTCCGGCCGGCTGGGCGCTGAAATAGTGCTGTGACTCCATGGTGGAAAGCCTAGTGCCACCCCGGAACCCGTCGCGGCGGGGAGGTTTCGCGCTAGGAGAAGTGGCTGGAACGCGTCAGGCGGGCGGCCGTAGAATCGGACTACATCCATTGAGGGAGACTATGACCACGAATCACGGAAACTCCACCGGGTCCGACATGGGCCGGGAGGAGATCCAAGCCGTCATCGACCGGATCCTCGCCAGCGACGAAGCTGCAGCGGCGAAGACCAGGGCGAAGGACGGAACAGCGAAACCGGAGGAGACGACGGCGCCCGCCGAGAAGACGTGGCGACCGCATGCCCTTGCACTGTCGGGCGACGAGGACGGTTCCGACGCCGACGGTGACCAGCAGGACCTGGCCGAGCGGAACGCACGTCGCCGCGTGGCGGGGCTGTCCACCGAACTCGAGGACGTCACGGAGGTCGAGTACCGGCAGCTGCGGCTGGAGCGGGTGGTCCTCGCCGGACTGTGGAGCGAAGGCACCGCGCAGGACGCGGAGAACTCTTTGCAGGAGCTTGCAGCACTCGCCGAGACCGCAGGATCCGAGGTGCTCGACGGCATCGTGCAGCGACGCCTGAAGCCGGACCCCGCCACGTTCCTCGGCTCGGGCAAGGCCCAGGAGCTGAAGGAGATCGTGCACGCGACCGGAGCGGACACGGTGATCGTGGACAGCGAGCTGTCGCCCTCGCAGCGCCGCGGCCTGGAGGACATCGTTAAGGTCAAGGTCATCGACCGCACGGCACTGATCCTGGACATCTTCGCCCAGCACGCCAAGAGCCGGGAAGGCAAGGCGCAGGTGGAGCTCGCGCAGCTCGAGTACCTGCTGCCGCGTCTTCGTGGCTGGGGCGAGTCGATGTCCCGCCAGGCGGGTGGCCAGGTCGGTAGCGCAAGCGCAGGCATGGGCTCCCGTGGCCCCGGTGAGACGAAGATCGAACTCGATCGACGGAAGATCCGGACCCGCATGGCGAAGCTGCGCCGGGAGATCGCCGGGATGAAGCCTGCACGCGAGACCAAGCGGTCCAACCGCCGTCGGAACCAGGTTCCCTCCGTGGCGATCGCCGGCTACACGAACGCCGGCAAGTCGTCACTGCTGAACCGGCTGACGGATGCCGGGGTCCTGGTCGAGAACGCGCTCTTCGCGACACTGGATCCGACCATCCGCAGGGCCGAGACCCCGGACGGGATCGGCTATACGCTGGCCGACACCGTCGGGTTCGTCCGGTCGCTTCCGACGCAGCTGGTCGAGGCCTTCCGCTCGACCCTCGAGGAAGTGGCGGACGCCGACCTGATCCTCCACGTCGTCGACGCCTCGCACCCGGACCCGGAGGGGCAGATCGCCGCGGTGCGCGCCGTCCTGACCGAGGTGGATGCGCGCAAGGTGCCCGAGATCATCGTGCTGAACAAGGCCGACGCGGCCGATCCGTTCGTCATCGAGCGGCTCCGGCAGCGTGAGCCGCGGTCCGTGGTCGTGTCCGCCCGCACGGGTGCAGGACTGACGGAGCTCCAGCAGCTCATCAGTACGAACATCCCGCGCCCGGCCGTGAAGCTGGACCTGCTGGTGCCCTACGAGCGGGGCGAGATCGTGAGCCGCCTCCACGAGGAGGACGTCGAGATCCTCAGTACGGAACACGTGGACGAGGGCACCCGCCTCGAAGTGATGGTCCGGGAAGGCCTGGCCGCCGAGCTGGAGCAGTTCGTCCGGCATGAGTGACAGCGCGCCGTCCGGTGCTGCCGTCGCAGCGCCGGATGCGCCGCGACACTCGGCCGAAGTGACGCAGGCCCTCGGCCTGCTCGATGCCGCCGTCGGGTCGATGGGCGGAGAGATGCGCGCCGGCCAGCACGAAATGGTGCGGCAGGTGAGCGAGGCCATCCGGACGGGAGACCATCTGCTCGTCCAGGCCGGCACAGGGACCGGCAAATCGCTGGCATACCTCGTGCCGCTGATCGCCCATGCGATGGACAGCGAGCGCCCGTCGGTCGTCTCGACCGCGACGCTCGCCCTGCAGGCGCAGATCGTCGGCCGGGACCTCCCCAGGCTCCTGGACGCCGTGCGACCTGCGCTCGAACGTCCGGTCGACGTCGCGCTGCTCAAGGGCCGCTCCAACTACGTGTGCCTGCACAAGACGGGCGGAGGCTTCCCCGAGGAGGACGCCCCCGATACGCTCTTCAGCCTCGGGGAGGACGCGGCACCGCATCCCTCGCCCGCAGGCGGAGGCGGCGCCCCGGCATCGGCGCTCGGCAGGGAAGTGGTCCGGCTCCGCGAATGGGCGGAGGAGACGACGACGGGGGACCGGGACGACCTGGTGCCCGGTGTCAGCGACCGCGCGTGGCGGCAGGTCTCCGTCTCCAGCATGGAGTGCCTCGGTGCCGCGCGCTGTCCGGTGGCGCAGGAGTGCTTCAGCGAGAAGGCACGCGCGGCCGCAGCCGACGCCGACATCATCATCACGAACCATGCGATGCTCGCGATCAGCGCCTTCGAGGGGCTCGCGGTCCTGCCGGAATACGACGTCGTGGTCATCGATGAGGCGCACGAGCTCCACGACCGGGTGACCGGGGCCGTCTCCGGACAGCTCTCCGCCTCCATGGTCACGGCCGCCGCCGCCGCGCTCCGCCGCCATGCATCCATCGGCACCGCATCCCTCGATACCGCTGCCGACGCCTTCGAGGCCGCGTCCGAGCTCGTCCCGTCCGGGCTGCTGCCCGGCGGCCTGCCGGACGACCTCGAGCAGGCCCTGGCGCAGGTGCGGGACGCGGCACGTGCCGCACTCTCCGACACGAAGACGGACGGCAAATCCGAGGCCGACGCCGACGGTGGCCGACAGGTCGCCCGCTCCCGGACGACGCTGGTCTTCGAGCTCGCGGAGCGGATCCTCGCCGCCGCCGATCTCAACGAGGTCGTGTGGGCCTCGCGCCCGAGCACGTTCACACCGGGCTCCGGGTACGCCCAGCCGGACGAGAGCGCGCCCGCGACGCTGAACGTCGCGCCGCTCTCCGTCGCTGGCAGGCTGCGCGAGGGATTGTTCGAGGACCACACGGTGATCCTCACGTCGGCGACCCTCGCGATCGGCTCCGAGTTCGGGCCCGTCGCGGGATCGCTGGGGCTGAGCGGGCCCGGCGCCCCCGCCTGGACCGGGGTCGACGTCGGCAGTCCGTTCGACTATCCGCGCCAGGGTGTCCTCTACGTGGCGAAGGATCTCCCCAAACCCGAACGAGGCACCTCGGACGCGCAACTGGAGGAACTCCTGACGCTCCTCACGGCGTCGCGCGGGGGAGCGCTCGGTCTCTTCTCCTCCAAACGTGCTGCCGAGGAAGCGGCGGAGGCCCTGCGGCCCAAGGTCGACTTCGAGATCCTGTGCCAGGGCGAGTCCTCCCTCAATGCCCTCGTGACGCAGTTCGCCGACGAGCCGGACACCTGCCTGTTCGGGACCATGTCCCTGTGGCAGGGCGTCGACGTGCCGGGCTCGTCGTGCCGCCTGGTGGTCATCGACCGCATCCCGTTCCCGCGCCCCGACGATCCGCTCATGACGGCCCGGACGAGGGCCGTGGCGCGCAATGGAGGCAACGGCTTCATGAGCGTGTCCGCCACGCATGCGGCGGTGCGGCTCGCGCAGGGCGCGGGACGCCTGATCCGCGCGACGGGCGACCGCGGTGTCGTCGCCGTCCTGGACAGCCGCCTCGCCACCGCCCGCTACGGTGGCTTCCTCAGGGCGGCACTGCCGCCCTTCTGGGCGACGACGGACAGGGCGACGGTCACGGGCATCCTCGAGCGGCTCTCGGCCCGCTGAGGTCCGGCAGGGCGCGCGTCGAGCCGGGCGGCCCTGCCGGGGGTTGCCGCCAGGTTCTGGCCGGCGGTCCCGCCCGGGTTCTCGCCGGCGGGTCCGCCGGGGGGCGCTAGAGAGCGCGCATCACCGAGACGACCTTGCCCATGATGCTGGCGTGGTCGCCGAGGATGGGCTCGTAGCGGGTGTTCTGTGGCAGGAGCCAGGTGTGGCCGTCCCTCTGGCGGAAGGTCTTCACGGTCGCCTCGTCGTCGAGCAGTGCCGCGACGATGTCTCCGTTCTGCGCGCTCTGCTGGCGCCGGACGACCACCCAGTCGCCGTCGCAGATGGCGGCGTCCACCATCGAGTCCCCGGAGACCCTGAGCATGAAGAGGTCACCGTGCCCGACCAGCTGTCGCGGCAGGGGCATGACGTCCTCGACGACCTGATCGGCGAGGATCGGCCCACCCGCGGCGATGCGCCCGACCAGCGGCACGAGGGCGGTGTCCACGGCGATCTGGTGTCCGACCTTACGGTCCGCGGACGAGCCGTCCTCGCCCGAAGCCGCGTCGGGGGCGAGCGTCAGCGGCAGCAGTACCTCCATGGCTCGGGGGCGCTTCGGGTCGCGCCGCAGGTACCCGAGGCGCTCGAGCTGGGACAGCTGATGGGTCACGCTCGAGAGGCTCGCCAGGCCGACCGTGTCGCCGATCTCCCGCATCGACGGCGGGTAGCCCTTGTCGGCGATCGACCGCTGGATGGTCTCGAGGATCGTCAGCTGGCGCGCGGTGAGCCCCTTCGACGCCGAGCGGCCGCGCGGGCGTCCACGGCCCGCCGAGATCGGCACGGCGTCGGTCGGAACGTCGGCGGTGTTCGATTCCTGCCGGGCTGCCGGTGTTGATTCCGCCACTGTTGCGCCTTTCGCCTGGGACTGCAGATCCCATGTTGTCCGCCTGCCGGCTCCCGGTACCCCGGGGGCTTTCTGTCAGAGGCGGATGGTTGTCTGAGATACACCAGCGGCTTGCCTGCGCTGAGCGGCAGCTTTCGCCGGTGATGTCCTGTCCTGTTCACGCTAGGACAGACGGGGGCAGTTATCAAACATATGTTCGAGCGAGTCTCGACAACCGTCGTCCGTGAGTGCTAGAAATAGGCATCGTGGAATTAGAACGCGTGTTCGAATCGGGCGGGTTGTTCGAAGAGGGCATTCGAAGGGAAAGAGGTAAGGCAATGGCTGAAGCACCGGCACTGCACGGCAGCACCGCGCTGTGGGCACTGGCGCCCGTTCGACCGGAGGCCCGCCTCCGGCTCGTCCCCACCGCCCCCCGCTCCACCTCCGTGCCGTCCCTCCGAGCCGCGTCCAGTTCCGTGCGACCGGCGCCCGTACAGCCGGACGCGTCCCGCACCTCCACCCAGCGGAGTGCGGGGCACGCGCTGACCCTGACGCGACGCGGACGCCTGCTGCTGGTCGGCCTGCCGATCGCGCTGGGCGTCGCCGCCCTGATCCTCCTGGGTGCCTTCCTGACCTCCCAGGCGAAGGCCGGGGAGTCGGCTCCCGCATCCTCGTCGACGGTCGAGGTGAGTGTCGCCGCGGGGGAGACGCTGTGGGACCTCGCCGTCCAGTACGCCCCGGAGCGCGACCCGCGGGACGTCGTGGCGGAGATCGTGGAACTCAACGACCTGCACACCTCCCTCGTCCGGGCAGGGCAGAGCATCGCGGTACCCGCCGGGGCCTAGCCGGGGGGACAGCCGGGCAAGGAGGCGGCCTGTCCAGTCGGTGCCGTGTGGCGGAACGGCGGGCTTGGTGCCGGCGACGCGCCGTTAGCTGAGACACTCCGCATCCCTTAAACTCGAGGGGTGCCCTCCTCCGTCGACGCCCTAGCGAACCTTCCCCTGCGTGATGACCTCGTCGGGTTGCACCCGTACGGCGCCCCTCAGCTGGACGTACCCATCCTGCTGAACGTCAACGAGAACACCCACGGCGTCCCCGCCGACGTCCACGCCGCCATCGTCGCGGCGGTGGCTGAGGCGACGCAGGGCCTCAACCGCTACCCGGACCGCGAGTTCAGCGAGCTGCGGAAGAACCTCGCCGACTACCTGGGCCACGGACTGACACCCGACCAGCTGTGGGCGGCGAACGGCTCCAATGAAGTGCTCCAGCAGGTACTCCAGGCCTTCGGCGGGCCCGGACGGACCGCGCTCGGTTTCCCTCCCACCTACTCCATGTACCCGCTGCTCGCCAGTGGCACGGGCACGCGGTACGTGACGGCCGAGCGCGGGTCCGCGTACTCCATGACGGCCGAGGCGACCGCCCGCGCCGTGCGCGACACGGCTGCCAACATCGTCTTCCTGTGCTCGCCGAACAATCCGACCGGCACGGCTCTCGGCCTCGACGTGATCGAGGCGGCCTACGATGCCGGCGAGGATGCGCGGGCCATCATCATCGTCGACGAGGCCTATGGCGAGTTCGCGCAGCAGGGGACGCCGAGCGCCCTCACGCTGCTTCCCGGGCGCCCGCGGCTCCTCGTGTCGCGCACGATGAGCAAGGCTTTCGCCCTGGCGGGGGCGAGGATCGGCTACCTCGCCGCGGCGCCGGAGGTCACCGACGCCCTGCGGCTGGTCCGCCTTCCGTACCACCTCTCCGCCATCACGCAGGCGGCAGCCAACGCGGCCCTCACCCACGCGGACACGCTGCTGTCCAACGTCGAGGCGATCAAGGTGCAGCGGGACCGCATCGTGCAGGAACTCGGCGAGCTCGGGCTCTCCCCGGCCCCGTCGGACGCCAACTTCGTCTTCTTCTCCGGCCTCGACGACCCCCACCGGGTGTGGGAGGGCCTCCTGGAGGCGGGCGTGCTCATCCGCGACGTCGGCATCCCCGGGTCCCTGCGGGTCACCGCGGGAACAGAGGAGGAGACCACGGTGTTCCTCACTGCGTTGAGGAAGCTGCTGTAGCACGTCCCCCTGCAGGGCTCCCGCACCCGGCGCCGGTTGCTGTTCTCCTAGACTTGGAGTGCAGGGACCACCCGCGACCCCGCGTCGCCCAGCCCACCGTCGCCCAGTCCACCGTCGATCAGCGTCCGGCATGCCCGGAAGCGCACAGAAGGAATGCAATGACAGTTGATGCCGCCCGCGGCCGCACGGCCCGCATCGAGCGCGTCACGAGCGAATCCAGTGTCCTCGTGGAACTCGACCTCGACGGCACCGGTGCCTCGTCGATCGACACCACGGTGCCCTTCTACGACCACATGCTCACGGCACTGTCGAAGCACTCGCTGATCGACCTGACGATCAAGTCCTCCGGCGACACGCACATCGACGTCCACCACACCGTCGAGGACACGGCCATAGCGATCGGCGAGGCCCTCCGGCTCGCGTTGGGCACCAAGGCCGGCATCCGCCGCTTCGGCGAGGCGACGGTCCCGTTGGACGAGGCGCTGGCCAACGCCGTCGTCGACATCTCCGGCCGCCCGTTCCTCGTGCACGGCGGCGAGCCCGCGGGGCAGGAATACCACCTCATCGGCGGGCACTTCACCGGGTCCCTGACCCGCCACGTGCTGGAGGCCATCGCCCTGCACGCACAGATCTGCCTCCACGTCACCGTGATCGCAGGGCGCGACCCGCACCACATCGTCGAAGCCCAGTTCAAGGCCCTGGCCCGCGCGCTGCGCGCGGCCGTCGAGCCCGACCCCCGGGTCGAGGGCATCCCGTCCACGAAGGGAGCGCTATGACCGCCCGTACCGTCACCGTGCTCGACTACGGGTCCGGCAACGTCCGCTCCGTCGTCCGCGCGCTCGAGCACGTCGGCGCGGAGGTCGTGCTCAGCGCCAAGCCCGACGACGTCCTCACCGCGGACGGACTGCTCGTGCCCGGCGTCGGTGCGTTCGCCGCCGTGATGAAGGGGCTGAAGGACGTCGACGCCCTCCGGATGATCGGGCGGCGCGTGGCGGGCGGCCGCCCTGTCCTCGGGATCTGCGTGGGACTGCAGGTGCTCTTCGACGAAGGCGTGGAGCACGGTGTGCGCACGCCGGGCATGGGCGAGTGGCCCGGGACGGTCGAGCGGCTCAAGGCCGACGTCGTGCCGCACATGGGCTGGAACACGGTGGAGGCACCTGAGGGTTCCGTCCTCTTCGACGGCATCGGGGACCAGCGTTTCTACTTCGTGCACTCCTACGGCGTCCAGGACTGGTCCTTCGACGTGACCCAGCCGGCCATGAACCCGCCGCAGGTCACCTGGTCCGACCACGGGGGCCCCTTCATCGCAGCTATCGAGAACGGCCCGCTCAGCGCCACCCAGTTCCACCCGGAGAAGTCCGGCGACGCGGGAGCGCAGCTGCTGCGGAACTGGATCGAGGGACTCCGATGAGCGGATGCTGAGCCTCGTGCTCATGGGAGCCGCCGGGCTCCTCATCGGTGGAGCGTTCTCCCTGCGCAGCCAGGACTTCCCCCGCTGGGTGTGGGTCGCGTTCCTGGTACTGGCAGCACTCTCGCTGCTCGCCGCCTACCTGTTCACCCTTCCCGGCGACTAGCCGGATTCCGCACCGACCGACCGCTCCCATAGCGGCCCGCGCCGCACCTACGAAAGCAGATACAGCAGACGATGAGCCCCTTCTCCGAATCACCCACGCTCGAGCTCCTTCCCGCCGTCGACGTCGCCGACGGCCAGGCCGTCCGCCTGGTGCAGGGCGAGGCGGGCAGCGAGACCAGCTACGGCGACCCGCTGGACGCCGCGCTCGCCTGGCAGGAGGCCGGCGCGGAGTGGGTGCACCTCGTGGACCTCGACGCCGCCTTCGGCCGGGGCTCGAACCGGGACCTGCTCGAGCGCGTGGTGAAGCACCTGGACATCAAGGTCGAGCTCTCCGGCGGTATCCGTGACGACGCGTCGCTGGACGCCGCGCTGGAACTCGGTGCGACCCGCGTCAACCTCGGGACCGCCGCGCTCGAGAACCCGGAGTGGACCGAGCTCGCCATCGCGCGCTACGGCGACGCCGTCGCCGTCGGACTCGACGTTCGCGGCACCACGCTGGCGGCGCGCGGCTGGACCGAGGAGGGCGGTGACCTCTGGGAGGTCCTGCAGCGCCTCGAGGATGCCGGCTGCGCACGCTACGTCGTGACGGACGTGACCAAGGACGGCACGCTGAAGGGCCCGAACATCGAGCTCCTGAAGGAGGTCCTCGCGAAGACCACGCGCCCTGTCGTCGCGTCGGGCGGCATCTCGAGCCTCGACGACATCGCCGCGCTCCGCGACCTGGTGCCGCTCGGGCTCGAGGGAGCGATCGTCGGCAAGGCCCTGTACGCCGGCGCCTTCACCCTGCCCCAGGCACTGGACGTGGCAGGACTGCCCGCCGCGGACGCGTGACCGGCAGGCAGCTGCCCGCCCACATCGCGGCGGCGCTGGCAGGCAACACCGCCGATTCCGCGGGCCGGCCCTGGGCCGGGCGGGACCTGTCCGGTCCGGAGAACCCGCTGCACTCCTTCGACGACGACGACGGGGCCCCGGACCCGCGGCTCGCCGACGCCGTGGCAGGGCTCCTGGGGCCGGCGGACCAGCCGGGGCCGCACGAACGGGCCGTCCTCACCGCCCTCCGGACCGCGCGGGTCTTCATCCCCATCGTGGCGCAGCTCGGACAGGTCGGGGACGCCGCCTCCGGTCTGCAGGCCGACAAGGAGGCGGACATGGCCCTCGTGACGCTGACGGCGCCGGACGGCCGGAAGGCACTGCCGGTGTTCTCCTCGACGCAGGCGCTCGGGCGCTGGCACCCGGACGCGCGGCCTGTGGCGGCCTACGCCCCACGTGCGGCCCTCGCCGCCGCGGCCGAGCAGGCGGAACTCCTGGTGCTCGACCCCGGCGCCGACGTGACGTTCGTCGTCCGTCGTCCTGCCGTGTGGGCGCTGGCCCAGCAGGCCGAGTGGACTCCGTCCTACGAGGACCCGGCGCTGGCGCGGCTCGTCGAGGTCGCGGCAGGGAAGGGGGAGGACATCCTCTCCGTGGCCCTGAGGCCGGGGGCCGGCGTCCTCACGCGGTCGGCCGACGGTAGCATTGCCTCCGGTGGGGGACCGGGTCCCGAGTTGCGCATGGACCTGCGGCTCCGCGCGGGACTCTCACCGCAGGAGGTGCGGGACGCCGTGTCGGCCTTCCGTGCAAGCCTCCTTGACCTCACGGAATTCGTGGAACGCGTCGACTCGCTCGACATCAAACTCACCCGCTGACGGGGTCGTCGGCGGAGAAGGACTGGCCGTGAACTTCGCCGTATACCGGGACCTGCTGCGCATCCGCTCCGTGCGGACGCTGCTGATCGTCGGGATGATCGCCCGCTTCCCGCACTCGGCGGCCGGAGTCCTCCTGACGCTGCACGTGGTGCAGACCCTTGACCGGGGGTACGCCGAAGCGGGAGCCGTCGCCGCGATCGTCACCATCGGCATCGCCGTCGGTGCGCCCTGGCGGGGCCGGCGCATCGACAGCGCGGGCCTCCGCCGCGCACTGATTCCCTCCGTTCTCGCGGAAGCCGTCATCTGGTCCGTCGCCCCGCACCTGCCCTACCAGTGGCTGCTCGTCGCCGCACTGGTCGGCGGCCTCTTCACCCTGCCCGCGTTCTCCGTCATCCGCCAGGCGCTCGGGGTCCTGGTCGACGGCGACCGGCGCCGCACGGCGTTCACCCTCGACGCGATCGCCACCGAGGTGATCTTCATGGCAGGACCCGCAGTGGGCGTCGTCCTGGCGACCCAGGTCTCGACCGTGCTCGGTCTGACACTGGTGGGACTGGCCACGGCCTGCGCCGGGCTCTTCCTCATGTGGTTCAACCCGCCCACGCGATCGGAGCAACTGCCGGACGACGGAACCGTTCCGGCGGTGGCGCCGGCGGGGATCGGCGAGACGGCCGCCGACCTCATCGGTTCCCGTAACGGCGCCTCCGGGCTCCGCCCCGGTTCCTCCCTGCTCCGCCGCGGCATCACCCGGGCCTTCCCCTGGCTGACCGTGCCACTCGTGGTGGTCATGGTCATCGCCGCGGGGGCGGGCCTGGTCCTGTCGGGCTCCGAGGTGGGCATCGTCGCTACCCTCGAGCTATCCGGCAACGAGGGCCAACTCGGCCTCGTCTTCGTGGCCTGGTGCGCCGCATCCGTGGTGGGCGGGCTCCTGTACGGAGCGCTGCACCGGCCGGTACCGCCGTCGCTCCTCCTGATCGGTATGGCGCTCCTGACGCTGCCGATGGCTTTCGCGAACAGCACCCTGTCGCTGGCGCTGCTGTCGATCCCCGCGGGCCTGCTGTGCGCGCCGGTGCTCTCGGCCGCCTCGGAGAAGGTCGCCGACCTGGTTGCCGAGGACAGGAGGGGGGAGGCGATGGGCTGGTACGGTTCGGCGCTGACCTCGGGCGTCGCGCTCGGCGCTCCCCTGGCCGGCGTCCTCATCGACGCCACGGGCCCGTGGGGCGGCTTCATCACGGTGGGCGTCGTCTCGGCGCTGATCGGTACGGCCGGGTTCGCCGCGCGGGGCCTGGGCCGGCGGCCGGCGGCGGATCCTGAGCGGGCGGCCCGCCGGGTGTAGGTGCACAGGGCCCGGGACCACGAACGCTCCGCACCGGGAACCGGTGCGGAGCGTCCGGCCCCAGGGCCGGAGAGGTATTGAGCTATCGGGTCAGTTGACCGGCCCCGTGTACTTCTCGCCGGGGCCCTGCCCCGGAGGATCGGGGATGATCGAGGCCTCCCGGAAGGCCAGCTGCAGCGAGCGGAGTCCGTCGCGCAGGGGACCGGCGTGCTGGGACCCGATCTCCGGCGCGGCCGCGGTGACGAACCCCGCGAGGGCGGTGATCAGCTTGCGCGCTTCGTCGAGGTCCTTGAGCTGCTCGGCGTTCTCCTCGTGCGCGAGCCCGCACTTCACGGCGGCAGCACTCATCAGGTGGACCGCCGAGGTCACGATGACCTCCACGGCGGCCACTTCGGAGATGTCGCGCATCTGCTGGCGGACGTCCTGCTCGGCCGCCGAGGGGCCGGCGCCGTGTTCCTGCTCCTCAGCGAAGCTTCGTCGGGAGGGCGTGGCCGGCCCGTCGTCGGAGGCGTGCTGCGGATTGTCGTGTGGGGTGTTCATACTGGTAAGCTTGGCATAGACCAACCGGTCGCTGTTACTTGCTGTGCTCCTTCCAGGAGCCGCGGGGAGCGGGCCGGGATGCAAGCGGAGTCCTCTCCCACCCGCGTTTGCCTGGTGCGACCCTTGGCCGCATTGCAGGTAGCCGGGTCACCTGGTCGGTCCTGCCGATGATCGCGCGGGAAGCCTACGCTTCCGCCGACCCTCCGGAACCGGCTGCCGAGGCCTTCGATTGCGCATGCAATGGGAGGCCTTCTTTCGTCTGCAGGCGGTTCCGGTTTGAGAATCCACAGGAGTCACACATTAGCGAGCCAAGAATCAACGATCGTATCCGCGTTCCCGAGGTGCGGTTGGTCGGACCTGCCGGCGAACAGGTAGGAATCGTCCGTATCGAGGACGCACTCCGACTTGCCGCCGAGTCCGACCTGGATCTTGTCGAGGTAGCACCGCAGGCAAAGCCTCCGGTAGCCAAGCTCATGGATTTTGGTAAGTACAAGTACGAAGCGGCCGTCAAGGCCCGCGAGGCGCGGAAGAACCAGACCAATACGGTCCTGAAGGAAATCCGGTTCCGCCTCAAGATCGACACCCACGACTACGAGACCAAGCGCGGGCACGCAATGCGCTTCCTCGGTGCCGGCGACAAGGTCAAGGCCATGATCCAGTTCCGCGGTCGCGAGCAGCAGCGTCCGGAGATGGGCATCCGCCTGCTCCAGAAGTTCGCGGAGGACGTCGCCGAGGTCGGTGTGGTCGAGTCGTCGCCGCGCATCGACGGCCGCAACATGGTCATGGTCATCGGTCCGACCAAGAACAAGGCCGAAGCCAAGGCGGAGGCGCGCCGGGAAACGCAGCGGGCCGAGGCGAAGGCCGCCAACGAAGCAGTGAAGGCCGGTGGAGAGGTCAAGCGCATCGACACCTCCCGGGCGAGCACTGCCCCGCTGACCCAGTCCCTCGCGGACCTGCTGCCCGAGGGCTACTCGATCACGAGCGAGCCCGAGACCGCCGCGCCGGAGGCTCCCGTCCAGGAAGCACCCGCCGCGGACATCCCGGAGGCTCCCGCCACGGCAGTTCCGGCCGCAGAGGCCCCGGCAGTTCCGACGGCGACGGAAGCCCCGGCCGCACAGCCGCAGGCTGCTCCTGCGCCGAAGGCTGCTCCGGCGCGAACCGCGTCGGCTCCGGCCCGGACGTCGTCCGCTCCGCGGTCGACGACGGCCTCACGGCCGGCTGCCGAGCGTCCGGCGGCGTCGCGACCGGCACAGCAGGCACCGAGGCCGGCGACGGCTGCACCGGCACCTCGTCCCGCAGCGGCGCCGGTCCCGAGGCCGGCCGCAGCGGCACCGAAGCCGTCCGCAGCCCCCATGCCGTCGGCCATGCCGAAGCCTGGAGCGCCGAAACCGTCGGCGACGCCCAAGCCTGCCGGCAGGACGGCGCCCAAGAGCCCGACCAGCCGTCCGAAGCCCGGAACCGAGGACTAGGGCACACGCCCTGTCCTTCCGGGCACGTTCGAACACCAGCAGGCACCTTCGGGTGCCGAACTCCGGGTGCAACCGCCCCGGCTATCAAAAGGAGATCGGTTCCCATGCCGAAGATGAAGACCCACAGCGGAGCCAAGAAGCGCTTCAAGCTGACCGGTAGCGGAAAGCTCAAGCGCCAGCAGGCCGGCCGCCGCCACTACCTCGAGCACAAGTCCTCGACCCTGACGCGCCGCCTCGCGAGCGACCAGATCGTCTCGAAGGCCGACACCAAGGTCATCAAGAAGATGCTGGGCGTCTAACCACCAATCCACCCCCTCGGGAAAGCGCACGCACCAACGGTGCAGCGCTGCGGCTGCGGCTGTGACCGAAGAAGAACAAAAGGAGTACGCACGTGGCACGTGTGAAGCGGGCAGTCAATGCCCACAAGAAGCGCCGGGTCATCCTCGAGCGCGCCAAGGGTTACCGCGGCCAGCGTTCGCGCCTGTACCGCAAGGCGAAGGAGCAGCTGCTCCACTCGTTCGTCTACAGCTACGGCGACCGCCGCAAGCGCAAGGGTGACTTCCGTCGCCTCTGGATCCAGCGCATCAACGCTGCGTCCCGCGCCAACGGCCTGACCTACAACCGCCTGATCCAGGGCCTCAAGGCCGCCGAGATCCAGGTCGACCGCCGTATGCTCGCCGACCTCGCCGTCACCGATGGCGCTGCTTTCGCCGCGCTCGTCCAGATCGCCAAGAACGCCCTGCCGGCCGACACGTCGGCTCCGCTCAAGGCTTCGGCCTAGGCCCCATCGGACGCTGCGGGCCGAACGGCCCGCACACCGGTACACGATGACTGTGAACGGACGCCCCCAGGCGCCACTGATGACCAACACCCAGGCAGACCGGGTGAAGGAGGTGGCACGCCTGGCCGGGCGTCCGTCGCGTTTAAGGCGCCGCGAGTTCCTGGCCGAGGGCCCGCAGGCCGTGCGGGAGGCCGTGCGACTGCACCTTGACCGGCAGGACGCGGGCAGTGAGGGCGTCGTCGTCGACGTGTACGCGACGGCGGAGGCCCTCGAACGGCACACCGATATCGCGGCTCTCCTCGACCGCGATGGTGCGCCCGTCCTCCGGCGGGTCACCTCCGACGTGCTGGCGGCGATGTCGTCGACGGTCACTCCGCAGGGCTTCGTCGCGGTGTGCAGGTTCGTCGACGTCCCCCTCGAGGACGTGCTCGCCGCAGGGCCACGCCTCGTCGCCGTGCTGGTCGAGGTCCGGGACCCGGGTAATGCCGGCACGATCATCCGCGCCGCCGATTCCGCGGGAGCGGGCGCGGTCATCCTGACGGGTGCCAGTGTCGACCCCTACAACCCGAAGACGGTGCGGTCCACCGTCGGTTCGCTGTTCCACCTTCCCCTCGTGATCGGGGTCGAGCTGGACGGGCTGATCGACCGGCTGCGGGAGGCAGGGCTGACGGTCCTCGCGGCCGACGGCTACGGCTCCACGAACCTCGACGACCTGCAGGACGCCAGCGCGGCGCGCAGGTTCGGTTCGGGAGACGACGACGGCCGGGAGGGATCCGGAAGCGGGCCGGGAGAGGGCGCTGCCGGGTTGGCGGCCCGTACGGTACGGCTGGAGGACGCCGGCGCCTGGCTCTTCGGCAACGAGGCGCAGGGGCTTTCCGCCGAGGTGACCGCCGGCGCCGACGCGCGCGTGGCCGTCCCCATCTACGGAAGCGCCGAATCCCTGAACGTCGGTACGGCCGCCACGGTATGCCTCTACGCCTCAGCCCGCGCGCAGCGCTGATGCCACGTCGCCGGCGACAGCCCGGTCCTGGCCCCGGCGATCCAGCCACCCGCTGAGGACGGCGACGCCGAGTCCGAGCACGGCGAGTACTGCTCCTACCAGCGCCGGCGCGGTGAAACCCCAGCCTGCGGCGATGACGGCGCCTCCCAGGGCCGCGCCCAGGGCGTTCGCGATGTTCAGCGCGGAGTGGTTCAGCGAGGACGCGAGCGACGGCGCGCCGGGCGACACGTCGAGCAGGCGCGCCTGCAGGGGCGGGATGAGCGTCGATCCGGTCGCGCCGACCAGGAACACGAAGAGGCATGCGCTCCACGGCGTGGCGGCGGCCAGGGGGAACAGCAGCAGCACGGCGGCGATCGTCGCCATCACGGCGTAGATGCTCCCCAGAATCGATTTGTCGGCAAGTCGTCCCCCTAGGATGTTGCCGACGACCATGCCCACCCCGCACAGCGCGACGACGAGCGGCAGGAGCGCGGCGCCCGCGCCCGCCACCTCGGTCATGACGGGCGAGATGTACGAGTAGACGGCGAAGAACCCGCCGAAGCCCACGATGCCGATGAGCAGGGTCATCCAGAGCTGCGGGCGCCGCAGGGCTCCGAGCTCGCCCCGGATGCTCGCTCCGGCCCGCACGGGAACGACCGGCACGAGGGTCCTGATGAGGACGAGGGTGCCGGCCCCGATCAGCCCCACGAGCAGGAACATGGAACGCCAGCCGAACTGCTGTCCCAGCCAGGTGGCGAACGGGACCCCGACCACGTTGGCGATGCTGAGTCCGAGCATGACCATCGAGATCGCCCGGCCACGCTTCGCCGGATCGGCCAGGGACGCCGCGATCACGGCGGCGACGCCGAAGTAGGCGCCGTGCGGCAGGCCGGACAGGAACCGCGATGCGAGCATCCAGCCGAAGCCCGAGGCGAAGAAGGACGACAGGTTGGCGAGCGTGATGACCAGCATGAGGGCCAGCGCCACCGTGCGCTGGGGCTTCTTCGCACCCAGCGTCGCGAGGACCGGTGCTCCCACGACGACGCCCAGCGCGTAGGCGGAGATGACGTGGCCGCCCTGCGCGTAGTCCACGCCGAGGTCAGCTCGCATCTCCTCGAGCAGGCCCATGATGGTGAATTCCGTGGTCCCGATCGCGAAGCCGCCCACCGCAAGGGCGCCGATGGCCAGGGCCAGCCGCCGCCCTGCAAGGCGCTGGAGCGGAACGGGCGGGGGAGCGGAGGAAGTCATGGGTGTCCTAGCGGCGGGATCGGTCGGGGGCGGGGGTCGGTCGCCGGAGCACCCTGCAGCGGGAGGGGGGACGGCGACACGGACGCCGTCGTCGCCTTCCAGCCTAGGTGATGACCCGATCACGCCCCGAAATGCAACCACGAAGTACGGCCCGCGGAGTTTGCGGCGTGATGATCAGCCCACTTACGGTTGATGGACGACATGGGTTGAGCAGCGGCCAGTCGATTCTTCTGCTCAGGAGTTCCCCCATGGAGACAACCGTCCAGCCCGCAGCGTTGCGTGCAGCGGCAGCACACCCGTCGACCGGCGCGGTGGGGTCATGAGGACGTTCGGCGTGGAGGAGGAGTTCCTCCTCGTGGACGCCGAGACCGGGTATCCCATGCCTCTGGGCCAGGAGGCCTTCGGCCAGTGCACGGATGATCGCCTCACCTGCGAGATCAAGCAGGAGCAGATCGAGACGGGCACGCGGCCGCACGACGACGTCAACGACCTCGCGATGGACATCGCGCGATGCCGTGCCCTTGCCGACTCGACCGCCCTGCGGGTCGGAGCCCGGGCGGCGGCCCTGGCGACGTCCCCCCAGCCCGCAGCCCCGCTGGCCTCACCCGGCAGCAGGTACGAGGAGATGCAGGACAGGTTCGCCCTGACCGCGAGCGAGCAACTGACGTGCGGCTGCCACGTCCACGTCAGCGTCGAGGACGACGACGAGGGGGTGGCAGTCCTCGACCGCATCCGCGCCTGGCTGCCGGTCCTGCTCGCGCTTTCGAGCAATTCGCCTTTCTGGAACGGCACGGACACCGGCTATGCCAGCTACCGGTCGCAGGCCTGGAGCCGCTGGCCGATGGCCGGCCCGTGCGACGTGTTCGGCACGGCCGAGCGCTACCACGCCACGGTCAGTGGCCTCCTGGACACCGCCGTTCCGATCGATCTCGGCCAGATCTACTTCGATGCACGCCTGAGCCACCACCACCCGACTGTGGAGGTGCGCGTCAGCGATGTGTGCCTCTACTCGGACGACGCCGTCCTGATAGCACTCCTGACCCGCGGGCTCGTCGAGACCGCGGCGCGCGAGTGGCGAGCCGGTGTCGCGCCGCTCGCCGTGCCGACCGCCACCGTGCGCATGGCGTCGTGGCGGGCGGGCAGGTTCGGCATGGACGGCAAGCTGCTGCATCCGCTGGACGCCAAGCCGCAGGATGCGGGATCGGTTGCCCTCGCCCTCCTGCGGTACATCCGGCCCGCCCTCCAGGACCAGGGCGACGCGGAGATCGCCGAGTCCCTGCTGCGCCAGCTCCTGGCCCGTGGAACGGGATCGAGGCGCCAGCGCGCCGCCCTGCTCCGCAGGGGTGAGCTGGGCGACGTCGTCTCGGAAGCGGTCCGGGTGACCAACCTGGCACGCGGAGGGATCGCCGACCACCACGAGGCGGCTCCCCGGCCCGTACGCCGGAGCCTCGTGAAGATGGGCGGCTGGGGCCGCGCAGCAACCTCCTGAGGAGATGTGCGACGGAGATGTGCGACCGTCAAGGGCGAACGCAGGCGGACCGAAGGCTGGAACAACGCACCACCGGATGATTGGATCGAACCATGGGCTGGACACCGCATTCATACCAATTGCCGCAGAGCGAGCACCTGCGTGAGGACATCAACCTGCCGCAGGAGCCCGAGGCCGAGAGCGCCGCGGAATTCTCGGAGGAGACCTACACCTCGACGGAACTCAACGCAGGGCAGCAGGTGCCCGGACTGAGTCCCCACGGCGAGTACCGGCGCGGAGACAACCCGGAACACCAGACGGCCGCGGGCGGCAAGCTCGCCTCGCCCGAGGAGAGCTGACGGTAGCCGGGCAGGACGACGGCGTCGATAGACTCGGCGGGTGACGAAACCAGCACCGGACCAGCTCCGCCAGATCGTCGGCGGAGCCGTCGTGGACTCCCTCGACCATCCGACCCGCCTCCTCGTGGCGCGGCGCACGGCACCGCCGCAGTTCGCCGGGATGTGGGAGTTCCCCGGCGGGAAGGTCGAGGCCGGGGAGACCTGCGAGGCCGCGCTGCGGCGCGAACTCGAGGAGGAACTCGGGATCCAGGCACGCCTCGGTGAGGAGATCCCCGGCCCGGGTGCGCAGGGCTGGCCGCTCAACGAGGCGGCCGCGATGCGTGTCTGGTTCGCGGAGGCATCAGCCGGCGACGCAGCGCCACTGCAGGACCACGACGAACTGCGATGGGTGCCGTTGCACCCCGCACAGGAACTGGACGCCCTGCCCTGGATCCCCGCCGACCGACCCATCCTCGTAGCACTGCTGGCCAGGACAGGACTGCAGGTGCAGGCCGGGCAGGTCGGCGGAATCCGGTACTAGAACAGGGACGGTCCTAGAACGGCTCCTAGAACGGTGTCGGTCCTGAAACAGCGACGGTCCTAGAACAGCGACGTCTGGACGGCGCGGGACGCAGGGGCCGGCACGCCGACCGGTGGAACCGGCTCCTGCCCGCTGCCAGGGGACAGATTGCGGAAGAAGCCGGCGCCCGCCGCGAGTCCGTGCTTCCGGCGGAAGACGCGGATCCTGCCCGAGAGCCAGTCCCGGTACTCCTTGGACGCGTAGCTCCCGCCGCAGTAGAGCGCCTCGTACTTCGGGACGAGGTGGGGATGATGGGCGGCGAGCCACTGCAGAAACCACTCGCGCGAGCCCGGCCTCAGGTGCAGGGGACCGGCTGTCACACCGGTGGCTCCTGCCGCAGCCAGCTCGCCGAACAGCCGGTCCAGCGATTCGTCGCCGTCCGTGAGCCAGGGCAGGATCGGCATGGCCATCACGCCGCACGGCAATCCTGCTTCGCGCAGCCGCGAGATCAGGGCGAGCCGGGCCCGCGGGGCAGGGGTGCCCGGCTCGATCGCTTCGGCGAGGACCGGATCCACGAGTGCGAGCGAGATGCCCATCCCGACGCCCACCGACTGCGCAGCGGCCTTGAGCAACGGGATGTCGCGGGCGAGGAGGGTGCCCTTCGTCAGGATGGAGAAGGGCGTGCCGGAGTCGGCCAGGGCCGAGATGATGCCCGGCATCAGCGTGTACCGGCCCTCTGCCCTCTGGTACGGATCGGTGTTGGTCCCGAGGGCCACATGCTCACGCGTCCAGGACGGGCGGGCCAGTTCGCGGCGGAGCACCTCCGCCGCGTTGATCTTCACGACGAGCTGCGCATCGAAATCCAGCCCGGTGTCGAGGTTGAGGTAGCTGTGCGTCTTCCGGGCGAAGCAGTACACGCAGGCATGGGAGCAGCCCCGGAAGGGGTTGATCGTCCAGGAGAACGGCATCGCCGACGTGGGCGGCACCCTGTTGAGGACGGACTTCGCAGTGACCTCGTGGAAGGTGATCCCGGCGAACTCCGGGGTCCGGACGGTCCGCACCAGCCCCGCAAGGGGCAACAGGGCAGGCTCGGCTCCGTCGTCGTCCGTGATCTTCTGGCCTTCCCACCGCATACCGCCATTAGAACACGCGTACTAATACGGTGTCACGGTGCTTCGGCGGCACGCCTAGGCTGGGAGCATGATCCTGCTGACCGGCTTCGAACCCTTCGGGGGAGAACCCACCAATCCGTCCTGGTCCGCAGTCCGCCGGGCCGCCGGGCTCCTGGCCGGGCAGGGACACGAGGCTGTGGCCGTCGAGCTGCCCTGTGTCTTCGGCTCGAGCATCGACGTGCTCGGCGGCGCCCTCGAGCGGTTCCGGCCGGGGATCGTCCTGTGCGTGGGGCAGGCCGGCGGGCGCGAGCGGATCTCCCTCGAACGCGTCGCCATCAACGTGGACGACGCGCGGATCCCCGACAACGCCGGACGGCAGCCCATCGACGAGCCCGTGATCCAGGGCGGCCCGGCCGCCTACTTCTCCACCCTCCCCATCAAGGCGTGCCGCGAGGCCGTTCACCGTCTCGGCGTGCCCGTCGAGGTGTCGCAGACGGCGGGCACCTATGTCTGCAACCACGTCTTCTACGGCCTCATGGACCTCCTCGCGGTCCGTCCGGGTATTCGTGGCGGCTTCATCCACGTTCCGTACTCGACCGAGCAGGGCGAAGCCAACCGGCAGCCGGGACTCGCCATCGAGGACATGGCGGCCGCCCTCGTGGCCATCGCGACCACCACCGCCGGCAGGACGTCCGACGTGCGGGTTCCTGCCGGCGCGGAGCACTGACGCCGGGCAGGACGCGGGCAGGACGCCGGGCAGGACGCCGGGCAGGACGCCGGCAGGGCGCAGGTACTGACGCGGGCGAGCGCAGGTACTGGCGCGGGCAGGGACGAGCCGGCGACAGCGCGGCGCGAGGGTTGGACGGGCTAGGAGCGCCGTGCCCTCCGGGCGGAGAGGGCAGCACCGACCGCCCCCCTGATCGGCCGGAGCGGCTGCTCGCGGTACCCGCCGTCGGACAGTCCCGCCCGCCGCTCGAAGGGGTTGCGCGACGCCGGGTCCCCGGTGCGCAGGAGGGAGTATGCCGCCGCCAGCAGGTACGCGGGAAGGAACGGCAGCCCGAGGAACGCCGCGTACTGGCGGGCATGGCGCGCCTCGTGCTCCAGCAGGCGGGTGAACCCGGCAGGGGCGCCCCGCGGCACGCGTCCCCGGAGCAGCACCACGCTGCCCACCGTGAAGGCGCGGGCTTTCGGCAGCCGGCCGCGGTACCCCTCGGCGAGCAGGATCCCGGAGGGGCCGGGCGACACGCGGCAGCCGGTCAGGGCGGCCACGGCGAGGCCGCACGGCGTCGACAGGTTGATCCAGTTCAGGAACGGCACGAGCCTGCGCTTCATGCCGTCATCGTACGGGGACGCCGCCGGGCCCGTCCCGCGGACCAACCGGCCGCATCCGTGGTGGAGCACCGCTGAACGGGTCGCCTAGACTTGATCCGCCGGTGCGCTACGCTGCGACCCGGCGTTTTCCTGTCCACGGCGTGGCCCGCCCGCCGCACACCCGAGAGTACAAGGTACGCAATCCCCATGTCCGAAACCCCAGAGCACGCCGGGACTGGCAGCCCCGATGCCCAGGTCCCCGATCCGCTGGACGCCTCGTCGGTCGCCGCTGCCGTCGACGCCGCGCTCGCGGACATCGCAGCCGCAGCCGACCTCGACGCGCTCAAGGCGGTCCGGATCGCGCACACCGGCGAGAAATCGCCGCTGAGCCTCGCCAACCGGGGAATCGGTGCGCTCCCGAAGGAGCAGAAGTCCGCCGCCGGCAAGAACATCGGCCCGGCCCGCGGCCGGATCAACCAGGCCCTCGCCGCCCGGACCACCGAACTCGAAGCCGAGCGCGACGCCCGGATCCTCGTCGAGGAGGCCGTCGACGTCACGGCCGCCCCCCGCCGTCGCCGGGCCGGAGCACGCCACCCGCTGTCCACCCTGCAGGAGCGGGTCAGTGACGTCTTCGTCGGCATGGGCTGGGAGATCGCCGAAGGCCCCGAGCTCGAGTCGGAATGGTTCAACTTCGACGCCCTCAACTTCAAGCCGGACCACCCGGCCCGCGAGATGCAGGACACCTTCTTCGTGGAGCCCCCCGAAGCCCACCTCGTGCTGCGCACCCACACGTCCCCCGTGCAGGTCCGGTCCATGCTCGAGCGCGACCTGCCGATCTACGTGCTGTGCCCGGGGAAGGTGTTCCGCACCGACGAGCTCGACGCGACCCACACCCCGGTGTTCCACCAGTTCGAGGGCCTCGCCATCGACAAGGGCCTCACCATGGCGGACCTCGTGGGCACCCTCGAGCACTTCACGCGGCAGCTCTTCGGCGACGAGGCGAAGGTCCGCCTGCGCCCCAACTACTTCCCCTTCACGGAGCCCAGTGCCGAGCTCGACATCTGGCACCCGGGCGCCAAGGGCGGCCCCCGCTGGATCGAGTGGGGTGGCTGCGGCATGGTCAACCCGAACGTCCTGCGCGCCACGGGCATCGATCCGGACGTCTACTCCGGGTTCGCCTTCGGCATGGGGATCGAGCGGGCACTCATGTTCCGCAACGAGGTCAGCGACATGAGGGACATGATCGAGGGCGATGTACGTTTCAGCGAACACTTCGGGATGGAGATCTAGGTGAGAATCCCACTGTCCTGGCTGCGCGAGTACGCAGCCGTGCCCGCGGATGCTACCGCGGAAGACGTGATGGCCGAGCTCGTGAAAGTGGGCCTGGAGGAGGAGGACGTCCATCGTCCCACCGATGAGCTGAAGGGCCCGGTCGTCGTCGGCCAGGTCCTCAGCCTCGTCAAGGAGCCGCAGTCCAACGGCAAGACCATCAACTGGTGCGAGGTCCGCGTGGTGCCCGAGGGTGCCGAGCAGACCCTCACCGGCGACGGCATCGACCCCTCGGGCGTGCAGGGCATCGTGTGCGGCGCCCACAACTTCGTCGAGGGCGACAAGGTCGTCGTGACCCTGCCCGGCGCCGTGCTGCCGGGCGACTTCCGGATCAGCCCGCGTAAGACCTACGGCCACGTCTCCGCCGGCATGATCGCGTCGGTACGCGAACTCGGCATCGGCGACGACCACGACGGCATCCTCGTGCTCTCGACCCTCGGGCTGGACCCCGAGGTCGGCACCGACGCCATGGAGCTCCTCGGCCTGTACGACGAGGCCGCGGAGATCAACGTGACACCCGACCGCGGATACTGCTTCTCCATCCGCGGCGTCGCACGCGAATACGCGCACGCCACCGGAACGGGCTTCACCGACCCCGCAGGCGCCGTCGTCGTGCCGCAGGCGAAGGACGCCGGCTACCCGGTGCGCCTCGAGGACTCAGCGCCCATCTACGGCAGGCCCGGCTGCGACAGGTTCGTCGCCCGGACGGTCCGCGGCGTCGACCCGTCGCGGCCGACCCCGCCGTGGATGTCGGCGCGCCTCCGCCTCGCCGGGATCCGCTCCATCTCCCTCGTGGTGGACATCTCGAACTACGTGATGCTCGAACTCGGCCAGCCGCTGCACTTCTACGACCTCGACCGGCTCTCGGGCGACATCGTGGTGCGACGCGCCACCGCCGGGGAGAAGCTGCGGACACTCGACGACCGCGAGCGCACGCTCGACGCCGAGGACCTGCTCATCACGGACGCATCGGGGCCCATCGGCATCGCCGGCGTCATGGGCGGGGCCGCCACCGAGGTCTCGGACGGCACACGGAATGTCCTGATCGAGTCCGCCCACTTCGAGGAAGTAGGCATCGGCCGCTCCCGCCGCCGCCACCGGCTGCCCTCGGAGGCCTCCAAGCGCTTCGAGCGCGGCGTGGACTGGAACGTCGCGGACGTCGCCGCGCAGCGCGCCGTCGAGCTCCTCCTCGAGCTCGCCGGCGGCACCGCCGACGACGCCGTCACCGACGTCGGACAGGCACCGGCACCACGTGTCATCGACCTGGCGGCCGACTTCCCGGCCCGCCTGATCGGGCGCGAGTTCACGGACGAGCAGATCCGGGGAACCCTCACCGACCTCGGCGCGACCGTGGACACCGTCGACGGCGGCTACCGCGTCACGGCGCCGAGCTGGCGCACCGATCTCGAGACGCGCGAGGACCTGACCGAGGAGATCATCCGGCTCGTCGGGTACGACACGATCCCCTCGACGCTGCCCGTCGCGCCTCCCGGGCGCGGCCTGACGCGGGTCCAGCAGCAGCGGCGGCGCCTCCTGAACGCGCTCGCCGGGGCAGGACTGACGGAGGTCCTCTCCTACCCGTTCGTCAGCGAGAAGGCCAACGCGGTCTTCGGCATGCCGGACGAGGGAGCCCCCGTGGCCTCGGTCAAGCTCGCCAATCCGCTCAGCGCGGAGCTCGGCTACCTGCGCCGGTCGATCCTCCCGGGCCTCGTGGAGCTGGTGAAGCGCAACTCCTCCCGTGGCTTCCGTGACCTGGCCCTGTTCGAGGCGGGTGCGGTGTTCCTGCCGGGCGCAACCCTGGGGACGGAGTCCATCCCGCCGCTGGGCATTCGGCCCGATGACGACGTCCTCGACGCGCTGTACGCGGGCATCCCCGACCAGCCGCAGACCATCGCGGCGCTGTTCACCGGCCACGAGACGACGCCGTCGGCCGGCGTCGTTCCCCGTTCCTGGGACTGGGCCGACGCCATCGACGTCGTCCAGCTCATGGGACGGATCACCGGCGTCGACATCGTGGTCCGGCAGGGGAGCCACCAGGCGTTCCACCCTGGACGCACCGCGGAGTTCTCGCTGCGCAGCGGCGAGGTGCTGGGCTACGCGGGCGAGCTCCACCCGAAGCTGATCGCCGCGCAGGACCTGCCGGCACGCACGGTGGCCCTCGAGATCAACGCGGACCTGCTGTTCGACGCCGCTGCCGACGTGATCGTCGCCCGGCCGCTGTCCACGTACCCGCCGGCCACGCAGGACGTGGCGCTGGTCGTGGACTCCGGCGTGGTGGCGGGCGATGTCCTCGAGACGCTCCGCGAGGGTGCAGGGGAACTCCTCGAGGACGTCAGCCTGTTCGACGTGTACACGGGACAGGGGATCGGCGAGGGGCGGAAGTCGCTGGCCTTCGCCCTGCGTTTCCGCGCCCCGGACCGCACCCTGACCGCGGAGGAGGCGAGCGCGGCACGTGATGCCGCGGTCGCTTTGGCCGCCGAACGGTTCGGCGCCGTTCAGCGCTGACCGCAGCCGGTAAATATACAAGCCGGCAAAGACCGAAGGCCCGTCCAGGTGGACGGGCCTTCGCTCGTTCGGACAGCTGAGGGCCGCTGAGGGGGCCGGGCAGGTCAGGGGATCAGCAGCACCTTGCCGGTGGTCCGACGCGCCTGGAGGTCCTCATGGGCCTGTGCGGCATCGGCGAGGGCGTAGCGGGCGCCGATCCGCACGTCGAGCCGGCCGGAGACGACCGCGCCGAAGAGCTCCTCGGACCGCCAGCGCCGCTCCTCGGGTGAGAGCAGGTAGTGCGCCAGCGTGGGCCGCGTGAGAAACAGGGACCCTCCACTGTTGAGCCGCTGCGGGTCGATGGGCGGCACGGGCCCCGACGCAGCTCCGTAGAGCACGAGGGTGCCGCGGATCCGGAGTGAAGCCAGCGACTCGTCGAACGTCGCCCTGCCGACGCCGTCGTACACGACGTCCACGCCGGTTCCGTCCGTCCCGGTCCTGACCGCGTCGGCGAATCCCTCGTACGGCAGCACCTCGTCCGCGCCCGCACCGCGGGCCAGCTCCTCCTTCTCCGGCGTGGACACGGTGGTGAACACGCGTGCACCCCTGGCCTTGATCAGCTGGATGAGCAGCAGCCCCACCCCGCCCGCCCCCGCATGGACGAGCACGGTCGAGTCGGGCTGCACGGGGAACGTGGAATTGATGAGGTAGTGGGCGGTCATCCCCTGCAGGGGGAGGGCGGCCGCGGTCTCGAGGTCGACGCCCTCCGGGACCGGGAGCGCCTTGTCCGCGTCGACGACGGCGAACTCCGCGTAGGTGCCCCTGCCTTCGGCGAACGCGACCCGGTCGCCGGGCGCGAAACCCCGAGCCCCCTCGCCCACCGCCTCCACCGTCCCGGCCGCCTCTGCTCCCGGCGTGAAGGGGTGCTCCATGGCGTAGGCGCCGCTGCGCTGGTAGGTCTCGATGAAATTGACGCCGGCCGCCGCGACCTTCACCAGGAGCTGGCCCGGCCCCGGCTCGGGACGCTCGACGGTCGCGACGGTGAGGACGTCCGGACCGCCCGGTTCGGAGACGACGATGGCTGAGGGCATGGTGCTGGTCCTTTCGATGGCGTTCCCTCATGCTATTCCCGGGGCTCGGACCGCGGGGATGCATAACTATGTGTAGCTCCGCATATCTTTGTTGTACGCTGGGGGAATGACGTTCACCGCAGCAGTATCCGGCGCCAGCGGCTACGCCGGAGGCGAGCTCCTGCGCCTCCTGGCGAACCACCCCGACGTCGAGGTCGGGGCGATCACGGCCCACAGCAACGCAGGCGCGCTGCTGGGGGACCTGCAGCCCCACCTCCACTCCCTGGCCGACCGCGTGCTGCAGGAGACCACGCCCGAAGCGCTCGCGGGACACGACGTCGTCTTCCTCGCCCTCCCGCACGGCGCGAGCGCGGAGATCGCCGCGCAGCTGTCGCCGGACACCCTCGTGATCGACGCCGGGGCGGACCACCGCCTGCAGGACCCCGCGGCCTGGGAGAAGTTCTACGGCTCGGCGCACGCCGGGACCTGGCCCTACGGGCTGCCGGAACTCCAGGGGCACCGCGCCGACCTCGCAGGGGCGCGGCGTATCGCGGTCCCCGGTTGCTACCCCACCAGCGCGCTCCTCGCGCTCACCCCCGGTTTCGCCGCGGGACTCCTCGAGCCCGACGACGTCGTCATCGTGTCCGCGTCCGGCACCTCAGGTGCGGGCAAGGCAGCCAAGCCCAACCTCATCGGGTCCGAGGTCATGGGAGGCATGAGCCCCTACGGCGTCGGCGGCGGACACCGCCACACGCCCGAGATGGAGCAGGGCCTCAGCCTCGCGGCCGGCGAGCGCGTCTCGCTGTCCTTCACGCCGACCCTCGCCCCCATGGCGCGCGGCATCCTCACCACCGCCACCGCGAAGGTGCGGCCCGGAGTCGGCTACGCCCGGCTGCGGGAGGCCTGGGAGTCCGCGTACGCGCAGGAGCCCTTCGTGCGCGTCCTCCCCGAGGGGCAGTGGCCCTCGACGAAGTCCGTGCTGGGCTCGAACTACGTGAACCTCCAGCTCGCCTTCGACGAGCACGCGGGCCGCGTGATCGTCAGCAGCGTCATCGACAACCTCACCAAGGGGACCGCCGGCGGAGCCGTGCAGTCCATGAACATCGCCCTCGGCCTCGACGAGACCGCGGGCCTGACCATCCAGGGGATCGCACCGTGAGTATCACCTACCCGGGCGGGTTCCGCGCCGCGGGCGTCGCCGCCGGCCTCAAGAGCACCGGCAAGCCCGACGTCGCGCTCGTCGCCAACGACGGGCCGATGCATCATGCTGCCGCCGTCTTCACCTCCAACCGCGTGGCCGCCGCTCCCGTGCTCTGGTCCCGCCAGGTCGTGTCGGACGGACGCGTCGACGCCGTCGTCCTCAACTCCGGCGGCGCCAACGCCTGCACCGGTCCGGAGGGCTTCCAGAACACCCATCGGACGGCCGAGGTCACGGCGGAGCTCCTCGGGGTCTCGGCCACCGACGTCTTCGTATGCTCCACGGGCCTCATCGGCGAACAGCTCCCCATGGACCGGCTCCTCGCCGGGGTCACGGCTGCCGCAGGCTCCCTCGGCAGGGGAGGTGGTCCCACCGCCGCCGAGGCCATCATGACCACGGACACCGTGGCCAAGGAGGCCCGCTATCCCGCGAGCGCCGACACCGCGAGCGAGGGCTACTCGATCGGCGGCATGGCGAAGGGAGCCGGCATGCTGGCGCCCGGCCTCGCCACGATGCTCGTGGTCCTGACCACGGACGCCGTCCTCGATCCCGCGGCCCTCGACGCCGCGCTACGGGAAGCCACGCGCGTCAGCTTCGACCGCACCGACGCGGACGGCTGCATGTCGACCAACGACACCGTCGTGCTCCTCGCCTCCGGCGCTGCCGGCGTGGCCCCCGACCAGGCGCAGTTCACCGCAGCCCTGACGGACGTCTGCCTCGACCTCGCCGCGCAGCTCATCCACGACGCCGAGGGCGCCAGCCACACGATCGCCGTCCGGACCGTCAACGCGGCCTCCGAGCGCGACGCCGAGACGGTCAGCCGCGCCGTCGCCCGGTCCAACCTGTTCAAGACCGCGATCTTCGGCAACGACCCCAACTGGGGACGCGTGCTCGCCGCCGTCGGGACGACGGACGCCGCGTTCGAGCCGGACCGGCTGAACGTGTCGATGAACGGCGTGCAGATCTGCCGCAACGGCGGCATCGGCGACTCGCGGGACCTCGTGGACCTCACCGGACGCGACGTCACGGTCGAGATCGACCTCGCGGCCGGACCTGCGAGCGCGACCATCTGGACCAACGACCTCACGCACGAGTACGTGCATGAGAATTCCGCCTACTCGAGCTGACGGGAGACACCATGAGTGAGGTATCGACCGGCAGGTCTCCTGCCCCGTGGTCGCCGTCGGCTTCGACGCTGAAGGCGCAGGACAAGGCCGCCACCCTGATGGAGGCCCTGCCCTGGATCCAGCGGTTCGCGGGCACGACGATGGTCATCAAGTACGGCGGCAACGCCATGGTGAACGACGAGATGCGCCGCGCGTTCGCGGAAGACGTCGTGTTCCTCCACCACGTGGGCATCCGTCCCGTCGTCGTGCACGGCGGCGGACCGCAGATCAACGCGATGCTCGAGCGCCTGGGCATCGAGTCCGAGTTCCAGGGCGGCCTGCGCGTGACGACCCCCGAGGCCATGGACGTCGTCCGGATGGTCCTCACCGGGCAGGTAGGCCGCGAACTCGTCGGCCTCATCAACTCCCACGGGCCCTACGCCGTCGGACTGTCCGGCGAGGACGGCGGCCTGCTGCGAGCCGTCCGCACCGGCACCGTCGTCGGCGGCGAGCAGGTGGACCTCGGCCTCGTCGGCGAGGTGACGGCGGTCCATCCCGGTGCCATCCTCGACATCCTGCAGGCCGGGCGCATCCCGGTGATCTCCACGGTCGCTCCGGAGTACGACGTCGCCGGCGAGGCGACGCAGCAGGTCCTCAACGTCAATGCCGATTCCGCCGCGGCTGCGCTGGCCGCCGCGCTCGGCGCGTCGAAGCTCGTCATCCTCACCGACGTCGAGGGCCTGTATGCCGCATGGCCGGACCGCGGGTCGCTCATCTCCTCCCTCTCGGCGACGCAGCTCCGCGAGCTCCTGCCGAGCCTCGAGTCCGGCATGATCCCCAAGATGACGGCCTGCCTGCAGGCCGTGGAGGCCGGCGTCGAGCGCGCGCACATCGTGGACGGCCGTCTGGCCCACTCCATGCTGCTCGAGACCTTCACCACCGCAGGGATCGGCACCCAGGTCGTGCCCGACGGCGCCGGCACCGCGAACGACACGACAAACGACACGGCAAACGACACGGCAACGAACGACACCGCAGACGACACTGCAGGAGTGCATTCATGAACGAGACCGGCACCGGCACCGCGAACGACACCCGGACCGGCCGGCATGCCGCCGCACCCGCCGCCGGCGACGGAACGGCCGACGTCCTCACGGGTGGTGACTCGGGCGCCGCCTGGCTCTCGCGCTACAACGAATCCCTTCTGGGCGTCTTCGGGACCCCGCAGCGTGTGCTCGTCCGCGGTTCGGGCTGCCACGTGTGGGACGCCGACGGCAACCAGTACCTCGACCTCCTCGGCGGCATCGCCGTCAACGCGCTGGGCCACGCGCACCCGTTCGTCACGTCCGTCATCTCGAGCCAGCTGGCGACCCTCGGGCACATCTCCAACTTCTTCACGAGCCCCACCCAGGTGGCGCTCGCCGAGAAACTGCTGACGCTGTCCCAGGCTCCTGCGGGATCGCGCGTGTTCTTCACCAACTCCGGCACGGAAGCCCTCGAGGCCGCCGTCAAACTGGCGCGGCGCAACAGCACCGGGGGTCGCTCCCGCATCCTCGCACTCGACGGCGCGTTCCACGGGAGGACCATGGGAGCACTCGCCCTCACGTCGAAGAAGGCCTACCGGGAACCGTTCGAACCGCTCCCGGCCGGCGTCGAGCACATACCCTTCAACGACATCGAGGCGCTCCAGAACGCCCTGGACGACACCGTGGCGGCCCTGGTGATCGAGCCGATCCAGGGTGAGGCCGGCGTCCGACCGCTCTCGCCGGAGTACCTGCGCGCCGCACGGGAGCTGACGCGCCGGCACGGTGCACTGCTCATCCTCGACGAGGTCCAGACGGGCATCGCCAGGACCGGCCGCTGGTTCGCGCACCAGGCGGTCGACGACGTCGTGCCCGACGCCATGACGCTCGCCAAGGGCCTCGGCGGGGGCTTCCCGATCGGAGCCCTCATCACCTTCGGCGAGGACGCGTCGTCGCTGATCAGCGCCGGACAGCACGGCACCACCTTCGGCGGCAACCCGGTGGCCACGGCGGCGGGTCTCGCCACGCTGCATGCCCTCGAAGCGTCCGACGCCCTCCGGCACGTGACGGAGGTCGGCGCCTTCCTGCGGTCGCGCCTCGCCACCCTCGAGGGCGTCGTCGCCGTCCGCGGGGAGGGGCTGCTGATCGGCTTCGACCTCGACGGCGAGTACGCGCCGGCGGCGGTCCAGGCCGCCCTCGCCGCGGGGTTCATCATCAACGCGACGGGCCCGTTGACCCTCCGCCTCGCACCGCCGCTCATCCTCACCACGGAGCAGGCGGCGACCTTCCTCGACGCCCTGCCCGGAATCCTCACCACCGCCAAGACCCCAGCCCGGGAGGCAATCTCATGACGCGCCACTTCCTCGTCGACACCGACCTCTCGCCGGCCGAGCAGGCGGAGGTCCTCGACCTCGCCGCGGAGCTCAAGGCGAAGCCCTACGCCCGTGCACCCTTCGCCGGTGAGGGCGCCGGCCGCAAAACGGTCGCCGTGATCTTCGACAAGACCTCCACCCGCACCCGCGTGTCCTTCGCAGCGGGCATCGCCGACCTCGGCGGGGTGCCGCTCATCATCGGTGCCGGGGACTCCCAGCTCGGCCACAAGGAGTCGATCACCGACACCGCGAAGGTCCTCGACCGGATGGTCGCGACCATCGTCTGGCGCACCTACGCCCAGGCAGGGCTCGAGGAGATGGCCGCGGCGTCGAACGTCCCGGTCATCAATGCGCTCTCCGACGACTACCACCCCTGCCAGCTGCTGGCGGATCTCCTCACCATCCGCGAGCACAAGGGCACGCTCGCCGGACTCACCCTGACCTACCTGGGCGACAGCGCCAACAACATGGCCAACTCCTACCTCCTGGCCGGCGTCACCGCCGGCATGCATGTGCGGATCGCCGGGCCCGAGGGGTACCTGCCCGATCCCGCCGTCGTCGCCGCCGCCGAGGATCGAGCCGCCGAGACCGGCGGATCCGTCCTGGTCACCGCGGATCCCGCCGCCGCGCTCGCCGGCGCCGATGTCGTCGCCACCGACACCTGGGTGTCGATGGGTCAGGAGGACGAGAAGGCCGCCCGGCAGGAGCTGTTCCGCGCGTACGCCGTCGACGCCGCCGCCATGGCGCAGGCGGCTCCCGACGCCGTCGTGCTCCACTGCCTGCCCGCGTACCGCGGCTACGAGATCGCCGCCGACGTCATCGACGGACCGCAGTCCCTGGTCTGGGACGAGGCGGAGAACCGGCTGCACGCGCAGAAGGCGCTCATGGCGTGGCTCGTCGAGCGGTCAGCGCAGCAGGACGGTCCGCCCGGGCCGGAGCGCGACTCGTGACGGTCCAGCGCGATTCCGTCCGCCCCACCACGAAGACCGCCCGCCATGCCCGCATCACGGACCTCCTGACGGCCCAGTCGGTGCGCTCCCAGGTCGAGCTCGCCGCGCTCCTCGCCGCGGACGGGGTGCAGGTGAACCAGGGGACACTGTCCCGGGACCTGGTGGAACTCGGCGTCGTGCGTGTCCGGGGAGCCGACGGAGCGCTCGTCTACGCCGTGCCCGTGGAGGGCGGCGGTCGTCACGCCCAGAGTGGGGTGTCCCAGGAGATCCTCGACGCACGGCTCGCCAAGCTCTGCAACGAGCTGCTGGTGACCGCCGAGTCCTCCGGGAACATCGTCATCCTGCGCACCCCGCCGGGAGCCGCGAACTTCCTCGCCCTGGCCATCGACCACTCGGTGATGCCGTCCATCCTCGGCACCATCGCGGGCGACGACACCGTGATGCTCGTGAGCCGGGAGGTCGACGGCGGTGCCGCCGTCGCCGAACGGTTCCTCGGGCTGGCGCAGGAACCGCAGGGACCCGCCGACCCGGTCTGACGCCGCTACGCTGGCAGCAGGGCCGGCCGATGAGCAACCACAAAGCACCACCCACAGACGAAATCCGGGCGAACGCCCGACAATCGAAGGAGCATATTCCGTGACCGAACGCATCGTCCTCGCCTACTCAGGCGGACTCGACACCTCCGTCGCCATCGGCTGGATCGCCGAAGCCACCGGTGCCGAGGTGATCGCCGTGGCCGTCGACGTCGGACAGGGCGGCGAATCGCTCGAAACCATCCGCCAGCGCGCCCTCGGCTGCGGCGCCGTGGAGGCCTATGTGGCCGACGCCCGCGAGGAGTTCGCCACCGAGTACTGCATGCCCGCTCTGAAGGCGAACGCGCTGTACATGGATGCCTACCCGCTCGTCTCGGCGCTGTCGCGTCCCGTCATCGTCAAGCACCTCGTCGCTGCCGCGCGGCAGTTCGGTGCCACCACCGTCTCCCACGGCTGCACCGGCAAGGGCAACGACCAGGTGCGCTTCGAGGTCGGTATCCAGACCCTCGGCCCGGACCTGAAGTGCATCGCGCCCGTCCGCGACCTCGCGCTCACGCGTGACAAGGCCATCGCCTTCGCGGAGGAGAAGGGCCTGCCGATCGAGACCACCAAGAAGAACCCGTTCTCCATCGACCAGAACGTCTGGGGACGCGCCGTCGAGACCGGTTTCCTCGAGGACATCTGGAACGCCCCCACCAAGGACGTGTACGACTACACCGCCTCGCCCGAGTTTCCTCCGGCCGCGGACGAGGTCACCATCTCCTTCCGGGAGGGCATCCCCGTGGCGATCGACGGCAACGCCGTCACGCCGCTGCAGGCCATCGAGGAACTCAACCGCCGCGCGGGCGCCCAGGGCATCGGCCGCATCGACATCGTCGAGGACCGCCTGGTCGGCATCAAGAGCCGTGAGATCTACGAGGCTCCCGGCGCCATGGCCCTGATCGCCGCGCACCGTGAACTCGAGAACGTCACCATCGAACGCGAGCAGTCCCGCTTCAAGAAGACCGTCGACCAGCGCTGGACCGAGCTGGTGTACGACGGCCAGTGGTTCTCCCCGCTGAAGCGCTCGCTCGACACCTTCGTCGACGACACGCAGAAGTACGTCACCGGCGACATCCGTATGGACCTCCACGGCGGACGTGCGACCGTCACCGGCCGCCGCTCCGACGTCGCGCTGTACGACTTCAACCTCGCCACCTACGACTCCGGCGACACGTTCGACCAGTCGATGGCCCGCGGCTTCATCGAGATCTTCGGCCTGTCCTCCAAGGTGGCGTCGAGCCGGGACCAGCGGGCGGGCGCCTGATGGCCCCAACGCAGGGGACGAATGAGGGGTCCCTGTGGGGCGGCCGGTTCGCCGGCGGCCCCGCCGATGCCCTCGCCGCGCTGAGCAAGTCGACCCACTTCGACTGGCGGCTGGCCACCTACGACATCGAGGGCTCCCGCGCGCATGCGCGGGTGCTCCACCGGGCGGGCCTGCTGGATGACGCCGAGCTCACCGGGATGATCGACGCCCTGGACCGCCTCGACGCCGATGTCCGCTCGGGTGCGTACGTGCCCGCCGAGAGCGACGAGGACGTGCACGGGTCCCTCGAGCGCGGCCTCATCGAGCGTGCGGGGCCGGCGCTCGGCGGCAAGCTCCGCGCCGGACGCTCCCGCAACGACCAGGTGGCGACGCTGGGACGCATGTACCTGCGGGATCACGCTCGAATCATCGCCCGCGGCGTCCTCGCGACGATCAGCGCCCTCGTCGACCAGGCGGAGGCACACCTCGAGGCGCCTATGCCCGGCCGCACGCACCTCCAGCACGCCCAGCCGGTCCTGCTGAGCCACCACCTGCTGGCGCACGCATGGGCCCTCCTCCGCGACGTGCAGCGGCTCTCCGACTGGGACCGTCGTGCAGGCGTGTCGCCCTACGGGTCCGGCGCCCTGGCGGGGTCCTCCCTGGGCCTCGATCCGGAAGCGGTGGCCTCCGACCTCGGCTTCTTCTCGGCGACGCACAACTCGATCGACGGCACCGCCTCGCGGGACGTCTACGCGGAGTTCGCGTGGGTGACGGCGATGATCGGCGTCGACCTCTCGCGGGTCAGCGAGGAGATCATTCTCTGGGCCACGAAGGAGTTCTCCTTCGTGACGCTCGACGACGCCTTCTCCACCGGGTCCTCGATCATGCCGCAGAAGAAGAACCCCGACGTCGCCGAGCTCGCGCGCGGCAAGGCCGGCCGCCTGATCGGCGACCTGACGGGTCTGCTGGCGACGCTCAAGGGCCTGCCGCTGGCCTACAACCGCGACCTGCAGGAGGACAAGGAGCCCGTGTTCGACGCCGTCGACACGCTCGAGGTCCTGCTGCCCGCGGTGTCGGGCATGATCGCGACCCTCGTCTTCAACACGGAACGCATGGCAGCCCTGGCGCCGCAGGGGTTCGCCCTCGCGACCGACATCGCCGAGTGGCTCGTCCGGCAGGGCGTGCCGTTCCGGGAGGCCCACGAGCTGTCCGGTGCCGCTGTACGCATCGCCGAGCAGCGGAACGTGGAACTGTGGGACCTGACGGACGACGAGTTCGCCGGCATCTCCGCGCACCTGACCCCCGCGGTACGCGAGGTCCTCACGGTCGAAGGATCGCTGGCCAGCCGGGACGCCCAGGGCGGCACCGCTCCGGCCGCCGTCCGCCGCCAGCTCGCCGCACTGCGGACGGAACTCGACGCCGTCGAAGGCTACGCGACCGCCTGACGCGGGAGGGCGCGGCGCGGTTCCGGGGGAGCCGCGCGGCACCGGCGGCGTCGGTGTCGGCGTCGGCGTCGGCGTCGGCGTCGGCGTCGGCGTCGGAAGATCGTCCTGCCGTTCTCCGCTACGCCCGCCGCGAAGTGCTTTGACACCCGGTGGTGTCCGGCGCACTGTGTGAGCATGCAGCCTCCCCTTCAGCGTGCCACCCTGCGGGAGTTCTTCCCCTACCTGAGGGGACACGTCCGTGTGCTCGTCCTGGTCGCCGTCGTCTCGCTCGTCTCGACCGGCCTGTCGATCGCCCAGCCGCTGATGGTCCAGCAGCTCGTGAACGCCGTCTCGGCGAGCCGGCCGGCCACGGTCTTCGTCTGGTTCCTCATCGCGATCACGCTCGGCGGGGCCGTCTTCGGGGCGGCACAGTCCTATCTCCTCCAGCGGACGGCGGAGTCGGTGGTCCTCGGCGTGCGCCGCTCGCTCGTCGGGCAACTTCTGGCGCTGCCCGTTCGGGAGTTCGACCGGAGGCGCGTGGGCGACCTCATGTCCCGCGTAGGGTCCGACACCACGCTCATGCGCAGCGTCATCACCTCCGGCCTGTTCGAGATCGTGTCGTCCATCCTCATGTTCTGCGCGGCCGTCGTCCTCATGGTGCTCATCGACCCGCTGCTGTTCGGGATCACGCTGTGCGCCGTTCTCCTCGGAGCGGCCGGGGTCCTCTTCCTCGGCCGCCTCATCCGCAGGCGCAGCCGCGACGTCCAGGACGCGGTCGGGTCCATGACGGCAGCCGTGGAGCGCGGGCTCTCGGGCATCCGCACCATCAAGGCCTCCGTCGCGGAAGAGCGCGAGGCCGCTGTCATCGATGGCGAAGCGACCCGGGCCTTCCGCGCCGGCATCGCGATGGCCCGCCTCCAGGCCGCGGTCCAGCCGATCATGTCCATCTGCATCCAGGGCGCCTTCATCGTGGTGCTGGCGGTCGGGGGGATCCGCGTCGCCGCGGGCGAGTTGCAGCTCGGCGACCTCATCGCCTTCATCCTCTACCTGTTCCTCCTCGTGATGCCCATCGGGTCGGCCATGAGCGCCTTCGTGCAGATCCAGTCGGGACTCGCGGCGCTCGACCGTATCCAGGAGATCGCCCGGCTCGAGCCGGAACGCAGCGACGAGGACCGTCCCGCACGGGTCCAGCTTCGACGCACCGAGCGGGATGATGCGGCCGGCCCGGCGAGCGGAGTCGGCAGATCCGCCGGCGGGTCCTCCGGAGCCATCGAGCTCCGCGACGTCAGCTTCCGGTACGACGACGGAAGCCCCGAGGGGAACCATGCGGCGCCGACTCCTGCCTCCGACTCCGGAGCGCCCCAGGCGGGGCGGGACCGGCGAATCCCGTTGGGATCCCCGGGGGCGCTTCACGGCCGGGGTTTCTCGGAAACGGACGGCTCGGCCGACGAGTCCGGCCGGCTCGTCCTCGACGGCGTCAGCTTCAGCGTCCCCGCCGGCAGCAGGACGGCGCTCGTCGGGCCGTCCGGTGCCGGGAAGTCGACCGTGCTGGCCCTGCTCGAACGGTTCTACGAGCCGACGGACGGCAGCATCACCTATGACGGCACGGCGCTGCCGCAGATCCCCCGGACGGAACTGCGCTCACGCATCGCCCTCGTGGAACAGGAGGCGCCGGTCCTCAGCGGGACGCTTGCGGACAACCTGCGCCTCGCCGCCCCGGAGGCGACGAACGACCAGCTCCGACGCGTCCTCGCGGCTGTCGGGCTCGATGCACTCGGGGACCGCTCGGACGACGGACTGGACCTCAACCTGGGGGAGGACGGCATCCGGCTCTCCGGCGGACAGCGGCAGCGCCTTGCGTGGGCCCGCGTGATCCTCGCCGACCGCCCTGTGCTGCTGATGGACGAGCCGACGTCCGCCGTCGACTCCCGGACGGAGCAGTTGCTCCAGCAGACACTGGGGGAGGCCTCGCGCGACCGCACCGTCGTCGTCGTCGCGCACCGCCTGTCCACTGTGGCGGACTTCGACCAGATCGTCGTGCTGGACCAGGGCCGGGTCACCGCCGTCGGGACGCACGAACAGCTGCTGGAGGAGAGCGATCTCTACCGCGACATGGCCTCCCGCCAGCGACTGGTGGCGGCCTGATCGCCGTCGCCCTGGCGCAAGTCATCTGACCGGCTCATCTGTCCGGCTCATCTGTCCGGCTCATCTGTCCGGCTCCTCTGACCGGTGCATCTGACCGGTGCAGAGGGAGAGCCAGGGCCGGTGCCGTGTACGCTCCGGGCCGGCACCGACCCGATGCCTGTGTCTGTGCCTGTGTCTGTGCTCTGGGTTCGTCTGTTCAGAAGGCCGTTCGGCGCCCGGCCTCCCGGTCGAGCAGGCGCTGCTTGACCGGAAGCCCCCAGCGGAAGCCGCCGAGGGTCCCGTCCGTCCGGATGACCCGGTGGCAGGGCACGAAGAGGGCCGCTGCGTTCCTGGCGCAGGCTCCGGCGGCGGCGCGGACGGCGGTGGGGCTGCCCGCGCGCTCCGCGTACTCGAGGTAGGTGACGGGTGCCCCTGGCTGGACGGTGCGCAGCACCTCCCATGCGTGGGAGCGGAACGGCCCGGATGCCTGCCGGACCCGCACCGTGGCGATGGCCTCGAAGTCGCCGTCGTAGTAGCGCGCCACCGCCTCGAGGATGGGCTGCACGGAGGACGCCGCAGGATCGAAGCTCGCCGCCCTGATGGTCGGGTGGATCTGCCCCGTCAGTTCCGAAGCGAGGTCCGTCCACCCCGAGGACAGCACCGCGCCCTCCGCCTCGATGATCGTGAAGGGGCCGTCGGGTGTGTCGACGGTGGTGGTGGTCGCGCCGCGCAGGAGTGCCGGTGCGGCGAGCGTCGTGGTCATGGCTGGAACATCCGTTCGGTGGGTGGGAACAGGTTACGTGAGTTCAGGTCCGGTGAGGTCAGGTGCGGGGGGTCCACGTCGGGCGGTTTCATGGCCGTCGGGTTCCGGTGGCGACGACGTCGAGGGCCGTCGCGTGCTTCGACGACGGCGCGGTTGCCCCCGCCCAGAGATGCAGGACCGCGTACGACCGCCAGGGCCGGACGTCGGCCATGGCGTCGTCGAGGAGAGGACCGGACGGGCGGGCACCCCTGACCCCATGCCCCACGACGTGTTCGCCGTACCCGGCGTGCTCAGCGTGCGCGGCCCGCCCAGGGGAGTTCCGGGACGTGAGGCGGGACCACCCGGCGCGGACGGCGGCGTCGGTCGGAAGGTGGATGTCCGGATGTCCGAGGACGCGCATGGCCACGTAGTCGGCTGTCCACGCTCCTACGCCGTCGAGCTGGAGCAGGTCGGCGCGCAGGGCAGCAGGATCTGAACCGACACCGATCTCGAGGGCACCGGAGGCGAGCCGGCGTGCTGCCGAGCGCAGGGCGTCATTGCGGCGGCGGGGGCCGCGGAGGAGCGGGTCGGGTGCTTCCGCGAGGTCGGCTGCCGCAGGGAACATCCTGTCGAGCCCCGCGGCTCCCGCACCTCCGGCGTCGACCGGCGGACCCGCTGCGGCGAGGCGGGAGAGGGCTCCCGTCGCCGCCGCAACACTCACCTGCTGGCCGACGATCGCACGGATCAGCGCTTCGTGGGGATCGAGCACACCGGGAAGGCGTATGCCCGGGGCTGCGGACGCCAGGTCCGAGAAGTACCGGTTCCTCGACAGGGCGGCGTCGATCGCCACCGGGTCGGCGTCGAGGTCGAACAGTCGCCGGATGCGGCTCAGGAGCACCGGCACATCGCCCAGCCCCGCGACCGACACGGTCACCGGCAGCGCTGCCCGCCCGTTGCCGCGCGCCTCGACGGCACCCGCCCGGAACCAGGCAGGGCCGCCGGGCAGGCGGAGGAGCCGTTCGTAGCTGGAACCGGTGGCGTGTTCGACGCCGTCGACGGCACGGGCGGCGAGAAAGCGGAAGATGCCGTTGTCATACGGCAGCCGCGTAGGCAGCGCCAGTGAGATCCGGACCGGCCCGCCGGAGCGTGCCGAGATACCGCTCGTCGCGTTCAGCTGCTGCCGCGACGCTTCGCGCAGCTGCCGCGGTGTGAGGTCGAAGACCTGCTGGACGGTGTCGTTGAACTGCCGGATGCTGCCGAATCCCGCCGCGAAGGCGACGTCGGCGAATCGCAGCGGCGATCCCGCGAGCAGGGCACGGGCCGTCTGGGCGCGGTGTGCGCGGGCCAGCGCCAGCGCACCCGCGCCGAGCTCGTCCCTCAGGATGCGGTTCAGGTGCCTCGGGGAGTACCCGAGCCGGGCAGCGAGGCCCGGCACGCCTGTCCGGTCCACCTCGCCGTCGGTGATGAGGCGCATGGCCCGTGCCGCTGCATCACTGCGGAGGTTCCATTCCGGGTCCCCGGGCACCGCTTCGGGCAGGCACCGCTTGCAGGCACGGTAGCCCGCCTCGTGCGCAGCAGCCGAGGTGCGGTAGAACGTGACATTCGCTGGCTTCGGCGTCCGCGCGGGGCACGAGGGGCGGCAGTAGATGCCGGTGCTCGAGACAGCGGTCACGAACTGTCCGTCGAAGCGCACGTCGCGCGCGTCGATCGCCCGGTACTGCTGCCAGAAGTCCATGCCGCCATCCTGTCACCCGCCACCGGAGACAACTAGCGGGATTCGGACACGGCTGCAGGGAGGGCCCGCGCCGCCTTTGCTACCGTCGACGGGTGAGCGAGCAGAGCGGGGCGGGCGGGGAGTTGCGCGAGAGACTGAGCGGCAGCGCACTCGACGTCGCCCCCTGGCTCCTCGGCGCACACCTGACACACCGCGACGACGACGGCGAGGTCACCGTGCGCATCTCCGAGGTGGAGGCCTACCTCGGCCCCGACGATCCCGGCTCCCACGCGTTCCGCGGGAAGACGGCACGTAACGCGACCATGTTCGGGCCGGCCGGCCACCTCTACGTCTACTTCACGTACGGCATGCACTACTGCGCCAACGTGGTCTGCGGGACGGAAGGGTGGGCCACGGGTCTGCTGCTGCGCGCGGGCGAGATCGTGGCGGGCGTCGACCAAGCGCGGAAACGCCGATCCCATCCTGCGTCGGACCTGGACCTCGCCCGAGGGCCTGCGCGCCTCGCGCAGGCGCTCGGACTCGACCGCCGGTTCGACGGTGCGGACGTCCTCGCCCCGCCCTTCCGGCTGACGCTTCCGGAGGAGCCACCGGCGCAGGTCGGACGGGGGCCCCGGGTCGGCGTGAGCGGCCTCGCCGGTACGGCGGAGTATCCGTGGCGCTTTTGGTTGCCGGATGACCCGTCGGTGTCCCGCTACCGTCCCGGCAAGCAGCCCGCTGCCCGTAAGGTTGATCCGTGACTACGAGCGGAGCGGACGCCGGGAGCATCCCGGCCGCAGGAGCAGGTACACCGGAACTCGCGATCGCGGCGAGGGAGACGATCGACCGCCTGTGCGCCGTCGTTCCCGACTTCCCCTCTCCCGGCATCCTGTTCCGCGACCTCACCCCCGTGTTCTCCGACGCCTCCGCCTTCCGGACGGTCGTCGACGCGGTGGCAGCGCCGTTCGCGGGCTCCTTCGATGCCGTGGCCGGGGTCGAGGCCCGCGGGTTCCTCCTGGCCGCCGCCGTCGCCTACGCGACCGGTACCGGCGTGGTCACGGTGCGGAAGGCGGGAAAGCTGCCGCGCGCTGTCTTCCGGGAGTCCTACGACCTCGAATACGGGCAGGCATCACTGGAGATCCACCAGTCCGATCTGCCCGCCGGCGCCCGTGTCCTGGTGCTCGACGACGTCCTTGCCACAGGTGGAACACTCGTCGCGGCATGTGCGTTGCTCGAACGGGCAGGGGCCAAGGTCGCAGGGTGCGGCGTGGTCCTCGAGCTCGGCGACCTGGGCGGACGGGCGAGCCTGGCCGGACGCCACGTCTCCGCGCTGGAAACCGTGTAGCGTCCGCCGCGCTAGAATTGACGGTCCGCCTTTCTGGAAGGAAGTGTCCGATGCACGAGACGGCCCAGGCCAAAGCCGAGCTGGACTACGAGCGCGACTACGTCGACGGCCTGTACCGCCGGCTCGATGAACTCCGCGCCGAGAAGGTCCAGCAGCTCGCCGACGTCCGGCGCACGCAGGCCGCCGGATCCCACCAGAACCGGTCGGAGCGGGATGCTTTCGCGACGATGTACGAGGACCGCCTCGCCCAGCTGAACGCCGTCGACGACCGGCTGGTGTTCGGGCGGCTGGACCTCGACAGCGGCGACAAGCGGTACATCGGCCGGATCGGTCTCTCCGACGACGAGCTACGCCAGCTGATGGTGGACTGGCGCGCACCGGAAGCGGGTACCTTCTACCAGGCCACGGCCTTCGATCGCATGGGCGTCCGCCGCCGTCGCCACCTCATCCTCTCGCGGCGTGACGTCGTCGCGATCGAGGATGACGTCCTCGATGCGGATCTCCTGGGCGACGACGACTCCCTCCAGGGCGAGGGCGCGCTTCTAGCAGCCCTCAACTCGCGACGTACGGGGCAGATGTCCGACATCGTGGGCACCATCCAGGCGGAGCAGGACCGCATCATCCGGGCACCGCTGCCCGGCGTCACCGTCGTCCAGGGCGGACCGGGTACCGGCAAGACGGCCGTGGCACTCCACCGAGCCGCATACCTCCTCTACACGCACCGCGAACGGCTGAAGTCCGCCGGTGTGCTGCTGGTGGGGCCCACCGACGCCTTCATGAAGTACATCGAGCGCGTGCTGCCGTCCCTGGGTGAGACCGGCGTGGTCATGGCCGGCATCGGCACCCTCATGCCCGGCGTGCCCACGGTGCAGGAGGCGAGCGAGGAAGCCGCCGCGATCAAGGGCCGGCTCGAGATGGCGCAGGTCATCAAGAATGCCGTCGCCAACCGGGAGCGTGTGCCGGCGGAGAACAAGCGCCTGAACGTCGAGGGTACGATGCTGACGCTCACGCCCCGGCAGGTCTCGCGGGCGCGAGAACGTGCCCGGGCTACCGGGAAGCCCCACAACGAGGCGCGCGTCACGTTCGTCAGGATCCTCCTGCGGGAACTCACCGAGCAGCTGCTGGACAAGCTCGAGGAATCGTCGGGTGGCGGGAACAACGCCGATCGCTCCTACCTTGCGGAGGACGTCCGCAGCGCGCGCGATGTGCGGATCGCCCTGAACCTCGCGTGGATGCCACTGACACCGCAGAAGCTGGTGTCGGAGCTGTTCGCGCGCCCGGAGTTGCTGCGCGCCGCGGCCCCCGGCCTGAGTGACAGGGAAGTCGCCGCCCTGACCAGGCCGGCGGACGCACCGTGGACCGAAGCCGATGTGCCACTGCTCGACGAGGCGGCCGAACTCCTCGGCGACCTCGACGCGTCGGCGGGCCGCGACAGCGCAGCCCGCGAGCAGGAGCACAAACGCGACCTCGCGAACGCCGAGCGCGCCCTCGAGAACGTCAATGCGTCGCTCGAGGATTCCGGGGTGAACGGCGTGCTGACGGCCGAGGACCTCGCGCAGCACAATGCCGTGTCCTCGACCCGGCTGTCCGCCGCGGATCGTGCCTCCGGTGACCGCACCTGGGCTTACGGGCACATCGTGGTGGACGAGGCGCAGGAGCTCTCCCCGATGCAGTGGCGCCTGCTCATGCGGCGCTGTCCGCTGAAGTCCTTCACCATCGTCGGCGACATCGCGCAGACGAGTTCGGCGGCGGGTTCCCGGTCCTGGCAGCAGGCGCTCGAACCTTTCGTGGGGGACCGGTGGCAGCTCGAGGAACTGACCGTCAACTACCGCACGCCCTCGCAGATCGCGGAGGCCTCCGTGCGGATGGCCAATGCGGCAGGGCTCGTCGTGTCGGCTCCGAAGGCTGTCCGGGAGGGGAGGTACGCCCCCGTGCTGGATACCGTGCGCGAGCTCGTCCCGTCCCTCGTGCGCGTGATGCCCGAGGAACTGGCGGCGATCGACGGCGGACTGCTCGCCGTCATCGCACCCGACCACCTGCTGCACGAGGTACGCACTTCGCTCGCCCCCGAGTACGGCGACCGCGTCGGTTCCGGCGCGGGCGGGCCAGGGCAGGACATCGTGGTGATCGCGCCGCGCGAGTCGAAGGGCCTGGAGTTCGACGGCGTCGTGATCCTCGAACCGCAGGAGATGCTCGATTCCGCGACGGCCCGGGTCGGCGACCTGTACGTCGCGATGACGCGGCCCACCCAGCGCCTCCGCGTCATCTCGACCGGCCGAATTCCTGCGGGTATTGCCGGCTGATAATTTGGTGGGGTGGCACAGCAAACAGAAACCCCGGTCAGTGGCCTTGCCGGCCAGCGCAACGATCCGTCCTTCGGGAACATCTACGATGAGCTCGTCTGGCGTGGGCTGGTGTATGTCTCCACCGACGAGGGTGAACTCAAGGAGCTGCTCGCAGGCCCGTCCATCACGTTCTACTGCGGCTTCGACCCCACGGCCCCGAGCCTCCACCTCGGCAACCTCGTCCAGCTCCTGACGATGCGCCGGCTGCAGCTCGCCGGGCACCGGCCCCTCGGCCTCGTGGGCGGGTCCACCGGCCTCGTGGGCGACCCGCGGCCGACGGCGGAGCGCACCATGAACACCAAGGAGACCGTCGCGGAGTGGGTCGGCTACCTCCAGGGCCAGGTGCAGAAGTTCCTCGACTTCGAGGGGGACAGCGCAGCCCGGATGGTCAACAACCTCGACTGGACCGGGCCGATGAGCGTCATCGACTTCCTGCGCGACGTCGGCAAGTACTTCCGCGTGGGCACGATGATCAAGAAGGAAACGGTCGCCAAGCGGCTGAACTCCGACGAGGGCATCAGCTACACCGAGTTCAGCTACCAGATCCTGCAGGGCATGGACTACCTGCAGCTGTTCCGCGAGTACGGCTGCGTCCTCCAGACCGGCGGCTCCGACCAGTGGGGCAACCTGACCAGCGGCACCGACCTCGTCCGCAAGGTCGAGGGAGCCGGGGTCCACGCGATCGGCACGCCGCTGATCACCAACTCGGACGGCACGAAGTTCGGCAAGAGCGAGGGCAACGCGATCTGGCTCGACGCCGCGATGACGAGCCCGTACGCCATGTTCCAGTTCTGGCTGAACACCTCCGACGCCGACGTCGCCCAGCGCCTGCGCATCTTCACGTTCCGGACCCGCACGGAGATCGAGGAGCTCGAGAAGGCGACGGCGGAGCGCCCCCACGAGCGGGCGGCGCAGCGCGCACTCGCCTTCGACGTCACGTCGCTCGTGCACGGGGTGGAGGCGACCGAGAAGGTCATCGCCGCGTCCGCTGCCCTGTTCGGGCAGGGCGACCTGCACGCCCTCGATCTCGCGACCCTGCAGGCGGCGACGGCGGAACTCGAGTCGGTCTCCGTTCCCCGGGATGGTCTGGGGATCGTGGACCTCCTGGTCGCGTCGGGACTGTCGCCCAGTAACTCGGCCGCCCGGCGGACCGTCGCCGAGGGGGGAGCCTACGTCAACAACGCGAAGATCTCCGACGCGGACCACGCCGTCGCCGAGACGGACCTCCTGCACGGCCGCTACCTCCTGGTCCGCCGGGGCAAGCGGAACCTCGCGATGGTCGACGTCGCCTGACAGTCCCCGCTGCGCACCGAAGCCGGCATCCTCCTCGGGAGGGTGCCGGCTTCGCCTGTTCTGGGGTGTGGGTGGATTTGTGGTGGGGGGTGGGGTGGTCGTATAGTTATGTGGTTGCCCCGGTGAGGGTGACGGACCCCCTTTTGACAGAGTTGAAGTTGTTCCGGCGTGTGCTGTGCATGGTGCTGGGATTGGCTTCTGGTTTGTTGTCGGTTGTGTTGGTTTGCTGGTTGGTCGTGGTGCTCGTTTCGGCGGGTGGTGCGGCTGGGAGCGGATTTGCGGGATCGGGTTGGTGGGGGTAAGCTTGAAAAGTTGCTTCGGAGCGAGGACACAGCGGTTTGGTTGTGTTTGGTGCCGGTAGCTCCTGTTGTTTGAGAACTCAATAGTGTGCCAAGTTTGTTGATACCGATTGTTTTTTGATT
>NZ_NFSC01000026.1 GCF_002157505.1 Arthrobacter agilis
CCACCAACCAGGCACGCACCGACGCCCTGCACCACTGGCTACACTTCTACAACCACCAGCGCCCCCACAGCAGCCTCGGAGGCAAAGCCCCCATCACCCGGTGCAACCAACCTGCTGTCTAAGTACAACTAGTCCACCGTTCTCGTGAAGATGCCCTAATTCACAGGAATGAGGAGTTGCGCGTCATGTGGTGCGTTTTGCGGAACCCAGCGTCCACCCGAGGAACCTCGGCCGACCTGTCACACCTACGCGGCACCACCACCTGCATAACCATCGGCTCCACCCGACCCAGCGCGACGGCAGGTGCGCCTTGATCACGAGAGATGCGGGCTAAGGGATCAGGTGCGGGCTCAGTCGGTGGGTGAGGTCTTGGAGGTGACCCCGGTCAGATCAGTCGCGTTTTCGGGTAGCCGCCTGAGCAACCACCACCCGTAGCCGATAAAGCCCAACAGATACGCGACGCGGACACCGAACGGCAGGTTGCCCGGGCTGAGGATCTGAAGGAAGTCACCGAGGGCGTGCACTCCGACCAGCGGCCAGATCGTCTTCAGATGCCAACGCAGTGCGGCGCAGGCGAAGCCGAAGGCCGCTGAGTTGATGGTGAGGAATACTGTGTCGTCCACGGGTCGTGAGAACCAGATACCGCTGAGCGTGTGGCCCGCTCCGAACAGCAGGGCCACCCCGACTGCCGCCCGAACCGGGCCGAGCACGGCCAGTACCCGTTGCACCAGACCGCGGCTGAGCGCTTCCTCGGAGATCCCGAGCACGGTGTAGAGGACGGCGGCGCTGAGCAGTTCGCGGGCAGTGCCAGCCACTCCGTCGAGCGAGTAACTCACCGCCATCAGCACCAGCGGCGTCAGAAGCCACCAGGACCGATCCGGGCCCCGCCAGATCAGTCCTGCCGAACGGGTCCAGCCGAGCCAGAGAATGAGCCCGATTGGAACCGCTGCAGCACCAAGGTTGACCAGCGTGGCCCCGAGGTCGGGAAACCAGGGCGGGTGCAACGAAGCTGTCGCTTCGGCCAGCGCGAACAGCACCACATGCCAGGCCAGGGTTATCAGAGCCGCACTGAGGATTGGCCGCCGGGTGATCACCGCGCGCGCACGATCGGCTGCTATCGCTACCACACACCACGAGGTATCTGCTCTGCATCCATCTGAATGGCCTCCATCGAGCCGTTTATGAACAGCTGCAACCCACTATGGCACGGCGTACTCGGACGGAGTCACGAACCGTCAAATCCGACAGATCGGCTGCACCCGCTATTGCGGTTAATGCCCGTACTCGAAGGCTCGAAGGCCACCAATTACCGATGACAAACCGGTTACCCGCGGCCGGGGCGGTCGAAGAACCGGTCGCCAAGGGCCACCCAAGCTGAAGCCTCGAAAACCATCACTTCGCGAAATGCGGGTGCTTTACGACCGACGAGCACAGGAAGAGGCCCTGGACCGGAGTCCACGGCCTCTCCCCGTACCTTGTCTGGTCTAGCGGAGCGAGTGGTTTCCCTTGAAGGCGAAGTCGTTCGCTGCTTTCCCGCCGCCCTGTGCCGTTCCCTTGACAGCGGAGGTTGTCATGGCGAAGGTCAGGGTCGTATGGGCGATCGCGTCAGCCATCTCCTCGAGCACTACCGGGTCGATGTTCGAGATGGTGTCACAGGCCGCATGATAGCAGGGATCGTAGGGACGACCGGCGGTTCCGCCGAAGATGTCCGCTTCTTCCTCCGATTTGATGCCTTCGGCTCCTGTGAACAGGCCACCGGCGGGTATTCCGTTCTCGATGAACCCGAAATAATCGCTTCGCCCATCGAACTCGGTGGGTGCCGTCGCCAGGCCCTGCGAGGCGAAATAGTCGAGGAATACGTCTTCGACGGTGTCGGACCCGTTGGGCCCTTCAGCCCCGAACGCTCCGCCGTCACCGTCATAGACAAACCGGACAGGGTTCGGTGAGGCGACCATGTCGAAGTTCAGGTTCACTGCGTGATTCTTGATGTCTCTGGCTGACAATTGGGAGACGTAGTAGTCGGATCCAATCAGCCCGTCCTCCTCACCGCTCCAGAAGGCGAAACGAATGCGGTTGGTCGGCTCGATGCCCAGTTCCGCGATCTGAATGGCCGTCTCGAGGATAGCCGCGCTGCCACTGCCGTTATCGTTGATGCCCGGGCCCTCGGCCACGCTGTCCAGGTGGGCTCCCACGAGAACCGTACGGTCTGCACGGCCGGCCGTGTCGGCGAGGACGTTGAACGTCTCCACCAACTCCTCGTGGGTGTCCAGGGCCACCCGCATCTCGAGTCCCTCGGTAGCCGCCAGTTCCTCGCCGATCGCGAAGGAGGTGCCCACTACGGGTATTGTCGATCCTGCTTCGCCCAGGGTGCCGTTCACGACACCGAACCGGTCATCAGCAAGATTCACATTTCCCTGGTTGAAGATGATGACCGCCGAGGCCCCTGCAGCTGCCGCGTTGGCCGCCTTGAGTGCGAAGTCACACGTTCCACGCTGGATCAGGGCGATATTCCCGGCAGGAAAACCCTCGAAGTCGCTGGCTTCGCAGCCACTGGTCGAGGCGCGGTCGCCGGCAAGATTCACGTCGACCGCGGTCACCGGAGCTGTGACATCCCCTTCGGCGCTGGAGGTCATGTCACGGTACTCATCGGCGTAGGTGTAGGTCGTTTGCGTCGGAGCGGTCTGCGCCAGGACCGCAAGATCCACGACGAACTTCGGGTACGTGAAGTACTGCCGTTCCGTTTCGTACCCGGCGGCTTGCAGTTGTCCTTCGATGTACTCAGCCGAAGCAACATGCCCGGAGGTGCCTGCGGCGCGATTGCCGTCATTGGCATCCGCTATCGCCTGCAGCTCCTGGAGATGACTGATGATGTTCTCAGCCGATACGGCGTCCCGAAGTAACGCGGTGTCGGTGCCATTATCAGCAAGGACGGGCTGCGCTGATCCTATGATCAGCAACACCGCCACTGATAATGCCGAGGAAGAAACAGTGGGGGTTCTGCGCTTGGTTATCACGAGTTTCCCTTTCCTGAAAGGGTTGGCGCCGTCGCCGACCCGAGGATCACCGTACGCCCGTTACAGGAAGCCTCGATAGGGCGCCAGTTACCCTATCGAGGCCCCCGGTTCCCGAAGAAGCGGACAGCGCCCGCAACCGCTGCGCTCCCCAGCAGCTATTCTTCACACTTCATACGTAGGCATGCCGTGCGTGGTGGTGCTGGCCTTGTCAGACGGGCTCATTGCTGCCGATACTCAGGTAGCGGTAGACGGTGGCGCGGCTGGCCCCGATGATCTTTCCAATATCGGCCGGGGTAAGCTCCTGGGCCTTCAGGTCCTGGGCGCGCCTGACCTTCGCGTGGTCGCCGGTGACTTCCCGCCGGCCGGCCTTCCGCCCGTACTCCGCGGCTACAGCCATGCCGGCCCTGGTGCGCTCAGCCAGCTGGTCGCGCTCGAGCTGAGCGAACGCAGACATGACGGTGAGCATGGCCCTGCCCATGGGACCTGTGGTGCTGATGCCTTCCGTGACACTGCGAAAGTGCACGCTCCGGTGCTCCAGATCGTCGATCAGGGCCAGCAGGTTGCGGGTGGTGCGGCCCAACCGGTCCAGCTTCCACACCACGACCTCATCACCAGCTCGTAAATGGTCGAGGAGCTTGTCGAGCTCGGGCCGACTCGCCCTCGTTCCACTGACCCCGTGGTCGGTGAAGATCCGGTCGCAGCCCGCCGCGCGCAGTGCCGCGTGCTGCAAGTCAACGTTCTGCTCCAGGGTGCTGACCCTGGCATATCCAATGCTTCCCATCCCGACGTCTCCTCAAGCTCATCAAAGGCTTTCTTCTGTTTTGCTGAGAATAGGCCATGTAAGACACATTGCTGAGACAAGATGCATAGGCTGGAATCTCCGTAGATGCTGGACTCCCCCGGTTCAGTGCCCGAGCCCTCGCCGCGTCCAATCAAGGGATCCGTTGCTGAGACGCCATCACACGGACAATGGTCCGGGTCGGCATCCGTATATGGCACTTCTACCGGCATCACGTCAGGCGGGGCGAACGGGATCCGAGTGTATCTTTTTTGAGGGCCCTGGTAAGCCATACTCGGTGAGTGCTTATGACATAGCTGATGCGACATTTACTGAAGCTAAGACCTAGGCGAATGGGGAGGTAGGCCGCCGTAGATATTCAATTGCACTTGTTTCATCCGACAAACGCGGAAACCGCGGGCTAGTCTGGTTAGTTGGTAACGACGCCAAGTGGGATTATCGAACGGATGCGCGCCACCATAGCCTCCGCTGTGCAGTCATAAGCAATCGATACTCGTCAATTGCGACCTAATCGCTCCTCGGCGTCTGAACGACGCCGAGCTTCCCACTCGACAGCACCTGCCTCGGTTGATCCCATTGACTCAACCGTTTCCTTGCTTCTTGCACGGCTCGCGGCGTCCTCAGCAGCGGAGACACAGGAAACATCCGTAGCCGCCGTTTGCTCGAGGTTGTCGGCCGCCACCGGGCACCAGCGGTGGCCGGGTCCGTTCCAGGTTGCAGGAAGCCAGCGGAGTCCGGCGCCCTGCCAGCCGCCGTCGTCGTCCTGCTTGAAGGAAACTTCAACCAGGAGTCCCTCAGTGTTGCGGATGTCCGGCGTCAGGTGGGCGCCGATGGTATTTCCGAGGCCGTAGACAATCCACACTCCGTTGTACTTCTCGATGGGCAGGACGGAGTGGCTGTGGTGACCGTAGATCAGGTCGAACTCACCGCTGTCCACCAGTGTGTGCGCAACCTGCTGCTGTTGGGCGTTGGCGTAGTCCGCGTACTCGTCGCCGGCGTGCACCGCCGCCAGTACGACGTCGGCACCGGCCTCGCGGGCTAGCCGCGCCTCGGTGATCATCGCAGCCGGGTCAAGCAGATCGACTTGCCAGGGGAATTCCGGTGACAGCCCGTTGAGCGCATAGGTGCCCGTGATGATCGCGACCCCGGCGTCCTCCGTCTCCACAATCAAAGGCTCGGCGGTTGCCTCGGGCGAGCGGTAGGAACCCGTATGTTCCAGGCCTGCACGGTCCAGGACGTCAAGCGTGCGATTGAGACCGGCTGTCCCGGCGTCAAGAGTGTGGTTGCTCGCGGTGGTGCAGGCGTCATAACCCAGGTCCGCTACAGCCTCCGCGACCTGCGGCGGAACGTTGAAGGAGGGAAATCCGGAGTAGGGGCCCTCGGGATTCGCCAGTGGTGTCTCCTGGTGGCAGATCGCCAAGTCCGCCGGCGCCACGTACTCTTCCTGCGCCGCGAGCATCGGTCCGAAGTCAAGCTCGCCGTCGCCGTCGATTGCTGCCTGCTCCCAGAGTCCTTCGTGGAGCAAGAGATCCCCGGTCAGCACCACCGTGGCGGACGGAAGGGACTCTGCCGGACTCGGGGACGGGGACGCGTCCTCCGGTGGGCTCGAAGGTCCCAATGACCGTATGGATGACGCGGTCGGCGCTGGACCGCTGCTCTGCGGCTCTGAAACGGTCCCGGAATCCGAGCACCCGGGAACCAGCAGCAGCACCGCCAGCGCTGCTGTCTGAATGATGGATGCACGACGACGGCTCACTCGGTCAGCCTAGCGCCGTAACCAACGGTGGCTGTAGCGAGCCCCTCTTGATTATCGACGGCACTCAACACAGTTACGAGCGTTTGAACCTGAGCCTGGGCATTCGAAGCTCGGGGAAAGCCCGCTCCGAAGGACGGACAGGGAAACGGGACGGCACCCGTTCACTTGGTCTTAGACAGATGGCGGCCCCTTGCGGGGCCCGGGTTCGACCCCTAGCGATGGACGAAGGGCCCGGAAAGGGCCTCCCGGAACTAGCCGACGGGTGAGAGGGGATTAGCTGTGAGTGTGAGGCACACTACCGGTCTTCGGACCTGGCGGGTTCGAATCCCGGCGGGCTGCGTCCTCCAACATAGCGAGGCGGCAGGCTGATCGATCAGCTTGCCGCCTTTTCTTTGCCCGGGGAGACTTCACGGTGTACCCGCACACATCCTGACCGAGCATCCGACCTACCATCGAGAGTGACCATGACCAGTACCCAGAGCCCGACCGTGGGCACAACGAACCGCATCCGGCGTTCGGGTTCGCTCGCCCTTGGCGTCACCGCGCTGCTTGCCAGCGCCCTCCTCACAGGCTGCACTCCGGAGGGGGACGTCATCGACGAGGACTATGCCCAGGTGTGTCAGGACAGGACCACGCAGGAGCGCGTCGAGGACAGCAAGTGCAGTGAGGCGGGCCGTTCCAGCGGGGCTTTCGGCTGGTACTTCCTGCCCATGATCATCAACAACTCCGGCCGCAGCACTGTCATCCCGCGCGTTGGATCCCGGGTCTCGGGCGGCATCACCAATATCCCCTCGGGGGCGACCGCCAGGAGCGGGTTCTCTAACGAAGGCCAGTCCGTTACACGCGGCGGCTTCGGCAACAGCGCGAAGTCCGGCGGCAGCGGCGGGCGCTCCGGAAGCATGGGAGGCTGACGTGAAGCGCTTGCTGTCTACCCCACGCCCGGACTGGAAAGAGAAGATCGCCAGCCAGGGCCTGCTCTACTCGACGACGATCATGCCCGACGGCTCGGAGATCGACTACTGGCACGAGGGCGCCTACTACCAGTTCGACCTCGCAGAGGTCGAGATGCTCGAGAAGGTCACCGAGGAGCTGCACGGCATGTGCATCGAAGCGGCCCGACACCTCGCCACCGGCGCCATGGGCAACATCGGCATCAGCGCCGAAGCCATGAAGCTTGCCGCCGGATCGCTGGCCCGCAGTGAGCCCGCCGTCTACGGCCGCTTCGACTTCTCCTACGACGGCGTGAACCCGCCGAAGATGCTCGAGTACAACGCCGACACTCCGACGGGCCTCATCGAGGCGTCCATCGCCCAGTGGTTCTGGCTGCAGGACGTCAAGCCCGAGAACGACCAGTGGAACGGCATCCACGAAGCCCTCGTCGCCGCATGGGACAAGCAGCGCTTTGGGATCGAGGGCCCGAGGCTGCATGTTGCGCACATCGAGACCGAAGAGTCAGGCGAGGACTGGATGACGGCCGCCTACATGCGCGACGTCGCCTCACAGGCCGGTTGGGAGACCGTCGGCATCAACATGAGCGACATCGGTTGGGACTACCGCCAGCACCGCTTCGTGGACCTCGACAACAAAGCCATCAGCACCATCTTCAAGCTCTACCCGTGGGAGATGATGATGAAGGAGGAGTTCGGACAGAAGATCCTCGACTGGCCCGTGATGACCCGCTGGGTCGAGCCGGCCTGGAAGATGTTCCTTTCCAACAAGGCCCTCCTGGCCGCCCTCTGGCACCTCTACCCGGACCATCCCAACCTGCTACCGTCCTACCTCGACGGACCGAACGGCATGGACGAGTGGGTCGCGAAGCCCCTGCGTGGCCGCGAGGGCGACAACATCCGCATCCACGCCAAGGGCGTCGAGATCGAGCAGCCCGGCGACTACGGAGCCGAAGGCTGGTGCTACCAAGCGTGGAGCCCGCTGCCCGACTTCGACGGCAACCGGCCGGTCCTCGGCGCCTGGGTGGTCGACGGCGAGTCCGTCGGCGTCGGCATCCGGGAATCCGACGGCTACGTCACCGACTACTTCTGCCGTTTCGTACCCAACATCATCGACGCGCCCGCGCCGAGCAACGGTTAGGCGACCATGACCATCTCACCCACCGGATCCACGGTGCAGGGCAAGGGACTGTCCGCCGGGGACCTCGGCCTCGTCGGCAGTGTCTCCGTCGGCCTGTCCTCCACAGCGCCTGTCTACTCGCTGGCCGCGACGCTCGGCTTCATCGTCCTGGCCGTCGGCGTACAGGCCCCTGCAGCGCTCATTGTCGCCTTCGTGCCGATGCTGCTCATCGCCTACGCCTACCGCGAGCTCAACAGGGACACCCCTGACTGCGGGACGACATTCACCTGGGCATCACGCGCGTTCGGGAAGTTCGCCGGCTGGATGGGCGGCTGGGCCCTGGCCCTTTCCGGCATCGTGGTGCTGGCCAACCTGGCGCAGGTCGCCGGGCAGTACCTCTGGCGCCTAGTCGATCCTGAGCTGGGCGACAACGTGCCGCTCGTAACCACTACTGGCGTCGCCTTCATCGCCGCCATGACGTGGACGAACTACCGCGGCGTGGACATCTCCGAGAAGATGCAGCGCACCCTGATCGCCCTCCAGTACGCCGCTCTGGCGCTCTTCACCGGGTTCGCTGTGTACCGCATCTCCGCAGGGCAGGCCTTCGACTTCACCCCACTGAGCCTCGCCTGGTTCAACCCGTTCGCCGTCGAGTCCCTGTCCGCCTTCACCTACGCCATCCTGCTGGCCCTGTTCATCTACTGGGGCTGGGACACCTGCCTGGCGCTGAACGAGGAGACATCCAACCCGCGGAAGACACCCGGGCGGGCTGCGCTCATCTCATCGGTCATTCTGCTCGCCACCTACGTCGGTGTCAGCGTCGTCGTCATGATGTTCGCCGGCACCGGAAGTGAGGGTCTCGGGCTCGGCAACGAGGACAACGCCGCTGACGTGTTCTACTCGGTCAGCGAGGCCGTCATGGGCGACTGGGCGTGGGTCGCCGTGCTCGCCGTGCTGATCTCCGCGGCCTCATCCACGCAGACGACGATCCTCCCGACGGCGCGCGGAACCCTGTCCATGGCAGCCCACCGGGCATTGCCGGAGCGATTCGCGACCATCCACGCGAAGTACCTGACGCCCACGTTCTCCACCGTGCTGATGGGAGTGGTGGCTTCGGCCTACTACGTGGTCATGACACTGGTCAGCGAGGACTTTCTGGCCGACTCGATCGCGTCCCTGGGCCTGTTCATCGCCTTCTACTACGGGCTGACCGGCTTCGCCTGCACCTGGTACTTCCGCCGCACCCTGCGCTCGAGCACCCGCAACCTGATGTTCCGAGGCGTGCTGCCACTGCTCGGAGCGCTGATGATGACGGCCGCGTTCATCCTCTCTGCTCTCGACATGCTCGATCCCGAGTACGGGAGCACCGTATTTCTCGGTGTCGGCGGCACATTCATCATCGCTGTCGGGGCGATGCTACTCGGCGTCGCGCTCATGGTCCTCTGGTACGCCACGGCCCAACGCCGACTGGCGGCAGACGAAGCCATCGCCGAGTACACCGCCGACTAATCAACTGGCCGCTTCGCTCCTCGCCTCGGAGCCTCGGACCAGTGCGCCCCGAGATCCCCCAGTGCTGTTCGGGGAGCTTCCCGTCCAGTGCGACGTTCTGCGGCAGGGCCCCGAGGTCGATGGCGCGACGAAGACGCGGCTGCTGCCGATGGTCCATGGCCGGCTTCGATCCCGCCGTGACGTCCTACTCGGTGCCGTCGCGGGGCGAGCTCCCGACCGTGTCCGCCGTTCCGGCCGACCCGTACGCGACGGTGTCCGTGACACAGCCCTCGGGCGGCGACCGGACCGCCGTCGTCACGGTGACGAGCGAGGACGGTTCGGCCACGAGCACCTACCGGGTGGACATCACCCAGTAGGGTGTCCGACACAGCACGACGGGGCGTCCGCAGCAGCGGGCGCCCCGTCGTCGTCTGCGGAGGTCTATGTCCCCCATAGCGGTGCGGGTGTATATTGTGGCCCTGCTCGTCCTCCTCGCGGTCGCTCGGGCAGCAACGGTCTCCCGTCGGTGCACTCGTCCTGGTGCACATCCTCGGCAACTGGTCCTTCGTGGATCCTCCTTTTGACAATGAGGTCGTCATGCATCTGGTCACTCGAATCCTTGCCCCCGTCGTTCTCGTCCTTGCGATGCTGCTTCCCTCCAGCGCCGCCGTCGCCGCCCCGGCAGAAATCGTTCACGGGCAGGAATTCTTCGTCGAAATGAACGACTGCAATGGGGACCTGGTAACGCTGGAAGGGACCTTCCAGGTCACTTTCAAGCCGCAGCGGGACGGGAGCTTTCTCATCCTATTTTCCCTTCACGGTCAGGGCGTGGGAGCTCAGGGAAATCGGTACGTGATGAGTCATACGAACCGCGTCCACGGGGGCGACATGTCCCTCATTCAGAAGGCCACAACGCTACTTGTCAGCACGGGAACGGCACCGAACGAATTGGTGAAGTTCCACTACAGCCTTACCCCTGAGGGCGAACTCTCGGATTTTGCGGTCATCTGCCGGGGTTGAAAGGACGCCGCCCCGTTACCTGACGAGGTACCCGCCATCGACGGTCACCGTAGTACCCGTCACATAGGCGGCTTCATCGGAGGCGAGGAAGCAGGCAATCCTTGCGACATCCTCCGCCTCGCCGAGTCGTCCGAGCGGGATCCGGTCACGGATCGCCGCGGCTCCGGCCTCCGAGTCGGCGGTGCGCTTCAGCATCGGAGTGTCGATAAGTCCGGGAGCCAGCGCATTGACGCGCACGCCGAACGGGGCCCACTCGCCCGCCATCGAACGTGCGAGTGAAGTAATAGCGGCCTTCGTCGCGCAATAGGCGGCGCTTGGTTCAGTCCAATCCGAGCGGTATGCCCCGACCGAGGAGAACAGCACGATATTGACGCCGATGCAGGCCCGCTTCGCCGAGATCACAGCCTCCCGCGCACAGAACATACTTCCGGAGACGTTGACGGCAAAGGTTCGGTGCCACGCCGCACCCGTCATTTCGAGCAGCGGCACGCACGGATAGATCCCGGCCGCGCACACGAGCACGGTGGGCGCGCCGCCGAGCTGCATCTCAGCCTCTGCCACGGCCTGAACTACAGCCGCCTCATCCGCGACGTCGACCGCGGTGATGCCCTCGCCGGGCTGCGTGTCGAAGCCCACCACTTCCGCACCTTCCGCACGCAACTGGGCCATGCAAGCGGCACCGATCCCCGACGCCGCTCCTGTGACAATTGCGCGGGATCCAGCGTGTCTCGACGATGTGGAAGCTCCCTTCACAGGGGTCGCCCTCCGGTGAGTTCGAGCACCTGCGCCGTAATGTATCTGCTGTCACTACCAGCGAAGAAGGCGACCGCCCCTGCCACATCGGCACCCGTCCCATAGCGTCCCAGCGGGACAGAAGCGACGTCGTCGGCGTAGAGATCCTCGGCCGTTGTTCCGGCCAGCCTGGCGCGGTTCCTGAGTGCGTCCCAGCGCATGGGTGTGTCGATGTACCCGGGCGCTATCGCATTGACGGTGATGCCGAACGGCGCAAGCTCCAGGGCCACTGTCTTTGTCATCGCCACGAGGCCGGCTTTGGAAGCGCTGTAGGCGGCGCTGCCTTCGACCGGGACCCGGGCGTACACCGAACTCACCGTCACGATGCTGCCGCTCCCCTTCACTTTCATGACCTCTGCAGCCGCCCGCACGCTGAGAAACGCCCCGCGAAGGTTGACGTTGATCACGGTATCGAAGGCCTCGGTCGACAGCTCGGTGAGATGATCCGCACCACCGCCGATGCCGGCGTTGACGACAAGCAGATCGAGCGCACCGAAGCGGTCGACGACGGACGCCACCAGTGCCTTCACCTCGTCCTCGTCGGTCACATCACAGCGTGCTCCCGCGACCCTCGGGTTTCCGGTCTCCTGCGAAAGCGCCGCGGCCGCGCTCTCCACGTCATCCGAGCGGTCACTCAGCATCACCGCCCACCCGTCCTCCGCCAGGCGCTGCGCAATGGCATAGCCGATGCCGCGGGCAGCACCCGTGATGAGCGCTGTCCCACCGGTCATGGAACGAGGCCCGCGATCTCGCTGCAGGTGCCGAAGTGGACACCCTGATCCTGCACGAACTGCAGATAGGTATCGAGCATCGCAATCCGCGAGGGGCGCCCGACGATCTGCGGATGCAGCGCCAATGAGGTGAGCCCGCCAAGGGCGTGGATGCCGCGAGTCTCTTCCCGCCAGATCTCGAGCACCTGTGAGGGAGCCGCAATAGTCTTGTCCCAGCTGCTGTTCGCGAACCAGAAATGCGGCGCATCGTCGAGGATCCACTGCACGGGAAGCTCGACGATTCCGTTGGGATGCCGATACGGGTATATGTCATCCATGAGCGAGGACGAGTAGCTGATGCCGTGGGCCACCATGATGTCCATGGTGGACGGGCTGAAGTCGAAGGCGGGCGAACGATAGCCCGCGATGGGTGTCCCGAAAGCCGACAGCACCTCGAAGGCACGCCGGAAGTCAGCCTCCTCCTCCCCGGGGCCGAAACGACCAGGATGGGTATGGGTGTAACCGTGGTGGGCCAGCTCGTGGCCGCCGTCGACTATGCGTGATACCTGGTCCGGGTAGCGTTCCGCGACCCGCCCGGGCACGAAGAACGTCGCTGTGAGATCCCTTCGCTCAAGGAGATCCAGTACGAGGTAGATGCCCCTTTTCGCGCCGTATGTTCCCTGCGAGAGCACGCCCGGACGGTCAGCGTTCGCGGGGTCGGAGCCGATCCAAACCTCTTCGGCATCGAAGTCGAAGCTGAGCGCGAATCCGCTCCTGGCCCCACCCGGCCAACTCCAGTCCATGCCGGCCCCGGCCCCCACTACAGCCTGCCCGCCGCGATGATGCTGCGGAGGAACTCCTGCGTGCGGGGGTGCTCCGGTGCCGTGAAGATCTGCTCCGGGGTTCCGATCTCGCAGATCGTGCCCTGGTGCAGGAAGCACACACGGTTGGAGACCTCCCGCGCGAAGTTCATCTCGTGCGTCGCGAGAAGCATCGTCATTCCATCGCGGGCGAGCTCACGCACGAGCGACAGCACTTCGGAGACCAGTTCCGGATCGAGCGCCGAAGTGATCTCGTCGAGCAGGAGCATGCGTGGCTCCATCGCGAGGGACCGCACGATCGCCGCCCGCTGCTGCTGCCCACCCGACAGTTGATCAGGATGCGCGTTGGCCTTGTCAGCCAATCCGATACGGTCCAGCAGACCGAGAGCGCGCTCGTTCGCCTGTTCGCGGCTCAGCCCCAGCAGCATCTCCGGAGCGACGGCGATGTTGCGCAGGACCGTCATGTTCGGGAAAAGATTGAAGTTCTGGAACACGATGCCGATGTGCTCGCGAAGCTTGTTCACGTCGACGCCCGGGCCGGAGATACCATCGCCGTCGAGCCGGATCTCGCCCTCATCGATCGTCTCCAGCGCGTTGATGCAGCGCAGCAGGGTCGACTTTCCTGATCCTGATGCTCCGATGAGGCACAGGACCTCGTGCTGGTTGACCGAAAGATCGATGCCGCGCAGCACGGCGTTCGGGCCATAGCTCTTATACAGATTCTCGATTTCGAGGAATGCCATGATCAGGCCCCGCTTCGCTTGCGCTCTTGTCGGTCCAGGTAGCGGTCGAGTAGCCGCGCCTGCGTGATCGTGATGATGAGGAAGAACGCTGCGACGATGGTCACGGACGACAGATTGAAGTGGTTGCCGGCGTAGATTTGCGACTGGTTGAATGCGTCCACGGCACCGATGATGCCCACGAGCGCGGTGTCCTTCTGCAGCGAGATGAAGTTGTTCATGAGCGGCGGGATCACTCGGCGGATGCCTTGCGGCACCACCACGACACGCATCGTCTGCAGGTAGCTGAAACCCAGTGACCGGGCAGCATAGACCTGGCTCGGATGAATGCTTTCGAGACCCGAGCGGTAGACCTCAGCGGTGTAGGCACCGTAGGTGAGGGTGAGCGCGATGATCGCGTACCACGTGGCGCTCAGATCGCTGAGGCCCGGGATCTGGGTGAACGACAGACCGAATCCGACAAGGTAGATCACGATGATCGCGGGCAGGCCCCGGAAGATGTCGATGTAGAGCGTGGCGAGGGATCGAAGCGGCTTCATCGCTGCCGTCTTCGAGATGCGCAGAAGGGCGATCACCATCGCCCAGATGAGTACGAGCACCTGGGCCACGAGAGCGATGAAGACGTTCTGCCCGAATGCCGCGAGGATGTCCGGAAAGCTCAGGATCATGAGGTCGGGCTGCAGGAAGGTCTTCTGCACCGAGGCGTCGTTGACGATCAGGAAGTAGATCACCCCCATCACCACGAGGACTGCGGCGGCCACACCCATGCTCACGGCGGCCCGCTGGCGGGACTTCGCGGACTTCGTCCGTTGTTCGACCCGATCGGCCGGGTTCTTCACGCGGGACGCCTGGATCGCACCGATGAGCGGGATGATCACCAGGATCAGGCCGGCCGCGATGACCACCGTGAGTCCCAGTTGAAAACCGAGGATGACGGGGGAACCCGGAGCCCAGATAGCGGAGATCAGGGCTCCGCCCGTCACTGCGCAGAGCACAGCGACGAGCAGGGCGGAACTGATCAGATGTCTGGTAGGTGCGATCCGCAAGCGGATCGGCTCGCGGGTGAGGACGCCGCCCGCTCCGTCGAGTTCAGAAGTCATTCACGGACTTCCGGGTAGGCACGTCGGTCGGATCACTGAGGAACGTCCAGGTAGGGCACGTCGGTCGGATCGCTGCCGAACACCGGAGCAAGGTAGGTCGCCGCGAGATCCTTCAGCGTCCCGTCGTCGATCAGATCGGTGATGATCTTGTCGATCGCCTCCTTGTTCGGTGCGCCCTCAGGGTACACACCGCCGTAGCTCTCGCCCGTGCTGAACTGGCCGACGACCTCGAGAAGGCCGTTGGAAGCGCTGGCGACAGTGAGTGCCTGAGCGGTGTCGTTGAGGACGACGTCGACCTGGCCCGAGGCGAGAGCCGTGGTCATGCTGCCAGTGTCGGGGAAGACCTTGAGGGAACCTTCGTCGATGCCGAGCTTGTCGATCGCAAAGCTCTGGCCCACGGTGCTGAGCTGAACACCGACGGTCGATTCCTTGATCGACTCGCTCGTTACTTCGTTGCCCTCCTTGGTGAGCACTCCGACGTCCCCGGAGAAGTACGGCGGCGTGAATTCGACGGCTTGCTCACGCTCCGGCGTGATGGAGATCGTGACCAGGGCGAGGTCGAAATCCTTGGTCTGCCCGGCCACGATCGAGGCGAAGGAGACGGTCTTCACATCGAGCTTAGAAAGGCCACCGCGGTAGGCGATGTTCGCTGCCATGCAGTACTCGTAGCCGTCCTTGATATTGGCGGGCTTGTCGCCATTCCACCAGCCGGGCGAGGGCAGGCTGTTCTCGACGGTGAAGGTGTCAGCGGTGGTCGGCTCGGTGATGGGATCAGATCCGAATTCGCCCGTCACTTCGCAGTTGCCATAGGTAGGTTCTGCCTCTACGTCGTCCTCGACGGTGTCGGTGCTGGGGGTTGAGCTGCAACCCGCAGCCGTCAGGATGGTGGCAAGGCCAACGGCGGTGGTGGCCATGATTTTCCGGATCACTCGGGCACTCCTTCAAGCTCATTCTGCATTCGTCCTGGACTCTGGGCCTTCGAGAAACAGGCCGTTCAGAACTGGGAAACACTCCACCGACACATGACGCGCGGCCCAGAAAATGCGTAGGCATCGTTGCCCGGCAGGAGAAGTAGCAGAAGCCTATACAGATGCTTGCCTGAGCACAACAACTCATTTTCGACAATCCGGGCCGGCACGACCGGCCTGTGTGTTTCTCGGCAACTATCGGTTAACGTTGCACGCGTCCACGCCGATCTCCCAGCGAATCCACTGAAGGACTACCTGCATGGCAGCAACGCTCTATTGCCGCGGCCGCATCCACGCTCTGGACCGAGCAGCCGTTCCCGCCGACACGCTGCTGGCGGAAGACGGCGTCATCGTCGCGATCGGCGATGACCGAGCGGTGAGGAGATCCCTCACCGGTCCTGCCGAAGAGTTCGACCTCGAGGGCCGCTCGGTGATCCCCGGCCTCATCGATGCCCACATCCACTCAGCCACTTTCGCGAGGGACAGGACCACCGTCGACCTCCGCGGCGTAACTGATCTTGAGGAAGCCGTCGAGCGCGTTCGTCGGCATGCCGAGACTCTCGCACCGGGCCAGTGGCTCTTCGGTGGACGGTGGGACTTCAACACCTGGACGGTCCCGTTGCAGCCCGATCGCCACAGCCTGGACAGCGTGTGCCCGGACCGCCCCGTCGCGCTCCCCAGTATCGACGGTCATACGATCTGGGCCAACAGCCTCGCTCTCCGGGCCATCGGTGTCACGGCGGCGACGCCCGATCCGATCGGTGGCGAGATCGTCCGTGACGAGCGGGGCGATCCCACCGGGATCCTCCGCGAGTCTGCCCGCCAGCCTCTGCGCGATCTCATGAACTCCGAGCTCTCCGGAGATCTGGTATCCCAGCTTCGCGCGGCCCAGGAGCACTTCCTGTCGCTCGGGCTCACCGGCCTCCACGACATGGATGCGGAGGACAGCCGCGCCGCCTACCTGAGCTTGCACGAGGCGGGTGAGCTGAAGCTCCGCGTGCACAAGTCGATTCCCATGAACTATCTCGACGGTGCGATCGCCGAGGGCCGGTACACCGGGCAGGGCGATGACTGGTTCACCACGGGCGCGCTGAAGCTGTTCAGCGATGGTGCCCTCGGCTCACATACCGCGCTCATGAGCGAGCCATTCCCCGGTGAACCACACAATCACGGCATCGAGGTGATTCCCTACCGCAATCTCGTGGAACTCATGGGCAAGGCAGCCCGCACCGGCATCGCCGTGGCAACGCACGCGATCGGCGACCGCGCCAACCATCTCGTGCTGAACGCCTACGAAGAGCTGCTGCCGATCACCCGCGAGCGCGGTCTACGCCACCGCATCGAGCACGCACAGCACCTGTTGCCGTCCGATGTGGTCCGCTTCGCGGAGCTCGGCGTGATCCCCTCGATGCAACCTACGCACTGCACTTCAGATATCCCCCTTTCGGGAGCGATGCTGCATGGTCGTTCACTGGCCAACTATGCGTGGCGCTCACTCCTTGACACCGGAGCCGCCCTCGCCTTCGGCTCGGACGCCCCTGTCGAAAGCCCGAATCCTGTCTACGGTCTGCACGCAGCTCTCACCCGGCAGAACGAACACGGTGAGCCGCCCGCGGGGTGGGAACCGGAGCAGCGACTCAGCTTGGTCGAAGCGCTCGAGGGTTTCACCTCCGGGCCCGCCTTCGCCGCAGGGCAGGAGGCGAAACTCGGACGGTTACGGCCCGGAATGCTTGCGGACTTCGCCGTGCTGAACGAGGACCCCTTCTCGATTGCCCCGGACGAATTGCGCCATCTCGAGGTGCAGACGACCGTCGTCGGCGGCGAGGTACGGTTCCAACGCACCGGCGCGACTTCACGCCTTGAATAGGGTTGCCCGTGCGGCATCGGGCGTCGGATAGCGGGTGCCGCACGTGCCGCCTGCAGGCACACAAGGCAGTGCCGGGACGTCATCCTGACGGATGAAGTCCCGGCACGTGGCGCCCGGGTGCTGGCGGCGACCTGCTATCTCAGGGTCAGTACCAGCGTGGGTGCGAGGGTAGCACCGGCTTCCTTGGAGCTGAGCAGCAGGCCGTCGCTGCTGCTGGAGTCGATACCCAGGGAGAGCTGCTGGCCGAGCTCACCGGCCACGCCGGTGACCGTGAGCGGAACGCTGTAGCGGGTGTTGATCGCTGTCGGACCGAGCGTTCCGATACTGACACCGGGGGCCGGAGCGTTGCTGTAGGTGATTCCGGTTTCCGTCCAGCTGTCATTGGCGACCAGCTTGACGTTCTGCTTGCCCGTCGACCCGTTCTCGGCGCTGGTCAGTTGCAGCGTGGCACTCTCGATCGTCCTGCCCGCATAGGCCGACAGGTCGAACTTCAGGTACGTGGTCTCGATCGGGCTGCTGTCCACCCACAGCGTGGTGCTCGTGCCACGGTTCGTCCCCGGCGCCCCGCTCGACACATAGCTGTCAGCGGTAGCCGTCAGCGTGGCGGTCGTTGACGTGCCGCCCGCCGCCGCCGTCGTGAAGGTCCAGGTCCTGTCCGACGCCAGCGCATTACCGGCAGCGTCCTTCACCCCCGTGGAACCGCCCCTGATCCTCGCCGTGTACGTCGTACTCGGCGCCAGACTTGAAGTCGGGTCCAACGTCGCAACAGTGCCGCTGTAGGTCACGGCGGCTCCCACCGCCGTCGTCGACCCCTGCGGCGTCAGCGTGAACGTGGAGGTCGTAATCGTCGAGGCATTCATTGGTTCTGAGAACGTTCCCGTCGCGTTCGCGGTCACCGCAACACCGGTCGCAACACTCGGCGAGACCGCCGTCACCGTCGGAGCCGTCGTATCACCACCACCACTACCAGCTTCGTAGTGGTGCCAGTACCGGCTTGTGGCGCCCACATCGGCGAGCAACAGCAGACCGCTGTTAGGCGTGCGCGTGGAATTTAGGTTCTGCTTCGTCGACGTCACATTATGAACGTACTGGTCTGCGTCCACGATCCGAGGCGTCTTCCCGGTGGTGAAATTGATGTTGTCCAGAGGCGTGGATTTCTCGTAGATCGCGCCCCCCGAGGTGGAGCAGACGCCGGCGTTCGTCGTGCCGCTGGGTTTGGGATAGGTGGCGAAGGTCCGCAGCCTCTGCGCGGCCTCGTCGATGAGGACGATCACGCGGTTCGGGCACTCGCCCTGGGTGGCGATCGTGTGGGCCGTCCACTTCGCGGTCGCGGTCGCAGTATCCAGAGCCAGCAGCTGGATCAGCGGCTGGGACGCGGAGGTGAATGACGTCTTGACCGCGGCGAACACCCGGCCGCCGGAGGAATCCAGCCACTTCAGGTTCATGTGGTCATCACCGCTTTTCAGGCCCGACACCGCCGCCCCGGTCGTCCAGGAGCTATTAGGGTCTCCATCGACGTGGACGCTCCAGTAAAAGCCGTCGTCGGCATCTCCCTTCTGCCGGCTCCACATCACACCCATCTTGCGGGGTCCGAAGGCGATTACCGCCGACGTGTCGTCCAAGCTCACGTTGCCCGACCCCTCAGTGCTCGACGCCGCAGGATGCAGGAACGGCGTCCCCCACGTCACGCCGTCCGTGCCGGTGGCGTTCATATAGATCTTGTTGCCCTGCTGCCAAGTGGCCCATACCCGACCGGTCGAGTCCTTGTCGATGGTCAGGACCTCGACTTTTTGGTCGTTGATCTTTGTCGAATCCAGCAGCGCGTACGTGTCCGTGCTCGCGTTGTAGCTGTAGCGGCGCATTGTCGTCGGGAAGCCCGCCGCAGCCGACACGCCGTCATTCACGAACACGTAACTCGCAACGTTCAGCGTCGTCCCGTCCCAGAGGACGTCGTGGTGCGTGTTCGCCCGCGGGTCCGTGACCACACCCGTGTCGACCCACGAATTCGTGCCGGCATCGAACCGGAAGATATGGAAATCCGAACTGGCGGTGTCCCACAGGTTCCCCCACCAGCGCCCGTCATTGAACCACAGCGCGTTGGTCGCCCGCTTCGTACCCGTCGGCGTGCCCGTTCCGGCATGCGACGGACCCTGTGTCCCGACGTCACCCGGATCGGCCGACGCCGCGACCGGCACCACCAGGGCCGCCAGCCCAAGCAGCAGCGCTGTCAACAGCGCCGTCAGAAGTGAAGGAAGCCGGAGGTTCCGCAACCCACCTCGACGAAGACCGGAGAAGCAGGCACCTCTCCGCCCTCCGCCAGGCTTCGGAGCCCTGCGGCCTCCACTACGCCTGCGCATGGAAAAAAATGGATGATCCAGCATCGTTGCCCCCCGGGTTGATTGATCTTCGATCCTCCCCAGGTTTCTCCAGTGTCAAGCGTCGAAGCATCAGAAACAACCCCCCCAGTGCGATCACCCCTCGACTACCGACGCCCCCACTACTTGCTGCTCGAGGCATACAGAACACGTAGTAATTACTCGTGCGCCAACCACCGGGGCCGATCACTGTTAGCAGAGACGTAGGAGTGGCGAACGGGTCTCAAGGAGCAGGTAACAATGGCGCATAACAACCCCATGACAGAGAACCTACTGACGGTTGCGGAGATAGCCGCCCAGATGCGGGTATCGAAGATGACGGTGTACCGCCTGGTGCAGTCCGGCGCGATGCACGGTATCCGGTTCGGCCGCTCCTACCGGGTGCCGGAAGCGGCCGTACAGCAGTACCTCGACTCCGTGAACTCAGGACACTGATACACCGCTCATCACCGACCTGGTCAGGCGCACGGCGGGCAACCACGCCGGCGGTGAACCTCTGGACGGTGTCCGGTGCGCGTCCAGGATCGACGAGCAGGATGCTCCATGCCGAGGTCGAACTGGTCGGTATATAAGTACGGGATGTCATTCAGCGCAAACGTCCTGCCCGAGCATCGATGCGGCTGACGCCTGCCGTCGCACAGCCACTCGGAGGTGGGCAGCCTGAACGGCGCCCTGCCCACCAGCGCCCTGCTCACCAGCGCCCTGCTCACCAGCGCCCTCGAAGGTAGCAGTGATGCGAGTCATCGAGTGACTGCGGATCCAGGCGGACCCTAGTGCTGCGTGCGTATCACGCGTCAGGGTGGACGTCCTGAAGCGCCGATCCCCTAGCGCCTCGCGACTACTGGCACGACGGCTTCATCGGTGGTCGGAAACCTGTCTCGGCGGCGCCTCTCGGCTGGAATAACCGCGCGGCTCGACCCTGATCGATCCCCTGAACCGGCATCTTCGTAGGCTACTTTGGAGTCCGTATAGTAGCGGCCTTGCCTCGGGCCCCGGAAGGAGCATCGAGTGGACGGTGACGTGGAGAGCTGGTTCCTGAGCCGTGAGGAGCGGGGGAACCTCGCGACCGAGGTGCACGCAGGCGGCGCCGAGTTGCCGTCCTGGTCCGAAGGCAACCTCGTGCGGCCCCTGATTCATGGCGCTACCTACTTCGCCCGACTGCATGAAGAGCTGACAGCCCTGCGCGCGGGAGACCGCGTGTGGTTCACCGACTGGCGCGGCGACGGTGACGAGCGGCTGACGGAGGACGGCCCGTCGATCGGCGAGTTGCTGGCGGATCTGGCACGCAAGGGTGTGGAAGTGCGGGGCCTGATCTGGAGATCTCACGGAGAGCGCGTGTCGGCGCCGATCAGCGGCCGGTCCAACGAACTCCTGAGTCGCCAGGTCAACGACGCAGGCGGAGAGGTGCTGTTGGATCAGCGTGTACGCCTCTTCGGCTCCCACCACCAGAAGCTCTTCGTCATCCGCCGTCGTGACGACCCGTCGCGCGACGTCGCGTTCGTCGGCGGAATCGACCTTTCCCACAGCAGGCGGGACGATGCCGACCATGCAGGAGATCCGCAAGCAGTGACGATGGATCCCCGGTACGGGAAACGGCCACCGTGGCACGATGCCGCCCTCGAACTCCGCGGGCCCGTGGTTGAAGATGTGCTCGCATTGTTCGCTGAACGGTGGAACGACCCGCATCCCCTGGACCACCGCACCCCTTACCGGATGTTGCTGCATCGCCTGGCCCGCATGCCACGCCACCCCAAACCGCTTCCAGTCACTGCTCCGCCACCACCACCGGCGGGCCCCCACGCCGTGCAGCTGCTGCGCACCTACGGCGTGAAGCATCCTCCGTTCCCCTTCGCGCCCGAGGGGGACCGGAGCATCGCCCGTGGCTATGCCAAAGCCTTCTCCCGGGCCCGGTCGCTGATCTACATCGAGGACCAGTACCTGTGGTCGGCAGAGGTCGCGGCCGGCATCGCCTCGGCCTTGGAACGGAACCCCGATCTGAAGGTGATCGCCGTCGTGCCCCGGTACCCGGACTCCGACGGTTTCTTCGGGGGGCCGCCCAGGCGGATCGGGCAAGTACGGGCCATGGGGATACTGCACCGGGCTGCTCCGGGCAGGGTCGGCGTGTTCGATCTGGAGAACAGCGCCGGAACACCGATCTACGTCCATGCAAAGATCTGCATCATCGACGACGTCTGGTTCGCCTGCGGCTCGGACAACTTCAACCGTCGGTCCTGGACCTCGGACAGCGAACTCACCTGCGCCGTACTCGACACCACGAACGGCACGTCGGAAACGACCCGCACGGACACGGGACAGGACTCCTACCGCCCGTTGGCCCGCGAGTTCCGGCTCCAGCTCTGGGCCGAACACCTGGGCCTGGATCAGGACGACCCCCGCCTCCAGGACCCGGCGGCCGGGCTCGATCTGTGGAACACCACCGCTGACGCTTTGGATCGATGGCATGATGCCGGCCGCCGCGCGCCCCGTCCTCCCGGGCAGGTACGGCGCCATACCCCGGCACCGGTACCGCCCCTCCAACGTCTCTGGGCGGATCCACTGAGCCGTTTTATCGTCGACCCGGACGGCCGCCCCCGCCGGTCGCGCGGCACCAGCGAGTTCTAGGACGTCAGGCAGCAGCAGACCTACTCCGGTCAAAAGGGACACGGACTTCTGAACCTACTCGCAGATCCCGGCCGTCCGGCGTGGCAACAGCCCGGCTAGCGCGTACCGACCACCGGGTCCGGCAGGGCGCGCCCCAGCCGCCCGATGAGCGCGAGGCTGTCCGCCCGGATCGTCCCGAGGGTGCTGCCGGCGCCGCACAGCACCATGGCCGCGTCGGCCACCTGGAGTGGTGAGTCGGGCGTGACCTGGCCATCGGCCCGGAGGCTCACGAGGGATTCGACCAGGCGGAAGGCGAGCTCGCCGTGATGCCGGGCATCACCGGGCCAGAGAGGTGCGGGGACAGCGGCCGACCCCAGCCGACGGTACAGGCCGCGCAACTCCCCGCGGTCCGCGAGGAATGAGCGGAAGCGCTCGTCCCGGGCTTCCGGCAGGTGGTACAGGACCCCGATGTTCCAGCGTCCGCTGCACAGCTGTGTCCCGTCGAACAGCGCCACAGCATGGAGCCGGACGGCGGGAGAGGCGGCGCCGTCCCCGACGGCGGACACTGCACGGGCGAAGGCCAGCCCCTCCGCCACGGTTCCGGTCAGGAGCTCCTCGAGGATGTCGTCCTTCGTGGCGAAGTGGTGGTAGAGCGAGGACTGCCGTATCCCGACCGCGTCCGCGACGGCACGGGTGGAGGTGGTGGCGTAGCCCTGCGTGGTGAACAGCTCCGCCGCCGCGTCGAGGATCTCCTCACGGGCCGTGGCTCCGGGGCGGGTCGATTGGCGCGTGCGGGGACGTCCCGGTCCGGTGAGGGTCACGGCCTCATTCTTGCACCCGGAGGAACTCCTCCCGGCGCGGTGCCGCTCCGCGGGAAGCCACGAAACATGACGGAAACAACCTGCTCATGAGCCTTTTACGTCCATGAAACCCGAGCGGGACCTCGGATTGGAAAACTATCAAGTGACCGGTATTACGCAGCACCCCCATCGCTTCCGCCGGCACCCATCCCGTTCGAACCACGGAGACTTCCGATGACGATTCCCACCTCGACCCACCCGGACGACGCCGACCTCACCTCCCTCGGCTATGAGCCCTCCCTGCACCGCAAGCTGGGCCGCTACGCGTCCTTCGCGGCGGGTTTCTCCTTCGTCTCCATCCTCACCACGATCTTCCAGCTCTTCGCTTTCGGATATTCGTTCGCCGGCCCTGCGTTCTTCTGGACCTGGCCGATCGTCCTCGTGGGCCAGCTGCTCGTGGCGCTGAACTTCGCCGAACTGGCCGCCCGCTATCCGCTGTCGGGCGCGGTGTACCAGTGGGCGCGGCGTGTGGGCGGCGAGACGGTGGGCTGGTTCGCCGGCTGGTTCATGGCAGTTGCCCAGGTGGTCACGGCCGCCGCCGCGGCCATCGCCCTGCAGGTCGTGCTGCCGCAGCTGTGGAGCGGTTTCCAGCTCGTCGGCGGCGACCCCGCCCTCAACACCGTCACGGGCGCCGCGAACGCCGTCGTCCTGGGCGCCGTCCTCCTGGTCGCCACCACCGTCATCAACGCGATGGGTGTCCGGCTCATGGCCCACATCAACTCGGTGGGCGTGACCTGCGAGATCGTCGGCGTCATCGCCGTCGTACTCGCCCTCCTCACCGCGGCGCAGCGCGGGCCCGACGTCGTGATGGACACCACGGCACTGCAGGGCTCGGACCTGGGCGCCGTCGGAGCGTTCCTCGTCTCCGGCCTCATGGCCGCCTACGTCATGGTCGGCTTCAACTCCGCCGGCGAGCTCTCCGAGGAGACCAAGGACCCGCGCCGCACCGCACCCCGCACCATCATCTCCGCCCTGGCGATCTCCGGGATCGGCGGAGCCCTCATGATCATCACCGCGCTCATGGCGGCACCGAGCCTCGACGACGGCCGCCTCGCCACCGAGGGACTCCCCTACGTCCTGACCGCGGTCCTCGGCACCTTCTGGGGGAAGGTCCTGCTGGTCGACGTCGCCATCGCGATCTTCGTCTGCACCCTCGCCATCCAGACCGCCGGCTCACGCCTGGTCTTCTCGATGGCACGGGACGGCAAGCTCCCCGCCTCGACGCTGCTCTCCACCGTCCACCCCCGCCGCGGCACCCCGATGTGGCCCTCCATCGCCATCGGCGCCCTCGCCGTCGGCGTCCTGGCCATCAACGTCGGCAACGCAGCCCTCTTCACCACCCTGACCAGCGTCTGCATCGTCATGGTGTACATCGCGTACCTCCTGGTCACCGTCCCGCAGCTGGTCAACCGGCTGCGCGGGGACTGGGACCGCGTAGGCCAGACGATGCCGTCGGGCCTCTTCTCCCTGGGCCGCTGGGGCCTGCCGGTGAACGTGCTCGCCGTCCTGTACGGCGCCGTCATGGTGGTCAACCTGTCCTGGCCCCGCCCCGAGGTCTACGACCCCGCCGGCGAGAACGGCATCCTCCTCTACTCCGCCCCCCTGATGGTCACCGTCGTACTGCTCCTCGGTCTCTGGATCCGCCGGAGCATCGCGACGAAGGCCTCCTAGTACTCCCCTCGCACGCACCGGCTGCTCGCCGGCAACGCACCGACCACCAGGATCGACAAGGATCGACATGACACAGACCACCGACACGCCGGCAGGCACGGCCACCACGGCCGGAGCCCGCGCCCACGCCCGCGACCAGCACAGCCGCACAGCGGACACCATGCGCTACATCCCGGTGGCCACCGCGCCCTCCCGGCTCACGGAAGCACTGCCCGACGGCGCCGCCGACCGCCTGGTCTGGTCGGAGTCGCTGGCCTTCGGCCGCTACACGACGCTGCACCTCGCCCGCGGCACGCGCCTCCGCCTCACGGACACGGGTGATGCCTGCGTGCACACCCTCCTGTACCGGGCCGGCGCCCTGCACGAACGCTTCAATGCGGCGGACACCGTCAAGGTGCCCTGGCAGGCCTACCCCGGGACCGGACACCCCCTCCTGTCCGACGCCGGCCGCGTCCTGGCCACGATCGTCGAGGACACCTCGGGCAGCCACGACGCCCTGACCGGCGCCACCACCCTGGCCGGGAACACCGCCCGCTACGGAGCAGGGACGGCGCACAGCGCCTCCCCCGCCGCACGGGAACTGCTGACCCTCGGGGCGCTGAAGAGCGGGCTCGGTCCGCGGGACGTCGCACCGTCGCTGACCCTCTTCAAGGGCATCCACGTGGACCCCGACGGCGGGATCCGCTTCACCGGCAGCGCCGGCCCGGGAGCGCACGTCGACCTGCTGCTGCACCTGGACGCCGTCGTCGTGCTGGCCAACACGGCGCACCCGCTCGACCCGCGCGCCGACTTCACCGGCAGCGCCGTGGGGATCACCGCGTGGCGGGCTCCCGAGGACCTCGCCGCGCTGGCCGAGGGACGCCTGATCGGGCCGCTGGCGCCCGAACACCTCCAGGCCCTGAACAACACCGAGCACGACCTCGCCGCAAGGAGCACCCGATGACCATCACCCTCTCCCAGCCGGCGACCGACGCCGCCCTCGTCCCGGGAGCCGTCGTCCTCGACGAGTACGTCGAGGCACGCGGGCCGTGGTCCGCCGTCGTGGCCGCGGGTGACGTCCTCACCATCGTGGACCTCGACGGCAACCAGGCGGTCGACTGCCTGCTCTACGCCGCCGGCGACACCACCGTCCGGTACTCGGCACCGGTCACCATCGCCCAGCAGCGGTCCATCGTCCTCACCACCGGCTCCGTGCTCCGCGCCGACACGGGCCTCGCCCTCATGACGGTGGTCGCGGACGAAGTGGGCGTGCACGACACCATCGGCGGCGCCTGCTCGCAGGAATCCAACACCCTCCGGTACGGCCAGCACACGCGCGAGCAGCACGCCTGCGTGGAGAACTTCCTCATCGAGGGCTCCCGCTGGGGGCTCGGAAAGCGGGACCTCGTCTCCAACATCAACTGGTTCATGAACGTCCCCGTCGATCCCGACGGCGCCCTCGGGATCGTCGACGGCCTCTCCGCTCCGGGCAAGCGTGTCGCCCTCCGGGCCGAGGTGGACACCCTCGTGCTCGTCTCGAACTGCCCGCAGGTCAACAACCCCTGCAACGGCTTCAACCCCACGCCCGTCCGCATGATCGTCACACGCCCGGAGAATGCCGCATGAACCGCTTCGACACCCTGCTGGTGGCCAACCGCGGAGAGATCGCCTGCCGCATCATCGAATCGGCCCGCAAGCTCGGCCTGCGCACGGTTGCCGTGTTCTCCGAAGCGGACCGCGGCGCACGCCACGTCCGGCTCGCCGACGAGGCCGTGCTCCTCGGCCCGGCACCCGCCAAGGAGTCCTACCTCCGCGTCGAGGCCCTGCTGGCCGCCGCGGCATCCACCGGTGCCGGCGCCATCCACCCCGGCTACGGCTTCCTGTCCGAGGACGCCGACTTCGCGGAGGCCGTCGAGGCGGCCGGACTCGTGTTCGTGGGTCCCACACCCGACCAGCTCCGCACCTTCGGCACCAAGCACACCGCCCGCGACGCCGCCTCCGCCGCCGGTGTCCCCATGATCGCGGGCTCCGGCCTGCTCGACGGCGTTGACGAAGCCCTGGCAGCCGGCGCGGCCATCGGCTTCCCGCTCATGCTCAAGGCGACCGGCGGTGGAGGCGGCATCGGGATGACCGTCTGCCGCACCGAGGAGGAACTCGCGGAGAGCTTCCCCCGTGTGGCCCGCCTCGCCGGAGCCAGCTTCGGCACCGCCGGCGTCTTCGCCGAGCGGTACGTGGAGAACGCCCGCCACGTGGAGGTCCAGGTCTTCGGCGACGGCGAGGGCCGGGTCGTCAGCCTGGGCGACCGCGACTGCTCGCTGCAGCGCCGCCACCAGAAGGTCCTCGAGGAAGCGCCCGCGCCGGACCTGCCGGACGCCCTCCGCGAGGAACTGCACCGCAGCTCGCGGGCGCTGTGCGCATCGCTCGGCTACCGCTCCGCCGGGACCGTGGAGTTCGTCTACGACTCCGTCCGCCAGGAGGCCTCGTTCCTCGAGGTCAATGCACGCCTGCAGGTCGAGCACCCGGTCACGGAATCGGTCACCGGAGTGGACCTGGTCGAGTGGATGCTCCGCCTCGCCCAGGGCGGGCCCGACGCCGAGGCCGTCCTCGCCGGTGTCCCCGACAGTGTCCCCGTCTCCGGCCACGCCGTCGAGGCGCGGGTCTACGCCGAAGACCCGGCCCGCGGTTTCCAGCCCAGCGCGGGCACCATCACCAACGCCGCCTACCCCGAGGCGGATCACGTCCGCGTGGACACCTGGGCCGAGACCGGCAGCGAGGTCTCCACCAACTACGATCCCCTCCTGGCGAAGATCATCACCTCCGGCACCAGCCGCGGCGAGGCCTTCGACCGGCTCGCCGACGCGCTGACCGGCACGCGGATCGACGGCATCGAGACCAACCTCGGCATGCTGCGCGCCGTCAGCACCCTCGACGTCGTCCGCGCGGCCGGACACTCGACCAGTACCCTCGACACGGTCGGTGACCCCGAACCGCGCATCACAGTCGAGCGGCCCGGGCTGCAGACGAGCGTGCAGGACTGGCCGGGCCGCACCGGCCTGTGGCAGGTGGGCGTCCCGCCGAGCGGCCCGATGGACGACCTCTCCTTCCGGCTGGGCAACCAGGCCCTCGGCAACCCGGAGGGCGCCCCCGGCCTCGAATTCACCATGACCGGGCCCAGCCTGACCTTCTCGCACGCCACCACCCTGTGCGTGACCGGCGCGGAGGTCCGCGTGACAGTGGACGGCGTCGAGGTCGCAGCATGGGAGCCGGTCACTGTTCCCGCCGGAGGAACGCTCGACGTCGGGACCGCGGACGGTGCCGGCCTGCGCGGCTACATCCTCTTCGCGGGCGGCCTCACCATCCCGCTGTACCTCGGCAGCGCGTCCACGTTCACCCTGGGCCAGTTCGGCGGTCACGCCGGGCGCGTCCTCCGCACCGGTGACGTGCTGAGGACCGTGCCCACGGACTCGCCCGCGGGAGCGTCCCCGGTGGCGCTCGACGCCCGGCCGGCCCTGACCTCCCGGTGGGAGCTCACCATCGTCGAGGGTCCGCACGGCGCGCCCGAGTTCTTCCAGCGGGAGGACATCGAGGACCTCCTCGCCACCGACTACGAGGTGCACTTCAACTCCGCACGCACCGGCGTCCGGCTCATCGGGCCCAAGCCCCGCTGGGCACGCAACGACGGCGGCGAGGCGGGCCTGCACCCCTCCAACATCCACGACACCGCATACTCCGTGGGCGCGCTGGACTTCACCGGGGACACGCCCATCCTCCTCGGACCGGACGGGCCCAGCCTCGGCGGGTTCGTCTGCCCGGTGACCGTCGTGACGGCCGACCGCTGGAAGCTCGGGCAACTCCGCCCCGGCGACACCGTGCGCTTCGTCCCGGTCCGGACCGTCCAGGCGCCCTCGCTGCAGGACCTCGGCCCCGGGCGGCAGCTGATCCTGCCCGACGCCCCCGCAGTTCCGTCCGGTGCGAGCGCCTCGGCCCTGCACAAGCACCTGGTCCGCGGCGGATACGGCGACGACGGCGTACTGGCACGCACCGCGGAGGAACCGGGCAGGCCCGCCGTGACATACCGGCGGTCCGGCGACGACAACCTCCTCGTCGAGTACGGCGACATGGTCCTCGACCTCGGCCTGCGGGCTCGCGTGCATGCACTGCACCAGGCCATCGAGCAGATGCGGCTTGCCGGCGTCGTCGACCTGACGCCGGGGATCCGCAGCCTGCAGATCAAGGTGGACCCCTCCGTCCTGTCCAGCCGCCGCCTGCTGGAGGTGGTCCAGGACATCGAGAGCGCCCTGCCGGCCAGTTCGGAACTCGTGGTGCCCAGCCGCTCGGTGCGCCTGCCCCTGTCCTGGGACGACCCCGCGACCCGTGAGGCCATCGAGCGGTACATGGCCGGAGTGCGCGACGACGCCCCCTGGTGCCCGTGGAACATCGAATTCATCCGGCGCATCAACGGACTGGACTCGGTGAACGACGTCTTCGACACGGTCTTCGACGCCGAATACCTCGTCCTCGGCCTCGGCGACGTGTACCTCGGCGCACCCGTCGCGACGCCCCTCGACCCCCGGCACCGCCTCGTCACCACCAAGTACAACCCGGCCCGGACCTGGACTCCGGAGAACGCCGTCGGCATCGGCGGTGCGTACATGTGCATCTACGGCATGGAGGGACCCGGCGGCTACCAGTTCGTGGGACGCACCACCCAGGTCTGGTCGCGCTACGCCGACTCGGCACCGTTCGAGTCGGGATCTCCCTGGCTGCTGCGGTTCTTCGACCGCATCTCCTGGTACCCGGTCAGCCCGGAGGAGCTGCTGGACCTGCGCGCCGACATGGCGGCAGGCCGCGGGCGCGGCGTCGAGATCGAGGAGGGGACCTTCTCCCTCGCCGAGCACGAGCGCTTCCTCGAGGAGAACAGCGCATCCATCGCGGAGTTCCGCGTGCAGCAGTCCGCCGCCTTCGCCGTCGAACGCCAGGCGTGGGCCGACGCCGGTGAGTTCGACCGCGCCGATGCCGCCGCCGCCGTCGTTCCGGACGCGGAGGACCTGGTGGTGCCCGACGGCGCCTCCCTGGTCTCCGCGCCCTTCGCCGCCAGCGTCTGGAAAGTGGATGTGGCACAGGGCGAGACCGTCCTGAAGGGACAGCCCCTCGTCTCACTCGAGGCCATGAAGATGGAGACCGTGATCACCGCCCCCTGCGACGGACTGGTGCTGCAGGTCCTGCCGATCGCCGGGTCCCAGGTCGTGGCCGGCGAGGCACTGGTGGTGCTGGGCTCATCACCCGATGCGTCTCCCGACACGTCGCCCCAACCGGAGCAGGAACCGTCATCCGCACCGGAGCAGGAACCCGAAGCAAGCGAAACAGAAGAGGTAGCTGCATGAGCACCCAGGCAACCGACCGCGTACGCGCCGCACTCGCGGCCCTCGACGCCGTGGACCGGCCCGAGATCTGGGTGACCGTCCGGACGGCGGAGGACCTCCTCGCCGAAGCCGCCGACGTCGACGCCCGGGTCAGCGGCGGCGAGGAGCTTCCCCTGGCGGGACTCGTCCTCGCCGTGAAGAACAACGTGGACGTGGCGGGAATCCCCACGACCGCCGGGTGCCCGGGCTTCTCCTACCTCCCCGGGGAGGACGCGGAAGCGGTGCGCCGCCTGCGGGCCGCGGGTGCGGTGGTGCTGGGTGCCACGAACCTCGACCAGTTCGCCACCGGACTCGTGGGAACCCGCAGCCCGCATGGAGCGGTACGCGATGCCCGCCGCCCGGAGTACATCTCGGGCGGATCGAGCTCCGGCTCGGCCGTCGCCGTCGCCCTGGGCCTCGCGGACATCGCGATCGGCACCGACACCGCCGGATCCGGACGCGTCCCTGCCGGACTGCAGGGCATCGTGGGCATCAAGCCCACGCTGCACGTCGTCTCCACGGACGGCGTGGTGCCCGCCTGCCGATCCTGGGATGCCGTGACGATCCTCGCGCGGGACCTCTCCACGGCCGAGCGTGCGATGGGTGTCATGGCGGGCGGCGCGCGTCCATGGCCCTCCGAGGTGCGTCTCGCGGCCCCGAGCCGGCCTCGCGTCGCCTACCCCGCGGAGCTGCCCGAGCTGTCCCCGGCCTGGGCGGAGGAATTCGGCCACCAGGTCAGTCGGCTCGAGGCAGCCGGGGTCGACGTCCAGCCCCTTCCGATCGACGGATTCCTGCAGGCCGCCCGCCTGCTCTACGACGGCGCGCTCGTGGCGGAGCGCCATGCCGCCGTCGGAGCCTTCATCGACAGCGCCACCGAGGAGGGCAATCCCGCAGGCCTCGATCCGACGGTCGCCCGCATCATTCGCCGCGCCGGGACGCTGGCGGCTCACGAGTACGTGGCGGACACCGCCCGGCTGGCCGACCTCAAGCGGGACGCGCTCGCGCAACTCGAGGGCTTCGACGCCCTCCTGGTGCCCACGGCTCCCCTGCATCCCCTCCTCGCCGAGGTGGCAGCGGACCCGGTCGGGGTCAACTCCCGCATGGGCACGTACACGAACTTCTGCAACCTCTTCGACATGTGCGCTGTCGCCGTGCCGGTGGGCGAGGTCGAGGGAGCCCAGTTCGGCGTCACGGTCGTCGGGCGCACCTTCGACGACGCCGTCGTCGCGGACATCGCCCGCCGGATCGAACGGACTCCTGCTCCTCCCGCGCTGTTCGCCTCCGGGGCGGTCGGCCCGGCGGACACTGCGGCGCCCTGGCCGCTGGCAGCCGGAGCAACCGGCGTCCCGCTCGTCGTCGTCGGTGCCCACCGCCGCGGCCAGGTGCTCGCGCGGGAACTCGAGGAGCTCGGCGGTTTCTGGGACGGTCCGGTCCGCACGGCCGCCCGCTACCGGATGGTGGCGCTGGACACGCAGCCGCCGAAACCGGGCGTGTACCGCTCGGACGACGGCACCGAACTCGTGGCCGAGCGGTGGATCCTCTCCGAGGCGGCACTCGGACACTTCCTGGCGGCCCTGCCCGAGCCCATGCTGCTCGGATCGGTACTCCTGAACGACGGCACGACCGCCGTCGGGTTCGCCTGCGATGCGATCGCCGCGCAATCAAGGGACATCACGCACATCGGCGACTGGGTGGCGGCACAGGCGGACCTGGTGGCGGTACCCGCGACCTGAGTGCATCCTCCCGGGGCGTACCTTTTGGGCCGGGCCGGGAGTATCGTGGCCGGGGCCGACGTCGTCCTGCGACGCCGGCCTGCCACGAACCCTGGAGGCCCGCATGACGCTGCGCTGGTATTCGACGGTCATCGAGTCCACCGACCACCGCGCGCTCGCCCACTGGTGGGCCGGCGCACTGGGCTGGGACGTGATGTTCGAAACTGACGACGAGGCCGTGCTCGTGCCGCCGTGGGCCCGCGAACTGGGACCCACGCTCAGGTTCGAGCAGGTGCCGCCGGGACTCGTCTTCGTGCCCGTGGAGCACAGGAAGCAGGGCAAGAACCGCCTGCATCTCGACTTCGCTCCGCACACCAGCCAGGACCGCGACGCCGAGATCGAGCGCCTCATCGCTCTCGGCGCGCAGCGCATCGACGTCGGACAGGGGCCGGACGTCAGCTGGGACGTCCTCGCGGACCCCGACGGCAACGAGTTCTGCGTGCTGTCGTCGCGGGAGTACTAACCCCTACAGTTCGACGCGCTCCGTCTCGATGACTTCCTTGCGGACCTGTCCGCCCACGACCTCGTCCTGGGTGTGGACGTCGCGGCGGACCCGGACACGCTCGATCGGGACGATGTCCATCTCGACGCGGGGCTTCTCCTCGTAGAGGACCACCTCGACGCTGTCCCCGTTGAAGGCGGTCTCCACCGCCGAGTACAGCCGCTCGCGCTCGGCGTCCGTGTAGGATCCCTTGCCGTCGTCGTAGAACGGCGTGCCGTCCTTGACCGGAACCCGCTCGACGACGAGTTCCTCGCGCCGGATCTGCACGGTCATGGTGACGTCCTCGGTGACCACGCGCTTGACGAGGCGGACGCGCTCCGTCTCCCGGATCTCCGTGCTCACCCGCAACTGCTCCTCGGACCGCGTCATCGCGTAGTCGCCCTCGGGACGGGATGTCTGCGGGCGGATCGGGGCTGCATCGGAGGTGCGTGCGTTGGTCACGACGTCGTCGTCCTTCGGTGCCATGAGCCCGTAGTAGCGGAGCAGGTGCTGCTCCTCCTCGGGGCTGAGGTGCCCGTCCTGGGACATCTTCGGGGAGTCGTAGACCTTGGCGTGGGTGTAGGGCAGACGGACGTCGTGTCCGTCGAGGGTGGCGCCGTTCAGCGGGGCGAAGGATTCGGGATTCCCGATCTTGTGCGTAGCGACGGTGACCCAGCTGGGCTCACCCGTAGCGTCGTCGACGTAGAGCTGGCCCATGGGACCCAGCACTGCTCCGTCCTCGCTCAGCACATTGGCGCCGGCGTTCATCGAGTTCTTCATCTGTTCGAGCGAGATCATGATGGCCCTTTCGAGGAGGTTGGCTTCCTTTCACCGTAGGTGCCACCCGAGGGGATAGCAAGCATGCTTACTACCGGTGTCGCGAATCCCCTCATCCGGTGAGCACCCGGATGATGAGGAACACCACCGGCAGGTAGAGGACCCCGGCCACCGTCTGCAGGGTGATCGTGGAGGCCATCAGCCTCGAGTCGCCTCCGAGCGCCCGGGCCATGACATAGGCGGAGGACGCCGTGGGCAGGGACAGGAAGAGGATCACGGTCGCGGCGGGTTCGCCCGTGAGGCCGAACAGCATGCAGCCGGCGATCCCCAGGGCGGGCATCACCGCGAACTTGACCCCGGTGGCGATGACCACGGCCCCCAGGTTGTGCCCCATGCTCCGCAGGTCCAGTGCCGCGCCCACGCACAGGAGGCCGAGCGGCAGCGATGCGCTGCCGAGTGTCCGCAGGAAGTCGGAGATGCCCGGCGGCAATCCCACACCCGTTCCATTCAGGAGGATCCCGATCACGCAGCCGAGAATCAGCGGGTTGGTGGCGATGGTCCGGATGGTGCCTCGCACCGTCAGCCTCTCCGCCCCGTAGCGGGCGAAGGCGAGCGTGCAGAGAACGTTCACGAGAGGGACGAGGATCGTGTTCGCAATGGCGGCGAGCGCGACGCCGTCGGACCCGAACAGCGCCAGGGCGATCGACAGGCCGAGATAGTTGTTGAAACGGATGCTGCCCTGCAGGACCGAGGTGAAGGCCGGTCCGTCGAGGTCGAGCCAGCGCTGAGCGATCACCAGCCCTGCAGCCGTCAGGATGACGGGTCCCGCGAGGATCGGTGCCATCAGCGCGATCGGCAGGCCCCCGAGGTCCGCCGTCGCCGTGCCGTGGATGAACAGCGCCGGCAGGAGGATGAAGTAGCAGAGCCGTTCGGCCGGCGGCCAGAAGGCCGGAACCACGAAGCTGCGGGCGCGGAGGGCATACCCGAGGGCGATCAGGCCGATCACCGGGCCGAGCGCCACGAGGGTCTGGGCGATCACCGGGCCGCACCGGCGGGCAGGAGCCGGGAGGTCACCAACCCCGCGCCAGGAGCCACTCGGCGGCCAGGCTGCTCCACTGTTCCGCGGCGCCGTTCCCCTCGGCCAGGCCTAGTCCGTGCTCCCCCTCGGCGAAGACATGCAGGGCGTGCGGGACCGCCTGCGCGGCGAGAGCCTGCCCGAGGAGGTACGTGTGCTCCACGGGAACGGCCTCGTCCGTGGCGGTGTGCCAGACGAAGAACGGAGGAGCGTCAGCCGAGACCAGGCGGTCCAGGGAGGTTTCCGCGCGGATCTCCCCTCCGGCGTCGGGCCCGAGCAGTTCGTCCTGCGAGCCGCGATGCGTCGCGAGTTCCATGGACACCACGGGATAGCAGAGGACGGCCGCGTCGACGCGCTCGTCGTCGGAGGCGCCCGGCGCCAGTGCCGCATGCCCTGCCAGGTGGCCTCCGGCCGAGAAGCCGAGGACGGCCAGCCGTTCGACGCCGGCGGCGCGGACGCGGCGGATCTCGGCACGGACGGCGTCGAGCGGCCCGGGATGCCGAGTCTGCACCGGGTAGGAGAAGACGGCGGCGGACAGGCCGAAGGAGCGCAGCCTTTCGGCGACGACCTCCCCCTCGTTGTCGGACAGCATGGTGTAGCCGCCTCCGGGCAGGACGATGACATGCGAGGACTCCATGCCACCACCGTACTGTGGCCCCGGCAGCCAGGGCGGCAGGAGGAGAAGTGTGGACACGGAGAAGCCCGGACCTGCATGCGAAGGCGAACAGGTGCGCGCCGCTTAAACGAGAACGCCCCCGGCTAAGCCAGGGGCGTCCTCGTACTGAGGGCCTGTCAGCCCTCGCACTCGGTGCAGAACTTGTCGCCGTTCTTCTCGCGCGCAAGCTGGCTGCGGTGATGCACCAGGAAACAGGACATGCAGGTGAACTCGTCCTCCTGCTGCGGGATGACCTGGATCAGGAGTTCCTCGTGCGAGAGGTCGGCCCCGGGGAGGTCGATGCCTTCGGCGGTTTCGCCGTCCTCGACATCGATCAGCGCGGTCTGCGTGGTCGCGCTGCGCTGTGCCTGGATCGCCTCGAGAGACTCGTTGGCCGGCTGGTCTTCCGGGCGAACGCGTGGCTCGTCGTAATCGGTTGCCATGGGGGTAGATCTCCTTCTGTGGGCGGGTATGACGCCCAGATGCCACTCTCAACCTCGGCAGAGGCGGAAGTATTCCATATAACGGGTGCAATATACCCGCTTCGGGTGATACTTTTCTCCACGCACCACCAGCACGCCGATTCGCAGCTCTTTGTGACGCGACAGCTTCCACGTGGTAGGCGCCCGCTCCCTCATCCGCCTCCGGGCGGTAACCGCCCCTACGAGACCCGGGCGGGAACTCTCCGGCCGCTGCGCAGCGCGATCTCCAGCTCGAAACGCACCTTCGGGTCCTTGAGGTCCTCACCGAACAGCTCGCGCAGCCGCAGCACCCGGTAGCCCACCGTCTGTGCGTGGATGCCGAGCTCGTCCGCGATCGGCGCGCGCTGGCCCCAGTGCCGCAGCCAGGCGAGCAGTGTCTCCTCGAGCTTCTCGCGCTGGCCGTCCGGCAGCCCGGCCAGCGGCGCGAGCCTCCGCCGGGCGAGTTCGCCGACGGCCGACGGCTCAGCCGCCAGGACCACCTCGGTCAGGTGCTCGTCGGCCCACACGGGGGGATCGTCGTCGCCCTCACGCGACGGCAGCATGGACGCTGCCAGGACCGCCAGCCGGAGCGACTCCGCGACCTGACCGAGCCCGCCTGCCGGCCCGACAGAAGCGCTCCTGCCGGCCAGGACCCGCTGCAGGTCGGCGCGCGATGCCGGCCCCCGCTCGGGGACCAGGGCGACGGCGTCCGTCTCACGTTCGATGACGATCGCGCCGGGCGCGAGCCGCTGGCGCAGTCCCTGCGCGCGCTCGAGCGGCAGCGTGACGACGGCGAGCTGGGCCGGCACGGTCCAGTCGGCGAGCGACGCCGCCTGCCGCAGCGCCGTCTCGTCCGCCTGCCCGAGGAGCAGCAGTTCCAGCAGCTCCGCACGACGGCGGTCGACCGCCCCTGCCCGTTCGGACTGCTCGAAGGCGTAGGCCTCGGCACTGACCGCGGAGAGTTCGTCGATGTAGGCCATGATCGATTCCCCGAGGTCCACCACCACTGCAGAGCCCATACCCTCCTCCATGGAGCGGCGCGACATCTCCCGGAAGGTCACGCGCGCACCCATCCGGTAGGCCCCGAGCAGCGAATCCATGCTGCGTCCCTGCCGGAATTCGCCGCGGCCCAGGCTGGCCACCAGCTGGCGGCTCTGGTCGGACAGGGCGGGCAGGCTCGTGCCGGGCAACTCGAGGAACCGCTCCAGGGCGACGGCGACCCCGATGCGCAGTGCGTGCCCGAAGCCTCCTTCGATCGGACGCGCGTACGCCGGCACCAGCTGGGGGACGGTCTGGATGATGGCCTCGACCAGATCACCCGTGAGCGGCCGGAGGCGGTCGCTCACCTCGGGTGGAAGGGCAAGCCACGGAGGCTCGGGAGGATTTCCTGCTACCTCGTCAGAACCCACCTGGACGGCCCCTATCTGTTGCGACACGACAATACAACTCCACCAACTGTATGCGAAGAGCGAAGATTTTTAGCGGCAGAGGCTATATCGTTGGTTCAATGATCCGGTTCACGAAGCTGGCGCGTGTAGCCTCCGCGCTCATCACCCCGCTCACGCCGGAAGACTTCCTCGCCCTGTTCAATCCGGTGTACTCCTCCCGCCAGCTCCGCGGCGTCGTCACGCGGGTGGTGCGCGAGACCGAGGACTCGGCCACGATCCACTTCCGCCCCGGCCACGGCTGGCATGGCCACCAGGCCGGGCAGTGGGCGCGCATCGGCGTCGAACTGGACGGGGTCCGCCACTGGCGCTCCTATTCGCTGAGCAACGCCGCCGGGCACGATCCGGCCATCACGGTCAAGGACGCCGGCGCGGTGTCACACGTCCTGGTCCGGGACACGAAGCCCGGCGATGTCCTGTTCCTCGCGCCACCCCAGGGCGACTTCGTCCTTCCCGAGCACCCGCGGTCCCTGCTCATGCTCACGGCGGGCAGTGGCATCACCCCGGTCATGTCCATGATCCGCACGCTGGTCCCCCGACGCCCGGACGCCGACGTGGTGCTCATCAACTCGAACAGCACGCCGGAGAAGAGCCTGTTCCGGGAGGAACTCGACGAGCTCGCAGATCAGTTCCCCAACCTCACGGTCCGCCACTGGTTCACGAGCGCCCGCGGCAGGCTGGAGTTCACGGCCAAGGCCATCGCCGACCTCTGCCCCGACTGGCGGACCCGCGCCGCCTACGCCTGCGGCCCGGAAGGCTTCCTCAACGCGGCCGAGGAACTCTGGGAGCGCGAGGCCGCCCTCGAAACCGCCCGCACCGTCCCCAGCATCACTGCCGGAGCGGAGGCGCAGTCCACCAGGACGGGCACCCTCACCATCGAGCGGTTCACCACCGACCTCACCGCTGGTGCCGGGCACGACGGCGGCCTCGTCACCTTCGAGCAGTCCGACCGCGAGGTACAGGCCGACGGCGACACCCCGCTGCTGGACATCGGCGAGGATGCCGGCATCCTCATGCCGAGCGGCTGCCGCATGGGCATCTGCCACAGCTGCCTCATCCCGCTGCGCGCCGGCCAGGTCCGGGACCTCCGGACGGGTGAACTGCACAACGAACCCGGCCAGCTCATCCAGACCTGCGTCTCGGCCGCCGCCGGACCCGTGAACCTCGACCTTTAACCCCCATCAGAGGAGTCTCCATGACCACCACGCTGACCCGCCCGGGCGCCCTTGCGGCGTCGGGCCACCCCCTGGTCCGCCCCGATGCCGCCAAGCACCTGACGGACGAGCAGGTCGAGGAACTCGGCCGCGAGCTCGACGCAGTGCGTGACGAGATCCTCGCCAAGCGCGGAGCGACCGACGCCGCGTACATCCGCCGCGTCATCAAGGTCCAGCGCAGCCTCGAGTTCGCAGGCCGCGGCACCCTCCTCTTCAGCAAGTACAAGGCCGCGTGGGTCGCCGGCACTGCCATGCTGAGCGTCGCCAAGATCCTCGAGAACATGGAGATCGGCCACAACGTGCTCCACGGCCAGTGGGACTGGATGCGTGATCCCGACATCCACTCGACCACCTGGGAGTGGGACTTCGTCACCCCCGCCCGCTCCTGGCAGCATACGCACAACGACCTGCACCACCGCTGGACCAACGTCATCGGCAAGGACAGGGACGTCGGATACAACCTGCTCCGCATGGACCCCGACCAGCCGTGGCGCCCCTTCAACCTCGGCAACCCCCTGTACAACGCCATCCTGGCGCCGGTCTTCGAGTGGGGCATCGCCCTGTACGACCTCGAGATCCCCGAGTACAAGGAGGGCCTGAAGTCCAAGGAGGCCATGAACCGTGACCTCAAGGCCGTCGGCGTGAAGGTCATCAAGCAGTTCTCCAAGGACTACGCAGCCACCCCGGCCGTGGCCATGCTCACCGGCTCCGGAAAGCAGGCCCTCTACGGGACGCTCGCCGCGAACGCCATCCGCAACTTCTGGGCGCACGCCGTCATTTTCTGCGGCCACTTCCCCGAAGGCACGGACACCTTCACGGAGGAAGAGGTCGAGGGCGAGACCCGCGGTGACTGGTACGTCCGCCAGATGATCGGCTCCGCCAACATCTCCGGATCCAAGTTCATGCACCTGATGACCGGCAACCTGTCCCACCAGATCGAGCACCACTGCTTCCCCGACCTGCCGTCCAACCGGTACGCCGAGGTGGCTGTCAAGGTCCGCGAGATCTGCTCGCGCTACAACCTGCCCTACACCACCGGGCCCCTGCCCAAGCAGGTCGGCTCCACCTGGGCGAAGATCTTCAAGCTCGCCCTGCCCAACCGCAAGCCCAAGACCGCGTAAGGCGGGCGCCTTTACTCCGCCGAGACGACAGAAATGACCGCCGAAAACGTCTTTCGGCGGTCATTTCTGTTCTTTCGGCGCCTCACCGGAGGCGCCGGACAGCCCGGGCGGATCAGACCGAGGCGTCCTCCGCGAGGAGCGCGTCGACCTGCCCGAGGGCGAGCCTGAGGCCCTCCTCCATGCCCATCTCGACCATCTGGTTGAGCTGTTCGAGGGACTCGAACGCGGTCGTCATCGTCATGCGCGTCCGGCCGCCGAGGTCCTCGAGGGTGACCACGGCGTGTGTCTCGCCCATCTCCGCCACCGGCTCGCCGTTCTCATCGGCGAATCCGTCGTCGAACGTCAGGCGGTGCGGTGCCTCGACGCCGGTGATGCGCCACCAGCCCCGCGCCTTCTCGCCGTCGGGACCGGTCATGTAGTAGGCCGCCTGCCCGCCCGGCTCGAACTCGAAGGAGTCGAAGGTCGCAGGCCACGTCGGCGGGCCCCACCACCGTTCGAGCTGCCGCGGATCCTCCCAGATCCGCCAGACGCGTTCCACACCCGCGTCGAACTCCGCGACGAGCCGGAAGTTGAGCGCCTCGGTGTCCTTCTCCGTACTGATGACCGTCATGATGATGCCTCCCTAATCCTTCTCCAGAATCTCTTCGATCCGTTCGACCCGCTGCCGCCAGATCCTTTCGTAGTCGTCGAGCAGGCGGCGGGCCCTTTGCACGCCGTCGACCTGTCCCCGCACGATCTGCTCCCGTCCGCGTTTCTCCTTGGTGACGAGGAGAGCCCGCTCGAGCACGGCCACGTGCTTCTGTACCGCAGCGAAGCTCATGTCGTACTGCTCGGCCAGGCCGGATACCGAATACTCGGCGACCAGGACGCGCGCGACGATGTCCCTCCGTGTCGCGTCGGCGAGCGCCTGGAACATGCGGTCCACCTCGTCCTCACTCAACTGATCTACAACCATGTGGTTGTACGTTACGCCCGGTGAATGCAGGGGTCAAGAGTTTGTTGCTCCGGCGTGGCAGGATGGAGCCACCTATTCCCGCGGGAGCCCCGGCAAGGGCTGAGAGGAAGCTGCTGCAGCTTCGACCGCCGAACCTGCCCCGGATAATGCCGGCGAAGGAAGCGAGAATGCCATGCCCCATCCCTCCGTGGTCTCCCCGGGCGAGCTGCGAACCGCCGACGAACGACGGGCGCGCCACGCCGTGCGCGGCGGGATCTTCGGGAACTTCGTCGACCAGTTCGACATCTTCCTTCCGGTCATCGCCCTCGCCCCTGCGGCGAGCACCCTGCTGGGTCCGGAGAACGTCATCGCGGCCGCGGGGTTCGTCTTCACCGCGACGCTCATCGGCCGTCCCCTCGGTGCTGCAATCTTCGGCCCCATCGCCGATCGGGTGGGACGCACCGCCGTCACGAAGGTGGCCCTCGCGGGCATCGCCGCAACCACCCTGCTGATCGCCGCCGTTCCCGGTCACGAGGTCCTGGGCTGGGGGACGGTGGCACTCGTCCTGGCACTGCGATTCCTCGGGGGCGTGTTCCTCGGCGGCGAGTACACCTCAGCCGTCCCGCTGGCCATGGAGTGGTCAGCACCCCGACGGCGAGGACTCGCCAGCGGGCTGATCATGGCGATGTCCCCCGTCGCCAATGCGACCATCGCGGCCCTGGTGCTCGTGCTGTTGGCCGTCCTCGATCCGGCGTCCTATGCCGCCTGGGGCTGGCGCGTGCCCTTCGTCGTCGGCGGCATCCTGGCGCTCGTCATGCTCGGGTACTACCGGCGCCAGGTGGCTGACGCTCCGGTCGCCCGGGTCGCGGTGCCGCGGTCGCCCCTGCGGGATGTCATCGTCGGACCCGACCGTCGGGTGTTCCTGCAGACCTTCACCCTGATGACCGGACTCTGGCTGCTGACCTACATGGCCATCCCGACCCTCACGGCCGAACTGACCAGGGCCGGCACCTTCGACGGAAGGGGCGTCACCTTCGCCCTGCTCTGCGCCACCGCGGTCTCCGCCGTGGCCATGGCGCTGTGCGGTCACCTGTCCACCGTGATCGGACGACGGCGCTTCTTCGTCGGCTTCGGGGTACTGGCCGCCGCTCTGGCCCCGGTGTGTTTCCTGGCCATTTTCGCGGTGGACGGTCCGGTCGCCGTCGTCGTGCTCTGCGCCGCCCTGCAGGTGGTCACCGTTTCGGTGTACGGGCCCGTCGGCGCGTACCTCTCGGAACGTTTCGCCGGCGGCGTCCGCTCCAGCGGCTACGGCCTCGGGTACAGCCTCTCCATCGTGGTGCCCGCGCTCTACCCCTACTACCTGCCTCCGCTGCAGACCGCTTTCGGCACCTACGGCCCGATCGCCGCCCTGCTGGCCCTCGCAGGCTTGCTGGTGGCAGCCGGCGGACTATGGGGCCCGGAGACGGACACGCGCACACCCCTCCGCTGAGGGCACGGCGGCACCACGCCGAGACGACAGAAAAGACGGCTCTCCACCTCCTCGACCGGCTGTTTCTGCCTTTTCGACGACGCTGAACCCGCCCCGACGGCGTGACACCCGTTATGGCGGGGGTTCGGGGACCCTGCAAGACTGGGCCCATGACCCGCGGAATATATGTGAGCGCCATGACCAACGGCTCCGGCAAGTCCCTGATCTCCCTGGGACTTGCGGACATGCTGTACCGGCACGCCGACCGCGTGGGATTCTTCCGGCCCATCGTGGAGGGCGACGATCCCGGCGCGGATCCGATGGTACGGCTCATGCAGCGCGCGTTCGACCTCCCGGACAGCCGTGCACGCGGGGGCCTGACCCGCGCCGAGGCCCGGGCCCTGCTGGTCACCGGCGACCGCGCCGAGATCGACGCCCGCTGCGTCGCGATCTACAGCGAGATCGCCGCGGAGTGCGACGTCGTCATCGTCGAGGGGACAGACCTCTCCGGAAATGACGCCGCCGTCGAGTTCGACCTCAACGCGCGCCTCGCCAACAACCTCGGCGCCATGGTGCTCGCCGTCATCAGCGCCAAGGACATGTCCGTCGACGAGGCCGCGGACACCGTCGACGTCGCACGCCGCGAGCTCGACGCCGCCAAGGTGTCCCTCCTCGCGATCATGGTGAACCGGGCCGCCGACGACGCCGTCGCCGCCATCAGCGAGCACGTCCGGCCCGGCCGCTCCGGCCGCCCCGTCTACGTGATCCCCGAACTGGCCGAGATCTCCCAGCCCACGGTCTCCGAGGTGTCCACGGAACTGGGCGCCCGCCAGATCGCCGGCAATTCTAACCTCGAGCGCGACGTCACCAGCGTGCGCGTGGCAGCCATGAACGTCGGCAACTTCCTGCACCTGCTGACGGACGGCGCCCTGGTGATCGTGCCGGGAGACCGCGCCGACGTCCTCGTGGCGACGCTGGCGTCGTCGTTCTCCCCCGAATTCCCGGTGCCGTCGGCCCTGTTCCTGACCGGCGGCCTGGCACCGGACCCCAATATCCTCGCCCTTCTGGCGCAGGCGCCGTTCCCCGTCTTCGCGCTCGACGACGACACCTACACCGCCGCGCGGCGCGTGAGCGAGGTGCGGGGCGAGATCGCGAGCGGACTGCGCCGCAAGGCCGCGGCAGCCCTCGGCGCCTGGTCGCGGCAGGTGGACGAGAGCGAACTGCTGGAGCGGCTCGAACTCCCCCGGCCCGTCAGCATGACTCCCCTGCGCTTCCTGCACGAGCTGATCCAGCGCGCGCGGTCCGAGCGGCGGCACATCGTGCTTCCCGAGGGCGAGGACATCCGCGTGCTGAAGGCCGCCGAGATCCTGCACCGCCGCGATGTCTGCGACCTCACGATCCTTGGACCTGAGGCTCGAGTGCGGGAACTCGCGTCGAGCCAGGGCGTCGACCTCACCGGCATCACGCTGGTCGACCCCGCGACCTCCGAACTGCGGGACGAATTCGCCGCGGAGTATGCACGCGTCCGGGCCCACAAGAACGTCTCCCTCGACCAGGCGCGCGAACGCATGCTCGAAGGTGCATATTTCGGGACCATGATGGTCCAGCTCGGGAAGGTGGACGGCATGGTGTCCGGCGCCGCCCACACCACGGCGAACACCATCCGGCCCGCGCTCGAATTCGTGAAGACCAAGGACGGCGTGAAGATCGTCTCCTCGGTGTTCCTCATGCTCCTGCAGGACCGCGTCCTCGTCTACGGGGACTGCGCCGTGAACCCCGACCCCAACGAGGAGCAGCTCGCCGACATCGCGGTGGCCTCGGCCGAGACGGCGGCCCAGTTCGGCGTCGAGCCCCGCGTCGCCATGCTCTCCTACTCCACGGGCGAGTCCGGCAGCGGCGGAGCCGTGGACGAGGTGCGGCGCGCCACCGAACTCGTGCGGCAGAAGCGGCCCGACCTCGCGGTCGAGGGCCCCATCCAGTACGACGCCGCCGTGGACGCGTCCGTCGCCGCGTCGAAGCTCCCCGGATCATCGGTGGCCGGCCAGGCGACGGTCTTCATCTTCCCCGACCTCAATACCGGCAACAACACCTACAAGGCGGTGCAGCAGTCCGCGGGCGCGGTCGCCGTCGGACCGGTCCTGCAGGGCCTCCGCAAGCCGGTCAACGACCTCTCCCGCGGCTGCACCGTGGAGGACATCGTCAACACCGTCGCCATCACCGCGGTCCAGGCCCAGCAGCAGCCGGCCTGACTCCCTCTTCCGCCCCGCCTCCGCCTCTTCCGCCCTTCCAGGACAGGACCCCATGATCATCCTCGTCATCAATTCCGGCTCATCCTCGCTCAAGTACCAGGTCCGCGAGGGCGACGACGTCCTGGCAGAGGGCCTCGTGGAGCGTATCGGGGAAGCCGAGGTGCCCGACCATGCGGCCGCCCTCGACCGGGTGGACGGCGAGGTCGCCACAGCACTCGGTGGGCGGAGTATCGACGCCGTCGGGCACCGTGTCGTGCATGGCGGGGAGCGCTTCAGCGAGCCTGTTCTCATCGACAACGAGATCACGCGGGCCATCGAACGCCTCAACCCGCTCGCTCCCCTCCACAACCCCGCGGCCGTCACGGGCATCCGGGCCATCACCGAGAAGTGGCCCCACATGCCGCAGGTCGCCGTCTTCGACACGGCGTTCCACCGCACCCTGCCCGAGCACGCCTGGCGGTACGCCGTGCCGGACGAGCTGTACCGGCGGTTCGGCATTCGGCGCTACGGATTCCACGGGACCTCGCATGCCTATGTGGCCCGCGCTGCAGCGGAACTCGTCGGCGCGGAGGCGCTCACCGGCATCATCGCGCACCTCGGCAACGGTGCCTCGGTGACTGCCGTGCGCGACGGTCGGAGCATCGACACATCGATGGGCTTCACACCCCTCGAAGGACTCGTCATGGGCACGCGCTCCGGTGACATCGATCCGTCGATCCTGCTGTTCCTGATGCGGGAGGGGTACTCGGAGCAGGACCTCGACGCTCTCCTCAACCGCAACAGCGGACTGAAAGGCCTCACGGGCACCAACGACATGCGCTCGGTGACCGAGGCCGCCGAATCCGGCACGGAACGCGCGCAGCTCGCCATCGAGGTGGCCTCCTACCGCCTCGCGAAGTACGTCGGCGGTTACCACGTGGCCGTGGGTGGCGCGCAGGCACTCGTCTTCACCGCAGGGATTGGCGAGAACGCCGCAGCCTTCCGCAGCGCGGTCGTCTCGAAGCTCGGCGCCCTCGGCCTCGAACTCGACGAGGACAGGAACAGCGAGCGCAGCAAGGTGGCCCGGGCGATCAGCACGTCGTCGTCGGCCTTTCCGGTCCTCGTGGTTCCGACGAACGAGGAAGCGGCCATCGCCGAGGCGACCGCCGACGTCGTCAGCAGGTCCTGACGCCGGTCCTGTCTCGCGGTGGGCCTACCCTGCTCCCCGTCCTGCCCGGGGAGCAACGCCGGAACGGCCGAGCCTCGCGCGTCCGCCGTGCCACCATCGGCCGTGCGCATGCCTCCGGCAGACTTGAGCCATGACGATCCTGCGGATGACCCTCCTGTTCGTGCTGGCTGCGGCGGCCGAGATCGGTGGTGCCTGGCTCATCTGGCAAGCGGTGCGCGAAGGGAGGCCGTGGTGGTGGGCGGGTCTCGGCATCGTCGCGCTCGGGGCATACGGTTTCGTGGCGACGCTCCAGCCGGACCCGAACTTCGGGCGGATCCTCGCAGCCTACGGCGGCGTCTTCGTGGCCGGATCGCTGGCGTGGGGCGTGCTTGTCGACGGATTCCGGCCCGACCGCTGGGACCTCGTCGGCTCGGCCGTCTGCCTGGTGGGAGTCGCCCTGATCATGTTCGTGCCGCGCCCCAGCACCTGATCCAGCCCTCCTGGAGGTTCCCTACTCCGCTCGCGCTGCCAGGAACCCCTAAGCCGCCCCGAGCAGCCGCGCCACCCCGGCGGCGAGCGCACCGACCGCCACGACCGCCAGGAACGGCGCCCGCAGCCAGAGCGCGACGGCGGCCGCGGCGAGGGCCGCCAGCCGTGCGTCGATCACCAGCGACTGGCCGGACGCGAACGTGTTCACGGCGGTCAGCGCGGCGAGCAGGCCGATGGTCAGGGACCCGGCGACCCGGAGCATCTTCGGGTTGTCGAGCAGCTTCGCGGGCACCAGGAAGCCGAGGAACTTCGTGGCGATCGACACCGCGCCTGCCAGCAGGATCCAGCCCCAGAGGCTCATACGTCACCCCTCGTAGGAGCGGGGTGCCCGGTCCGGTACGGCTCGACGCCGGGCTCGAGGCCCTCCGTCGCGGGGCCGAGGCCCGCGAGCCCGAGGGCGGCGGCCACGACGGCGGCGATGAGGATCGGGACACCCGGCGGCACGAGGGGAACCGCCAGGAGTGTCACCACGGCGCAGACGACCGCGATGGCCGCGGGCTCCTTCGCCCGGATCCGGGGCCAGAGCAGGCCGAGGAACGCGGCGACCGCGGCGCCGTCGAGTCCCCACCGCGCGGGATCGCCCATGGCGTTGCCCGCGAGCGCGCCGACGAGCGTGAAGAGGTTCCACAGCACGAACACGCCGATGCCGGCGGCCCAGAAGCCCCGGCGCTGCTCGTCCGGGTCGGTCTGGCCCGTGGCGGTGGCCACGGACTCGTCGATGGTGAGGTGCGCCGTCGCCAGTTTCCGCCAGCGCGAGGGACGCAGCAGCACGTTGACCTGCATCCCGTACACGCCGTTGCGGATCCCGAGCAGGGCGGCAGCGGACATCGCCGAGATCCCGCTGCCCCCACCGGCGATCACGCCGATGAACGCGAACTGGGAACCGCCGCTGAAGAGCAGGAGGCTCAGGGCCATGGTCTGCGCGAGGTCGAGCCCGGCGGCCACGGACAGCGCACCGAAGGACAGCCCGTACAGCCCGGTGGCGATGGCCACGGACAGGGCGACGCGCACTGCGGGGGACTGGGTGAGGACCACCCCTCAAGGCTAGGTGACCCGCGCCCGGCTTCCCATTCATGTCGAAGGGGTGAATAGTAGGAAAGGAAAGCCTACTTACTAACCGGAGGAGTGCCCCATGAAGGCAGTGACATGGCAGGGCAAGCGCAACATCAGCGTGGAGAACGTGCCCGACCCCACGATCCAGGAACCGACGGACGCGATCATCCGCATCACCTCGACCGCCATCTGCGGATCGGACCTGCACCTCTACGAGGTCCTCGGCCCGTACATGCACAAGGGCGACGTGCTCGGGCACGAGCCGATGGGCATCGTCGAGGAGGTCGGGGCCGGAGTCACCAACCTCAAGGTCGGCGACCGCGTCGTCGTGCCGTTCAACATCTCCTGCGGCTACTGCTACATGTGCACGCGGGGCCTGCAGTCGCAGTGCGAGACCACGCAGGTCCACGACAAGGGCTCGGGAGCGGCCCTGTTCGGGTTCTCCGAACTGTACGGGTCCGTCCCCGGCGGCCAGGCGGAGTACCTGCGGGTGCCCTTCGCCGACTACGGCCCCGTCAAGGTCGGGTCGGAACTGCCCGACGAGCGCTACCTCTACCTCTCGGATATCCTGCCCACGGCCTGGCAGGGCGTGCAGTACGCGGATCTCCCCCAGGACGGCGTCCTGGCGGTGTACGGCCTCGGCCCGGTGGGGCAGTTCGCCGCCCGCATCGGCAAGTACCTCGGCCACCGCGTGATCGGCATCGAACCGGTACCCGAGCGCCGCGCCATGGCCAAGCGCCACGGGATCGAGACCATCGATTTCACGAAGGACACGGCGGAGGAACTGCGCAGCATGACCAACGGCCGCGGACCCGACGCGGTCGTGGACGCCGTGGGAATGGAAGCACACGGCTCACCGGTCGGCGCCTTCGCCCAGAACGCCGTCGGCTTCCTCCCCGACAAGCTTGCACAGAAGGTCATGGAATCCGGGGGCAGCGACCGCGTGGCCGTCCTGCACTCGGCGATCGACGCCGTCCGGCGCGGTGGCACCGTGTCCCTCAGTGGCGTCTACGGCGGTAGCGTCACGCCCATGCCGATGCTCAGCATGTTCGACAAGCAGATCCAGTTCCGCATGGGCCAGTGCAACGTGCGCCGCTGGACGGATGAGCTCCTGCCCATCGTCGAGGAGCCCTCGGACCCGCTGGGCGTCACCGACCTCATGACGCACGAGGTCTCGATCGACGAGGCACCGGCCGCCTACAAGAACTTCCAGAAGAAGACGGACGGCGCCATCAAGGTGGTCCTGAAGCCGCAGGGCGTCACGGTCTGACGACGACGAACCATGAGCCGATGGCCCGGACTACTCCCGGGCCATCGACTCGTGGGACCCCGCCTCGCCGCGGGCCATCTGCAGGGCGTCGGCCGCCCGGACGAGGGCCAGGTGCGAGAACGCCTGCGGGAAGTTCCCCGCCATGCGGTTGGACACGGCGTCGTACTCCTCGGACAGGAGGCCGAGTTCGTTGGAGTAGCCCACGAGCTGGTCCATGAGCCGCTTCGCGTCCTCCAGCCGGCCGCTGTGCGCATACTGCTCGACGAGCCAGAAAGAACACGCGAGGAAGGGGTGCTCCCCCGGCTCCAGTCCGTCGTCGGAACTGTCCGTCCGGTAGCGCAGCAGCAGTCCCTGCTCGGTCAGCAGGTCCTGCTCCAGGCGCTCCAGGGTCCCCAGCATCATCGGATCGTCGAATTCGACGAATCCCACCTGGGGCAGCTGCAGCAGGGCGGCATCGACCTCCGTGCCCCCGTAGACCTGGGTGAACGAGTTCAGTTCCTTGTTGAAGCCGCGCTCGAGGATCTCCGCGCGCAGGCCGTCCCGGATTTCCGTCCAGCGGTCCTGCGGCCCCGTGAGTCCGTGGTCACGCACAGCCCGTACGGCGCAGTCGAACGCAGCCCACATCATCACCCGCGAGTGCGTGAAGTACTGCTGCTCGCCGCGCATCTCCCAGATGCCCTGGTCGCGGTCCTGCAGATGGTTCTCGGCGAACCCGAGCAGGGCACGCTGCAGCGGCCAGGAAAAGCTGTCCTCCGTGACGCCGTGGCCGCGGAGCTTCTCGAGCGCCACCATGACCTCGCCGACCACGTCGGCCTGGTACTGGTCCACGGCGCCGTTACCCACCCGCACGGGGACCGAGTCCGCATACCCCGGCAGGTGGGGGAGCTCGCGCTCCGGCAGGTGCCGCTCCCCGGCCAGCCCGTACATGATCTGCAGGTCCTCCGGATCCCCTGCCACCGCCCTCAGCAGCCAGTTACGCCAGCGCAGCGCCTCGTCCGCGAAGCCGTGCGTCATCATGGCCTCGAGGGTCAGCGCAGCGTCCCGCAGCCAGCAGAAGCGGTAATCCCAGTTCCGGGCGCCGCCGAACTGCTCCGGCAGCGACGTCGTGGGGGCGGCGACGATGCCGCCGGTGTCCTCGTGCGTGAGCGCGCGCAGGACGAGCAGCGAGCGCTGCACGGCCTCGGCATACTCGCCGTCGTTCAGGCAGCTGGCACCCCAGGCCCGCCAGTAGCTGATGGCTCCGTCGAGGGCGTCGTCGACGTCCTGGGCCGGCGGCTTTTCCCGGTGGGACGGGTACCAGACGAGTTCCAGGTCGACGACGTCGCCTTCGGACACCTCGAACGTTCCCTCATGGCGGTGGTTGGCGGCCTTCAGCCGCGGGCCGCGGAGCAGCAGCGCATCGGGTCCCGCGATGGCCAGCAGCACCGGGACGCCGTCCTCCAGGCCCTGGCTGACCCACGGGACGATGTCGCCGTAGCCGAAGCGGATCTCGAGTTCCTGGCGCACGGTGACCGTGCCCCGCAGCCCCTGGATGCGCCGTACGACGTTGGCCCTGCGGTCCGTGACCGGCATGAAGTCGGTGACCAGCACCTCGCCCTCCGCGGTCCTCCAGTGGGTCTGGAGGACGAAGGTCGAGTGGATGTAGCCCCGCTCGACGATCTCGGCGTCGTCCGACGACGGGGAGACGAGCCACCTGCCGTGGTCCGGCGTGCCGAGCATGGCACCGAACACGGATGCGGAGTCGAACCGGGGGAAGCAGAGCCAGTCCACGCTGCCGCGCCGGGAGATGAGCGCACCGGTATGGAGGTCGGAAACGAGCGCATAATCCTCGATCGGCGATTGCATTTTCCCACTCAACCACACCGACCGGTGCGCTCGTACGGTTACTCGCCGTTGCCCTCGAAGGCTCGACGTATCCGCGCCGGATAGTCCGTTGTCAGCTCCTGCACGCCGAGGTCCGCGAGGAACAGGGCGTCCTCCACCCTGTTGACCGTCCACGCCCTCACGCGCACGCCCTCCTGGATCCAGCGCCGCACCCGCTCGGGGTGTTTGCGGACGTACTTCACTCCCGGTCCGGCCATGCCGACCTCCTGGTGGTTGACGAGCTGCTCGCCCTCCTTCAAGGCCCTCCGCATGAGGGTGATGAGCGCGCCCTCGAGGATCGCACCGAAGTGCAGCGCGTCACGCACCTCCTTCGGCTGGACGTCGGACACCAACTGGCAGAGCAGATGGTGCGGAACCGACTCTGCGAGCTGCCGCATGGAGTCGGGGTTGAAGCTCATGAAGCTGACCTCGATACTGCCCAGCATCGACGACTCCGGGTTCCAGCCCTCATCCATGAGGAAGGCGATCAGCGCCTCCTCCAGCTGCAGGCCGAAGGGGCTGGGGTGCTTCAGTTCGACGGCGAGCCGGATCGGCCGGCCGGCCCGGCGCAGGAGGAGCAGCAGGTCGGCGAAGGAGAGGAACTGGTCCGACACGTCCCCGTACTCCGACGGGAGGTCGATGCCCTTCCAGGACGACACGTCGAGCTGCCGCAGCTCGGCCAGCGTCAGATCGGCGACGGCGCCCGAACCGCTGGTCGTGCGGTCCAGCGTGGTGTCGTGGATGCAGACCAGCTGTCCGTCGCGGCTCAGGTGCACGTCGCACTCCACACCGTCGGCGCCGTCGGCGAGCGCCTGCAGGTAGGCGGCCCGCGTGTGCTCGGCATAGGTTCCGCTGCTGCCTCGATGAGCGAAGATCACAGGAGGCACGGGCCATCCCTTCGGGTCGTCGGTGGTGTCCCTATCACGGTACGTGAGAGCGTGATCCGCGCACCATCGACGCCCCGGCCGGCCGGTGCGGAGCGGCACCTCGATAGACTCGGGAGGATGAATGTTCAGATGACCAGCCCTGACGCGGAGCGGGCGGCCGCCCTCCGTCGCATGAAGCTGCTGGCGACCGGGCTGCTGGCGGTGATGGCCGTCATCTTCGTGGTGGCCTTCGCCCTGCAGGACGCCTACCCCTGGCTCCAGTACGTCCGGGCTGCGGCCGAAGGCGGCATGGTCGGCGCCCTGGCCGACTGGTTCGCCGTGACGGCCCTGTTCAAGCACCCCATGGGCCTGAAGATCCCGCACACGGCGATCATCCCGCGCAAGAAGGACCAGATCGGCGAGTCCCTCGGCCAGTTCGTGGAGGAGAACTTCCTGTCCGAGGACGTGGTGCGTGCCAAGCTGGATTCCGCGCGGATCGCGCAGAAGGCGGGTGCCTGGCTGGAGAAGCCCGAGAGCGCGGACCGCGTCGCCGTGGAAGGCGCCGCGCTGATCCGGGGCATGTTCACCGTCCTGAACGACGACGCCGTGCAGGGCGTGATCGAGTCCATGGTCCGCAAGCACCTGCTCGATCCGCCGTGGGGTCCGCCCATCGGCAGCATCGCGGCGCGCATCTTCGCGGAGGGCCACCACCACCGCCTCGTGGACCTCCTCGTCGACCGCGCGGGTGACTGGGTCGATGCGAACTACGCCGTGGTCACGAGGGTCGTCGCGCAGCGCTCGCCCACCTGGGTCCCCCGGCTCGTGGACGGCGTCGTCGGGGACCGGGTACACGCCGAGCTCTCGAAGTTCATCCGGGCGGTGCAGGACGATCCGCAGCACGACGTCCGTCTCGCCATCGACAGGTACCTCCGCGACCTCGCACAGGATCTCCAGCACAAGCCCGAGACCATCGCGAAGGCCGAGGAGATCAAGGGGCAGCTGCTCGACGACCCCCGCGTGCGGGAGCTCACGGCCCGCACGTGGGCCACGATCAAGACGGCCCTCCTCGAGGCGGTCAATGACCCGCAGAGCGAGCTGACCTCGAACTTCAAGGCAGCCGTGCGCGACTTCGGCTCCCGCCTGACGAGTGACGCGGAACTGGCCGGCAAGGTGAACCGCTGGATCGCCGACGGTGCCTCCTACGCGGTCCGCACGTACCGCAGCGAGATCGCAGGGGTCATCTCCGAGACGGTGGGCCGCTGGGACGCGGAAGAGACCTCGCGGAAGATCGAACTGCAGGTCGGCAAGGACCTCCAGTTCATCCGGATCAACGGCACCGTGGTCGGCTCACTGGCCGGCCTGGTCATCTTCGCCGTCGCCCACGCGATCTTCGGTTAGGCCCGCTTCTCGCCATTTCCCGGCTTCGGAAGCTGCAGTTCGTCGGCCAGTTCGCCGGGGATGGTGTGGGGCAACGGGCCGAACGCCTCGTGGGTGGTACGGATGACCGCCTTGCCCATGAGGTGGTTGCCGGTTCCGCCGACGATCGCTCCGGCCCCGAAGGGCAGTGCCCGTCCGAGCATGAAGCCACCCTGCCGAGCGAGGAACTTCTTGAGGAAGCGCCGCTGGATCGATTTGGTGAGGGACTTGACGAGCGAGTTGGGTGCCGACTTGCTGACCATCTGGCCCCAGTACTGGGGGGCGCCCTGGCCCGCGGAGGCACCGAGGATGGACCGGATGAGCGCCGTCCCCTCCTCCCCCATGAGGACCGCCATGACCATGGCCCGCGAGCGCTCCGGGTCCTCGGTGTTGATGCCGTGCAGTTCAGCGACGGACTCTGCGTACAGGGCCGTCGCCTCGAGGAATCCGATGGTCGCGGCGGCCGATAGCCCCAGGGAGGCGATCGTGCCGACTGCCGGCACGGCGGCGGTAGCTCCGACAGCGGCACCGGCGGCCGTCGTCGCCCGCAGGTAGTCGCGTTCCAGGAATCGCGCCAGTTCCGCCGGGGACGCTTCCGGATGCCGGCGCCGGAGCCGATTCAGGTTCGAGAGGATGAGGGGACGCTGGACGTCGAGGGCACGCTCGATGCCCCGGAGGATCCCGGGCTTCGGGTTGCCGTCCTTGTCGAAGAGCGTTCCGTTGGCAGCCTTGACGGCTGGGTTCTCCTTGTTTCGGCCAAACATGGTGGTCCTTCCGCGGCTGGATCGGTGTGCCGTCTGGGTCGAGTCTAGGTGGGGCGCAGGCCGGTCGGTCAGGATCTCCTACTGGCGCAAATACTGGTGCGAATACTGGTGCGAATATGTGCACGAATACCGGTGCGAATGCAGCCCGGCAGGGGCGGAGAACAGCGGAAGGGCGCCACCGGGATCCGGTGGCGCCCTTCGGCAGCTGTTCCCCCCAAGGTTCAGCTACATGCTGCTGCTAGACGCGCGAGCCGCGACGGCCGGCGATGGCACCGTAGATGACGAGCACGATCAGGGAACCGAGGACGGCGAAGAGAATGGACGGAAGGGAGAAGGTGCTCCCGAGGTTGACACCGAGGATGCTTCCGCCGATGAAGCCGCCGAGGAATGCGCCGACGACGCCGAGGATCAGGGTGATGATGATGCCGCCGCCCTGCTTACCGGGCAGGATCAGCTTGGCAAGGGCGCCTGCGATGAGGCCGAGGATAAGAAAACCGATGAAACTCATAAGATGCTCCTTGAGTGATGTTCAGCCGCCCGTCCGGAGACGGGCCACTGGCGAATATTTCAATGCACCGGAGTGCAGCTTTTACCGACTGTACTTCATCAGCATGCTTAGGGTGCAATCCTAACACCATGCTAACCCTGCTTATCAAGTCCCTCCGGTGAATCTTTCCCGAACTGTTGCCGGCCCCGCCCGGCAGGGCGGGTGACGGCAAAGACGCGGCAAAAACGCGGCATCGCGGGGATCCTGCAGCCACGCGACGTGCAGGAGGGGACCGGCGGCCGGCAGTCTCGACCGCGCCGGGTGGAGAATTTCACCCCTGCCGGATACAGCGGTCAATCTCCAGAAGTTTGCCTAATACGAATCGTTCGACCGATTTCGTAATTGCACTCGTGCAATTCCCGCTTTCCCTCTTTTCCGCCGGCCTGACCTGTACCTGCCGGTTCGGGCACTCCTACCTGCCACCCCCTCCCGCTCCCTCGTCCCGGCCTGTGGCGCCCCCTTCCGGGCGGCCGGACCAGGAAGCCGAGTCGCCAACTCCATGCCGTTCCATCTGTGTTTGCTTTTGTCCATCACGGAAAACCCTTGACCGGGGCACGAAAGCGGGGATAGAGTCACTAAAACACAGATAAAGCCACATGCTGCAGGATCCGTCCTCAGCTGAAGACAACGGGGTCCTCATGTTCGCCGAAGAGCGCTATCGCCAGATCAGCAGCCTGGTCTCCGCCGACGGCCGCGTCACGGTGGCGGGCCTGTCATCACGCTTCGGCATCACGAAGGAAACGGTCCGCCGGGACCTCGCCCTCCTCGAGAACGACGGCGTACTCCGCCGCGTCCACGGAGGCGCCATCGCCGGCAGCGGCGCGACGACCAACGAGCCGAGCCTGACCAGCCGGTCCTCCCAGCACTCCCCCGAGAAGAAGCGCATCGCCCAGGCCGCCCTGGCCATGACACCCGCAACGGGCGCCGTCGTGCTCGATGCCGGCAGCACCACGGGAGCGCTCGCCGAAGTACTGGCCGATGAGGCCCGGCCCGGGCTCGCCGTGGTCACCCACTCCGTCCCGATCGCGGCCCTCGTCTCCGGCGCCGGCGGAAGCGTCGAACTCGTCGGTGGCCGCGTACGGGCGCTGACCAGCGCGGCGGTCGGCAGCAGCACCGTGGCACACTTCTCCCGCCTGCGCGCCGACGTCGCCTTCGTCGGAGCGAACGGCATCGCCGCCGGATTCGGCCTCAGCACTCCCGATGTCGACGAGGCGGCGGTGAAGACCGCGATCGTCCGCTCCGCCCGGCGCGTGGTGCTCCTTGCAGACTCGTCGAAGTTCAGCGAGGAAACCCTGATCAGCTTCGCCTACCTGGAGGATATCGATGCACTCATCACCGACCGCGCACCCCGGGGCTCCCTGGCGGATGCACTCTCCGATGCCGACGTGGAGGTGATCGTCGCGTGATCCTGACCCTCACAGCGAATCCCAGCATCGACCGCACCGTCGAGATCACCGCCCCCCTTACCCGCGGCGCGGTCCAGCGCGCAACCCACGTGGTGCAGGAGGCAGGCGGGAAGGGCGTCAACGTCAGCCGCGCCCTGGCGATGTCCGGCATCCGGACCCTCGCCATCCTTCCGGGCGACGACGACGACGCCGTGCTCGCAGGACTGCGCAGCGTCTCCGTCCCGTTCCGCAACCTGCCCATCGGCGCGGGCCTGCGGACCAACACGGCGATCACCGAACCCGACGGCACGACGACGAAGATCAACGAACCGGGCCCCGAACTCTCACCTGCCCAGCTCGAGGAACTGCTCGCCGTCGTCGTCGCCGAGAGTGCCGGCGCCAAATGGCTGGTCCTCGCCGGGTCCCTTCCACCGGGCGTACCGCCGACCTTCTACACGAGGGTCACGGCCGCGGTCCGCGAAGCCTACGGACTGTCCGCGCCCCTGATCGCCATCGACTCCTCGGGAGAACCGCTCACCGAGGCCGCCGCCGGCGTTCCGGCGCCGGACCTGCTCAAGCCCAATGCCGAGGAGCTCAGCGAGCTCACCGGCATCGGCACGGGGGACGAGCTCGAGCAGGACCATGAACTGGCCGCGAAGGCCTGCGCGGTGCTCATCGCCGCGGGGGTGGGAGCGGTACTGGCGACCCTTGGATCCAAGGGTGCCCTGCTCGTGACGAACGCGGGGGCCTGGCACGCCGTGCACCCGCCCGTCACGGCGCGTTCCACGGTCGGTGCGGGAGACTCCGCACTGGCCGGTTACCTGCTGGCGCACAGCGCAGGTGAACTCCCGGAGAACTGCCTGCGCCAGGCCGTTGCCCACGGATCGGCGGCCGCCGCCCTTCCCGGTTCCACCGTTCCATCGCTCGATCAAACAACGCCGGCCGCCGTCGCGGTCACCCCCCTCATGGTCACACTGCCCGTGATCGAACCAAGCGCAACCGGGTCCGCCGCAGGACCGAAAGCACAGGAGGAATTCTGATGTCCGATCTCATCACTCCGGAGCTTGTCACTCTGGACAAGGACCTGGGGACCGAACGTTCCTCGGTGATCCGCTACCTCGCGGAGCAGGTCGCCGCGCAGGGCCGCTCCACCGAAGTCGACGGCCTCTACGCCGACGCCCTCGCCCGGGAGGAGAAGACCTCCACGGGCGTTCCCGGAGGCATCGCCATCCCGCACTGCCGTTCCAAGGCTGTCACGGTGGCGACCCTCGCCATGGCACGCCTGTCGCCGGCCGTGGACTTCGGCGCCAAGGACGGCGCCGCGGACCTCGTCTTCTTCATCGCAGCACCGGACGGGGCGGACCAGGAGCACCTGAAGCTGCTGTCCAAGCTCGCCCGTTCGCTCATCAAGAAGGACTTCACCGCCTCGCTGCGCGCCGCCCGGACACCGGCCGACGTCGTCGCGCTCGTCAACGGCGCCCTCGGCATCGGTGACGCCCCCGCAGGGACCGCGGGTGCCGGAGCCCATGCAGCCGGTTCGGCCGAGCAGCCCTCCGGCGCCGGCGCGCGGGCGAGTGAGGCAGCGGCAACACTGGGCACCTCTCCCGGCGGAACCGACACCACGGGGCCGGCGCTCGACTCCGGGCGCAGCACGGACACGAAGGTGCGCCGCCTCGTCGCCGTGACCGCCTGCCCGACTGGCATCGCGCACACCTACATGGCCGCCGACTCGCTCGTAGCGGCCGCCAAGGAGCGCGGAGTCGACCTCCAGGTCGAGACGCAGGGTTCGTCCGGAGCCACTCCCCTCGACCCCGCCGTGATCGCGTCCGCGGATGCCGTCATCTTCGCCGTCGACGTCGACGTCCGTGACAAGCACCGCTTCGCAGGCCTTCCCGTCATCAGCGCGCCCGTCAAGCGCGGCATCGATGAGCCGGGCGAGATGGTGGAGGAAGCCCTCGCCGCCGCGCAGAACCCGAACGCCCGCAGGGTCGCCGGGACCGGCAGCGACCAGACCGACGACGACGGCGGCCGGGACAGCATCGGCGGGACGCTCAAGCGGGCACTGCTCACCGGTGTCAGCTACATGATCCCCTTCGTCGCCGGCGGCGGCCTCCTGATCGCCCTCGGCTTCCTGCTCGGCGGGTACCTGATCACCGAGACCGCCAACACCGTCGTCCTCGAGAACAGCCTGGTGAACCTGCCCGCGGGCGGCCTGGGTGAATACCTCGGGGCGGTCGCCTTCAAGATCGGCCAGCTCTCCCTCGGATTCCTGGTTCCCGCCCTCGCCGGCTACATCGCCTACGCCCTCGCCGACCGCCCGGGCATCGCCCCCGGTTTCGTCGCGGGTGCCGTCGCCGGTTTCATGGGAGCCGGCTTCCTCGGAGGCATCGTCGGCGGCCTGCTCGCAGGCTACGTCGCCATGATGATCGGGCGCCTCTCGGTGCCGCGTTGGCTACGCAGCCTCATGCCGGTCGTGATCATCCCGCTCGTGGCGTCGATCGTGGCGTCGGGCCTGATGTTCCTCCTGCTCGGCGGACCGATCGCTGCTATCACCACCGGGCTCAACAGCTGGCTCTCCGGCCTCACGGGCACCGCGGCGGTCGGCCTCGGCGTCATCCTCGGGCTCATGATGGCCATCGATCTCGGCGGTCCCGTCAACAAGGTCGCGTACTCCTTCGCGGTCGCCGGCCTCGGTGCCGGATCCGTCGACAACCAGGCTCCCTGGCAGATCATGGCAGCCGTCATGGCAGCCGGCATGGTGCCGCCCCTGGCCATGGCGCTCGCCACCTCGCTCGACCGCCGCCGTTTCACCCTGGCGGAACGTGAGAACGGCAAGGCGGCCTGGCTGCTCGGTGCCGCCTTCATCTCGGAAGGTGCCATCCCCTTCGCGGCGGCCGACCCGCTGCGCGTCATCCCCGCGTCACTCCTCGGATCGGCCGTCACCGGTGCGATCGTCATGGGCACCGGAGTCACGTCGCAGGCCCCGCACGGCGGCATCTTCGTCTTCTTCGCCATCGGGAACGTGGTGATGTTCGTTCTCGCCATCATCGTGGGCATGATCATCTCGGCCCTCGCGGTGATCGCCCTCAAGCGCTACGCCTCCAGCAAGAAAGACAGCACCGTCGCCCAGCCGGTTGCAGCCTGACCCCCAGTCCGGTTGGCTGTATCGGGAACCCACCTACAAAAAGGAGCACATCATGGCAGAACGCAAGGCAACCGTGGCGAGCCGCGTCGGACTCCACGCCCGCCCGGCCTCGATCTTCGCTGAGGCGGCAGGTGAACTGCCGTTCGAGGTCACCATCGCCATGGACGGAGAGCCCGTCGAGGAAGCCATGGACGCCTCGAGCATCCTCTCGCTGATGAGCCTCGGGGCATCACACGGTGACATCATCGTCCTGCGCGCCGAGGGCGACGGCGCAGAGAACGCGCTGGAGAGCCTGGCACGCATCATCGAGACGGATCACGACGCCGAGTAGCACCAACCACAAAGGGCACCATCCGCCGTCGATACCTGGCGGATGGTGCCCTTTCGCGTCCCCAGCGCTGCCAAGCAGGTGGGTCCACCCGTTCTAATGGACACACCTGCCTGCCGGATAACAATCCGCTGCCCCCCCACGGACAGCGGCAGTTACATAATCATTATTTTTACACACGAACATGAAAACGTGAATCCCCCGAAGGACACGATTGGGTTTCTTTCGCCGGCTCGGACCCCCATCCATCCGGGGGACAAAGGAGCGGTCCTAGGCGAGCCTGTTGGACCGTGCGCGGCGTCTCCTGCTGCGGGTATGGCTCAACCAGATCAGGCCAAGGCCCACCACCGTCAGCAGGATCGCCGAGAACGGCAGGATGATGTCCCAGGCCCCGAGCTGGATCGGGGTCAGCCTCAGCAGCACGAAGACCACGACGAGCGAGAATCCGCCCGCCAGGAACGCGCAGGCGACCCGGTGGATGATCCGCGCCTGCTGGTCCAGGACCGATGCCACCGCGGGGGGCACCAGGCATGCGGCCACGTACCCCGGATAGAGCCGTCCCAGGGCGGCGTACTGCTGCACCGTGTCCTGATCCATGAAGTCCCGCAGGGCAGTCGAACTGCCGGGAAGCTCACTGGCGATGAAGAAATACAGCGTCGCCGCAATGGTCAGGCCGAGGATCGCGAGACCGAACGGACCGACGACCAGGCGCCGGGCAAGAGGCGCACCGAACGCCGCGGCCATCCGGGCGCCGAGGAGCACGAAGACCGCATACAGGGCAAGCCGGATCAGGAGGTTCGCGACGTTGACCCCGCCCAGCAGACCGTCCACCGCCGTGTAGATCGGGGCGATCGAAAGGCTGACGGCGACCGTGAGGAGCACCAGAGCGGTGAACACCGTGCGTCCGCGCCCGTTGCGTACCTCGGGTATCCGTACGGCGGCACCCACCGCGCAGAGGCAGAGGGCAACCCACTGAATAGTCGTCGCGGTCATCCCAGGTTCTCCCATAATGCGCGGTCCTTGCCGTCGTCGAGCTCCGTCCGCCGGATCTGCTTGCCGAGGACGTCGAGCCGGTCACGCGCAAGGAAGACGAGGTCGAGGTCGGACAGGGCGCACAGTGCCCGTGAGCGGCCACCCTCCGGCCAGCCACCCTCCTCGGGGGTGAGCAGCCCGGTCACCACCAGCCCACTCGTCAGCGAGACTCCGGCGATCCGTGCGGCCTGCACGGCGATCGCGGGGGCGAGCCGGCCGGCGGTGAGCTGGGCCGAGAGGTTCTGCCGGGCCACGCCGGTGCTCGCTGCCAGGTGCTGGCGGAGGTCGCCGGGGTCGATGGCCTCGATCCATGCACGGACCGAGTTGCGATGGGGGAAGGGCGCGAGGTCGAGGTGCAGATCCGTTCCCGCCTCTTCCCTGTCCTCGCTGCGTGCCACCAGCAGCCGCAGGATGTCGATGTGCGAGACCTGGCTGACGAGCTCCGCGTCCGTCGGCGGCCGGATCCCCTCGGGCAGGTCCTCATAGCCCTGGAACACGGCGAGCGCGTCAACGGGCGGGATGCCGTATCCGCGGGCGATGGCGACGACTGTCTGCACCGACACCTTGCCCCGGACGAGTTGCTGCGCAAGGGTGGACCGCTTGATGCCGGCGACCCTGCAGACATCGGACACCGTGTCCTGCGGAGCGACCTGGGAACGCCACAGCTGGAATGCTTTGGCTGTGACGGACATCATCACCTTTCGATTGGACTTTTCGGGCTGTTGTCGAAGTATACTGAGATCGCTGGCTCCGATTTCTGCGATTCCCCCATACGCAGAACTCGGAGCCAGCTCCATTTTAACGGCCGGTCACCTGCCCGCGGCGGGCCCACGCGGCTGCCTACCAGCGCACCTTCTTCTCCTTCTTGCCCTGCTTGCTGCTCTCATGGGCCGCCTTCGCGTGGCCTCCGCCGGATGCCGCCGCCGGATTCCCGGCCTGGTTCTTCTTCGCGAGCGCGAGTTTCGCGCGCGGGTCGTCCTGGAGTTTCCGGGACGCGGTGCCCTTCGCCGGGGCCGAGTCGCCATCGCCGGGAGCGTCGGTCCGGGACGGATCGTTCTGGGGTGTGCTGGTCATGGTGTTCCTTTCGGGAGGGGTGCGGGTCGGAACAGGACGCACCGGGGACGTGCGGAGGACTGCGAGGACAGGAGTGATCGAGGAGGCGCGCTTGGAGCGATGTCATCGACGAGTGGCGCCGGGCCGGCAGGAGCCGGGGGGCTTACTGGGAAGGGATCGTCTCCATGGTTTGGACCGTACACCCGGCCGCAGTACCGCGACAAGGTCCGCCGATCGACGTCGAGGAACGCCCGCACGCCGCGGCTAGCGCTGTCTGACGCCGTTCAGGGTGACGTCCACGTAGACCAGTCGGTGGTCGCTCGTGGGGAAGGGGAAGATGCCTGTCAGTTCGGAGCCGGGCGTGCCGGCCCGCGGCCAGAACACACCCGACGTGGAGACCCGCAGGTTGCGCGACGGCAGCACGTAGTCGGCGCGGATGTTGCCCGCGTTCCGGTCCTCGAAGTCGGCGGTGTCGAACTGCGGATCACTGCGGTGCTCCACGTTGGCACCACCCTGGAGCGCCGATGCTTCGGTTGCACCGCTCGATGACGGCAGCGGATCCTGGATCAGCTTGTTCCCCAGTAACCGGCCGATCGAACCGTCCCGTGAGTCCCCGTCCAGGGGGTCGCTGTTCTGGTCGCCCAGGACGACGAAGCGCTCTCCACGCCTGAGTCCGCCCGCGGCGCCGTCGTCGTCGTGGATGTAGGACGCGTCGGGGCCGCCGGTCACGAAGTCGGACCAGAACCGGATCTCGTCGCTGTTCCGCCTGCCGTTACGGTCCTCCTCGCCGTCGAAGACGGGAGGAGTGGGATGGCTCGCCAGGACGTGGACCACCTTGCCGCCGACGCTCACCGGGATGTCCCAGTGCGACTTGCTGGAGAGGGGCAGGACGGCGAGTTCGTCAGCGGAGTACCAGTCGGACGTCGCCTCCGTGGCGGGGTTGTCAGGGAGCAGGGCGCCCGGCATGTCCTTCCAGAGGAAGTTCCGGAACGTCCGGACCGCCCCCGTCTGGATGGGGTACTTGGAGTAGACCACCATGCCGTACTGGCCCTCGAACGCGCCGAAGCCGAGGGCGTCGCCGGCGCCGCCGACGGTGCCGTCGTTGTCGAGGTCGTAGCCGCTCGGCACGCCCGTGTTGGAGGGAGCGGCGTAGACGTAGGGATAGTCCAGCGCCGCCTTGCCGTTCTGGCCGACGCGGAGGTAGTTCTCGTTGAACAGGTCCGCGGCCCTGTTGCCCGGTGCGTAGTCGAACTCGTTGAGGAGGACGACGTCGGGCCGGGTGACCTGCAGGACTTCGGCGACGGCACGGGCCTGGGCGTTCGCCGGGGTGCTCAGATCCCGTATCAGGTCGCCCGGGGCTGATCGGTTGAGGCTTGCGTTGTAGGTGGCGAAGCGGACGTTCTGCCTGTTCCCCTGGTCACTCACCGGAACGATCGTCCGGGTGTCGTCCGGAGGACCTGCGAGGGCTGCCGGCGCTGCAGCGACGAGCAGGGATGCGGCCAGGAGGCCGGCCGAGCATCGCGCCGGTATTCGCATGGTTCCCTTCCTCGGATCACAGGGCGCGGACGTACAGCAGCAGTAGTTCGCTTTGGAAACTCAAGCCTAAGCGCGGAGATCACTCAGGAACGGGCCGGAATGTAACGATTCAAAGACGGCTCGGGACCACTCGTGACCGCACGGTGGCGTGCGGGGTGGTGCAGGTCGTACGCGCCGATGTCCTGCTCGGCGAGGGCGAGAGCATGCTCGAGGCGGGCCACGGCGTCCGCGTAGCCCCGCATCTCCTGGGGGTCCGCGGAGGAGCCCGCCGAGGAGTCCGCCGAGCCCGGTCCAGCGGGCCGTTCGGCGCCGGCTGCCCGCAGCGCATGGATGATCGACCTCGCCGCAGGGTGGCCGGGATCATGCATGCCGGGGTAGCGGATCGCCTTGGCGGGATCGACGTCGTACTCCGCCCAGCGTCGGACGACGGCGTCGTGCCGCCGGCACAGGTCCTCCCAGGCGGCCGTACGCGCCGACTCCCGGGCAACACGCGCCCTTCGCCCGTGGCGCCGCCGGGCCCAGATGACGGCTGCCAGCGGGGAGGCGATCCCGACTCCCACTGCCATCACGGCTCCCGCCCCGCCCAGGGCACCGGCTACGACTCCCGCTCCCAGGATGACGAGGATCCCGCCGAAAGCGGTCCAGAAGTAGTCGTCGGCTCCTCCGTCACGGCGGGAAACGGCATCGATCCGCCAGCCGGTCAGGGCAGCGGCCCCGGCCATGACGGCGCACGCGGCCAGGCTTCCGGTCAAGGCAGCGGCATCCATGGATCCCCTCCGCTCGGGGCGTCGTCGCGCCCGCAGTTCTCCAGTTCCTGGTACCAGTGCAGACGAGCGACGACGGCGAGTCAATCCCCTCCGGCCCGGAACTTCCGCTGCCGGCTTCCAGCTCTCCTGTGGCAGGCTTGGCGGAGTTTTGTCGTCGTCGTCCCGAGAAGGAGCAAGGTCCCGTGCCACTGTGGCTGCAAGCATTCCTGTGGGGAGCGATCGCCGGAGGAGCGCTGCTCGTCGGGTCCGCGATCGCGTGGAAGTGGAAGGTGCCGCCGCACATCGTGGCCTTCGTGATGGCCTTCGGAGCCGGCGTCCTGATCTCGGCCCTCGCGTTCGAGCTCGTCGCTGAGGCGCAGGAGGCGGGCGGGCTCCTGCCCACGGCACTGGGGTTCCTCGCCGGAGCGGTGACCTATGTCGGCGCGAACGCCCTCCTCGCCCGGCAGGGCGCCCAGCACCGCAAGCGATCGGGCGGCCAGCAGCCCTCGGAGGACGAGGACGCCGGCAGCGGCAACGCGATCGCGCTCGGAGCGCTGCTCGACGGCATCCCGGAGTCCGTGGTCCTCGGGCTGGGGCTCGTGGCGGGCGGCGCCGTGAATCCTGCCGTCCTCGTCGCGATCTTCATCTCGAATGTGCCCGAGGGTCTCTCGAGCACCGCCGGCATGAGGAACGCCGGACGCAGTTCGCGCTACGTCTTCGGACTCTGGGGCGGGATCGCGCTGATCTCCGGCCTCGCGGCGCTCGCCGGGTACTCGCTCCTGGCAGGCGCGTCCGGGGTGACGGTCGCCTTCATCACCGCCATCGCCGCGGGGGCGATCCTCGCGATGGTGGCCGACACCATGATCCCCGAAGCCTTCGAGCGCCAGCACATGCTCACGGGACTCATCGCCGCGCTCGGCTTCCTCACCGCGTTCGTCGTCCATGAGGTGTCCGGCTAATCGGGAGACACAGAAGACCCCGGGACCGACGTCCCGGGGTCTTCTGTACAGGTGGGCCCTGTGGGGCTCGAACCCACGACCCACGGATTAAAAGTCCGTTGCTCTAGCCAACTGAGCTAAGGGCCCGCGCCACCGGCCGTGCCGGCGCATCCGAAGACCGCCGTCGCGGTGCGATGACCCGCTTACTTTATCGCAATCGCCCCTGCTCCGGAGACAGCCCGGAGGCCGCGGCGTACGGCCCGAAATTCCGCAGGAGTATCCTCGTTCCATGGACGGCGAATATACGAACAACAGCCCGCGGCCCCACAAGCCGAAGCCATTCGCTCCTGCGGACTTCGAGGTTTTCGCGGGTGGAGTCGATCCGTCGCGGGTCTCAGAGGCTGCCCACATGGCGGCGCACGCCCTGGTGCACCACGGGCGCGGCGCCGACGATCCGGACGTGACGCGCCGCCTCGTGGAACTCGCCGACCAGCAGGGCCTCGAAGCCATCGCCGAGATGTGGGCCGAGAGCCCTGCACGGTCCCTGCCCGGAGCCCTGTGGCGCCTGTACGCGCTGCGGGCGGCCACCCAGCAGAACCCCGAGCGCATCGCCGCCTACTTCGCCTCGGGCAAGGAGGTGGCCCAGGTGTCGAAGGTCGTCGCCGGCGTCGCCGAGCCGCCAGGAGCAGCGGAGATGACCACGATGGCCGACACCATCCTGTCCGGTGCCTTCGAGGGGGACTTCGACGTCGCCCTCGAACGTTTCGCCGCGTTCTGCCGCGTCGTCGCCCTGGGCCAGGCCAACCACGCCGACGACGCCGAGCTCGCCAACGGCCCGCACGCCTCCAAGCTGACACGCAATTCGCATCAGCTCATCAAGACGGCGGAGGATCTCGAACACGCCGCGGAGTCCTGGCGGCGCGGAGAGCTCGACTGAACCGCCCGCTGGGGCCGATGTTGACAGCGGCTCCGGGGAGGGCAAGACTTAAGACGGCGTCGGACCGTGGAACCCCCGGGCTTCAACACTCAGCCGCTTCGAGCGGCCTTCCGCCGAGAGGCGCTCCCGGTTCGACGCCACTACTATGCCCACCGGCAAACAGCGCGGCTTGTGTTCGGCCGCCGGCCCCTTCATGTCCTCCGAGGAAGACTCCGTGAAACTACGCCTCTTCCCGCAGGAGAACGCTGGGCTCGAACTGCTCTCCCGCATGGCCCGGCAGCTCGTGCTCGGCGTCGGGACCATGTCCGCGATCCTCGGCGCGTCCACCGAGGAGTACGACCGACTCTCCGAGGAACTGCACCAGCACGAATCGGCGTCGACGGACCTGCACTTCGCCCTCCTGACGTCCATGCGGACCTCCTTCATCAACCCGCTCCCGCGCGAGGACCTCTACGTGCTGTCCCGGCTGCTCAACGAGGCGATCGAGAAGCTCGACGGCGCCGGGGAGCTCATCGCCCTGTACAAGCTGAGCAAGCTGAGCCAGCGGGCGGCCGACCAGCTCGAGGTCATCAACCGGCAGGCCGAACTGACCGCCGTCGCCATGCAGCGGCTGACGTCGATGGAGGACCTGGAGGAGTACTGGATCGAGATCCTGCGCCTGGCCAGGCGTGCCGAGCGCACGCACCGCAGCTGGTGCGCCGAACTCCTGAACGACCACAAGCCCCTCGTCTACGCGCGGCACCGCGACGTGGCGAACCAGCTCGTCGACGTCACCAAGGACATCAGGAGGGTCGCCACCCAGGTGGGCAGCATCCTCGTCAAGGAATCGTAGGTGGAGCCCCTCCTCCTCGGTATGGTGGTCGTCATCGCCGGCGGGTTCGCCTTCCTCAACGGCTTCCACGACGTCTCGAACTCCGTGGCCACAGCGGTGCGGACTCGGGCGCTGACGCCGACCGTCGCCGTCCTGCTCGCCGCGCTGTTCAACCTCGTGGGCGCGCTGCTCAGCACGTCGCTGGCGCTCTTCTTCACCGATGCCGCCATCGGCCTCCCGCCGGGGTCGACGGGGCTCGGGATCCTCATCTCCGCGCTGCTCTCCGCCTGCCTCTGGAGTCTCGTCACCTGGTACCGCGGCAAGCCGTCGTCGTCGACCCACGCGCTGCTGGGCGGGATCATCGGTGCCGGCGCGGCCTCGCAGCTGACCAACGGCCCTGCGATGAGCGGCGCGGGTGAAACCCTCCTGCTGCAGATCGTGCTGCCGCTCGTGCTCTCGCCGGTCGTCGCCTACCTCCTGGCGTACGCCGCGGTGTTCCCGGCGACGTGGCTGTTGCGCCACGGCTCGCCGGCGAGGGTCAACCGGGGGAACCGCATGGCGCAGTCCGTGCTCGCAGGTGCTTTCGCCCTCGGCCACGGGCTTCAGGACGGCCAGCGGACCATGGCGGTCATCCTGCTCGCCCTCGTGGGCTCGGGCTACGCGGCGGGGTCCGACATACCCCTCTGGGTCCAGGTGTTCGCCGCCGTCCTGCTGGCCGCCGGATCCCTGTTCGGCGGCTGGCGCATCACGCACACCCTCGGCAACCGGCTGGTGCACATCGACCCCCTGCGCGGCATGACCGCCCAGGGCGTGAGTTCGGTGATGCTCTTCGTCGGCGCCATCTCCCTGCACTTCCCGCTGTCGAGCACGCACACCATGGCGTCCGCGATCGTCGGGGCCGGGGCCAACCAGCGGTTCGCCTCCGTCCAGCGGCCGCGGGTGGCGCGCATTCTCGCCGTCTGGCTCGGCACCGCGCCGCTGACCGCACTGGTGGGAGCCGTCTTCTTCCTGGCGCTGAGCCCGCTCCTGTAGCCGTCCGGCGCCAGTTCTCCGTTCGGGTGCCGCCGCGCCGGGCGCCCAGAGCCGGGGCGGCGTTCCACCGGATCCGGACCCCCGCCACGGGTCTACGCCGTCGGCCACTGACTCGCCCGGGCGGCAGGAGCTCGCGTTCGGTGCCGCCGCGCCGGGCGCCCACAACCGGGGCGGCGTTCCACCGGACCCGGGCCGCCGCCACGGGTCTACGCCGTCGGCCGCCCACCTCCCTCCCGGAACGACGACGGCGGCCCCCTTGGGAGCCGCCGTCGTTGTTATGCAGTCAGCCGTTCCGGCGTCGCGGGAGTCGTGCTTATCCGAAGCGGCCGGAGACGTAGTCCTCGGTCGCCTTCTGGGCGGGCTTGTTGAAGATCGTGGTGGTGTCGCCGTACTCGATGAGCTTGCCCGGCTTGCCCGTGCCGGCGATGTTGAAGAACGCCGTCTTGTCCGAGACGCGTGCCGCCTGCTGCATATTGTGCGTCACGATCACCACGGTGTAATCGGCCTTGAGCTCATTGATGAGGTCCTCGATGGCCAGCGTGGAGATGGGGTCCAGGGCCGAGCAGGGCTCGTCCATCAGGATCACCTGCGGGGACACCGCGATGGCGCGCGCGATGCAGAGGCGCTGCTGCTGGCCGCCGGAGAGGCCCGAGCCGGGGCGTCCGAGGCGGTCCTTCACCTCGTTCCAGAGGTTCGCGCCGCGCAGGGACTGCTCGACGAGGTCGTCGCCGTCGGACTTGCTCATGCGCTTGTTGTTGAGCTTCACGCCGGCCAGCACGTTGTCGCGGATGGACATGGTGGGGAACGGGTTGGGCCGCTGGAAGACCATGCCGATCTGGCCGCGGACGGTCACGGGGTCCACGGCGTCGGCGTACAGGTTGTCGCCGTCGAGCAGGACCTCCCCCTCGACGCGTGCGCCGGGGATGACCTCGTGCATGCGGTTGAGCGTGCGGAGGAAAGTGGACTTGCCGCACCCCGACGGACCGATGAACGCGGTCACGGAGCGGGCTTCGATATTGATGTTCACGTCCTCCACGGCAAGGAACTTGCTGTAGTAGACGTTCAGGTCCTTGACGTCGATTCGCTTGGACATTGCTTCCTTATGGGTCGTTACCGCGGATGGTCAGCGGCTGGTCTTGGGGGCGAAGATGCGGGCGACGAGGCGGGCGACCAGGTTGAGCAGCATCACCATGAGGATCAGCAGGAGCGCTGCGGCCCAGGCGCGCTGGGTACTCGGATCCGGCGACGTCGGGGAGGTCGGGGTGAGGATCTGGTAATAGATGAAGGTGGGGAGGGTGCTCATCCACCCGCTGAAGACGTTCCAGTTGATGGAGCTCGCGAATCCCGCCGTCACTAGAATAGGTGCGGTCTCACCGATGACACGAGCGATCGACAGGGTTACGCCAGAGGCGATACCGGAGATCGCCGTCGGGATGACCACCTTCGTGATGGTGCGCCATTTGCGCACCCCGAGGGCGTAGGACGCCTCGCGGAGTTCGTTCGGCACGATCTTCAGCATCTCCTCGGTGGAACGCACCACCACGGGGATCATGAGGACGGACAGCGCGACCGCCGCCACGAAGCCGGTACGGGTCCCGGGGCCGAACAGCAGCGCGAACAGCGCCGCGGCGAACAGGCCCGCGACGATCGAGGGGATACCCGTCATCACGTCCACGAAGAAGGTGATGGCCTTGGTGAGGCCCTTGCCCGAGCCGTACTCGACGAGGTAGACGGCGGTGAGCAGGCCGATCGGCACGGAGATCAGCGTGGCCCACAGGGTGATCTGGAGTGTGCCGAGCACCGCGTGGTACGCGCCGCCCAGGACCGGCGTGCCACCCTCGACCGCCTCGTTGTCCACGGCTCCCGTCACGCCGTTCATGGACGTGAAGAGGAAGTTGTAGCTCAGCCCCGGCACCCCGCGCTCCAGGACGGTCCAGATCACCGAGACCAGGGGAAGCAGCGCGATCAGGAAGGCGCCGTAGACGAGGAACGTGACGAGCCGGTCCTTGGCCTTGCGCTCGCCTTCGGCGACGGCGGTGACCAGGGTGGCCGCGAGGACGAAGACGACGGCGGAGATGATGGCCCAGCCGACGACGCTGAAACCGACGAGGGAGGCCAGTGCGGCTCCGAGGACGACCGAAGCCGCCAGGACGACCCACACGGCGTACGAGGGGAGGTGTCCGCGCGTGAGCTGGGACTGGCGACGCTGAAGCATCTGGTTCGCTGACATCTAGTTTGCTCCCGAGAATTCTTTGTGCCGGGTGATGATGAAGCGGGCGATCATGTTGACGACCAGCGTGATGACGAAGAGCACGAGGCCGGCCGCGATCAGCTCGTTGAGCCGGAGGCCGAAGGCCTCCGGGAAGTTCAGTGCGATCTCGGCCGCGATGGTCTGGTTGCCGGATTTCACGAGGCTCCCGACGAGCGCACCGGGCGAGAGGACCAGCGCCACGGCCATGGTCTCTCCCAGTGCGCGGCCGAGGCCGAGCATCGTCGCGCTGATGATCCCCGGCCGGGCGAAGGGCAGGACCGCCATGCGGACCATCTCCCAGCGCGTGGCTCCCATCGCGAGCGCGGCTTCCTCGTGGAGGTTGGGCGTCTGCAGGAAGATCTCCCTGCTGAGCGAGGTGATGATCGGGATGACCATGACCGCGAGGACGATGCCGGCGGTGAGTATGGTCTTGCCGGTCTGGCTGGCGGGTCCCGCGAAGATCGGGATCCAGCCGAGGTTCTCCGCGAGCCAGGTGTACACCCGGGCGAGCTGCGGCGCGAGGATGATGTAGCCCCATGCGCCGTAGATGACCGACGGGATCGCCGCGAGCAGGTCGACGACGTACCCGAAGGCCCTCGCCAGCCTGCGCGGGGCGTAATGCGAGATGAAGAGCGCGACGGCGATGCCGATGGGCGTCGCGATCAGCAGAGCGATGGCGGCCGCGACGACCGTGCCGATGACGATCGGCAGGATGTAGGGGGCGAAGCCGTTGCCGCCGGTGACCTCGGTGGGGTCGGCAGTGAAGATCGGCGCAGCCTGTACGAGCAGGAACACTGCGACGCTGAAGAGGACGGCCAGGATCAGGATGCCGGCGGCCAGGGAGATGCCGGAGAAGATCTTGTCGCCTGCGCGGCCTCGGTCTGTCGACGACGCTTGCAGCGAGTTGGTCGACGCTTTCAGCGAGTTGGTTGACACGTCTTTGCCTTCCAGGCGGTCGATTTCAGGTGCAGGAACGGCCCGGGTGCCGGGCCGATAGGGAAGGTCACTGCTCATTCCAGCCGTAAACGGCGGACGGTCCCGTCCGGTCTCCATTAGACCAGACGGGACCGAGGGGCCTTCGCTAGGAGGCGACCTTGATGGAGTCGATAGCCATCTGGGCCTTTTCGCGCAAGGTCTCCGACAGCGGGGCGTTCCCGGCAGAGGCCTCGGCCTCTGCCTGGCCGTCCTCGCTGATCACGTAGGAGCCGAAGGCCTTCACGAGGTCGACGGTCTCCTGGCTGTCGTAGGTCGTGCAGTAGAGGTGGTAGCTGACCAGGACGACGGGGTAGGCGCCCGACTCGGTGGTGTCGCGCTCGAGGTCGAGCGACATGTCGAGCTCGGGGCGTCCCTCCACCGGCGTAGCGACGTCGACGGCCTTGGCTGCGGCGTCGGAGCTGATCTCGGTGTACGCCTCGCCAACCTTGACCTTGGCCTTGCCAAGGTCTCCGACGGCGGAGGCGTCCGCGTAGGTGATGGCGCCGTCGGTCGACGTGACCGTCTGGATGACACCCGAGGTGCCCTTGGCATTCTCCGACTGCAGGTCCGCCGGCCAGGCGCCCCCGACCTCGTAGGTCCAGTCCTCGGGAGCCGCAGCAGCCAGGTAGTCGGTGAAGTTCTCGGTGGTGCCGGACTCGTCCGAGCGGTGCACGACGGTGATCGTGGTGTCGGGCAGTTCGACGCCCTCGTTCTGGGAGGCGATCGCGGGATCGTTCCAGGTGGTGATCTCCTTCTTGAAGATCTTCGCGATGGTGGGCGCGTCGAGGTTCAGTTCGGTGACGTCGCCGAGATTGAAGGCGATCGCGATCGGGGAGATGTATGCGGGGATGTTGAGGGCACCGTCCGGGCCGCAGACCTCCACGGCCTGGGTCATCTCGTCGTCCTTGAGGTAGGCGTCCGAGCCGGCGAACTGGGCGCCGCCGCTCAGGAAGGCCTTGCGGCCCGCACCGGACCCATCCGGGGAGTACTGCACCATGGCGCCCTCGTTGGCGGACTCGAAACCGGCCTTCCAGGCTTCCATCGCGGAGTTCTGCGCCGAGGAGCCGATTCCGGTCAGGGTTCCCGTCACCGCGGAACCTGCAGCGGAGGACGCACTTCCGGCCGCGGCCGGCTGGCCGGTGGCGTTGTCGGAACCGCACGCGGTCAGCGCCAGCGCAGCTACCGAGATAACTGCCGCTGCGCGGCCAAAGCGAAGAGCCTTCACTAGATTTTGCCCCTTCCAGGGATGGGTCCGGTGCGCAAGTGGCACTCGGGAGAGAGGTACACGTTCCTGTACATCTTCGAAGCTAGGCAGTGCAGGTGAAGAGCGTGGCCGAGGGACATGAACGGAAAGTGAACAGCTCAGGACCATTGGCCGAGGGTGCCCGTGGACGCTGGCGGTAGGAGACGAAAGGGTCCGTCCGTCCTACCTTCTAGACTGGGTCCATGCCGCCGCGCCAGGGAGTGTCCGCAACCCTCGCCTTCCTGCGCAAGCGATCCCGCATCGGCCTGAAGCGCAGCTCCAAGTCCGTGGTCAATGCGGTGCAGATGACGGTGTGCGCCGTCGGTGCCTATGCCTTCGCGGAGGAGGTCCTCGGGCACAACGGTCCGCTGTTCGCGGCGACGTCGTCGATGATCTCCCTGGGCTTCTCGAGGGACCCGCGCCTGCGGCGCGTCCTCGAGGTGGCGATCGGCTGCACCCTCGGCATCTCGGTGGGTGACCTCCTGCTCACCTTCTTCGGCACGGGGCTCTGGCAGGCCGCCGTCGTGCTGTTCGTCTCGATCCTGCTGGCCCGCTTCCTGGACAGCGGCACCATCTTCACCACGCAGCTCGGGCTGCAGTCCCTGCTCGTGGTCCTGCTCCCCGCGCCGCAGGGCGGGCCGTTCACGCGCAGCGTGGACGCCGTCGTGGGAGGGCTCTTCGCGCTCGTGATCACCGTGCTGCTGCCCCGCGATCCGCGACGCGAGCCGAAGACGAACGTCCGGGGCCTGCTGGGCGAACTCTCCGGCGTCCTCCGCGACAGCGCCTCGGCACTCCGGCAGAGTGATTCCACGCTGGCGTGGCACGCCCTGGTCCGTGCACGGAACTCCCAGTCCCTGCTCGACGGCCTCACCGGCAGCATGAAGGCCGCGCAGGAGGTCGCCCGGATCTCGCCCGCCTACCGGCGCCACCGGGACGAGCTCGGCTCCCTGCGGAGCGCCGTGGAGTCCATCGACCTGGCCATCCGCAACAGCCGCGTCTTCTCCCGCCGCCTTACGTCCGCCATCAACCACGCCGCCCTGACGGACGAGGCAATCGAGAGCCTCGGCCAGTCGCTCGAGGACACGGCCGACGCCGTCGATGCGCTCAGCCGGGCGCTGTCCGCCGGAGACTCCGCCGAGCGTCGCCTCAACCTGCGTCAGGCACGGAACGAACTCGCTGCCGTCGCAACCGACCTCCACCCCGAGACCCTCGACATCGAAGGCCTCGAGGGTGAGGGGCTCGTACTCCTCCTGCGCCCCCTCGTGGTGGACCTCCTCGAGGCCACGGGCCTCTCCCACGACGACGCCGCCGGCTACCTCCCCCGGCTCTGACGACGCCGGCGGCTGCCACCTCTGTCAGTGGCCGCCGGTAGCCTGAAGGAATGGCCACGAAGACCTCCCCTGCCGCACGCGCGGCACGCAGCAACACTCCGAACTACCGCTGCGCGGAATGCGGCTGGACGACGGCGAAGTGGGTAGGGCGCTGCGGTGAATGCCAAGCCTGGGGCACTGTCGAGGAGACGGGCCAGGTCGTCGCACGCACCACGGCCGCCACCGCAGTTACTACCCCAGCCCGGCGGATCGCCGAGGTCGACGCCACACTGTCCGGTTTCCAGCCCACGAAGATCGACGAACTCGACCGCGTGCTCGGAGGAGGACTGGTGCCCGGGGCCGTGATCCTCCTGGCCGGTGAACCCGGCGTCGGCAAGTCCACGCTCCTGCTCGACGTCGCGGCGCGGGTGGCGCGCCTGGGCAAGGATGTCCTGTACGTCACGGGTGAGGAGTCGGCAGCGCAGGTGAAGCTCCGCGCGGACCGGATCGACGCCGTCGCCGATTCCCTGTACCTAAGCGCCGAGACGGACCTCGGCCAGGCCCTCGGCCAGGTCGAGACGATCGATCCGGCACTGCTGATCGTCGACTCCGTCCAGACGCTCAGCAGTGCCGCGGTCGATGGCAGCGCCGGCGGTGTCACGCAGGTCCGGGAGGTCGCGGCGTCGATCATCGGGGCAGCGAAGGCGCGCGGCATGACCACCCTGCTCGTCGGGCACGTCACCAAGGACGGGTCCATCGCCGGTCCCCGGCTGCTCGAGCACCTCGTCGACGTCGTCTGCCAGTTCGAGGGCGAGCGCCACTCGCGCCTCCGCCTGCTGCGGGCCGTGAAGAACCGCTACGGCCCGACGGACGAGGTGGGATGCTTCGATCTGACCGACGGGGGCATCGAGGGACTCGCCGATCCCAGCGGCCTCTTCGTGTCCCGCACCAAGGACCCCGTATCGGGAACCTGCATCACGGTCACGCTCGAGGGCCGTCGCCCACTGCTCGCCGAAGTCCAGGCACTGCTGGCAGAATCCCCCAACTCGCAGCCGCGACGGGCGACGAGCGGCCTCGACAGCTCCCGCGTCGCCATGCTGCTCGCTGTGCTGCAGAGCCGCGCCTCGGTCAGCCTGCACAAGGACGACAGCTACGTGGCGACGGTGGGCGGCGTCCGCCTGACCGAGCCCGCCACGGACCTCGCCGTCGCCCTCGCCATCGCCTCTGCGAAGACCGACCACCCCCTGCCGGCCCGGCTCATCGCCTTCGGGGAGGTGGGCCTCGCCGGGGAGGTGCGTCCCGTCCCGGGCATCGGGCGGCGCATCCAGGAGGCGGAGCGGCTCGGGTTCACGTACGCGATCGTCCCCGCGTCCCCCGGCGGCACCGGCCCCGTGCCGAAGGGATTCTCGGTGCGGGAGGTTTCCACCCTCGCGGAGGCCCTGGCCCTGCTGTTCTAGGCCCCGCTGCGCGAAGCGCTCCTAGAGTGTTACTGGTCCGCACGAGGACCGGTGCGGAGGATTTCGCGCGCGCCAGTAGTATTATGTTCGGCTGCGCGGCTAGAGGCGCCGCCACCGACCACCGTCCGAGCCACGACGGCGGCCGCCCGACTGCGCCGGGCCTTCAACAGCGCGGGCGGTGAAAGGATAGGCCCATGGTTCGTAGTCCGGAGGACTCACTCAAAGCCACCCTCGCCAGAGTAGCCCCAGGAACACACTTGCGCGACGGTCTTGAGCGAATCCTGAGGGGACGCACAGGTGCGTTGATCGTGCTCGGCTTCGACCGCACGGTGGATTCCATCTGCTCGGGCGGCTTCGACATCGGCATCGAGTTCTCACCCACCCGGCTGCGCGAACTGGCGAAGATGGACGGCGCGATCGTGTGCGACAAGGATGCGAGCCGCATCCTCCGCGCCGCCGTGCAACTCGTGCCCGACCACACCATCGAGACGCAGGAATCCGGCACCCGGCACCGCACGGCCGAGCGCGTCGCGAAGCAGACCGGGCTGCCCGTGATCAGCGTCAGCCAGTCCATGCAGATCATCGCCCTCTACATCGACGGGTTGCGGCACGTCCTGGAAGGCTCCGAACCGGTGCTCGCACGCGCCAACCAGGCCCTCGCCACGCTCGAGCGCTACCGGGCTCGGCTCGACCAGGTCACGAACTCGCTCTCGGCCCTCGAGATCGAGGCGATGGTCACCATCCGGGATGTCGCCGTCACGCTCCAGCGCCAGGAGATGGTCCGCAGGATCTCGGAGGAGATCTCGCAGTACGTGCTGGAACTCGGCGTCGACGGCCGCCTGCTGTCCCTCCAGGTGGAGGAACTCACCACGGGCCTCGGACCGGGCAGCGAGATGGTGCTGCGCGACTACATGAACCTCGGCTCCAGTACCGCGTCGCTCGACGAGCGGGTGGCGACCCTGCAGGGCTTCAGTTCGGCGGACCTCATCGACCTCGGCACCATCGCGAGCGTCCTGGGCTTCAATCCGTCCCTGGACTCGCTGGAGGCTGTCATCCAGCCGAAGGGCTACCGCCTGCTGTCGGGCATCAAGGCCGTACCGCCGGCCGTCGCCAATCGGTTGGTGGACCACTTCGACGGTCTCCAGAACCTAATGGCCGCGAACATCGACGACCTGATGGCAGTGGACGGGATCGGCGAGCAACGTGCTCGGACCGTCCGTGAGGGGCTCTCCCGCATCGCCGAGACCAGCCTCCTCGACCGCTTCATGTGAGCCGGCGCACCGCCTCCGGTAGCCGGGCGCTGCCTCCGTAGCCACAGCCGGCCGCGACCTTCGCGGCACAATAAAACAGCTAGGTTTCGCCGGCACAGCGGCACAACCGGCCGCGGCATTCGCAGCAGCGCGGCACAGCGGCACAACCACCTTCACGGGCACCGCGGCACAGCGGCAGGGATACGGCCGCGGCCTACTGCAGCGTGAATGCCACCGGGCTGCTGCTCCTGGCACCGAGGCGGGTGGTCAGGGCATACGTTCCGGGCGCGGGGTCCTCCTCCAGCACCGTGCAGCCCGGCACCGTCCGGTTGCGGGACCATTCGAACGTCGCGCGTTCCTCGCCGCCCGGCTCGATGGTGCGCTCGAGGTCCTGCGAGTCGTGCTGGCAGTCCGTGGAGGAGAACACGCGCTCGTCGGCGCTGGTCAGCACGAATTCCATCTGCGACGTACCCACATTCACCGTGCAGGCCTCCGGCCCCTCGTTGCGGACCACGAGGGACAGGACAGGATCCTCGCCCGGCCCGTAGCTCTGCCTGTCGGTCTCGGCGGAGACCACGACCCTGGCCGGATCACAGCCGTCGTCCGATACAGAGGCTGATGCGGAGGGCGAAGGGGAGGGTGACGCGGACGTGGCGCTCGACGAGGGAGCCGGTGATGTGGAAGGCGCTTCCGACGGGACCGGGCTCGAGGGGGCGGGGCTGGTGGTCGCGGAAGAATTGGCTTCCGGTGTGGGTGGTTGGCCCGCCGCAGCATCGGCGCCCTTCCCGAGCGCGCCGGCCAGGACGATGCCCGCGATGGCGAGGGTCGCGATCACGAGGAGCGCCAGGATGGTCACCGCCAGGCGCCTTCGGCGGTAGACCGCAGGACTGGTTCCCCGCCTGCCGCCTGTGCGCCTGCCCGTTCTGCGATCGCCCGTGGGTGCCATCCATCAAGGCTATAGGGAAGGCCCTCCGCATTACTCCGGCCACCACGCCGATGGATAGAGTATTCACGACGATGATTCAGGAGCACCCATGATCTCCGGCAACGGAACTACGACGGATCCCGCGCGCCCTGCCGGTGCTATCGGTGCTGCCGGTGCTGCCCGGACCGAACGGAGGCCGGACGACCTCCATGCCCGGGTGGCGGACTGGTTCGCCGAGGCCGCGCGGGACCTGCCCTGGCGGGATCCCGACTGCTCGCCGTGGGGCATCCTCGTCAGCGAGGTCATGCTCCAGCAGACCCCGGTGGTCCGGGTCCTGCCGGTGTGGCGTGAGTGGCTCGAACGATGGCCCTCGCCCGCCCACCTCGCTGCAGAGCCGTCGGGTGCCGCGGTCCGGCACTGGGGCCGCCTCGGCTATCCCCGCCGGGCCCTCCGCCTGCATGCCGCAGCCACTGCCATGGTCGCCGACCATGGCGGCGCCGTGCCGACCACCTACGACGAGTTGCTGTCCCTGCCCGGTGTCGGCACCTATACCGCTGCGGCGGTCGCCGCTTTCGCGTTCGGACGGCGCGAGACCGTCGTCGACACGAACATCCGCCGCGTGCAGGCGCGCGTCTTCGGCGGGAGCGCGCTCCCGGCCCCAGCGCTGACGGCGGCGGAGATGAAGCGCGCCAGGGAACTCCTGCCCGCCGACGACGCCCTGTCGGTGCGCTGGAATGCAGCAGTGATGGAACTGGGAGCGGTGATCTGCACAGCCCGGTCTCCGCTCTGCGACGCCTGCCCCGTCCTGGACGCGTGTTCATGGGTCGCAGCAGGACGGCCTGCTCCCGAGTACGTCCCCAAGGGGCAGTCGTGGGCGGGCACGGACCGGCAGGTGCGCGGTGCGATCGTCGCCGTGCTGCGCGATGCCGAGATGCCCGTACCGCGATCCATCCTCCTGGAGTCCCCGGTGGACCTCACGATGGGCGGCCCGTCCGCCCCCGGCCGGCCGCCGCGTCCGGCCGCCCTCACCACGCTCCACGGCCTGCAGGCGCCGGCCGAGCAGCTGGAACGCGCCCTGGCCGGGCTCCTGGCCGACGGTCTCGCCGAGGACGCCGAAGGGGGCATCCGCCTGCCGGGCTAGGACCGGTGACGGGTCAGGCGGGCTAGGACCGGGCAACGACGGGTCAGGCGGGGACACCGACGGGGGCATCCACCTGCCGGGCTAGGACCGGACGGCCCGTCAGTCGGGCTCGCCGAAGCCCGACTCGACCGCCTGTCCGATGAAGTCCACCGCTGCCTGCGCGTCCGGGCCGCTCGCCTCGGCCGTGACCGTGCGGCCCTGACCGAGGCCGAGGCTCATGAGCAGCATCACCGACTTGCCGTCGACGCCGTTCACCGTGACGTCCGCGTCGAGGTCCGCCAGTCCTGTGGCCAGCGTCGCAGCGGGCCGTGTATGCAGCCCCATCTGGTTCGGCAGCGTCCAGGAGCCGCTGGCCGTCCGGCCCCCGGGTGACGCCGAAGCGCCAGGAGCTGCATCGCTCCCCGGCGCCGCGGCCGCGTGGCTGACGAAGGGCTCGAGTTCCTCGGGCCGGATGGAGACGACGGCGGCCTCGGCCGCCCGGACCACCTCGTCGAGGGAGGAACCCCCCTGGGCCTGGACGGCGGCCGCGACCGCCCCCTCCACGAGGGCGGCCTGGGCGAGGCGGACGGACGCGCGCGCGTCGGGCTCGAGGAACTCGAGCACCATCTCGGCGGTCATGACGGCCGAGCCGAGGTCGGTGAGGACCACGACGCCGTCACCTCCGGACGCCTGCTCGATGCCTGCCTGCACACGGTCGAAGCTCGTGCCGATGCGTACCGGACCTCCGCCGTCGTCAACTCCCCCCGCGGCGACGAGGACGACGTCGGGCGCCATCTGCGCGGCGAGTTCGACGACGCCCTCCGCGATCTTCGCGCTGTGCGAGACGATGACCAGGCCGACGCTCATGCGACGCCTTCTCCCGCGGCCTCCGCTGCGGCCTGGAGGATCAGGGCGGTCGACACCGCCCCGGGATCCTGGTGGCCCGCGCTGCGTTCGCCGAGGTAGCTCGCCCTGCCCTTGCGGGCGATCAGGGGCTCGGTGGCCACCGCTCCCGCGTGGGCCGCATTGGCCGCGGCCGCGAGCACCTCGGGCGGAGTTGCCCCCGCCTGGGCCGCAGTCTCGGCCGACTCGGTAGCCGGCGTCCAGGCGTCCACCATGGTCTTGTCGCCCACCTCGGCCTTGCCGCGGGCCACGATGCCGTCTCGGGCGGCCCGGATCATCCCGGCCGCGGCGGCCGCGTCGATCTCGCCGGCGTCCCCCAGCGAGGTCGCCGCACGCAGGAACGCCGTCCCGTACAGCGGACCGGCAGCACCGCCCACGGTGGACATCAGGGTCATGGCGACCTGCTTGAGCACGGCCGCCGGTGTGGCGGGAGCATCACCGGCGTCGAGCTTGGCGACGACGGCGCTGAAGCCGCGGTCCAGGTTCTCGCCGTGGTCGGCGTCGCCGATGACCCTGTCGAGGTCGATCAGGAGGGCCCGGTTCTCGGCCACCACGCGGGCGGTCTCCTGCACCCACCGGAGGGCCCACTGGGTATCGAGGGCAGCGGCCATGCTCATGCCCCCCATCGCAGGGCGGCCGTGCGGACGGGCGCGTCCCACAGTTCGAGCATCTCGTCGTCGACGCGCAGGATGGTCAGCGATGCGCCCTGCATCTCGAGGGCGGTGATGTAGTTGCCCACCAGGGACCTCTCGATCGTGACGCCGAGCCCCTCGAGCAGTTGCGCGACCTTCCGGAACACGATGTACAGCTCGCTGGCAGGAGTCCCGCCCATGCCGTTGACCATCACGAGCGTCCTGTCCCCGGCCGTCAGCCTGAGGTCGGTGACGATCGGATTGAGGAGCCGCTGCGTGATGCCGTCCGCGTCCTCCATAGCGATCCGGTGCCGGCCCGGCTCCCCGTGGATGCCGATGCCGATCTCGATCTCGTCCTCGGCCAGGTCGAAGCTGGGGACCCCGGCATGCGGAACGGTGCACGCTTCCAGGGCCACACCCATGGAGCGCACGCTGTCGACGACACGCTGTGCGACGGACGCAACGCCGTCCAGGTTGTCGCCGCGTTCTGCTGCGGCGCCGGCTATGCGCTCCACGAAGACGGTCCCGCCGACGCCGCGCCTGCCCGCCGTGTACAGCGAGTCCTCGACGGCGACGTCGTCATCGACCAGCACGGAGCGTACGGTGACGCCCTCGGCTTCGGCCATCTCCGCGGCCGTCTCGAAGTTGAGGACGTCACCGGTGTAGTTCTTGATGATGTGCAGTACTCCGGCGCCGCCGTCGACGGCGGTGGTGGCGGGGATGATCTGGTCCGGCGTCGGGGAGGTGAAGACGGCACCCGGCACCGCGGCGTCGAGCATCCCGAGTCCCACGAAGCCCGCGTGGAGGGGTTCATGGCCGCTTCCGCCTCCGGACACGAGGCCCACCTTGCCCTGCACGGGAGCATCCTTGCGGGTGATGAACAGGGGGTCCGGGTGGACGGTGACGATGTCGGCGTGGGCGATGCCGAATCCTTCGACGGACTCGTTGACCACGGCCTTGGGGTCATTGATGAGCTTCTTCACGGCGACTGCTCCTTGACTGGGAACGGACATCTGACAGCCTGCAGCCCGTCCCGCGTGGACCACCCCGGCCACTGGACACGTTACCGCCCGTTCCTGTCGCTGCCTATAGCCCGGAGGCAGCCCCGGCACAGGCCGAAGACCCGGTCCGGAGACCCCTGGAGGACGGTCGCAGCGAACCGCTTAAACGCCTGAGGGAGGGCCCCGGCAGGGTGCCCTCCCTCAGATCGCCGGGCCACCCGATCAACGGTGCGGCCCGGATGGATCAGCGTCCCTGCTTGAACGCGTCCTTGACGTTCTCGCCGGCATCCTTGAGGCTCGAGCTCGCCTGGTCCTTGTGGCCTTCGGCTTCCAGGTTCTCGTCGCCGCTGGCCTTGCCGAGGCCTTCCTTGATCTTTCCGCCCAGGCCCTCGCCCTTGTTCCCGATCTTGTCATCCAGTCCCATGATGCGGACCTCCTTCAGCTCGGTGTACAGCCACCGGTTCCGGTGGCCTGCCAGCACCACGAAAGCGATGCTAAGCAGTCTTACTATATGCATGCGGGCCTGCCGAACGCCAGCCTGCCGCGGGAGGGTATTCAGAGCTGCCGGATCATCCGCGTATTGCCGAGGGTGTTGGGCTTGACCCGGGCCAGGTCCAGGAACTCGGCGATGCCCTCGTCATGGGAGCGGAGGAGCTCGGAGTAGGTCTGCGGGTCGACCGCGGACTGGTCGGCCATCACCTCGAAGCCGTGGCGCCGGAAGAAATCGACCTCGAACGTCAGGCAGAAGACCCTGCTCACGCCGAAAGCCCGCGCCTCCTCGAGGAGCTCCTCCACGAGCGCGTGGCCCACGCCGTGGCCGCGGGCGGCGGGCGAGGTCGCGAGGGTGCGCACCTCCGCCAGGTCCTCCCAGATGATGTGCAGCGCCCCGCAGCCGAGCACCTCACCGCCGTCGGACTCCGCGATGCGGAACTCCGGAAGCCCCTCGTAGTAGGCCACCGTCTCCTTCGCGATCAGAATGCGCTCCTCGGCGAGCGGCGCGACGAGCGACTTGATGGCGGGGACGTCCGCGGTGCGTGCGGGACGGATGGTGAAGGGCAGCGTCATTCGACCCACTCTACAAACCACCACCCCGCCCGTGCCTACAGGCCCAGCTCCGACGGGAGTTCGTGGTCCTCCCCGAGGACGTGGGAGGCGAGGAAGGCCTCGACGACGCCGTACCAGATCCTGGCGTGCTGCGGCTTGAGGATCCAGTGGTTCTCATCCGGGAAGTACAGGAACCGGTGGGGCGTCCTGCCCTCGTCGTCGGCCGGGAGCTTCGACGCGGAGAGCAGCTCGTACCAGAGCCGCAGCCCCTCCCCGATCGGCACCCGGTAGTCCTTGTCCCCGTGGATGACGAGCATCGGTGTGCTGATGTTCCCCACATGGAGGTGCGGGGAGTTCTCGCGCATCATCTCCGGCGTCATCTCCCGCTCCCAGTAGTACGCGACGTCCGTGGTAGGGCCGAACTGGTCCAGCGCCCACAGGCTCGCGTGCGTGACGATCGCCGCGAAGCGGTCGGTGTGCCCTGCGACCCAGTTCGCCATGTAGCCGCCGAAGCTGCCGCCCATGGCAGCCACACGGGTCCCGTCGATGTCGTCCCGCGCCACCAGGTCGTCGGTGGCGGCCATGAGGTCGGTAAAGGGAGCGCTGCCCCACTGGCCCCACCCACGGTCCACCATGTGCTGTCCGTAGCCCGTGGACAGTGCGGGATCGGGCAGGAGGACGGCGTAGCCCCGGGCTGCCATGATCCAGGGCGACCAGCGCCACGTCCAGGCGTTCCACGAACCGATCGGTCCGCCGTGGATCCACAGCAGCGCCGGGACCGGAGCGTCGGCCGACGCACCGTCGGGCAGCACGAGCCAGGACCTCACCGGCTGGCCGTCCTCCCCTGCCGACTCCACGCGTTCGAGCGAACCGGGGAGTTCGGGGCGTTCCGCCGGGTTGGGGAGCCGCTCGGTGGCTCCGGAGGCGAGGTCGATCCGGACGACCTCGGGCGGGAACAGGTAGGAGCTGCGGAGGGCGTACGCGCTCCTGCCGTCCGGGGACACTTGGACGTCCGTATAGGCTGCGGCAGCCTCCGTCACGCGGCGCACGGCACCGGTGGCGACGTCGATCAAGAACACGGGCGCGGACCCGTCGTCGTCCGCGGTGACCACGAGGGCCGAGCCGTCGGGCAGCCATGCGGCAGGAGACGGCCAGCGGTCCCACTCCTCGGCGAGGGGGGTGGGCTCACCGCCGTCGAGGGGAAGCAGCAGCAGGCTCGTGCGGGGCGCAAGCTCCGGCGTGGTGCGCCGGTCCCGGACAACGGCGAGGTACCGCCCGTCCGGGCTCACGGGGCCCGGCGCGTAGTCGTTCCCGCGGTCGTCCAGCAGGATGACGAGCTCCTTGGTGGCTACGTCGACCCGCACGAGCACCGTCCGCTCCGAGCCGCGCTCCTCCGGGACGGTGAGGGAGGTGAAGAGCACGGAACCGTCGGGGCTGAGGACGGGATGGGCATCCCGGAGGCCCCCGCGTGCGGAGGGGATGAGGTCGGCGAGGGACCGGTCGCCGTCCTCGCCGAGGTCCTGCAGTCCGAAGTACCGCGGCTCCTCCGGCCCGAGGTCGGCGTCCCAGTACCGGACCGGATAGCCCGAGTGGAGGACCGCGGCGACGCCCGCCTCCTTGCGCGCCTTGCGGCGCTCGGCGTCGTCCTCCTCGTTCGCCGATCCCGCAAGGACGTCCCCGGTGACCACGACGACGTCGGCCGCTTCCGCGGTGGCCACCCCTGCCACTCCCCCCTCGCGGGTCAGGAGCAGCGAGGCCTCACCTCCCGACGCGGGCAGGCGCCACAGGGCTGTGCGCTTCTCGCCGTCGGCGTCGTCCGGGTCGGGGCGTGCCGACGTGAAGAGCAGGTCCCCACTCGGGAGGAACGCCGCCCCGGACTCGCCCTCGGAACTCCGGGTCAGACGGCGAGCGGGCTGCCCGCCGGCCGGGTCGACCTCCCACAGCGCGGTCTGGTATGCGGTCTTCTTGGGGTTGAGGGTGGCTACGGACGTGACGAGCCGCGTGCCTTCCCGGTTCAGGACGAGCCCACTGAGGCGGGGAAGGGCGACGAAATCCTCGAGGGAGGAGAAGGGGGTGGTCATGGATCATCTCTACCACCGCGGAGAGGCGCCGTTCCAGCTTTCACTCGCGGAAAGATTCTGTTGCCGCGGGCACCGATACTCCTGCATCCGTTAACGGCGAAACCCGCCCTGGCGACCAGGACGGGTTCCGCGGATGCTGCTGGTACTACTCCAAGACGGTGGCCTCGAGCGCAGCCGGGGCGTCCTCGATCTCCTTGGGGGCGCCGTGTCCCACGAAGGTGAAGCGTGCATCCACGCCCTCGCCCTCGATGTCCACATCGACGCGCTCTCCCGACTTCAGCTCGCCGAAGAGGATCTTCTCCGAGAGCTGGTCCTCGATTTCGCGCTGGATGGTGCGGCGCAGCGGCCGCGCTCCCATCGCGGGATCGTAGCCACGGGTCGCAAGGAGCACCTTGGCCGCGGGGGTGAGCTCGATCGTCATGCCCTTGTCCGCCATGCGGCGGCTCAGGCGCTCGAGGAACAGGTCCACGATCTGGACGATCTCGTCCTGGGTGAGCTGCGGGAACACCACGGTGTCATCGACACGGTTGAGGAACTCGGGCCGGAAGTGCTGCTTGAGCTCCTCCTGCACCTTGGCCTTCATCCGGTTGTAGCTCGTGGTGGTGTCGGTGCCGGACTGGAAGCCCGTCATGACGCCCTTCGAGATGTCGCGGGTACCGAGGTTGGTGGTCATGATGATCACCGTGTTCTTGAAGTCCACCATGCGGCCCTGGCTGTCCGTCAGGCGGCCGTCCTCGAGGATCTGCAGGAGCGAGTTGAAGAGGTCGGCGTGTGCCTTCTCCACCTCGTCGAACAGCACCACGGAGAACGGCTTGCGGCGGACCTTCTCGGTGAGCTGTCCGCCCTCCTCGTAGCCCACGTAGCCCGGAGGGGCACCGAAGAGCCGCGAGACGGTGTGCTTCTCCGAGTACTCCGACATGTCGAGGGTGATGAGGGCGTCCTCTTCACCGAACAGGAACTCGGCGAGTGCCTTGGCGAGCTCCGTCTTACCGACACCCGTGGGGCCGGCGAAGATGAAGGAACCACCGGGACGCTTCGGGTCCTTCAGGCCGGCGCGCGTACGGCGGATAGCCTGCGAGATCGCCTTGATGGCCTCGTTCTGTCCGATGACCCGCTTGTGCAGCTCGGCTTCCATGTTGAGCAGTCGCGAGGATTCCGCCTCGGTCAGCTTGAACACGGGGATGCCGGTCGAATTGGCGAGCACCTCGGCGATGAGTTCCTCATCGACCTCCGCGATGTCGTCCAGCCCGCCGGACTTCCAGCGGCGCTCCTTGTCGCTGCGCTCGTCGTGGAGCTTCTGCTCCTTGTCGCGCAGCGCCGCAGCACCCTCGAAGTCCTGGGAGTCGATGGCCGACTCCTTCTCGCGCTTGACGTCCGCGATGCGCTCGTCGATCTCCTTGAGCTCCGGCGGCGCGGTCATCCGACGGATGCGCAGGCGCGCTCCCGCCTCGTCGATGAGGTCGATTGCCTTGTCCGGCAGGAAGCGGTCCGAGATGTAGCGCTCGGCCAGCGTCGCCGCGCTGGACAGGGCGCCGTCGGTGATCGAGACGCGGTGGTGCGCCTCGTAGCGGTCGCGCAGGCCCTTGAGGATCTCGATCGCGTGCGCCACGGAGGGCTCGGCGACCTGGATCGGCTGGAAACGGCGCTCGAGGGCGGCGTCCTTCTCGATGTGCTTGCGGTACTCGTCCAGGGTGGTGGCACCGATGGTCTGGAGCTCACCGCGGGCGAGCATGGGCTTCAGGATCGACGCCGCATCGATGGCACCCTCGGCGGCACCTGCGCCGACGAGGGTGTGGATCTCGTCGATGAACAGGATGATGTCGCCACGGGTGCGGATCTCCTTGAGGACCTTCTTCAGGCGCTCCTCGAAGTCACCGCGGTAGCGGGAACCTGCGACGAGGGACCCGAGGTCCAGCGTGTACAGCTGCTTGTCCTTGATGGTCTCCGGGACGTCGCCGCGCACGATCGCCTGGGCGAGGCCCTCGACGACGGCGGTCTTGCCGACACCGGGCTCACCGATCAGGACAGGGTTGTTCTTGGTGCGGCGGGAGAGGACCTGCATGACGCGTTCCATCTCCTTCTCGCGCCCGATGACGGGATCGAGTTTCGACTCGCGCGCCGCCTGCGTCAGGTTCCGGCCGAACTGGTCCAGCACGACGGAGCCCGCGGGAGTTCCCTCCTGCTGGGGGCCGCCGGTCGCAGCCGGCTCCTTGCCCTGGTAACCGGACAGCAGCTGGATGACCTGCTGGCGGACACGGTTGAGGTCTGCGCCGAGCTTCACGAGGACCTGCGCGGCGACGCCCTCACCCTCGCGGATGAGACCGAGCAGGATGTGCTCGGTACCGATGTAGTTGTGGCCGAGCTGGAGTGCTTCCCGCAGGGAGAGCTCCAGTACCTTCTTGGCCCGGGGGGTGAAGGGGATGTGACCGGACGGGGCCTGCTGGCCCTGCCCGATGATCTCCTGAACCTGTTCCCTCACGGCACCCAGCGAGATGCTGAGCGACTCCAGGGCCTTTGCGGCAACACCCTCGCCCTCGTGGATCAGGCCAAGCAGGATGTGCTCGGTGCCGATGTAATTGTGGTTGAGCATGCGGGCCTCTTCCTGGGCCAGCACAACAACTCGACGGGCACGATCTGTAAATCTCTCAAACATGAGACACACACTCCTAGCTAACGCGTATTTCGATGCTACGGGTACGGCATGTGCTTTGGGTGCGTGTTCGCCACAGGCGAGATAACGCCGAAGGGCTTCCCCTCCGGCGCCGCCCGGGGGTGGTCAGCGCTGTGCGGCGCGGTATGCCTCGACGATTTCGCTGTTGACACGGCCGCGGGAGGAGACGTTGTAGCCGTTCTCCTTGGCCCACTCGCGGATCTGGGCTGCTTCCTGGTTGCGGGAAGGGGCCGGGGCGCTGGGGCGCTGCTGCTTCGACGCGTTGCTGCGGCGCGCTGCGCCGACGTAATGCGCGAGGGCGGAGCGGAGCTCCGAGGCGTGCTCCTCCGAGAGGTCGATTTCGTATTGCACGCCATCGAGGCCGAAGCGCACCGTCTCGTCGGCTTCTTCGCCGTCGATGTCATCGATGAGAATGATCTTTACCTTCTGCGCCACAATGCTCTCCTAATTTGTTCCACGATATCAATGTCCCCTGAAGTGAGTATGGGCCACTATTCAATCGAGGTCAAAGAAGGGCATTCCTAACCGGGGTCGATTTCCTGATCGTCATTCTTTTGCCGCGTCGCCTCGCGGTTCCGCGCGTCCTCGGCGTCCTGCATTTCCTCCGCACGTGCCATGGCCTCGCGCTCCGCGCGGTCGGCATTGAATATGGACTTGATCACGAAGTAGAAAATCACTGCCAAGCAGGCTGATGGTAGGAGGACCGCCACATATTCCACAGCTACTGCCCCGCCTCGGGCTTGAGAATGGGGAAGAGGATCGACTCGCGAATTCCGACGTTCGTGAAAAGCATCACCAGGCGGTCGATTCCGAGGCCGATACCGCCCATGGGGGGCGCCCCGTATTCGAGCGCCCGGAGGAAGTCCTCGTCCAATTGCATGGCCTCCTCGTCGCCGGCGGCCGCCTGGCGGGACTGCTCGGTGAGGCGCTCCCGCTGGATGACGGGGTCGATGAGTTCGGAGAAGGCGGTGCCGCGCTCCATGCCTCCGATGATGAGGTCCCAGGCTTCGATCAGTCGCGGGTCGTCGCGGTGCGGCCGGGCGAGCGGCTGGGCGGAGGGCGGGTAGTCGTAGACGAACGTCGGCTGGATGAGCGTCGGTTCCACGATCTCCGAGAACAGCTCGAGCACCACCTTCTCGGCACCCCAGGCCGGGTCGAGCGAGACCTCGTGGCGCTCCGCGATCGAGCGGAGCTCCTCGAGGCTCGTCTCCGGGGTGACGTCCTGTCCCACGGCCGCGGACAATCCGGGGTAGACACCGAGCCACGCCCAGTCACCGTCGAGGTCGATGGTGCCCTTCGCAGTCTCGATCGTGCGCGAACCCAGCAGGTCGGCGCACGCGAGGATCATCTCCTTCATGCGGTCCGCCATGACGAACTGGTCGGCGTAGGCCTCGTAGCACTCGAGCATGGTGAATTCGGGGCTGTGCGTGGAGTCGACGCCCTCGTTGCGGAAGATGCGCCCGATCTCGTACACGCGGTCGATCCCGCCGACGACGGCCCTCTTCAGGTACAGCTCCAGGGCGATCCGGAGCGTCATCTTCTGGTCGAACGCGTTGAGGTGCGTCTCGAAGGGGCGGGCCGTCGCACCGCCGTGGACCAGCTGCAGGATCGGTGTCTCCACCTCGATGTAGTCGCGGCGGTTCAGCGTCTCGCGGAGGGTGCGGGTAATGGCCGCGCGCGTCCGGACCATCTGGCGGGCTTCCTCGCGCACCATCAGGTCGACGTAGCGCTGGCGTACGCGCGTCTCCTCGTTGACGCCCGCGTGCAGTGTGGGCAGCGGGCGGAGGGCCTTCGACGCCATGGTCCAGGAGTCCGCCATCACGGAGAGTTCCCCGCGGCGGGAGCTGATGACCTCGCCGTGCACCTGCACGTGGTCGCCGAGGTCCACGAGTGACTTCCACTCCGCGAGGCTGTCGGCGCCGATCTCGGCGAGGCTGAGCATGACCTGGAGGCGCGTGCCGTTCCCCTCCTGCAGCGTCGCGAAGCACAGCTTCCCCGAGTTGCGGATGAAGACCACACGGCCCACGACGGCGACCTGCCGGCCGCTCGACTCCCCCGTCCCGAGGTCTGCGAACTGCTCCCGGACCTCGGCGAGCGAGTGCGTCCGCTCCGGCTTGACCGGATACGGCTCCGTCCCGGCGTCGAGCAGGGCTGCGCGCTTCTGCAGGCGGAAGCGCATCTGCTCGTTGAGGTCGTCCGCGGGGAGGGTTTCGTCGTGAGTCACGGAAGACAAGTTTACGGCCCCCTGCCGGGCCCGCGGTGTCTGTGGCCGGAGGTGTGGGTCAGGCCACAGCCGGCAGGAAGGTGTTGTCGATCAGGCGGACCGCGCCCACCCGTGCCGCGACCACGGCGAGCGCTTCTCCTGCCCGCTCCTGCCCCCGAGGAGTGAACGACACCGGGTCGACGACGTCGAGGTAGTCGAGGTCCACCAGGTCCTCCGCCGCTACCCGGGCGCGGGCGCCCGGGAGGTCGAGGGGTTCCCTGCGGGCGGCACGGTCGCGCAGGGAAACCAGCACCTTCGACAGCACGAGGGCCGCGCGCCGCTCCTCGGGGCTGAGGAACCGGTTCCGGCTCGAGAGGGCCAGCCCGTCGGCGTCACGGACGATCGGGACGCCCTCGATGCGCACCGGCACGTTGAGGTCGAGCACCATGCGGCGGATGAGCGCGAGCTGCTGGGCGTCCTTCTCGCCGAAGTACGCGCGGTAGTCCGCCGTCGTCGCGGGCAGTCCGAGGTTGAGGAGCTTGGACACGACCGTCAGCATCCCGTCGAAGTGCCCGGGCCGCGACGCGCCCTCGAACACCGTGCCCATCCGGCCGGCACCCACCCGGACCAGCGGCTCTCCGCCCGGGTACATGTCCTCCACGGACGGGGCGAAGACGACGTCGACGCCGCATCCGCCCAGGAGGCGGAGGTCGTCGTCGAGCGTCCGCGGGTAGCGGTCGAGGTCGGCGGAGTCGCCGAACTGCAGGGGGTTCACGAAGATCGAGGCGACGACGACGTCGTTCGCGGCTCGCGCGGTCCTCGCGAGCGAGGCGTGGCCCTCGTGGAGGCCTCCCATGGTGGGCACGAGGCCCAGCGACGGCGGGCCTTCCGCCGCTCCCCGCCCGAACGCTGCCCGCTCGAGCAGCCGGGTCGTCGCCGAGCGGAGGTCGGCCGGGGTGGAGACGAGGAGGGGGGTCGCCGGGCTGTCGGAGCCGGTCGAGGTCACGGGATGGTCCTTCACGGGTAGGGCGGGGCGGGGCGCGGGCGGCACCGTCGCAGGGGATGTTGGGCGGGATGCTGTGGGGGATTCTGTGCGGGATGCTGTGCGGCGCTCAGCGGGGACGTCGGTCCCGGGGATCAGGACGGCGGCCCGGGCGAACCCCCTGGGCCGGGGATGTCGGCGAGCGCGGCGAGGATCGCCTCGGCCTGCGCGGGCGTCAGGACACCCCGGTCGAGCGCCCGCAGCGCCGTGGCGCGTGCCATCCCCAGGTAGGCCTGGCGGGTGTCCGGAGCGTCGTGCTCCTCGAGGGCGGCCCGGTGGGCGCGGACCGTCTCGGCGTCGCCGCGTGCCACCGGCCCCGTCAGCGCACCTTCCCCCGAGGACAGGGCGTTCTCGAGCGATGCCTTCATGAGCGGTCCCAGCATGCGGTCGGGGTGCTGGACACCGAGGTCGGCGAGGAGCTGCGCGGACTGCGCGGCGATCGTGACGAGGTGGTTCGAGGCGTGGGCGAGGGCGGCGTGGTACAGCGCCCGCGACTCCTCCTCGATCACCACGGGCTCGCCACCCATCTCCACGACGAGCGCCTGCGCGATCGGCAGCACCGCGGACGGGGCGGTGATGCCGAACATGCTGTCCGGCAGGCGTCCGAGGTCGAGGCTCAGTCCCGTGAACGTCATGGCGGGGTGGATGGCCAGGGGGATGGCGCCCGCCGCGCGTGCCGGGGCGAGCACTCCGGTGCCGTGGCGGCCGGACGTATGCACCACGAGCTGCCCGGCCTGCCAGGCGTTGAGCTGGGCCAGGCCCTCGACCAGCGTCGGCAGGGCGTCGTCGGGCACCGCCAGCAGCACGAGTTCGGCACGTTCGATGATGTCCGGGACCTCGAGCACCGGTACTCCCGGCAGCAGGTTCTCGGCCCGTTCTCGGCTCGCCTCGGACACTGCGGAGACACCGACGACGGCGTGTCCCGCGGATCGCAGGGCCGCGCCGAGGACGGCGCCGACCTTCCCGGCACCGATGATGCCGACGCCGAGCCTGCCCGGCCGGCGGGACGCTTCAGCGCTGGCCATCGGCGGGTTCCTCCCCCTGGGCGGCTGCCGGTACGTACACCGGCACCTCGGGCAGGACGTCCGGGACGGGACCCTGCGCGGAGGCCTGCGCGCCCGGTCCCTGGGCGGGGGCCTCCGCCGGGCGGGACTTCATCCACTGCTCGGGCCCGCTGCGGCGCCGGGCCTCCGCTGCCCGCACCGCCTGGCCGTGGAACAGCTCCCACGCACCGGCGGAATCGACCAGGGAGACGCGCGGGGTGACCGGGCCCGGAGTCGTCTGGAACTGCAGGTTCGCTACGCGGAAACGGCGGTCGACGGGACCCTGCTCGATCGACAGCGACTGGGTCCGCTCGTGCGGCACGACGACGAGTTGCCGCCACAGCACGCCCGAGCGCAGGAGGAGGGCCGTCCGCGTCACCGCGAAGCCGTTGCGCCGCCAGGCGAGGGGCGCGAGCCATCGTGCACGGCGCGGGGTGGTGATGAAGCCCTCCTCGCCGTCGCGGCCGGTCATCCCGGCGGAGAAGACCTCGACGGGACGGAGTGTCCCGGGATCGGGCAGCACGAGGGCCAGGATCTGCAGCACCTCGTCGCGCGTGCCGACGGGAAGCAGGGTTGTCCGCGCCTGCCCCTCGTTGGAAGCGGACAGCCCGTACCCCGCCACGTTCCCCGTGACGCGGTACCACCCCTTCAGGCGCCACAGCGGGGGCTGCACGATGCCCAGCGCCTGCACCCGGCCCGGAGGAACGGTCTGCGCACGGGTGTCCAGCAGGCCGTAGCGCAGGCGGATGCCGTCGGGTGAGGTGGCTGCGCGGAAGTTGTAGCCGGTGTTCAGCGCGGACCAGTAGGAGCCCCCGACGCCGATGACGACGGGGATGAACGACGTCGCGATGATCGGCGTGCGGAACACCACGCCGAGGGTGACGACGACGGCGGCCGCCACGACCAGCGCGATCGTCGTCCCGGACAGGACCGCGGCGCCGAGGACGCGGGCGGGCGGAATCACCACGACCTCACGCTCGGGGGCCTCGACGACCTCCTCCGGGTGCTCCGGGTCCGTCACGCCCGCTGCGCGCGCGAGGATGGTGGCGCGCAGCTTCCTCGCGTCGTCGAGCTTCAGGAACGCGAGGCGTACCGCGGACTCCCCCGCGTCGGCCACCTCGAACTTGAGCTCGGCGAGCCCGAAGATCCGGGCGAGGAAGGGCTGGACGATGTCGATGGCCTGGACCCTGTCCAGGCGCGCCTGCCGCTGCTGCCGGAACACGACGCCGGAGTGCACGCGCACGTGCTCGGCGGTCACCTGGTACCGCGTGAAGTACCAGGAGATGAAAAAGGCGGCCGCGATGACGAGGACCACGCCGAGCACGACTCCCGCGGCCAGGAGGAGGCCGACACCCTCGGGCAGGGGGCTGCGCCCCCTCGTCCCGGCGTCGAAGAGCCCCTCGAACCAGTCCCTGCCCACGAAGTAGAGGATGGCGGCCAGCGCGATCCAGCCGCGCACGAGCGGGGAGATGAAATGGACACGCTGCCAGGCATCCCCGGAGCGGGCAACGGGCCCGGAGCCCGGCTGCCCTGCACCCTCGGCCCCCGCACCCCCTTCGGGTCCGGCAGCCGCCGGGACCCCGCCGGACGGTTCGTGCGCCGTCACAGCCCGGCCAGCCTGGCTTCTCCCCGCGCGGACAACTGCTCGCGCAGCCTCGTGCCCTCCTCTGTGGGCAGGCCGGGAAGGGAGGCATTCGTGGCGGGGGACGCGGTATGGAGCTTCAGCGTGCAGATCCCGAAGGCGCGCTCGAGGGGCCCGACGGCGACGTCCACGTACTGCATGCGGCCGTACGGGACCACCATGGTCCGCTGGAAGAAGACGCCCTGGCGCACGAGGAGGTCCTCGTCGCGCTCCGCGTAGCCGATCGCCGCGACCTGGCGCGGGAGCAGGAGGCCCCGCCAGGCGGCGATGACCAGCACGACGGCGGGCAGCCCCCAGGCCACGCCCAGGGGCGGGAAGGATTCCCAGGCGCCCGTCAGGCGGAGGACCAGCGGGATGCTGCACAGGACCACCCAGACCAGGGACCCGATGAGCCAGCCGAGCAGCCGAACGCGGAGGTACTTCGGTGACACCCGGGACCACTGGAGTCCGGAGGGGTCGATCGGTTCCCTAGGCATATTCCCCCTCGCTGTGGCCCGGAGCGCCCGTGCCGTCGTCGTCCGGAGGAAGTTTGCAGAAGTCCTCGACAACCAATCCCACCATAATCATCAGGGTCCCGCCCACCATGAGTGCCACGGATCCCCAGAGGGGTGCGGTGGTGGAACGGACCGACAGCAGGGTCAGCTGATCCACGAAGATGCCCGCGTGCCAGCCGAGGCTCAGTGCGCCCGCATAGGCGCAGGCCTGGGCGAGGACGAGCGTGCGGGTAGCGAGGATCGGGTCGAGGGGCCGGTCTCGCTTGCCGTTGCGCCACCGAAGGACGCGGCGCCCGAACACCAGGGTGATGGCGATGATCACGGCGGTGGTGACGAGGGAGGTCAGCGGCAGGGTCGGCGTGCCGTAGCCGTTGCGGGTGGCGAGCCAGTTGACCAGCCAGCCGGCGAGTCCGGCCACCAGGCCCACCAGGCCCAGCCAGCGGAACCGAAGGGTGTTCACGGCTTCCTAGACTTCCTCGAAGGGCACCAGGCCCGTGATGTCCCCGGCTTCCGAGGCCAGCTCGGCCACGGGGCGGCCTGCCAGTTCGGCTCCCGCGTCCATCCAGGCCCAGGGCTGCAGGACGAAGGCGCGCGAAGCCGCACGGGGGTGCGGGATCGTCAGGGACTCGTCGTCCGACGTCCAGGACCCGTAGGTGATGATGTCGACGTCGAGGGTCCGTGGCCCCCAGCGGACGGTGCGCCGGCGGTGGTGCTTGTCCTCCACGGCCTGGCAGTGGGCGAGCAGCTCGTACGGGCCGAGGTCCGTCTCCACCTCGATCACCATGTTGAGGTAGTCGGGCTGCTCGGGACCGCCCACGGGCTTGCTCCGCACGACGGGCGAGACCGCGTGCAGGCGCACGTTCTCCGGCTCCACGAGGTCGGCGACGGCGAGGAGCAGGGTGTCCCTGCTGGCTCCGAGGTTGCTGCCGAGCGCGAGCACGGACCGCACGGTGCTCACGCCCGGCTCCTGCGCAGGGTCACGGCCACGTCACCGAACGGCACCTCGATCGGCGCCTTCGGCTTGTGGACGGTGACGTCGACGGCAGCGACGGGGAAGGAGCCCAGCACCGCGGCGGCGATGGTCTCGGCGAGGGCTTCGATGAGGTCGAAGGGTGCGCCCCCGATGATCCCGTGGACCAGTTCGGCGAGCTCGCCGTAGTGCGCCGTCCGGGCGAGGTCGTCGCTGGTCCCCGCGGGCTGCAGATCCAGGTGGAGCACGAGGTCCACGACGAAGGGCTGCCCGTCGCGGCGCTCGTGGTCGAAGACGCCGTGGTAGCCCTTCGCGGTGATACCCGTCAGCTCTACCGTGTCGAGCAGGCCCGAGGGTGAACCGGGACGGCCCGGGGTGGCTCGTCCGCTCACCGTCGCGGGCCTATGGCGGCGGCGACCTTGACGGCATCGAGCGTCGCGGCAGGATCATGGACCCGCACGCCCCATGCGCCTGCGGCCGCAGCCAGGCTGGCGACCGCGAGCGAGGCGTAGTCGCGCTCGGCCGGGGCTGCGGCCTTTCCGGCCGAGGTCAGGAGCGTGCCGAGGAACCGCTTGCGGGACGCGCCCACGAGCACGCGGTGCCCGAGCGCGGTGAAGGCGTCGAGGTCGCGGAGGATCGCCCAGTTGTGCTCGTCCGTCTTCGCGAAGCCCAGTCCCGGATCGAGGATGATCTGATCGGCGGCGACTCCCGCGGCGACGAAGCGGTCCCGCAGTTCGACGAGTTCGGCCGCCACGTCGGAGACGACGTCGTCGTAGTGCGCCAGGCCGTCCATGGTCGCCGCGGTTCCCCGGCGGTGCGTCAGGATGTACGGGACGCGGCGCTCGGCGACGAGGGCCGGCATGGCGGGATCGTACTCGGATCCCGAGATGTCGTTGATGATGGCCGCTCCGGCGTCGAGTGCCTGCCGGGCGGTCTCCGCGTGCATGGTGTCGATGCTGATGAGGGCCCCTGCCTTCACGAGTGCCTTCACGACGGGAAGCACCCGGGTCAGCTCCTCCTCGACCGACACCTGGCGGGCGTTGGGGCGCGTGGACTCGCCGCCGACGTCGATGATGTCCGCGCCGCCGTAGTGCATCCGCAGGCCATGGCCGATCGCGTCGTCGGTGGTGGCGTACCTGCCGCCGTCGCTGAAGGAGTCGGGTGTGACGTTCAGGATCCCCAGCACGACGGCGCGGTCCGCGGGCAGGTTCCCGACGGCCTTGGCCACGCGGACGGGCCGGATGACCGGTAGCGGCGAGGTCGAGGGCCCTGTTCCGGGCGCTGCGGCGAGAGAATCCATAGGGGTGTCCTACCTTCCGAGTATGAGGCTCATGGCCTCGGCACGCGTCGCCGTCTCGCGGATCTGGCCGCGGACGGCTGACGTGACGGTCTTCGCGCCGGGCTTCCTGATCCCGCGCATCGACATGCACATGTGTTCGCATTCGATGACGACGATCGCGCCCTTGGGCTTCAGGTGTTCCATCATCGCATCGACGATCTGCGTCGTCAGCCGCTCCTGGACCTGGGGACGGCGTGCATAGACCTCGACCAGCCGTGCGAGCTTGCTCAGGCCCGTGACCCGGCCTTCCTCGGACGGGATGTACCCGACGTGGGCGGCTCCGTGGAAGGGCACCAGGTGGTGCTCGCAGGTGGAGTAGAACGGGATGTCCTTCACCAGCACGAGTTCCTGGTGGTTCAGGTCGAACGAGGTCGAGAGGACCTCCCCCGCATCCTGGTGCAGGCCCGCGAACATCTCCGCATACGCCTTCGCCACGCGCCTCGGGGTGTCGAGCAGTCCGTCGCGGTCGGGGTCCTCCCCGATCGCCGCGAGGATCTCCCGAACCGCCCGCTGGATACGGTCCTGGTCCACGGGTGATCCGACGGCCACCAGGGCGGCTTCCACCACCTCGTCATCGAAATCAGTCACGGGTATCTCCCTCTGGTCGGGCACTGCTCACCGACAAGCCCTCTGGCTGCCGGTGTGTCGCTGCAGGACTAGCTGTCCCGGCCGTCCCTCGGGCCGTCGCCCGACTCGGGCGCCGGCAGCTCCGAGCCATGGACGTCGAAGTCGCCGGGGATGTTCGCGTCGGCGATCTGGTCCTGCGGCGCCACGGTCTCGGGGGCGGGCCGGCCGCTCTCGAGGGCTTCCGCGCGTTCCTTCGGGGAGGTGACCGGCGGGAGCGAGTGCACGGGTCGGGTCTGCTTCGACAGCCACACCTCTCGCAGGCCGCGCTGGCGGACGGTCGAGAAGACCTCCGCGATCTCGGCCTGGTTGAGGGTCTCGCGCTCGAGCAGTTCCAGGGCGATCCGGTCCAGCACGTCCCGGTTCTCGGTGAGGATCTGGTAGGCCTCGTCGTGGGCGTTGTCGATGAGGCGGCGGACCTCCTCGTCGACCACGAGGGCGATCTGGTCGGAGTAGTCGCGGTCGCTGCCCATGTCGCGGCCGAGGAACGGCTCGCCGGCACCCTGTCCGAGCTTCACGGCGCCGATGCGCTCGCTCATGCCGTACTGGGTGACCATCTTGCGCGCGGTCCCGGTAGCCTTCTCGATGTCGTTGGAGGCGCCCGTGGAGGGGTCGTGGAACACGATCTCCTCGGCGACCCGGCCGCCCATCGCGTACGCGAGCTGGTCGAGCAGCTCGTTCCTCGTCACCGAGTACTTGTCGTCGCTCGGCATGACCATCGTGTACCCCAGGGCGCGGCCGCGGGGCAGGATGGTCACCTTCGTCACCGGGTCCGTGTTGCGCAGCGCTGCCGCCACCAGGGCGTGACCGCCCTCGTGGTACGCGGTGATCTTCCGCTCGAGCTCCTTCATCACCCGGCTGCGCTTCTGCGGACCGGCGATGACGCGGTCGATCGCCTCGTCGAGTGCTCGGTCGTCGATGAGCTGCGCGTTCGAACGCGCCGTGAGGAGCGCGGCCTCGTTGAGGACGTTCGCGAGGTCGGCGCCGGTGAAGCCGGGGGTCTTCTTCGCGACGGCTTTGAGGTCGACACCGGACGTCATGGGCTTGCCCTTGGCATGCACGGTGAGGATGTGCTCGCGGCCCTTCATGTCGGGGGCCTCCACGCCGATCTGGCGGTCGAACCGCCCGGGCCGCAGGAGCGCCGGGTCGAGGACGTCCGGACGGTTGGTCGCGGCGATGAGGATCACGTTCGTGGTGGCGTCGAAGCCGTCCATCTCGACCAGGAGCTGGTTGAGGGTCTGCTCGCGCTCGTCGTTGCCGCCGCCGATGCCGGCGCCGCGGTGGCGGCCGACGGCGTCGATCTCGTCCACGAAGATGATGGCGGGCGAGTTGTTCTTGGCCTGCTCGAACAGGTCCCGGACACGGGATGCACCGACGCCGACGAACATCTCGACGAAGTCGGAGCCGGAGATGGAGTAGAAGGGGACTCCGGCCTCGCCGGCGACTGCCCGGGCGAGGAGGGTCTTGCCGGTGCCCGGAGGACCGTACAGGAGGACACCCTTGGGGATCTTGGCGCCGAGGGCCTGGAACTTGGCGGGTTCCTGCAGGAACTCCTTGATCTCGAGGAGCTCCTCGACCGCTTCGTCGGCACCGGCGACGTCGTTGAACGTCACCTGGGGCATGTCCTTGGAGATGAGCTTGGCCTTGGACTTGCCGAACTGCATGACCTTGGAGCCGCCGCCCTGCATGCGGCTCAGCAGGAACCAGAAGATGACGCCGAGGATCAGGATGGGGAAGATCAGGCCGGCGAGGCTGAGCAGCCAGTTGCTCTCGGCGGGCTGGTCGGTGAAGCCGTCCGTGTCCGAGGTGTTGATGGCGTCGACCACGCTCTCGGCGCGGGCGGTGCTGTAGTAGAACTGGACGCTCTTGCCCATGTCCTCGTAGTCCTCGCGCAGCGTGAGGTCCACGCGCTGCTCGCCGTCGTAGATCTTGGCCTGCGAGACCTGGTCATCCTGGAGGAGCTGCAGCCCGACGTTGGTGTCGACGCGGGAACTGCCCGTACCGAAAAGACTCGGGAGGACCAGCAGGAGCGCCACGACTGCCAGGACGATCCAGAGGACGGGCCCCTTGAAGAGATTCTTGAATTTCATACGTCTCAGGGCGGCAAGCCCTGTCCCTCCTGCTGATGCAAGTAACAATGTGCGGGCGCACTGCTGTGCGGGTGCCCTTTAAGCACCTCAACATATACACCGTCTGCGATTCACCACGCGCGGATTGCGCCGATAGTTCCCTCTTGGCGTAGTACCGGCATGCAGCGGGGGGACGTCCTATTCGTAGACGTGAGGTGCCAGCGTGCCGATGAAATCGAGGTTGCGGTACTTCTCCGCGAAGTCGAGGCCGTACCCGACGACGAATTCATTGGGAATGTCGTAGCCGACGTACTTGACGTCGATATCGACCTTCGCGGCGTCGGGCTTTCGCAGGAGCGTACAGATCTCGACCGACGCGGGCCCGCGGGACAGGAGGTTCGCCTTCAGCCAGGACAGGGTCAGGCCGGAGTCGATGATGTCCTCGGCGATCAGGACGTGCTTGCCCATGAGGTCCGTCTCGAGGTCCTTGAGGATGCGCACGACGCCGGACGACTGGGTCCCCGATCCGTACGATGAGACCGCCATCCAGTCCATCGTGATGTGGGAGTGGAGCGCGCGCGCGAGGTCGGCCATCACCATGACAGCGCCCTTGAGGACACCCACGAGGAGGATGTCCCGGCCCTGGTAGTCGGCATCGATCTGCTCCGCCAGTTCGTTGATCCGCTGCTGGATCTCCTCCCTGGTGTAGAGGACGTGCTTGAGATCTGACTGGACGTCGTTGGAATCCACCGATTACTCCTGGGTCGGACGACGCGACTGCTTCACGCCGGGGCCACTGTTGCTAAGGACAAGATTGCCATAGCTCGGCTCTCCCCGGAGAACCGCGCGCCCCCGCACCTGCCGGTGGACGCTCACCTTGCCGCCCAGTTGCACGGGCCCGGCCGAGCCCTTCCTGTCCAGCAGCGACTCGGCGGCCCGGAGTCGCTCGAAGCTCGGCTGGAAGGCTCCGAGTTCGAGGGCGGCGAGGGCGAGGACCCGCTGCCTCAGCGCCGCGGGGAGCGCCTTCAGGCCCTCCTCCGGCAGCAGCAGGGTCCCGTCGTCGCCCTCGGCCCTCAGGGTGGCGTATGCCTCGGCGCTCAGGTGTTCGAGGTGGTCGGCATCCTGCCCGAGGATGCGGGCAGTCCGCGCGAGCGCGGAGGCGATGCCTGGACCGAGCTTCTCCTCGAGGAACGGCAGGACCTCGCCGCGCACCCTCGACCGGGCGAAGGCCGGATCGAGGTTGGTGGGGTCGTGCCACGGGTCGAGCCCGTAGAAGTCGCAGATGGCCTCGGTCTCGGCGCGGCGCAGCTCGAGGAACGGACGCACGTAGAGTCCGCGGCGTGCCGGCATGCCGGAGAGCGACCGCGTGCCGGACCCGCGGGCCAGGCCGAGGAGCACCTGTTCCGCCTGGTCGTCCAGCGTGTGCCCGAGCAGTACGGCCGCAGCTCCGAGCCGCTCCGCGGCGTCGTCGAGCGCGGCGTAGCGGGCGCTCCGTGCCGCGGCCTCAGGGCCCATGCCCTCCCGGTCCACGGCGACGCGGTGCACCTCGACCGGATCGAGGCCCAGCTCCCGTGCCTTGCCGGCGGCGTCCGCGGCGGTCGCCGCACTGCCGGGCTGGAGGGCGTGGTCGACGACGACGGCGCCGACACGGCACCGCCCCGTCTGCGCGAGATGCGCGGCCACAGCCGCAAGCGCGAGCGAGTCCGGGCCCCCGCTGCACGCGACGAGGACGAGGGGCAGGCCGGCGGGGCCGGAGGCATCGTCGCCGACGGACCGGGTGCCCGCGACGGATTGGGGGTCCGCGGCGGACCGGGTACCCGCGGCGGACTGGGTGCCCGCGACGGGCGCGGCGGGCGCTGGGGAGACCATCGCCTCGCCCGTTCCGCGGGCCCGCTGCACCGGATCGGACAGGAGCCCCTCGAGGCTCGCTGCGAGCAGGTTGCGGGCGGTACCGACCGCGGGAAGCAGGCGCGGGCGCCTAGCCACGGCGCAGGCTCATCCTGTCGATCCATTCGTCGGGGGCGTGGATCTCGCGCTCGGTGGGCAGGTGCGCCGCGGAGTCCCAGACCGCGTTGAAGCCGTCCATGCCGGTCTGGCTGACGACGCGGCGTACGAACTTGGCTCCGTCGCTGTACTGGCGCATCTTGGCGTCCAGCCCCAGAAGCTGCCGGATGACCTTCTCGAGCGGGCCACGGGACTTGCCGCGGGCGTTGAAGCGGCGGCGGATGGTCTTGACCGACGGCACGATGCTCCCGTCGACACCGTCCATCACCACGTTCGCGTGTCCCTCGAGGAGGCTCATGACGGCGGTGAGGTGCGAGAGGCGCGCCTTGTCGTCCGGGTCCTGCAGGATCGACAGCACCCCGATGTCCTGCGAGGGCCGGTCGTCCGGCGTCGTGCCCTCGCCACGGGCGCGCGCCCTGCCCGCCGTGATGTTCTTCACGGCTGCGCCGAGTCGCTCCGAGAGGGAATCCGCCTTCTCCATGAGGCCCGAGGTGAGCTGGCCGATATGGCTGGTCATGTGGTCCTTCAGCCAGGGCGCGGCGGCGAACTGCACGCGGTGCGTCTGTTCGTGGAGGCACACCCAGAGGCGGAAGTCGGACGGGTCCACGTTCAGTTCCCGCTCGACCGAGATGATGTTGGGCGCCACGAGCATGAGCCGCCCGCCCTGCCCGTTGCGGGAGGGCACGAACGGATCGTACTGGCCGAGCACCTTGCTCGAGAGGAAAGCGAGGATGGCTCCGAGCTGTGCCCCGGTGACGGTTCCGCCGAGGGCCAGGGACGCGGACTTCAGGACGTCGGGGCGCGATGCGGCGAGCTGGTCCAGGGCCGGTTCCATCAGGGTCCGGAAGCTCTGCGAGTTGGCCCTGGACCACGAGGCGCGGTCCACGATGAGCAGCTCGGAGTCGCGGAGGTCCCGTGCGGCGTCGAGCCTCGAGATGGTGTGGACATGGCCTACCGATGCGTCCGCGAGCTCTCGCATGTTCTGGACGGCGCGGGCGATCTCCGCCGGCTTCATGGTGGGCCCCGCGGGCGTGAGGGAGGCCGCGGTGGAGGCCGCGACGTCCCAGTTGACCAGCTGTGGGCGGGGTGCTGCGGGCTCGTTCATGCGCCTATTCGATCACATCCCGCTGGCGGCAGGGCCCAGGGATCGGGCGGGGACTCTGCTTCATCTGATGGCGAACGGACTAGTGGCAGCCGCATCCGGCCAGGAGGGCTGCCGCGCGGTCCGCAGCATCCCGCGCCTCTGCCGTGGTGCCGTCCAGTCCTGCGGCGAGGAAGGAGAACACGAGCAGGCGCCCGTCGGCGGTGACGACGTGCCCTGTGAGGCCGGTGACGGCGTTGAGCGTCCCGGTCTTCGCACGCACGGTTCCCGCGCCACTGGCCGCGGCTCCGTCGTCGAACCGCGTCGCCAGGGTCCCGGTGAGGCCTGCGATGGGCAGGGAGCGGGCGACGGCGGCGAGCCCGGGCTCGTCCGACGTCGTGGTCCCGCGGACGAGCGCCGCCAGCTGGGCCGGCGAGACGGCGTTGCGGACGGACAGTCCCGCGGCGTCGCCGATGGTCAGCCCCTCCTCCGGAACTCCCAGCCGGGCAGCGGCGGCGGCGAGGGCGTCGGTGGCGCCCCCGAAGGACGCGGGCCGCCCGCTCTCGGTGGCGGCGACACGCGCCAGGGCCTCGGCCAGGTAGTTGTCGGAGATCTCCAGCATGCGGCGCATCTGCTCCCCGAGCGGTGCCGAGTCGACGGCCGCCAGGGTTTCCGCGCCCTCGGGGGCAGGCCGGCGCTGCACGTCGGGACGGATCGTGATGCCGCGTTCGGCGGCGGCCGGGACGAGGGCGGCGACGAATGTCCGGGCGGCATCGAGGGCCGCATCCCGCGAGCGCGGGCCCCCGGAACGCCCCTCCTCGAGCCAGGCCGAATTGACGGCGAGCGCGTGCAGCGGCGCCACCTCACCGGATTCGACGTCCCCCTCCGCCCAGGTGGGGCTCAGGGTCCCGCCCACGAAGAGGGTGTCGTCGAGGTAGACCGTGTAGGGTCCGGAGCCGTCCGGCAGGGCGGCGGCAGTACCGGCGGCGAGCGTCCCGAGGCCCGCGCGCCCGACCACGCCACCCGGATCGGAGAGACCGGAACCGAGGAGGACATCGCCGCCTCCGTGCAGGTAGAGCTCTCCCGGGGCGCCCTCCGAGGCCAGGACCGACGTCGCGAGCGTCTGCCCGGGCCGCGCGTAGGTCATGGCCGCGACGGCGGTGAACAGCTTGATGTTCGATGCGGGAGGCTGCAGGCGCCCGGCATCCCTGGCATAGAGGACTCGTCCGTCCGCGGAGTCGACGACGGTGCCCGCGAAGCTGCCCGCGCCGGGGATCTGCAGCGCCTCGTCGAGCTGCGGGCCCAGCACCGCCGGGTCCGGTGCGGGCGCCGAGACGGAGAGGGGGGTGACGACGTCGGGCACGGCAACGGCCGTCGGCGGGATCTGCAGCTCAGGAGTAACGGGAGGCGGGACGGACGGCTGCGGGTCGACCACGGCCAGGACGGCCGGCGTGAGCTGCGTGGCCAGGGGCACCGCGGTCGCCACCATCACCAGGACCAGGAGGAGGCCCCCCAGCAGGCGGAGCGGGCGCATGGTGTCCTTTCGCAAGGCGTTGCGGAGCAGCACTGAAACCACGAGGAAATGCTCTGGTACCGGGGGCCGACCGATATGTTAAGGCTGACGATTAAACAGTAGACCGGCAGCGCGCCTCCCGTGGGGCGCTGCCGGCGGCTGCCACACCACTCACCTCCAGGAGTTGCCATGAAGCTCGACGTCACCATCGAGATCCCGAAGGGCTCGCGCGTCAAGTACGAGATCGACCACGACACCCACCGGCTGCGCCTCGACCGCGTCCTGTTCACGGCCATGCAGTACCCCACGCACTACGGCTACTTCGAGAACACGCTCGGCGAGGACGGCGACCCGCTGGACGCGCTGGTCCTGCTGCAGGACTTCGACCTCATCCCGGGCGTCCTCGTCGAGTCGCGCCCCATCGGCGTGTTCAACATGACCGACGACGGCGGCGGAGACGCCAAGGTCCTGTGCGTGCCCGTCGATCCCCGCTTCGACCACATCCAGGAACTGTCGGACGTCTCGGACTTCCTGCTCGACGAGATCAAGCACTTCTTCACGAAGTACAAGGACCTCGAGCCGGGCAAGTGGGTGGAAGCCGCCGACTGGGCCGGCCGCGAGGAGGCAGAGGCCGAGATCGAGGCGTCGCTCAAGCGCTTCCAGGAGATCGGCGAGGGCAGCGCGCACGACGAGCCGCAGGGCCGCAGTGTCGACGTCGAGGCGAAGAACGCCACGGAGACCCCCGAGGGCCGCTAGGAACACGAGCAACATCAAGCACCATCGGGAGCTCCCGGACCCGCAGGGCGGGCGCCGGGAGCTCCTGCATATCCGGGGAACGGAACCCCTGCGGGGTCTCTGTCGGCTGGGCGAGCAGCAGCGCTCCGGCACGAATCGGGACGAATCGGCACGGGAAATCAACGCAAAGAGGTTGATTGGCCCGTCCGGCATCCATACTGATGCCATGCACTACGTCCTGACCATCAACCAGCGCGATTCGCGCGAGGTCGGCGACCTCGTGGACGGCCTGCTGAAAGCGCTCCGCTACCTTCCGGCCGTGGTTCCGTTCCAGCGTTCGGTCGGCGACGAGGTACAGGGCGTCGTCGATTCGGCGTCCGTCGCTGTGGACGCCGCTCTACGAGCCATCCGCTCCCGGCGCTGGCATGTGGGCATCGGCGTCGGCGGCCTCACTCCGCCCGTCCCCGAGCGCCTCGTGGACGCGGAGGGCTACGGGCTCGTCTACGCGCGGCGCGCAGTCGACCGGGCCCGGAAGACCGGCGAGCGGATACCCCTGGCCGTGGAAGGCCCCGACGGCGAGGTCGCAGCCGAGGCCGAGGCGGTCCTCCGGCTGCTCGGGCAGATCGTCTACACGCGCACCGACGCGGAGTGGGCCGTCCTGGACCTGCTGACGCCCGGTGCCCGCGGACAGCAGAAGTACATCGCGCAGGAACTGGGTATCACTCCGCAGGCCGTCAGCCGCGCGGTCGTCCGCTCCCACTGGGTGGAGGAGTGGGCCACCCGTCCCGCTGCGGCGCGCCTGCTCGACCTCACGTACGGGCCGGCGTCCCTCCCCGAGGCGAGCCTCGCATACTGAGCGCGGTGTACTGAGCGCGGTCAGACGAGCGAGCGCAGCACCTTCGCGGCGCCGTCGTCGTACACGCTTCCCGTGACCTCCGACGCGGCGGAACGGACCTCGTCGGGTGCCTGCCCCATGGCGACACCGCGGCCGGCCCACTGCAGCATCTCGATGTCGTTCCGCCCGTCGCCCACGGCGACCGTGAGGCTCCTGGCCGTCCCGAGGCGCTGCCGGAGGGCTTCCAGGGCACTGGCCTTCGTGACGCCGGATGCGGCGATGTCGAGCCATGCGGTCCAGCCCACGGAATAGGTCACGCCGTGCAGTCCGATCGACGCGACGGCCTCGCCGAACTCCTCGGCCGAGCTGTCGGTGCTGAAGACGACGACGCGCACGGCGCGGCTCTCGACCATCTCCTCGAAGCCGACGCTCTGTGCCTCCGAACCGAAACTCGCGTCCTGGAAGCTCTCCGTGGACAGGAACCTGCCGCGATCGTCCTCCAGGGCGTACTTGGCGGAGGGCAGCCGTTCGCGGAGCGCGGTGAGTGCGGGCTTCGGATCGAAGGTGACGCGCTCGAGGACCTCGAAGCCCTCGGGCAGCGCATCGTCGACCCGAAGGGTGACTCCACCGTTGGAGCACACGGCGTACCCGCGCGTGATCCCGAGGAGCCGGATCACGGGCAGCGTGGCCCCGAGGGACCTGCCCGTGGCGATGATGACGTCGTGCCCGGCTTCGATGACGGCCTGCGCGGCGTCGCGCACCTCCTCCGTCATCGACCCCTCGTGATCCACGAGGGTGCCGTCGACGTCGAGGGCGATGAGGTGGCGCTTCCTGTTCTCCTGCTGGTCATCGATGCCAGCATTGTTAAAAGTGCTCATGGTTCAGTGAACCAGACCTCACCGAGTTCCCGGTAGGGCGGCGCCTACAGTACCGGAAGGGTTTCCAGTCCGTTAAGATACGGTCGTAGCGCCGCGGGCACGGTGACCGAGCCGTCCGGGTTCTGGTGGTGCTCGAGGATGGCGACGATCCAGCGCGTGGTCGCCAGCGTACCGTTCAGCGTGGCGACGGCCCGCGTGCCCTTCTGGCCCTCCCCCTCCTGGCGCTCGCGGATGTTCAGGCGCCGGGCCTGGAAGGTGGTGCAGTTCGACGTCGAGGTCAGCTCGCGGTAGTCGCCCTGCGTCGGGACCCACGCCTCGCAGTCGAACTTGCGCGCGGCGGACATGCCGAGGTCGCCCGCGGCGGTGTCGATGACGCGGTAGGGCAGCTCGACCTTCGCCAGCATCTCCTCCTCCCACGCGAGCAGGCGCTCGTGCTCCGCAGCGGCATCCTCGACGGTGGTGTAGGTGAACATCTCCACCTTGTTGAACTGGTGGACGCGGATGATCCCGCGGGTGTCCTTGCCGTGCGATCCCGCCTCGCGGCGGTAGCAGGAGGACCAGCCCGCGTACCGCACGGGGCCCGCGCCGAGGTCGATGATCTCGTCCGAGTGGTACCCGGCGAGCGCCACCTCGGAGGTTCCGACGAGGTACAGGTCGTCCGCCTCGAGCCGGTAGATCTCGGCGTCGTGCGCGATGTCGAAGCCGGTGCCCTGCATGGTCTCGGGGCGTACGAGGGTGGGGGTGATCATCGGTGTGAAGCCGGCCTTGATCGCCTGGTCCAGGGCCATCTGGAGCAGGGCGATCTCGAGGCGGGCTCCGACGCCCCGAAGGAAGTAGAAACGGGATCCGGAGACCTTCGCGCCGCGCTCCATGTCGATCGCGCCGATCAGTTCGCCGATCTCGAGGTGGTCGCGGGGTTCGAAACCCTCCGCGGCGAAGTCCCGGGGCGTGCCGACCTTCCGGAGCACCACGTAGTCGTCCTCGCCGCCCTCGGGCACGCCCTCCTGCACGAGGTTCGGCAGCTTGCGCAGGAGGGTCTCCTGCTCGGTCTTGGCGTCCTCGGAGGCGGCTGCGGCGGCCTTGACGGTCGCGGCGAGTTCCTTGACCTCGGCCAGGAGGGCCTGCTTCTCCTCGCCCTTGGCCTGCGCCACCTTCTTGCCGAAGGCGTTCTGCTCGGCGCGGAGCGTCTCGTACGCGGTGACGGACTCCCGGCGCTTCGTGTCCGCGGCGAGGACGGCGTCGATGAGCGACTCGTCCGCCCTGCGTGCGCGCTGCGATGCTCGGAACTGCTCGGGATTTCGGCGGAGGTCGTTGACGTCAATCACACCGCCAAGACTACCCAAACCCGGGGGCACGCCGGCCCCGGTCCGCGGGACGGCTATTGTGGAGGACCATGCGCCGCAAACTGCTCGCCGGAACCGCTGCGGCGTCCGCGGCTGCCGCGTCCCTCCAGTCGTACTGGTCGGTCCGGCGACTGCAGCAGACCCGCACGCCGACCGCCTCCGTCAATGAACCGGTTCCCGTCGCCGAGGGCCCGCAGCGCGTCGCGCTCGTGCTCAATCCCTCCAAGCTGCAGGCCGACGTCACGCGTGTCCTCGTCGAGGAGGCCTGTGCGGACGCCGGCTGGGAACCGCCGCTCATCCTCGAGACCACCATCGAGGACCCCGGGACCGGCCAGGCCTCGCAGGCGCTCCACGCCGGGGCCGACGTCGTCATCGCCGCCGGCGGCGACGGGACCGTGCGGGCCGTGGCGCAGGCCCTCGCACATCAGCCCGCCGCCCTCGGACTGCTGCCGCTCGGCACCGGGAACCTGCTGGTGCGGAACCTGGGACTGCCGTACAACGACATCGCCGGATGCCTCCGCCTGGCCCTGCACGGGTCCGAGCGGCGGATCGACATGGCCCGCATCACGCTGCGCAACGACCGCACCTCGGTGATCTCCGAGCACCCGTTCCTGGTCATGGGCGGTGTCGGCTTCGACGCCAACGTCGTGGCCGACGCGAAGCAGGACCTCAAGGACAAGCTCGGCTGGCTCGCCTACAGCGAGGCCGGTGTCCGCCACCTGCCCGGCAGGCGGCGACGCATCTCGATCAGCCTCGACGGCCAGCCCCCGCAGAGCAGGAAGGTCCGCAGCCTCCTGGTGGCCAACTGCGGGAAGCTGCCGGCGGGCGTCGACTTCGTACCCGACGCCATGATCGACGACGGCTACCTCGACGTGGTGGTGCTGAGCCCCCGCAGCCTCCTCGGCTGGACGTGGATGGCCGCGAAGATCCTCCTGCGCCACCGCGGGGCGATACCCGTCATCAGCTACTACCGGGCTCGGGAGGTCACGGTCTGGTCCGGGGACCCGATCGACACCCAGCTCGACGGCGACCCCTCCGGGCCGGTCACCTCACTGACGGCCCGGGTGGACCCGGACGCACTGATGGTCCGGGTGCCGGCGTCGGCTCCCGGACTCTCAGGGTCTCCGTTGCCGATGCCCGACTGGCAGAGGAACTGGCAGCGGGGCTGGCAGCGGGGCCTGCACCGGATGCGCGGGTTCCCGGCGCTGACCCGGCGCTGAGCCCGCGCTGACCCGGCAGCTTCCCGGCGGGGGTCCTACCGGTCGCGGTCGGTGTATTCGCCCTGGCCCTCGGGCTCCTCGATGAGTGGCTTGTCCTTGTCGGTGTACTCGCCCTCTTCCTCGGGTGCCTGCGAGGAGGTGTAGCCCCCGGATGCCCCGGCCGGCTCGGCACTGGTGTACTGGCCCTCTTCCTCGGCGGCGTCCACGTCCACCGACGTGTCGCGGTCGGCGCGGCCGGCCTGTTCGTTGATGAGGGACTGCTCCTCGGCGAAACGGACGTCGTTACCCTGGTCGGCGATGTCACCCTGCCAGTTCGGATCGGACGTCGAGCCGTCACCCTTGTTGGGGTTCACGATGCGTCCTCCATGAGCGTTCTCGGTCATGATGCTTCCTTTCGTCGGAGGATGCGCTCCTCGTTGGGCGCCCGCTGCCAGCGTACTGACGAACGGGGAAGTTGAACATGCGGCCCTCAGTCGCGCAGGAGTTCCTGCACGGCCTTCTCGGAGGCGGAATACGTGGTGATCGGGATGACCTCCCCGCTCATGAAGCGGTCCACGAGCCTGGGGTCCACGTAGGAGCTCCGGGCGACGGTGGGGGTGTTGCCCAAGTGGTCCGCGACAGCCTTCATGGTGGCGCTGACGGCCTTCTGGCGCGCCGTGCGGCTCGTCGCCTTCAGGTCCTCCTTGGCCAGGGCCATCGCTGCGACGACGGTCGCCTGCCAGGTCCGGAAGTCCTTCGCCGTGAAGGGCCCGCCGGTGACCTGCCGCAGGAAGTCGTTGAGCTGCGAACCGTCGACGTGGTGCCACTTGCCGTCCTCCGACTGGTAGGCGAGCACGGTGTCGGCGTCCTCGCGCTCCATCATGGGACGCAGGGCCCTGGCGAGGTCCTCGTCCTCGAGGCGCGTGTCCCACTGCTGCCCGCTCTTGCCGGGAAAGTCGAAGGTGATGACGTTCCCCTCGATGGTGCAGTGCTCCACGAGGAGCGTCGTGACGCCGAAGGAGCCGTTCGCCTCCGCGTACTGGGCGGATCCGATCCTCAGGGCACCGGAATCGACGATCCGGAGTGCCGCCGCGAAGGCCCGCTCCCTTGCGACACCCTCACTGCGCAGGTGCTGGGTGATGATGCGGCGGGCGCTCGGCAGCTTCGCGCCGAAGTCCAGGGCGCGGTCGAACTTCTCGCGATCCTTCTGCTCGCGCCAGGCGGGGTGGTACATGTACTGGCGCCGCCCGGCGTCGTCGGTGCCCATCGCCTGGACGTGCCCGTTCGGATAGGGCGCGATCCACACGTCCTTCCACGCCGGCGGGATCACGAGGTCCCGGATGCGCTCGATCTGCTCGCGGTCCTGCAGCAGTTCCCCGTTAGGCGCGCGATAGCTGAAACCCTTGCCGTGGCGACGACGGGTGATACCGGGCCTGCGCGTGTTGCTGCGGCGCAATCGAGCCATCGTGGAACCAGCCTTCGTAGGGGGGACCTTCGATAGTAAGCCTACTGTGCTTTCGGCCCTCCCGGCAGGACGTCTGTTACCGGCCCCCGAGGATGTCGCCGAGCCAGGCGTCGGCAGCACCGAAGGCGTCGTCGGACGTGTGGCGCTCGACGGCGGGCGTGCGGCGGTCGGCCCGCGCGTAGGACCCGAGGAACCTCAGCCCCGGGCTGATGCGGTGCAGGCCCTTGAGGGCGTCGGCGACGCGGGCGTCCTCGACGTGGCCGTCGGCGTCCACGCTGAAGAAGTAGTCGCCGAGGAACTGGCCGGTGGGCCGGGACTCGATGCGGCTGAGGTTCACGCCCCGGGCCGCGAACTGGTCGAGGATCTGCATCAGCGCGCCCGGGTGGTCCTCCGGCAGGGGGATCACGAGGGTGGTTTTGTCCGCTCCGGTGCGCGGCGGCAGGGCGTCCGGCCGGCCGACGAGGACGAAGCGGGTCACGGCGTCGGTGACGTCCCCGATGTCCGTCGCGAGGACCGTGAGCCCGAGGCGCCCGGCCACGAGGGGCGAGCAGATCGCGGCGTCGTAGCTGCCGTCGCCGTCGGCCAGCCCGTAGGCCGCCGCCGCGGTCGACGACGTCGGGAAGTATTCCGCGTCACGTACGTTGGCGTCCACCCAGTTCCGGCACTGCGCCCAGGCGTGACCGTGCGTCCCGATCCGGCGGACGCCGTCGAGCGCGGTGCCGGGCCGGACGGCGAGCACGAAGGTGATCGGCACGAGTTCCTCGCGCAGGATCCGCAGCGGCGCCCCCACCGCGATCGCGTCGAGGGTCGCGCTCACCCCGCCCTCGACCGAGTTCTCGATCGGCACCATCGCGGCGTCCACGGATCCGGACCGGACGGCGTCGAGCGCGGCGCCCACCGTCGACGCCGGGACGCGGCGTGCGGACTCGGCTCCCGGCACCTGCAGCAGCGCCGCCTCCGTGAAGGTCCCCTCCGGCCCCAGGTAGGCGTAGGAGGAACTGGTGGAACCCCTCACAGGACGGTGGGCTCGCTGCCCGTCTCGGAGACCATCGGCTTGCCGGCCTCGAGCCAGGCACCCATGCCGCCGCTCACGTTGATGGCCGTATAGCCGTTGCCCTCGAGCCACTCGGCAGCCCGCTGGGACCTGCCGCCGCTGCGGCAGATCACGTGCAGGTCCTCGTCCGGATCCAGCTCGCCGAGCCGGGCGGGAAGCTGGTCGAGGGGGATGTGCAGCGCGCCGTCGGCGTGGCCCGCCTCCCACTCGTAGTCCTCGCGGACGTCGAGGAGTCGAGCATCGTCGGGCACGGCAGTCACCGGTACGTTCTGGGGTTCGCTCATGGTCCTACCTTTTCACGCGCCGGCAGGGCACCGCTATTGCTACGGGCCCATGCGGCACCGTACTGCGGCATAGTGGTCCTTGTTGTCTTCCGAGGGGCCTCCGGGGTCCCCTAGCTGCCCGCCTCCGACTGGGAGTTCCCCATGGCCCAACTGCACGAACTCTCCGCCCTCACCCTTCGGGACGCGCTGGCGCGCGGGGCGGTCGGCGCACGCGAGGTCACCGAGCACTTCCTCCAGCGGGTCGATGCCCTCAACCCGGACCTCGGCTCGTTCCTCACCGTCACCCACGAGGACGCACTCCGGGCCGCCGACCATGCCGATCGGCTGCGCGCCTCCGGGGTGGCCCTCGGTCCGCTCCACGGCGTGCCCCTCGCGCACAAGGACCTCACCGACGTCGCCGGCGTGAAGACGACGCTGGGCACGGCGGCCCTCGACCACGCGGTCGCCGTCAAGGACGCCCCGCTCGCCTCGGTGCTGCGGCGTGCGGGGGCCATCAGCCTCGGCAAGACCCAGGTCCCCGAGTTCGGGCTGAGCTGCTACAGCGAGAACCGCATCGCTCCGCCGGCCCGCAACCCCCTCGACAGGCGACTCAGCCCGGGCGGTTCGTCGGGCGGCAGCGCTGCCGCGGTGGCCGCGCGGATGATCCCGTTCGCGCCGGGGACCGACGGCGGCGGATCCATCCGCATCCCGGCTGCCGCGACCGGACTGGTGGGCCTCAAGCCGAACCGTGGCCGCGTCCCGTCGGGTTCCGGGCAGGCCGACCTCGGCCAGTTCGTCGTCGCCGGCCCGCTCGCCCACTCGGCCGTCGATGCCGGCCTACTCCTCGACGCCCTCGTGCGGGAACCGAACTACCGCCCCACGAGTGCGGCGTCACGCTATGAGGGCTCCTTCACCGAGGCCGCCCTGCGCGCCGAGGGGCGCTTCCGCATCGGCATCAGCACGGCCTCGCCCTTCTCCGGCGCGCTGGACATCAGCCTGGACAGCGCCGCGACCGACGCGTTCTCCGCCGGCATCCAGGTGCTGCAGCGGGCAGGCCACGACGTCGTCGAGGCGGACCTGACGTATGACCGCCGCTACCACGACGCGTTCCAGCTCGTCTGGACGGCGGGACTCGCCACCGCACCGATCCCGGACGAGCGCGAGGACCGGCTGACCGACATCACGCGGGTGCTGCGCCGGAGGGCGATGGGACGCACTGCGGCACAGCTCGCTGCGGCCGTCGACGTCCTGCGGCAGTTCGAGCAGGACACGATCGAGCAGTATTCCCGCTACGACATGGTCCTGACCCCGGCTGTCGCCATGACGCCGCGTCCTCTCGGCTGGTACACGGACGCCGACGGCGACACCGACTACCTCCGGCAGTGCCAGTACTCCCCCTACACGTCGATGGTGAACGTCTGCGGACTGCCCGCCGTGACAGTCCCCGTCCTGCGCCTGCCGGACGGCCTCCCGATGAGCGTGCAGCTCATCGGCCGCCCCGGCGAGGAAGCCCAGCTCCTCGCGGTGACGGCCCAGATCGAGGCGCTCCGGCAGTAGCCCTCCGGCAGCAGGGAGGGCTGGTCCTGTTGCGTGCGGGTTCCCGATCGCACAGACTTCTACCCACCGGTAACTTCCGTACCGCGCTTTCGCTGCAGGACGCTTTTGCTGCAGGACATCGAAGATCAAAGGAGATCGCGTGTCGAACCTCGCCAACAACCTCGTGGCCACCGCAACGAGGAGCCCCTCGGCCGTGGCCATCAAGCTCGACGACGTCGAGGTGACCTTCGGAGCGCTCGAGGTGCTCAGCCAGAAGGTGGCGACACTCCTCGCGGAGCAGGGCGTCCGGCACGGCGACCGCGTCGCCCTCATCCTGCCGAATATTCCCCAGATGGCATTCGTCTACTACGGCGTGCTGCGTGCCGGAGCCGTCGTCGTGCCGCTGAACCCGCTCCTCAAGGGTCGCGAGGTGGCCTATCACCTCACCGATTCGGGCGCGAGGGTCGTCTTCGCCTGGGAGGGCATCATCGCCGAGGCGCAGGCGGGCGCCGAAGCGTCGGGCGCCGAGACGGGGACCGACATCCAGGTGGTGACCGTGGACGGCGGCGCCTTTCTGCAGCGCGTCTCGGCCGCGGAGCCGACGCCGGGCGTCGTGGAACTCGACGGCGAGGACACCGCCGTCGTGCTGTACACGTCCGGCACCACCGGGCGGCCCAAGGGAGCCACGCTCTCCCACGCCAACCTGTCCCGCAACACCGAGATCTCCCGGGACCTGATGGGGACGTCCGAGGGCGAGGTGCTCTTCGGCGGGCTGCCGTTCTTCCACATCTTCGGGCAGACCTGCGCCCTCAACGCGGCCGTCCTGACCGGCGCCACCGTGACCCTGCTGCCGCGTTTCGAGCCGGGCAAGGCGCTCGAGATCATCGAGCGGGACCGCGTCACCGTCTTCGAGGGCGTCCCGACCATGTATGTCGCGATGCTGCGCCATCCCAGCGTGTCCTCCACCGACCTCTCCTCGGTCCGCGTGGCGGTCTCGGGCGGATCGGCGCTGCCCGTCGAGGTCCTGCACGAGTTCGAGCGCGTCTTCGGGGCGGACCTGCTGGAGGGCTACGGACTGTCCGAGACGTCGCCGATCGTCAGCTTCAACCGCGTGGGCCACCTGCGGAAGCCCGGCTCCATCGGCACGCCTGTAGACGGCGTCGAGGTGCGCATGCTCGACCCCGAGGGCAACGAGGTGCCGCAGGGCGAGGTCGGCGAACTCGCCGTCCGCGGCCACTGCGTCATGAAGGGCTACTGGGAGAATCCCGAGGCCACGGCGGCGGCCATCCCCGACGGCTGGTTCCGCACGGGAGACCTCGCGCGGGTGGACGAGGACGGCCTGCTGTACATCGTGGACCGCAAGAAGGACATCATCCTCCGCGGCGGCTACAACGTGTACCCGCGGGAAGTGGAGGAGGTGCTGTACGAGCACCCCGCGGTCGCGGAGGCCGCCGTGATCGGCGTCCCGGACGAGCTGCACGGCGAGGAGATCGTCGCGGTCATCGGGCTCAAGGCCGAGCACGCCCCGGCCGACGACGCAGCCCGGGAGGAACTCGCGACCCAGATCGCCGACTTCGCGAGGGACCGCGTCGCCGCCTACAAGTACCCGCGCCGCGTGGTGCTGGTCGATGCCCTGCCCAAGGGGCCCACGGGCAAGATCCTGAAGCGCGAGATCAAGGTCTAGCCGTCCACCTGGCTGTGGACCTGGCCGTCCACCCGGCCGCGGCGTCCGCCGAAGACGCCGTAGACCTGGGCGGCGGCGTCCTCCATCAGCGCGGCCGCGCCCCCGATCAGCTCGTCGAGCGCCATGGGCCCGGTGGCGATGGAGAACGCCGCCGCCAGTCCGGCATCCTGGACCTGCGCCGCGGTCAGCTGCACACGTCCTGCGATGACGACGACGGCGCAGGTGGCGGAGGCGTTCTCGACCACGGCCTGCACCACCTTGCCGCCCAGGGACTGCGAGTCGAAGGAACCCTCCCCGGTCAGGACGAGGTCCGCGTCCGCCAGCGCACCGGCCAGCCCGACGGCGTCGGCCACCAGGGCCGATCCGGGGACGATCTCGGCGCCGAGGAACGGCACGAGCACGGCGGGCAGGCCGCCCGCAGCGCCGGTCCCGGGCACACCGAGCATGTCGACGCCGGTCTGCGCGGAGACGACGCCGGCGAGGTGGGCCAGGCCGGCGTCCAGGACGGCGACGTCGTCCGGCGTCGCACCCTTCTGCGGGCCGAAGACCGCTGCCGCGCCGCGGGGCCCGCAGAGCGGATTGTCGACGTCGACCGCGATGCGCCAGCGCACCTCGCGTGCGCGGGGGTGCAGGTGGGCGGTGTCGATCGTGCGAAGGGCCGCGAGGGCTCCGCCGCCCGGGGGCAGGGGATTCCCGTCGGCATCGAGGAAACGGGCGCCGAGCGCCGAGAGCAGGCCGGTTCCGCCGTCCGTCGTCGCGGATCCACCGATGCACAGGAGGATCTCCTCCGCGCCGTCGTCGAGCAGCTGCGCCGCGATCTCGCCCACGCCGTAGCTGGTGGCCGTCAGCGCATCGAGGGGAAGGTCCGCGACGAGGGGCAGGCCGTTGGCCTCCGCCGCCTCGAGGACGCCCCGCACCGGGGACCCGCCGGCGCCGTCCTGACGGGCCGAGATGCCGTAGCGAGCCGTCCGGGCCCGGCCCGCCGCGTCGTGGCACCGGGTGGTTCGGGGCTCGGCGCTCCAGGCGGCGAGGAGCGCGTCGAGCGTGCCCTCACCACCGTCGGCGAGCGGGGCCAGGACGACATGCGGCGCGGGATGACCGAGCCGGGCCGCGGCACCCGTGACACCGGCAGCCATGGCGAGGGCGGCCTCCGCTGCGGGAAGGCTGCCCTTGAGGGAGTCGGGCGCGAGGACGATCCTGAGGGGGCGCGGGGTCGTGGTCACCCGTCCACCCTAGCGGGCAGTCCCGACCGGGTCAGTTGCCCGGCCCGGGCCGGGGCCAGGTGCGGGACCCCGCCCGGCCGGGGTCGGGTGCAGGTCAGTCGCCCGGGCCGTCGCCGTTGTCCACCTCGAAGTCGGGAGCGATCTCGTCCTCGGTGCCCGGGCCGCCGTAGCCGCCCGCCATCTGCTCCTCGAGCTTGCCGGCCTCCTCCGCGCCCTGCTCCTCGGGATCGCCGCTCGGGTTTCCGCTGGGGTTCTCGCTCATGGTGCCGCCTTCCGGAATGCATGTGCCCCCTGGCTGGGTGCTGATACTCAGCTTACTGATGATCGGGGTGCGGGCAACCGTCCCGAGGGCCGGCCCTCGACAGGGACGGGACGGACCCGCCCGGGGTAACGGGTGTAATCGGGCGCTTTCTTTGGCATGCTGGGGCCATGGCTAACCGAGCGGGCACTGTAGCCCTCCCCAGCGACCTCGTAGACGTGACCAGACTGCTCGACGCGTATTTCGACGTCGAGCCCGACCTCGGGGATCCCGCGCAGCGCGTGGCCTTCGGCACGTCGGGGCACCGCGGCTCATCGCTGAAGTCGTCCTTCAACGAAGGGCACATCGCGGCGATCACGCAGGCGATCGTCGAGTACCGTGCCGGGCAGGGCATCACCGGCCCCCTCTTCATGGGCAAGGACACGCACGCGCTGTCCGAGCCGGCACAGAACACCGCCCTCGAGGTCCTCGCGGCCAACAGGGTGACGGTCCTCGTCGACGCCCGTGGCGCGTACACGCCCACCCCCGCCGTGTCGCACGCGATCCTCACGTACAACGCGGTCAAGACCGAGCAGGCCGACGGCATCGTGATCACGCCGTCGCACAACCCCCCGGGTGACGGTGGCTTCAAGTACAACCCCCCGCACGGCGGCCCCGCCGACTCGGACGCCACGAACTGGATCGCGAACCGCGCCAACGAACTGCTCGAGGGCGGCCTCCGCGACGTCCGTCGCATGCCCATCGCCCAGGCCCGCACCGCCGAGGGCATCGGTTCCTACGACTTCCTCCAGAACTACGTCGACGACCTCCCGTCGGTGCTCGACCTGGACGCCATCCGCTCCGCGAACGTGCACATCGGCGCGGACCCGATGGGCGGCGCGTCGGTGGACTACTGGGGTGCCATCGGCGAGCGCCACAACCTGAACCTGACCGTGGTCAATCCCACGGTCGACCCGCAGTGGGCCTTCATGACCCTCGACTGGGACGAGAAGATCCGCATGGACTGCTCCTCGCCGTCGGCCATGGCATCGCTGATCGGGAAGGCATCGCAGTTCGACATCGCGACGGGCAATGACGCCGACGCCGACCGCCACGGGATCGTGACACCGGACGCGGGCCTGATGAACCCGAACCACTACCTCGCCGTCGCGATCCAGTACCTCTACGCCCACCGTCCCAACTGGCGCGCCGACGCCGTGATCGGCAAGACCCTGGTGTCGTCGTCGATCATCGACCGGGTCGCCCTCGACCTCGGCCGCGTCCTGCAGGAGGTCCCCGTGGGCTTCAAGTGGTTCGTGCCCGGCCTGCTGACCGGAGACCTCGCCTTCGGCGGCGAGGAGTCCGCCGGGGCTTCCTTCCTGCGCCACGACGGCACGCCTTGGAGCACGGACAAGGACGGCATCCTGCTGGCCCTGCTGGCATCGGAGATCACCGCCGTCACCGGGAAGACCCCGTCGCAGCACTATCTCGGGCTGACCGAGCGGTTCGGCGCACCCGTCTACGCCCGGATCGACGCCGCGGCGACCCGCGAACAGAAGGCCGCGCTCGGGAAGCTGTCGCCGTCGGACGTCACCGCCACGACCCTCGCCGGCGAGGAGATCACCGCCCGGCTGACGGAGGCACCGGGCAACGGCGCCCCCGTCGGCGGGCTGAAGGTCACCACGGAGAACGCCTGGTTCGCGGCACGGCCGTCGGGCACCGAGGACGTCTACAAGATCTACGCCGAGTCCTTCCGCGGCGAGGAGCACCTGAAGCAGGTGCAGGCCGAGGCGAAGGCGCTGGTGGACGGCGTCATCAGCTGACCCCCCTCAGAGGAGCCTGCGCAACAGCCTCCTCTTGATCGGGCCGAAGGGTGGGTACGCCAGGCGCAGCGTGTCCACCCGGGTCGGCTTGGAGAACACCGGCTGCACGTGGCTGAACGTCTCGAAGGACTGCCGGCCGTGGTAGCTGCCCGTGCCGCTCGCACCGACGCCCCCGAAGGGCAGCCCGGGGACCGCGAGCTGGATGGTGCACACGTTGTGGGCGAGCCCGCCCGCCTGGACCCGCTCGGTGAAGGTCCGCAGGTGCTCGTCCCTGTCGCTGAACAGGTAGGCGGCCAGCGGATGGGGCCGCGTGCCGATGAACCGGATGGCCTCGTCCAGGTCCGCGACCTCGAGGATCGGCAGGAGGGGCCCGAAGATCTCCTCCTGCATGAGCGCGGACCCCGGATCGACGTCGCGCAGGACGGTCGGCTCGATGTACCGCTCCGCGCGCTCGTGCCGGCCACCGGAGACCACCGTGCCGCCGTCCATCAGGCCCACGAGACGGTCGAAGTGGTGCTCGTTGATGATCCGGCCGTAGTCGCCCGAGGTGCTCGGATCGCTGCCGTAGAAGTCCCGGACGGCGGCGGCGAGCGCCTCCGCGAGGATCGGCGCGGCGGCCGGCGTGGTCAGGACGTAATCAGGTGCCACGCACGTCTGGGCGGCATTCATGAATTTTCCGTAGGCGATGCGGCGGGCCGCGGCGCGCAGGTCCCCGCCGACGACGACGGCGGGCGACTTGCCGCCCAGTTCGAGCGTCACCGGCGTCAGGTGCTCGGCCGCGGCCTTCATCACGATCTTCCCCACGCGCTCACCGCCCGTGTAGAACACGTGGTCGAACGGTTGCGCGAGCAGGTCGGTGCTGGCCTCGGCGCCCCCTTCGACGACGGCGACGGCCTCCCGGTCCAGGTACTCCGGCACGAGGCGTGCGAGCACCCGGGAGGTCGCGGCCGCGAGCTCGCTGGGCTTGAGCACCGCGGCGTTGCCCGCCGCCAGCGCTCCGACGAGTGGCGCCAGCACGAGCTGCAGCGGGTAGTTCCAGGGTCCGATGATCAGCACGACCCCGAGGGGGCGGGCCTGCGACCAGGCCCGGCCCGGCCGCAGCCCGCCCGGAACGGCGATCTTCTCCGGCGCCATCCAGCGGTCCAGGTGCTTCAGGGCGTAGCCCGCTTCCGCCCGGACCACGGCGACCTCGGAGAGGAAGCCCTCCGTCCTGCTCTTGCCGAGGTCCTCCTCCAGGGCGCCCGTCAGCTCGTCCTCGCGTTCGGCCAGCAGCCGCAGGAGTGCGCGGAGCTGGTCCCGGCGCCACGCTGCGGTCCGGGTGGCCCCGGAATCGAAATACCGGCGGTGGTCCGCCAGGAGTGCCGCAGCAGTGCTCATCGGTCGTCCTTCCCCTGCGTCGGAGCGCCACTGGTGCGCCCTGTGAAGTGGTCCATGGAGCTGTACACCCGGAAGACGCGGTCGGCGACGACGTCCCAGGCGGGCTGCGGGAGGAGATTGCGGAGCGTTCCGGCGAGCTGTACGGTCCAGGGCAGCTGGACGCGCGCCCTGCCGGCGAGCAGGGCGCGCCAGGCCTTGTCCACCACGTAGTCCGGCTCCATCAGAGGGGTCAGCAGGGGTCCGCGGGCCCCCTCGAACATGCCGGTCCTGATGTAGCTGGGGATGAGGGTCGTCACGGCGATGGGGTGGCCCGCCGACACCAGTTCGAGGCGCAGGGAATCGCTCCAGCCGATCACGGCCCACTTCGATGCCGCATACACGCTCATCCGCGGGACGGACAGCGTCCCGGACGCCGAAGCCACATTGAGGATCCGGGCGGGAGTGCCGCGCTCCATCATCGCCGGCAGGAAGGCGCGCGTGACGTGCATGGGTCCGCCGGTGTTCACCCGCAGGGTGAGGTCGATGTCCGCGCGATGGTCGTGCTCCCAGAAGTACTTCCCCCGCACGATCCCGGCATTGTTGACCAGCACGTCCGGCACGCCGACGTCGTTCAGGACCGCACCTGCCGCGGCCTGGATCGACTCCACCGATGCCACGTCGACCACGTAGCTGTGGACCGCCGCCGTGCTCGAGGCCAGACCCGCGACGACGTCCTCGAGGGCGCGCGCGTCGACATCCCACAGCACGACGGCGGCAGCCCCCTCCCTGGCGGCGCGTTCGGCATAGAGCCTGCCCATGCCCATGCCTGCGCCCGTGACCACCACGGTGCGTCCTCGAACCGTGAATACCATCGTGGAACCCTTTCCCTCGCGGACAAGCAACGTAACACCCCGGGTCCGTGCTGCCGATAGGATTCTCGAAACCCCCCCGACTCCCCTGGAAGGCATACGCATGAGTGCACGAGGCATCGGATGGACCCTCCACGGGGATGGCAGGAACGTGCGGCCGGGCGGATTCGTCGCCCCCGAGGAACGGCTCAGCTGGCCTCGAACCATCGGCATCGGGGCGCAGCACGTCGTGGCGATGTTCGGTGCGACGTTCCTGGTGCCGCTCATCACGGGGTTCCCGCCGTCGACCACCCTGCTGTTCTCCGGCATCGGGACGATCCTGTTCCTCGTCATCACCGCCGGGAAGGTGCCGAGCTACCTCGGGTCGAGCTTCGCCTTCATCGCGCCGATCGCCGCCGCCCAGTCGCAGCACGGAGCAGCGGGAGCCCTCGGCGGCATCATCATGGCCGGGGCTGCGCTCGCGATCATCGGGTTCATCGTCCACACCGCGGGCGCCCGATGGATCCAGGTCGCCATGCCCCCGATCGTCACCGGCGCCATCGTCGCCCTGATCGGCCTCAACCTCGCACCGACCGCCAAGTCGAGCTTCGAACAGGCACCCCTCACCGCACTGGTCACGGTGATAGCGATCCTGCTCGTCACGGTGCTGTTCAAGGGCATCCTCGGGCGGCTCTCCATCCTCGTGGGCGTCCTCGCCGGGTACGTCGTCGCCATGATCCGCGGCGAGGTCGACTTCGCGGCCATCGGGAACGCCGCCTGGATCGGCTTCCCCGACTTCACCGCGCCCGAGTTCCACCTGTCCGTCGTCGGGCTCTTCATCCCCGTGGTCCTCGTGCTCGTGGCGGAGAACATCGGCCACGTGAAATCGGTGGCCGCGATGACCGACAGGGACCTGGACCCGCTCACCGGCCGGGCCCTGATGGCCGACGGCCTTGCGACGATGATCGCGGGTGCCGGTGGCGGCTCCGGCACCACGACCTACGCCGAGAACATCGGGGTCATGGCAGCGTCACGGGTCTACTCGACGGCCGCCTACTGGGTGGCCGGCATCGTCGCGATCCTCCTGAGCCTCTTCCCGAAGTTCGGTGCGCTCATCGCCACCGTCCCCGCGGGCGTCCTCGGCGGCGCCGGGGTGGTCCTCTACGGCATGATCGGCATCCTGGGCGTCCGGATCTGGGTGCAGAACCAGGTCAACTTCTCGAATCCGATCAACCTGTCGACGGCGGGCGTGGCGCTGGTCATCGGCATCGCGGACTTCACGTGGACCGTCGGGGACCTGTCCTTCGCGGGGATCGCCCTCGGGACCGCTGCAGCCCTTCTCATCTTCCACGGCATGACGGCCATCGCCCGCGTCCGTGGCAGTGAGCACGTCGCCGGTCCGGGAGAGCTGGAGGCCCGCGACCACGGCAGCAGGCCCTCGAAGCTCGGCTGACGCGTGCGCGGTGGAAGAATGCAGTCCATGCCCCGCTACCGCACGCCCGACGCCCCATGAACAACCCCCGCGAGGTGTGGGCCTCCCCCGAGTGGCGGCAGCAGGCGGAGCAGTGGATCGACCTCGTACTGGAGACCTTCAGCGTTGCTCGGACCGGACCGGTGGAGCAGCCGCGCATCCGCTTCTGGTCCACGCAGCTGACCGTTCCCACGGACCACGGCACGCTGTGGTTCAAGGAGAACAACCTCGGCCAGCTCGCGGAGGCGTCCATCCTGTCGCTCCTCGGCGAACTCGCACCGGACCATGTCGCCGCCCCCTTGGCCATCGAACCGTCCCGGGGCTGGATGCTCACCGCGGACCACGGTGCCACCCTCGACAGCCTGGGCTCCGACGACTCCCTCGTGTGGGAACGCATCACGGCTGACTTCGCCGACCTGCAGCAGATCGTCGCACCGCACGGTGAGCGGCTGTCCCAGGCCGGGCTCGTCCTCATGAATCCGGAGGTGGCAGCGAACTTCGTGGAGAACCAGCTGCTGCTGCACACGGGGCTGCCGTCCGAGCACCCCCTGCACCTGTCCGCCGAGGCGGCGGACGACGTCGTCCGCCGCCTGCCGGCCATCGAGGAGGCCGTCGAGGTCCTGCGCGGCACAGCGGTCCCGCTCTCGCTCGACCACAACGACCTGCACGCCAGGAACTGCTTCCTGCCAGCGACGAGCGCCGAACCGCTGCGGTTCTTCGATTTCGCGGATTCCTACTGGGCGCACCCCTTCAGTGTGCTGCTCGTGCCGATCACGCAGATGCGCGAGCAGTGGAACACGACGGCGGACGACCCTCGGATCCAGTCGGTGGTCACGGCCTACCTCGAGCGATGGACCGGCTACGCCCCCCTGCCGGAACTGCGGGCAGCCCTCGAACCCGCCCTGCAGCTGGCGGGGGTGCATCGGTACGGCTCCTGGCTGCGCCTGCTGGTCTACGCCGACGACGAGTCGATGCGCGCCTACGCCCCGGCAGCCCTGCACTACCTGAGGACGCTGACGGACCCCGTCCTCGGGTAGGACCGGGCCGGTGGCGCCCGTAAGCGCTCGTAAAGAACTCACGGACAGCACCGACGGACGGTCCTTGACGGGCCGTACCGCGGCATGCAACTGTTCTACAACGATGTAGACAACGATGTAAACCGGCAGTGCAGAGCCCCTGCCCGCCCATCCCTCTCCGAAAGGTCTCCGTGATAATGACGTCACGCAGCACGTTCTGGTCGCGCTCCGCGAGCGCCGCCGCCGTCCTTGCCCTCGCCCTCACGGGCGCGGCACTGCCTGCGACGGCAGAACCGAAGGCCCAGTCCGCCCTCACCCAGCAATCGGCAACCAACCTCGACGACCTCGTGGGCGGCAAGTCGGTGGTCGGCGAGACGAGCCCCATCCACGACCCGGCCCTCATCATCGACGACGACGGCACCTGGTACGTCTACTCCACCGGGCTCCTCGCCCGCGAGAACGGCGGCACCATCCAGATCTGGTCCTCGCACGACGAGGGCACCACGTGGGAGTACACGGGTACGGTGTGGGACGAGATCCCCGCCTGGATCGACGAGCACTTCTCCGACGGAACCCTCCCGGAGAACCTCTGGGCGCCGGAGATCTACGAGAACGACGGCACCTACTACCTCTACTACTCGGCGTCGCGCTTCGGCGGCAACAACTCCCTCACGGCGCTCGCGACCAACACCACGCTGGACCCCGAGGACCCGGACTACGAGTGGGTGGACCAGGGGCTCGTCGTCGAGTCGCCCGCCACGGGGCTGGATCCGGACAACCCGGGCAAGACGTTCAACGCCATCGACGCCGGGATCATCGAGGACGCGGACGGCAAGCCCTACATGTCCATCGGATCCTTCTGGTACGGGATCTTCCTGGTGCCGCTCGAATGGCCCAGCGGCAAGCCGGTGGAGGACTGGCAGTCGCAGACGGTCAACATCGCGGACCGCTTCCTCCCGGGCAACCCGATCGAGGCGCCCTACATCATCCATCGCGACGGCTACTACTACCTGTTCACGTCGTTCGACTTCTGCTGCCGCGGCGCGGACTCCACGTACAAGATCGCCGTGGGCCGCTCGGAATCCATCACCGGCCCGTACCTGGACAAGGAGGGCCGCGACATGTTCGGCGGCGGCGGATCGATCCTCCTCGAATCCCACGGCGCGATGAACGGTGTCGGCGGCCAGTCCGTCTTCGGCGACTACCTCGCGTTCCACTACTACGACCGGTCCAACGCGTACGCCCCGACACTCGGCCTGCAGAAGATGGGCTGGGAGAACGGCTGGCCCACCGTCGACCAGACCCTCGAACTCCCGGCACTCGTCGCCGCACCCCGGCCGGCCACGGTCCGCGACGGCCACAAGGCGTCCTTCACGGCGAGTGCCACCGGCACGCCGGAACCCGTAGCAGTCTGGGAGAGCTCGGACGACGACGGCGCCACCTGGCAGCCTGCCGATGTCACCCAGCGGGCCGAACGGAACGACGGCACCTACACGTCGGTGGCGGAGCTGAAGAAGGCGCACGCCTCCCAGGACGGGCTGCTGTTCCGGGCGACCTTCTCGAATCCCCATGGCACGGTGACCACCGAGCCGGTGGAGCTGACCGTCGAGCCGAAGCCCGGCAAGGGCTCCCGCTGATTCCGGCGGCGCCCGCAGGACGGGCGCCGCCCACCAGACTCGGTGTGCCATCGGGGGCGCGATACCCCGAGAACGCATCGATACCGAGGGAGCCCGGTTGCGGGGAGTGGCCGCAACCGGGCTTCCGCATCCCGGAAGCCGCCCGGGCCGGGCCCAACCGGCCGGGTCCCTGACTGGTTCCCGGTTAGTGACGACCCGGTCCCCCGCCCGCCCTGCTCGTTCCCAGCTGCCCTGCTCGTTCCTGGCTGATGCCTGCCTGGTCCGGCTCGTCCGCGGCTTACCGGTTGCTACCGGTCGCGGGGACTGCCCTGCGGCCACGCGGACCGTGCGGCCATGCAGTCGGCGAGGACATCGGCGTCGTCGGAGACGAGCCCGTCGACGCCGAGGTCCAGCAGCCGGTCCATCTCGGCACGCTCGTTGATGGTCCAGACGTGCACCTGGAGTCCCCCCGCCCGGCAGGACCGGAGGAAGCGGCGCGTCACGACCCGCACACCCCGGTAGGTCTCGGGGACCTGCAGCGCCTGGACGCCGGCAATCCGGGCGACCGGCCCCGCCAGTCCGAGCGGTGCGAGCAGCTTCAGGAGGGTATTGACCGCCATACCGGCGGACGACGCCGTCGGCCTCTCGAGCAGCCGCAGCACCGCGCGCCGCCGGCGGTCCGAGAAGGACGCCACGAGCACGCGGTCGTGGGCGGACAGGCGGTTGACGAGTTCCGCGAAGGGGCGCACGCAGTCGTCGCTCTTGATGTCGATGTTCAGGCGCAGGTCCGGCCAGCGCAGCAGGACTGCTTCGAGCGTCGGGATGCCGCCGTGGCCGCCCACCGACAGTCCGCTCAGGTCCGAGGCGGAGCGCCGAGCAATCGGGCCGTGCGCGTCGGTCACGCGGTCGAGGTCCTCGTCATGGAAGACCATCACCACACCATCGCTCGAGGCGCGGACGTCGATCTCGAGGTACCGGAAGCCCAGGTCCACGGCCCGTCCGAAGGCCGCCATCGTGTTCTCCCCGCCGTCGGGCGAGAAGCCCCGGTGGGCCAGCGCGAGCGGGAGGAGTCCGGGCTCGGTTCCGGCCCGGTTGTCGAGGTAGGGGTAGCGGCCGGGCTCAGGCCGTGCGGAGCGCCGCAAGCCGTTCCTCCAGGACCTGCGCCACGCCGTCCTCGTCGAAGGGCGGCGCCACGAGGTTGGCGGCGGCGAGCGCATCGGGGTGTCCCGACGCCATGGCGTACCCATGGCCCGCCCAGTCGAGCATCTGGACGTCGTTGGGCATGTCACCGAAGGCGACGACGTCGGCCGCGTCGATGCCTCGCTCCGCCGCGTACCGGGCGAGCGTGACCGACTTGTTGATGTGCGGCACGGCCATCTCGAGGAGCGCGATGGTCGGGGCCGAGTGCGTGGTCGAGACGAGGTGCGCGACGGCGGGCCGCACGGCTGCGAGGAACTCGTCGGGCGAGATCTCCCGCTCCCGCGCCAGGAATTTCACGACGTCCTCCCCCGGCAGGGACGCCTCGAAGGGCTCCGCGGTGATGCCGCCGAGGAGTTCGGAGGTGGCGGTGTCCGCGAATCCGGACTCGATCTTGAAGCCGGACACCGTCTCCGCGGCGAACGTGGCTGCCGGGAAGAGACCGCGGATGATGTCACGCGCGGCGTAGACGTCTTCCGGCTTCAGGAGCTTGGCGTCGAGGACACGGTCCGACTCGAGGTCGTACGTCAGGGCACCGTTGGAGCAGATGACCGTCCCGGTGTGGCCGAGCTGGTCCCGGAGCGGCTGGAGCCAGCGCGGCGGGCGGCCGGTCACGAAGACGACGTCGACTCCGGCGTCGATGCATGCGCGGAACGCCCGGATGGTGCGTTCGCTCATCTTGCCGTCGTGCCCCACGACGGTCCCGTCCATGTCGCTCGCCACGAGGCGCATCGGAAACTCCTTCAGGTCCTTGACCTCCACCCTACCGGCGGCCGCAGCCTACGTCGGCCGCAGCTTGCGGTGGCGTGGGGGTGGGCGTTCCTACTGCTCGAACGTCCCGATCAGCCGGGCCCGGCCGAGGGTGTGCGAGAAGAGGTTGAAGCCGAGGTAGGCGGGCGTCGCATCGGCCGGGAGGCCGAGCGACTCGACGTCCACCGCGTGCACCACGACGTGGTAGTGGTGCGGTCCGTGGCCCTCGGGCGGCGCGGCACCGACGAAGCCGGCGAATCCGGCGTCGTTCCGCAGTTGCACGGCACCCTCGGGCAGCAGGCCCCCGTCGGTGCCCACCCCTGCGGGCAGGGACGTGGTGGTTCCGGGCAGGTCGGCCACGGCCCAGTGCCAGAAACCGCTCGCGGTCGGCGCATCGGGGTCGTAGACGGTCACCGCGAAGCTCTTCGTGCCCTCCGGGAAGCCGCTCCAGGTGAGCTGCGGTGACTCGTCCCTGCCGCCGGCCCCCATGATCCCTGACACCTGCGCGGGGTCGAGGGGCGCGTTGTGGGTGATGCTCTCGCTGGTGAGTTCGAACCCGGGGACCTGCGGAAGGTCTGCGTACGGATCTCGGGTCATGGCTGTGCTCCTCTGGTCGTCATCCCTGGTCGTCCTGGTCGTCCCTGGTGGGTCCTGGTGGTCACGCATCCCGGTCAGGCGCGTGCCATCTCGTTCCGCGTGGGCGGATTGGCACCTGCACGGGACACCGTGATGGCTGCCGCCCGGGCCGCGTACTGCAGCATCCCGGTCAGCTGCCCGAGGTTGATTCGGAGCAGCTCGTCGCGGCGATGGGCGCCGTCGAGCTCGAGGTCCACGAGCGCGCCCACCAGGGCCGCCATGAACGAGTCGCCGGCACCCACGGTGTCCACCACGCTGGTCGACGGCGCCGGAACGGACACCTCGCCGGCGCGGCATACTCCCCACGGCCCCTTCGAGCCACGGGTCACGACGACGACGGCGGCGCCGGCGTCCAGCCAGGCGCGGGCCGACTGCTCGGGGCTGCGGTCCGGGTAGAGCCATTCGAGGTCCTCGTCGGAAGCCTTGACGACGTCGGCAAGGGCCACGAATTTCTCCGCCTGCCCGCGCGCGAACGCCCGGTCGCGGATGATGGTGGGCCTGCAGTTCGGATCGTAGGTGACCGTCACGAGGGGGTGGGCGGCCCGGACGAGGGACAGCACGTCGTCGGCTCCCGGTGCGAGCATCGTGGCGATCGACCCGGTGTGCAGGAGGGTGGTCCCGTCGAGGAGTTCGTCCCTGCGTCCGGCGAGGCCGGGGAGGTCCCAGACGAGTTGAAAATCGTAGGCCGCCCCGCCCGCGGGATCGAGGCGTGCAGTCGCGACGCTGGTGGGCGCGCTGTCCGGTTCGACCGGGAAGGGCACGGAGTTGTCGCGGAGGTGCTGCCGGATCATCCGGCCGTAGTCGTCATCGCCGTAGCGTCCGACGAACTGCGCCGGATGGCCGAGGCGCGCGAGGCCGACGGCCACGTTCATGGGGCTCCCGCCCACGTGGGCGCGCATGGATGCGGTGTCGCTGACCACTTCGTCGACAAGGGTTTCCCCGATTACGGTGAGCACTCTTTCAACGTACCAGCCCCGGCGCGTGGGGGGCCCGGAGTTCCAGTCCTCCGCGCCTAAGAGGTCGCTGAGAGTGTCCGAGCGCCTCCGCCGCCGCGGGCGGTTCCCGGGGGACACTTGAATGCCCCCTCCTCCCGGACCTGCACGCCTCGTGCAGGTCGAGTCTCCAGGACGCCCATGCCCTCTCTGACTGCCCCACGCCCGGTCTCCACCCTCCCCGTTTCCGCCCTCCACCCCGTGTCCCGCGGGGTCCGGCTCTGGCGGGCCCTCACCGCGCAGGGTCCCTCCTCGAACCGCAACGCCCGGAACCTGCTGATCACCACGACCTTCGCGCTGGTGGCCATCGGCCTCCTGATGGTGCTGTCCGCGTCCTCGGTCGAACTCGTCGCCGTCGGGAAGTCGCCCTTCGACACCTTCTACAAGCAGCTCATGTGGATGGGCATCGGCAGCGCCGCGCTCGTCGTCTGCGCGTTCATCCCCCTTCGGACGTACCGGAAGCTGGCCTGGCTGATCCTGCTGGGTTCCTTCGTGTTCTCCCTGCTGGTGTTCACCCCACTCGGCGTGGAGGTGCAGGGCAACAGGAACTGGATCGGCATCGGGTCCCTCACCGCCCAGCCGTCGGAGTTCCTCAAACTCAGCATCATCCTCTGGGGCGGCGCGGTCCTCACCCGGAAGGCGAAGCTGCTGGGCAACTGGAAACACCTGTTCGTCCCGGTCGCGCCGGGCGCCATGATCGCCGTCGGCCTCGTCGTCGCGGGCAAGGACCTGGGCACCGCCATGGTCCTTGCCCTCATCGCCGTCTCCCTGTTCTTCTTCGCCGGCGCCAGTCCGAAGCTGTTCCTCGGAGGCCTCGCCGTCGGCGTCGTCGGTACCGCCCTCGCCGTCGTGTCCAGTCCGAACCGCATGCTGCGGATCTCGGCCTGGCTCGATCCGGCGGCCGAGGGCACGGCCGAAGGGCTGGGTTACCAGAGCGCCCAGGCGCTGTACGGGCTCGCCGGTGGCGGGGTCTTCGGCGTCGGGGTGGGCCAGAGCCGGCAGAAGGTCAACTGGATCCCTGAGGCGCACAACGACTTCGTGTTCGCGATCCTCGGCGAGGAGCTCGGACTGGTGGGCGCGCTGCTCGTGATCGTGCTCTTCGCCGTCCTGGCGTTCTCGATCTACCGGATCTCCACGCTGTCGAAGGATCTCTACGTCACGTACGTCTGCGGCGGCATCCTCGTGTGGATCATCGGGCAGGCCATCCTGAACATCGCCGTCGTCACCGGCATGATCCCCGTCATCGGCGTCCCCCTGCCCTTCATCTCCTACGGCGGGTCCTCCATGGTGGCCGTCCTCGCCGCCGTGGGAGTCCTGATCTCCTGCTCGCGGGCCACCGATCGGAAGCTCCCCGCGGACGCGCCGGCCTGACCGTCAGCCCTGCGGAGACCCTACTCGGCATCCGTCCCGATGGCCGGGTGCTTCGCAGGCACGGGATGCCCGCGGAACCGCCGGATGCTGTACACGATCAGGGCGAGGGCGATGACCGACGACCCGATGAGGCTGACGCCCGTCCCAGTACCGCCGAAGAGCCACCACCTGTCCTCGAGGAACCACCAGGACGGCACTGCGGGCTGCAGGATCCACGCCACGCCCAGGCTCATGATGACCAGGGCGCTGAGGCAGCTGACCACGATCCGCGGGATCGTCTTCACTCCGAGCGCAGCGGCGTGGAAGGCATTGGCTTTCAGCGGCTTCAGGTACTGGCGGGCCCAGTGGTACTGCTGGGACAGGACGGCGAGCCCTGCGGCGAGCATCAGGAGCCCCGGTCCGGGCAGCACGAGGGCGGCGATCCCGAGCACCACGAGGGTCCACCCGATCACCTCGATGCCGGTGCGGCGAATCCACCCCCGGACCCGCTCTCTCGCTGCCATGCTCACAGGATGACACAGGAAGCCGGGCACGGACGAAGCTCAGCAGGCTGGGTAACGCGCCCGGGGACCCGGTGCGGGACGAGAGGGAACAAATAGCGATATACATGCGTTTGCATGGACATACCGGCCCAGGTGGACCGGAACCATCCGAGGAGGACAGCGTGACTGCACGAACCGAAGGTCTCCACCACGTCACCGCGATCGCCGGTGACCCCCAGAGGAACATCGACTTCTACATCAAGGGACTGGGCCTGCGCCTCGTCAAGAAGACCGTGAACTTCGACGACCCCGGCACCTACCACCTGTACTACGGAGACGAGTCCGGCCGTCCCGGCTCGCTGCTGACCTTCTTCCCCTGGCAGGGCATCCGCAGGGGGCGCGTGGGCAACGGCCAGTCCACCACCACGGCATTCTCCGTACCCCAGGGCACCCTCGGATGGTGGCAGGAGCACTTCAAGGCCCTCGGCGTGGAGTCCACCATCTCCCGTGCCTCCTCCGAGGAGGAGCGCCTCTCGCTCCGCGACCCCGACGGGCTGCAGATCGACCTCGTCGCATCCTCCATCTCGGATCCCCGCAACCCGTGGGACTCCGCCTCCGTCCCCGCCCAGTACGCCGTCCGCGGCCAGCACTCCTCCGTCCTGACGGTCCAGGATCCCACCCGGACCCTCGAGACCCTCACGCGTGACCTCGGCATGACGGTCCTCGCCGAGAAGGACGGCCGCTACCGCCTGAGCACACACGGCGGCGAGCCCGGGACCGTCGTCGACGTCGTCACGGACTCCCGCGGCGAGCGCGGCCTCGTGGCCGGCGGCACCGTGCACCATATCGCCTTCCGCGTCCCCGACCAGGCGACGCAGGAAGTGTGGCGCCAGGAACTGGCCGAGCGCGGGTACGGCGTCACGGCGATCCTGGACCGCCAGTACTTCACCTCCATCTACTTCCGCGAGCCCGGTGGAACGCTCCTGGAGATCGCGACGGACACCCCGGGCTTCGACATCGACGAGCCGCTGCTGGAACTGGGCCGCTCCCTGAAGCTGCCACCGTGGCTCGAGCCGAACCGCGAGGCCATCGCGCACTCGGTCGCCACGATCGACCTGCCCCCCGAGAACAACCCCGCCATCCAGGCGTTCTTCAGGAGCTGACATGACCACCTCCGCATGGCCACACCTGTTCGACGCGGGAGCAGCAGGCACCCCGGTGCTGCTGCTCCTCCACGGCACGGGCGGCACCGAGCACGACCTCCTGCCGCTCGCCGACCGCCTCGCCCCGGGCGCCGGCTACCTCGCACCTCGCGGGCCGGTGCAGGAACACGGCATGAACCGCTGGTTCCGCCGCTTCGGGGAGGGCGTGTTCGACGTCGACGACGTCGTCCGCCGGGCGGGCGAGCTCGCCGGGTTCGTCGACTGGGCACGGGAGCACTACGGCATCGCCGACCGTCCGCTCGTCACTGTCGGCTTTTCCAACGGGGCGAACATCGCGCTTGCCACCGCCCTGCTCCACCCCGGCGTCGTGGCGAACGTCGTCGCCTTCTCCGGCATGTACCCGCTGGAGGGGCGGACGATCGAGGCCGACCTGTCCGGCACGTCCATCGCCCTGTTCAACGGGAGATCCGATGCCATGGCCCCGATCGACAGCGTGGTCCGCGTCGGTTCGATCCTCGAGAGCAGAGGCGCGGAGGTGGAGCGGAACGTCCGCGAGGGCGGCCACGGGATCCACCCCACCGAGATGGACCGGGCAGCCGCCTGGATCGTCTCCCACACGGCGGCATAGGGACGGAGCTCCCGTCCGGCAGCTTCCGGCCGAGGACTACCCGCGCGGACTGCCCGCGCACTCCCGGACCCCGGTCGGCCCCTACGGGCGGCCGGGGTCCGCTGCGTCGGCGGCCGCCCCCAGGAGCGCGACGACGGTGTCCCATGCCGCGGAACCCGGGGTGATGACGGCGAAGTGGTCCCCGGGGACGAGGGAGAGTTCTACCGTCCCTCCCGCCGCGGTCGCGGCACGGACATAGCCCTCCGACTGGCTGACGGGCACCGTGGTGTCCTCCGTCCCGTGCACCGCATAGACGGGTACGTCGAGCGGGACGGCCGTCATCGGATCCGCGAGGGCGTACCGTTCGGGGTCCCCGGGCACGCCCAGCAGGTTCTCGACGGCATCGTCGCTCAGGCCGAGGTCGCGTGCCTCGCGGAGGTTCAGCAGACCGGCCTGGCTGACGACGGCCGTGAGCGGTACGACCGGCGTACCGGCTCCCGGCGCGCCCGGCGGTAGTCCGGCGCGCCCCGCGGCCCAGACGGCCAGGTGGCCGCCGGCGGAATGTCCCAGGGCCGTCGTCCTGCCGAGGCCGAACCCGTGGTCCCGGGCCGCCACGGCGAGGTGGTCGATACCCGCGGCGACGTCGTCGAAGGTCGTGGGCCAGCCGCCGCCGTTCCCGGCACGCCGGTACTCCAGGTTCCAGCAGGCGTAGCCGCGCCCCACGAGGTCCTGTGCCAGCGGCTCGCCGAGTTCCGCGCCATAGGTGGACCGCCAGTAGCCCCCGTGGATGATGACGACGACGCCGCGCACCGGGCCGTCGGCACCCGGCAGGTAGAGGTCCGCGAACTGGCTCGGATCCTCGCCGTAGCTGTAGCGCTTCGCTGGAGCGGAGGGAGCCTTCGCGGACGGAGCCCCAGCGCCGGAGGGGGCCTGCGCGCCGGACCGGATACTGCAGGCAGCCAGGACAGCCGTGCCGACGGCTGCCACCAGGGCGAGGACGGTGCGCCGACCAAGATATCCACGATTCACAGGGGAAGCGTAACGGTCACCCGGGTTGGCTACGATGAAGTCTCTCCTCGGAAAGGCGCGGTACATGGGCACGTGGGACGATCTCGACGAGCGGTTGAGGCCTGCCGTCGAGGCGCATACGAGGGAGTACGAGCGCGTGCGGCCGGCCCTCGACCGCGTGACCGCGGCCATGCGCGACAGCATCTCGGCGATCTTCGACGGAACAGACCTCAAACCCCTCTTCGTCACGGCCCGCACCAAGACGGTCGAATCGTTCCGTGACAAGGCCTCGCGCACCCTGCCCTCCCCGGATGCCGGCGCGCCGCCCGTGCTCGTGTTCCCCGATCCGATGCGCAACCTCACCGACCTGGTGGGGGTCCGCATCATCACCACGCTCCCGCACGAGGTGGACCTCGCGGCGGACCTGCTCAAGCGCCAGCGCAACGAGTTCGACTGCCGCGGTGACCGCGAGAAGGACATCGGGTCCATCGAGTCGGGCACGTACGGCTACTCCAGCCGCCACCTCATCATGCGCACCATCCACAGCGACGTCGTCCGCGCATTCCAGCAGGCCGTCGACCCCGAGACCAAGGCTGCTGGGAGCTACCTCTTCGAGGTGCAGGTGCGGACGGTGCTGGCCCACGCCTGGTCGGAGATCGAGCACGACATCCGGTTCAAGGCGTCCAATCCGAAGGCCTGGAGCCCCTACTTCGACCGGCAGTTCACCGGGACGGCGGCCATGCTCGAGACCGTGGAATCGGCCTTCGCCGAACTGCACGAGCGGTACGAGACCGTCACGGGATTCTGGGACGAGGAGGGCGAAGGCAGCGCCCCGCTGACGCCGAACCGTATCCGGGACGTCTGGCAGACGCTCCTGCCGCACGTCGACCGGAAGTCGGACGACAACTGGGGCTGGGCCGCAGAACTCCTCGCGGCCCACGGCCTGACGACGACCCTCGAACTCGTGTCCCTCCTGCAGGCCGACACCATCACCACCGTCCGCAAGGCACTGGACCACCGGTACTCCCCGGGCCCGGATCGGCTTCTCGACGACATGCTGCTCTGGCACTACGGCGAACGGCACATCGACCTCACCGCCGAGCCGCGGGACGCCGAGGGCACGCCGCGGAGGGACAGCCTCCAGCGCCGGTACCGGCAGATGGAGATCTACCGGGCCCAGCACCCCGGCGCCCAGCGCTGACGCCTAGCCCTCCTGGCCCGCGCTCCCGCCCGCCCGGTACTTGCCCGCGCGCCGCACCAGGCGGTCCGTCGCGGGAAGGCCCTGAACGCGGGCCAGTTCGTATTCGATGGCGACGGCCATCCGCTCGCAGAAGGCACGCCCCTCCTCCGCGGCGTCGGGCCGCTCGTCCACCACATGGTCGACGACGCCCCGCCCGACGAGGGCCGCGACCTTGACGCCCTGGGCCTCGGCCATCTCGGCGGCCCGGTCCACTGTCCGGTGCACGATCGCGCTCGCACCCTCCGGGGGCAGCGGCGAGAGCCACGCGTGCTCGGCGGCGATGGTGCTGTCCGCCGGCAGCAGCGCGAGGGCCCCGCCGCCCGCGCCCTGTCCGAGGAGCACGGAGACGGACGGCGACGCGAGCCCGATGAGGTCATGCAGGGAACGGGCGATCTCCCCTGCCAGTCCACCCTCCTCCGCCTCCTTCGACAGGTCCGCGCCTGCGGTGTCGATGACCGTGAGCAGGGGCAGGCCGAGCTCCTCGGCGAGCTTCATGCCACGGCGAGCTTCCCGGAGCGACGCCGGCCCCATGACCGAATCACCCGGCTGGCGCGGCCGCTGGTGGCCGAGCACGACGCACGGCTGCTCGCCGAAGCGCGCCAGGGCGAGCAGCAGCCCCGGGTCCTTCTCGCCCTGGCCCGTGCCGTTGAGCGGCAGCACATCCCGTGCGCCGTAGGCGAGCAACCGCCGGAGGTCCGGGCGCCTGCGGTTGCGTGAGATGAGGATCGACGTCCAGGCATCGGCGCTGCCGGGACGCACCGACGTCGTCGACGGCACCGAGGGCGGCCCCGACGGCTCGGCGACCAGGACCGTCAGGGCCCTGTCGACGATCCCCGCCAGGTGCTCCGGTGGCACGACGGCGTCGATCAGCCCCTTGTCGAACAGGTTCTCGGCGGTCTGGACGCCGGTCGGGAACGGCGCACCGTAGAGCGCCTCGTAGACGCGGGGGCCCAGGAACCCGAGCAGCGCCGCGGGCTCGGCGACGGTCACGTGGCCCAGGGAGCCCCAGGACGCCATGACCCCGCCCGTGGTGGGGTGCCGCAGGTAGACCAGGTAGGGCAGGCCGGCCTGCCGGTGGGCCCGCACCGCCCCTGTGATGTCGACCATCGACAGGAATGCGGGCGTTCCCTCCTGCATGCGCGTACCGCCCGACGCCGGTCCGGCCAGGAGGGGCAGGCGCTCCTCGGTGGCCCGGTGGATCGCCGCGGCGATCCGGCCGGCGGCCGCACTGCCGATCGATCCGGCGAGGAACGTGAATTCCGAGACGATGACGGCGACGCGCCGGCCGTGGATGAGGCCCTCGCCCGTCAGGACGGACTCGTCCACCCCGCTCTTCTCCCGGGCCCGCCGCAGCTCCTCCTGGTAGGACGCCGATGCGGAGGCGGGGATCGGTATCGGGCTGTCCCAGGAGCGAAACGAACCGGTGTCGAGCACGGCATCGATGAGTTCCCGGGCCGTCAGGTGCCGCACACGGGCCTCCGCGCTCACGCGGCGGCACCCCCTGCGGGTTCGGCGAGCCACGCGCGGATCGCGTCACCGTCACCGTCGAGCAGGGGCGGCGCCGTATGGCTGGTGAGCGTGGTCTCGCCGGAACCGTCGAAGAAGCGCAGCGGGGGGCCGGGTAGCGCGATGTCCCCGAGGACCGGGTGCTGGACGGTGAGCAGCAGGCCCTGCGAGTGCACCTGCTCCCACTCGTACACCTCGTCGAGGGTCCGGACCTTGCCCGCCGGGATGCCGGCCTCGTTGAGCTTCGCGAGCAGGGGCTCCGCCTGGTAGGCCGAGAACGCGTCCTCGACCACACCGATCAGCAGGTCCCGGTTCCGCACGCGGTCCGCGTTCGTGGCGAACTCCGGTCGATCTGCGGCGATCCCGAAGGCCGAGGTGAAGGTGGCCCACAGCTTCTCGCTGCCCACGCTGATCTGGACCTTGCCGCCCCGGCAGTTGAACAGTCCGTACGGGGCGATCGAGGGATGGTGGTTGCCCTGGGCCCGCGGCACCTCCCCGGCCACTGTGGTCCGCGTGCCCTGGAAGGCGTGGACGCCGATGATGGCCGCGAGCAGGGACGTGCGCACCACCTGGCCCCTGCCCGTCCGCTCCCGTTCGAGCAGGGCGGCGACCGCACCGTACGCCCCGTACATACCGGACAGCAGGTCGGCGATCGGGACGCCGACGCGCTGCGGGTTGTCCGGATCCGGTCCGGTGACGGACATGAGCCCCGCCTCGCCCTGCACGATCTGGTCGTAGCCGCTGCGTTTGGCCTCGGGGCCGTCGTGGCCGAAGCCGGTGATCGAGAGGATGACGAGTCCGGGATTGAGCTCGAGCATCGCGTCGGTGGAGAAGCCGAGCCGGTCGAGGACCCCGGTCCGGAAGTTCTCGACGACCACGTCGGCGCGGCGCAGCAGTTCCGTGAGGACCGCCCTGCCGTCGTCGCTCTTGAGGTCCAGGGCGATGGACTCCTTGTTCCTGTTGCAGGACAGGAAGTAGGTGGCCTGGCGGTCGTCCTCCGGGCCCACGAAGGGCGGGCCCCACCCGCGGGTGTCGTCACCGGTGCCCGGCGTCTCGACCTTGATCACGCGCGCACCGAGGTCGCCGAGCATCATGCCGGCGTGGGGTCCGGCGAGCGCCCGGCTGAGGTCGACGACGAGGCGGCCGGCCAGCGGACCCCCGCGCGTCTCGGCGTCGGTGGTCCGCGCGGTGGTCTGCGCGGTGCTCTGCGCGGTGGTCTGCGCGGTGGTCTGCGCGGTGGTCTCGGCGCTCATGCGTCCTCCGGTGTTCGTGTCGAAATCAGTCGGGTCGGGTCGGTCGGGAGGCTCAGAGCCAGCCGGGCACCACGAGGACGAGCCAGGCGATGACCGGGCCGGCAGCCACGACGATGGCTCCGTAACCGAGGATCTGCCGGTAGAAGCGGTCCTTGTCCGTGCCCTCCGGTGCGTTCGCCAGGACGAGGGCGCCGTTGGTGGAGAAGGGCGAGACGTCCACGATCGTCGAGGAGACCGCGAGGGCGCACACCACGCCGACGGCGCCCACGGCACCGGTCTCGAGGAACGGGATGGCCAGCGGGATCAGGGCCGCGAGGATCGCGGTGGATGACGCGAAGGCGGAGACGACCGCACCGATGTAGCAGATGAGCAGCGCTGCGAGCAGGGGCATGCCGAGGCCCGCGACACCGTTGGAGACGTACTCGATGGTGCCGGCGGCCTCCAGGACGCCGACGAAAGTGAGCATGCCGCAGATGAGGAGCACCGTGGACCAGGCGATCTTGTTGACGGCACCGCTCTGGGCCTTCGGCGAGATCAGCGCGAGGATCACGGCGACGGTGATGGCGACGAATCCGACGTCGACCTTGAATCCGAGGGCGATCACGGCGAGCGCGATCAGGCCGAGGATGGTGGCAATCTGTGAAATGCGGTCCTCGCGGGACTTCGCGGCGACGACGCCGTCGCCGGCCGGATCGCGCGGTCCGTAGGTTCCGCTGCCGGTCCCCTTGTAGGCGACATCGGCCCTGCGGGCTCCGGGGCTGACGCTCATGCGGGCCTCGGCCGCTTCCTCGACGAAGTGGGAGATGCGCGAGGACAGGAGCGTGCGTCCGCCGAGGACGACGAAGAGCACGACGGCGATCAGCACGTTGAAGATGAAGCTCGACAGGAACACGGCGAGCGGGCTCGATTCGAAGCCGGACTCCCCGACGATGTCGTTGACGATCACGCCGTACACGGCGATGGGCGAGAAGCCGCCGGCCTGCGCACCGTGGACCACCATCATGCCCATGAGCAGCGGGGAGATCTTGTGGCGTGCCGCGAAGCCGAGGGCGACGGGCGCCATGATGGCCACGGCTGCCGGGCCGAGCGCGCCGACGGCGGTGATGACGGCCGTGATCAGGAACATGACCCACGGGATGAGGGCCACGCGGTTGCGGACCAGCTTCACCGCACCCCGGACCAGCAGGTCGATGGTGCCGTTGTTCTGCGCGATGGCGAACAGGTAGGTCACCCCGACGAGGGTGAGGAACAGTCCGCCGGGGAACTCGGCGATGATGTCGTCGGTCTCCATCCCGAGGAAGACGGCGCCGAGCAGGAAGGCCCCCACGAAGGCGAGGGCTCCCATGTTGATGGGCAGCAGGGTGGCTATCAGGAACATCGCCGCAAGGATGATGATCGATAGGAGCGGAGCGGACATCGTTATCCTCCAGCAGGCTACGGAAAAAGTTCGAGGGGCTGTGACATGAGTTACAGGACCACTGGCCTAGCCTGTAGGAGAGTGAGTGTCCCTGTCAACCGATCACCGATAGCATGAGCGCACACCTATCTGGGGAGAACAAGGATGACCGACGCCGCTGATCCGCAACCCTTGGGACGCCTCGCGCGTCCGCGACTGTATGAGCAGCTCGTCGAGCAGCTGCTGGGCTACATCGAATCGGCCCGGCTGCGTCCCGGGGACCTCCTCCCTGCCGAACGCGACCTCGCCGAGCGCCTCGGGGTCTCCCGGGCGACCCTCGCCCAGGCACTCGTCGCCCTCGAGGTCCTCGGCGTCATCGATGTCCAGCACGGCACCGGCGCGGTCCTGCGCCACCGTGCGAGCGTCGCGAGCGTCATCAAGGGATTGCGTGAGCACCGGAGCCGCCTCCCCGACATCGTCGAGGCACGCAGCACGCTCGAGGTGAAGCTCGCGGCCCTGGCAGCGGAACGGCGCACCGAGGAAGACCTCGCCGCCATCGGCAGGGCGCTCGCGGCGATGAAGGAGGAGATCGACGACGGCGACCGCGGCGCCCACGGTGACGAGCTGTTCCACCAGGCCGTGACCGCGGCAGCCCACTCGCCCGTGATGGCGCAGCTCATGGCGTTCATCGGCGAGATGATCCTGGAGACCCGCCTCGAGTCCCTTGCCCAGCCCGGCAGGCCCGAGCAGTCCCTCGAATCTCACCGTGCCATCGCGCAGGCCATCCAGGCGCAGGACGCCGCCGCAGCAGCGGAAGCCATGCAGCGCCACATCGAGCTCGTCTCGGACGTCGCACTGCTCAAGTAGGGGCGGATTGTCCCCGCCGTCGTCCCGTCCTGACGGACGCCGGCCTCAGGTGGCGTCGTCGGGCGAGGACTCGTCGAGGGTCCAGCCGGTGATCGACTCGAGGTCCTTCCCGGCGTCGCGTGTGTACTGCCAGGCCCGCTGCCGCTGGTCCTGCAGGTCCTGCCGCAGCCGCGCCTGCGTCGCGCCGAGGGTGGGCACGCGGTCGATCACGTCCATGGCGAGCTGGAAGCGGTCGATCTGGTTCAGCATCGCCATGTCGAACGGCGTGGTGGTGGTGCCCTCCTCCTTGTAGCCGCGCACGTGGACGTTCGCGTGGTTGGTCCTGCGGTACGTCAGCCGGTGGATGAGCCAGGGATAGCCGTGGTAGGCGAACACCACGGGCCGGGTCTTGGTGAACAGCGTGTCGAAGTCGCGGGCGGACAGGCCGTGCGGGTGCTCCGTCGCATCCTGCAGGCGCATGAGGTCCACGACGTTCACCACGCGGATCTTCAGCCCGGGGATGCCGGCCTTCAGCAGACCAGCCGCTGCCACGGCCTCGAGGGTCGGGACATCACCCGCGCAGCCGAGGACGACGTCGGGCTCCACGCCGGGCTCCTCCGATCCCGCGAAGTCGAGGATGCCGATGCCGCGCTTGACGTGCAGGAGCGCCTCCTCCGGTCCCAGCCAGGTAGGCGTGGGCTGCTTGCCGGTGACGATCACGTTGACGGTGTCGCGCGTCTGCAGGCAGTATTCGGTCACCGCAAGCATGGTGTTGGCATCCGGCGGGAGGTAGACCCGGATGATGTCCGCCTTCTTGTTGACCACGTGGTCGATGAACCCGGGGTCCTGGTGGGAGAACCCGTTGTGGTCCTGCTGCCAGACATGGCTCGACAGCAGATAGTTGAACGAGGCGATGGGCTGACGCCAGGACAACGAGCGATGCACCTTGAGCCACTTCGCGAACTGGTTGAACATCGAGTCCACGATGTGCACGAACGCCTCGTAGCAGTTGAAGACGCCGTGGCGGCCGGTCAGCAGGTACCCCTCGAGCCAGCCCTGGCAGAGGTGTTCGCTGAGGACCTCCATCACGCGCCCCGACCGCGCGAGGTGCTCGTCGACGTCCTCCATGCGCGGCTCCCAGACCTTGTCCGTCACCTCGTAGACGGCGGACAGCCGGTTCGAGGCCGTCTCGTCGGGCCCGAACAGGCGGAAGTTGGAGGGATTGAGCTCGATGATGTCCCGCAGGTACCCGCCCGCCGTGGCCATCGGGCTCACGTTCTCCGACCCGGGACGCGACACCTCGACGGCATGGTCCGCGTAGGACGGCAACACGAGGTCGCGCAGGAGCCAGCCGCCGTTGGCGTACGGCGTCGCGCTCATGCGGAGGTCGCCGTCGGGTGCAAGGGCCGCGATCTCGGGCCGCAGCTCACCCGTGGCGGTGAACAGCGACGCCGGGTCGTAGGATCGCATCCACTCCTCGAGCTGGTGCAGGTGCTCCTCGTTGCTGTCGATCCCGGAGAGCGGCACCTGGTGGGACCGCCAGGTCCCCTCGACGGGCTTGCCGTCCACCTCGGCCGGACCGGTCCAGCCCTTCGGCGAGCGCAGGACGATCATCGGCCATCGGGCGGCAGCGGCGTCCGCGCGGGCCGGGGAGGTACGGGCCTTCTCCTGGATGGCATGGATGTCGTCGATGCAGGCGTCGAGCACGGCGGCGAAGTCCCGGTGCGCAGTCTCCGTCGCTGCGGGGTCCGAGACGGTGACGAAGTGCGGGTCGTACCCGTAGCCGTACATCAGCTGCCGCAACTGCTCTTCCGGCATCCGGGCCAGCACCGTGGGGTTCGCGATCTTGTAGCCATTGAGATGAAGGATCGGCAGCACGGCACCGTCCACGGCCGGGTCGACGAAACTGGTGGAGTGCCAGCCCGTGGCCAGCGGCCCGGTCTCCGCTTCACCATCACCCACCACCGCTGCGGCGATCAGGGACGGGTTGTCGAACACGGCGCCGTAGGCGTGGGCGAGGGCGTATCCCAGTTCGCCGCCCTCGTGGATGGACCCGGGTGATTCCGGCGCCGCATGCGAAGGGATGCCGCCGGGGTAGCTGAACTGCCGGAACAGGGCGTTCAGGCCCGCCGCATCCTTGCCGATGGAGGGGTAGACCTCCGAGTACGTTCCCTCCAGCCAGGCGTTGGCCACGTTCGCGGGTCCGCCGTGACCGGGACCCGTGACGAACAGCATCTCCTGCTTCCGCTCGGAGATGACGCGGTTCAGATGGGTATAGACGAAGTTGAGGCCGGGCGTAGTCCCCCAGTGGCCCAGGAGGCGCGCCTTCACATCCTCGCGCACCAGGGGTCGTGTCAGCAGGGCGTTGTCCTTCAGGTAGATCTGGCCCACCGAGAGATAGTTGGCGGCACGCCACCACGCATCCAGCCGCTGGACGTCGAGAACGGTCATGTATTCCTCCTTGGTAATACGAACGGCGGGTGCAGACGTCAGAATTCGACGACGACGTCCGAGGGCGTCTTGTCGGGCCGCCACCCCCGCCACACGGGATGCCGCAGGCGTCCGGAGCCCGTGTGTTCGCTGTACTGGACTTCGCCCACGAGGGCGGGCCGGACCCAGTGGGCGTCGGACGCATCGGCTCCCGGGACGTCGTCGAGCGGCGCCGTCTTCCGTGCCAGCTTCTTGAGCCGTGCGCCCACCTCTGCAAGGTCCCGCTCGGTGAGGCCGGATCCGACGCGCCCCACGTAGCGCAGGTCGACGCCGTCGGGAACGGCGACGAGCAGCGAGCCGACCTTCGCCGCACGGTTGCCCTTGCCCGGCCGCCACCCCACCACCACGACCTCCTGCGTGTGCAGGTGCTTGATCTTCACCCACGACGCCGACCGCGTCCCGGGCTGGTAGTCGCTCGAGAGCCGCTTGGCCATGATGCCTTCGAGACCCAGCTGCCTGCTCGCCTCCACCGCCTCCTCGAGCGTCGCGTCGAGGGCCCGCGGCACCTGGACGTGGCCGTCCTCCGCCTCGTCGACCGCCTTCTCGAGGAGTTCCCGCCGCTGGCAGTACTCCAGGCCGGTGAGGTCGTTGCCGTCGAGCTCCAGCAGGTCGAAGAGCATGAGGCGCACGGGCGTCTTCTGCCGGGCCGCGTCGATCTCCGACCGGTGCGTCAGCTTCATGCGCGTCTGGAGGAGGCTGAAGTCGGGGCGGCCCTTCGCGTTGAGGGCCACGATCTCGCCGTCGAGCACCGCGCTGTCGGCGCTGAGGAACTCGCCGAGGTCGCCGAGCTCCGGGTAGGTGGGCGTGGTGTCGATGCCGTTGCGGCTGACCAGGGTGACGGCGCCGTCCCGGACGACGGCGATGCAGCGTACGCCGTCCCACTTCATCTCGTACGCCCACTCGTCCGGCGCGGGGATGGCCTGCTCGGACCCGAGCGTGGCGAGCATGGGGCGGACGATGTCGGGCCGGGCAGAGCGGGCGGGTTCCTCCACGGGGGCCGGCGCGGAACCGGCCGGATCGACGCCGCGGCCCTGCCCGGCGTCCTCCCCGGCAGGCTGGTCCTTCATGAGGTGGATCAGCCAGTTGCTCTTGCCGTTCGGCCCGCCCCCGGTATTGATGAGCGCATACCGGCGGACCGCAGTGCCTCCACGGGCCAGGCCGCCGTCCGGCCTCCCGTGAAGCGTGCAGATGACTTCCTTGCCGTCCCGCCATTTCTCCAGCTCATAGGTGCCGGAATCCCAGAGAAACACCTCACCAGCTCCATATTCCCCCTTGGGAATAATTCCCGCGAAGGATGCATAGTCGAGGGGATGGTCCTCCGTCTGCACCGCGAGGTGGTTCCTGCTCGGCGTCAGCGGTGGCCCCTTCGGGATGGCCCATGAGACGAGCACGCCGTCGCGCTCGAGCCGGAAATCGTAGTGCAGGCGCCGGGCGTGGTGCTCCTGGATGACGAAGCTGTTGCCGCCCGGCGGGCCCACGGTCGCGGGGACGGGCTCCGGCGTCCGGGACGCATCCCGCATGGCCCGGTACGTGGACAGCCGGTCCTGTGCATTCCCGCGATCCCCGTCCTGTGCCGGATCGGCGACAGTGGCGGCCGGCGTCGCGGGAGCGAGGATGTCACCCAGGGACTCGATGCGCCGCATCATCTCCCGGTAGTCGAGGTGCCCGAGGTTCGCGTCGTCGAGCTCCTCCCACGTACGCGGTGCCGCGACCGTCGGCTCGAAGCGCCCTCGGAGTGAGTACGGGCTCACGGTCGTCTTGTTGACGTGGTTCTGGCTCCAGTCGACCAGCACCCTGCCCGAGCGCAGCGCCTTCTTCATGTCGCTGACCGCCAGGTCGGGATGGTCCGCCTCGAGGGCGCGTGCCAGTTCATGGGCGACGGCGGAGACCTGCTCCGAGGTCTGCCGGCCGTCGAGCGCGCAATAGAGGTGGATGCCCTTCGACCCGCTGGTGACCGGGAACGGTTCAAGCCCCATGCCCTGCAGGATGGGCCGGGCGAGCCGGGCCACCTCGGCGCATTCCGCCAGCGCGGCGCCCTTGCCGGGGTCGAGGTCCAGCACGAGGCGGTCCGGATTCGCCTTCCCGCCGTCGGCGTCGAAGCGCCACTGCGGCACGTGGATCTCGATCGCGGCGACCTGCCCGAGCCAGGTGAGCGTCGCCAGATCGTTGACCAGGGGATAGACGTTCACGTGGTCCTTGTGCTGGATCGCGTTCCGCGGCACCCAGTCCGGTGCGTTGTCGTCGATGTTCTTCTGGAAGAACATCTCGCCGGGCGTCTCCGGCGTGCCGACGCCATGGACCCAGCGTTTGCGCGTGACCGGACGATGCGCCGCGTGCCGGATCAGGTGGGGGGCCACCGCCGCGTAATAGGCGAGGACGTCCGCCTTGGTGGTCCCCGTCGCCGGATACAGCACCTTGTCCAGGTTGGACAGCCGTAAGGTGCGCCCGTCCACGGTAACGGTCTGCTGCCGTGAGCTGCGGGGAGGGGCCATGCTCCCAAGTCTTGACCGGATGCCGGCGGTATTCCAGTACCAATCAGCCGGCGTACCGCACGGGCGGAGCCGTTGTAGCCTAGTCGGCGAACTGCTCGCGGTAGCGGTTGACGTAGGTGTCCCACAGTGCCGGGTCCTGACCGAGGTTGCGCTTGTTCAGGAAATCGTCGAGCCCGGCGATGGTGAGGTGCCATCCGGCCGCCATGGTGGCCGAGTGCCGGGGGCTGCCCGGCGTCAGGAAGAGCACGAGCTGCGTGCCGTTGTCCCCCGTCCGCGCCAGTTCCCAGCGCAGGCTGTCCTTCTCCCAGGTGTAGGCGAGGACCGAGGGCCGTTCGGCCTCCAGCACCACACCGCGGAGGGGCTTCTGGTCGGCGTAGCGGAAGAGGATCTCCTCGTCCTTGCGCGGCTCGAACTCCATCTCGCAGGGGAACCAGTACTTCAGCTTGTCCGCGTCGGTCAGGTGCTTCCACAGCACGGTCGGCGGGAACGCGAACTGGAACTCCAGGCGCAGCACGGTGCCGCCGTCGTCGCTGGTTGTCTTGCTGACGATGGGCTCTACGGTCTCGGAAGTCACGCCTCAAGTCTAGGGGTGGGCGGCCGGCATCCTCTGGCACGGTAAGCCTGCTTGGTGTTCACTTGACCCATGAGAGCCATCTGGAAGGGTGCGGTCGCGTTCGGCCTGGTCAATGTGCCGGTCAAGGTCTACAGCGCCACGGAGGACCACGACATCGCCCTCCACCAGGTGCACGACAAGGACGGCGGCCGCATCCGGTACCAGCGGCGGTGCGAGGTCTGTGACGAGGTCGTGGACTTCAAGCACATCGACAAGGCGTACGACGACGGCGAGCACACGGTCGTCCTGACGGAGGAGGACCTCTCGTCCCTGCCGGTCGAGAGGAGCCGGGAGATCGAGGTGGTCGAGTTCGTGCCGAGCGACCAGATCGACCCGATTCTGTTCGATCGCGCCTACTTCCTCGAGCCGGACAGCACCTCGACCAAGGCCTACGTCCTGCTGCGGCGCACGCTCGAGGAGACGGACCGGACCGCGATCGTGCAGTTCTCCCTCCGGCAGAAGAGCCGCCTCGCCGCGCTGCGCGTACGCGGGGACGTGCTGATGCTCCAGACGCTGCTGTGGGATGACGAGGTCCGGGAAGCCTCCTTCCCCGCACTCGAGGAGAAGGTCCGCATCTCCGCGAAGGAGAAGCAGATGTCGGCGGCGCTCGTGGACTCCTTCTCCACGGACTTCGATCCGGAGAACTTCACGGACGACTACCAGGTCCAGTTGCGCACCCTGATCGACGCGAAGATCGAGAAGGGCGACACCATCAACACCGAGGAGACCTTCGGTGCGAACAAGGACGAGGACGACGGCGACAACGTGCTGGACCTCATGGAAGCCCTCCGCCGCAGTGTCGAGAAGAACCGTGAGAAGAAGGCCGACGCCAAGAAGGCCTCCGGGACCTCCAGGAAGAAGGGCGCATGAGATTCTTCACCGACAGCCTTGGCCGCCAGACCATCGCGCTGAAACCGAACGCACCGATCCTCGGCTGGGCGCTGCTCGGCGCCGCGTCCTTTCTGGCCCTCGAGGAGAGGAACCGCGAGCGCCTGCGCCTCGCGAGTTCCGTCTCCCTGGCCGTCTGGGCGGTTCTCGAGGTCGTCTCCGGCCGCAGCGGTTTCCGGCGCAGTGCCGGGGCGTTGACGCTGTCCTGGCTTTCGCGGAAGGTCTGACGCCCCGGCCCGGCGCTCCCGGCGGTATCGGGACGTCTCCGGGATCCTGGAGTCGTTTTGGACCAGGGAACTCGTCCTACACCAGGGAACTGAAGAACTCCGCCTTGGCCGTCGGGCCGGCCACGATGATCTCGTCGTCGTCGTAGAGGGTGGTCTGCGTCGTCGTGTAGTCCCACTCGCCTCCCTTGCGCTTGACCGCGACCACGGTGACGCCGTACTTCTCGCGCAGGCCCGTCGTGCCGAGCTCGCGGTTCCAGTACTCGCGCGGCGGGCGGGTCTTCACCATCGCGAAGTTGTCCTCGAACTCCACGTAGTCGAGCATCGTGCCGCGCACCAGGTGGGCGACGCGCTTGCCCATGTCGTGCTCGGGCCGGATCACGCGCTCCACGCCGAGCTGCGAGAGGATCTGGGCGTGCGCCTCGCTGATGGCCTTCGCCCAGATGGTGGGCCGCTCGAAGCGCAGCAGGATCGACGTCGTGAGGATGCTCGCCTCCAGGTCGGTGCCGATGCCCACCACCACGCGATCGAAGTCGGGCAGGGACAGCTGCCGCAGCGCCTCCTCCTTCGTGGTGTCGGCACGCACCACGTGCGTGAGGAGGCCGTTGTAGGACTGGACGACGTCCTCGTCGTTGTCGATGCCGAGCACCTCGGTCCCCGCCTCCTCGAGTTCGAGGGCCAGGGCGGCACCGAACCGGCCGAGACCGATGACGGCGACGGTGTCGGCGACCGCGACCGCTTCGCCGGACTTGGGGGAGAACAGGCGTTGCCTAGCCAATGAGGGGCCTTTCCTTCGGGTATTCGTAATACAGGGGTCGAGAACGGAGCGCGAGTGCGGAGGCGAGGGTCACCGGACCGAGGCGCCCGGCGAACATCATCAGGATCAGGACGACCTGGCCCGCGGGCGGGATGCCGGCCGTGATGCCGGTGGAGAGTCCCACGGTGGCGAAGGCCGAGACGACCTCGAAGAGAATACGGTCCAGGCCGAAGTCCGTGATGAGCAGAAGGAACATCGTGGCACCGAGAACGAGGCCGACGGCGAGGAGCACGATCGAGATGGCGTGCCGGTGTGCCGAACGGGGCAGGCGCTTGCCGAAGATGTTGACGGCATTGCCTCCGGTGACCTCCGTATAGAGGATGAAGACCAGGACACCGATCGTGGTGATCTTCAGGCCGCCGGCCGTTCCAGCAGGACCGCCGCCGATGAACATGAGCAGGTCCGTGGCCAGCAGCGTGACGGGGTGGACGTCGGCGAAGTCCACGCTGTTGAATCCCGCAGTCCGCGCCATCGCGGACTGGAAGAATCCTGCGAGGATCTTCTCCCCCGGCCTCAGCGTGCCGAGCGTCGCCGGGTTGGACCACTCGACGGCGGTGATGAAGACGGTGCCGGCGGCGAGCAGGAGGACGGTGCCGCTCAGCACGAGCTTGGTGTTCATGTGCCACTTCTGCGGGTACCGGAAGTGGCGCCGCAGTTCGAACAGGACGGGGAAGCCCAGTCCGCCGATGATGACGGCTGCGCTGATCGGCAGGCAGATCCACGGATCGCCGACATAGCCGATCAGGTTGTCACTGAAGAGAGCGAAGCCTGCGTTGTTGAAGGACGACACCGAGTGGAAGATCCCCAGCCACGCGGCTTCTCCGGGGCCGTAGCCGTAGCCGAGGAAGAAGCGCGCCCCCAGCAGGACCGCGGTTCCCGCCTCCACGACCAGTGTGATGCGCAGGACGCCGAGGAGCACGTTGCGGACGTCGCCGAACCCCTCGCTCTTGGTCTCGACCGCCGTGAGGATCCGGGAGCGCAGGCCCAGGCGGCGGGCGAGCAGGACACCGAGGAGCGAGGCGAAGGACATGATGCCGAAGCCGCCGACCTGGATCAGGGCGAGGATGATGACGTGGCCTTCACCGCTCCAGTATCCGGGGGTGTCGACGACGATCAGCCCTGTCACGCAGACCGCGGAGGTCGCTGTGAACAGGGCCTCGAGGAACGTCGCACTGCCCGGTCCGGCCTTCGAGGTCGGGATCATCAGCAGGGCGGTACCGACGAGGATCGCCGCCGCGAAGCCGAGCACGATCATCTGGGCGGGATGCTTGGGGCTGTGGCGCGCCACCCATGCCCGGACGGCCCTCAGCGAGCCGCGCAGGACTGCGGCGGCCGGCTCCCGGGAGGTTTCTCTGCTCGGCCTCACGGGAATGCTCGACCTCCAGGGGACAGGGTGACAGGGGTGCAGGCGGTCGGCACCCGGTACCCATTCAAGCGGACGGCGGGTGGCCCGGCGACGTTTTTACGCTTCCTTGATGCCGCGCTGCTCCAGCGGTTCGGCGTTCAGCACGCCGGGCAGTTCGGCAATCGCCGCCACCTCGTGGTCCGGAGGCGTCATGGCCGGCGGATACGGCACCCCGTCGCGGTTCAGCCAGGCGGTGCGAAGACCGGCGCGGGCCGCGCCGTCGATGTCCCAGGGGTGAACGGCGACCAGCACGACGTCGCCCGCCTGCCGCTGCAGCGCCTCGACCGCATAGGCGTAGGCCTGTGGTGCGGGCTTCCACCGTGGCGCGTCCTCGACCGACAGCACGGTATCGACGTGCAGGCCGGCCCGCTCCAGCAGGCCCTCCGCCGTCGCCCTGGAACCGTTGGTGAGCGTGGCGGTGCTGAAGCCCTCCCCGGTGAGCGCGCGGAGACCCTCGGGCACGTCCGGGTGCACCGGAAGCTCCTGGAGTGCGTCCATCACGTGCGCGACGGCGGCGTCGGTGTCCCGGTTGAGCACCTGACCTGCGAGCACTGCCTGCAGGGCCCCCTCGGCGACCGCACGGAAGGCCGGGTTCTGGCCGGCGGCGGTCAGTGCGAAGCCGTCCCGGAGGACCGAGGCGAACCAGAGTGCGGAGAGTTGCGGAGGTACCCCGATCTCCTCGAAGTGCTGGGACATGAGCCCCATGTCCGAGAGCGTCCCGTTGACGTCGAACAGCACCAGTGGCACTCCCATTACTGGCGGTACCCCTCCACCTGGGGGATGGGACGGGCATCGGCGTCGGCGGGGTCCTCCCCGGCGTCGGCCTTCGCCCGGCGCTGGCGGAGCAGGTCCCAGCACTGGTCGAGCTCCTCCTCGACCCGCTTCAGCCGGGCCGCATGGTCCTGGTGCTCCGCTCCGGCTCCGGCGTCCTGGGGCTGCTCGCGGAGTTCGTGTTCCTCCTGGACGAGTGCCTGGATGCGCTGCTGGATGTCCTGGTTGTCCATGGTGCGGTCCCTTCGTCGTGGCCGTGCCCGCGGAAGCGCAGAATCGGTTCCGGATCGGTGATAATGCTCAGCAGGCTTTCCTTCAGGCTACTGAGGCGGGACGCCGATGGCCAGCGCAGGTACCCGAGGGCCCTCGGGGCGGGAATTTGGTGCGGCGCCCGGATGGCCTAAGCTGTTGGAGAACCAATTGCCTGTGTAGCTCAGTCTGGTAGAGCATCCGCTTCACACGCGGAAGGCCCGGGGATCGAGGCCCCGCGCAGGCACGAGGATCGGCTGGCAACAGCACCATGAAGAAGGCCCGTACCGTTCGGTACGGGCCTTCTTCGTGTGCGCGGCGTTCGTTCTGGGCGAACAAAATCCATTAGCACTCTCTGGGGTGGAGTGCTAACATTTTTCGTAGTTGAGCGAAGGACGCTCAACCCTGAAGAACCAACCACCTGCCGGTGGCATCTGCGAAGGAGTTGTTTCCAATGGCCATGAAGTTCGATCCGTTCCGCGAGCTGGACCGCGTTGCCGGCGCTCTTCTGGAGAGCCGTCCGGGACTCCGCCTCATGCCGATGGACCTCTACCGCGAGAAGGACCACTACGTCCTTGCCGCGGACCTTCCGGGCATCGATCCCGGATCGGTCGACATCGACGTCGACGGCCAGCTCCTGACCATCCGCGCCGAGCGCACGCTGCGCAGCGCCGAGGGCGTCAAGTGGCTGACCCGGGAGCGTGAGAGCGGCTCGTTCCTGCGCCAGCTCAACCTGGGCCAGGGCGTCGACACGGAGGGAATCTCCGCACGCTACGAGAACGGTGTCCTCAGCGTGATGATCCCCGTCATCGAGCGCGCGAAGCCGCGCAAGATCGAGATCGTGAGCGGCGAGTCCTCGGTCGAGTCCACGGCCGTCGAAGCCCCTGCGTCCGATGCCGGACGCCAGGAAGCGGTCGAGGCCTGACCCCTTCGAACAGCAACCCCCGGGCGCCCGCCCGGGGGTTGCTCTGCTTAACACCGCCTCGGCACCCTTACTTTTTCCTTGCACGCGCCTGACCTGAGCGCAAAGGATGGGGTATGGACTTCACACCGAGCAAGGCAATCGTCACCGGCTCCGATTCGGGTATCGGGCGGGCGACCGCCATCGCCCTCGCAGCCGCCGGATGCGACGTCGGCGTCACCTGGCATTCCGACCGGGAGGGCGCCGAGGAGACCGCGCGCCTCGTCCGCGGAAAGGGCGTCCACGCCGCGGTCGCCCAGTTGGACACCACGGACGCCCCGGCCTGCGGGGACGTCATCGACCAGCTCGCGCAGGAGCTCGGCGGGCTCGACGTCTTCGTCAACAATGCGGGCGTCAACGGCGGCACCCTGTTCCTGGAGACGGACTGGGACACCTGGCGCGGCACCCTGGGCGCGAACCTGGACGGTGCCTTCGTCTGTATCCAGCGCGCCGCCCGCCACATGATCGACGGCGGCAGGGGCGGGAGGATCATCGCCGTCACCAGCGTGCACCAGGAGCAGCCGCGCGTCGGCTCGGCCGCCTATGACGCCTCCAAGCACGGGCTCGGCGGCCTGGTGAGGACCATCGCGCTCGAGCTCGCCGACCGGGGGATCACCGCCAACGCCGTGCTACCCGGCGAGATCAACACCCCGATGAACGATTCCGCGGACCAGGATCCGCACAGCATGGACCGCCCCGGCATCCCGCTGGGCCGCCCCGGCGCCCCGGAGGAGATCGCCGACGTCGTCGCCTTCCTCGCATCCGGCGCGTCCAGCTACGTCAACGGCGCCTCGTTCGTGGTCGACGGCGGGATGCTCCTCATGGGGCCCCAAGCAGGGTCGCACCTCACGAGCGGGGACTGGCGCACCCTCTGATTCCCGGATCCCGTCCGTCCGCCCAACCTTCAACGCGCGTTCAGAGGGCGTTCAGGCGGTAGAGCTAGCGTGGGGATCCCGAACTCCTGCGAAAGGCCCGTCATGAACGCGTCCCCCTCCCCCGTCAGCGATTCCGAATCCCAGGACTGGTCGGGCTTCAGGCGCGGCGAGCACGTCACCCTCCAGCACCCGGCAGGGACGCAGCTCCGCGGCGTGCTGGACATGAGGACCGATGATGCCTCCGTGCTGTGGATCCTCCTGAACGACGGCGGCGGCCGCCGGCTGGTGCACCGGGCCGACGGCTACCGTCTGCGCCGCGGCTGACCGGACCGGGATCAGCCCGTCCATCCGCTGTCCACCTTGGGTTACCCTTTTCGCCACCTGTAACGTTGCTCCGGTGAGAATCCGAGCCACCCTGTCCCTGTCCCTCGCCGCCCTCCTCGGCCTGACCGCCTGCGGTTCCGACTACCCGCTGGGCGCGGAACAGGAAGCTGCAGCGCAGCGCGGGGACACGAGCCTGCAGGGAGCGGTGACCGCGGCGGGATCCTCGGCCCAGGGGCCGGCGATGGACGCCTGGCGCGCAGGCTTCGCGACGCTCTACCCGCGGGCCCAGGTGCAGTACTCGCCCGACGGCTCCGGGGCGGGGCGCGGGGCCCTGCTGGCGGGAGCCGTGGGGTTCGCCGGATCCGATGCCTACCTCAGCGAAGAGGAACTCGCCGCGTCCACGGAGGTGTGCGGGCCGGGAGGTGCCTTCAACATCCCGGCCTACGTCTCGCCCATCAGTGTCGCGTTCAACCTCCCGGGCATCTCTGAACTGAAGCTCGACGCCGCCACCGTGGCCCGCATCTTCCGGGGCGACATCGCCCTGTGGAACGATCCCGCCATCGCGGCGCAGAACGACGGCGTCGACCTCCCGGCCCTGCCGGTCTCGGCCGTCAGCCGGTCCGACGACTCGGGGACCACCGAGAACTTCACGGACTACCTGCACGCGGTGGTCCCCGAGATCTGGACCGAGGAACCCGACGGAACGTGGCCGGCCGGCCTCGAGAACGAGAACGCCAAGGGCAACGCCGGCGTGGTGAGCACGGTGGCCGGCACGGTCGGTGCCGTGACCTACGCCGACGACTCGGCCGTGGGTGACCCCCTAGGCCGCGCAGCCCTGAAGGTCGGTGCCGACTACGTACCGGTCAGCTCGGAGGCGGCGGCCGCCGCCGTCGACCTCGCGTCCCGCGTGTCCGGACGCGAGGACTACGACATCGCACTCGACCTGGACCGGACCACCAGCGAACCGGGCGTCTACCCGCTGGTCCTGGTGTCCTACCACGTCTACTGCGCGCGCTACGAGAACGAGGCGACCGCCGCCGTCGTGCGCGCCTTCGGAACCTACGCCGTCAGCGCGGAAGGCCAGGCCGAAGCCGCAGAGGCCGCGAAGAGCTCGCCCATCTCGCCCGAGCTGTCCCGGCAGGCGACCGAATCGATCGCATCGATCGAGGTCGGGGACATCCCCTAAGGACAGCGAAGAGGCGGACCCCCGAGGGGATCCGCCTCCTGTCGCCGGAGCGCCGTCAGCCGACGCGCGGACCGCCCGAATCGGGGTCGTTCGTGGAGGTGTCCGGCAGCGTGCTGTTCGCGGGGGTCGCGTCGGTGGTGCCGCCGGTTGGCGGTGCCTCGACGTTCCCGCGCCAGGCGCCGGTCTCCCCGCCGCTCTTCTCGATGAACTGCTTGAACCTCTTGAGGTCGCCCTTCACCTGCGCGGCGTCCGCATGCACGACGGCGCCGATCTTCTCGGTGAACGTCTCGGGGTGCCAGTCGATCTGCACCATGAGCCGCGTGGTGTTCTCGTCGAGGCGGTGGAAGGTGACCACGCCGGCGTGCGATTCGCCGTCGGTGCTCTTCCAGGCGACGCGCTCGTCCGGGTGCTGCTCGGTGATCTCGGCGTCGAACTCGCGCTTCACGCCACCGATGCTCGTCACCCAGTGGGTGGTGGTGTCCGAGGTCTGCGTGATGGACTCGACGCCGCCCATGAACTGCGGGAAGCTCTCGAATTGGGTCCACTGGTTGTAGGCCGTGCTGACCGGTACTGCTACGTCGATAGATTCCTGCACTGAAGCCAAAACGGTTCCTCCTTCGTAGAGACTCCGGCGCCGTCCGTTCCCGTTCGGGGATGCGGAACGGCTAAACCGTAAGTCCCCTTAGCGTATGCAGATCCGTTGGATTTGGCCAACGCGCAGGGCTAGGGTGAAAGGAGTCCCCCGGCGAGGATCGGCGCGTCCGGTGCCCTGCCGGGAGGAGGAAATTTCTCTAGCACTGGAGGATTCATGAAGGCTTCACCCACCCTCACGGACAACATGCAGGCCGTCCTGGTCGACCTGGTCGAACTGCACCTGCAGGGCAAGCAGGCCCACTGGAACGTGGTCGGCAAGAACTTCCGCGACCTCCACCTGCAGCTGGACGAGATCATCGACGACGCCCGCCTCTTCGCGGACGAGATGGCCGAGCGCATGCGCGCGCTGCACGCCGTCCCGGACGGCCGCAGCGTCGCCGTCGCGGAAGGCACCAAGATCGCCCCCTTCCCCGCCGGCCTCGTCTCCACCAAGGACACCGTGGGCCTCGTGGTCCGCATGCTGGACGCCACCGTGAAGACCATGCGCGACGTGCACGACCAGATCGACGAGGAGGATCCCACCACCGCGGACCTGCTGCACGGGTTCATCGCCAAGCTGGAGCAGTACGCGTGGATGGTGGACGCGGAGAACATGGAACCGACCGCCGAGGTCGTCACCCCTGTCGGCACGGAGCACGCCACCGTCTGACGGCACCGTCTGACGGGGTGCGCCGGTCCTGCCGGGGAGGGAGGCACGTGCCTTCCCTCCCGGCCCCGGTCGGGCAATCTCCTGCTGGTACGACCTTTCGTACTGTGTAGGCTGGCTAATGGTCTAGCAGAAGGCCGAACACAGGCACCCTGGGTTTGTGTATCGGTTCCGGAGGTATCCGGACGCCCCGCAGGCGCGATGCACGCGACGCCCGGTGGTTGAACGAAACAGGATCAGTACACATGGCCGACCAGGTTGCCGGGCAGACCACCACGGACTACCTCCAGGACCTCCTCCTCGACACGGACGACGTCGAGGAGTTCCTCACTGAGTTCGCCCGCTTCGCCGCTGTCCGCCTGTTCGAACAGCCCGGGGAGACGCTGTGCGGCATCACCCTCCTGCGCAACAAGCGGGCAGGCACCGTCGCCAGCAGCAACGAGGCTGCCAGGAAGCTCGACGAACTGCAGTACGTCTTCACCGAGGGCCCGTGCCTCACCGCCTGCGAGGAGCAGCGCACGGTGCACGTTGCCGACGTCACCACCGATGAACGCTGGAGCGGCTATCTCTCCCGCGCTGCCGAGCACGGTGTGGGCTCGATCCTGGCCGTCCCGTTCTCGCTCGAAGCCGGCGCACGTGCCGCCCTGAACGTCTACTCGACGGAGAAAGGCGGCTTCGATCCCGCTGCCATCGCCACCGCGGAGACCTTCGTGGCACAGACCTCCAAGGCCCTGATGCTCTCGGTCCGGCTGGCCCAGCACAATGAGTCGGTCGCGAACCTCAAGGCTGCGATGACGTCGAGGACCGCCATCGACATCGCGATCGGGATCATCATGGCGCAGAACCGCTGCAGCCAGGTGGAGGCCCTCACCATCCTGAAGTCGGTGTCCAACAGCCGCAACGAGAAGGTCCGCGACATCGCCGCCTCCGTCGTGGCATCGATCGGGCAGGCCGAGCCCGAGACGCACTTCGACCCCTGAGGTCCGGCTGCCGGTAGCAGGTAGGGCGCCTCGCCGGGAGCGGAGGCCGACGCCGATCCTCCCGTTGCCTGCGGACGGAGGCGGGTGCGACGGTGGGAGGACCGACAGGACGGAGAGTGGGCATGCAGCAGCGATTCGACGGGAAGGTCGTCATCGTCACGGGAGCCGGTTCCGGCATCGGTGAAGCGACGGCACGGCGCTTCGTCGCCGAAGGGGCGCGGGTGGTCCTGACGGATTCGGTTCCCGACAAGATCGACGCCGTCGTCGCTTCCCTGCCGGAGGGACGGGTGACGGCCGTACCTGCGGACTCCTCCGACTTCGGGCAGGTGGAGGCCATGGTGCAGGACACCGTCGAGCGGTACGGGCGCCTCGACGTCCTCGTCAACAACGCCGGCACCATCACGCAGGGAACCGTCCAGGACACCAGCGTGGATGACTGGCACCGTGTTATCGAGACGGACCTCTCCGGCGTGTTCTACGGCACCAAGGCGGCCCTCGGACACCTCCTGGAGACTCGGGGATGCATCGTCAACGTCTCCTCGGTGTCCGGACTGGCCGGTGACTGGCGGATGAGCGCCTACAACGCGGCCAAGGGCGGCGTCAGCAATTTCACCCGTGCCGTCGCGCTGGACCACGGCAGGGATGGAGTGCGGGTGAACGCGGTCGCCCCGGGGTTCATCTGGACGGACCTCACGAGCGACGACGGCGGGGCCCACGAACTCTCCGACGAGTTCTCGCGGCGCATCGCCCTCGGCCGCGGCGGCCTGCCGGAGGAGGTGGCCGCCGCCATCCTCTTCCTCGCCAGCGAGGACGCGCGCTTCATCACCGGCGTCGTCCTTCCCGTGGACGGCGGGACGATGGCGAGCAACGGCCAGCCGGCGCAGGCCTGAAGCGCAGCAGTACAAAACTGGAGCGGCAGTACAGCTGGAGCGGCAGTACAGCTAGAGCAGTGCCGCGAGGGAGCGGCCCACGGTCCGGCCCGTGAAGATGCAACCGCCGAGGAAGGTCCCTTCGAGGGCGTTGTACCCGTGCGCGCCTCCCCCGCCGAAGCCGGCGGCCTCCCCGGCAGCGTAGAGGCCGCGGATCGGCTTTCCCGCAGTGTCGAAGGCCCTCCCGGTCAGGTCCGTCTGGATGCCGCCGAGGGTCTTCCGGGTGATGATGTGCAGCTTCACGGCGATCAGGGGCCCCGCGGCGGGATCGAGGATCTTGTGGGGGCTCGCCGTCCGCGTGAGCCTGTCCCCGAGGAACCTGCGCGAGTTGTGGATACCCATGACCTGTAGGTCCTTGGAATAGGGGTTGTCGAGCTCCGCATCGCGTTGCCGGATCTGCCGCTCGATGAGGTCGCGATCCAGCAGTGCGGTGTCGGTGAGGGCGTTCATCCCGGCCACGAGGCCGGTCAGGTCATCGGCGACGACGAAGTCCTCGCCGTTCTTCTTGAACGCCTCGACGGGCGGCGGCGCACCCCGCCCGAGCCTGCTCCTCAGCAGCAATCCCACGTCCCGGTTCGTGAGGTCGGGGTTCTGCTCCGACCCCGACAGCGCGAATTCCTTCTCGATCATCTTCTGGGTCAGGATGAACCACGAATGGTCGTACTGCGCGATGTCGGGGGTGTTCCGGAGGATCGTCAGCGTGCCGATGGTGTCATATCCGGGCAGGCCCGGGGCGGGCAGGCGCCGCCCGAGCGCATCGAACCACAGAGAGGACGGACCGGGCAGGATCCGGATGCCGTGCTGCGGCCAGACCGGGTCCCAGTTCCGCACGCCCTCCGTGTAGTGCCACATGCGGTCGCGATTGACGAGCCGGACACCGGCGCCGGCGGCGATGTCGAGCATCCGGCCGTCCACGTGCTGCGGGACGCCGGTGATCATGCCCGACGGCGGTGTGCCGAGGCGTGCGGGCCACCACCGGCGGACCTGCTCATGGTTGCCCCCGATCCCGCCGCTGGCGATCACCACGGCCTGCGCCCGCAGCTCGAAGCCGCCGACCGCCTTCCGGCTCGAAGGGACCCCGCGCCCGGCGTCGTCCGGAGCCAGGACCGTCCCGTGCACGCCGGTGACGGTGTCCCCGTCCAGGATGAGTCCGTCGACCTGGTGGCGGAAGAAGAAGGTCAGCATCCCGTCCTCCGCGGCCGCCCGGGCCCTGTCGGCGAAGGGCTCCGAGATGCCCGTCCCCGTGCCCCAGGGCACGTGGAACCGGGGGACGGAGTTGCCGTGTCCGGCCGCCGTACCGCTGCCGCGCTCGGCCCATCCCACCAGGGGCGTGAACCTCACGCCCTGCTCCTCGAGCCACGGGCGCTTGTCCCCGGCAGCGAATTCGACGTAGGCCCGGCCCCACTGTGCCGCCCATTCGTCCTCGGGCAGGTCCCCGTCGAGGCGGTCCCACGCCGCCGATCCCTGCCAGTCCTGCCAGGCGAGGTCGAAGGAGTCCCGGACACGGAGGCGCCGCTGCATGGGCGTGTCGACCAGGAAGAGGCCGCCGAAGGACCAGAACGCCTGCCCGCCGAGGTTCCGGGCGTTCTCCTGCTCCACGATGGCGACCTTCCTGCCCGCCCGGATGAGCTCGTTGCCGGCCACGAGGCCGGCGAGTCCCGCACCGATGATGAGAACGTCAGCGTCCATGTGCTCTCCGAAGGATGGATGGATCAGGAGGGGCGTCAGCGCCGTTTTCCGCGCGAACCGGAAGGACGTGCGGCCTTTCCCGGCGGCGAAGGCTTCCTGTTCTCCTTCTGCCCCTTGGCTCCCCCAGCGGCGGCCTTCTTCGCGGCCGCCTTCTGCGACGCGCTCTTCCTGGGCGCCTCGCGCTGCGAGGGCTGCCGGGAGCTCTGGGCGGTGCGTCCGCGGACGATGCCGATGAACTCCTCGACGTCGTCGGACTCGTCCTCCATCCGCCAGGCGATACCGATCGTCGTCGGAGGCAGGCCCGGGACGGGCCGGTGCACGGCATCCTTCCGCGCATGGAGGCGTGCGAGGGACATCGGCAGGACGACGACGCCCGCGCCGGACGCTGCCACCTCGACGGCCGTCTTCGGGCCGCCGCACTCCGCGACGTCGAGCAGGGTCCCCTCGAGTTCCTCGAGCGGAACCTCGTCGTAGAGCGACAGCTCGTTGTCCCGCGACATCACCGCCACGGGCTGTTCCTCGTAGAGGGGGATCAGGTGGAGCCCTGCACGGTCCACCGGGAGCCGGACGAAGACGACGGCGTCGGAGCCTTCCCGCAGTGCCGCCAGGGCGTCGTCGTCGTGCTGCCGGAGCTCGAGGGGCACCTCGGGATGCCGTTCACGCCACCGGGCCACCCACTTGCCCGGCGTCACGCCCGGCACGAAGCCGACGGACAGGGTTCGGGGCTGGTCGGTGGGCACCTGATCACAGTAGCGCCTGTCCGGAACCGTTGAGCCGTGACCGTTGAGCCTGACGTTAAGCTTGGACAATGACTCCCGCGAAAACTCCCCAGACACTGAAACCCGCCACCGCGGCCAAGAAACTGGGAATCTACCTGCCCGCCGCTCCCCAGGACTTCCAGGAGACCGAGCTGACGCGCGCGGAGTTCAACGAACTGCAGCAGACCCCGCCGGAGTGGCTCGCCGACCTGCGCCGCAATGGCCCGCACCCGCGCCCCGTCGTCGCGCAGAAGCTCGGGATCTCCATCAGCGGATTGGCGCGCGGAGGCATCACGGATCCCCTGACCAGCGAGCAGATCACCGCCCTGCTGCAGGATCCGCCCGCCTGGCTGGTGTCGGAGCGGGCCACGCAGGCCGCTGTCCGCGCCGAGGCCGCGCGGGTGAAGGAACGCGAGGCCGCGCGCAAGGCATCGGACGCCTGACACCCGCCTTTCAGGGACGACGGCGGCAGGTCCAGGGCTGCGCCTGCTGCTGCCGACCGGCTCGATCCGGGGCTGCACCTACCAGAAAAAGGCCGTATTTCAGCAGTAATTCCAGCAGTATTCCAGCGGAGGCGCGCTGATTGACTTAATCGAACACGTATTCGAATATTGACGAGTGACGCCTCCAGCTGCCGGCCCTTCCCTCGGACGGGAGCCTTCCTCCTTCGGGGAGACGTTCCGTCCGGAACCTGCCGGCCGCCGGGGAACCTCACCAGCCGAGGTCGCACTCGACCTCCAGGCCCGCATCAACAGCATGCAGGCCAGCACCCTCGATTCGCGCAGGCTGCCCACGGTCCCGGCCCTCGCCCGGATCCTGCCCGGCGGCGGCCTCCAGTCCGGGGGCTCCTACACGGTCCGGAACTCTCCGGCCCTCGCCATGGCCCTCCTCGCCGGCCCTTCCTCGGCGGGTCTGTGGTGCAGCGTCATCGGCGTGCCGGATTTCGGCGTGGAAGCAGCGCAGGGCTTCGGGATCAACCTCGAACGCCTCATCCTGGTCCCCGATCCCGGATCCCAGTGGCTCACCGTCACGGCCGCCCTCGTGGACGTCGTTACGGTCATCCTGACCCGCGCTCCGGAGCACCTGGCGCCCACGGAATGGGCCCGGCTCAAGGCACGGCTGCGCCAGCGTGGTGCCGCACTGATCACCCTCGGCGCCTGGAAGCAGAGCGATTCCACGCTCGGGGTGGCCGAGAGCGCCTGGGAGGGCCTCGGTGCGGGAACGGGCCACCTGACGGCGCGCCGCATGAAGATCACCGCGACGCAGCCTTCCGGACGGCTCCGCCACGCCTATGTGGGGCTGGCGGACCTGCAGGGCACCGCCCCTGGAACCGCATCCCAGGGGGCCCTCCTGCCGCAGGGACTCCAGCCCGGCGCCGCGCCCGGCAGTGCTTCCACGGCCCTGTTCGGCTGACGGGATCCTCATGACGCCCCTGCCCGGACCCGCGGATCCCGCCACCAGGACCCTGATGCTCTGGTGCCCGGACTGGCCCATCACCGCCGCGCTGCGCGAACACGCACTTCCCGCCGACACGGCGCTCGTCCTGGTGGACCGCGGAGAGGTCTTCGCCTGCTCTCCCGCAGCACGGCAGGACGGCGTGAAGAGGGGCCTGCGCATCCGGGAGGCCCAGGCCCGCAGCACGGGGCTCGTGTCCCTGCCCTACGATCCCTCGCTCGATGAGCGCACCTTCGAACCCGTGACCGCGGCCGTGGAGACCATCATGCCCGGCGTCCAGGTTCTCCGGCCGGGACTGTGCGCCGTCAAGGTCAAGGGACCCTCGCGCTACTACGGCAGCGAGGGCAAGGCCGCGGACGTGGTCTTCCGGACCCTCGCGGCCATCGGCCTCACCGATGTGCGCATCGGTATCGCCGACGGCCCGTTCGCCGCCGAGCAGGCAGCCAGGGCCACGGACCAGGATCCCGACGCCGACCGGCTGGTCGTTATCCCGCCCGGCCGCTCACCGTGGTTCCTCGGCAGCTACCCCCTGGAAGTCCTCGAACAGCCTCGGCTCACCGTGCTGCTCAAGCGCCTCGGCATCCGCTCCCTCGGTGATTTCGCGGCACTCAAGGCCTCCGACGTCCGTAACCGCTTCGGCATCGAGGGTGCCCTCGCACACCGTCAGGCGAGTGGGCTCGACCACCGGAACGTCGTCGCCCGGAAACCCCCTCCCCACCTCGACACGACAGCGGACTTCGAGCCGCCCCTCGCCCGCATCGACCAGCTCGCGTTCGCCTTCCGCGCACCCGCGGGCGGATTCGTCGACACTCTGCGGGAGGCAGGGCTGGTGTGCACCGCACTGCACGTCTCGCTGCACACGGAGTCGGGCGAGGTGTCCGAGCGCCGGTGGCAGCACCCGCGCTGGTTCGATGCCGACGACATCGTGGACCGCGTGCGGTGGCAGCTCCAGGGCACCCATGCCTCCGATCACGGTCTGACCTCCGGCATCACGCGGGTCCACGTGGCGCCCGACGTCGTCGAGGACCTCAGCGACCATGCGGACGGCCTCTGGGGAACGGGACCGGACGAGGGCATCCACCACGGCCTGGCCCGCGTGCAGAGCATGCTGGGCCACGGCGCCGTCCTCACCGCGATCATCGCCGGCGGGCGGCTCCTCGCGGACCGCCGCGTCTTCATCCCCTGGGGAGATGCGCCGCCCGCGAAGGCACCGGGAAAGGACCGCAACCAGCCCTGGCCCGGCCGCCTGCCCGGCCCGGCGCCGGCCACCGTGTTCGCCGACCCCGTGCCCGCCGCCGTCGTCGACTCCCGCGGCAATCCGGTCGACGTGGATCCCCGCGGCCTCCTGAGCGCCGACCCCGCCTTCTTTCGGGCAGGGCCCGACGACGGCCGGAGGCCCGTGCACTCCTGGGCCGGTCCCTGGCCGATCAACGAGCGGTGGTGGGACCCCACGGGACGCGTGCTCAACCGCTTCCAGCTCGTGGACCAGTCCGGATCGGCCTGGCTGCTGCTCCTCGAGGACCACGCCTGGTGGGTGGAGGCCGGCTACGACTGACATCCGTGCCCGGCAGCTCGGCCGGCACCCGCAGCACTGACAATTCCAGGACATCCGGACAGGGAGGGACGCCATGGGCTGGAACAATCCGCCGATCCCGTGGTCGGACTTCGAACGGGACCTGTCCGGTACCACCCGGCCCGGGGCTCCGCCCCCCGGCGCCGACGGCGGGGACAGCCCCGCCTGGTCGCGGAAACGCCAGCCCTACACCGCTCCGGCCGCCGCTCCGCCCCCCGAGGGGCCCGTGGTGCCCTACGCGGAACTCCACGTCCACTCCAACTTCAGCTTCCTCGACGGTGCGTCCAGTCCCGAGCACCTCGCGGAGGAGGCTCAGCGCCTCGGCCTCACCGGCATGGCCCTCACCGACCACGACGGACTGTACGGAGTGGTCCACTTCGCGGAAGCCGCCGAGAAGTACCCCGGATTCTCGACGATGTACGGCACCGAACTCTCCCTCGGGCTGTCCCGGCCGCAGAACGGTGAAGCCGACCCGGAAGGCCGGCACCTCCTCGTCCTCGCCCGGGGATCGGCGGGCTACCACCGGTTGTCCACGGCCATCACCGAAGCCCAGCTCGACGCCGACGCCGAGAAGGGCAAACCCCGCTACGACCTCGAGAGCCTCTCCGGGCACGCCCAGGGCCAGTGGATGATCCTCTCGGGCTGCCGGAAGGGGGCGGTGCGCTCGGCACTCGTCGCGGACGGGGCATCCGCCGCCGAGGCGGAGCTCCGCACGCTCGTCGAGCTGTTCGGCCGGGATTCGGTCGCCGTCGAACTCATCAACCAGGGCAATCCCCTGGACACCGCGCACAATGACGCCCTGGCCGCCGTCGCCGCACGCCTCGCGCTGCCGACCGTGGCCACCAACAACGTGCACTACGCGACCCCGAAGCAGCATCGGCTCGCCTCCGCCCTGGCCGCGGTCCGGGCCCGCAGGAGCCTGGACCAGATGGATGGCTGGCTTCCCGCCGCGGGAGCCGCCCACCTGCGCAGCGGCGCCGAGATGGCGCGGCGGTTCCGGGACTATCCCGGAGCGGTGGAGCGCACCGTGGACCTCGCCGCCGATCTCTCCTTCACCCTCCGCAGCGTTCGACCGGGCCTGCCGAACATCACGCTGCCGGAGGGCCACACGCAGATGAGCTACCTCCGCGAACTCGTTCGGCAGGGAGCGGACAAGCTCTACGGCGGGCGGACCGACGTGCGCGAGCGCATCGAACGTGAACTGGAGGTGATCGAGAGCAAGAATTTCCCGGGATACTTCCTGATCGTCCACGACCTCGTGCACTACGCGCGGCGCAACGGGATCCTGTGCCAAGGACGGGGATCCGCTGCCAACTCGGTGGTCTGCTACCTGCTGGAGATCACCGCCGTGGACTCCATCAAGTACCAGCTTCCCTTCGAGCGGTTCCTCTCGAGCATGCGCGACGAGGAACCGGACATCGACGTGGACTTCGACTCGGACCGCCGCGAGGAGGTCATCCAGTACGTCTACCGCAAGTACGGGCGCTTCAACGCGGCGCAGGTCGCCAACGTCATCACCTACCGGCCCAAGTTCGCCGTCCGCGACATGGCGAAGGCCCTGGGCCACAGCCCGGGCCAACAGGATGCCTGGTCGCGGCAGATCGAGCGGTGGGGAGGGCTCGTCTCCAGCAGCGACCACGACATCCCCGACTCCGTGGTCGGACTGGCCCACGAAGTCCTGAAGTTCCCGCGGCATCTGGGTATCCACTCGGGCGGCATGGTGCTGACGGACCGGCCCGTCGGGGAAGTATGCCCGATCGAGCATGGGCGGATGGACGGCAGGACCGTCCTCCAGTGGGACAAGGACGACTGCGCCTGGATGGGGCTGGTGAAGTTCGACCTGCTGGGCCTCGGCATCCTCGCCGCCATCCAGTACAACTTCGACCTCGTGGAACGGCACTTCGGGGAGAAGTGGGAGCTGCACACCATCCCGAAGGAGGAGCAGGGCGTGTACGACATGCTGTGCTTCGCCGATTCGGTGGGGGTCTTCCAGGTGGAGAGCCGTGCCCAGATGGGCATGCTCCCCCGGCTGCAGCCCCGCCAGTTCTACGACCTCGTCATCGAGGTGGCCCTCGTACGGCCCGGACCCATCCAGGGCGGAGCCGTGCACCCCTACATCAAGCGGAAGATGGGCGAGGAGGAGGTCCGGTACATCCACCCCGACCTGAAGCCGGTCCTCGAGCGGACCCTCGGCGTACCGCTCTTCCAGGAGCAGCTCATGCAGATGGCCATGGTGGTGGGCGGCTGCACCGGTGCGGATGCCGACCTCCTGCGCCGGGCCATGGGATCCAAGCGGGGTGAGGAGCGGATCGATTCCCTGAAGGCCAAGCTGTATCAGGGGATGGAGGCCAACGGGATCACCGGCGACGTGGCCGACACCATCTACAACAAGATCCAGGCGTTCGCGAACTTCGGGTTCGCGGAGAGCCACTCGATCAGCTTCGCACTGCTGGTCTACGTCAGCGCCTGGCTGAGGCTGCACTATCCCGGCGCGTTCCTCGCAGCGCTGCTGCGCGCCCAGCCCATGGGGTTCTACTCACCGCAGACCCTCGTGGCGGACGCGCGGCGGCACGGCGCCGTCGTCCTGCGGCCCGACATCCTGCACTCCGGGGTCCACGCCGACCTCGAACCGCTCGAGGGCTACGACCCTCCCGCCGATCCCCGGGGCCGCGCCACCGGGATGAACTGCTGCATCGAGGACGAGCAGCCCCCGGTGGGCTACTTCGACCAGGACACCCCCTTCGATTCGACACCCCACCGCCGCGACGGCCACTACGCGGTGCGGCTCGGGCTCGCCAGCGTCGAATCACTCGGGGCAAAGCTGGCGGAGAGGATCGTCGCCGAGCGGGAACGGAACGGACCCTACGAGGACATGCCGGACCTGGCACGGCGGACGGGCGCCAATGCCGGGCAGCTCGAGGCACTGGCGGCGGCGGGCGCCTTCGACTCGATGGGACTGAGCAGGCGGGAAGCGCTGTGGAACGCCGGGCCCGCGTCCACCGAGCGCGAGGGCCAGATCAAGGGGACCGCCGTGTACATCCAGCCACCGCTGATGCCCGAACTCTCGGACATCGACAAGGTCGGGTCCGACCTGTGGTCCACCGGGATCACCCCGGACGACCATCCGGTACGCCACGCCAGGAACAGGCTGAAACGCCGTGGGGCACTGACAGCGCTGGAACTGAAGACTGCGGAGTCCGGCCGGCGGATCGAGGTGGGCGGAGTCGTGACACACCGGCAGAGACCGGCGACCGCCAGCGGCATCACGTTTCTGAACCTGGAGGACGAGACGGGACTGGTGAACGTCATCTGCTCGGTGGGGGTCTGGCAGCGCTACCGCCGCGTGGCGCGGGAGGCGAGCAGCGTGATCGTGCGGGGCGTCCTCGAACGGTCCTCCGAGGGAATCGTCAACCTCGTGGCGGACCGCATCGAGGTCCTCCACCTGAGGGCCACCACCAGGTCGCGCGACTTCCGCTGACATGCCCTGCCGGCGGGCGACGGCGAGCGTACGGAACCGGACCACGGCCTGGTCCAGGCCTGGTCCAGGCCTGGTTCAGGCTAGTTTCCCTGCTGGTTTCCCCGAGTATCCGGGGATACGACGAAGGGCCCCCGCTGGGCGGAGGCCCTTCGTCGTCGTGCACTGTGCGCGAGGGGGGATTTGAACCCCCACACCCTTTCGGATACTGGCACCTGAAGCCAGCGCGTCTGCCGTTCCGCCACTCGCGCGTTTCGAGATTCCAACTCCGTGCGCCAGGCGCAGGTGTTGTGAACAGCAGAAATAAGCATAGCGGAGCACCACCGCAATTACCTAAACGCGGGATCGGACGGCCCGACGGCGCCCGGAGGCACGCTGCCGCCACCGGCGATCGTTAGGACAAAGTAATCCTCGGAATGCCCCCTTGGAGCTCATTCCCAGAGGCTCCCAGTAGTATCGGAGGGAACATGCCCGGTCGGACATTGCCGTCTCCAGGACCGGGAGAAGCCCTGCAGCATCCTGCTGGCGGGGCCCGGAACCACAGTGGGACAGGGGAGGAGGCGGACGATGGGCATTCTCGACAACGTGGAGCGCGGACTCGAAAAGCTGGTCCGGAGTGCCTTCACCACGGGCTCGCGTTCACAGGTGCAGCCCCTCGAGATCGCCACCGCCCTCCGCAAGGAGTTGGACAACCGGTCGCTCGTGCTCTCGCAGGGCCGGACGCTCGCACCCAATGTCTTCACCGCCCGCCTCTCCGATTCCGATTTCGAGCTCGCCCAGCAATGGGGGTCCGCCCTGGCCGAGGAGCTCTGCGACGTGGTCATCGCCCACGTGAACAGCCAGCAGTACAGCCTGCAGGGCCCCGTGCGCGTGTCGTTCGAACACGATCCGGAGCTGAAGGCGGGTGTGTTCGAGATCGACTCGTCGATCGAGAAGCAGGCTGCTGCGCGCCGCCCTGCCGGCCCGGCCGCACCCGCAGCACCGCGCCGCCAGCCCACGCGCTACCAGCCGGTCCTCGAGATCGATGGCCGGCGCTATTCGATCCATTCCGGGTCCATCATCCTCGGCCGCTCATCCGAGGCGGACATCCCCGTCGACGACACCGGGGTCTCGCGGCGGCATCTCGAGATCCGCATGGAGGAGGGCAGGACCTACGCCGTCGACCTCGGGTCGACCAACGGCAGCTTCGTGAACGGGCAGCGCGTCCACGGGCAGACCGAGTTGACGGACGGCTCCATGATCACCATGGGGCGCTCACGCCTGACCTTCCGCCTGGTGCCCACGCAGAACGGCGGTGTCCAGCAATGAGCGAGGCCGGAGAACTGACTGTCACGATCCTGCGCTTCGGTTTCCTGATCCTGCTGTGGATCCTCGTGCTCAGCACCGTCGGGGCCCTGCGCCGCGACCTCCTGGTGGGCAGCCGCACCAAGGCCGGTACGGCTCGCGACGTGCGGAACAACCCCGATCTCCGTGAAGAGCCCGCACCGGTGCGGGCACCCGCCCGCCGGCTGGTGGTCACGGAGGGCCCCCTGTCCGGGACCTCACTCGACCTCGCGGCGAGTCCGGTCCTCCTCGGTCGCGCCCAGGAGGCCACCCTCGTGCTCGAGGACGATTACGCGTCCGGCCGTCACGCACGCCTGTTCCCGCAGGGCAGCCGCTGGTTCATCGAGGACCTGGGCTCGACGAACGGGACCTACCTCGGCGGTACCCAGCTCACGCGTGCCCTGCCCGTCGAACCGGGCGTCCCCATCCGGATCGGTAAGACGGTCATCGAATTGAGGCCGTAGGCGTGCGGCTTGTCCTGAGGTTCGCTGCCCGCTCCGACGTGGGCATGGTGCGGGCGAAGAATGACGACTCCGCCTACGTGGGCCGGTACCTCGCCGTCGTCGCCGACGGCATGGGCGGACACGCGGGCGGCAACGTCGCCTCCGCCTCCACCGTCCTGGACCTGGTCCATCTCGACCACAACGGGCACGGCGGCCATGCCGGGACGCACCTGGCCGACGAGATCCAGACCGCGAACTCCCTGCTCTCCGAACTCGTCGGAACGAACCCGCAACTGGCGGGCATGGGCACCACGGTGACGGCCCTCCTGCTGGAGGACTCGAAGCTGCAGCTCGCGCACATCGGTGATTCGCGCGCCTACCGGCTGAAGAACGGCGTCTTCGAGCAGATCACCACGGACCACACCTTCGTGCAGCGCCTCATCGACGAGGGCCGGCTCACTCCCGAGGAAGCGGAGGTCCACCCGCACAAGAACGTGCTGATGCGTGTCCTCGGCGATGTCGATGCGAGCCCGGAACTGGATCTCGACTCCTTCGACGCCGAGCCCGGTGAGCGCTGGCTGCTGTGCTCGGACGGCCTCAACGCGGTCCTGAACGAGCGTGTGGTGGAGCAGGTCATGCGTGGGACGAAGGACATCCGCGAGTGCGTCGACACGCTCGTCGACCTGACACTCGCTGGGGGCTCACCGGACAACATCACCATCGCTGTCGTCGAGGTCGTGGAAGCGGACGACGACGACGCGCCGCCACCGTCCATCCCCCCGGCCCGGCAGGCAGCGGGCGAACGTGACACGCCCGGCGCGAACGGGGCGGACGCCGCCTCGCACCAGGTCGACGGCAACGGCGACCTTCCCGGCACCGCCATCCGCGCCGACGTCATCCGCGAGGACCTGCTGACGAGGCCCCACATGCTGGTGGGGTCGGCGGCCCTCGCCACCGAGACGGGCCAGATCCCCATCGTGACGCAGCGGTCCACCGAGCGGCGCGCGGCGATGATGCTCACCCACAAGGCCGACACCCAGCCGTCGGACTCCGACACCGAGGACGAGAGGCCCACGCGCAGGCGGCGCTGGCTCGTGCCCGCATTCCTGTCGCTCATGGGGCTCATCCTGATCGCCGTCCTGGGCCTAGGGTACACCTGGACGCAGACGCGCTACTACGTCGCCGAAGCGGACAATCGGGTGGCGATCTACACGGGCGTGCCCCAGAAGGTCGGGCCGATCAGCCTGAGCGAGCTGTACGAGACCACGGACATCCCCGTCTCGAACCTGCCCGAGTACCAGCGCTCCCAGCTCGTGAGCACCCTTCCTGCCGCCAGCCTCGACGAGGCCCAGCGCATCGTCGGGAACCTTCGCAGCGAACTGCGGGCGGTCTCCTGCGATCCCGCGACGCCGGTGACCGCCTCGCCGAGCCCCTCCGCCGGGAATACTCCCAGCAGCACCTCCAGCAGCACGTCCAGCAGCACGTCCAGCAGCACGGAGCGCCCCAGCAGTCCCGCATCCCCTGAACCCCGGACCTCGGCGACCGCGGCCCCGCCCTCGGCAAGCGCGACCGCCTCACCGCGTCCCCGCACGACGGCGGGTCCCAGTGCTTCCGCCACACCGAGTGCGTCCGCATCGTCCGGTGCCTCGTCCGGGGCCTCGGCAGATGCCTCGGCAGGTCCGACCCCCGCCCCCAGTCCTTCGTCCCCTGCCACCGACTGTGGAGGTGCAGCCAATGAGTGATGTCCTGACAGTCCCCCGGTCGCGGCGCAACATCGAGTTCGTCCTGCTGCTGCTTGCCCTCACCGTGGCGATCAGTGCCAATTACCTGGCGGGCGCCGGCCGGGAGGAGCCCTTCGCCGACCACTTCTGGTTCCAGGCGATCACGCTCGGGCTGATGGGGCTGCTCATCCATGTCATCCTGCGCTTCCGGGCAAAGTATGCCGACCCTGTGATTCTTCCTATCGTCATCGCGCTGAACGGGATCGGTCTGGCAATGATCCATCGCCTCGACCTGTCGGCCATCCTGGTCAATCCGGACTATCCCCCTGTGGCACCCCAGCAGGTCACGTGGACTGCCGTGGCGATCGGAGCGGCGGCAATCCTCCTGATCGTCCTGCGCGACCACCGGATCCTCCGTCGCTTCACCTACATCTCGCTGATCGTCAGCGCCGTCCTGCTCCTGCTTCCCCTGACGCCGCTCGGTCTTGAGATCAACGGGGCGCGTATCTGGATCTCGGTGGGCGTCGGTACCTTCCAGCCCGGGGAGATCGCGAAAATCACCCTTGCAATATTCTTTGCAGGGTATTTGTCGACGAACCGCGACCTCATCCTGCTGGCGGGCAAGAAGATCGGCCCACTGCAGTTGCCCCGGTTCCGGGACCTGGCGCCCATGGCCGCGGCCTGGCTGGTCAGCATCGGCGTGCTGATCTTCCAGCGCGACCTCGGTTCGTCGATCTTGTTCTTCGGCCTCTTCATGGTCATGATCTATGTGGCGACGAGCCGGGTCAGCTGGGTGCTGATCGGCCTGGCGATGATCGGCGTCGGCGTCTTCTTCGCCCTGGAACTGTTCAGCCATGTGGCACTGCGCTTCGACTCCTGGATCAACGCGTTCGCGCCCGAGGTGTACAACAGGGCACCCGGCGGCAGCGCGCAGGTGGTGCAGGGACTGTTCGGCCTGGCCAACGGCGGCCTCGTGGGAACGGGACTGGGCGAGGGCCGCCCTGATCTCGTGACCTATGCCAACAGCGACATGATCATCGCGGCGCTCGGCGAGGAGCTCGGACTCATCGGCGTCGTCGCCATCGTGATGCTCTATGTGATCCTCGTGTCCCGGGGCATCCGGGCGGCTCTGGGGACCAAGGACGGCTTCGGCAAGCTGCTCGCCTGCGGCCTCTCCTTCACCATCGCGCTCCAGTGCTTCGTGGTGATCGGGGGAATCACGCGCCTGATCCCCCTCACGGGCCTGACCACGCCGTTCATGTCCGCCGGGGGATCCTCGCTGCTGGCAAACTGGCTCATTGTGGCCCTGATCCTGCTCATCTCGGAGACGGCGCGTCGACCGGCGCCCACAGCCCCGATGACGGATTCGTTCCCCGAAGCGCTCGGCGGTGGGAAACCCGTGAAGAAGAGGACCGCGAAGGAGACGACCCGATGAACCAGGCCATCCGCAGCGCATGGGTCGTCGCCATCGGCATGTTCGCCCTGGTTCTCGGGTCCCTCACCTATGTTCAGTTCTTCCAGGCGCAGGAACTGAACGCGAACCCGTGGAACAGCCGACAGCTGTTCCAGGACTTCGGCCGGCAGCGCGGGGCGATCCTCGTGGACGGCCGGGCCATCGCGGAGTCCGTGCCGTCGCAGGACCAGTTCAACTACCAGCGCGTGTACAACGAACCCGAGCTGTACGCGCATCTGACGGGGTACTACTCCCTGTCGCTGGGATCCACCCAACTCGAGGACAAGGAATCGGAGATCCTCTCCGGCACCAGCAGTTCGCTCTTCTACGACCGCGTCGTCGGACTCTTCTCGGGCGTCGACTCGGAGGGCGCGTCGGTGGAGCTGACGATCGATCCCGAGATCCAGCAACTCGCCTCGGACCTCATCCCCGATGACCAGCGGGGTTCGATCGTGGTCATGGAGCCCTCCACGGGCAACATCCTCGCCATGGTCTCGAAGCCGACCTACGATCCCAACCTCCTGTCGGGGCACGACACGGGGATCATCGAGGAGAACGTCGCTGCACTCTCCGAACGCCCGGGTCTCTCCATCTACTCGAACCCCGCAACGGAGTCCCTTGTGGCTCCGGGATCGGTCTTCAAGCTCATCGACGCCGCGGCCGCCCTCGAGTCGGGCAAGTACGACGCCGACTCCGTGATCCCGAACCCGCCCGCGCTCGAATTCCCCGGTATCGAGTACTCCCTGCCGAACTACGTCACGGGAGGATGCATCAGCAGGACGACGGCGGACCTGGAGTTCGCGCTCGAGCAGTCCTGCAACACGCCCTTCGCGCAGATCGCTTTGGACCTCGGTGAGGAGGCCATCCAGGAGCAGGCCGCGAAATTCGGGTTCGGCGAGGAACTGTCCATCCCGACGCGGGTCATCGCGAGTTCCTTCCCCTCGGACCTGACCGACCCTGAGCTCGCCCAGTCCGCCGTCGGGCAGTTCGACACACGCGTGACGCCGCTCCAGATGGCCATGGTGACCTCGGCCATCGCCAATGACGGGCAGCAGATGAAACCCCAGCTCGTGAAGTCGATCCGGGCGGCGGACCTCCAGCTGATCGAGTCCCCTCAGCCCGAGGTGCTCCGCGAGTCGATCAGCCCGGAGACGGCGAACCAGCTCACCGACTGGATGGTCAACGTGGTGGACAACGGTACGGCGACCGGGGCCCAGGTGCCGGGTGTCGAGGTCGCCGGCAAGACAGGAACCGCGGAGGTCTCCGAGACCGGTGACAACGCGTGGTTCACGGGCTTCGCACCTGCCGACGATCCACAGGTAGCAATCTCCATCGTGATGGAGAACGTGGACATCCCCACTGGTCAGCAATTGACCTCACCCAGTGCCAAGCGACTTATAGAGGCGGTGTTGAACAGATGAGGCCCACGTCAGGAATCACCCTGGGCGGCAGGTTCGAACTGACCGAGCGCATCGCGATCGGCGGTATGGGCGAGGTCTGGAAGGCACGGGACCAGATCCTGGGCCGGATCGTGGCGATCAAGATCCTCAAGGAGGAGTACTCGGGTGACCCGGCGTTCCTGAACCGCTTCCGCGCAGAGGCGCGCCATACGGCGCTGCTCAATCACGAGGGGATCGCCAACGTCTTCGACTACGGCGAGGAGGGCGGTTCCGCCTACCTCGTCATGGAGCTCGTCCCCGGACAGCCCCTGTCGGCCGTGATCGAGAAGGAGCAGGTGCTCTCGCCCGATCGGACGCTCTCGATCATGGGCCAGACCGCCCTCGCCCTCGCCGTCGCACACCGGCAGGGCCTCGTCCACCGCGACGTGAAGCCGGGCAACATCCTCGTGATGCCCGACGGCCGGGTGAAGATCACCGATTTCGGCATCGCCCGGCTGGCCGACCAGGTGCCGCTCACGGCCACGGGCCAGGTCATGGGAACGGCCCAGTACCTCGCACCGGAGCAGGCCACGGGCCAGCCGGCCACCGGGTCCTCCGACATCTACGCGCTGGGCGTCATCGGGTACGAACTCCTCGCAGGGCGCCGCCCGTTCTCCGGCGAGTCCCAGATCGCGATCGCCCTTGCACAGGTCAACGATGCCCCGCCACCCCTGCCCGAAACCATCCCGCGCCCCGTGCGCGCGCTGGTCGGGTCCATGCTCGCCAAGGATCCTGCCGATCGGCCGCGGGACGCCGAGAGCCTGGCGCGGGCAGTCGACGCCATCCGTGCCGGCAACATCCGGGCCGCGGAAGCCGCGGTGCCCGGGATGCTCGCCTTCGGGACGGGCGCGGATGCGGCGACGACCGCCGTTCCCCGCCAGGACACCCAGGCGACGACGGCCGTCCCTGCTCCGAAGACATCCGCCCTTCCCAGGGTCGCGGCACCTGCCGCTGCTGCCGGTGCCGCCGCCGGGATCGCGGCCTCCCGCGACTGGTCGGAGGAGGACATCGACGCCACCGAGCCGGCCCAGCCGTACCGCCGCGAGGAGGATCGGCGGAGCCCCTGGCTGATCCCGCTCATCGTCCTGCTCCTGCTCGCACTGGCTGCCATCGCCTTCCTGATCCTCCAGCCGCTCCTGGCTGGGGACGATGCCGACAACGTTCCGGCCGGGTCGAGTACCTCGGCCAGTGCGACGCCCTCTCCGTCCAGCACCCCCAGCCCATCGCCCTCCACCACCCCCTCTCCGTCCCCATCGCCGACGACGCCGTCACCCACCACCGCCGAGGCTGACGAAGGCACCGTCATCTCGCCGGCCGAATACCTTGGACTACCCGTGGAAGAGGCCAGGGCAAAACTGATTGCGCTCGATTTCGGCGTCAACGTGGTGGAGCAGGCTTCCGATGAGGTGGTAGGAACCGTCATCGACATCAACCCGAGCGGGGCGCAACCGCCCGGCACGACGATCACACTGACCGTGTCGACCGGTCCCGAGCAGGTGACCGTTCCCGCTGGACTCCAGGGACAGGATGCGGCTGAGGTCGAACGGATCCTCGTCGACCTCGGACTTCGGCCCCTGAACGTGGGCTCCGAGGAGTCGGACCAGCCCGAGGGGACCGTACTTCGTGTCGATCCCGGACCGGGCGCAGTACTCGCCCCGGGGACCCAGGTGAACTACGTCGTGTCCTCGGGCCCGCCGGCCACCGAGGCACCGACCAGCCCGGCGGCCCCGACGCCCGCGTCGGTTCCGACGGCGACGGCGACCTCCGGATCATGACCTGCCCGCAAAGCACGTGGCGGAAGGGCCCGGAGTGATGACCGCGGAGCGCGTCCTGAACGGACGGTACGAGGTCCGCGAGCTGATCGGCCGTGGAGGCATGGCCGATGTACACCTCGGACGCGATCTCCGGCTCGGGCGATCAGTGGCGATCAAGGTGCTGCGCCAGGACCTGGCTCGCGATCCCCTCTTCCAGTCGCGGTTCCGACGTGAGGCCCAGGCTGTGGCAGGGCTCAACAACCCCAATATCGTCGCGGTCTACGACACCGGGGAGGAAGAGATCCCGGACCGGCCGCAGCACGAGGTCAGGGTCCCGTTCATCGTGATGGAGTACGTCCAGGGACGCACGCTGCGTGACCACGTCAAGGCCGGGGACCTGACCCCGGAGGACAGCGTCACCTACCTCGCCGGGGTCCTGGACGCGCTGGAATACAGCCATAAGGCCGGGATCGTCCACCGGGACATCAAGCCGGCCAACGTCATGATCACCCCCGACGGTGCCGTCAAGGTCATGGACTTCGGGATCGCCCGCGCCCTGGCGGACTCGCAGGCCACCATGACACAGACCCAGGCCGTCCTGGGCACGGCGCAGTACCTCTCACCGGAGCAGGCCCGCGGGGAGACCGTGGATGCCCGCAGCGACCTGTATTCGGCGGGATGCCTCCTGTTCGAGCTGCTCACAGGCCGCCCGCCGTTCATCGGGGACAGCCCGGTGTCCGTGGCCTACCAGCACGTGCGGGAAGAACCGCCCGTCGCCAGCACCCTTGATCCAGCCGTCACACCCGCTCTCGACTCCGTCCTTGCCAAGGCCCTGCGGAAGGACCGCGAACACCGGTTCCAGGACGCAGCGTCCTTCCGTCGGGCACTACTCGACGCTGCCCGCGGTGTCGTCCTGGCGGACGCCGCGGGGGCACCCACCGAGGCGATGGACATCACAGCGCCCCGGACGCGCTCATCGGTCGGTGCGACAGCGATGAGCACCACGTACGATCCGCAGACCCGTACCGGAGGCCGGGTAGCGGCCGAACGGTTCCTTCCCTCCGGACAAGGGGACGACGACGATCGCCTGGACCTCCTGGGGGACGGCGCCGAGCGGGACCGACGGCACGACCAGCACCGGAGATCGTCCCGTGCCGCCTGGCTCACGGTCTTCCTCGTGGCGGTCCTGCTCGTCCTCGCCGCAGGCTATGTGGTCCTGGACAACCTCCCGGACAACCAGCCGGTCCAGGAGGTGGCGACCGTCGACGTTCCCGATGTGGTGGACATGACCGAGGCGGATGCGTCCGATGCGATCATGGACGCCGGGCTGGTCCCCTCCACGGACGAGGAGTACAACGCGTCGGTGGAGGCCGGAGACGTCATCAGTTCCGACCCTTCGGCGGGAGCATCCGTGGAGACGGAGTCCCGCGTGAACATCACCGTCTCGCTGGGTCCCGCCAACGTGGTGCTGCCCGACAAGCTCGCGGGACTCACGGAGTCCTCGGCGCGGGATGCACTGGAGGACCTCGGGCTGAAGGGCGGCGAGATCACGGAGGAGACCAGTGCCGAGGTCGCGGAAGGCCGTGTCATCAGGACGAACCCGCAGGCGGGGCAGTCCGTGCCCGTCGGCACGTCGGTGGACCTGGTGCTGTCCAACGGCAAGGTGACCGTGCCGCTGCTCACCGACCTGACCGTTCTGCAGGCCGAGGCACTGCTGGCCGATCCCGCCGTACAACTACCGTTCTCCGTCCGCGAGGTCGAGAACAGCGTGGTGACACCGGGGATCGTGACGGCGCAGTCGTCGCCGGCACGATCACAGGTGGATCAGGGAACGGAGATCGTGCTCTCGGTGGCGAAGGCACCCGCGGCGGAACCGGCGCAGGAGCCGACCCAGGAACCCACCCAGACGCCCACCCAGGAACCGTCCTCGGAACCGACGCAGGAACCCTCCCAGACGCCGGGCGGCCGGCCCGCCGAGGGGACGGGGGACCAGCCCACGCCAGGACCCACGGAAGGGAACAGCTAGCGCGCGATGAGCGGGCTGAGTCCTGCCGCCTTGGCTGCAGCACCCGCAAGGCCGAGCGATTCGAGCCAGTTCCCCAGCATCTGGTAGCCGCCCTCCGTCAGGACCGACTCGGGGTGGAACTGGACGCCGCACAGGGGCGCGGTCTTGTGCTCGAGGCCCATGATGATGCCGCTGGCGGTGCGTGCGGTGACGGTGAGGTCTGCAGGGATGTCGTCACTCACGGCTGCGAGCGAGTGGTAGCGCGTGGCAGTGACCGGCGACGGCAGCCCGGCGAAGACACTTGTCGCATCGTGTTCCACCAGGGACGTCTTGCCGTGCATGAGTTCGGGTGCGTGCGTCACCGTTCCGCCGTACGCCTCCGCCAGCGCCTGGTGTCCGAGGCAGACTCCGAGCATGGGCTTCGCATGCTCGCCGCACCACCGGATGAGGTCGATGCACACGCCGGCCTCGGCGGGCGTACCCGGGCCTGGGGAGATCAGCACACCGTCGCGTGATGCGGCCATGTCCTCGGCCTCAGCGAGGGTGACGTCGTCGTTCCGGACCACGGTCGTCTCGGCGCCGAGTTCCTGCAGGTAACCGACCAGGGTGTAGACGAAGCTGTCGTAGTTGTCGACGACGAGGATTCGGGTGGTGTCAGCCATGAGCTAGGGGGAACCAATCGTTGAATCTGTGAGCGGGTTGAACTGGGAGAACCAGGGGAACACGAAGACCATCAGTACCGCGACGGCCGTGAGCACCAGGATGACCGAGAGGATGACGCGCATCCACAGGGGACCGGGGAGAGTCCGGAAGATCCATCCATACATCGTGGCTATCCCTGTCCTGCGGCGCGGGCGACCTGCTCCGCGATCTCGGGCGGCGGACCGGCATCCACAGGACGCCAGGACTCCATGACCGAATAAGCAATAATACGCTCCTGTGCGCCGAAGCGCGGATTGCAGCTGGTCAGCGTCAGGATCCTGTCGACGGGTTCCGCGTCCGGCTGCGTGGGGACCGGTGCGATCACGTCCACGCGGTCGGGGAGGACGATCTCGGTATTGCGGAAGACGTATGTGTAGAACCCGTCGCGTGTCTGGACGTAGATGCGGTCGCCCGGGACGAGCGTGTGGATCTGGTCGAGGACCTGGCCGTGGGTCTGGCGATGACCGGCGAGCGCGAAATTCCCTACCTCGCCCGGAGCCCCGGTTCCCGGGTAGTGGCCCAGGCCGAGATTGTCGAGGACGTCCGTCCCGACGCCCGCGGTGACGGGACGGGAATAGTTCTCGCCGAACCGGGGGATGTAGACCACCGCGAAGGTCCCGACCAGGTCGCTCTGCGGAAGGACGGCGGGTTCACCGAAGTCCTCCGGCGCAGGGGGCTCGGTCCCTTCGGCCGGCGCCGAGGGAACCGGCGCCGCCGTAACGGGTGGTACATCCGAGAAGAACTCCTCGAGGGCGTGTTCCTGTTTGATCCCGGAATCGATGTTGGTCCACCACAGCTCCCAGCCCACGAAGAGCAGGAGGACGACACCGACGGTGATGAGCAGTTCGCCCAGGACCTGCGCGCCGATCTGGACGGGGGTACGACGGCGTCGCTGCGGCAGTGCCTGCGCCGCGGCATGCCCGGGTGCGGCGTCGAGGGTTGACCTGGCCACTGCCGCTCCTGCCGCTGGGGATGCACCGGTATCGGGCGGTTCTTGGCTAGAATCGTTCCCAGAACCGCCCGCCGGATGATGTTCTTCCTTCAGGATAACCTGCGGGTCTGGACGCGCCGGGGCGCCCCGCGAGACCACCGGCGCAGCTGATCCGCAGTTGCGCCCCATCGAGGAGAATCCGTGCCCGAATCGAAGCCCCGCAAGAGAGCCAGCACCGCTGCGCCCGCCGTGAAGTCCTCGCAGCCCAAGCCGAACCCGGTCTGGTACAAGCCCGTGATGTTCGGGCTCATGATCATCGGACTGCTGTGGATCATCACGTTCTACATCTCGATGTCCACCCTTCCGGTGGCGGCCTGGGGGTCCTGGAACATCCTCGTCGGGTTCGGCATTGCCATCGTCGGCTTCCTGATGACCACACGCTGGCGGTAGTTCCACTTCCCACCGGTGCGGTCGGAGGACCTATCCCCACTGTGCACACGGTGTGCAGAAAGTTATCCACAGATGTGCACAGTCTTGTTGATCATCGGCCCGATGTCCTGAGATCCCGGGCCCTGCTTATCCACAGGTGTGGAATTACATGTGTGTAAGTTATCCCCCGTGTGGATAAGGGGTGTGGATAACGCAGCTGAGGGCCGGTTCAGGCGAACCGGCCCTCAGCTGTCCTCCTCGTCCTAGACCAGGAGGAGCGAGACCCCCAGGAACGTCAGCACAGCCAGCAGCACGACGACTCCACCGAGTCCGAGCCACTGCAGGCGGGCCTGACGGGCACCCCGGGGTGCGTAGGCGATGACGGCAGCACATGCGGCCCCTGCCAGCAGGCCGCCGAGGTGGGCCTGCCAGGCGATCCCCGGCACCACGAAGCCCAGAACGGCGTTGATGGCGATCAGGACGACGATCTGCCGCACGTCACCCCCGCGCTTGCGCTGGATGATGAAGAGCGCCCCGAACAACCCGAAGACGGCGCCGGAAGCGCCGACCACGTACTGGAGGGGTCCGCTCAGCAGCAGGACGCCGATGGATCCGCCGACCGCCGAGATCAGGTACAGCGCGAGGAACCTCGCCCGGCCCATCGCCGGTTCGAGTACCTTCCCCAGGATGTAGAGGGCGTACATGTTGAACGCGATGTGCAGGAACGAGTTGGGTGCATGGAGGAAGGCCGCGGTGACCATACGCCACGGCTCGGCCGGAATGGCTCCGCCCACGCCGGCGGTGAACACCGGAGCGTAGGAGAAGGCACGTGTGAGTCCCGGGACCACGAGCTGGAGCAGGAACACCACTACGCAGATCCCGATCAGGGTGGTGGTGACGATGGGGGTGCCCCCGCGTGCGACGCCGCCGAAGGCGTTCTTCCGGACCGGGGCGCGAGCGGCCTGCTCACGCACGCAGTCCACGCACTGGAATCCGACAGCGGCCGGCCGCTGGCAGTCCGCGCAGGCAGGGCGGCTGCACCGCTGGCACCTCACATAGCTGATGCGATCAGGGTGCCTCGGGCAGACGGGGGCCTGCTGGCTGCCGGCGTCGGGCGCGGGGGCACCGTAGGACATTCGGTTAGAGCTGTTCCACGGTGATGCTCTCGATGACGACGTCATCGAGGGGCTTGTCCCTCATGTCCGTGGCGATCGCGTTCAGCTTGTCGACGACCTTGCGCGACTCCTCGTCGGTGACGTCACCGAAGATGGTGTGCTTGCCCTGCAGCCAGGTCGTGGGCACCGACGTGATGAAGAACTGTGATCCGTTGGTGCCGCGTCCGCCCTGGGTCCCGGCGTTCGCCATGGCGAGCTTGTAGGGCTCGTTGAAGGTGAGGTCCGGGTTGATCTCGTCGTCGAACTTGTAGCCCGGCCCGCCGATGCCCTGCCCCAGCGGGTCTCCACCCTGGATCATGAAGTCCTTGATGATGCGGTGGAAGATCGTGCCGTTGTAGAGGGGAGCGTTGCTCTCCTCGCCGGTCTGCGGGTGGGTCCAGGCGATCTCGCCGGTTGCCAGACCCACGAAGTTCTTCACGGTCTTCGGCGCGTGGTTGCCGAAGAGGTTCACCTCGATATTGCCCTGGTTGGTGGAAATGGTCGCTTTAGCTGTTGGGATAGCAGTCATTGGCCCATTCTTCCACGCAGCCCCTGACAATAAGCTGGAGGAGTGCCATTCCGCGGACAGTGAAACGGCCCGTTCGACGGGATTCCGCGGCGCGCACTGATAGCACCCCCTGCCCATGCAACGTAGGCTGATCAAAACGAGTAACCACCCCCTGGAGGTTTTTGTGAAGAACAATGCACGCGTCACCCACGATCTCGAGGAGAGCGCCGCCATCGGAGCAGCATTCGTTGCTGGAGTAGCAGCAGCGCGGGCATGGGCATCTCCCCATGTCGATGCCGCTTACGGCTGGGCGAAGCCCCGGTGGGAAAAGGGCATCGAAACCGCCCGGCCGGCCCTGCAGGACACCGTCCGCCGGACGACCGAGGGCATCTCGGGCGGCATCGCCGTCGTCACCCCCCGGATCCAGTCCGGGATCGACAGTGTGGGCCCGCGCATCACGCAGGTCATCGACGGGACGACCCCGAAGATCCAGGGCACCCTCGACAAGGCGACGCCGGCGCTGAACTCCGCCAAGGGCAAGGTCGTCGACGACTACCTGCCGGCCCTGTCCAACCGGCTCGGCGAGGCAGCTGATACGGCGGCCCGCTCGCTCGCGGCAGCCACCGTGCCCCCTCTGGTCGAGAAGGTCGTGACCAGGGCGACCGGTGACAAGAAGGCCGCCACGAACGCCCAGAAGCGCCTGGTCGCTGCGACGCTGCAGGCCTCGAAGGACCTCAAGAAGAGCCAGGCACGCAAGTCCGGCAAGGGGTGGCTGATCTTCGGCATCATCGCGTCAGCCGTCGTCGCCGGCGTCGCTGCATGGAAGGCCTCCAAGCCCGTGGAGGATCCCTGGAAGACTCCCGCCCCGGTGAACGCGACGCCTGCCCCCGTCTCGGCGGACAAGGCGCAGGAAGCCAAGGACGTCGTCGCCGAGATCAAGGAGGCGGCTGAGCGTTCGGCGACCTCCTCCGATGACGCGCCGGCGACCAGCGGGACCACGTCCGCAGGCACCGCCTCCCCGGTCGCAGGCGACACCACGGACGTCACCCTGAAGCGCACCGTCGGCCCCACGGACGAGCCGAAAGCCTGACCCTTCGTCAGCGGGAAGAAGCCCCCGGCACCTGCCGGGGGCTTCTTTATGCCCTAACCGTCATATGTTATACAAGGAATATCAATCTCCGCCGAGTGCGGGAGGCATAGGAGCGGCCTGCTCCGCGAGGAGCCGCTGGCGTCCCGTCCGTCGCTGCTGACCGCGGACGACCACCGCGAGGCCGACGAGGATGAGGGCCAGCCCGCCATAGGTCCCGGCGGGCAGTTGCTCGCCGAGGAACACGGCCGCGAGGATTGCGGCACCGGGAATCTCCAGCAGGATGATCATCGACACGACCAGCGGGCTCATCACCGCGAGCAGGTGGTTGAACACCGAGTGGCCCATGATCTGTGCCAGAAGGGTCACGGCGAGGATGCCCGCCCAGGCCGCGGGAGTAAACCCGACGATCGGTTGGCCCGTGGCGGCACAGAGGGCTCCAAGGATTACTGCGCAGGTTCCGTAGCAGAGTGTCGTATACGTCCCGGTGGACATCGTCCGCCGGGCCGCAGCTCCCGCCATCTGGTAAATGCCCGCCAGCGCCCCGCCGGCCAGGGCGAGCATGTCGCCGAGGAGCGCGTCCCGGGAGAGTGAGAGGTCGAATCCGGTGATGATGACGACTCCGAGAAAGGCGACGCCCAGACCGGCCACCACCGCACGCTGTGGCCGGGATCCCAGCAGGGCGTTGAACAACGCGATCCATGCCACCTGAAGGCAGACGAGGGCTGTAGCCGCCGCCACCGAGGTGAGCTTGAGAGCGGTGATGAAGCAGGCAAAATGTAACGCCAGGGCTCCAGCTGCAAGGGCGAGCCGCCGGTAGTCGGCTCCGTCCAGGGCCGCGAACTCGTTCCTCTTGGAGACGATAGCGGGGCCGCCCATGAGGACGGCTCCGAGCAGGTTCCGCCAGAACGCGATGGCGAGGACCGGGGCGGCTGTCGCTGCCATGATCGGCCCGGACGCCGAGACCCCGATCACGCCCAGGATCGAGAGGAAGATAGTCACCCGGCTACCCTATTCCACGCCGTCCGTGCCCCCGCGTGCCGGTTGGCTCGGGCCGGTTAAAACAGGAAGTCCCGGCCGATGACCGGGACTTCCTTTCGGTGGAGGCACGGGGACTCGAACCCCGAACCCCCTGCTTGCAAAGCAGGTGCGCTACCAATTGCGCCATGCCCCCGAAATGAGCCTCATCCAGTATACCTTCACCGGACGATGCTCCTTGCTAGGCTACGTCGTCCGTCGCATTGCTCCAGACGCTCTTGCTCTTCTCTGAATCCTGCCACCGCTTGTAGACGAGGACACTTGCTGCAGCCGCTGCCGCAAAAAGCAACTTCTTCACACCAGTCTCCTAGCAGTTCCCTGCAGTAGTGGATCCGTGGGCGTACCAGGACTTGAACCTGGGACCTCTTCGTTATCAGCGAAGCGCTCTAACCGCCTGAGCTATACGCCCCGATACCTCTTCGGGCCGAGATACGACTTTACAGTAGTGCCTCGGCATTCTTCAAATCGCCCTCGGGCGCCGAAGAGGCCGGTGTCCTAATCGTCGGTCAGCGTGACGCCGATTCCGCCGACCAGGGTGGAGGAGATGTTGTAGAGCACCGCCGCGAGCATGGCCAGGGCGGTCAGGAGCACCACGTTCACCACAGCGATGATCGTGGCGAAGGAGAGGACCTGGGGCAGCGACGCGAACTGTCGAAGATCGAAGCCACCGTTTTCAGATCCGGCGATCTCCCGGAGGAGGTCGTTGACGCCGTCGAAGATCCCGGTGAGGTCCAGGACCGTCCAGATCACGAAGGACGCAACGACGGTGACGATGCCGAGCGCGACCGACAGGAGGAACGACATCTTGAGCACGGACCACGGATCGACCTTGCTGACGAGCAGGCGCGCCTTGCGGGCCTTCGCCTTCGGTGCCGGCTTGATCAGTCCCGGTCGCTGCGCAGGACGCGCGGTCTGCGCTCCCGGGCCCGTGGGTCGCTGCGCGGGACGTGCGGGGGCACTCACGCGCGGAGGCGTCCCGGGCGTCCGCAGTTGACCGCTGGACGCTCGCGGGTTGGTGTTGGCCGAGCTCACTCGCTACCTCCATGTTCCGGCGACTCAGCGTCAGGCTCAGCCGTTTCCTCTGTCGACAACCGTACTTCATCGGCTGTGAACTCGGCAGGTGCGTCCTCCGGCGTGACCGTGTCGATGACGTCCACGTCCGGGCTGGCCTCGGAAGGATCATCGATCAGGCCCTCCTCGACGGCAACGCTCCGCTCGCTGTTGCGGGCCACGGCGATGATGCGGTCGGTCTTGTCCGGCTTGGCGAAGATGACACCCATGGTGTCGCGTCCCTTCGCCGGCACGCCGGCCACGGCCGAGCGGACGACCTTCCCGCCGCCCATGACCACCAGGACCTCGTCCTCTTCCTGCACCACGAGGGCACCGACGAGGTCTCCGCGCTCCTCGGCCAGCTTGGCGACCTTGATGCCGAGGCCGCCGCGACCCTGCACCCGGTACTCGTCGACCTTGGTCCGCTTCGCGAAACCACCCTCGGTGACGATGAAGACATAGGAGTCGTCGGTGACCACGCTGCCCGCCAGCAGTTCGTCGTCCTCGCGAAACTTCATGCCGGTCACCCCCGATGTCGCACGTCCCATCGGGCGCAGGGCGTCGTCGTCGGCCGTGAAGCGCAGCGACTGCCCCTTGCGCGAGACGAGCATGATGTCGTCATCGCTGGACACGAGCTGCGCGGAGACGAGCTCGTCGTTGTCCCGCAGGTTGATCGCGATCACGCCGGCGGTCCGGTTGGTGTCGTAGTCCTCGAGGCGCGTCTTCTTCACGAGCCCGCGCTTCGTGGCCAGGACCAGGTAGGGAGACTGCTGGTAGTCGCGCAGGTCGAGCACCTGGGCGATCCTCTCATCGGGCTGGAAGGCCAGGAGGTTGGCGACGTGCTGTCCCTTGGCGTCACGGGCTGCCTCGACCAGTTCGTACGCCTTCGCCCGGTAGACCCGGCCCAGGTTCGTGAAGAACAGCAGCCAGTGGTGGGTGGTGGTGACGAAGAAGTGCTCGACGACGTCGTCCCCGCGCAGCTGCGCTCCCTTGATGCCCTTGCCGCCGCGTGCCTGCTGGCGGTAGTTGTCGCTGCGTGTGCGCTTGACGTACCCGCCGCGGGTGATGGTCACGACCATCTCCTCTTCGGGGATCAGGTCCTCCATGCTCATGTCGCCGTCGTAGCCCATGAGGATCTCGGTCCGCCGGTCGTCGCCGAACTTGGCGACGATCTCCGCGAGCTCGGTGCTGACGATGCCTCGCTGCACGTCCTCGGAAGCGAGGATCCGGTTGAACTCGGTGATCATCGATTCCAGCTCGGCGTGGCGGTCCTGGATCTTCTGCCGCTCGAGAGCCGCCAGGCGCCGCAGCTGCATGTTGAGGATCGCCGTGGCCTGCAGTTCGTCGATGGACAGCAGGCCCATCAGCCCGTCACGGGCCTGGTCGGTGGTGGAGGAGGCACGGATCAGGGCGATGACCTCGTCGAGCGCGTCGAGCGCCTTCAGCAGGCCCCGGAGGATGTGGGCCTCTTCCTCCGCCTTGCGCAGCCGGTACCGCGTCCGGCGGACGATGACCTCGAGCTGGTGGGTCACCCAGTGCCGGATGAACGCGTCGAGGCTCAGCGTGCGGGGCACGTCGTCGACGATCGCGAGCATGTTCGCGCTGAAGTTGTCCTGCAGCTGCGTGTGCTTGTACAGGTTGTTGAGGACCACCTTCGCGACGGCGTCCCGCTTCAGCACGATCACCAGGCGCTGGCCGGTACGGCCGGAGGTCTCGTCCCGCAGGTCCGCGATCCCGCTGATCCTGCCGTCCTTGACCAGTTCGGCGATCTTGATGGCGAGGTTGTCCGGGTTCGCCTGGTACGGCAGCTCGGTGACGACGAGGCAGGTACGGTTCTGGATCTCCTCGACGTTGACGACGGCGCGCATCGTGATCGATCCGCGTCCCGTCCGGTAGGCGTCCTCGATGCCCTTGTGGCCGAGGATCTGCGCGCCGGTCGGGAAGTCGGGTCCCTTGATGCGGGCGATCAGTGCCTCGAGCAGTTCTTCCTTCGAGGCATCCGGGTTCTCGAGGTACCACTGGACGCCGTCGGCCACCTCGCGCAGGTTGTGTGGCGGGATGTTGGTGGCCATGCCGACGGCGATGCCGGAGGATCCGTTGACGAGCAGGTTCGGGAAGCGCGACGGCAGGATCGTCGGCTCCTGGTTCTTGCCGTCGTAGTTGTCCTGGAAGTCGACGGTCTCCTCGTCGATGTCCCGCACCATCTCCATGGCGAGCGGAGCCATCTTCGTCTCGGTGTACCGGGGGGCGGCCGCGCCGTCATTCCCGGGCGAACCGAAGTTCCCCTGGCCCAGGGCCAGCGGGTAGCGCATCGTCCAGTCCTGGATCAGGCGGACCAGGGCGTCGTAGATCGCGGAGTCGCCGTGCGGGTGGTACTGGCCCATGACCTCGCCGACCACGCGGGCACACTTGTTGAACGAGCGGTCCGGCCGGTAGCCGCCGTCGAACATGGCGTAGAGGACGCGGCGGTGCACGGGCTTGAGGCCGTCGCGCACATCGGGCAGCGCCCGGCCGACGATGACCGCCATCGCGTAGTCCAGGTAGGACCGCTGCATCTCCGTCTGCAGGTCCACCTGCTCGACGCGGTCCGTCAGGACCTCGCCCTCGATGGGCTCGTCGGGTCCGTTGCCGGTGATGTCGTCACTCATGAATCAGTTCCGTTCGTGAAAGGTTCTCAACCACAAAGAAGACGCGGTCGCGCGCCGGTGCCCGACCTCTTGTGTAGGCGCTCGATCGAACTTCTTCCCTTTCCCTCGCAAGCTCGGGCAGGGACCCTAAGTCCGCTCTTATTTCGTTGCGCCGGCAAGATGCCGGGTATCGGCACTCAGATATCGAGGAAACGCACGTCCTTGGCGTTCTGCTGGATGAAGTTGCGGCGGGACTCGACGTCCTCGCCCATCAGCACCGAGAACACCTGGTCGGCGGCGGCCGCGTCGTCCATGGTGACCTGGAGCAGGGTGCGGTGGTCCGGATCCATGGTGGTCTCCCACAGTTCCGTGTAGTCCATCTCGCCCAGGCCCTTGTAGCGCTGGATGCCGTTGTCCTTGGGCAGCCGCTGGTTGTTGGCGAGGCCGATCCGGATGACCTCGTCACGCTCGCGGTCGCTGAACACGTAGTCGTGCTTCGCGTTGGACCACTTGATCCGGTACAGCGGCGGCTGCGCGAGGTAGACGAAGCCGTTCTCGATCAGCGGCCGCATGTAGCGGAACAGCAGCGTGAGCAGAAGGGTCGTGATGTGCTGGCCGTCCACGTCCGCATCGGCCATGAGCACGATCTTGTGGTAGCGGGCCTTCTCGACGTTGAAGTCCTCGCCGATCCCCGCGCCGAACGCGGTGATCATGGCCTGGACCTCGCTGTTGCCGAGTGCACGGTCCAGGCGCGCGCGCTCCACGTTCAGGATCTTGCCGCGCAGGGGCAGGATGGCCTGCGTCTCGGGATTGCGCCCCCGGACCGCCGAACCGCCGGCCGAGTCGCCCTCCACGATGTAGATCTCCGACCGCGCCGGGTCCTTTGACTGGCAGTCCTTGAGCTTGCCCGGCATGCCGCCGGACTCGAGCAGGCCCTTGCGGCGCGTGGACTCGCGCGCCTTGCGGGCCGCGAGGCGCGCCTGCGATGCCTGGATCGACTTGCGGATGACGTCGCGGGCCGGGCCCGGGTTGCGCTCGAGCCAGTCGCCCAGCTGGTCGGTGACGACGCGCTGCACGAAGCCCTTGACCTCGGAATTACCGAGCTTCGTCTTCGTCTGGCCCTCGAACTGCGGCTCGGAGAGCTTCACGGAGATGACCGCGGTCAGGCCCTCACGGATGTCGTCACCCGTGAGATTGTCGTCCTTCTCCTTGATGATGTTCTTCTCGCGCGCGTACTTGTTGATCAGGGTGGTCATGGCCGCACGGAAGCCCTCTTCGTGCGTACCACCCTCGTGCGTGTTGATCATGTTGGCGTACGTGTGCACGCTCTCGGAGTAGGCCGAGGTCCACTGCAGCGCGATCTCGACGGACATGGTGCGGTCCGGGGTCTCGGTCTCGAAGACGATGACGTCGGGGTGCACCACGTCGACGCGCTTGGACGAGTTGAGGTGGTGGACGTAGTCCACCAGGCCGTTCTCGTAGAGGTACTCGACCTCACGATGCCTGGGCGTGGAATCCTCGCCGGTCTCGACGGTGACCTCGTCCTCGACCTCGTCGACGTGCTCGTCGGTGAAGGTGATGCGCAGTCCCTTGTTGAGGAACGCGGTCTGCTGGAAGCGCGCGCGGAGGGTCTCGAAGTCGAACTGCGTGCTCTCGAAGATCGAGTCGTCGGGATAGAACGTCTGGGTGGTGCCGGTCTCCGAGGTCTCCTCACCCTTCCTCAGCTCGCCGACGGGCTTGCCGCCATCGGCGAAGGACTGGCGCCACACGTGGCCCTGGCGTCGCACTTCCGTCTCGACCCGCTTGGACAGCGCGTTGACGACAGAGATGCCGACGCCGTGCAGGCCGCCCGACACCGCGTACCCCCCGCCGCCGAACTTGCCGCCGGCGTGGAGGATGGTCATGACGACCTCGACGGTCGGCCGGCCCTCAGTGGGGTGCATGTCCACGGGGATCCCGCGGCCGTTGTCGACGACCTTGACGCCGCCGTCGGCCTGGAGCGTGATCTCGATGTGGTCGCAGTAGCCCGCCATCGCCTCGTCGACCGAGTTGTCCACAACTTCGTACACAAGGTGGTGAAGACCTCGAGGTCCAGTTGACCCGATGTACATGCCCGGACGCTTGCGGACCGCTTCCAAGCCCTCCAGAACCGTGATCTCGTTGGCACCGTACGCGTGTTCGGTGGCCGCCTCGAGGATCGGGGATTCGCCTTCGCCGATCAACACATCACTTGCATTCAACTCGTTCTCGTGTGCCACAGGCGTAGACGGCTCCTCAGCTGGATGGACCAAAACAATCTCGTTATATTCTACCCTGTGGAGGGCTACAATCCCGCACGAACACCCCCTCACCGGCCAATAAACCGGCGTCAGAGCCGATAGGGGGTCCTTCCATGAGGACGGATACGGCGGGCGGACCTCCGATTGGCCTACAGGCCGTCCAGCGGCCCCGCCCTCCGGTTCATCCGTAGGTGTCGCGGGGACCGCGTCCCTTGACGGAGCGTCCACCCTTGCGCCAGCTCGGTGCGGCGGGCCCGACGACGGAGAGCCGGGTCACGACGCCCGCCCCCAGCTCGGCCTCGAACCGCTGCAGCACCTGCGGAGTGATGAGGCGGAGCTGGGTGGCCCAGGCGGTCGAGTCGCACCTCACCAGGACCGTGTCTGCGTCGAAACTCTCCGGGACGCAGTGCGCCGCGATGTCCGCCCCGACGATCTCGTCCCAGCGCGACAGCACTGATCCGATCGCCACCGGCGACTTCCAGCCGCGTTCCGCGAGCATCCTCGAGAAGACGTTGCCGACACCTTCCGGATCCCGCCCGCCGTAGGTGGGTTCGGGAGAGTACCGGCGGCGGGGTGCCTTCGCCGTCCGCTTCGATGCCGCCTCCCGGGGTGTTCCCCTCGCCTGGGACGCGTTGCGCAACCTGTTGAGAAGGGCCTGCGGAGCGTCCTGCTCAGGAAAGTCCTCCGCACCGGGGCGGTCCATCCCGTCCTCTCCGTCGCGGTTCCTGGCGCCGCGGTTCCTGGCGCCGTCCGGCCCGTCCGCCCCGGGTCCCACCGGACCGGCGGCCGCTTCACCGGAGGGTCCGTCGTCCTGCCCGTGCTCCTCAGGCATCGACTTCTCCGGCATCGACTTCTCCGGCATCGACTTCTCCGACATCGTGGCGTCCGCCGGAGGCCTCCGGGACATCGCCGCCGCGCGCATCGGTCTGGCGGACATCTGCTCCTCCGGCACCTTCGATACCGCCCGGGACGACGCGGATCTGGCGGCCGAGGAGGGCTCCGGGGATGTCGTCCCCGACAGCGGCGGTGACCAGGACCTGCTCCGCGGGGGCGACGATCGCGGCGAGGCGCGTACGCCGTTGCGCGTCGAGTTCGGCGAAGACGTCGTCGAGGATCAGCACGGGATCCCCGGCCGGGGTGGAGTCCTCCTCGAGCAACAGGTAGTAGGAAGCGAGCCGGAGGGCCAGGGCCATGGACCAGGTCTCCCCGTGGGAGGCATACCCCTTCGCCGGCGCGGAACCGAGCAGGAGGGCGAGCTCGTCGCGGTGCGGCCCCACGAGGGAGATGCCGCGCTCGAGTTCCTTCTTCCGGTGGCGCAGGAGGCTCGCGATGAACAGCTCCGTCAGTTCCGGAAGGGCGAGATCCTGCAGTCCCTCCCCGGAAGCACCTGGCATGGTGTACCCGCCGTCGTCGTCGGTTCGAAGGTCCGGCGACGACGAGACGCTGGAGACGTAGGCGATATCCGCCGCCTTCGAGCCGTCCGTCAGTTCCTTGTATGCGCGCTGCACGTGGGGACGCAGCTGGTCGGTCAGGAGGAGGCGGGCCGAGAGCAGCCGTGCGCCGGCCTGGGCCAGGTGCTGGTCCCACACATCGAGGGTCGAATCGTGTGCCGTCGAGAACCTTCCGGCTGCCCGTGCGGACTTCAGCAGTGCATTCCGCTGCTTGAGGACACGCTCGTAGTCGGCGCGCAGCGCCGACTGGTGCGGCAGGAGCGACACCATCACGTCGTCCAGATACCGACGCCGTCCCGACGGGTCGCCCTTGACCAGGGCAAGGTCCTCGGGTGCGAAGAGGACGGTCTTCAGGATGCCGGCGGCGTCCCTCGCCCGTACGGGATTCGACCTGTTGATCCGGGCACGGTTCGCTGCGTCGGCATTGATCTCGACCTCGACGCTCGTACGCTGCGTTCCCCGGACGAACCTGCCCCGGATAATGGCGCGCTCCTCGCCGAACGCGATCAGCGGCTTGTCGGTGCTGACGCGGTGGGAGGACAAGGTCGCGAGGTACCCGATGGCCTCGACGATGTTCGTCTTCCCCACCCCGTTGGGCCCGACGAAGACCGTGATACCGGGCTCTATCGCGGTATCGAGTTGCCCGTAGCTCCGGAACCCGGTGAGCGAGAGGTGCTCAACGTACACCGGTCACCACTTACTTCTCCTGGGCGGGTTTCACTGCGTGACCGCCGAACTGGTTGCGAAGGGCCGCCACCATCTTCATCGACGGAGAATCGTCCTGCCGCGAGGAGAAACGGGCGAACAGAGCCGCCGTGATTGCCGGGGCCGGCACGGAATTGGCGATCGCTTCCTCGACGGTCCACCGGCCCTCGCCGGAATCCTCGACGTAGCCCGCGATCTTCGACAGTCCGGGGTCCTCCTGCAGCGCCTTCACGACGAGGTCGAGCAGCCAGGAACGGACGACGGTTCCCTTCTGCCAGGCGGCGAAAGTTCCGTGGACGTCCTTGACGATGTCCTTGGCCTCGAGGAGTTCGTAGCCCTCGGCGTAGGACTGCATCAGTCCGTACTCGATGCCGTTGTGCACCATCTTGGCGTAGTGGCCCGCCCCCACGTCACCGACGTGCACGAAGCTCTCGGCGCGGTCGCCCTCCGGGCGCAGTGCGTCGAAGACCGGCATCGCGAGGTCGACGTCCTCGGACCTGCCACCGGCCATCAGCCCGTAGCCGTTCTCGAGTCCCCAGACTCCGCCGGAGACGCCGCAGTCGAGGAATCGAATGCCCTTCTGCGCCAGCAGGGTGGCATGGATCTGGTCGTCGGTGAACTTGGAGTTGCCTCCGTCGATCACCAGGTCGCCTTCAGCGAGGACTTCCGAGAGGTCCTTCACGACGGCGTCGGTGACCTGACCCGCGGGCACCATCACCCAGACGATGCGTGGAGCCGGAAGCGCGGCGACCAGTTCGTCGAGGCTCGACACATCGGTGCGCTCGGGGTTGCGATCGAAACCGGTGACCTCGATGCCGTTCTGGCGGAGTCGCTCCCTCATGTTGAATCCCATTTTTCCGAGTCCAATGAGGCCGATATGCATGAGCTTCTCTTTCTGACGATGGATCCGGCCGGCGGTCCGGCCAGCCGGGTGTACCTGCCGCGGGGCTACTGGTTGGGAAGCCGCACGGGCATCAACAGGTACTTATAGTCTTGCCTGTCCTCGCCCGACGCGTCATCCTGCGCCGACATCACCGCGGGCTTGGGGGGTGAGGTAAAGGAGAACCGGACGTACGGGCTGCTGAAGGCTCCGAGTCCCTCGCTCAGATAGTGCGGGTTGAAGGCGACCGTGATGTCGTCGCCGTCCAGTGTCGCCTCGATGACTTCGGATGCCTGGGCGTCCTCGCCCGTACCCGCGTCCAGGGTCACCTGTCCCTCGGTGAAGGCGAGGCGCACCGGAGTGTTGCGTTCGGCGACCAGCGACACACGACGGACGGCCTCGACGAGCGTGCTCGTCTGGACCGTGGCATGGATCGGGGTGTTCTCGGGGAAGAGCGACCGGATCTTGGGGTAGTCGCCGTCCACGAGCAGGGACGTCGTGCGGCGTCCACCGGATTCGAAGCCGATCAGCTCGGAGTCGTCCGAGAACGCGATGTTCAGGTCTCCTGCGCCGCCAAGTGTCTTCGCGACCTCGTTGAGCGTCTTGGCCTTGACCAGTGCGCTGGTCGAGATTCCTGGCGTCGAAGGTTTCCAGGAGACCTCGCGCAGGGCCAGCCGGTAACGGTCGGTGGCGAGCAGGGTGATCAGATCATCCTCGATCTCCATGCGGACACCGGTCAGGATCGGCAGGGTGTCGTCACGGCTCGCGGCGATGATGACCTGCGAGACGGCCTGGGAGAAGGCATCACCGTCGACGATGCCACTGACCGCGGGGAGTTTGGGCAGCTCGGGGTACTCGCCCTCAGGCATGGTCGCGAGGTTGAAGCGGCTGTTGCGGCACGTCAGGGTCACTTTCGATCCATCGGTGGCTACCTCGACCGGAGCGGAGGGAAGACTGCGGCAGATGTCGGCGAGCAGCCGGCCGGAGACGAGGATCGTGCCCTCCTCCAGGACGTCCGCCGCGATCTCGAGGCGCGCGGAGATCTCGTAGTCGAAGCTAGCAAGGCTCAATGAACCGCCCTCGGCCCGGATGAGCAGTCCGGCAAGGACCGGTACGGGCGGACGGGGTGACAGGGAACGGGCGGTCCAGGACACAGCCTCCGCAAGTACATCCCGCTCGACTCTGAATTTCACGGAGCAGTGCCGCCTTCCAAAAAAACAGCCACCGACGAAGCCGGCGGATGGTGGGTCGCATGTCGTACACGGAGGTGTCCGGGCACGGGGAACTACAACCCTACTGGGGAACAGCTTAGCCGGATAGCGGAGCTGCGAAGCAGGTCCGGGGAGGCGGGGGAACGGGGCGGACGGAACGTGGAATGTTATTTGACGAACTTTTGAAGTTTAAGGTTCGTAGTGTTAATAACTGCTGTGGATTCTGTGGATAAGTCCGCTGGGCGGGGCGCTGGTGCGGATCTGCCCTGTGGACAAGGTGTGCGTTCGGACGACGGCCCGCTGCAGGCGGTTGTGGGGAAAATCCTTGTCATTTCGCGGATCCACAGGCTGCAGGGGGTTTTTCCTCAGGTTGAGCGCCCATGTTCCCCCGGTTATCCACAGCTGTGTCCACACCTGTTAATTACATCGGTGAAATACAGGCCGCTGTCAGGCTTCGCGCTGCTTGTGCTTGATGCGGTTGGTCAGTTCGGTGACCTGGTTGAAGATCGCGCGCCTCTCGGCCATGAGCTCGCGGATCTTCCGGTCTGCGTGGATGACGGTGGTGTGATCGCGGCCGCCGAGTTCCTGCCCGATCTTCGGGAGGGACATATCGGTGAGCTCCCGGCACAGGTACATGGCGATCTGCCGGGCGGTAACGAGCGTCCTCGTGCGCGACTTGCTGCACAGCTCTTCCATGCTGATCTGGAAGTAGTCCGCGGTCTGCGCCATGATCACGGTCGACGTGATCTCCTGCGCACCGTCGTCGGAAATCAAGTCCTTCAGCACGATCTCCGCCAGGTTCACGTCGACGGTCTGGCGATTGAGGCTGGCGAAGGCGGTGACCCTGATCAGTGCGCCTTCCAGTTCCCGGATGTTGGTGGCGATCTTCGAAGCGATGTACTCGAGGACGTCGTCCGGTGCGCTCAGGCTGTCGCTGATCGCCTTCTTGCGGAGGATCGCGATGCGGGTCTCCAGTTCTGGCGGCTGGATGTCCGTCAGGAGGCCCCACTCGAACCGGGACCGCATGCGCTCCTCGAATCCGATCAGCTGCTTGGGTGGCATGTCGGAGGTGATGACCACCTGCTTGTTGTGGTTGTGCAGCGCATTGAAGGTGTGGAAGAACTCCTCCATGGTCCGGTCCTTGCCGGAGAGGAACTGGATGTCGTCGATCAGCAGGATGTCGACGTTGCGGTAGGTCTGCTTGAAGCTCGAGCCCTCGTCGTCACGGATCGAGTTGATGAAGTCGTTGGTGAACTCCTCGGAGTTCACGTAGCGGACGCGGATCCCGGTGTAGAGATGCCGGGCGTAGTGACCGATGGCGTGCAGCAGGTGGGTCTTGCCGAGTCCGGAGTCACCGTAGATGAAGAGGGGGTTGTAGGCCTTCGCCGGCGCTTCGGCCACCGCGACCGCAGCCGCGTGGGCGAAGCGGTTCGAGGACCCGATGACGAAGGTGTCGAAGATGTACTTGGGATTGAGCCGGCCGAACTCGTGGGAATTGCTGGGCGGGGTCGGGGAGGGCTTGGCCTCCCCCTTGGGCTCCGGCGAGACCTGCTCGGGTTCCTGCTCGGGAACTTCCTCCGCCACAGGGGTCAGGTCGGGGTCGATCACGAAGGCGCACTGGATGTCCTCGCGGAACACGTCGCGCAGGGCCTCGTCCAGGGCGGCCTTGAGCTGGGTCTGCAGGACTTCGCGCGTCAGTTCGTTCGGGACGGCGATGAGCATGGTCGTTCCGATGAGGCCCTGGGCCTGTGCCAGCACCATGAATCCGCGCTGGCGTGGGGTGACGCGATCGTCCTGCTCGAGGGTTCGGATGACTTTACGCCAGGAACTCCCGACGTCGTTTACCTCATCTGTTCCCACAAGAACCCCTCTTAGCTGTGCTGCCCGCGCTCGAAAAGGTCCGTTCTCCACAGAGTTGTACACAAGCCGTGGATAAACGGACCAGAGCCAAGAGTAGAGGATGAGAACTACAGAAGATAGCGGGCTGGCGCGGCAGGACGGGGGCTGGAAGGGGTCCCGCCCGGTCCCTCCGGCGATGCGTGTAGTGTGATTCGAGCGCCAGTTGTCCACAGGCCCGTGGAAAAGTAGCCCACAGGCCGGCGACGGCGAGTTTGACGCCCCTCCGCCGCGTCCCCTAACGTTATGTAGTCCAACATGTCTGCATTTCGCATGCCATCACAGATGTTTCCGGGTACTAAGAGGCCTCGGGATGTGACAGCTCCAACGCGAATGTCGGATGTACACCTTCATCGCGTCAGTCTGTTCTTCCCCCTTGTTGCAATGGGCCGGACGCATCTCAAGATCGTTCTGGAGTAACTACAGTGAGCAAGCGGACTTTTCAGCCGAATAACCGCCGTCGTGCCAAGAAGCACGGTTTCCGTCTTCGCATGCGCACCCGCGCTGGTCGTGCCATCCTGTCGGCGCGCCGCGGCAAGGGCCGTACCGAACTCTCGGCATAAGCGGTTCCTCCTCCGCCATGCGTCCTTCGGGTGATCGCGCCGGCACGGGGTTCCTTCCCTCAGCAATGAACAGGAACCCGCAGTGCTTCCGATGATCCACAGGGTGCGAACGGCAGCGGATTTTGCACGTACCGTACGTTCCGGTGCCCGGTCAGGGCGCCGGAACGTCGTGCTATACGGGTCCATGACCTCCGACTCCGCGCCCTCCCGGGTCGGCTTCATCGTCGGCAAGAACGTGGGGAACGCTGTCACCCGCAACCTCGTTAAACGGAGGCTCCGCCATGCTTCGGCGGAGTGGGTCGCTGCGCACCCCCACGGGTACGACGTCGTCGTCCGCGCGCTCCCACCGGCCGCGGACAGCGACTGGCCGGCCCTGCAGAAGGACTTCACGAGCTGCCTGGCTGCGGTCGCCCGCAGGTTGGAGCGCTCCGACGCACCGGGAAGGGAAGGCAGAGTATCGTGAGCAGCGTCGCTGTCCGTGTGCCGGCCTTCCTCATCGGATTGCCTCGTCTGGCCGTGATCGGGTTCCTGATCGCGTACCGCAAGCTCGTCTCTCCGCTGTACGGGCAGGTGTGCAGGTTCTACCCGAGCTGTTCGGCCTATGCGCTCGAGGCGGTGACGGTCCATGGGGTCGTTCGCGGTTCGTGGCTGGCGTCCAGGCGGCTGGTCCGGTGCCATCCCTGGAACGACGGCGGCGTGGACCACGTCCCGGAGGGCCGGAGTTTTCCCGAGGGGAGACTGCCGTCGATAGTTGTGTTGAACCACCCGGTGATTCCGGACGATGACGAAAGCCGCCCTGCGGCTCGAGGAGCTAATTGATTATGGGTGTTTTTGAGACGATCCTGGCGCCGTTCAGGTGGCTCGTGTCGTGGATCATGTTCATGTTCCACGAAGGCTTCACGTTCCTCGGAATGGACCCCGCTTCCGGCTGGACCTGGGTCCTGTCGATTGTCGGCCTCGTCGTCGTCATCCGTGCCGCCCTGATCCCCGTCTTCGTCAAGCAGATCAAGGCGCAGCGCGGCATGCAGGCACTGCAGCCGGATCTCCGGAAACTCCAGCAGAAGTACAAGGGCAAGACGGACCAGCTCTCGCGCCAGGCCATGACGCAGGAGCAGATGGCCCTGTACAAGAAGCATGGGACGAACCCCTTCGCCGCATGCCTGCCGATCCTCATCCAGATGCCCTTCTTCTTCGCACTGTTCACGGTGCTCAACGGCATCTCGCGAGCCAGCGCGGAGGGCGCGACGATCGGTGCCCTGTCTCCGGAATCGGTGCGCCAGTTCGACAACGCGACGATCCTCGGTGCTCCCCTGTCATCGACCTTCCTCGGCAGTTTCGGCGCCGGTGGGAACATCAGCGTCATCATCCTGTCCCTGCTCATGATCATCGCCATGACGGCTTCGCAGTTCATCACGCAGAAGCAGATCATGGCGAAGAACATGTCCGAAGAGGCGATGCAGAGCCCCTTCATGCGTCAGCAGAAGATGATGCTGTACATCCTTCCCCTGGTGTTCGGCGTCGGTGGCATCAACTTCCCGATCGGTGTCCTCGTGTACTGGACCACCACCAACCTGTGGACGATGGTTCAGCAGTTCTACGTGATCCGTAAGATGCCCACGCCCGGGTCCCCGGCAGCCAAGGCACTCGCGGAAAGGCGCGCCAAGAAGGGACTGCCCATGGTTCCGCTCCTCGGTGAGCGGAAGACCGAGCCGGCGATCGAAGCGGTTCCAGAGCCCCGGGGCCAGCGTGTCCAGCCCCAGCGCAAGAAGAGGAAGAAGCGATGACGGTAGACAACGAAGAGCAGACGCCCGAACTCAGCACCCCCGAGTCCAACGACGACGTTGAGACGAGTGCGGGGAGCAGCAAGGCGGCCAGGCTGGATGAAGAGGGCGACGTCGCGGCCGATTACCTCGAGGAACTCCTCGACATCGCGGATATCGATGGAGACATCGATATCGAGGTCCGTAGCGGGCGCACATACATCTCGATCGTTTCCGAGGACACGTCCGATTCCGGACTGAGCTCGCTCGTGGGCCGTGACGGTGAGGTGCTCGAGGCGCTGCAGGAGCTCACCCGCCTGAGCGTGCTGACCGCGACGGACACGCGTTCGCGGCTGGTGCTGGATGTTGATGGCTACCGCGACCGTCGCGGGCGCGAGCTGGCGAAGATCGCCCAGGACGCCGTGGACACCGTGAAGGAAAGGGGCGAGGACGTGGCTTTGCCCCCGATGTCCGCCTATGAGCGGAAGATCGTCCACGACGTGGTCGCGGACCTGGGCTTCGTGAGCGAGTCCGAGGGCGAGGGTCCGTCGCGCCACATCGTTGTTTCCCCCAGTGATGACTGAGGTTCCGGCCTCGACTGCCAGTGCTGCTCCGGAGCCGACGCTGGAGGAGCTGGCTGCCGCGACCGCCGTGTTCGGCGACCGGCTCGGCCTTGCCCGCGGCTTCGTCGGGCACCTGGCGACCAGCGGCATCGAACGGGGTCTGCTCGGACCCCGGGAGATCCCCCGACTGTGGGGCCGGCATGTGCTGAACTGCGCCGTCGTGTCCGAACTGATGCGGCAGGACGCGACCGTCGTCGACGTCGGCAGCGGCGCCGGGCTTCCGGGCCTGGCGATCGCCATCGCCCGTCCGGACCTGCACGTGCATCTTGTCGAGCCCTTGGAACGCCGGGTTACTTGGTTGAATGAAGTGGTCGACGACCTCTCGCTGCCGAATGTGTCCGTGCACCGGGCTCGCGCGGAGCAGGTGGTGGGTGAGGTCCGAGGCGACTACGTGACGGCCCGGGCCGTCTCGGCCCTCACCACCCTCGCCGGCTGGACCATCCCCCTGGCGAAGCCGGGAGGGGAAGTGCTCGCCATCAAGGGGCGCAGCGCCGCCGAGGAGATCGAGAAGGCACGCAAGCTCATCCGGAAGCTGGGCGGCGGAACGGCGGAGATCGTCACCGCCGGTGCTGCTGTCCTCGAAGAACCAACCACAGTGGTCCGTATTCCGGTCGGTGCTGCCTGAGCCCTCCGCCCAACGGGCCGCAGCACCGTCGTCCCAATCCTCCCGCCACTTCCGGCTACCCTTGTAGATAACGACGTCTGGCATGTGAGAGTGAGTTACTGAGTGACCATCAAGGACGCCCCCGCGAAGAAGTCCGAGTCCCTTCTGGTGCCCCGACAGCCCATCGCCGACGGCCCAAGCGTAAGACAACCCGCTGAAGTTGCAGATCCTGGTGCCGGTGTCGTTTCACGTGAAACGCCACCGCCTGCATTCGATGCAGTGGAAGCGCCGGCGGCTAAGAAGACCGGCAAGGGCCGAAGTGTCATCGATACGATGGACGACTCGTCACCCCTCGGCCGTGAACTCGCCAGGGAAGCCAAACGCCGGGAGAAGTTGTCGGGCAAGGAGCTTCCGAAGCCGACGCACACCCGGATCATGACCATCAGCAACCAGAAGGGTGGCGTGGGGAAAACGACGACGACGGTCAATATCGCCGCTGCCCTCGCCACTGCTGGGCTGCAGGTGCTCGTCATCGACATCGACCCGCAGGGCAATGCCTCTACGGCTCTCAACATCGACCACCACGCCGACGTCGATTCGATCTACGACGTACTCATCGACGACGTGCCCCTCGGTGACGTAGTGGCGCCGTGTCCGGATGTGCCGAACCTGATCTGTGCGCCGGCAACGATCCACCTGGCAGGTGCCGAGATCGAACTCGTGTCTCTGGTCGCCCGGGAGCAGCGGCTCCGCCGCGCGATCGACGTGTATGCGAAGCAGCGCGAAGAGAAGGGAGAGCCACGCCTGGACTTCGTGTTCATCGACTGCCCTCCCAGCCTCGGTCTCCTGACGGTCAACGCCTTCGTCGCTGCGAAGGAGGTTCTCATTCCGATCCAGTGTGAGTACTACGCGCTCGAGGGATTGAGCCAGCTGCTGAAGAACATCGAGATGATCCAGAAGCACCTGAACTCGGACCTGACGGTTTCGACGATCCTGCTCACGATGTATGACGGCCGGACCAACCTCGCGGCGCAGGTAGCGGCCGAAGTGCGCGAGCACTTCCCCCAGCAGGTGCTGAAGGCGGTCGTCCCGCGTTCCGTCCGGATCTCGGAAGCACCCAGTTACCAGCAGACGGTCATGACGTACGATCCCTCATCGAGCGGCGCCCTCTCTTATCAGGAAGCGGCAGCTGAAATAGCTTCCCGGCCGTAGCGGTCGGGCGTAGCGGTCCTGAGGACCTGGAAGATGTAGCGGTGGAGCGGTGCTCCACACTCTGGAAGGAAGAACATGGCGGAAAAGCGGCGCGGTCTCGGCCGAGGGCTGGGGGCGCTCATCCCCAGTGCTCCCGCCGAGGACGTCACCGAGCAGACGCGACCTGAAGCCGAGGTCGCGAAGCCGGACAGGGCCGGGAACACTGCTTCCGACGTTTCTCGAAAGGCAGGCGGCCGGCCGGTTGATCTCTTCTTCGAGCGGGTCACCGAGGAGGACGTGGCGGAGCAGCCGCGTTCCTACTCTTCTGCCCTGAGGAGTGGTATCAACAGGAACGTTGTTGAAGCTCAAACGAAACGCGTTGCGAAAAGCACTGCTGGTCGCAAGGTCGCCGCGGGAGACGGCTCCAAGGCTAACAAAGAGAAGGCGGAGTCTGTGCCGCGCCCCGCAACGGTATCAGCGACCACATCCTCTCGGGAGGTTGAAGCCGGCTCGGACAGTGCTGAGGAACACAGGACCCGCCTGGCTGGTCCCTCGCCGAGCGAGACCCCGGCAGGCGCCGTTCCTGCCCCCGATAACGGCGACGGGGCCGCTGGCACTGAGAACGCTGACGTACGCACGGGCAATGTCGACGTCAATCGCGCACCGGCCGACGGAACAGCAGACGTAGAGTCCGCCGCTACTGCAGAGGGGGTGCCCGGATCACAGGGTGAATCCGTAGGCGCTCGGCACTCAGACGTTTCACGTGAAACAGTTGCGCCCTCCCCGACTTCGTCCAACGACGGGCTCGTCGAGGTACCGGGAGCAACCTTCGCCGAGCTGCCCCTCGAGAGCATCCACCCCAACCGAAAGCAGCCCCGCGTCGAGTTCAACGAGGACGAGCTCGCCGAACTGGTCCACTCCATCCGTGAGATCGGCGTACTCCAACCGGTGGTTGTCCGACCGTCGCAGGAGAACGGGAGTGCTCCCTACGAACTCGTCATGGGCGAACGCCGGTGGCGGGCATCCCGAGAAGCGGGAATGGAGACCATCCCCGCGATCATCCGATCGACGCTCGATGACGACCTACTGCGGGACGCCCTCCTCGAGAACCTTCACCGGAGTGCTCTCAATCCTCTCGAGGAAGCTGCGGCGTACCAGCAACTGTTGGACGACTTCGGGTGCTCGCACGACGAGCTGGCAGGGCGGCTCGGGCGTTCCCGCCCGCAGATCTCCAACACTCTTCGCCTGATGAAGCTCCCGCCGCTGGTCCAGCGCCGTGTAGCGGCAGGGGTTCTTTCCGCTGGTCACGCACGCGCGCTTTTGGGTCTGAGCGACGCGGCCGATATGGAGAAGCTCGCACAGCGGATCGTCGCCGAAGGTTTGTCTGTACGTTCGACGGAAGAAATTGTCGCCCTGAGCGGCGGACTCCGGAGGGCGACAAAGTCGGCGTCCCCCCGCGACGGGGCCCGGCACGAGCGGCTCGACTACCTGGCTACCTCGCTTTCCGACCGTCTCGACACCAACGTCAAGATCACCCTTGGCGCCAAGAAGGGCCGCGTCAGTATCGAATTCGCCAGCGTCGACGACCTGAATCGGATCATCGGCGTTCTGTCTCCAAAGGCGGAATAGCTGCCGCAGGGCAACTGTCTTGCTTTACGGGCCTGGTTTCACGTGAAACCAGGCCCGTTTCTCTTTAAATGGCACTGCGGGGCGCGCGCCATCACCTTAAGCCGCACGCCCGGATCTTGTTCGCCGCTCCGTCGCCCTGCAAACCCCCGGCATCACGGGGTGGCGAGTTGGGCCGGTCTGGAGAAATAGGGGCGGCTGACAAGCGGCTGCCTGGAATCGGGCTCTCCGTCGTGTGCGGAGGACCAAAGGGCGCCTTGACCGAATGTTTCACGTGAAACGAGGCTACTCCCAGGGACCGGCAGGCCCACCAGGCAGCCGACGGGGAACGGAGACGATGAGCGAGAGTCAGCGTTTTGTCTCGCGTATCCTAGCGGCTCACTTAGGTGCGCCGCCGCGGTAGCCGTCCGCGGATGGGCAATCCTCCTCCAGCCTTCCTGGGGCGACCTGCCGGGGGCCGCCGCCTGGACGCGATGTTCTGCGGCCCTCTTGGTCGCGCAGCCTGAAGTCCCGCAACGACGGGCGATCTGCGCTATCGGGCGGAGCAGGGGCGCCTCCCCGAATGCCTAGGCATGCTGGCCCTTGGTTCCCCGATCCGTTCGGTTCGACAAGCACCTCGCCGAGTCGCGCTCGTGGATTTCACCTCGATGAGCGCTAGGAGGGGACGAAGCGTCCGCGGCATCACTGCGAACTGAGCCGACCGCGCCTGCGATTCGAAGGTGGCATACTGTCGAAGGAGGCCAAGCCGGCCGTCCACGTCTATAGGGGATACTGTTGTCGCGCTGGCACTTGGGGCTGTCGCCTCGTGCACCCGCCTCGAGCAATTGGTTCCATCGCCCGACGGTGCCCGCCTCGGCGTATCCTCCTCTATCGGTCGGTCAGGGACAGAAGCGGTGCCGCTGGGGCGGGAAGTAGAGCGAATGGCGCGTGAACGTCGCGAAATGATCACCTGAGTACTGGTTCCACGTGAAACATGCGCTGCTCTACGCTCGGCTCTCATCGCCAGGTACTGCTTGGAACCACAGTGGGTGAGAGGTGCGACTTTAGGCTGAAACCACCATGCCGGGCTTTCACCCGCATGACCATGCCGAATGACCTCCCCGACTCCAGAGCGCTTGTTTCACGTGAAACACGCCCTTCCTTCCGGGTTCGTTCACCACGCAGCGGTCGTGGTAGCACCGCCATCCGGAAGGCGCCCGGCCTCCGCACCCCGGCGCCCCGCTCTCATCCGCGATCTTCCAGCACGCCCTAGAATTCTGCTGCTCCGGAATGTCGAGACAATGGTGGTTCGGCGAGGCTGTGGTGCTGGGCCGCGTTCTCGCCCGGGCGAGGACGGGTGGCCGCCGACGGCCGGGGACAAGTGGACGGGCAATGAGCCGTGCTGGGACTTCAGGGAAGTTAACAAGGGACTGGAGGGTCATCGGGAGAACGGCCGGCCTGGTAAGACCAAGGGTCGACGCAGCGGAGCCCGACTATCCCCGTCAGATGAAGGCTCCGCACGATAGCCGATTACTCTACGAGAGCTTGATACTGGCGGCGCCTGACGCCCGCGCCTTCTTTACCTTCAAGGGCTCGACGGGTCCAGTAGCCCGCCCAGCCGCTGGCCGCCCATCATAGGGCGCTGGGCCAGGGTGGACGTCAGCGGAGGACGTTTCACGTGAAACGCCGAGCACAGCAGGCCGACTGCCGGAGGGACCGGGTCGAGCTCCCTTCGATCGGTGCCGCGCTCCTTGTCTAGTCTCCAGTCATCCTCTCCTCAGTCCTCAGGCTTCGAGTCGCCGCGGCTCGTTCTCGTGGGATGGCAGCGGCAAGACGGCAAGCGGAACTCCGCCACGTCCTGAGACGCGGATGCCCTTTCATCCTCCCTAGGGAGCAAGACGCGTCGGATTCTGGCTGAGCGTCCGGCGAGCAGCGTACTGCTGTCGCCGAGTGCGAGCGGCGCCGCCGAGTAGTGTCAGCAGCGGCGCTAGGTCGAGTGGTTTCGGCGACAACACCGCCCTCTGGGAACGAGAACTGCTGTTCTGTTTGTGACGCCGTGTGCGCTCACTCTGGTGCTGTTTCACGTGAAACAGCTGAAGGCGCGGGGCCTCCCGGAGGATCAGGGGGTGACGTCTCTTCGCAGGGGTAGCCTTGGATCGAGCTGTATCGAGCGGCGCCCAAACGCAGAAGGACCCGACGGATTCCGTCGGGTCCTTCTATATTAAACTGAGATCAGTTGATGAAAGCGGCAAACTCCTGCTCGAGCACCTGCTTCGGCTTGGCGCCGATGGACGTCGCTGCTACCTCGCCGCCCTGGAAGACATACACGGCAGGAATAGACGTGATGCCGTATTTGGCTGCGATGGCGGGATTGTCATCGACGTTCACCTTGACGACATCAACCTTTCCGGCGTGCTCCGCCGCGATGTCATCCAGGATCGGCGACAGCATGCGGCAGGGTCCGCACCACTCCGCCCAGAAATCGACGATGACGGGCTTGCTGGCCTTCAGGACGTCGGCGTCGAACGACGCGTCCGTCACATCCTTTGCGTTGCTCATTGCGATACTCCTAGTGGTTGGTGGATCAGAAGGACGCGGTCTCGGAAACAGCCTCGGCCGGAGGTGTAGGAACGCGGGCCGCAGTCTGGGCGGGGCTGACGGTGTCGGCCAGGTAGTGCTCGACGTCCAGGGCAGCGACACAACCACTACCCGAAGCCGTGATCGCCTGCCGGTAGGTGGGGTCGATGACATCGCCGGCAGCGAAGACGCCGGGGAGTGAGGTCTTCGATGTACGACCCAGGACCGCGATGGTTCCCTCGCTGGTGAGCTCGAGCTGGTCCTTGACCAGGTCGACGCGAGGATCATTACCAATGGCAACGAAAATGCCGGTGACGTCGAGGTCGCTGGTCGTGCCATCGACGGTGCTTGCGAGCTTCACGCCGGTGACCTTGTCGGTTCCGTGGATACCTACCACTTCCGAGTTCCACAGGAAGCGAATCTTCTCGTGGGCGAAAGCGCGGTCCTGCATGATTTTGGAAGCACGCAGGGCATCACGGCGGTGGATGACAGTGACGGACCGGGCGAACTTCGTGAGGAAGAGGGCTTCTTCCATCGCCGAGTCGCCGCCTCCGACGACTGCGATGTCCTGGTCCCGGAAGAAGAAACCGTCACACGTCGCACACCAGCTGACGCCATGGCCCGAGAGTCGCTTCTCGTCCTCGAGTCCGATCTCCCGGTATTCGGATCCCGTCGAGATGATCACGGCGCGGGCAAGGAATTCCTCACCCGTCGCGATGGTCAGCTTCTTGATCTCGCCGGACAGCTCAGCGGACACGACATCCTCGAACAGGATCTCGGTGCCGAAGCGCCGCGCCTGCTTCTCGAACTGCTCCATGAGATCGGGGCCCATGACGCCTTCCGGGAACCCGGGGAAGTTCTCGACATCGGTGGTATTCATCAGTTCACCGCCGGCTTTCACCGAGCTCGCGATCATGACGGGCTTGAGGTTCGCCCGTGCGGTGTAGACCGCGGCCGTGTAGCCGGAGGGCCCTGAGCCGACGATGATCACGTCATGGATCTTCGGCTCGCTGCCGGAGGTATCTGCGGTGGGCGTGTCCAGTTGGACATCGGTTTGGGTTGTCACGTTCTCGAAAGACCTTTCTGTCTTCTCATACGCTGATACGGCCGAGTCGGACTTATCCGCGGACACTTCCACAACGGAACCACACGTGGAGTTATTCCGTCCCTGCAAGGCCGCGCCCCGCCTCCATGGCCCTGGCTGCCGCGAAGCTGGCGCTTCGGGGCTAGGTGACGCTGATCTCCGCGATGCGAAGACCGAACGGATACTGTGCCTGGATGCTCGAGAGCCTCGGCAGTTGCGTGAAGTCGACGATGACGTAACGGGCCATACGCGGACCGTCCGCGCCCTCCGGGATCGGAAGGGTCATCGTGGGCGCCGTGAATCCGCCCTGCGCGATCTGCTCCGCGCCTTCCACCGTCGGCTCGTCGTTGATGAGTACCGAGAAGCTGCCGCCGGCGCCATTGAGCTGTGCGATGGAGACCTCGGAGATGGTCGATTCCTGTTCGAGCTCGACGACGAGGGCGAGGCTGGTCGCAAGACCACCGAAGGTGTCACTGGCATAGACCTGGTTGCCCCAGAACGACGCGGTGTTCCCGTCGATGATCAGGGGCAGGTTCACGTCGTTCGCTGCATCGAGGCCCTGGTTGTCCGGGATCACACGCGTGATTCCGGTGATCACAGGCGCTACGGCTTCGGCCGTCGGCTCGGCTTCGGCTGTCGTCGGTGCTGTGGTTGCGTCCTCCGCTGAGGGGGCACCGGTGGCCTGCTGTGTCTCGCTGTCGGCGACAGGGGTTCCGCCAAAGAGGGAGCCGAGCTGTGTGGCCGCAAGAACGACGGCGACCACCAGCACGATGGAGAGAACCGCACCGACGAGGATGCGGGTGAACTTGCGGCCCCTGCTGTCGTCGTCGTCCTGCTCGTAGCCATCAGGGCCGTCGATCGCGTCGGAATCATCATCGCCGTAATCGGACAGCGGGAAACGCGATGCCGCCCGCTCGGGGTGCCGGGACGCCACCGAGGAGGCAGCCGCCGCTCCGGCCCCTGCCGCTCCGATCATGACAGCCTCTGTTGCGGCCGCCGGTCCCCGCTGGTCTGCGCCGTCGTGCTCGCGGGACTCGTCACGCGACTCGTCACGCGATTCGTCACGCGATTCGTCACGCAACTCACCACGCGAGGCGGAAGATGCAGCCGAAGCACCCGAGGGTCGCTGGCTGGGCGGCGGCGGCACGAGGTGGGAGTGCTGGCGTACGGGGACCGGTTCGGCTGCGGCCGGAGGAACATCCGAGGTGTCGTCCGAGGTGTCGTCCGAGGTGTCGTCCGGCTGGTCGTCCCCGGCGCCTTGCCGTCCGAATCGTCGGGCCAGTCCGGCGCGCGCGAGTCCGGCTAAGCGCGACGTCCGGCGTTGCCGGCCGTCGTCGTAGTCCTCGTACTCCTCGTAGTGGTCGTCGTAGGTCTCCGGTTCCGTCGAGCGCGGCCCGCCGAAGATCTCGGAACCGAGGGTATCGGTGAAGAACGGCTCGATGTACGGAGCCTCTGGTGCCGGAGCATCCTGCTGCACGATCAGGTCGAGCATGTCGGCGGCCGGGGCGCGGTTGGTCACCAGATAGGTACCGGATTCAGTGATGCCGAGATCGAGGACCTGGATGTTCCCGTTCCTGTCACCCGTCGCCAGGTCGCGCGCACTCGTGGCCACCTGGGAAGCATTGTCGGCTGATGCGACGAGGATGCTGACCGGCCGGTTGAGCACCTGGTCGACGCCGTCGAGCACGAGGTCCTTGTCAGCAGATGCCAGCACGTAGGCAGTCACTTTGTAGCGGCCGCCCAGCACTGAACCGACGTCTACTGCTTCTGGCACGTGTTCCTCCCGGAAAACCCTGGCTGATTTCTATCCATGCTACCGGTCGGTCAGGCCATTACCGGGCTGGCAGGTCAGGCGCCGCTCCGTCGGAATCTCGCGAGCAGCGGCTTCACGAACTCGTCGAGTTCGGTGATCCGGAGCAGTTTCAGCATGGCCAGGTACACGGCGGACATGGTGATTCCACCGATCGCGAGCACCAGAACGGCGTGGAGCTTGGACTGCCACAGGAAGCCGTCGGCGTCGTATCCGCCGAACGCCCAGCACAGTGCCGTTCCGGCGATCGCTGCGACGATGCCGGCGAGAGTGAGCCGTACGTGGACGTCGAAAACGTGCCCTGCACCGTACGGACCGATCTTGCGGGTCAGGACGATGTGGCTGACCACGACGGCGATCGCGTTGCCGAGCGAGTACGAGACGGCCAGCATCGGCACGATGAGCCGCGGTTCGAACGTGCCGGCGGCGAGTGCGAGCACCACGCCGACGACGGACAGGATCAACTGGATCCGAAGGGGCGAGCGAACGTCCTCACTCGCGTAGAAGACGCGGTTCAGGAAGAAGCTCGCGCTGAGGAAGGGTGCTCCGACGGCGAGGATCGCGATGATGACACCGTTGATCGCGGCGCTCTCCGCGGATTCACTGAACAGCATGCCCAACGGGCCGGCGAACGTGAGCAGGGTGGCTGCGCCGAAGACGGTTGCGACACCGATGATCCGCAGGCCCTGGGAGAGGATCGCCCGGACCGCAGCGAGGTCGTTGTCGGCATGCGCGGAGGACAACTGGTTGAACATGACCGTCGCCAGGGACAGCGCGATGACCGAGTGGGGCAACTGGTATACCATCGCACCGAACTCGAGGTTGGTGAGTCCCGCGATCTGCACGGGCGGGTCCTGTGCAAGCAGCCGGGGGCGGGCTTCGGAGGCGATGGTCGCGACGCGCTGGTTCAGGAGGTACAGACCGTTGCCGATGAGCATGGTGACGATGGTGACGGACGCGAGCTTGCCCGTACGTCCGAGTCCTGTTCCGCGGACGCCGAACTTGGGCCGCAGTCCGAGCTGAAGGCGCTTGAGGGGGAGGAACAGCACGAGGGCCTGGATGACGATGCCCAGGGTCGTTCCGCCGGCCAGCAGCATCGTCTGCCCCGACGTCCACGTCTCGGGGCTGTGCCGTTCTGCCTGCTCACTCCCCATGAGCACGATGAAAGTCGTGAGGAACGCGATGGACACGACGTTGTTGACGACCGGCGCCCACATGTACGGACCGAAGGACCCGTTGGCGTTCAGGATCTGCCCGGTCACGGCGTACATGCCGTAGAAGAAGATCTGCGGCAGGCACCAGTAGGCAAAGGCCGTGGTGAGGGCGAGGTTGGCGCCCGTGACACTCGTCGTCAGGCTGACGATGACAGGCGCTGCGAGCGTCACGAGCACCGTCAGCACGAGCAGCCCGGCGGCAGCCAGGGTGAGCAGCCTGCTGACGTAGTCCGCTCCCCGGTCGGGCTGCCGACTGGCGCGGATGATCTGCGGCACCAGGACGGCGTTGAAGACGCCGCCCGCCAGCATGAGGTAGAGGAAGTTCGGCAGGTTGTTCGCGGAGGTGAAGAGATCCGAGACCTGCCCTGTCGCCCCGATCGCGGTCGCGAGCAGCGCCACGCGGACCAGGCCGAGGATCCGCGAGACCAGGGTTCCTGCTGCCATGATCGCGCTCGAGCGGGCGGTTGAGCCGCTCCGCGGGGCCGAAGGGTCCAGGGCCGGCCCGCCGGCGCCCTGCTGGGGGACGGAGGCTGTATTCGTTTCAGACATCGTTACCCATCGTCCCATGGGACGTCAGCAACCTGCGGCGCGCGAGGTGCGGCGACGTCAGAGGTGCTCCGGGAGGACCTCACGCGCGAGATCCGCGATGCGGCGTTCGTTGGGGAAGGACAGGCGCCGGCCCAGCTCCTGCAGCGGCACCCAGGCGACGTCGACGGCCTCGTGGTCGGGATCGTTCTCGATCGTCAGGTAACCGCCCGTGGCGATGAGCAGGAAGTGGTGGACCGTCTTGTGCACGCGGTGGCCGCTGACGGTGAACCAGTAGTCGATGCTCCCGAGGGCGGAGACGATCCTGCCCTCGATCCCGGTCTCCTCGGCGATCTCGCGGACAGCGGCTTCCTCGCTGTTCTCGGAGCCCTCCGGGTGGCCCTTCGGCAGGCACCACTCGAGGCGTCCGCCACGGTTCAGCCGGGCGATGATGGCGACGTCGAGCGTCTCCCGGGTGGCGTCCACGACGATCCCGCCGGCGGACACCTCCTCCACCGTCGGCAGCTGGTGCTGCACGGCAGGCATACCCGTGGTTCCCATTGACACTGTCAACGGGGTGCGCTTTGGAGCACTTGGAACGGGTCGGTCCATGCAGACCACTCTAACGATCTTTAAGGAGCGGCGATGACGGCGCGACCGGCCACCCACCCACCCGTACAGCATCGGTTCAGGCCGGTGCGCGGTGTGGGAAACCGGGGCTGATCTGGCACCCTTAAGGGACTATGGCGCACCTGCTGGACACCTCGACCCTTACCGCACCCCTCCCTCCCGTGGTCCTCGAGGTCGGCGAACTCTTCGACGCCGCGGGCCATGAGCTCTCCCTGGTCGGTGGGCCGGTGCGTGACCTGTTCCTCGGCAGGGTGTCTCCGGACCTGGACTTCACCACGAGTGCCGACCCCGACCAGACGCTCGCCGTCATCAAGCGCTGGGCGGACGCCTACTGGGAGATCGGGCGTGCCTTCGGCACCATCGGGCTGCGCAAGGACGGCTTCCAGATCGAGATCACGACGTACCGCGCGGAGGCCTACGACCCCTCCTCCAGGAACCCGACGGTGGCCTTCGGGACGAGCCTCGAGGACGACCTCCTGCGGCGTGACTTCACCATCAACGCCATGGCCCTGAGGCTACCGTCCCTCGAACTCGTCGATCCGTTCGGCGGAGTCCGGGACCTGCACGCGAGCCTGCTGCGCACGCCCGGCACGCCGTCGTCGTCCTTCTCCGACGACCCGCTGCGCATGATGCGCGCCGCGCGCTTCGTGTCCCAGCTGGGCGTGACCGTCGCCCCCGAGGTGTCGGACGCGATGACGTCCATGGCCGAGAGGATCTCGATCATCTCGGCCGAACGCATCCGAGACGAGCTGATCAAGCTCATCCGGGGCGCGGCGCCCGACGCCGGTATCGATCTGATGGTGGACAGCGGGCTCGCCGACCACGTGCTGCCGGAGGTCGCAGCGCTGCGCCTCGAGACGGACGAACACCACCGCCACAAGGACGTCTACCAGCACTCGCTGACCGTCCTGCGGCAGGCCTGCGCCCTCGAGACGGGCGATGACGGTCCCGTGCCGGCGCCCGACGTCGTCCTCCGGTTCGCCGCGCTCCTGCACGACATCGGCAAGCCCGCGACGCGGAAGTTCGAACCCGGAGGTGCGGTGAGCTTCCGCCACCACGACGCCGTCGGCGCGAAGCTCGTGACCAGGAGGCTGCGGGCCCTGAGGTTCGACAACGACACCATCAAGTCCATCGCGCGCCTCGTCGAACTGCACATGCGTTTCTACGGATACGGCGAGGCCGGCTGGAGCGACTCCGCGGTGCGGCGGTACGTGAACGACGCCGGGCCCCTGCTCGAGCGGCTCCACCGCCTCACGCGCTCCGACGTCACCACCCGGAACCGGCGCAAGGCCGAGCGACTCGCCTTCGCCTACGACGACCTCGAGGAGAGGATCGCCGCGCTCGCCGAGCAGGAGGAGCTGGCGTCCATCCGGCCCGACCTCGACGGGGAACAGATCATGGCGCTCCTCGGCATCCGCCCCGGTCCCGTGGTGGGACGCGCCTACCGGTTCCTCCTGGAGGAACGGATGGAACACGGCCCGCACGAGCCCGCCGACGCCGAGACCAAGCTCCGCCACTGGTGGAGCGAGCAGCCCGAATCGCAGGAGAACCCATGAAGCCCATGACAGGCGCAGCAGCACCCGACCTCACCCCGGCCGGGACGCCGCTGCCCAGGCTGTGGCTCCTGCGGCACGGCGAGACGGAATGGTCCCGGGACGGGCGCTACACGGGCCTGACCGACCTCCCCCTCACGCAGCACGGCGAGGAGCAGGCGCTCGCCGCCCGCGAGCACCTCGAGGGCGTGGACTTCGACCTCGTCATGACATCGCCCCTGCAGCGCGCGGTCCGCACGGCCGAACTGGCGGGATTCCCCGACGCGGAAGTATTACCGCACGCGCATGAATGGGCCTACGGCGACAACGAGGGCCGGAACAGCGCCACCGTCCGCGAGGAGAACCCCGGGTACCTGATCTGGAACGACGGTGCCCCCAACGGGGAGACGCTGGACCAGGTCTCCGAGCGGGCGGACCGCATCATCGCCCGCGTGCAGGCCGGCTGCGGCACCCCCGCCGACCGCGATCCGGGGGCTCGGCCCGTCGAGAACGCCCTGCTCGTGGCACACGGCCATTTCCTGCGGATCGTCGCCGCCCGGTGGCTGCAGTTCGGCGGAATCGAGGGCCGGCACTTCGTCCTCGGTACGGCCGCAGTCTGCGCGCTCGGCTGGGACAAGCGCACACCCGCCCTCGTCCACTGGAACCTCTAGCCGGGCCGGGAAGGGCCGCAACCGGAATGTGGCACGCGAACGGGGCGTTATACGGTCGTGAGGGCTGGACCGGCCCTTCCCTGGAGCCGGTCGGAAGGGAGCTGGTGTGTCCGCCGTTCGGCGCGTAGCCATGCTGTCCCTGCACACCTCCCCTCTCGAGCAGCCCGGGAGGGGTGACGCCGGCGGCATGAACGTCTACGTCCGGAGCACCGCGCTCGAGCTGGCACGCGTCGGCATCGAGGTCGAGATCTTCACGCGGGAGTCCGGCGAAGGCAGGCCGCCGCGCGAGGTGCTCGGTGACGGCGTCGTCGTGCATCATCTCGACGCCGGTCCGCCCCGTCCCCTCCCGAAGGAAGCCCTCCCCGGGCTGGCCGGGACCTTCGCCGATGCGATCACCGACGTCGCGGACCTGCTCGCGGACGGCCACTTCGACGTCCTGCACTCCCACTACTGGGTCTCCGGCATCGTCGGCCTGACCGTCAGTAGGGAGATGAACCTGCCCCTCGTCCATTCCATGCACACCATGGCCAAGGTCAAGAACCTGCGCATGAAGGCCCTCGCCGCGCCGGAACCGGCCGACCGGATCGCCGGCGAACAGGACATCGTCGACGGTGCGTCACGTGTCATCGCCAACACCCGCACCGAGGCTGCCGAGCTCGTCAGCCTGTACGGAGCATCCCGCGACCGGGTCGACGTGGTGGCCCCCGGGGTGGACCTGTCGACCTTCCACCCGGGCGACCGCGCGGCCGCCCGTGCCGCGCTCGCCTTCTCCCCGGACCAGTTCCACGTGGTCTTCGCCGGCAGGATCCAGAAACTCAAGGGACCCCAGGTGCTGGTGGCGGCAGCCGCCGAACTCCGCCGCCGGCGCCCGGACATCCCGCTCGCCGTGAGCATCCTCGGTTCAGGGAGTGGCTCGGAGGCGCTCGCACTCCAGCCCCTCATCGACCACTTCGGCCTCACGGACGAGGTCCGCCTCTACCCACCTGTCACGGCGGCCCACCTCGCCCAGTGGTTCCGGTCGGCAGACGCCGTGGTCATGCCGTCCTACAGCGAGTCCTTCGGGCTCGTGGCACTCGAAGCGCAGGCGTGCGGGACACCGGTCGTCGCAGCCAACGTCGGCGGCCTCCCGCAGGCGGTGAGTGACGGGCGGAGCGGAATCCTGGTGAACGGACACTCCGGGGCGGCCTGGGCGGACGTCCTCGAGCGCCTGTACGACGATGCGCAGCTGCGGGAGACGCTCGGCCGCGGGGCCGCCGTCCATGCGCTCGCCTTCGGCTGGCAGCGCACGGCGCTGCTGACGGCCCAGAGTTACCGCACCGCCGTCGAGCGTTTTCCCGCAGCCACGGCGCGCTGAAGCGGGCTGTCCGCGCCGCCTAGGATGGAAGCGTGAATCCCACCGAGCTCGCCGAATACCTCGACTCCGTTCGTATCACCGGTCAGGTGGCCACCCCGCGGCAGGACAACCTGAGACACATGCGCCTCTTCCTCGAGGGCGATGAGAACCTCGAATTCGGTGTCACGCGCACGCGCAATTGGACGTTCGACGACGTCTTCGACCTCATGCACCAGCGCACGGGGACCAGTGCCGACCGCGGCCACACCCAGGGCCAGGACACCATCGACGCCGGGAAGTGCGTCGCGGCGCTCGATCGCTTCGCGGACCGGTTGGGCGCCTCGGCCCTCCGTAGCGAGCGGATCCTCTTCGCGACGGGCCACCCCGCGGGCCTCCTCCCCGTCCATGCAGCGTTCGCGCGGTCCGCGGCGGCCGCGGGTGCCACCGTGGTGGACGTGCCCGAGGGGCGGCGCTTCGGAGCCGGTGACATCCGCCAGGTCTTCGGCGTCCTCGTCTGGCACCAGCACGGCGGGCTCATGCACACGCACCTGCCCGAACCGATGCGGCTCAGCCTCGACACCCTCGCCAGTCAGGGAGACGCCATGCCGGACCTCGTCGTGGCGGATCACGGCTGGGCGGGACAGGCCGCGAGCTCGGGCCTGCCGACCATCGGCTTCGCCGACTGCAACGATCCCGGGCTGTTCGTCTCCGAAGCGCAGGGACAGGTCGAGGTCGCCGTTCCACTGGACGACAACGTCTGTCCCGGGCTGTACGGACCACTCATCGACTACGTCCTGGACCGGGCCGGCCTACCCCCGGTCGAGGCCGCGACTGCTGACAGGTCCGTGTCATGAGCGACCTCGAGATCGCACGTGCCGCCGCCATCCGGCCCATCGAGGACATCGCCGATGCCGCAGGGGTCCCCCGGGAGGCGCTCGAACCGTACGGCCGCTTCAAGGCGAAGATCGATCCCCGCCTGCTGCCCGACGGCGGGACGCCGGGGAAGGTGGTCCTGGTCAGCGCCATGAGCCCCACCCCTGCCGGAGAGGGCAAGTCGACCTGCACAGTGGGGCTCGCCGATTCCCTCGCCCGCGCGGGGCAGCGGGTGATGATCGCGCTCCGCGAGCCGTCCCTCGGTCCGGTGCTCGGCATGAAGGGCGGCGCGACGGGCGGCGGGTACTCGCAGGTGCTGCCCATGGACGAGATCAACCTGCACTTCACCGGCGACTTCCACGCGATCACGTCGGCCAACAACGCGCTCGCCGCACTGATCGACAACCACATCCACCAGGGCAACGAGCTCGGCATCGACCCGCGGCGCATCACCTTCAAGCGGGTCCTCGACGTCAACGACAGGGCCCTCCGCGAGGTGGTCATAGGCCTCGGCGGCCCGGCCCAGGGCACCCCCCGGCAGGACGGGTTCGACATCACGGTGGCCTCCGAGATCATGGCCGTCTTCTGCCTGGCCCGGGACCTCGACGACCTCAAGGAACGCCTCGGCGACATCACCTTCGGCTACACCTACGACCGCACGCCCCTCACCGTCCGCGAGCTGCAGGTCGAGGGTGCGCTGGCCCTGCTGCTCAGGGATGCCATCAAGCCGAACCTGGTGCAGACCATCGCCGGTACGCCGGCGCTCGTCCACGGCGGGCCCTTCGCCAACATCGCCCACGGCTGCAACTCCGTGATCGCGACCCGGACCGCCCGGCGCCTGGCGGACATCGTGGTGACCGAGGCGGGCTTCGGGGCGGACCTCGGTGCGGAGAAGTTCCTGGACATCAAGGCGCGCGCCGCCGACCTCGCGCCCGACGCCGTCGTCATCGTCGCGACGATCCGCGCGCTCAAGATGCACGGCGGCGTCGCGAAGGCCGACCTCGCGGCCCCCGCCCTGGACGCCCTCCAGGAAGGAACGGCCAACCTCCTGCGGCACGTCCGCAACATCGAGAAGTTCGGCATCACTCCCGTCGTCGCCATCAACAGGTTCCGTACGGATTCGCCGGAGGAACTCCACTGGCTGCTGGGATGGTGTGCCGCTGAGGGTATCGAGGCAGCCATTGCCGATGTCTGGGGCCAGGGCGGTGGGGGACCCGGCGGCGACGACCTCGCGGCGAAGGTGCTCGCAGCCCTGGACCGACCGGTAAGCTTCTCGCCCCTCTACTCCCTCGACCTCCCGGTCGAAGAGAAAATCCGCACCATCGTGCAGGAGATCTACGGAGCCGACGGCGTCGACTTCTCGGTCCGGGCGCTGCGACGGCTGAAGGAGATCGACGCCAACGGGTGGTCCGGACTTCCCGTGTGCATGGCCAAGACCCAGTATTCCTTCTCCGACGACCCGGGCCTGCTCGGTGCTCCGAAGGGTTTCACCGTCCACGTCCGGGACCTCATCCCGAAGACGGGAGCCGGATTCATCGTCGCGCTCACCGGTTCGGTCATGACGATGCCGGGCCTGCCCCGGGAGCCCGCCGCCCTGCGGATGGACGTGGACAGCGACGGGAACGCCGTCGGGCTGTTCTAGGCTCGTTCAGGAAAGGCCGGGAGTCCTGCCCGAGGCGGTCGGGCAGACGCGAAGAGGCCGGACGGCACTGCCGTCCGGCCCCTTGCGATGATGCCTAGCGGTCGAGGTCGCCGCGGATGAAGGCTTCGACCTTCTCGTAGGCGATGTCGTCGGCGTACTGCTCCGGGGGGGACTTCATGAAGTAGCTGGAGGCGGAGAGGATGGGGCCGCCGATACCGCGGTCGAGGGCGATCTTCGCGGCGCGGATGGCGTCGATGATGACGCCGGCGGAGTTCGGCGAGTCCCAGACCTCGAGCTTGTACTCGAGGGAGACGGGGGCGTCACCGAAGTTGCGGCCCTCGAGGCGCACGAACGCCCACTTGCGGTCGTCGAGCCAGGCCACGTAGTCGGAGGGGCCGATGTGCACGTCGTCGGCGTGCAGGTCGGCCTTGACGTTGGAGGTGACGGCCTGGGTCTTGGAGATCTTCTTGGACTCGAGGCGGTCGCGCTCGAGCATGTTCTTGAAGTCCATGTTGCCGCCGACGTTCAGCTGGTACGTGCGGTCGAGCGTGACGCCGCGGTCCTCGAAGAGTTTGGCCATGACGCGGTGCGTGATCGTGGCACCGATCTGGCTCTTGATGTCGTCACCGACGATGGGGATACCGGCCTCGGTGAACTTGTCCGCCCACTCCTTGGTGCCGGCGATGAAGACCGGGAGGGCGTTGACGAATGCGACGCCGGCGTCGATGGCGCACTGGGCGTAGTACTTCGCGGCGTGCTCCGAGCCTACGGGCAGGTAGCAGACCAGGACGTCGGCCTTGGTGGCCTTCAGCTGGCCGACGATGTCGACGGGCTCCTCGTCGGACTCCACGATGGTCTCGCGGTAGTACTTGCCCAGACCGTCGAGCGTGTGGCCGCGCTGGACGATGACGCCCGTGGGCGGCACGTCGGCGATCTTGATGGTGTTGTTCTCGCTGGCACCGATGGCCTCGGCGAGGTCGTGGCCCACCTTCTTGCCGTCGACGTCGAATGCGGCCACGAACTGCACGTCGCCCACGTGGTACTTGCCGAACTCGACGTGCATCAGGCCAGGGACCGTGCCGGACGGGTCGGCGTCCCGGTAGTAGTGCACGCCCTGCACCAGCGATGCGGCGCAGTTGCCGACTCCAATAATTGCCACGCGAATGGGGTTCTGTCCCACAGTTCTCCTCGAAAGCCAGTTGAATGTGCCCCGGCCGTCGTCGCCCGGGCGCGGTCGGCAGGAAATGCCAGTCTACGTTCAGTTTCCAACGCGCACGGCTGCGGGACCATTCCGTGCCTCGCGCGCTCGCCCTCGTCAAGCGGGTCCGCGTCCGGGGTCGGAGACGGTATGAACGGTTCCATCCACGGCTACGCTCGGGGGATGACGTCGGGTACGGGGACACGCGGACCGTACCGCATCAGCATCCCGAGCCGCTCGGACCCCCTCCTCCGGCTCGGAGCCGAGCGGGTCGGAGGACCGGTGGGCCGGCACGCGGATCCCGGACGGATCGCCCCACGATGGTTCACGGTGGACAGGGTGCTGATCCTCCTCACGGTGTGCGCAGCCATCCTGGCCGTCCTTCTCAAGAATCCCTGCCGGGTGGAGGGATGGTCCTCTCCCGACTACTTCTACCGTGCGTGCTACTCCGACTGGGCGGAGCTCTACCAGAGCCGCGGGCTCGGCGAGGGGGTCCTGCCCTTCATCACGCCCGGAGTGCTCTTCGAATATCCGGTGCTGCTCGGGCTGCTGGCTTCCGCAACGGCGGTCATCGTCGATCTGGTTGCCGGCAGCGCACCTGCCGATGCCAAGGCACTCCTGTACTTCGACGTGAATACAATGCTCATCGCCGGCGTCTGGGTCCTGACGGTGCTGGCCACGCTCCGGCTCGCGAGCCGCCGTCCCTGGGATGCCGCCATCGTGGCGACAGCCCCGGTCATCATCCTGTCCGGCACCATCAACTGGGACCTGTGGGCGGTGCTGCTCGCGACGGCGGGGATGCTGGCCTTCGCGCGCAACCGGCCGGTCCTCGCAGGGGTCCTGTGGGGACTCGGCACGGCCGTGAAGCTCTACCCCGTGCTGCTGCTCGGTGCGGTCCTGGTCCTGGCTCTCCGGACCGGCCGGTTCCGGCCCTTCCTCCTCGCGCTGGCGGGCACCGCGGGAGCATGGCTCGCGGTGGATCTCCCCTTTCTGCTCCGAGATATGGCGGGGTGGACATACTTCCTCACCTTCTCGGAATCGCGCGATGCCGGCTTCTCGTCGGGGTGGTACGTCTACAACGCCGTCGCTCGCCAGCTCGGCGCCGCGACCCTTCCTCCCGCCGTGATCACGGCAGGCGCCGCGGCCCTCTTCGCACTCTCCTGCGTCGGCGTTGCAGCACTCACCCTGCTGGCCGGTCGGCGACCCCGCTTCGCCCAGATCGCCCTGCTGATCGTGGGCGCGTTCATCCTCTGCAACAAGGTCTACTCGCCCCAGTACGCGCTCTGGCTCGTGCCGCTGGTCGCGCTCGCCATCCCGCGATGGCGCGTGGTCCTCCTCTGGCAGCTCGTCGAAGCCTTCCACTGGGTGGCCATCTGGCTGTACCTCGGGGGCCGGACGAGCGGCGGCGCTCCGGAGCACAACCTGGGTCTCGGCCCTTATTCCTGGGCCGTCCTCGCTCATATTCTCGTGACCGCATACGTCATGGCCGCCGTCGTGGCGGAGATCCTCGCCCCGCAGCGCGACCTCGTGCGGCGTATCGGCATCGACGATCCCCAGGGCGGCCCGTTCGACCGGGCACCCGACAGGCATACTCTCCGGGGAGGGGGTACACGGCCCGTCCGCCCGCCTGGGATCCCTGCCCGGCTTGCTCCGATAGGCTGGCAGGACCGCGGGGATACCGCCCCCGTTCCGGCAGCCCATGGCTCCGGATCGGAGCACGACGGACCGGTACGCGGCGGATCATCGACCCGACCAGTGGAAGACCATCAGTGAGCGCAGCACCCCTGACCTACAGCCGGCTCGACAGGAGCGGTTTCGACGCCGTTGCCGATCAGCATCCCGACGTGGTGATCCCCCTCGAGCAGACGCCCTCCTGGGTCGAGTTCGAGCAGGCCCTCGGGCGCAAGCCCCTCGGCATCTGGTCCTACACGGATGCCGCCGGCCGGCTCGTCGCTACCGCAAGCTATGTCCACGTGGTGCGGCGCTTCCGGGAGTCCGTGGTGGTGGTGAACGGCCCCGTCTGGTTCGCCGAACGAACGCCTGCGGCGGAGCGGGCGCTGATGGAGACCGTACGCCACCAGTTCCGCGAGGAGCCCTCCGTCGATCCGCTCTACGTCCGCATGCAGGTGGCCACCCTGCAGGCGCCCGCAACAGGTCCGATCGAGCACGGCTGGTACGAGCGGGAGATCGTGGTCGACCTGACCCCGTCCGAGGCGGATCTGCTCAAGAGCTTCCGGCCGAATGCACGGAACAGCATCCGCCGCGCCCAGCGCAATGGTGTCGAGGTGAAACACATTCCGCGTTCGGAATGGAAGGATGTGTTCGCGACCCAGCTGTTCCCGATCATGCAGGAGACGGCCGAGCGCGACGGCTTCCAGTCCTTCGATTCGTCCTACTACGAGACGCTGCTGACGGTGCTGGGCGACCACCTGCGGCTCCTTGTCGCCTACCGCGACGGAGCGCCGCTGAGCTGGCTGATCACCACGGAGTACCGCGGCTACTCCGTGTACTACTTCGCGGGCAGCACGCACGAGGCACGCAGCACCTTCGCCCCGTACCTGCTCCTGTGGGAGGCGTTCAGGGTGCTCAAGGAGGCAGGCAACACGGCGTGCGGCCTGACGGGCATCGTGAGCGAGAACTACCCGGGCCTCGCGAACGTCACGACCTTCAAGAAGAACTTCTCGAAGAACGTCGTCGTGGTACCCACCACCTACGACATCCCCCTGAGCCCTGTCCGCTATGCCGCCGTCGCGTCGCTGCTCACCGCGCGCCGCACGGGGCCATCGGCGGCGCGCGCCGTCCTGCGTCGCGCTTCCACCCTGCGTCCCGCCGTCGTCGTGGGTCGCGGCAGCAGGCGGGAACCCGTCAGCACCCCGGATACCTGACGCCGGACGGGGGGTGCCCCGCCCCGGCAGGAGAGGAAGCCATGCCAGATGTCGAAGTCGTCGGAGCCGGTCCGAACGGACTCGCAGCCGCCGTCGTCATGGCGCGTGCGGGCCTCTCCGTCCGCGTCCATGAGGCGGCTCCCACACTCGGGGGCGGGTCCCGCTCCATCGAACTCATGGAGAAGGACCACCTCCACGACTTCTGCTCGGCGGTCCACCCGATGGCCCTGGCCTCGCCGTTCTTCCGCGCCTTCGAGCTCAGCCGCCGCATCGGTTTCGCGGTCCCCGAGGTGTCCTTCGCGCATCCGCTCGACGGCGGCAGGGCGGGCGTGGCCTACCGCAGCATGGAGAAGACCGTGGCGGGACTCGGGGTCGACGGAGAGTCGTACCGCAGGCTCCTGCAGCCGCTCAGTGATCGCGAGCAGGCGATCCTCGCGTTCACGCTGAACTCCGTGCTGCGGTTCCCGAAGAAGCCGGAGGCCGCCCTGCGCTTCGCCCTCGCGGTCCTCGACCAGGGTCTGCCCCTGTGGAACCGCCGCTTCCGGACGGACGAGGCGCGTGCCCTCACCACGGGGGTCATGGCACATCCCGTGGGGACCCTGCCGTCGCTCGCGGGGGCGGGAGCCGGCCTGACGCTGAACCTCCTCGCGCACACCGTCGGGTGGCCCATCCCCGTCGGAGGATCCCAGTCGATCGCGGACGCCCTGGCCCTCGACCTCCGCCGACATGGTGGTGAGGTGGTGACCGACAGCCGGATAGAGACCCTGGCCGAGGTCTCCGATGCGCGGGTGGTGCTCCTCGACGTCGCACCGAAGACGTTCCAGGCCATGTCCCGGGGCCGGCTGCCTGCAGCCTACAAGGCAGCGCTCTCCGCTTTCACCTACGGGAACGCCTCCTGCAAGGTGGACTTCATCCTCTCCGCACCCGTGCCGTGGACGCACCCCGAACTGCACAGGGCGGGCACCGCGCACCTGGGCGGCACGCGGGAGGAGATCGCCGCGGGCGAGAAGCAGGTGAACCAGGGCAGGCACCCCGACAGCCCGTACGTGCTGGTGTCGCAGCCGTCGTCCTTCGATCCGACCCGCGCACCGGAGGGGCGGCACACTCTCTGGACCTACTGCCACGTGCCGCGCGGCTCGACGAGGGACATGGCCGAGGCCGTGACGGCCCAGATCGAGCGGTTCGCCCCCGGCTTCCGCGACGTGGTGGTCCGACGCCACACGACGACGGCGAGCGAGCTCGAGGTGTACAACGCGAACTACGTGGGCGGCGACTTCAGCAGCGGGGCCGTCACCATGCGCCAGATCATCGCCCGCCCCGTCCCGTCCCTGAACCCGTGGGCGACGCCGATCAAGGGTGTCTACCTCTGCTCCCAGTCGACGCCGCCCGGCCCGGGCGTGCACGGCATGGCCGGGCTGAACGCAGCCAGGCTCGCGCTGAAGCGGGAATTCGGCCTGCCCGTGCCGGCCCTCGGGCTCTGACGGGACCGCGGGTCAGAAGGGGTACCGCGCAACCTCCCCCTGCATGGTGACCCACTGCGTCTCCGTGAAGGCCTCGAGGTTCGCCTCCGCCCCGCCGAAACGGGCCCCTGTGCCGGAGAATCCGACGCCGCCGAACGGCGCCACGGACTCGTCGTCGACCGTCTGGTCGTTGATGTGGACGATCCCCGAGGGGATGCGGTCCGCGATCGCCAGGCCCTTCATGACATCCCGCGTCAGGATGCCGAGGGACAGGCCGTACTCGCTGCGACGGACGATCTCGACGGCTTCGTCGACGGTGTCGAAGGACATGACCGGGGCCACGGGACCGAAGATCTCCTCGGCGAAGCCGGGATGGTCCGGGGCGGAGTCCGCCAGCACCGTGGGCCGGTAGAAGAGACCGTCGTAGGTACCTCCCGCGGCCAGGCGGGCACCGGCGTCCACGGAGGCTGTGACGAGGCGGTGCACATTGTCGCGCTGCCCCTCGTTGATGACAGGGCCGAGCGGCGCGCCGGTGATGGGATCTCCCACCGGCAGGCCGTCGGCTGTCGCCGCGAGCCGTTCCACGTACTCGTCGTAGATGCTGGAGTGCACGAGGTGCCGCCCGGTGGTCATGCAGATCTGACCCTGGTGGAGGAAGGATCCCCACGCGCCCGCCGAGACGGCAGGGACGAGATCGACGTCGTCGAGCACGATCAGGGCGTTGTTGCCGCCGAGCTCGAGGTGGGCGCGCTTGAGGTGGCGGGCTGCCGCCTCGCCCACCTTCCGTCCCGCCGCCGTCGAGCCCGTGAAGGAGATGACGCGGACGCTCGGCGCCTCGACGAGCGCGGCGCCGACGTCCGCGCCGCCCGGGAGAACGTGGAACAGGCCCTCGGGAAGACCTGCCTCCCGCAGGATCCCGGCAAGGAAGAGGCCGCCGGACACAGCGGTACGGGGATCGGGCTTCAGGATCACCGCGTTACCCGCTGCAAGCGCCGGTGCCACCGAACGGCTCGACAGGATCATCGGGAAGTTGAAGGGCGAGATGACGCCCACGGTCCCGACGGGAAGGCGCCGCGCGAAGGACAGGCGGGGCTTGCCGGAGCGCAGCAGTTGGCCGTAGGGCGCCTCGACCATCGCGGCAGCGGAATGGAATTCGGCGGCGACGAGGTGGGCTTCGAAGCCCGCCTTGCCCCCGCCCGATCCGGACTCCCGCATGAGCCAGTCGACGGCTGTGGCGGCATGCTCCTCCATCAGGGTGCCGGCGCGCCGGAAGATCGCCGCCTTCTCGTCGAAGGGCAGGGCGGCCCAGGCCGGCTGCACCCGCAAGGCGTGCGCGCTCGCGGTGGTGACGTCGTCGGCCGTCGCCACGCCGTAGCTGCCGAGCGTGCCGCCGGTGGCGGGCTCCCTGATCTCCGCGGTGCCGCCGCTGCCGCCGGACCAGCCGCCGAGGTACAGCCTGCCGGTCCACTCCTGCGTATCGAAAAACGCCATTGTCATCTCCTGGTCTGGTTCAGGGCTGGAACGTGATGTCGGGCACCACGGCCATGCCTCCCGCCAGTGTAGAGACGGAGGCGCTCCGGAAGACCATGCAATGACAGTTTGGCGCTCGCTGTTCGGGTGTTCCGTGAGACGAGCCCGGCCTGGCCGGCCTCGACAGGGCCTGACCGCCGCTCTGACCGGAGGGTTCGTTAGGCTATGCTTACCTTGCCCTGTTGACAGGGACCTTCCTCCGCAAGAAAGCCTCTGCATGTTCGCCAACTACCTGATCGGCCTGCGCGAGGGCCTCGAAGCCGCCCTCGTGGTGGTCATCCTCGTGGCGTACCTCGTGAAGATCCAGCGCCGGGACCTGCTGCCCGGGATCTGGCTCGGAGTGTCGCTGGCCGCCGCGCTGTCCCTCGGCTTCGGTGCACTGCTCACCTACGGCACCTACGGTCTGACGTTCGAGGCCCAGGAAGCCATCGGGGGCGCGCTGTCCATCCTCGCTGTCGGCCTCGTCACCTGGATGGTGTTCTGGATGGCCAGGACCGCGAAGAACCTGCGCGGGGAACTGCACGGCCAGGTCGATCGCCACCTGGCCGCCGGAGGCAAGGGCCTCGTCGTCGTGGCGTTCCTCGCCGTCGGGCGTGAAGGACTGGAGACCGCCCTGTTCATCTGGTCGGCCGTCCAGGCCACGGGCCAGACCACGCAGCCGATCCTCGGAGCCTCGCTGGGACTCGCCTCCGCCGTCGTGCTCGGGTGGCTGTTCTACCGGGGCATGCTCAGCATCAACCTCTCGAAGTTCTTCACCTGGACCGGCGGCATGCTGATCGTCGTGGCGGCCGGAGTGCTGTCCTACGGCATTCACGACCTCCAGGAAGCGGGCATCCTGCCCGGCCTCCACAGTCTTCTGTTCGACGTCAGTGCGGCCGTCCCTCCGTCGAGCTGGTACGGCACGCTCCTCAAGGGAACCGTGAACTTCTCGCCCGCCACCACCTGGTTCGAGGGCATCGCCTGGCTGCTCTACATCCTTCCCACCATGACCCTGTTCATCCGGCGGAGCATGCGGCGCACGCCCGCTCCTGCCGCCGCACAGCACCCCGTTCCCCAAGGAGCCCATTGATCACCGCACGCCTTCCGAAGCCAGCCGTCGTCGCCGCTGCCTGCGGCATCCTCTTCGTGACCGCCTGCACGCCGAACGCCTCCGCCGAAACGGCTGCCGGCGGGACGGGCGAACTGAGCGTCACGAGCACTGCGGAGGACTGCTCCGTCTCGGCCGCCACCGCGGAAAGTGGTCCGCTGACCTTCACCATCAGGAATGCGGGCGACCAGGTCACGGAGTTCTACCTCCTGGCGGAGGACGGGCTGCGCATCGTCTCCGAGGTCGAGAACATCGGCCCGGGCATCAGCCGCAACCTCGTCGTCAACGCCACGCCGGGCTCCTACTACACCGTCTGCAAGCCCGGCATGGTGGGTGACGGCGTGGGCCGGGCCGCCTTCACCGTGACGGACTCCGGGACCGCCGTCGAGCCGGCCGGGGACGAGCAGGCACAGATCGACGCCGCGCTGACCAACTACAAGGCCTACGTCAAGGATCAGGTGGACCAGCTGCTGACGGGCACCGAGGACTTCGCCGCCGCCTACGTGGCGGGGAACGACGACGAGGCACGCCGGCTCTACCCCACCACGCGCATGCACTTCGAGCGCGTGGAGCCCGTGGCCGAGAGCTTCGGTGACCTCGACCCCAAGCTGGACAACCGCGAGGCGGACCTCGCCGAGGGCGAGGAGTGGACCGGCTGGCACCGCATCGAGAAGGACCTCTGGCCGCCGGCCGATGCCGGGTACGTGCCCCTGACGCAGGCCGAGCGCGAGGCCGTCGCGGCCCAGCTCGTCGAGGACACCACCACGCTGCACTCCAGCATCCAGGGGATCGAACTCTCCCTCGACCAGCTCGCCAACGGTGCGATCGGACTGATGGACGAGGTCGCCAACGGCAAGGTCACCGGCGAGGAGGAGATCTGGTCGGGCACCGACCTCTGGGACTTCCAGGGCAACGTCGAGGGTGCCCGCGTCCTCGCCGACGGGCTGCGGAACCTGCTCGAGTCCAGGGACCCGGAGCTCGCAGCAACGCTCGACGCTGATTTCACGTCCCTCTCGGCGGAACTCGACAAGCACCGCACGAGTGCGCCCGACGCCGCCCAGCGCGACATCGCCTACGTCTCCTACGGCGACCTGGCCTCCGAGGACGTGAAGGCGCTGTCGGACCGCGTCAACGCCCTCAGCGAACCGCTCTCGCGGATCACCGCGGCCCTGCTGGGCTAGCAGCCATGGCAGCAGACACGTTCCGCATCTCGCGCCGCAGGGCGCTGTCCCTCGCCGGGGTCAGCGCCGCCGCGGGTGTCGGCGCGGGTGTCGCCGCAGGTCGTTCGGCTCCCGACGCCTCAGCGGTCCCCGCTGATCCCGCCGCACTGAAGTACCCGTTCTACGGGGAGCACCAGGCGGGAATCACGACACCCGCACAGGACCGCCTGCACTTCGCCGTGTTCGACGTCGACGACATCCCGCGGGAGGAGCTCATCAGCCTCCTCCAGGACTGGACGATCGCCGCTGCCCGCATGAGCCAGGGCGGGAGCGCGGGGGAGTTCGCACCCGACGCCGGCCCGTACGAGGCGCCGCCCGAGGACACGGGCGAGGCGATGGACCTCGGCCCCACGGGACTGACCATCACGTTCGGCTTCGGCCCGACGCTCTTCACAGCGGCCGACGGTACCGACCGGTTCGGCATCGCGGACCGGCGTCCGCGTGCCCTGGTCGATCTGCCCAGGTTCTCGGGTGACATGCTGGACGAGCGCATCAGCGGGGGTGATCTCTGTATCCAGGCCTGTGCCGACGATCCGCAGGTCGCCGTCCATGCGATCCGGAACCTGTCCCGCATCGCCTTCGGGCGGGCTTCCCTGCGCTACTCGCAGCTCGGCTTCGGCCGCACCTCGAGCACCAGCACAGCCCAGGTGACGCCCCGCAACCTCTTCGGCTTCAAGGACGGCACGGCCAACCTCAAGGCCGAGGACCCGGCGGCCGTCGACGAGCACGTATGGGTCGCCGACAGCGACGACCAGGCCTGGATGGCGGGGGGCTCGTACCTGGTGTCCCGGAAGATCCGCATGAACATCGAGCCATGGGACCGCACGCGCCTCTCCGAGCAGGAACGCGCCATCGGCCGGACCAAGGGCCATGGCGCACCCCTGTCCGGCGGCGATGAGTTCACGGCCCCCGACTTCTCGATGCCCGGCAGCGGCGGGAAACCCATCATCGCGGAACAGGCCCACGTACGGCTGGCGCACCCCGATACCAACGGCGGCGCGCGTATGCTCCGGCGCGGCTACAACTTCGTGGACGGCAACGACGACCTCGGACGCCTCAACGCGGGCCTGTTCTTCCTCTGCTTCCAGCGCGACCCCGAGCGATCCTTCATCCCCGTGCAGACCCGGCTGGCGGGATCGGACCTGCTCAACGAGTACACCCGCCACGTGGGGTCCGCGATCTTCGCGGTTCCCGGCGGTGCAGCCGAGGGAAGCTACGTGGGAGCACGGCTCTTCGAGTCCTGACCCGCTCGGTCATGGTCCCACCACGACGGCGGATCATCACCGACACGGACACGACGCCGCCTCAGTCCTCCGGCTGCAGGACGCGCCGGGCGGCCTCGACCGCCGAGGCACGGTGGGCCGACAGTGGAGTGTCGGACGCGTTCTCGTGAGCCACCAGGGGTGCCTGGACCCACGCCTGCGCAATGCTGAAGAGGATCGGCAGGAGTTCCTCCGGCGCCCACGACCGGTCGATGTGTCCCAGGTCCTGCGCCTCCCGAAGCGCCACCAGCTTGACGTCGGGCTGGGCTCCCATGCCGGGCAGGTCGTAGTCGACACCCTCGAGCCGGGCCCACGTCAGCATACGAAGGATGTCGGGGTGCTCGTGCGTGTGGTCGAACAGCCGGCCCACGAAAGCCGGTACGTCGGCGGGATCGAGGGCTACCGCGGCGTGGAATTCCGCCGCGTTCACGTCGAGCACAGCCTGGAACAGGGCGGCCTTGTCGGTGAAGTGCGCGTAGAGGCGCTCCTTGCTGGCGCTGGCCGCCTTCGCGATCCGGTCGATGCGCGCTCCCGCGAGCCCGTATGCGGCGAATTCGCCCCGGGCGGCCAGGAGGATGCGGGAGCGTACGTCCGTCGTTGAAGGCATTCCACGAGTATACCCAAACGAACTAGTTCGTTTGACTTTGCTATCGGGCTGGCCCTACCCTCGGAATGACGTACTTTCTGAGGAGAACCATGACCACCCACCCTTCGGGTCCTTCCGCCGCGCCTACCGTGGATGATGCCCCGGCGAAGGCCCCCGCGAACCGCTGGCTCGTGCTGGCCATCGTCGCGCTGGCACAGCTCACCGTCGTCCTCGACGGGACCATCGTGAACATCGCCCTGCCCCAGGCCCAGGCCGAGCTCGGCATGTCCGACAGCGACCGCAGCTGGGTCGTCACGCTCTACGCCCTGACGTTCGGGGCGCTCCTCCTCCTCGGCGGGCGCATCGCCGACTTCTGGGGCCGCAAGCGCTCCTTCCTCGTCGGCATGGGCGGCTTCGCCCTCGCATCGGCCATCGGCGGCCTCGCGACGTCGGGGGAAATGCTTCTGCTGGCCCGCGGGCTGCAGGGCGCGTTCGCCGCGCTGCTGGCGCCCGCCGCGCTCGCCATCCTCTCCGTCACGTTTCCCGCCGGCAAGGACCGTGTTCGGGCCTTCGCGGTCTACGGCACGATCGCCGGCGGTGGTGCGGCCATCGGCCTCCTGCTGGGCGGCATCCTGACCGAGTACTTCAGCTGGCACTGGTGCCTCCTCGTGAACGTGCCCATCGCCGTGGTCGCCATCGCCGTGGGGGTCCCCGTGCTCCGCGAGAGCCGCGCCGAGGGAAGCACACGCTACGACGTCCCCGGAGCCCTGCTGGTGAGCCTCGGCCTCGCCTCCGTGGTGTACGGGTTCTCGCGCGCCGAAGCAGGCTGGGGTCGGGCCGACACGCTCGGTTTCCTGGCCGCCGGCGTGGTGCTGCTCGCCCTGTTTCTCCTCGTCGAGGCGCGCTCAGCGCACCCCCTGCTGCCGCTGCGCATCATCACCGACCGCGTGCGGGCCGGCGCGTACCTCACCTCCATCGCGGTGGGTGCCGCACTGCTCGGCGCCCTGCTCTACCTGACGCTGTACTTCCAGATCGTCCTCGGCATGAGCCCGCTGGTCTCAGGGCTCGCGTCCCTGCCCATGACGGCGGCGATCATGGTGTCCGCCGGAGTCGTCACACGTCTCCTGCCGACCGTGGGTCCCCGCATCCTCATGACGGTCGGGCCGCTGGTCGCGGCGGCCGGCCTGCTGCTGCTCAGCCGCATCACCGGCGGTTCCTACGCCCTCGAGGTGCTGCCCGCGCAGATCCTGTTGGGCATGGGCCTCGCGCTCATCTTCGTGCCGCTGCAGAACGTCGCGCTCCTCGGCATCGCCCCCCGTGATTCCGGCGTTGCCAGCGCTGCCGTCACCGCGACCCAGCAGATCGGCGGGTCCATCGGGACGGCGGTCTTCACCGCCCTCTATGCCTCGGCCGCTGCAATTGGGACGCCCGAGGGCGCGGCAGGCGGACTGCAGTCGCTCGTGGACGGGTACTCCGTGGTGTTCGTGGCCGCCGCGGTGGCCCTCGCACTTGCATCGCCCATCTCGTGGTTCATGGTCGACGTCGCGAGGGACGAATTCACGACGTCCGACGAGGTGGTCCATCTGGGCTAGGACCCGTTCGATAGGCGCCCGCTCGGGTGAGAAGCGGTAGTTCGCGAACCCGAGGCTGCCGATCACGGCGACGTCCACCTGGTAGCGGTAGTAGTGGTCCAGGGCATCGCCGGACGACGGCTTTGCGTGGTGGAGTACCCGCCCGGTGTCCAGGACCAGCGAGGCCGCCCGCAGGATGAGTCCTGGTGGGAAGATGCCCGGCGATGCTTGATGCCCGTCTCACCAAAACGGCCAGGCTTCACTCGGGCGCCGGAGACATCGGTGCGGGCCTGACCACCGGGGACGACGCTGAGACCGGCACCGAGGCCGTGATTCAAGGTTGGCGTGAGTGCTCCGCGCAGTGCCCTTCATGATGTACGACGACATGCCCTAGGCCCGGCTCATGCGACCGCCCATCACCGTGGTCGCTCAGCCCGTCTACGACATCGGGGCAACAACCGCGAAAACACTTCTAGCTCGCATTATGGGGCGCCCGCCAGTGCCAGAGAGCCTGATCTTCCACTCTGAGCTGGACAACTTAGGACAGACGCCTGTCCCGCATTGGGGAGGAGCCCGGCAGGGGTGTCACTGTGTTATTTCTATCGAAGCTTGTCTGGGCCGTCGAAACGCGGCAGCAGTGCCTCTACCGAAGCAGATATTCACCTAGTTGAGTGTGTAGGGGCGGGGCCGTGCGAGTCTCGATAGATTACGCGAGCCTGAAGTGCGACCGGTTTGGCAGTTCGTTCCTCGATCGCCTCGATAGCGGCGACTGCCGCTGCGAAGCCCGCTTCGTAAATCGGCGGCGACACGACGGTAAGCGGTGGTGCTGTCAGAGGCGACCAAGGGAAATCGTCCAAGGCAATGACCGATACGTTCGCGGGGATCCCGACATCGCGTTCCCGAAGCGCCAAAAGAATGTCGCGGGCAATGGTGCTGTCCGACGCGAGGATGGCAGTCGGTGGATCGGCGAGATGGAAAAGCTCCTCGATCACCTCGGCCGTGCGTTCCATGGTTACTACTTTGAACCGGATCAGCTCCGGATCAGGGCGAATTGCTGCTTCTTCCAAGGCGTCTAAAATACCGTGGAGTCTGTCTTCAACGGAGGAAATCCCCAAGGGGAAGCCCGCAAACGAGTCGCCGTCGGTCTGCAGGGACGATATGTATGCGATGCGCGTATGCCCGAGTTCGACAAGTCTTGACGTTGCCTCATGAGCTGCGGGGGCGATGCTAATTTCCACTGACACGGCATCGAGACCGGGAACTTTCCGATCCAGGAGCACGAGGGGCCTACCGGAGGTGCGGATGGCTTTCAAGTGTTCAATTTGATACGCGGAGGATGGGGCAACGATGATCGCGTCGACACGCTTGTCGAGGAAGACCCGGACTGCATGGATCTCCGCCTCAAGGTTCTCTGACGTGTTCGCGAGGATGACGTTGTATCGAGATGCGTTCGCTGCGTCGGATATGCCGCGCATTGCAACGCTGAAGTACGGATTCTCGATGTCGCTGACGATGACGCCGAGGGTTCGTGACCGCCCGGTATTCATGCTGCGCGCTACCTCGTTGGGGCGATAGCCAAGCTCCTCGGCCGCCGCAAGGACGCGCAGACGCACCTCGGAGCTGACCGATCCGTACGATCCAAGTGCTCGTGAGGCTGTCGACTTGCCGACACCAGCCCGCCGAGCGACGTCAGCTACGGTGGCTTCGCGGTTTAGGGGTCGTTCGAACACAGCTGCTCCTAGCGGGGGTAACCCTTGACGTGATGTAAGTCTCAAGGTAGGTTCCTACCAGTTGGGTCCGGACCCAACACGGTCACACTACCTCTTGGTCCGGAAGCAACGCACCCTTCCTCCCTGAAAATCAAAGCTCTGATAAAGAACCACTTGCATTGGGTCCGGAACCAACCGGCCGTCCGATACGCCTTACCACTGGAGTTAGCCATGAGTTCTGTTTCCAACTGCCGACGCTTCCTAATTGTTGGAGCCGCAGTTTCCTCCCTTCTTCTTACTGGTTGCGGATCGTCGGGGTCGTCTTCGCCCGCGTCTTCCGATACCGCCAACCCCTACGACCTGATCGAACCAGGCACCATTCGCGCGGCAAGCGTCGGAGATCTCAAGCCCTATTCCTTTACCGATGCTTCCGGTGACTTCACTGGCTTCGACGTGGAGCTGTTCGAAAATGTCGCCGAGCGCGCGGGCATCGAGGACGTCCAGTTCACCGGTCAGGACTTCTCCGGACTGCTCCCGGCCGTCGCCAACGGGCAGTTCGATGTCGGAGTCGCGGCGATCGGCATCACCGAGGAGCGCAAGCAGACAGTTGATTTCTCCGAGGGCTACCTCGCCGGCTACCTGACCGTGCTGACAACGAAAGAGGCGGGGATGTCGGAGGAGTCCGACCTCAAGGGGAAGCGCATCGGTGTGGTCCAGGGGACGCTGCAGGAAGCCTACGCGGTGAAGAACTTCACCGAGTCCGACATCGTCCGTTTCCCGGACAACAACTCGGGCGTGGCGGCCATCAATAGCGGCAATGTTGTAGCTCATTTCCTGGATTACGAATCGGCGAAATCCTATTCGGAACAGTTCGGTCTCGTCGACGCGATCAACGTCCCGTCGTTTGATGCTCCTGCCGGGTTCGCTGTCGCGAAGGGCAATACCGCGTTGAAGGAGGCTCTTGATGAGGGTCTGGCCGATGCGATGGAGGACGGTACCTGGAAGGAGCTCTACCAGAAGTGGTTCCCGGGCTCGCCTATGCCTGAGCAGTACCTGCCGTCGGCGGAGCAGACCTCCGAGCCGACTCCTGAGCCTTCTCCGAGCAACTAGTCCGGGCCTTGTTCCCTTGGGCACTCGCTCGGGAAACGCTCGGGAATCCGCTGGGAACATCATCCAAAGGGTGCGGGCCGCTTGTCGGTCCGCACCCCGGCTACAGACATTGAGAGCTTGATATGGACTTCCTCGACAACCTGATCAAAACCTTCCTCGACTTCGATGCGATGCTCGCTGTCCTTCCACAGCTGTTGGGAGTGGGCCTGGTCAACACGCTGATCATCTCCGCCGCAGCCACGGTGATCGGCGTGGTGCTGGGAATGGTAGTGGCCGTGATGGGGATTTCGACATCACGCTGGCTACGCATTCCTGCCCGGATCTACACCGACCTTTTCCGGGGACTGCCGGCCATCCTGACAATCCTGCTCATCGGGCAGGGCTTCGCCAGGTTCAGCCAGGAAATTTTCGGCCCCTCACCGTATCCACTGGGCATCATCGCCCTGAGCCTGATCGCCAGCGCCTATATCGGTGAGATCTTCCGTGCCGGTATCCAGAGCGTGGAAAAGGGGCAGCTCGAAGCATGCCGTGCCCTGGGCATGGGATACGGCAAGGCCATGGCCCTGGTGGTCATCCCGCAGGGAATCAGGCGTGTCCTTCCCGCACTGGTGAACCAGTTCATCGCAATCGTGAAGGACTCCTCCCTGGTGTACTTCCTGGGTCTTCTGGTCTCCGAACGTGAACTCTTCCGCGTCGGCCAGGACGCGGCCGTCCTGACCGGGAACCTCTCCCCACTGGTCATGGCAGGGGTCTTCTACCTGATCATCACGGTCCCCCTGACCCACCTGGTGAACTACTTCGACAACCGGTTCCGCACCGGACGACGCCGCCCTGCCGCACCAAGCAGCGGACTGAACGAAGTGAAAGAACTCGATGCGGTCACCCCGCACATCACAGGGAGCAACACATGAGCACCTCCACGAACGCCTCCACCGACCTGCTCACCTTTCGGGGCTCCAGCCTGGAAGTCCGGGACCTCACCATGGCCTTCGGTGACATCAAGGTCCTGCGCGGGGTCAGCCTGTCGATAGCACCAGGAACCACGACCTGCATCATCGGGCCCTCCGGTTCCGGAAAATCGACCCTGCTGCGCGGCATCAACCGTCTCCACGAACCAGCAAGCGGCGACGTGCTCCTCGACGGGGAAAGCGCCCTGAAGGTCAAGCCCGACGTCCTGCGGAGCCGTATCGGCATGGTCTTCCAGCACTTCAACCTCTTCCCCGACCACACCGCCCTCGAGAACGTCGCGTTGGCCCTGTGGAGCGTCAAGGGCATGTCGAAGGCCGAAGCCAGGGAACGCGCCAGTCGCAGGCTCGCTGAGGTCGGACTCGCCGAGCGCGCCGATCACCGTCCACGGGACCTCTCCGGCGGCCAGCAGCAGCGCGTCGCCATCGCACGGGCCCTGGCCATGGAACCGGAAGTGATGCTCTTCGACGAAGCCACCTCGGCGCTGGACCCCGAACTGGTCAAGGGCGTGCTGACTCTCATGGCCGGCCTCTGCGAACGCGGCATGACCATGGCCGTCGTCACCCACGAAATGGGGTTCGCCCGCAGAGTCGCCGACCAGGTGGTCTTCATGGACGAAGGCGAAGTCGTCGAAGCCGGCAAACCCGCCGACCTCTTCGACAACCCCCAAAGCGAACGCCTCCAACGATTCCTCTCGGAAGTCCTCTAATGCGGGCTCCACGTATCGCAACGGCCGGTGACAACGTCGTTGACTGCTACCCGGAACTGGGCACCATGTTTCCCGGCGGCAACACTTTGAATGTCTCCGTTTTTGCGTCCAGGTTCGGGGCGGACTCCGCCTATTTGGGCCAGGTGGCACCTGATGATGCGGGCAAGGCCATCGCCAGCGCATTGCGGGAGGAAGGGGTGGACACCTCAGGGTTGCGGTTCGCCGCTGGCAGGACTGCTTTCTGCGTCATCGGGCACGATGCAGACGGCGACCGGGTGTTCCTGTCTTCGGATCTGGGTGTATCGCGATTCGAGCCGTCGACCGAGGACGTCTCCTGGCTTGAGACCTTCGATGCGGTCCACGTGGGAGCAACCAGTGGACTTGACGCGCATGTTCCCGCGTTCGCGGCCGCAACCCGCCTTTCCTACGACTTCAGCACCCACACGGACCCGGAACACATCCGCCACATCGGGCCGTCGTGTTACCTGTCCGTCCTTTCCGCGGGCTCCCTTGCCGACGACGAGTTCGAGGTTCTCCTAGCTCGCAGCGAAGCGTCGGGATCGACCTGGAGCTTGGTCACACGCGGCACCAAAGGGGCTGTCCTCAGCAAGGGAGGTACTCAGCGCTGGAGCAGCGGCGCGCACCCAGCCACAGGAGTCATCGACACCCTCGGGGCAGGCGACACATTTTGCGCGCGTGTCCTGGTCGGCCTCCTTCGGCAGGAAGACCCCGGCTTTTTCCTCTCCCAAGCCGCAGTTGCAGCGGCCCACACCTGTACGACCTTCGGCGCTTTCGGCCACGGTGAACCCATCACCCCCGAAATCGCCGCACCGATTCGCTGAGAGTTCGTAACTCAGCACATTCCGGGCTCACGCCCACTCCATCACCAACCGCTAAGGAATAAACGTGACCGACGGTACTTTCACCGGCCCGCAGCCCGTCAAGGACATCCCCGACAACATCACCAGCTCGCAAGAGCATGCACTTACCCTGTGGCCGGACATCGACTCCTACGTCTCTGGCATATCCGAACTTCGACGGGTTTACCTCGTCGGTGCCGGAGGCTCCCTTTCGGGCGTGCACGCCGCCCAGTACCTCCTCGACAAGCGGGGGGTCACTCCCGTCAGCTCCATCAACTCCGACGAGTTCTACTACCGCAGTTCCCCCGGCGTCGGGCCTGGAGCACTGGTCATCTCCTTTTCCGCTGCAGGCAAGACGCCGGAAACGGTCCAGGCAGCCCGGTGGGCCCAGGAGCGCGGCGCTGCCGTCGTGGCAGTGACCCTGAATGAAGAAGGCGCCCTTGCCCAAGCGGTCGATACAGCCTTCATCGGAAAGACGGGTGACGGCAACCAGGTTCTGTTGCAACTCCTTGCTCTTGCGATCCTGAAGCGCGAAGGCGCGAATGTCAGTGCCGAACTTGATGCTCTGGCCGCTCTTCCCGCAGCCATCGACACGACTGTCCGCGCCTTCGAACCTTACGCAGCAAAGATCGCCGACAACATGAAGGACGTTCCCGTCACCTACCTCATCGCCTCCGGCGCACTCGAGGGCATGGGATCCACCTTCACGAGTTGCTTCCTCCAGGAAATGCAGTGGATGCACGCAGCCACCATTAACGCGGATGAATTCTTCCAGGGTCCGTTCGAGGTCTTCGATAAGGACACCAAGAGCATCCTGTTCCTCAGCGAAGACGAAACCCGCCCAATGGGCGAACGCGTCGACCGCTTCCTGGAGAAATACAGCGGGGAGACATTCCGCGTGGACAGCCGAGAACTTGAACTGCCAGGCATCCCGCAGGAAATGCGCGCCTTCGTCGCCCCGCTCGTCTTCTACACCCTCGATTTCCGCTTGGCCGCCCACTACGCCGCGGTACGAGGATATGCCCTCGAGGGGCGCCGCTACATGTGGCAGTTCGCCTACTAGCAGCAGCCCCGGACGGGAGGGGTGCCAAGGCCACCCCTCCCGTCCGTCACCAATCAGCAAACCACCGCCCTATGTGCTCGGGTGCGTGACTAACCCGCTCGGACGTGCTGCTTCTAGCAATTCACTGCACGACATCCTGGCCATCTCTTGACCAATGCGTCTTGCGGTTATCTGCGCCTAACTTAGGCAGGCAGACTGGGCCCCTGGCGGACGTCTCTTACAGCCCTGTCGCACCCACTCTCCGTCGAAATCGACTCGCCCATAATCTCCCTTCCGTCAGGTAACTCGGCAGAGAATTCCTGCCATACCGAGTCGGGATGCCCTGGGCACTCTGACACAACAGACTTGAGTAACGTCGAGGGGCAGGCATCGGAAAGATGTCACGTTAATTGTTCAGACAGAGCGAGAGCCGGTAGTCCTGCATGTAGGGCTACCGGCTCTCGTTTGTAGTGGTGTCAACAGCGACGCTGGGGGTCAGATGTGCTTCTGTTTGAGGTTACTTCCTCGCTTTTTGCACGATGACGGTCTGCTTCGTCGTCTCTGTTGCTCCCTTGCTGTTTTCGAGCACTCCGGTGTAGACGTATTTGCCGGGGGCTCTGTTGGTGATAGCTATTGCCGAGCTTTGGGCTTGGGGGGTGTTCCAGGTGAGCTTCTGGGTGCGGATCAGTTCACCGTTCTCGTAGAGGGTGAAGGTGGTGCCGTTCTCACCGTCCTTCAGGTTCATGTTCACGGTGTAGTCGCCGTCGTGGGGTCCTTTGTCCTGGCCATGGTCGATGGAGAGTTCAGCCTTGCCCGGTGCCGTGGTGGCCTTGTCCTCGGGCTTTGGCGGAACAGTTCCGTGCCACATGGCGGGTGTGAGCGGCGTGACCGTCAGGCTCTCGAGCGTTGCGGATCCTCCCTGGGAGAACAAACCGATCTCGTTGGCACCGGCGTTCGGGAAGACCTGGTCGGTGATGGTGGTCAGTCCCTCGTTGGCGAAGACCTCGACGGACGCTCGGTCGACGTAGATGCGCATGGCCACTCGTCCGTCTTTGAGCGGCACGGGTGCGTCCTCGATGGATGAGAACGCCGGGTGGAAGCCCTCATTGCCGGAGTTGGTCCTGTCGACGAAGAGCCTGCTGGTTTGCGCGTTGTAACCGATCTTCGTGGTTTCGGTCCCGTCCCCGAGGACGCTGAGTCCGAAGGACTCGGCGTCGCCAGGGGAGAAGACGGCGTCGACCTGCACGACGTCCCCGGTCACTGGAAGGGTTTCAACGCCCTCCGTGATGTTCCGGGGGCCCGTGGTGTAGGCGGCGTCATCCTCGCGGAGGGTGTCAATCTGGTCGACGACTTTCTGCACGAGGCGGGGGCCGTCTGCGGTTTCGGTGAGGCTGACTTCTCGGGGGAGCGCCATGGAGCTTCGCCAGGTGCTGGTGGGGATGTCGTTGGCGTAGTCCCAGTTGTTCATCCAGCCGAGCATGATCCTCTTGTTATCGGGGATGTTGCTGAAGGAGACAGCTGCGTAGTAGTCCTTGCCCCAGTCGAGCCAGTCATAATTCTCGAGACGGCTTGTGGCGGGTGTGTCGGAGAACATGAACTCGTCGGCGAGGATGTGGCCCCAGCCTCCGCGGTTGTTATCAACCACTTTGATGCTGGCCTGACGGCCCTCGAACTCGCTGACATTCCAGTTCGTCCAGTCGAGCGTCTCGCTGTTGTTGCCGGTCGCGGTGCGGACCACCTGTCCGTCGACGACAAGGTTGACGGAGGTCTCATTGCTGCGCGGCTGTGCGGGCTGATCGCCCAGCACGACGTGGTCGAAGGTGAGGTGGCCCCATCCGCCGGTGGCGTTGTCGACGATCCTTATCTGTGCCTGCTTGCCTTGGTAGGCGCTGACGTCCCAGCTCTCCCAGTTGAGGGCGCCGTCGTTCTTGCCGGTGGCCGTTTCGACCACCTGTCCGTCGATGACCAGCTCAGCCTGGAGGCTTCCGTCGGTGCGGCGGCCGCCACCGATGAGGAAGCTCAGGTTGAAGTTGTCGATGGTGAACTCGGGAGAGGTGAGGGTGCCGGTGTTGTTGTCGGCGTTGGGTCCGGCTTCGAAGGTGTTGAGTCGGCCGGTGTCGATGGCATATTCACCACCTCCGGTTGATGGGTTGCGTGCAGCCTCGAAGTCTCCTGAAAGGGTCCACCCCTGCTCGGTGAGGGTACCTTGCGGGTATTCGAAGCCGTTGAAGAGCAGAGTTCCCGCCGGCGGGGTGTTGCCCAGTTGTCCTCCCTCGATGTGCGGGTGGGAGCCGCCGCCGACGAGGAAGTTGATGTAGTCCTCACCTCCGACGGTGAAGGTGGGGGACTCGATGGTTCCCACTGGCCAGTCGCCGTCGTTGAATCCGTTGATGAGACCTGCTCCGCTGTACCCGGAGACGGGAAGCTGCCCGGGGAGATTGCCCGGCGCCGGGGTTTGACCCCAGGGGCCGTTTGCCCAATTGCCCGGTTCGTTGTTGACGGTCCAGCCGTTGTAGGTTCCGTCGTTGAACCCGGCGAAGGTTGTTCCGTCGGGGATGGAGTCGATGGGCTCAGTGGTGTCAGAGGTGAAGGTGGTGCCGTCGAAGTCACCGACGAAGTACTGACCGCCGCTTCCGCCGGCGACCCCACCGGGGTTGAGGTTGACGACCATGACCCATTTGATGTTGTTGGGGTCCCCGTCGACGGCTATGGGGAACAGGTCCGGGCATTCCCAGACGCCCGCTGTCGAATTGGCTGGCCCGAAGTCGCTGAGGTGGGTCCAGTCCTTGAGGTTGTCGCTCTTGTAGAGGACGACCTTGTGGTCGGTGGCCTCAACTGTGGTCATCACCCAGTAGGATCCGGCGGGACCGTCGTAGCGGAACACCTTGGGGTCCCTGAAGTTCGCTGAACTCCGGTCGAGGACCGGATTCCCCTCGTACTTTGTCCAGGTTTGGCCCTCATCGGTGCTGTAGGCGAGCGACTGAGCCTGACGACCAGCCAGGGTTGGGTGCGCTCCGGTGTAGGCACTGGTGTAGACGGCAACCAGTGGCGGGTTCTCAGCCGTGCCGAAGCCCGAGGAGTTGGTCTCATCGACCACGATCGAGCCCGAGAAAATGTCTTCGATCGGCACACCCTCGGCGTTGAAGGTCTGCGGGATGGCTAGGGGCTGCTCCTTCCACTGAAGGAGATCCGTGGACGTGGCGTGCCCCCAGCTCATGTTGCCCCAGGTCGTGCCGGAGGGGTTGTGCTGGAAGAACAGGTGGTACTTGCCCTTGTAGAACACCATCCCGTTGGGGTCGTTCATCCAGTTCTTCTCTGGACTGAAGTGGATGAATGGGCGGTACTGCTGGGTTGCGGGATCGACAGGTGCTTCTTCGGCCAGGGCTGGAGCACTGGCTGCAAGCAGCGAGGCCGCCAGAGCGGCGATCACTCCTGCTGTGAGGGTTTGGCTGCGGGTTCCGGACTTCATGGTCTAGGTACGCCCTTCATTGCGCGTGTCAGCTGGACTGACAACGTTGTCAACTGGTGGATGTGATGCTACGCACTGTCCACCGGACATTTCAAGGGCGTCCAGTCCCGCTTCAGGTGCCCGCCGTTGCAGTGGTCGCAGGCACCGAAGCACTGCTGTTTTCGGGTTCCTCCGGGCGCTGCAGCAGGGCGCCGTGCGTGCGGCAGGTAGCGGCTGCGATGAGCATCGCTTCAGTCAGCGCGGTGTTCATTGCTGCTGACGTCTCGGGCATACCGTGCCGAATGAGAGTCGAAAGAACCGAGGACAAGGTCGCGTCCCCGGCCCCCATGGTGTCGACGATGGGCCCGGGGAGTTCGGCTACGGGGTGGTGGACCTCCGGGCGCAGGGCGCGCAGGATCGACGCTCCCTCGGGCCCCGCGGTAGCGAGCACGGTGGACGCTCCGGCCTCGAGAAGGCGGCGACTGAAAGCGTGGAGGTCCTCATCGGCGAGAAGCCTCGCATCGTCGTCACCGACTTTGCTGAGGAGGCTCCGTGCCGCAAGGAATGTGAAGTTGGCCAGGAAAAGCTCCCTGTTGACGAGCATTCCTGATCGGGGATTGGGGTCGATGACGAGGCGGCGCTGCGGCTGGTCGATCAACGCGGTGAGGGCGTCGACCTCTATCTGGTCGTCGAAGGGAAAGCAGCTGACCGCGACGAGCGTCGCTTGTTCCACTGCTGCCCGGTGAACGCTCTGATACACAAGGGTCCGATGCCGGGCGGCCTGGTTGAAAACGTACTGGGGTTCGCCGTTCGTGCGGTCGGAAACAGCACGGGCAGTGCCATAGGGAGCCGGTGTTGCCAGGAGCTCCACGTCGTGATGGCTCAGGAAGTCCTTGATACGCAGGCCGTCAGCGTCGTCACCGACCATGGCGATGAGGGTCGCGGGGACACCGAGCAGGGTCAGTCCGACCGCCACGTTCAGTGCCGCGCCGCCGGGGAAGGATTGTGACCCGCCCGGTTCACGCAGTTCGTCGATGAGGGCGTCACCGATGACGACGACGCTGCGGGTGGTCTGGGATGTCATCGTGGTTCTTTCTGTTGGGCTCATCGTTGAGCGGGAGGAATTTCGCCACTGCCACGGATGATGAGAGTGGTCGGAACAATGCAGGTGCGAGGCGGTGCCACTTCTCCGTCGAGCCGGCCGATAAGGCGTTGAGCGGCGGTACGTCCGATGTCCTCGGGGTTCTGGGCGACGACGGTAACCCCTGGATCGAGTAGGTCCGAAAGCTGGAAGTCGTCGAAGCCCACAAGGGCTGTGCTCCGGTGCGCATCCCGCGACCGCAGTGCCCGGATCGCACCGATCGTCACCAGGTTCTGACTGGTGAAGACTGCCGTGGGTGGCACGGGGGAGTCCAGCAGTGCGAGCATCGCCTGCGCTGCAGAACGTTCATCATGGAGATTTTCGATGACGGGAATACTACCGGTGGGAACGCCTGCCCGACCGAGAGCATCGAAGAACCCGCCGCGCCGCTGCGCTGCCGTGTAGATATCACTGCGGTCTCCCAGGTAGGCGATGCGCCGATGACCATGGTCGAGCAAATGGTTGGTAGCCGTCATGGCGCCCTCGCGGTTGTCACTCACCACGCAGTCCCCGGTAATACCCGCCGGCTCCCGGTCCACGAAGACGATGGGGGTCCCATGCCGCATTTCGGAAGCCAGGTAGGACTGGTCGCGCGAGATCGTGGTCAGAATCAACCCGTCAACCCGCCGCCTCAGGAAGGCGGCCACCGAAGCCTGTTCCCGCTCAGCGTCATCATCCAGGCTTGAGGCGAAGACGGCGATGCCACGCTCAAGCGCCAGATCCTCAATGGCGCGATGCATGGCACCCGCGAAGGGATTGTCGACGCTGCTCACCAACAGGCCCAAGGTCCGCGTACGTCCGTCTGCTCGCCGTAAGTTTCCGGCCTGTTCGTCGGGGTGGTAGTCCAGTGACCGCGCAGCATCCATCACCTTCGCGATCGTCGCGGCCGAGACGTTCGGTTCCTGATTGATCACGCGGGAAACCGTCTTGATACCTACTCCAGCCAGCGCAGCAACGTGCCGCATCGTGGGCCGCGATCGCGGAGACTGTTGGGAACCTATGCCTGACATCGATGTCACGTTCTAATCTCCATCGTTCCTAAAGGGTTGACTGTGAGCCACGCCATAGTCTATACCTAACATGACATCGTTGTCAGGGAGAAGGCCTCCCGCCACCAAAGGAGATTCAAGGATGAATCGCATGACATCCCATCCATCCCCCTCGTTCCGCCGACGTATGACGACAGCGGGCTCGATCGTGACACTTTCGCTTCTGGCCCTCACCGCGTGCGGTGGAGGTAATTCGTCGACCGCCTCGGGTGAAGGTGCGGCGTCGGAATCAGCTGATGGGCCCATCGGCGTCTCGCTGATCGTCAAGACCACGACCAACCCATTCTTCGTTGCCATGCAGGAAGGCGCTGAGGCCGCAGCTGACGCCGAAGGTGTGGAGCTGACCGTCGCCGCCGGCGAAGAGGACGGGGACGAGGACACTCAGATCCAGGCCATCGAGAACGCCATTTCCAAGGGTGACGCCGGAATTCTCATCACGCCCAACGGTCCGGCAGTCGAGGATGCGTTGGCCAAGGCCCGGGATGCCGGCCTGTTCGTGATCGCCCTCGACACCCCGCCCTCGGATCCTGAAGCCGCAGATATCACCTTCGCTACCGACAACTTCGTTGCAGGTCAGGAAATCGGCAAGTGGACTGCGTCCAAGCTGGCAGGTGAAAAGGCGACCATCGCCATGATCGATCTTTTCGACGACAAAATTGTCTCCGTCGATTACAACCGCGACCAGGGCTTCCTGGACGGAATGGGCATCGACACTGCCGACGCTGAAAAGAACGGGGACGAGGAGAAGGCCGGTTCCTACAGTGGCGGTGAGTACGAGATCGTCGGCAACGAAGCCTCCCAGGGCGCCGAAGACGGCGGCCGCACAGCCGCCGAAACACTCCTTAGCGCCAACCCTGACATCAACGTCGTCTACACCATCAACGAGCCGGCTGCCTACGGCGCGTATGAAGCCTTCAAGGCCGCAGGCAAGGAAGACGTCATCGTCGTTTCCATCGACGGCGGGTGCGCAGGAGTCGGCCAGGTCGATGAGGGCATCATCGGAGCCACCAGCCAGCAGTACCCGGTCAAGATGGCCGAACTCGGTGTGCAGGCGATCGCCGAACTGGTCGAGACCGGTGAGGCCCCCAAGCCCACTGACGGCAAGGACTTCTTCGACACGGGTGTCGCCCTGGTAACCAACGAGCCGCAGGACGGCCTCGAGTCCATTGACGCCGCTGCTGCCAGCGACATCTGCTGGGGATAAAGCACCCCTCGACATAGTCGGTCCGCGGGTCGATATTCTCCCCGCGGACCGGCTATCAGCAACGACCAACGGAGTTCTTCCATGAACCAGACAGTTAAAACGGCGCCCTCGTCGGGCAGTCACGACCTCGCCAGCGAATTCCTCGACCGCACCACGCCGCTCACACGGGTGCGCAACACCCTGCACCGCTACCCGGCACTGAGCCCTGCCATCGTGCTGGTCATTGCCGTCATCGTCTTCGGCCTGCTCAACGAACGCTTCCTCGCTCCGGCCAACCTCTCGCTGATTACCCAGCAGGTCGCCGTCGTCGGAACCCTCGCCATCGCACAGACCCTCATCATCCTGACCGCCGGCATCGATCTCTCCGTCGGAGCTGTCATGGTCCTGACCTCCATGGTCATCGCGCAGACCACCTCGCAGAACGGCGTTCCAGGCTTCATCGGACTGCTCCTCGGATTGGTCGTCGGCCTCGCCGCAGGCGCCTTCAACGCCTTCCTGGTCACCAAGTTCAGGCTGCCACCCTTCATCGTGACCCTCGGCACCCTGAACATCTTCATCGCCCTCACCCTGCTGTATTCGGCTGGCGCCACCGTCCGAGGAGCCGAGATGCCCGGCGTACTCACCGCTACCGGGACGACCTTCAGTCTCGCGGGCGTGAACATCACCAACGGCGTCGTCCTCATGCTCCTGCTCTACATCGCCGTTGCTTTCATCCTCGGGAAAACAGCATGGGGCCGACACGTGTACGCCGTCGGTGACGACAAGGAAGCCGCACGCCTCGCCGGCATCCGAGTCAACCGGGTCCTGGTCAGCGTCTACCTCGCCGCCGGAGCAATCCTCGCCGTCGGCGCCTGGATCCAGATCGGCCGCAGCAACGCAGCATCACCCAACGCCGGCGCCGACCTGAACCTCGACTCCATTACCGCTGTCGTCATCGGCGGCACGAGCCTCTTCGGCGGACGCGGCACCGTCTGGGGGACCCTCCTGGGAGCCCTCATTGTCGGCGTATTCCGCAACGGGCTCTCCCTCGCCGGACTCGACGTCCTCTGGCAAACCTTCGCCGTGGGCGTCCTCATCATCATCGCGGTCTCCGTGGACCAGTGGATTCGAAAGGTACGCAAATGACCGACACAGCACACCCGGCACATGCAACTATCCCAGCCAGTGGTGGAGACAGTAACCGCAAGCCAATCCTCGAGGCTCGCGACCTCGTGAAGACCTTCGGCAAGGTCGTCGGCCTCGATGGCGTATCCCTCTCGCTCTACCCCGGGGAGGTCCTCGCCATCATTGGTGACAATGGTGCAGGCAAGTCCACCCTCATCAAATGCCTGACCGGCGCCGAAGTACCCGATCAGGGCGAGCTACTCCTTGAGGGCCAGCCCGTCCACTTCAAACGCCCCCAAGACGCAAGGCAAGCCGGCATCGAAACCGTCTACCAGAACCTTGCCGTCTCACCCGCACTCGACGTCGCCGCCAACCTCTTCCTCGGACGAGAAGAGCGTCGCAAGGGCATCCTCGGCTCAGTGTTCCGCGTCGTCGACACCAAAGGCATGCGGCAAAAAGCACGAGCCGAACTCACCGAGCTCGGAATCAGCACCCTGCAGGACGTCACCGTACCCGTCGAGAACCTCTCGGGCGGCCAGCGACAGGCGGTCGCAGTAGCCCGCGCTGCCGCGTTCGGATCGAAAGTCGTCGTTCTGGACGAGCCGACCGCAGCGCTTGGCGTCCGGGAATCCAAGCAAGTCCTCGAGCTGGTGAAGAACCTTCGAGCCAAGGGCATCCCGGTGATCCTCATCAGCCACAATATGCCGCACGTCTTCGAGGTGGCCGACCGTATCCACATCCAGCGCCTCGGCAAATGCGCCACGACCATTACCCCTCAGAGCCACTCCATGACTGAGGCGGTCGCGATCATGACAGGAGCCCAGGCAGCATGACGGACCAGAAGTCCGGCGCCGTCGCCCTCTATGCCGAATTCACCGCGAAGGAAGGCAAGGCCGACGAAGTCGAAGCACTCCTGCTCGATCTCACGACGAAAGTACGAGCAGAGCCAGGGAACATCGTCTTCGACCCTCACCGCCGACAGGAGGCGCCGGATGACTTTTTCGTGTACGAGATCTATCGGGACGATCAGGCATTCCAGGCGCACATAACCGCTGACTATGGGCGGGTCTTCAACGAGGCCCTCACCGACCTGATTATCGGAGACGGTTCCCAACTGACCTGGCTCTCACCTCTGACATAAGTCCATAGAACAAAGCCCCAAGGTCTGGCACTCCGGACCTTGGGGCTTTTGTGTGCCATGTGCGCGCAGATTTAGGCCGCCAGAACCCGTTGGGTTCGGTGACCAGATAACCACAACTAGCCCTTCCGGGCAGTGTAGGGGTGGAAAACGGTTCAGTGTCACTTGTTCAGGTGGTGGATAAAGGGTCGCATAGTGCAATCAGAAGGTACTTCCATATCCCAGCACTTGCCTGGAATGCGGAAGTACCTTTTGTCGCTTGAGTCGCTGTGGCGGTTCGGTCAAATGTCAGAGGACATTGCATTCAGACCTCTGGCGAATGAGCCGAATTCGTAGTAGGATTCGAATTGACAACGTTGTCATGTGAGCCGACCCACTCATTGCAGAGTGGAGATTGCAGGTAGCTGTATGAAAGAAATGCGCATGGCGGTCGTGACGGTATTCGCCCTCGTTCTCGCCCTTTTCGTCCCGACCGCTGGTGCTTTAGCGGGCACACCGGACAATTACGCCGAGTATCCATACGCGGCGACCGACTACAACGAACCCTTCCGCGGCCAGTTCCACTTCAGCTCGCAGAACGGCTGGATGAACGACATCAACGCCCCCCTCTATTACAACGGGCAGTACCACCTCTTCTACCAGCACAACCCGCACGGCCTGGACTGGGACACCATGCACTGGGGCCACGCGACCAGCACTGACATGGTGCACTGGCAGCAGAAACCCATCGCCCTCGAGCCCGGCGTCCACAACTCCACCCTGTTCTCCGGGGGCGGATGGGTTGACACCAACAATGTGACAGGACTCCGCGGTAACGGGCAGGCACCGATTATCCTATTCACGAACACCAACGGCGTGTCGATCGCCTACAGCAATGACGGAGGCAATCGCTTCCAGATGTATAACGGCGGCGCGAAGGTCATCACGACTGCCTATGAATCGCGGGATCCGAAAGTCTTCTGGGACGCCGCCCGCAATCGCTGGGGAATGGCACTGTGGGCGAACGACGGCGGCAACACCGTCAAGTTCTACAGCTCAACCAATCTTCTCAACTGGATAGCTCGCGGCGAATTCCGAGCCGACTGGATCTTCGAGTGCGCCGACATCTTTCAGCTGCCCGTCGACGGCAATACGGGAAATCAGAAATGGGTGATCACCGACGCCAGCGGCGAGTACTCCGTGGGCTCCCTCAACAGCAACGGGGTTTTCGTTCAGGACGCAGGATTTCCCGCACCGCAGAGGATGGACCAGGGCCGCGGAGCGTTCGATGGCAGCTTCTACGCGGGCCTGACATTCACGAACCTCCCTACCAACCGGGTCGTCCAGATGTATTGGCAACCCGGCAACAAGGGAACGACCTGGACCGGCAACGCATCATTTCCCGCCGAGCTAGGCCTGAAGACCTTCCCGGAGGGAATCCGCACCACTCGAGTTCCGATCCCGGAGATTTCGACCCTCCGGAGCGGAACCCAGTCGTGGGGAACGCGCACCATCACTACCAGCGACAGCTCCGACCCGCTGAACGGCGTGAATGCCGACACCTACGAGCTCATCGCCGAGTGGGACCTCAATGGGGCGACCGCTACCGAGTTCGGCTTCCGCCTCCATCAGCGAGCAGACGGGAGCAGCGACCGAACTATCGCCTACAACCGTCCGCTTCAGCAGATGGAATGGAAGCCTCTCGCTCCCATCAACAATCGGATCAAGATGCGGATTCTCGTAGACAGAGGCCAGGTCGAAGCGTTCGGGAACGACGGGAAGTTTTCGTTGACGGAGAACACCGACTTCAACTCAGCCTCGAACAGTCTCGGTATCTCAACCTATGCGCAGGGCGGCAACGTGACCTTGACATCCCTGACATTCCACCGGCTCGGTAAGGCGTTCACCGCCAAACCAAGCGGGCCTGGCGTCACGGCAGGCCAGATCCGGTGGAACGGGACGAACAAGTGCCTCGATCGGGATCCCAGCGGCACGGTAAACATCTGGGACTGCAACGAGAATCTTCAGCAGTCGTGGATCTACGACTCGGTCAACGGGCAACTGAAGGTCGGTGGAAACTGCCTCGACCAGCCAATCGAGAACATTGGCAACGGCGCCGGACTCAACGCCTGGAAGTGCAACCAGCAGGATCAACAGCGCTGGACCCGGCAGGGCGACGGCCAGTTCCGCAACGCCTGGTCCGGCCGGTGCGTCGACTTGGCTGGTGGAGACGCGACAAACGGTCGGCGACTCCAGGTCTGGGACTGCGCGGGCGGACCCAACCAAAGGTTCACGGGCGTTTAGCGTGCACTGCTAGACGTAGGTGGGGCGAGCGACGCGGTCGTTCGCCCCACCTGAGGTTCTAAGCGAGTTCCGAATACCGCACCTACAGACGACGTCCCTGCCGATGAAAACAGACAAATGCCGGCCAGGGCTGCGTGGGACAAAAGCTTCAGCCCGAGGCCTCTGAAGTTTCGTCCACTCTTCGGCGATCACCGACGTTATGTCAGGCAGCGGTTCGGGAGGGGGCGAACCCCTCCTACGCAGTGCTCTTTAACACGATCTGCTCAAACGCCGCGGTGAGTTCGCCGCCACCGACAGGGCGCGCTGTTCAGGGGCCACCAGGTGGTTATAGGTGTAGGAGCGAACGAACACGATGGAGGGCGACGGCCTCCTCCCAACCAGTCACAAGCGCGACAAACCAGCACGGCGAGCGGGTCCACTTCGTGCACAATTGGCCTGGAACCACGTTCCTTTGCTCTCCCGGCTGCGCTGACGGACGCTATCAACGGCACCGAGCAGGCCTTCACCGCCTCGGAGTAGCACCAAACCGGAGCCGGGCGGCGTCGCCGTGCGCCAGCACGCGAGTCGAGACCCCGGCGTCCACCCAGAGGATGGACGCCAAGGCCCCTGCATGAGGGGCCGACGGCGGTGGATCCCACGGCGGCCCCGGCGGTGTCAGGCGGAGTGAACGACGTCGGCTTGCGTGTCCAGGCCGGCCTGCACAGCGTGGTCCTGTGCCAGGCCACCCAGCCAGCGCGCGCTTTCCTTCGGTGTGCGCTCCTGGGTGGTGCGGTCCACGGCGATGAGCCCGAACTTCGGCCGGTAGCCGAACACCCATTCGTAGTTGTCGAAGGCGGTCCAGGCGATGTAGCCGCGGACGTCGATGCCGTCGGCCAGGCAGGACGCCACGCTGTCCACCGCAGCCTTGAGGTACTCCACCCGCTGCGTATCGTCTTCGGTGGCGAGGCCGTTCTCCGTGACGATCACCGGGATGCCGGCGATCCGGTGAGCTTCCCGGATGGTCGTCCCGAGGGCTTGAGGGTAGATCTCCTCGCCCATCTGGTTCGTCGCCGCGCCTTCCGGTACCGGCGCGAGACCGTTCGGGCCGTAGACGGTACGGCCATAGGTCTGGATGCCCACGAAGTCGTCGCCGCGGGATGCCTCGAGGAAGCGTTCGTTGACGTCGCGGCGCACCTGGTCGGCGGTGTCGCTCCCGCCCTCGATGGACTGGATGTCCGAGTTCGCCAGGGTCCAGCCCACGGGAAGCTCCGGGCGGCGGGTCTTGATCGCTGCTGTGGCAGCGTGGTGTGCTGCAAGCTTCACGTCGAAGCCGGCGTCCGTCGACGAGAACTGGAACGGGGCGACCGTGCTGGGGTCTACGCCGAGGCGTTCTGCGGCTGCGGCCCACACAGGCACCGATCCGCGGTTCTCGGGGGCCTCGCGGCCGATGCCGAAGGACTTCAGCAGCCACGGCAGGTTCGGCTCGTTCAGGGTGCAGGCGACGCCGATGAGGTCGCCCAGGTGCGCCATGACGCGGTCGCAGTAGCGGGCGAACAGTGCGGCTGTCCGGGGGCCCTCCCAGCCGCCGACGGCGAGGAGCCACCGCGGGGACGCGAAGTGGTGGAAGGTGACCACGGGGGTGAGGCCGTGCTCGTGGCAGGCCTCCAGGACGCGCCGGTAGTGGTTCAGTTCGGCCTGGGAGAAGAGGCCCTCCTCCGGCTCGATGCGCGCCCACTCGAGTGAGAAGCGGTAGCTCGTGAACCCCAGGCTCGCGATCAGGGCGATGTCCTCGCGGTAGCGGTGGTAGTGGTCCAGGGCATCGCCGGACGGCTCGGAGAACATGGTGCCCGGCAGGTGCTCCAGGAACCAGACGTCGCTGTTGACGTTGCTCCCCTCCACCTGGTGCCCGGCACTGGCGACACCCCAGAGGAAGTCCTGCGGGAAGGGTGATGCGTCGGTCATGTGGATCCTTTCGGTTCAGCGCCCGGGAGGCGCAACGGGCCTCTCTGCCCTGGCTTCCAATCCTTTCCCGTCGCGTGACCGACGCCACAATACCTTTTCAATGAATGACATTCTCATGTGAGTGCCGATTGTGGGCGGCTGATGCTTGGAAGGAGCCGGCGAGCCGCCAGCCCCGACTGACTCCCTCCGCTGTTCCGTCAAAATGCAAAGGCGCACTACATGAAACTTCTGAACCCCTCCGTCCGTGGGAGCTCCGCCGTTCTGGCTGGAGCGCTGCTGCTGGGATCGTTGACCGCGTGCGGCGGCAGCTCCAACCAGGCGGCGGCCGAGGCCGATACCAGTATGCTGACCCTGGCCATCGACAGTGACTCCGGTTCCTTCGGCTATGACCCGCTGCGCGTCTCGGCAGCCCAGCGGCAGTTCTTCGAAGGCCTCTACGAGAGCCTGATGACGCTCCAGCCGGACGGATCGGCAGGCCCGGGCCTGGCCGAGGAGTTCAGCTACAACGCGGACAACACGGTGATGACGCTGACCCTCAGGGATGACGTCACGTTCACCGACGGGTCGAAGCTCGACGCCGGACTGGTCAAGGCGAACCTCGACCGCCGGTCCGATCCTGCGCTGAGTGCCTACTCCGCGGTCGCCAAGGGCGGGGCGCAGGAGATCACCTCCGTCGACGTCGTCAGTCCCACCGAAGTGGCCCTGACGTTCGCCAAGCCGCAGCCAGGTTTCGAGAAGAACCTCACCTCCACCACCGGCATGATCGTCGGCAAGGACGGCGTCACGGACACCGCGAGCCTTGCTGCGACCCCGGACGGATCCGGTCCGTACACCCTGGACCCGACCACCGTGAAGGGCAGCAAATACGTCTTCGTGAAGAACGAGGAGAGCTCGGAGGCCTCGGACTTCGCCTTCGACAAGGTCGTCTTCAGTGTCGTCCTCGACCCGCAGGCCCGGGCGAACGCCCTGGTGTCCGGCCAGGCCGACGTCGCCATGCTGACCTCGTCCACCGTCGACTTCGCAGAATCCAAGGGGTCGGGCGTCTCCCAGATCGGCGGCACCGTCAACACCATGATCTCCTTCGACAAGATCGGCAAGACGGCACCCGCGTTCGCGGAGGAGAAGGTCCGGCAGGCGATCCAGCACGCCATCAACCGGCAGGCCCTGGTGGACGCACTCCACAAGGGTGACATCCCCGCATGGAACGCCCTGCCGAAGGACTCCGCCGGCTTCACCGAGGACCTCGAGACCGAGTTCGCCTACGACCCAGACAAGGCGAAGAGCCTGCTCGCGGAAGCCGGCTACCCGGACGGATTCGACTTCACCATCATCGCCAGCGCACAGACGCAGACGGACCTGCAGGCAGTCCAGAAGGACCTGGCCGCGGTCGGGATCACCATGAACGTCAAGATGGCCGCCTCCACCGATGAAGCCTTCGCCGCCGTTGCCACCACGCCGCTGGGGTACAGCCCCCTGAACTGGGACAACCCGGTCGGCGTGATGTACGGAGTCGTCCTCAACGGTTTCACCAACGTGCAGAAGGCCACGGATGAGCAGCTGAGCGCGGCGACGGCCGAACTGGCTGCCGCCAAGGACGACGCCGCTGCCAAGACCGCGGCCACCAAGCTGAACACCCGCCTCGTGGAATCCGGCTGGATGATCCCGCTGTACGAAGCCCTCGTCAACCAGGGCTACAACACCAAGAAGGTGGCGCCGGTGGAGTTCGCCGGTACCAACGCCTACCCGCTCCTCTCGTCCTACAAGCCGGCCAGCTAATACCCGATCCGGCCGGGCGGGCTCACCATTCCACAGGAGAGCCCGCCCGGCCGAATCCGACCGATGGAGGTCACCATGGCACTATTCATCGCCAAGCGCCTGCTGATGGCACTGGCCACAGTCCTGGTGGTCGCCGTGCTGGCATTCCTGCTGGTGCACGCCATGCCGGGCAGCCCCGGAGCCGTGTCCCTCGGGGCCGGCGCGTCCCAGGAGGCAATCGACGAGGTCAACCAGCGTCTGGGCTGGTCGGATTCCCTTCCCGTCCAGTTCTTCCGCTGGCTGGGTGCCGCCGTCCAGGGCGATTTCGGGATCTCCCTCATCGATGGCCGCTCCGTCAGTGCGGACCTGGCCGGCAGGCTCCCGGTCACCGCGTCGCTGGCTGCCGGTGCCACCGTGCTCAGCGCCGTCCTCGGCATCGCCCTGGGCGTGACCGCCGCCGTCCGCGGCGGCGTCGTGGACCGCATCATCGGGGGCGTCGCCGGCATGGCGGTAGCCCTGCCGGCCTTCTGGATCGGCATCATCTTCGTCTACCTCCTGGCGGTGCAGTCCCCGATCTTTCCGGCAACCGGTTATGTCCCGTTCGAAGTTTCCCCGAGGGACTGGGCCCTGTCCCTGGCGTTGCCGGTGATCACCCTGGCCGTGGGCGGGGCGGCGTTCATCGCCCGCCAGACCCGGGCCTCGATGCTCGAGGCGCTGCAGCAGGAGCACATCCGGACCCTCCGCGCGACGGCCACTCCTACCTGGAAGATCCTGTACGTCCATGCGCTGCGCTACGCCAGCCTTCCCATCGTGGCCGGCATCGCGCTGCAGTTCATCCAGCTCTTCGGCGGTTCCGTCATCGCCGAGCAGTTGTTCGCCATGCCCGGCCTGGGCCAGGCCGTCCAGAACTCCGTCAGCACCCATGACGCCCCGTCCGTGCAGGGCGTGGTGGTGATCGCCACTGTCGTGGTGGTTGCCGTGAACCTGGTGCTGGAACTCGCCACCAAGTTCCTCGACCCGAAGTTGCGTGCCTCATGATCCCGAACGTCGCCCCTGCCCCTGCGGACTCTCCGGATCCGACGTCGGCTGCGCTCCTTCCTCCGGCTCCCGCCAGGGCCGGCCGCCGATTCTCCGTCGCCAAGCTGTTCACCTCGCCGGCCAGCACCGCCGGCGTGATCTGGCTGGCCGCGATCGTGCTCGCCTCCCTGACCGCGCCCCTCTGGTTGCCCTTCAAGACCGAGGACCAGGACTTCACCGCCGTCCTCTCCGGACCCAGCGCCGCTCACTGGCTCGGGACGGACGAACTCGGCCGGGACCTCCTGAGCCGCATCTTCGCCTCCGCTGCCGGCACGCTGGGGACCTCCATGATCACCGTGATCGTCGCCGTCGGGCTGGGCACCCTCCTGGCGATGCTCGCAGCAGCCGCAGGTGAACGCGTGGAAGCCGGAATCAGCCGCGTCACGGAGATCATGATGTCCCTGCCCGGCACGGTGATCATCCTGGCCGTCATCGGCGCCGTGGGAACCAATATCCCGCTGGTCATGGCCATCCTCGGCGTGCTGATCTCGGCGGGTATCTACCGTGTCATGCTGGGCCAGGCCAAGTCGCTGCAGTCCCAGCTCTATGTGGACGCAGCCAAGGTGGACGGCGTCAGTGCCGTGGGCATCAGCCTCCGCCACGTGCTGCCCGGCCTGACGAACACCATCGTGGTCCAGGCGGCCCTGATCTTCGCCGTCGGCATGCTCATCCAGGCCGGGTTGGCCTTCATCGGCTTCGGGCCGCCCATCCCCGAGCCGAGCTGGGGCGGGATGATCCAGGGCGCGTCCCAGCACGTCTACGACGCGCCGTGGCTCATGGTCCCCACCGGGGCCGTACTCGCGCTGACGGTCCTCGCCGCCAACGCCATCGGCAACGCGCTCGGCAAGGCACCCAATGCCACCGCCTCCCACCTGCCCTCCGCCGCCGCCCGCCGGCAGCGGGCGAAAGCCGTCGCTGCCATCGCTGCGGCCGCCCCGACCGCTTCGTCCGGGGAGGACGAGGCGGGGTCCAAGGACACGCTGAGCGTGCGTAATCTGTCCGTAGGAGTGGATTCTGCAGGTACGGGCGCGGATACGGGTAATGGTGTCCGCCTGGTCACGGACGTCTCCTTCGACGTCGAACCGGGCACCGTCCTGGGCCTGGTGGGCGAGTCAGGGTGTGGCAAGACCATGACGGCGCTGTCGCTGCTGGGCCTGCTGCCGTCCGGGGTCTCCGTGACTGGAGGCCAGATCCTCTGGAACGGCAGGAACCTCGCCGCGGCGACCGACAAGGACATGGAAGGCATCCGCGGACGCGAGATCGCCCTCATCTCGCAGGAACCCATGCGTGCCCTGGACCCGATGTTCACCGTGGGCTACCAGCTCACCGCCGCAATCCGGCGGCTACGCAGGACGGGCAGGGCCGAAACGAAGGCCGAAGCACTGAACCTGCTGGAGAAGGTGGGCATCGTGGACGCCGCCCGCATCCTCACGGTCTACCCGCACCAGATCAGCGGCGGCATGGCCCAGCGCGTGGCCATCGCCCTGGCGCTCTCCGGCCGGCCCCGCCTGCTCGTCGCCGACGAACCCACCACGGCACTGGACGTCACCGTGCAGGCCGAGATCCTCTCACTGCTCCGCAGCCTGGCGAAGGAGACCGGGATGTCCGTGGTCATGGTGACCCATGACCTCGGCGTCGTCGCCGACCTGTGCGACCGGGTCGCTGTGATGTACGCCGGCCAGATTGTGGAGAACGGCCGGACGGACAGCATCCTGGACAACCCGCGCCACCCCTACACCCTGGCCCTGCTGGCCGCGGACCCGCACGCCACCAGTGCCGCTGACATGCCCGAGCGGCTGGCCACCATCAGCGGGCAGGTCCCGCAGCCCAAGGACTGGCCCACCACGTGCCGCTTCGCCGCCCGCTGCCAGTTCGCCGGGTCCGCCTGTATGGTCCCCGTCCCGCTGGTACCGTCCGGCACCGGCGAGGGGCTGGTCCGCTGCGTCAAGGCCGACGAACTGGCCGTCGAAGGCCTGGACTGGGTGGCCACCGATGTACCGACCCACCGCATCCTGGACCTCGTCGAAACACGACCGGCCGAAGCCAGGACCACTGAAATCAGGACCGCTCACGTCGAAGCACGACCCGCTGAAAGAACCGCTGAGAAGGATCCCGCATGAGCACCGCAACCTCGTACCGTCCCGAACCAGCACCACCCGCAGCCGCCCAGCCCCTGCTGGAGGTCAGGGACCTGGTGGTCCGATACGGCCGCGGCCGCAAGGCAGCGGCTGCTCCGGCCGCCGTGGACGGCGTGAGCTTCAGCATCGCCGCGGGGGAGACCGTGGGCCTGGTCGGGGAGTCCGGCTCGGGCAAGTCGACCATCGGCAAGGCGATCCTGGGCCTGCAGAAGGTCTCCTCCGGGTCCATCACCTACCAGGGCAAGGACATCACCTCCGCCGGCGCGTCCCAGCGCAGGGCTCTGGGCGGGGAGCTGCGGGCCGTCTTCCAGGACCCCAACTCCTCACTCAACCCCCGCAACACGGTCGGCTCCTCGCTGGCTGAACCGCTCCGGCTCCGCGGGGTGAACCCGACCGAGGCCCGCCAGCGCGCCGAGGACATGCTGGAACGGGTGGGGCTGCCCCGGGACGCCGTCGACCGGTACCCGAGCCAGTTCTCCGGCGGCCAGCGGCAGCGCATCTCCGTGGCCCGCGCCCTCATCTGTGACCCCAAGCTCGTGGTCTGCGACGAGGCCGTGAGCGCACTGGACCTCTCCACGCAGGCGCAGGTGCTGAACCTGCTGGCGGACCTGCGCGACGAGCGCGGCCTGGGCTACCTGTTCATCGCCCACGACATCGCCGTGGTCCAGTTCCTGGCCCAGCGCGTGGTGGTGCTCTACCGCGGGCAGGTCATGGAGACCGGACCCGCCGCTGCGGTCACGGAGGACCCGAAGCACCCCTTCACCCAGACCCTCGTCGCAGCGTCCCCGGTGCCCCGGCCCGCCGAGCAGGCGGCCCGCCGGGCAGCCCGCGAATCCCTCGGCGTCCGGACCGGTGCCGCCGCCACCCCCGCCCCGGGCGGGTGCCCCTTCCGGTTGCGCTGCCCCCTGGCCACCGACCTGTGCCGCGACGAACGCCCCGCACTGCGGCGGGTCGGCG
>NZ_NFSC01000027.1 GCF_002157505.1 Arthrobacter agilis
ACCCGTAGGGGTCAGGCGGGCATTACGGTGGGACATGAAGACCTCTTAGTCGTTGGCGTGTGTGGTAACCACCAACCTAAGAGGTCTTCACCCTTTCACCATGTAACCAACGTCCTGTCTCAGTACAACTAGTTCCTACCCGGCATTTCCGGTGACGTCGTTCGAGGTGACACCTTCCAGTGCTGCGCCGCCTAACGGGTCCGATTGCCACGCTTCAAGGGACCACTGCTGATCGGGGTCGCCGCTGAGGATACTCATCCCCGTGTTGTGGAGGGTCAGCGTCCGTACACGGGCAGGAGGCATGCTGGTGGAGACAGCGGTATAGACCCTGATCGCGGCGCCGTGTGAGAACACCGCCACCGAATCCTCCGGGGAATGACCGCGGGCAATCATCCGGATGGTGCGGTCGTACCGCTCGATGAACTCGTGTCCGGTCGTACCGCCGGGCATGCGCCGGTCGAGGTCGCCCTCCATCCAGCCGATCAGGCACGAGGCGTATGCCTCCACCGACGCGGGATCGTTCAGCATCTCCAAGGTGCCCGCGCTGATCTCCTCCAAACCAGGGACAACGCGTATGTCGCGTCCGAGCGTAGCTGCCAATGGTTCGGCGGTCAGTTGCGTGCGGATGAGAGGCGAGGCGTAGATCGCGGTGATGCTCTGGGTCGCGAGAGCTGCCGGCACGGCGAGTGCTTGCTGCTCCCCAAGGGCGCTCAAGCCGGCTCCTGGGAAGGATGTATCCAGATGACCGGTGACGTTGTTCGGGGTTTGCCCATGGCGGATCAACAACAATCTCATTCCACCGACCCTACGGTGTCTGCCCGGTGGTCGTACGCCCGGTTTCATCCTCAGGTCTGTGTCGCAACCGACTCTTCAGTCACGAATAACAGACCCTGCTTGAAAGACACGGTAGCAAGACAGGGCAGGAGCAGTAGTGGCGTGAGAGCGGCAGTGTCTCGTCCTGCTGCCTTGCATCCCAACAGTTGCAAGACAGTTGATGCTGGAGCTAACCAGGGCTTCTGAATACCAGAATACTGAATTGGTTGATTCGTGTTTCCAAAGGTTCATCTATTCTGGCAACACACCCTCATGCCATTACTCCAAATCGTGGTGGTTGGATGCGGCAGAATCACACTTTTATGACTAGTGATTATCTTAAGTACCTTGAAGCAACATTGAGTAATTCCGTCACATCAGATGTGATCGGAGTAGGACTATTCGAGCAACTTCGATGTGCGGAACGTGAGCGCACAATCTCGCGTGATCCAGCTTCTAGTACGCATTCGGCGGCGAGTAATACCTCTGGATCCGGTGCGGGCGGCAGCATCTCGACAGCCATCCAACGCTTGAGGAGGGCTTCTGGTCCATGTCTGCCTCGACCGACGCGCGCTGACCAGCGGGCGGCGTCAAAGGAGAGTGGTCCGTAGAGGGCGGACGCGTCGAAAATGATGAGACGGCCGTCTACTGTCTTACCCATGTTCGCTGGCGCAAGATCACCATGCAGAGGCCTTGGATTACCCCCTGTGTATGCGGTGGTCGCCTTGCTCAGCCAGAAGGAGGGAAGAGTGTATCCGGATCGAGAAAGAGCAGACGCTGCTGCTTTCCAGCGGGGCACCATCACCGTGCTGAGCGGCCTGAGCGATGGCGTCAGCTCATCACAGGAGCGGTGCATGATTGCACTGATGCTCGCTAATTGATCGACAACATTCAGCTGGTCATCCGAACGAAAATCGAGCGGTCGTATGTCGAGGTGTTCCATCACCAGCCAACTACACCTGCTCGCCTCACCGAATACGAGGCGAGGCACATCGAGATTTCGGGCCCGCCACAACTGCTGGAGCGGTCCTTCCCCTCGTGGCTGGTCCCCATAGACCTTTAGGATCACCTGTGGGCCGAGGTTCGTAACAGGAGAGCCTTCCGCCACTAAAAATCGGTAGAGGATTCGTGGTTTGTGATCGACAACTACCGCCCCAAGGAATCTGCCCAACTTCAACTGATCCCTCAGTGGCCGCAATGCGGCAACAACCCGATCAAAGACCGGAAGATCTTCAACAGCCTGCTGCATGATGAGCAGACGCTGCTTCTGAATCGCTGAGACCAGTTCATTATCGGGCTTTTTCAAGCAGTCACTACCTCGTCGGATTAGGATCGTATCGAAGACATGCTACAGCTGAAAGCTTACAACCAAAGGGGATTACAATAATGATGAAAGCTTTTACGGGCTCAAAGAGAGACCTTAAGATCTCGTTCCGGTTCTTCCTCGTTGCAAGCAGTATACTTCTCAGTGCCGTAATATTCGACGCTAGTAACTGGACGTATACAGACTTAGCTAACTTCCTCATATCCGTTATCTTGAGTGTCTACTTTCTCTTCTTGGCGCAACGTCTCAACTGGAGGGCCGAAGAGCGCGCAGAAGCAGTAGCAAACGCAGATCTCATCACGTCAACTGGAGTGCTTGCCATGAACAGTGCACGCAGTCTCTCCGGATCCGAATCAGCAGCGCTCCGAGTTGCAGCGGACGCACGAGCGGCACTACAGCATTACCCCGCTGCTAACCAGGCTAGACAAGAAGACCTGAGGGCTTCAGTGGTAAACGCCTACAACGATCTCGCTTTCTCAGTATTTCTCCGTGCTGGCACTCTAGCGCGCTCGGTGTGGGCACGTTTGTGCGAGGGAACTGCGGACGTCATACGTGAAACGGATGAGCTGGTCTTCAGTCCATCGAAGCGGATCAGAGACAAAGAACTGATGCGCGTTGCCGACCACATCGGATTTATCGAGATGCTAGGACGGGCCTTGCGGAAGAACGGTGAAGTGGGTGTGGCAGTGTTTGAGAGCATCTCGCTGCCGGCAGTCTGGGATCCGTTAACCACGATAGACTCCCGACGCCCGCCAGTGAGGCGTTCAGCTCGGACGGAAACAATCCACCGTCTAAATCGCTTTGAAATGCTCTACCAGGACGAGCTCACCGTTTTGCACGACTGGTCGACGCTGCGTGACAACGCCGACCGTCTCAGTTGCGAGGTAGAACTTGTCGACAGTGCTGCGACCGATGAATGGCTGGCTCCTTGGTTCGTCGGACAAGGAACGGACGGTAGTGCACGCCCAGTGAACGTGTTGAATTGTGAGCTCGAAGAGCGCGCGAAGTACGACACGCTGCGGATCAACGCTACGACCCCACGCTGGCCCCAGGCTCTCAAACATGGTGAGATTCCCGAAGGAATGCGCGCTACAAGCATCGACAATCTGTGCCAGGTACTGGAAGCACAGCCAACCCCGATAATCTGCGTTCTTGCATACGAACTGTACATTAATGGGCATACGGGCGAGAAAAAGCGTGTGGTACTTGATGGCAACCACCGCCTCGCAGCGGCGCGCCGACTGTCTCTCACCCCGGGTTCATCGGACAGGACTCATCATTCTCATGGATTCAAGGTTCTAACCTTCCTAATCAGAGAGCTACGACCGATCAATAGCGTTGTCTCTGCTGGTGGTAGAAAAAAGCATCCCTACGAGTGGAAGGGTTTCACGCCCGATATCGGACTGATCCGGGGAACATGGCGACCCAAGCAATCTGCCGAGTGAAGCGCTGAGTTCTTGGGGTCGCTGCTTGTAGGGGCGAGCAGTTAATAGCATCGATTGCTCCGCGACTAGAACAGTGCTAATGAGTTGGCGGCTTGACCGACTGGGGTGAGTGCACGATCTTCTCTAACCAACGTTGGCCCGACGCTGGCCGGGAGCTTACCGGTTACGCGGAAGAACATTCCGACTCACAAAGTCCGAACGCGGGGACTTCTAAGGCGAAAGGCGGTGAGGCAACTTTCCGAGACAACGAGAGGCCCGGATTTTCGGGGGAGTGGTCGCTCGACGTGTGACCGCTTCGGGTGTCTTAGAAAGCTTTAGCTATACGAGACACCGCAAAAGCCTAGGCCTCACATCGTCGAGCCAGTCCCGTTGGCGGCCCGACCGCCGCGTGAAGCTACCTGCAGCGCTACCGCAACCGATTGTCCCTCGCTGATTCGTTCCTGGTGGCGGACCATCTTCTTCAGCGGCAGCACGTAACCGCCCTCGCGGGGCAGCAGTGAGGTCTCCCATTCGGTCATTCCGATGCGTACGGATACCGGAACCACGCCCCAGCCGTAGGTCGCCCGACCGGCCTCGACGCGAACATACTCGCAAACGTCTTCTGGCACCACGAGCCAGTAGAACGGGGCTGGGCCCCGCCACTCGAACAATTCTGCGCTGAAGGTTTGGTCCATACTGGCTAGAGTCCCCGGGTCCGCGCCGAAGCGTCAACCCTGGGCCAGTAAGGGATCCTCATACGGGACTTCGAGTGCACCACCGACTGTCGCTGTCCGACCGGCCGTGGAGTTACGGACTAAGGTGTTCTCCCAATAAAGAGGACTTCTGATGCACCCTCTTCGCAGACTCGAGTCCATTCTTGCTGACTCCACGGCCCGGAGCCTGGACCGGGTCCTGCTCGGGTGCGGTGCCGCAGCGGGACCGTTATTCATTGCCGGCTTCACGGCAGCAGGCGCGGCCCGATCAGACTACAATCCAATCCGCCACCCGGTGAGCTCACCGGCGCTGGGCCCGGACGATGGATCCAGGCACTGAATTTCAGCGTTAACGGTCTGCTCTATCTCGGTTTGGCTGCCGGACTGGCTCACCGTGGAGACGCCGCGACGCCCCGGGCCGGGCCCCTGCTCATCGGCGCGGCCGGCCTCGGACAAATCATTGCCGGGCTGTTCACGACCGACCCGGTCAGCGGCTACCCTCCAGGTACCCCGGCCACCCTGGATCACTACGGCCGAGCCGGGGCGCGAGTGCATGATCTCGTGGCGGTCCCGGTTTTCCTGGGCATCCCGGCGGCGGCCCTTCTCTGGGCGCGTACCTTCGCCCGTCACGGGTGCCGCCGCTGGTCCCGGTATTCGGGCACCACGGCAGGAACCATGGTCATTGGCTTCATGCTCACCAGTGCGGCTTTCGCCCAGGCCCCGGTCCTGGCGCCTATCGGTGGACTCCTCCAGCGACTGACAGTCACCCTCGACATGGGCTGGCTCAGCGCACTGTCGGTCCAAGCGCTCATCACCCCGCCTCCACCAAGCCAAGCAGCGAAATCGATTGACCGGTAAATCAGTATCAGAAATGTGCAATGAGGGTCGGTTGCTCGTGCAATCTACCCGCCTCAGGTCCCGTAGCCGGTACAACTGTGGACATAGGGTTGCTAGGTGGACTTTGCGACGACACCCGTACTGAAAGCCAGCGGCGTAGTGCTGGAGCCCCTGCAGCTGGCCCACAGCGAAAATCTTTCCGAGGCCGTGGCCGAAGGAGATCTGTGGCGCACCTGGTACACCCACATTCCCTCACCAGAAGCGATGAACGAGGAGATCGCGCGTCGCCTCGCGCTGCAGGCTCAAGGGCGCATGGCTCCATGGGCGGTCATCGATGCTATTTCCGGCCGAGCGGTAGGCATGACGACCTACTGCAACCTCGACCCAGCGAACTGCCGCCTCGAGATCGGGTCGACGTGGCTCGGAAAAGAGGCTCAGCAGACCGGCATCAACACAGCCAGCAAAATGCTGCTCCTCACCCGGGCCTTCGAGGACCTCGGGTGTATCGCCGTCGAGTTCCGGGCGCACTGGCACAACCGTCAATCACGAGCAGCCATCGAACGCCTCGGAGCCAAGCAGGACGGAGTCCTGCGCAAGCACACGATCTTCGAAAACGGCACCATCCGCGACACCGTCGTCTACTCCATCATCGACGACGAATGGCCGACCGTGAAGTTCGCCCTTAATGAGCGGATGAGCAGGTAGGAACAGTCCGCAGAACACCAACCAGTGGTCCGGGATTCGTAGGAGTGCATAGGAACCTGATGGTGGATGCTGATCATTTTTCAGGGGCCTGCTCCCGAGCTTTGTTGAATGCGCAAACCCGCCATCCCTCCGTCAACGGCAAGCAGAGGGAGTCGGCGTGCGTTCGCAATCTGACTATCGGAAAAGATCGACGGACACCGGCAGCGAGCAAATCAACAACCTGCCGATCACTTTCTTGGGATCGTGGCCCCTCCAACGCCCTGATGGATGTACAGGTCGCCGCGCGGACGTCGGCGGCGAACATTACTACGGGCTTATCGCACGAACCTCACAACAGAACGCGAGTAATCGCCCGTCTCCGTCGAGAATGCCTTAGGTCGTCTAGCTCTGAGGGTCACAACCCGTCCCTCCTCAGCCAATCTCCGCCTCCAGCGTCATGCCCAGGCTTCCGTCCCGCCGTCAGTGTGAACGTGACCGGCATATGACCGTCGAGGCGTTCATTGCTTCCGAGAACGGGGCCCGTCGCGTGAGTCGTCACCGCTACTCCGGCCGCTCCGCAGCCGGCGTCGGCGTCCCCGGCGGAGCCGCCGGATCGCCACCGCCACTACCGCCGCTGGAGTCGTGATAATGCCAGTACCGGCTTGTTGCGTTCACGTCGGCGAGTATCAGCAGGCCACTGTTGGCCGTGCCTTGCGCCGCGCTGTTGAGGTTCTGCTTCGTCGAGGTCACGTTGTGGACGTACTGGTCCGCGTCCACGACACGAGGTGTCTTCGGGGCGGTGCTGAAATCGATATCGTCCAGCGGCGTGGATTTCTCGTAGATCGCACCCCCCGTGCTGGTGCAGACACCGGCGTCCGTCGTGTCACCGGGCCGAGGGTAGGTGGCGAAGGTCCGCAGCATCTGGGTGCTCTCATCGATCATGACGATCATCCGATTCGGACACTCCGATACGGTCGCGATCGTGTGCGCGGACCAGGTCGTACCGTTCAATGCCAACAGCTGGATCAGCGGCTCGGACGCGGCGGTGTACGAGGTCTTGACAGCGGCGAAAACCCGGCCACCGGAGGACCCCAGCCGCTTCAGGTTCATGTGGTCGTCAGCGCTGTTCCGCCCCAACACGGCCGCCACCGGAGTGGTCCAGTCGGTGTCCGGCGTGCCATCGACGTGGTAGCTCCAATACCTGCCGTCGAGGGCATCGCCGACCTGCCGGCTCCACATCACGCCGATCTTGTTCCCGTCGAAGGCGATGACCGCCGACGTGTCGTCCACGGACACGTTGCTCAAGCCTTCAGGGCTCAAGGACGCAGGATGCGCGAACGGCGTCCCCCAATACCGGCCATCCGTACCCGTGGCGTTCAGGTAAATCCGGTTCCCCTGCTGCCACGTGGCCCACACCCGACCGGTCGAGTCCTTATCGATGGTCAGCGCCTCGACACGCTCGTCGTTGACTTTCGTCGTGTCCATCAACGAGTACGTCTTCCTCGCCGAGTCGTAGCTGTAGCGGCGCATCGCCGTCGGGAAGCCCGGCTCCGCCGGGAGCCCGTCGTTGACGAACCGATAGCTTGCCACATACAGCGTCGTCCCGTCCCACAGCACGTCGTGATGGGTTTGTGCACGCGTTTCCGTCGCCACACCCGTATCGATCCACGAGCTCGTCGCGGCATCGAACCGGAAGATATGGAAATCGGAGCTGGCAGTGTCCCACAGGTTCCCCCACCAGGACCCGTCGTTGAACCACAGCGCACTCGTGGCCCGCTTTGTACCGATTGGCGACGGAGTCCCTGCATGCGACGGGCCCTCGACTCCGGCATCGCCCGGCTCCGCCGCGCTAATCGCTGGTGGCGGTGGCACTGCTGGCGTGGCCACGTCGGCCGATGGAGTCGATGGAGTTGTGGGCTCGGTTGCTGATGTCGGTGGTGCCGTCGGTGCGACCCGATCGTCGAAGCCGGTGGTGGCGTCGCTAAAGGCTGAACAACCCGTGAGCAGTAAGACAGCGACCGCCGAAGACAGCAGGTGTCTGCGGCGGTCGCTGAATGAGCCGATCATGGGGTTTTTTTCGTGGTCTGATCAGTTGCACCCTCAACCCCGACATCACCGGTAGCAGCCGACGCTGCCACCGGCACCACCAGGGCACCCAGCCCAAGCAGCAATGCTGCCATCAGAGTGCCTAGCCATGAAGTCCTACGGACTCCGCCGTGCCGCCACCTGTAAAGGAATGGGTCCTTGCGCATCGTTGCTCCCGAGGTCGATTGGTTCACCGAACCTCCCTAAGTTTGTCCAGTGTCAATGGTTGACCCATGAGAATCAACCCTCGATTGTGATCGTCCTACATTTGCAACGGGTCGCCGGGTCGCCGGGTCGAGGTGAGATGGCAGCGGTGCTCTCACAAGCCCTCAAACTGACACTGATCGCCAGATGCGCTCAATAACGTCGCCGATCGGGCCAGTTGCCTCATCGGTGACGCTTACCTTCTCGGAGCGGCCAAACGGCCCTTGCGAACACCACGAGCGCCACAATGGAACACAGCCTGACAACGCCAACTGATAGCAACGACCGCGGTTTGTGCCTCAGGAGGACCGATCTGAGCTCCATCTTCTGAAACCAAGAGCCGCTCCACTGGCTCGAATCTCCACTGGCATGCCAAGTGCGGTGCTGGGGAGACCCAGCACGCCACCCCGCTCGGAGCGGCAGCCCTCGCCCGGACAGCCTTCAATCCCGGGCTCGCCCTCGAGGACGCCATCGTCGGATGGACGCCGACCCTCAGCTTCGAGCCCCAGTGGTCCGCCGACCAGGCCGACGAGTTCTCCACGCAGTGGCGCAAGGTCGCAGAAAACGCCTGACGCTCGCACCCTGCGCTGAGAGGTGCGGATCATCATTCTCCTGCGGCGATGAACTCCACCATGTTGTCCAGGTAGCCCGCCGGCGCTCTCATGCTGTAGCGGGGGTGGGCGCAGTGAGAGGGTCCGGCGCGCGGCGTCCGCGACCGTCGTCGCTCACGGTGGCGAAGCCCTCGCGCGTCCAGTATTCGAAACCGCCGATGAGTTCGCGCACGTTCGTGTAGCCCAGCAGCGCGAGAATCAATGCGCCGCGGGTGCTGCCGTTGCAGCCTGGTCCCCAGCAGTAGACGACGATTTTGGCATCCATGCCAGGTGCGACGTCTGCTATGCGTGCTTCGAGGTCTGCGTTGGGGATGTGGACGGCGCCGGGGATGCGGCCCTGGCTCCAGGAAGCAGCCGAACGGGTGTCGATGATGATGGGAGCACGGCCGGAAGCCCGGTCCGCGGCCAGGTCTGCAGGGTCGGTTTCGTAGGCGAGCTTGGCCGCGAAGAAATCAGCGGCGGAGAGGGAAGTAGGCATGTAGCAATCGAACCGGACCCGACGCCGTCGTGGAATACCCGATCAACGGTGGAAGGGCGTGCTCGGACCCTTTCCCCCGGTAGATTCTTCGATATGCCCTCGAACCCACGGCTGGATCTCGACACCACCGATCACGCGATCATCGAGCACCTGCAACAGGACGGCCGAACGAGCGTCGCCCAGCTCGCACGCGCGATCAATCTTTCGCCCAGCGCGACCGGTGATCGCGTGCGGCGCCTCACCGAGGGCGGGGTCATCATGGGCTACTCGATCACCGTGGACCCCGAAGCCCTCGGATACAACGTCACGGCATTCGTGCGGCTGGCCTATCCCACGGGCAACTACAAGCCCTTTCATGATCTCGTCCGCTCACTGCCCGAAATCATCGAAGCGCACCACGTGACAGGAGCCGACTGCTTCATCATCAAGGTCCTCGCCCGCTCCATGCGTGACCTCGAGCGCATCACTGGAAAACTGGCCACCCTCGGCGGCATCACCACCAGCGTCGTGTACTCGAGCCCCGTGCCCGCCCGGCACATCACCCCGGCCTGACGAAGAAACCCCGGCCTGACGAAGAACCTCCTCAGGCGGACTAAGTTATTGGCCGCTGCTCAGAAGTATGCTCCGGGGGCCATGCCTTAAGACTAATTGCGCGTCGTGGTCCTCGGAGCATCCTCCGAATTCACTCCATCCGCTGCATGGCCTAGGCGCATGTACGGCGAGCTAAGCTGGGCCGCCCAATCAACCGAGTTGCCCGACGACCTGGCACTCCGGTGTTTGGCGTTGACCGCTGCGTAAGCGCTTGGACAGACAGCTCGTATTCTCCAGCATGACATCTCGTAGGAAGGGCGCAATTCCCTCAGAACAGCGGCCAGGGCACCGCCGACATCTCACCCCTCGGAGCCGGGAACCGCCCCGCCGAGCGCAGCCGGGCACAGCGTGCGGCGAGCGCAGCGATCTCGTCGGCAGTGAGCAGGTCCGTCAGGTCCCGGCCCAGCTCGCCGTCGAGACCGGAGCTGACACGATCGATGCCGTCGAGTTCCTCGGCGGTCAGCGGATCTCCCAGCCACCCCCACAGCACCGTGCGCAGCTTGTGGTCGCTGTGGAAGGTGAGCCCATGGTCCACGCCGTGCCGGTGTCCATCGCTCATCGCGAGGATGTGGTCGCCCTTGCGGTCGGCGTTGTTGACGACCACGTCGAACACCGCCATCCGTCGAAGAACCGGCGTGTCCTCGTGGACGAGTGCGACCATCCGACCCTTCTCGTCCTGACCCTCAAGAACCTGCTTCCAGCCACTCTCCGGCACGTCGTTCGCCGCGACCAGGTCCACAGCACTCTGGTCGGGGTCCGTCTCCTGCCAGAGCTGCGCCATTCCCTCACCGAACGGACCGTCACGCAGCCAGGTCTGCGGCACGATGTTCCAGCCGAAGACCTCCGAGACGAGGTAGGCGGCCACTTCCCGTTCGGCGAGCGTGCCGTCGGGAAAGTCCCACAGCGGCTTTTCGCCTGCTATCGGCTTGTAGACCACCGCCGCGTCACCGATGCTGCCCAGGAACGTGGCGTTCGACGCCGTCGTGATGCGGCCGGTGAGCGTCAGCTCGGCGGTCACCAGGTCGGGCGCCGGCATCAGACCTCGGGAAGGGTGCAGGTGTGCCCGTCGGCGTCGATGGGGTACCCGCAGAGCTCGCAGATCGGACGCCCGGCACCCACGACCTCGCGGGCGCGCTTGGCGAACGCGCGGGCGGTGCCAACCGGCATGCGTACCCGCAGCATTTCGGGCGCGTCGGCGTCGTCGTGCAGCAATTCGTCGTCGTCAGCATCGACATCGGTGATCGGGTAGGCCTCGATGACGATCTGCGCCGTCGTCGGGTCCCACCCCAGGCTCATGACGCCGGTCCGGAACTGCTCCTGGACCGCCTCGAGCTGGTCATTGTCGACGAGTTCGATGGGAGTAGTCGTGGGAACGCTGAAGGGGTTGCCCTCGAGGGTGATGAGCTGGTCCAGGATCTCGTCGATCTTCTCGGCGAGCTGGGCCGACTGCTGCTTCTCCATCGCGATACTCACGATCTGTTTCCCTGTGCGTACCTGCAGGTAGAACGTGCGCGCGCCCGGAACGCCGATGGTGCCGACGACGACCCGATCAGGCCAGGCAAACTCGTGAACAGTTGTAGGCATGGGACTACTTTAGGCTCCCGAGGTCCCGCGCGCCTCGTGTCCTGCGCCACCGCCCACCGGCGCATCGTCGGAGGCGGCGTTGTTCGACAACCACGACAGATCCCCGGCGTCGGTGTTGGTCGCGTAGACACTCGGTCGACTCGCGCCGTAGCGCACGATCGAGACGGAGGCCGGGCCCACGGTGATGCGCTGGAACAGGTCGAGGTGCATGCCGAGCGCGTCGGCGAGGATGGACTTGATGATGTCGCCGTGACTCACCGCCACCCATACAGCCCCTGGCCCGTGCTCGGCTTCGAAGGCTGCATCGTGGCGTCGGATCGCTGCCACCGACCGGGCCTGCATCGCGGCCATGGATTCACCGCCGGGAAAGATGACGGCGGACGGTTGCGACTGCACAACCGACCACAGATCCTCGGTCGCGAGATCACTGAGCGTGCGGCCCTGCCACTGGCCGTAATCGCACTCGGTGAGGTCAGGATCGAGCGGCGCGTGTGGGGTGCCGTTCTGGCGATCGAGGATGAACTGCGCGGTCTGCCGACAGCGTTCGAGGGGGCTCGACACCACTCCGACGACGGGCACGGCCGCGAGCCGGTCGCCGGTCGCGGCCGCCTGGTCGCGCCCCATCTCGTCAAGGCTGACGCCGTCGGCCCGTCCGGCCAGCAACCCGGAAGCATTCGCTGTGGTGCGGCCGTGCCGCACGAGGATAACTGTCGCCATCCGCCCAGCCTAGCCATCAGTTCAACGGCGGGGCGTCCACCTGCACCTGGAGGAACATCATGGCTACGGACGAACGCGCAGTGCCGGCGGTCGGCGAGCGCCAGGATCCCTCGACCGAACAGGGCCGTGCAGCACCACGGGAATTTAAATGGACCCAGGTGCGTTAGCGTATATGTATCAAGGGGAGTACTCCCGTCTGTGATCGGCCCGTCAATACGGATGCATTGCTGCATTCCGGGCCGATCGGTACCGGTTCCGACCGGGCGGAGGAGACCTTGGCGTATCTGTCCGACGCCTACCCTTGGGAGCCCCCCTCATGCAGGTCACACCCCTGATCTGGTTGATCACCATCGCCGTGACGATCCTCTTCTTCGTCTACGAGTTCTTCGCGCACGTGCGCAAACCCCACGAACCGACCATCGCCGAATCGGCCCGCTGGTCCGCGTTCTACATCGGCCTCGCCCTGCTGTTCGGCGTCGGCATCGGCGTGATGTCGGGCTGGACGTTCGGCGGCGAGTACTTCGCCGGCTACCTCACCGAGAAGGCGCTGTCGATCGACAACCTCTTCGTCTTCCTCATCGTGATGACCGGCTTCGCCGTCCCGAAGAAGTACCAGCAGAAGGTGCTGATGGTCGGGATCATCATTGCGCTGATCCTCCGCGGCGGGTTCATCGCCATCGGAGCTTCCCTGATCGAGAACTTCTCCTGGGTCTTCTACATCTTCGGCGCCCTGCTGCTCGTCCTGGCCTACAAGCAGGCGTTCGGTAGCCACGACTCCAACCCGGCGGACGGCAAGTTCATGCAGCTCGTGCGCCGCGTCCTTCCGGTCACCGACGAGTACCACCGGGACAGGCTCACGGTGAAGAAGAACGGTAAGCGTTTCGTCACGCCGATGCTGCTCACCATCATCGCCATCGGCTTCGTGGACCTCATCTTCGCCGTCGACTCGATCCCCGCGATCTACGGCCTGACCAACGAGGCCTACATCGTCTTCACCGCCAACGCCTTCGCGCTGATGGGTTTGCGCCAGCTGTTCTTCCTCATCGGCGGACTGCTCGAACGCCTGGTCTACCTCGCGCAGGGACTCGCCGTCATCCTCGCGTTCATCGGCGTGAAGCTCGTCTTCCACGCCCTGCACGTCAACGAGCTGTCCTTCATCAACGGCGGCGAGCCGCTCCTCTGGGTGCCCGAGATCCCCATCTGGTTCTCGCTGCTGTTCATCGCCGTGACGGTCGCCGTCGCCACCGTCGCAAGCCTGCTCAAGACCCGGGGCGACGACGACAGGAACGACCGCGACCGGGTGCACGGCACGCCGGTCGCGGTGGGCTCCGAGGACGGGGCCGGAGATTCCCAGATCGAGGAGACCAGGAGCTCGACGGCGGGAACCGCCAAGTAGCTGCCGAACCGACAAGGGCTCCCGGTCACCAGCTTCTGGTGGCCGGGAGCCGGCTCGTTCGAGCGGGATCAACGTCGTAACGGGATAGGCCCACTGGCGGCCCTCCGAACCCGAGCGCTACGTCGACTGGGCGCTCGCCGACTCCGGAGCGCAACGATCGATGCCGGCCGGAAACTGGCCCGTTCTCCTGCTGCAGCGCGGCTATCGTGAAGCGTGGCAGGACCTGTCAGCCCTCGTGGCCGACACCGGGCTGTCGGCAACGGAGCCGGCGGCCGTGCACGGCGGATCAGCGATCGGTGCTCACCGACTGCACGAACCCATCCCCGCCGCGTGAACCACGTGAGCACGAGCCTGTGGAGAAAGCCGATGCACCTTCTCGATAACCATGGCGATGTATTGCCGGCCGATGCGGACACAGCGACCCTCGTCGGCCGGGTCTTCGATCCCGACGTCGACGGACCGTGCGTCGTCGTCGTGCGGAAGGGGCGGGTGCGCGACGTCACGAGCACGTTCCCCACCATGACCGACCTTCTCGAATTCGCCGATCCGGCGGGGCGGGTCGCGGGGGAGGAAGGAACCCGCAGCTGGGACCTCGACGAGGTCCTGCGCAACTCGCTCGATGAGCGCGGAGCCGGTGTCCGCCTTCTCGCGCCCGTCGACCTGTCCGTGCTGAAAGCAGCCGGAGTGACGTTCGCGAGCTCGCTCATGGAACGGCTGATCGAGGAGCGGGCCGGCGGTGACAAGCATGCGGCCAGCGCGTTCCGGACCGATTTGGAACAACTGGTCGGAGCCGACCTCGCGACTGTCCGGCCGGGCAGCGCCGACGCGGACGCGCTGAAGGCCGAACTGTCGGCGAAGGGCCTGTGGTCGCAGTACCTGGAGGTGGGGCTGGGGCCGGATCCGGAGGTGTTCACCAAAGCGCCCGTCCTCTCCGCGGTGGGCTGTGGACAGGCGATCGGGGTGGCATCGGTCTCCTCCTGGAACAACCCGGAACCGGAGGTCGCAATCCTCGTGACGTCCACCGGAGAGGTCGTCGGCGCGACACTGGGAAACGACGTCAACCTCCGGGACGTCGAAGGCCGCTCCGCGCTGCTGCTGCCGAAGGCGAAGGACAATAACGCCTCGGCCGCCGTCGGCCCGTTCATCCGCCTGTTCGACGACGGGTTCAGCGTCGACGACGTCAGGGCCGCCGATGTCCGGCTGGAAGTTCTGGGCGAGGACGACGGATTCATCCTCGACGGCGTCAGTTCCATGCCCCTGATCAGCAGGGATCCCAAAGCGCTCGCCCGCTACACGGTAGGGGAGTCGCACCAGTATCCCGACGGCATCCTGCTCTACCTCGGAACCCTTTTCACCCCGAGTGTCGACAGGGACGGCGCTGACATGGGATTCACCCACCACCTCCGGGATATCGTCCGGATCTCGAGCCCTCGACTCGGGACCCTCGTCAACCGGGTCACCACGTCCGAAGCGGCGCCGCCCTGGACGTTCGGCATCCGGGACCTCATCCGCAACCTCTCCGAGCGCGGCCTGACCGCATCGGTCGGAGCGCGGTGATGCGCGTCGTCGTTACGGACCACAACTTCGCGGGGCTCGACGACGGCGTCCTGGGAGGTCATCCCCGGTCCGGAGTCGCCCTCGCGGGAGTCATCGTGAGCCTTCCTCCGGCTGCGCCTGGTCCGGCTCGTAGCCGATGAGCCAGTGCAGCCCGTGGCGGTCGATGACCTGGCCATCCCACGCACCCCACGGCTTGGGCGCCAGAGGGTCGACGACGGTTCCTCCCGCGGAAAGCCTGTCGAACCACTGGTGCAGGACCGGTGGCTCAGCAGTGCCGAGCAGCGAGAGCATCAGCCCCTTGCAGCGCATCGTCGTCTCACCTGCTGCGGCGTCCGACCCCGCAAGGGCGACGACGCCGTCGAGCACCCCGTGGGCTACTGCGGTTGGAGGGCCGTCCGTCCGGGCGAAGTCCCTGTAGGTGAACAGGGAGACGCTGCCGCCGAAGACCTCCGCATAGAAGCCCAGCGCTTCTCGCGCGGTCCCTGGAAAGCTGATGTAGATCTGTGGTGCGGACATCCTGCGCTCCTCATGCCACGTTGTATGGCTTCGATCCGACCCTACGTTCACCCGACGGAAGGTAGACGCGGCCAGCCCGCCGAATTCATCTCATTCCCGGAATCGTGCTCTGCAGCGGGCAGAGCACACCATCAGCTGAACGCTGAGAAGGCCGATGCGTGCATCCGCGGTGCCGCGCAATCGGCGACCGACGCCTGTCAGGCAGCCGGCGGCCGCGCCACCAGTACTTCTCCGGCGCCGTCGAGGACAATGGCACCGGCGCCCGCCGGGACAAGCCAGGTACTGCCGCGGGGAGCGGACTGACCGGCGAGGCCGATCGAGCCTTCGCTGACCACCAGCACCGCGAAGCCGGGATCGAGGGAGACGTGTCCCTCGACGGGTACGCGCTCGAGGCGGAAGAATGCGTCGGCGTCGGGCGGGAACGCAGATCCCTTGGGCGGCGCCGTCCGCACGAGGTCCGAGAGCGCTTCGCGAGAGATTCCGGTCCGCTGCACTCCCGTCAGGGCCACGTCGAAGCCGAGGCCCAGATGGCCATCGGCGGTGCCGTCGAGCGCGAAGTCCCGCCATTCCAGCAGGATCGAGAGGTCCTCGGGCTGCTGCAGTTCCAGCAGCAGCACACCCGCGCCGATCGCGTGCAGCACGCCCGGCGGCACCCACACCATGTCATCCGGTGAGACGTCGACTTCGTGCAGCAGGCCGAGTAGCGCGTCGACGTCCTGCGTCTCGACGAGATATGCCAGTTCGGCTTCGCTCACGTCCCGCGTGAGCCCGAGGTGGACGGTGCCGCCCTGCAGGATGTACCAGGCCTCGGCCTTGCCGTGGCTGTGCCCGAGATGTCGGGCGGCGAAGGCGTCGTCGGGATGCGCATGCACGGGCAGGCGCTGGCCGGCGTCGAGCAGTTTGACCAGCAGCCGGACGTCATCGCCCCAGCGGGCAGCGTGGTCCGCGCCGAGCCAGAACTCCGGGTCCTTCGCGACGGCGTCGCGCAAAAGCGTGCCGTCCGTCAGGCGAGTGAGCCCGAGCTCCTTCTCACCGAAGATCGTTGTCGTCGAGCCGATCCAGTCCTCCGGCTCGAACTCGGCCGCGCCCGGCTCGCCACGGAAGGCGGAGATGCGCGCGCCGCCGCGGTAGAAGCGCTCCGGCGGACGGTTCGAGGGCAGCCGTTCGATCATGACTGAGGTTCCTGGACCGGCGAGTAGCCGGCGCTTTCCCTGATGGATCCGAGGATGGTCACCAGCTCCACCTTCCACCGCAACCGGGAGTGACGGCTTTGAAGGGCCCTCATGCCGTCGCCGCCGGTGCCGTCGATGAACGGACGACCAGCTGCGTGGCAAGCTCGACACGGGTCACGTCCGGTTTCTCACCGTCCATCTCCCGGAGCAGCGCCCGGACCGCCGTCCGGCCCATCTCCCGCAGGGGCTGGGCCACGGTGGTGAGCTGCGGTGAGGTCTGTTCGCTGATGTAGGTCCCGTCGAAGCCGACCACGCTCAACTCACCGGGGACCGCGATGCCCAGTGCGTGTGCCTCGGCCAGCACGCCCACGGCGATGCTGTCGGAGGCCGCGAAGATAGCCTGCGGCGGATCATCCAGGGCGAGGAGCTGGACCAGGCTGCGCCGCCCGGTCTCCGAGTCGAAGTTGCCCGCCAGGACGTAGTCCTCCGAGATCCGGATACCGCGCTCGAGGAGGGCGGCGACATAGCCGTGCTCGCGGTCCTGGCTGCATTCGGCGCTGGCAGGTCCACCGATGAACGCGATGCGGGTATGGCCGAGGCCCAGCAGGTGCTCCGTGGCGGCCTTTCCTCCGGCCCAGTTCGTGGCCCCCACGCTCGCAACACCCGGTCCGGGAGGATTGATGGGGTCGATCAGCACCACGGCGATGCCTCGCTTCTTCACCTCCTTGATCTCCCTCGGGGACCACCGGGACGTGACGAGGAGCAGGCCGCGGCGGCCCGACGCCTGCATCTTCTCGGCCCGCTCGCCGGCAGGAAGATGCGTGAGTCCTGTCTTGGACAGGACGACCTCGGCGCCGTGCATCTCCGCGCACTCGAGAATCCCGTCCATCACCTCCGAGTAGTACGCCGTCGCCACGCTGTCCACGGCGACGTCGATCAGCGTGGACGGCGGAGGCGCAAGGGCGAGGCGTTGACCGGGCGGCTGATACTCGGACGTCCGGAGTGCTTCCAGGACGCGCTTCCTGGTGGCCGGGGCTACGTCCTCCCGCCCGTTGATCACCTTCGACACGGTCGGAGTCGACACTCCGGCAAGAGCTGCGACAGACGCCAGCGTGGCCCTCGGTCGAACTTCAGTTTCCGACAATGTTTCGAGATCCTCTCCGCGATAGGCGTGCCCCCATCCTGCCCGAGCGGAGCGGAAGAGTCGAGGGGTGCGTGAGCAGACCTGCGAAATCAGTTGGCAGCAGGGCATTGACCGATCGATGTGACGCAGGTAACTTTACGCTTGTTAGTTTGTTGTAATCGAAAACATTTCGAATCTCTTCCGCAGCGTGGCGGTCAGCGACCGCATACCCGCGGAGTTGACCTGCCCATCTCAGCCGGCCTTTCTGTCTCGAGCTGAGTCGACTTACGGAAGAACTGATGAAAATGCGAACAACCACCTCCCTGATCTCGGCCGCCTCCGCCATCACCCTGGCCCTCAGCCTCTCAGCCTGCGGATCCAGCGGTCCCCAGGATCCTGCCGCGGATTCCGCGTCCCCGACGATGTGGGCGCTGACGGGCAGCAGCGAGAAGATCTTCCGCTCGTCCGTCGAGGACTGGAACAAGGCCAACGCGGACGACAAGATCACCCAGGAATTCTTCGCCAACGACGCCTACAAGACCAAGGTGCGCACCGCCGTCGGAGCCGGCGAGGGACCCACGTTCATCTACGGGTGGGGTGGCGGTGTGCTGAAGTCCTATGTCGACGCCGGCCATGTCAGCGACCTGGACGAGTTCCTCTCCGAGAACCCCGAGGTGAAGGACCGCTACATCCCTTCGGTGCTCGAGAACGGTGTGATCGACGGCAAGACCTACGCCTTGCCCAACAACAACATGCAGCCGATCGTCCTCTACTACAACAAGGAAGTCTTCGAGAAGATCGGCGCCGAGCCCCCCAAGACGTGGGACGACCTCATGGCACTGGTCCCCAAGTTCAACGACGCGGGAATCGCACCCTTCTCCCTGGCCGGTCAGTCCAAGTGGCCGAACCTGATGTGGCTGGAATACCTCGTCGACCGTGTCGGTGGGCCCGAGGTCTTCCAGGCGATCCTGGACGGCGAGGAGAACGCCTGGTCCGATCCCGCCGTGATCGAGGCCCTCACCATGATCCAGGACCTGGTCGACGCCGGCGGGTTCGTCAACGGCTTCTCCTCCATCGCGGCTGACGCCGGAGCCGACAGCGCCCTCCTGTACACCGACAAGGCAGCGATGATGCTCCACGGCGGCTGGGTGTACCAGAACCTGAAGAACGACGCGCCGGAGTTCGTCGAGTCGGGAGAGGTCGGCTTCACCACCTTCCCCTCGGTCGAAGGCGGGGAGGGCGATCCCGCCAACATCGTGGGCAACCCGGCGAACATGTGGTCCCTCTCCTCGACGGCTTCCGACAAGCAGAAGGAGTCCGCCCTGAAGTACCTCAAGGACGGACTGTTCAGCGAGGAGTACACCCAGGCCATGATCGACTCCGGCGCAGTTCCGGCCGTCAACGGCATCGAGGACCAGCTCGCAGCCTCCGATGACAAGGACTTCGTCCAGTTCATCTACGGGCTGGCGCAGGACGCACCGAGCTTCCAGCTCTCCTGGGACCAGGCACTGAGCCCCGCCCAGGGCGACGCCATGCTCGCGAACCTCGACCAGATCTTCATCGGCGAGATCACGCCGGAAGAGTTCGCCGAGAACATGAACGCAACCCTGGGCAAATGAGCACCCTGCTGAAGCCGAAACCCGCGATGAAAGTGCGGGGCGCGCGGGCCGAAGGCCCTTCGGCGTGGATGGTCGTCCCGGCACTGGTCTTCTTCGTGACCTTCGCCGTCGTGCCCCTGCTCGGTGTGCTGTTCCTCAGCTTCACCAACTGGAACGGACTGGGCGCGATCACCTGGGCCGGCCTGGACAGCTGGCGCACCGCGCTCACGGATTCGGTGACGCTGAACGCCCTGATCGTCACGGTGAAGATCATGGTCTACTCGCTCGTGGTGCAGGTCCCGATCAGTCTCCTCCTGGGGGTGTTCACGGCGGGGAACCAGCGCTACCGGGCGGTGCTGGCGGTCCTGTACTTCGTCCCGCTCCTGCTGTCATCGGCGGCCGTGGCGATCGCGTTCAAGGCACTGCTGGACCCCAACTTCGGGATGGGTCCGGGCCTGGGGATCCCGGTCCTCGCCCAGAACTGGCTCGGCAGCGCCGACCTGGTGCTGTTCGTGGTCATCTTCGTCATCGCCTGGCAGTTCGTCCCCTTCCACACGCTCATCTACCAAGGCGGCGTGCGCCAGATCCCGGCCTCCTTCTACGAGGCGGCGCAGATCGACGGGGCCGGACGGGTCCAGCAGTTCTTCCACATCACGCTGCCCCAGCTGAAATACACCATCATCACCTCGTCCACCCTCATGGTCCTGGGGTCACTGGCGTACTTCGACCTGATCTTCGTCCTCACGGCCGGTGGTCCGGGGTATGCGACGCGGCTCCTCCCGCTGCACATGTACCTCACGGGGTTCCGGGCCAATGACATGGGAGCAGCGAGCGCCCTCGGCGTGATCCTCGTGGTCATCGGTCTGGGTCTCGCCCTCTTACTGCAGCGGCTCGGCGGCAACAGCCGCAGCGCAAGCCAGCTGGAAGGAGCGTAATCATGGCACTGGCAACCGACGCGGCGCAGGGAACCGAAGCGCGGGCACGGCAGCGCTCCCAGCGGAAGCTGGTGGGCAGGAGTATGCCCAACTTCCTGGGCGGACTCGGCGGGTGGGTGTGGCTTGCCCTGATCATCCTGCCCGTCTACTACGTGGTCATCACGAGCCTGAAGAACCAGGCGGGGTTCTTCGGGTCGAACCCGCTGGCTCCGTCCACCTCGCCGACCCTGGTCAACTACCAGACGGTCCTCGAGGCGAACTTCGTCCGCTACTTCATGAACAGCGTGATCGTGACGCTGGGCAGTGTCATCCCCGCCGTCGTCGTGTCGTTCATGGCCGCATATGCGGTCGTGAGGGGGAGCGGGCGCATCATCGGCTCCGCGCACACCTTGTTCCTGATGGGACTGGCGATCCCGCTGCAGGCGACGATCATCCCCATCTACTTCATGATCACGAAAGCCCACCTCTACGACACCCTGCTGGCGCTGATCCTGCCGTCGATCGCCTTCGCCATCCCCATCTCGGTGCTGATCCTGTCGAACTTCCTCCGGGACGTCCCGCGGGAGCTCTTCGAATCCATGAGGCTCGACGGCTGCTCGGAATTCACGATGATGTGGCGCCTGGCCCTGCCGCTGGTCCGCCCTGCGGTCGTCACCATCGCCATCTACAACGCGCTCCATGTCTGGAACGGCTTCCTCTTCCCGCTGATCCTGACCCAGAGCCCCGACAAGCGGGTCCTGCCACTCTCGCTCTGGGCCTTCCAGGACGAGTTCACCGTGAACATCCCGGCGGTCCTCGCCGCCGTCGTGCTCTCCACACTCCCGCTGGTCGTCCTCTACGTGCTGGCCCGCCGCCAGCTCGTGAGCGGACTGACCGCCGGTTTCAACAAGTAGACCGAAAGGAACCTGCAGCCTGATGACTTCCACGCAGCAGAACGCGCTGAGGGTCGGCATGGTCGGCTACGCCTTCATGGGCGCGATGCACTCCCATGCCTGGCGCACCGCGCCGCGCTTCTTCGACCTTCCGCTCCAGCCCGAACTCGCGGTCCTCGCCGGCCGCGACCAGGCGGCCGTGAAGACCGCGGCCCAGAAGTTGGGATGGCGGGACACCGAGACGGATTGGCGGGCACTGGTGGAGCGCGACGACGTCGACCTGATCGACATCTGCACCCCGGGGGACACGCACGCCGACATCGCCATCGCGGCACTCGAAGCCGGAAAGCACGTTCTCTGCGAGAAACCGCTCGCCAACTCGGTCGAGGAGGCGGAACGCATGACCGCGGCCGCCCGGGCCGCCGAGGCGAACGGGGTCTTCGCGATGTGCGGGTTCTCCTACCGCCGCACGCCCGCCCTCACCCTCGCCCGGCGGCTCGTCGAGCAGGGGAGGCTCGGCACGATCCGGCACATCCGGGCGCAGTACCTCCAGGACTGGCTGACGGACGAGAACGCCCCGATGACCTGGCGCCTGGACAAGAGCAAATCCGGATCGGGCGCGCTCGGGGACATCGGAGCGCACAGCATCGATGCAGCACAGTACGTGACCGGACTGCCGATCCAGGGAGTCTCCGGTCTCCTCAACACCTTCGTGCACGAACGTCCCCTCGGAGGAACTCGGGTGGGGCTCGGGGGCTCGGGCGCCAGTGACGGTGGGACCGGCACGGTCACGGTCGACGACGCCGCGATCTTCAGTGCGCGCTTCGAGGGAGGAGCGATCGGCGTCTTCGAAGCCACCCGCTTCGCGACCGGCAGAAAGAACAACATGCGTTTGGAGGTCAACGGCAGCCTCGGCTCGCTCGCCTTCGACTTCGAGAACATGAACTCCCTGGAGTTCTACGACGCCACCCAGCCTCCCGAGACCGCGGGATTCAGCACCATCAACGTCACCGAAGCCGTGCACCCCTACACCGGCAACTGGTGGCCGGCCGGGCACGGCCTCGGCTACGAGCACGGCTTCACGCACCAGGTCGTGGACCTCGTGCAGGCGATCGCGGATGGCACGACACCCTCGCCGTCCTTCGACGAGGCACTGCGGGTCCAGAAGGTCCTGCACGCCATCGAGCAGTCCGCCGCGACCGATTCGGGGTGGCAGCATGTCTGAGGACTTCGCGACCGGAGGCGCCACGCCGCGCCCGGTGACCCTGTTCACCGGGCAGTGGGCCGACCTGCCGTTCGAGGACGTGGCGAGGATGGCCGGCGAATGGGGATTCGACGGCCTCGAGATCGCCTGCTGGGGAGACCACCTGGACCCGGTGCGGGCCGCGCACGACGACGACTACGTCCAGGATCGGCTCCGGATCCTCAAGGAGAACAACCTCACCGTCCACGCGATCGCCATCCACCTTACCGGGCAGGCCGTGGGCGACGACCCGATCGACGAACGCCACCAGGACATCCTCACACCCGAGGTCTGGGGGGACGGCGATCCCGAGGGTGTCCGCCAGCGGGCCGCCGACGTCGTCAAGGACACCGCCCGGGCAGCAGCCCGGCTTGGAGCATCGGTCGTCACAGGGTTCACCGGTTCCTCCATCTGGAAGTACGTCGCGATGTTCCCGCCGGCGTCCGAGCAGATGGTCTCTCGCGGCTACGAGGACTTCGCGGCCAGGTGGAACCCCATCATGGACGTGTTCGACGCCGAGGGGGTCCGGTTTGCACTCGAAGTGCATCCGTCCGAGATCGCGTACGACTACTGGACCACGCAGCGCACCCTGGACGTCATGAGAGACCGCCCCGGGTTCGGACTCAACTTCGATCCCTCGCACTTCATCTGGCAGGACCTCGATCCGGTGATGTTCCTGCAGGATTTCGCACCGCACATCTTCCACGTCCACGTGAAGGAATCCGTCCGGCAGCTGAACGGCCGCAACGGCCGTCTCGGGTCGCACCTGCCGTGGGGCGACCCGCGGAGGGGCTGGGACTTCGTCACGGCCGGTCACGGGGACGTCCCGTGGAAGCCGATCTTCCGCATGCTCAACTCGATCGGCTACCAGGGCCCCACCAGCATCGAATGGGAGGACGCCGGGATGGACCGGCTCGTCGGCGCCCCGCAGGCCCTGACGCTCGTGCGGGAACTGGCCACCATAGCCCCCTCCGCGGCGTCCTTCGATGCAGCATTCTCCGCTCGCACGGAAAGCCGTCAACCAGCCACCACGAAAGAGGCACCATGACCAGCAAGGAAGCACTCGTCGTCCGCGGCGGATGGGACGGTCACCAGCCCGTCGAGGCCACGGACCGATTCATCCCGTTCCTCCGGGAGAACGGGTACAACGTCCGGATCGAGGAGTCACCGAAGATCTACGCGGACGCCGACTACATGCCGACCGTCAGCTTGATCCTCCAGTGCAACACGATGAACACCATCGAGAAGGACGAATTCGCCGGTCTCCGGGCAGCCATCGAGGCGGGCACCGGACTCGCCGGCTGGCACGGTGGCATCGCCGACTCGTACCGCAACGAATCCGATTACCTCCACCTCATCGGCGGGCAGTTCGCGTGCCATCCGGGCAAGCACCCGGACGAGAGGATCGGAGAGCAGTCCGACAACTACGTGCCGTACCGGGTGAACATGCTCCCGGCCGCGGCGGATCACCCGATCACCCGCGGCATCGGGGATTTCGACCTCGTGACGGAACAGTACTGGGTGCTCGCGGACGACTACATCGACGTGCTGGCGACGACGACCCAGGCCGTCCGCGCATGGGACCCCTGGAACCGTCCCGTGACGTCCCCCGCCATCTGGACCCGCCAGTGGGGCAAGGGCCGCATCTTCGTGGCGACCCCCGGCCACCGCGTCGAGATCCTCGACGACCCGAATGTCAGAACCATCATCGAAAGGGGTTTGCTGTGGGCGAGCCGTTGAACGTCGGAATCATCGGCTGCGGAGCGATCGTAGCCCAGTACCTGAAAACCCTGCCGTCGCTGCCGTCCGTCAACCTTCGGGCGGTCGCCGACCTCGACTTCAGCCGCGCCGAGGCCGTCGCGGCATCCCAGGACGGCGTGCGGGCCCTGACGGTCGACGAGCTCCTGGCCGATCCCGGGATCGACACCGTCCTGAACCTGACCATCCCTGCAGCACACGCCGAGGTGGCCACCCGCGCGATCGCCGCCGGGAAGCACGTCTACGGCGAGAAGCCCCTGGCAGCGAACACGAGCCAGGCCCGGAAGGTCCTCGCGCTCGCGGACGAAGCCGGAGTCCGTGTCGGGTGCGCCCCCGACACGGTGCTCGGCACCGGGATCCAGACGGCCCGCCACGCCATCGACAGCGGCATGATCGGCCGGCCCATCTCGGCCACCGCCACGATGGTCACGCCCGGACACGAACGCTGGCACCCCAACCCGGACTTCTACTACGTGCCCGGGGGCGGGCCCCTCCTGGACATGGGCCCGTACTACGTGACGGCGCTGGTCACCCTTCTGGGACCGGTCACGTCCGTCATCGGTGCCGCGAGCCACACCCGGAAGGAGCGCACCATCGGCGGAGGTCCGCGGGCCGGCGAGACGATTCCCGTCTCCATCGACACCCATGTCACGGGCGTCCTCGTCCACGAGTCCGGGGCACTCTCGACGCTGGTGATGAGCTTCGACGCCGTGCAGACGCGTTCCTCCAACATCGAGATCCACGGTGAGCAGGCGAGCCTCACGGTCCCCGACCCGAACTATTTCGACGGCGAGGTGTCGATCTGCACCCTGGCGAACAGGGAGATCGGCTGGGAGACCATCCCCACCAGCGCCGGCTATATCGGGGCGGGCAGGGGATACGGGCTCGCGGACATGGCGCTGACCCCCGCCAGCGAGCAGCACCGCGCCAACGGGCAGCTCGCCTACCATGTGCTCGATGTCATGGAGTCGCTCCTGCGGTCGGCAGCCGACGGCAGTTCGGTACCGGTGCTGAGCACGGCGGAAAGGCCGGCAGCGGTCGCCCTGACGTCGCTGTCGGAGCCGGTGTCCTCCCTCGCCACCTAGGCAACGGCTACCTCACCGACCGGCCGCGCATCCGCGCGGCCGGTCGGCGCTCACGCAGCCCAGCCCTGAGCTTCCGCGGTGATCAGCCGCCGACCTGCTGTACTACCGGCTGAGGGAGCACGAGCGCGCCGTCGATGCGGCGCGGGATGGCCGAGTAGTGGTCGCGGAGTTCCTCGGGCAGCGCGGACTGCGGCGCATTCTGCCAGGCGAGGGGTCGAAGGAACCGCCGCACGGCCGTGACGCCCACGGAGGTGTGCTGGGAGTTCGTCGACGGCCACGGGCCGCCATGGTGCTGGGCCCAGGTGACCCGGACGCCTGTCGGATAGCTGTTGAAGACGATCCGGCCGGCGCTCGCCTCCAGGGCCGGCATGAGCTGGGCGATGATGGCCTCGTCGTCGTCCTCAGCGTGCAGGGTCGCGGTCAGCGACCTGGGGATCCGGCCGAATGCTTCGCGGACCTCGTCGAGGGTGGAATAGCGCGCGATGACGATCAGCGGGCCGAAGCACTCCTCTGCTAGTTCCTCCGTCAGGGATGCAGCCGCGGTCTCGAGGAGGGCCGGAGCGACAGTGAACCCCTGAAACGGGTTCTCATCGGGCGCGTCCTGGTCGTGCGGGGGAAGTCCGGACCCGCTGGCGATTTCGACAGCTCCGGCTTCGACCAGACGCCCCGAGATGGAGTCGAAGGAGCTGCGGATGCGGTCGTTCAACAGCACCTGCGGACGGGCTTCCCCGGTGAGCTCCTTGAGCGACTCCACCAGCGCCTGACCGGACGCGCTGTCGGGGATGAAGGCAATCCCCGGCTTGGTGCAGAGCTGGCCGGCGGAGCCGGTGAAGGAAGCGAAAAGGCCGGAGGCGATGGCTGTCCCACGGGCGCGTGCTGCTCCCTCTGTCACGATGACCGGATTGATGCTCGAGAGCTCCCCGAAGAACGGGATGGGATCCGGTCTCGTGTTGATCGCGCGCTGCAGGGACTCCGCGGCGACGAGCGAGCCCGTGAAACTGGCCGCCTTGATGGCCGGGTGCACGACGAGCGCGAGCCCTGCCTCCTGGCCGAAGACGGCACTGAAGGTGCCGTCGGGGGCATTGACGGCGTGCGCGGCCTCCTGCAGCACCTCGAGTGAGAGTTGTGAGGTCAGCAGGTGGGATCCGTGCGCCTTGATCACCACGGAAGAACCGGCGGCGACGGCCGATGCGGTGTCTCCACCCAGGACCGAGAACGCGAACGGGAAATTGCTCGAGCCGAAGACGGCGACCGCCCCGATCGATACGAGCATGCGCCGCACATCCGGGGCCGGGCCAAGGGGCGTCTCGGCGGCGGAGTCGATCATCGCCTCCAGGTAGCCGCCCTCCCGGACCGCCTCGGCGAACAGCTGGAACTGGAACGCGGAGCGACTGACCTCTCCGTTGAGGCGCACCGCTCCAAGACCGGTTTCGGCGTCGGCGATCGCGACGAGACGCCCCCGGGAGTTCTCGACGGATGCGGCCATCGCCTCCAGCAGGGTTGCCCTGAACTCGCGGCCGCGATGCTGGAGCTCTGCGGCCGCTGCCGCGGCGCGTCGTGCCGCAGCGTCCACTCCTTCGGCCGTGGTCGGTTCAAGCGCGGTGGCAGCACTGACACCGGTGCGGGGGTTGGTGCTCGTCAACATGGCGGGGTCCTTTGCAGGGTCGGAAGCGATGCGGAAGGGGCGGGTGTCGTCAGGCGCTCTCGCGCGCGACGACCGAGAAGCCGAGGTCGATCCTCGAGGTGGCGACGGCCTGGTCCGTCATCCGTGCGAGAAGCAGCCGGCCCGCCGTGGTGCCGATCTCGCGGTTGGGGACGGACACGGTCGTGAGGGTGGGCATGAGATGCCGGGCGATCTCGAAGTCGCCGAACCCGGTGACGGCGATGTCCTGGGGAACGTTGATGCCGCGCCGTGCGCACTCGAGGAGCGCCCCGGCAGCGAAGACGTCGCTCGCGAACATCAGCACGTCGGTCTCGGGGTGCGTCGCCAGCGTCTCGTCGAGCAGCCGGCGGCCCGTTTCGAAGTCGACCGTCCCCGTGCCCGAATCGATGACGCGCACCGGCTCCCCCGGGTATAGTTCCCGCACCGCATCCTCGAAGCTCGCACGCCGGGCGACGGCGCGGAAGTCACCACTCTGGAACGATCCGGCGAAGGTGGGGTGCGCGTAGCCCCGCTCGGCGGCGAACTCCACGACGGCCCGGAGGGCGTCGCTGTTCGAGAAGCCTACGAGGCCGTCGATGGGATTGTCGGTGAGGTCCCATGCCTCCACGACGGGGACCTGCGCTTCGCGGAGGAGGGTCTCCGTCAGCTTCGAGTGATGGGTTCCGACGATGAAGATCCCATCGGGACGGCGGCCCAGGAAGGCCCTGACGAGTTCCTCCTCGTGGGAGGGCCGGTAGTCGGTGGAGCCGATGAACAACTGGTAGCCGGCGGGGGCGAGGATCTCGTCGAGGCCGTGCAGCGCGTCCGCGAACACCGAGGCCGAGATGGCCGGGATGATGGCGGCGACGGTCATGCTGCGGTTGGATGCCAGGTTGCTTGCCGCGAGGTTGGGGACGTACCCGGTGGCCTCGATGGATCGCCGGACCCGCTGCAGCGTGAACGTCGACACCAACTCCGGTGAGCGGATCGAGCGTGACACGGTCTGGGGCGACACCCCGGCGTGCTGCGCGACATCCGTGAGCGTCACGGTGTTGGTCGAACGCCGTGTCTGGCGGGGGCCGATCAGCCCTCCGGCACCACCGTCGGCCTCGCCGTCCCCGGCATCGGTCTGCGGATCGACCGGGACGGCGGCGCCTCCACGGCTCACAGCAGGTTCCGGCTCGCGAGGTTCCGCATCAGGGAGCCGATCCCGAACTCCCACGGCTCGCACCTCTCGCTCTCCTCGACGTAATTGACCAGACTACCCAGTTCGCGGGAGGAGATCCTAACAACGTCGCCCCGCTTGTGCGTGAACCCGCGGTCCTCGACATCGCGGTCAACGATAGGCGCGAACATCGTTCCCAGCATCAGGACGGCGCCGTCGGGATACTGGTGCTGCGGCCCCGTGAGCTGCGTGACGAGGTCGGTGGGATCGCGACTGATCTGGGCCATCTCGGAGGTCGCCTCGAGGTGGAAGCCGTCAGGGCCGTCGATCTCCAGGCTCACCCGCATGCGCCGGACGGCGTCGAGGTCGAAGGTGTCGTCGAACAAGCGGATGAAGGGGCCCAGCGCGCAGGACGCATTGTTGTCCTTCGCCTTGGGCAGCAGGAGCGCCGACCGTCCTTCCACGTCCCGGAGATTGACATCGTTGCCGAGCGTGGTGCCCACGATGCGCCCCGTCGAGCTGACGATGAGTGCGACTTCGGGTTCGGGGTTGTTCCACAGGGAAGTGGAGAGCACCCCGACCTGCGCAGCCGTGCCGACTGCCGACAACGTGGGGCCCTTGGTGAAGATCTCCGCATCGGGTCCGATGCCCACCTCGAGGTACTGGCTCCAGAGACCCTCGTTCACGAGGTAGTTCTTGAGGGCGAGCGCGTCCGGGGAACCGGGACGCACGTTGTGGAGGTCCGTCCCGATCTCCGCCAGGATGCTCTCACGCATCCGGGCCGCTGCCTCGATGTCCCCCCGCACGCGCTCTTCGATGACCCGCTCGATCATCGACACGGCGAACGTGACACCGGCCGCGCGGAGGGTCTGCAGATCGACAGGGGCGAGGAGTCGGGGTGCACGGGTTTCCTGCGTGCCGGGAAGGGTGTTGGCGTAGATGTCGGTGAAGGCCCCGAGCCTTGCTCCTGCGCCGGCCCGGGCGGCGGATGCCGGGTCCGGGTCCTCGCAGAGTTCGCTCACGGTCGGGAAAGTGGCGCTCAGATCGAAGACCCCATCCTCGTGGATGAGAACCGGGGAGGGTCCGCCGGCAGCCGGGTCCCAGACGCGCCCGATGAGGGTCCCTGCATAGCCGTCGGCGGGGAGTGCCTGCGCGCCGTCGCCGAGCAGGGCCGCGGCGGGCGCTGGTGCGAGTGTGGAGGCGGTGTCGAAGAAGCTCATCTGATGTCCATTGTTCGATTCTGGAGGGTGGGGTGCGGCGGGCGGATCACCGCCGCCGGAAGGTGCCCTGCCGTTTTTCGGCAAAGGCGGTGCGACCCTCGGCCGCGTCCTCGGTGGCGAAGGCGACCGTCTGAAGGTCCCGTTCGTAGGCCATCGCCTGGTCCTGCGGCATGCTGAACGCCGCGCTGAGGGTTGCCTTGGCCATTTCCGCTGCAATCGGGGGGCGTGAGGCAATGGTGGCTGCGAGCTCGGCCGCCCGGTGGAGCAGCGCCTCGGGTTCGACCACCTCGGACACGAGTCCCCACGCGAGCGCCTGCTGTGCGCTGATCGCATCGCCCGTCATCAGCATCAGGGCTGTGTTGCTCGCGCCGATCGAGTGTGCCAACAGGGTGCTCACTCCGCCGCCGCCGATCCAGCCGAGCTTGATCTCCGGGGCGGCGAAGGACGCCGTGGCGGAGGCAATGCGGATGTCGCAGGCCAGCGCTGTCTCCAGCCCGCCGCCGAACGCGTACCCGTTGACCGCCGCGATCACGGGCTTCCGCAGGAGGCGAAGTGCGTCGCAGTAGTCCGCCCGGTTACGGAAATCCCACGGGGTGGCGTACTTGTCGAGTTGCCGGATGTCCGATCCGGTGCAGAAGGAGCGCTCGCCGACTCCGGTGAGCACGACGGCGCGGACCTCGTCGCTGTCGTTGGCCCATTCGGCGGCCATCACGAGGGCGTCGGACATGCCCTGGGTCACGGAGTTCAGCTTCTGGGGGCGGTTCAGTGTGATCGTGGCGACGAGACCGGAGTGGTCGACGACGATCTCCTCCGTGTCCAGTTCGAGGGGGGACAGCATGGTCAGACCCTTTCCGTTGTGAGGGGGCGAGCGCGGGCGAATCCTGCACGTAACCGGGTGAGGCCGCTTGCCACGGACTCGTTCCCGGCGACGACGGCACGCACGATGGCCGAAGCACTCGTCTGGAAGGCGATATAGCCCGGGAAGCGCGGCCGCACCCAGGAGTCCTCGATGCTGGCGAGAGTGGACCGGTAGAAGCCGGCGGATGCCTGATTGACCTCGTCGTCCAGCCAGGCGCTTCGGGCGGACGGCTGGCCATCATGCTGCGGGATGAAACGGCGCTGCGTCTTCGGCGACATCAGCCAGTCGATGTGGTCGATGAGGGCGGGAGTGACGTCCGCACGGGAGCTGACCGCGAGCCCCGTCCCCCCGAGCGTCGATCCGCGGCGCCCGTCGGGCACGGCGGACGGTGCATCCGTGAACTGGAGCATCGGCGAGGAATAGTTCACGTACCCGTACACGAGGGGGCAGTAGGCGATCTCATCGGTGTCCGTCATGCGCTGGAGCAGGGCGATGGGGTTCAACCCGGCGGTGCCGATGGGAGCGCGCGTACCGATCACGCGCATTCGTTCGAGGACGCGGGTGCCGACGTCGTCCGGGACGAACCCGGGAAGGCCGGGTTCCTCGCCGCCAGGCCCGCCCACCGGGGCGCCGTGGGCGGCACAGAGGGATGCGAAGGTGAGGAAGGCATGCGGGCCGGCGAGCGACAACGCCACCGGGACATCGCCCGAGAGGATCTCGACGTCGTCCCAGGTCGCCGGCGGCACGGGGACGAGCGCGGGCTTGCGCACCGCGACCTGGGTGGCTGCATCGAGCGGGAGGGCCCACTGGAGCCCGTGAAGGGAATACGACGCGAAGGACGGTCCAACCGACTGGGCGGACCACCGGTCGATGCGTTCTGCGCCCACCACGGCGTCGAGGGGGATGAGCGCGTTGTGCTCGAGCGCTTCGCCGAGATGGGGATGGTCGAGAACGATCAGGTCGTAGTCCCGGGCGAGATCGTCCACGGGGTATGACTCGAAATGCTCGAGGGAGTGCGCGGACCAGGTCAGGCGGAGGCCCTCGCCACTTTCCTGTGCGGAGTGGGCGGCGGCCACGAGCGCATTCTTCCCCCGGGGATGGTCCCAGGTGATGCCCCGGTAGGAGTTCACGCCGACGTCCGTTCCGGCGCTGCACTGATGGGTGCCTCGTCGGCTACGACACCGGCTTCGAGCAGTTCTGCCGCCCGCACACCCGTGATGCCCAGTTCCGTGAGGATCTCGCGTGTGTGCTCACCTGCCAGGGGCGCTCCCCGATGGATCCGCGGGGGAGTGGCGGACAGGCGGTACGGGAAGCCGGGGGTTTTCACGAGCCCCTCGGTCGGGTGGTCGTATTCGATGAACGTGCCGTTGTGGGCGATCTGCTCGTCGTCGACCAGGTCCTGGTAGTCGTAGACCGGGCCTGCCCAGATGCCGGCGGCGCCGAGGAGCTCGAGCCATTCCGCACTGGTGCGGGTCACGAGGCGGGCGGCGGTCTTCCTGAAGATCTCGTCGCGGTGGGTCCAGCTGTCGGTCTCGGAGTTCATGCCGAGGAAGGACGGCTCGCCGATGATGTCGCCGAGGACGTGGAGGTCGGGCATCGCCAGGGCGATGAAGCCGTCGGTGGTCGAGAAGGTGCCGTACGGCGCACGGATGTAGACGTGGGCATGGGGTTCCGTGCCCCGTGTCTGAGGGACTTTCCCGACGGTGAACACCGACAGTTCCTGCATCTGCAGGGTGGTGATGGCGTCGAGCATGTTGACCGAGACGAGCTGGCCCTCGCCGGTGCGCTCGCGGTGGAAGAGGGCGGCGAGGACTCCCTCGAAGGCGGTGGATGCCGTCACGGCGTCGACGAGGTACTGGCCTGCTGCTGCCGGGGGCTCCCCATGGGTGCCCGATGAGAGCATCGCGCCGCTCATCGCCTGGAGCAGCAGATCCTGCCCGGGACGGTTGCGATACGGCCCGTCCTCCCCGTAGCCGGAGATCGAGACGTAGATGATCCCCGGGTTGATGGCCCTGATCGTCTCGTAGTCGACGCCGAGCCTCGCGGCGACGCCGGGGCGGTAGTTCTGCAGGAACACGTCGGCGGACTTCACCAGATCGTAGGTGATCTCCCTGCCCTCAGCCGACTTGAGGTCGACCGCGATGGAGCGCTTGTTCCGGTTGAGCGACAGGAAAGACACGTTGATGCGGTTGCCTGTCGCTCCGCCGGCCGCAGCATGGCGCTGCCACTCGCCCGTGGTCGGCTCGACCTTGATCACGTCGGCGCCGAGGTCGCCCAGGCGTTGTGCGGCGAATGGCCCCGCCATCGCTATCGAGCAGTCGAGCACCCGGATGCCCGAGAGCACTTCCGGGGCGTCATTGGCGGTTGGGTCACTCATGGTTGATTCCTCGTTCTCCTCGGCTCAGCATCCGTCGGTGACGGGACGTGGCATGGCGTATGTGGGTGGGACGGACGCTGCGGATCCGGCCCCTACTCGGGCTGGTCCCCGGCGGCCCGGATGGAACGGCGCGTCGCGTCGGTGGCATCCGTGCCCTCGAGGACGCGGATGGTGGTGCGGTACTCGCGCGAATCACCGTGCTCCAGCCAGATCATGGAGCCGCCGTCCCGGGCTGCGGCGTCCCCTGTCACGTGGTGCGTCGACGGCTCGAGGCCGATGGCGTACTGCCCGCTCCGCAGGTTCTGCCATTCGAAGAAGTGCGGCATTCCTACCGCCTCCCATGACACCTCGACGCCGAACCTGCTGTCCGCGGACAGCAGGGCGACCCGGTGCCGGCCCTCCACGTCCGGCACGAGTTCGTGCTCGAAGACCTGTTCGACGAAGCCTTTCTGCGGTTGCGGCAGCTTCCGGTACGAGACGCCCTGGACAGCGACGGAGTCGGACGCCCACGGCGTGGAATCGATGGAGGCGAGGAACTCGGTGCCCTCGTCGACCAGCGGCCAGCCGAAGTTTAGGTGGTAGAGGAACATGTGCGGCGTCCGCTCGAATCCGAGGTTGTCCACCACGTCGTGCAGGCGGATCTCCCGGCCGTCGAAGTCCAGCTCGATGCTGCGCGTCAGGCGCAGGTGTTCGCCGAACGAGGTGGCCTGGACGACTTCCCCCACGACCCGGAGGATCGAGGACCCGTCCCCGCCGACGATTTCGCGCGCCTCGAGCAGGCGGGCCGGGATGGCGGTGAGTCGCCCGTGCAGGCCATGAGACACCTTCTGCTTGGGCGGATAAGCGTAGTCCGTCGCGTCGACCTCGCCTCCGAAGAGGGTGTGGTCCAGGCCTCCGCTCACCAGCAGCCCGTCGAGTGCACGGAGCCAGGAGAGGCCCCCTTCGTCGTTGTGCTCGTGGAGGCCCGGGTGACGGAAGCCGTTGCCGGAGCGCCAGCCGAGGGGCATCCCGCGGTATCTTGCCGACCCCAGGTCGAAGGCGCGGTCCACCAGCACCTCGACCTCCAGGCCCGCCGCGGTACGCAGGTCGATGGCCCGCACCCCGCGTTCGAGCCCGTTGTCGAGCACCACCTGGCGGATGCCCGCCACGGCCGAGAGGTCACCGGTACGCTGTGCGAGCTCTGCCCGGGTCAGTTCAGAACCGAAGATCTTCATCGCGGCATCCTCATTCCATGATCCATCCGCCATCGACATTGATGGTCTGCCCCGTGACGAACGACGAGTCGGGGCCGACCAGGAAGGAGATCACCGCTGCGAGTTCCGCATCGGTGCCGCGGCGCTTGAGCGCCTGGTGCGCGAGGACGTGCGCGCCGTATTCAGCGGCGTCGCCCTGGATCTCCTCCGCTTTGGTGGGGAAGGCGCCGGGTGAGACCGCGTTCACCCGGACGCCGGACTGGCCCAGCTCACGAGCCAGGGCGCGTGTCAGCGCAACAGCTGCGCCTTTCGTGGACACGTAACTGGCGAGGTTCGACCAGCCACCATGCCAGGTGATGGATCCGACGTTGACGATGGCACCCGAGCGGCGCTCCACCATTCCCCGTGCGGCGACCTGCGCCGCATAGAAGTAGGCGCGCTGGTTGACTGCCACGACGTCGTCGTACTCGGACAGCGGGATGTCGAGGAACGGCGTGCTGGGATAGATCGCGGCGTTGTTCACGAGGGCTTCGACCGGGCCGAACTCTTCGTTCGTCGAGGTGATGGCGATCTCGATCGCGTCAGCCTCGCGGAGGTCCACCTCGAGGATGCGCGTCGGTACCGACAGGGCCTCGAGCTGGGCGGCGGTCTCCTCCAGCTCGGTGCCTTTGCGTCCGAGGACCCCGAGGGCGAAGCCGTCCGCCCCCAGCCGGAGGGCCGTGGCGCGTCCCAGGGCCCCGCCGGCACCTGTGACCACCGCAACCCGTCGATGCAGCACGCCGTCTCCCGCCATGGTCAGATCCCGTATTTCTTCAGGGTCTCCACGATGAACTGCTTCGCACGGGGCACATCGGACTCGTCCAGGTGCTCGATGATCAGCGGAGCATTCGGATTACGCTCGGCGAGCCGCTGGAGGTAGAGGTCGTAGTTCAGGGAGCCGAGGCCGGCCGCGGGCAATTCGATGTCTCCCACCCCGCGGAAGGTGTGCGAGGCGAGCGCGTTCTCGTCGCCGATGTCCGCGTGCTTCTCGCTCTTGTCCTCGCCCGAACGCTTGACGTCCTTCGCATGGGCCACCCGCACCCTGTCGCCGAGGGTGTCGAACACCTCGTTCAGCACGGTGTCCATGTCGTCGATGTTGTTGCCGTCGAAGTAGTTCGTCGGGTCCATCAGGAGCTCGAGGCCGGGCGTGCGGATGTCGTTGAAGACGCGGACCGTCTCGCGGACGGAGCCGATGACGTTGTTCACGTAGGTCTCCAGGAGGAAGGTGGCACCGTGGTCGTAGGCCGTCTGCGCGAGCTCGGTCAGGACGCTGCGCACCTGCTCGTACCCGTCCTCGGTGCGGTTGTGCGGGTGGTGGTCCCACTCGCTGTCCGGGTTGAAGGTGCCGGATTCACTGATGACGTAGGGGGTGCCGAAGGAGCGCGCGTTGCGGAGAATCTCCTTCAGGTACTCGACGTTCGCCTTCCGATGCTCCGGGTCGGGGTGGACGATGTTCGTGTAGCCGGAGATCGCGCAGATCGGCAGGTCGTTGTCCCGGAAGGTGCCGCTGACCCTCTTCGCCTTCTCCTTGGTGATCTGGCCGGCGGAGAGGTCCAGGTCCTTGAAGTGCAGGTCCAACTGCACCGTGTTGAAGCCGAGGTCGCGGATGGTCTTCGCGGTGGTCTCGAGCTCGTAGGGGAAGTACCCGCTGAAAATGCCTACCTGGATCATGGCGTCATTGCTCCTTGTGATCGAACTGGAAGTGGAACCGGGAATGCGAACTGGAAATGCGAACTGGGATCGGAGCCAGAGGTGAGGATGCGGTCGGAGTGAACGCATTCACCGCGGGTTCACCGCGGGGGAGTCAGAGATCGAACTCGCTGAGAAGCACCGGCCGGTGCTCGGCGATCGAACGGTAGCCTGCTTCGATCAGGGCCATCGTCCGAACGTTGTCGGCGACCGAGAGCTCGGGCGGCGTGGCCGTGTCCACCGCGTACTGCACCTGCTCCATCACGCCGATGAAGGCGTGGGGGAACCAGTGGGTGTCCCAGGTCGGGGTCACCCACTGTCCTCCTGTCGTCAGGGCGGACGCGTACGTGAGCGTCGAGGGCTTCCCTGTCGGCCAGCCGATGGTGCCCTGCGCGACGCCGCGCGTCCCCTCGACCCGCCACTTGATGTAGATGTCGGAGTCGAAGCCCTCTTCCCGGGGCCCGCTCCAGACATCCTCCATCGAGACGGCGAGTACGTTGTTCGGGAAGCGCAGCGTGGACACCACGATGCCGTCCTCGTGGTCGAACGCGGTGCGGGGATCCTCGCGGGCGACGGTCATGATCTCGGTGGGCTCTCCGAAGAGGAAACGCAGCGCGTCCAGATGGTGCACGCTCATGTTCGCGAGGGTCAGGCGGTCGTAACTCTCGAGGAAACCCTGCCAGTGCGGGATGGCCCGCATCTCGATAGTGGCAAGGACCGGAGCACCGAGGTCGCCCCGGTCGAGGAGCTGGCGGAGCACCCGGATGGACTGGTCGTACCGCATGTTCTGGTTGACCGAGAGGATCTTGCCGGCAGCGGCCGCCTCGTCACGGAGGGCGATTGCCTCACCGAGATCGAGGGCCAGGGGTTTCTGGGCGAGGATCGCCCGGATGTGCGGGGCCCTGAGGGCGCGCCGGATGAGGGCGGGCTGCAGGTCGGGTGGGTAGGCGATGTCGAGGATCTGCACCGACTCGTCGTCGATGAGGTCCTCGGGAGTGGGGTGGACCGTTGCGATGCCATAACGCTCGGCAACTCCCCGTGCCTTTGCCTCGGTGCGCGAGGCGAGAGCGACGACGGGGAAGCCGGCCTGGCGGTAGGCCTCGAGGTGCACGTCCGCCATGATCATGCCGACGCCGATGCAGCCGATCCGATAATCGCGGCACCGGATCTCTACGTCGGGGAATAGCTCGGACTGCTCTGCCGCCATGGTGGTGCTGCTCATGCGAACTCCAATCGCGTCATTGCGATGACTTGTCTCAGGCTTGGGGTGGGGCGAAAGCTGGTTTTCCCACCCTACCAAAACTTTATGGTAGCGCTACTGGCAGCGCTATCATCTGTACGGTAGTGTCCCTCAATACATCCGTCAACCAGCATTCCCGGCACGCATCCTATGCGTCGGGAAAGGGTGTTGGCACTGTGAACGGCCGGATTTCAAAGGAGAAATCATGAGTAGATTCCAGCGTCCCTCACTGCCCAAGGCAGTTGTCGTGGGCGCGGCAGCCTCCGTCGTCGTCCTGCTCGCAGGATGCGCGAGTGCACCCGCCAATTCCACCGATGCCCCTGCCGGGGGCGAGGACGAGAAGTTCACGATCGGCTTCGAGCAGCCCCTGGGCGGGCAGGCCTGGCGGGAGATGGGGCTGGCTTCGCTCCAGGCCCTCGCCAACTCGCCCGAGTACAAGGACAAGGTCGAGCTCAAGATCGTCCGCACCAACGACAACGATGCCGCCCAGCAGAACGCGGCGATGCAGAACCTCATCGCTGACGGCGTGGACCTGATCCTCTTCGACCCGGCGTCCTCGAGCGGCGCGGATGCGGCCATCACTCAGGCGTCGACCCAGGGCATCCCGGTGATCGCCAACGGTGGCCCCTACGACAGCGAGGACGTGTACGTCGTCTCCACGGACTGGGCCACAGCCGGGACCACGGGAGCGGAGTGGCTCCTGGAGAACCTCGGGGAGAACAAGAACGTCGCAGTGCTCGAGGGCCTCGCGGGCGTTCCCCTCAACGAGGGCTCGATGCCCGGCGTCACCGAAGCGCTGGAGAAGGGTGGTGCCACCATCGTCGCCCAGGACACCAACGGCTGGAACGAGGCGACCGCGCAGGAGGCGATGTCGAACATTCTCCGCTCCAACCCGGACGTCGGCGGCGTCTACTCCTTCCTGACCGGAGGCCAGGGCGTACCCGAGGCCTTCGCCTCGGCCGGCCTGCCGTTCGTCCCCGTGGTCGGCGGTTCCGGCTACAACGGGGAGGCCTGTGCCCTGGTCAAATACGACGGCGAAGGCCTCACCGGAGACATGGTGTTCGGCCAACCGGCGATCTACGCGAAAGGCCTTGAGCAGGCCGTGAAGCTGCTCGAAGGCGAGGAGATCGAGAAGCAGCAGTATTTCCCACCGCTGGAGATCACCAACGACAACGCCAAGGATTACTGCCTCGATGACAAGCCCAGCAATTTCCAGCTCGGCTACGACTTCCCGGGCCTCGACCTCCCGCTCGAGGACGTCATGAAGTACTACTCGGGATCCTAGGAGATTCGCAGTGACTGATGCACGAGTGGGCGCCGCCGTTCCAGCGGCGGCGCCCGGACATCCTGACCTGCCGGACGGCCCGTGGTCGCCGGGGGAGGCGCTCCTCGTCGCGACCGACCTCGTCAAGAGCTACGGGCCGGTGCAGGCGGTGCAGGGCGTGAGCTTCCAGTGCAACCCGGGGGAGGTGCTGGCGCTTGTAGGGGAGAACGGTGCCGGGAAGAGCACGGTGGCGAAGATGCTTGCCGGTGCCGTGACTCCGACCTCGGGCAGCATCGCCGTCGGTGGCCAGCCCCTTGCATACGGCAGCGTCCGGCAATCGAGGCAATCCGGAGTGCGCTGTGCCTTCCAGGAACTCGCCCTGGTGCCCGACTGGACCGTGGCCGAGAACCTCAGCCTTCCCGACGGCGCCCCCTACCGCGGGTTCTCGCAGAAGAAGTCGGTGGTCGCGGCCGCTGAATTACTGGAGGCCTTCGACCTGCCGCACATCGATCCGCGGGCGACAGTGGGAACCCTGTCGCTGGCGGACCGGCAGCTGGTGGAGATCGCGCGGGCGCTGGCGGGCCGGCCGAAACTGCTGATCCTCGACGAGGCATCATCCGCTCTGACACCACCGGGAGTCGCCTGGCTCTTCCAGCGCATCCGGGAGCTCACGGCCGAGGGCGGCAGTGTCATCTATGTCTCGCACCGCCTCGGTGAGATCGCCGAGATCGCCGACCGTGGAGCAGTCCTCCGCGACGGGAAGGTCGCCGGGGAGTTCACCCGGGGCAGCTGGACGGACGACCAGCTCATCTCACTGATGGCAGGGCGCGAGGCCGCACGGTTCTTCCCCGACCCACCCGCGCGTACGACGGACGCCACCGCGCTGTCGGTGGCCGACCTCCGGTCCGAGGGGGTGCACGGCATCGACCTCTCCCTGGGAGCCGGCGAGATCCTCGGGATCGGCGGCCTGCAGGGCCACGGGCAGGCGGAACTGCTGCGGGCCCTCTTCGGAGCTGCCCCGGCGACCGCCGACTCCTGGACGGTTGCCGGTCGCGCCGTCTCGGGCACGACGCCCGTACGGTCGGTGCGGCATGGCGTCGGCTACGTCCCGGAGGACCGGAAGCGCGAGGGCCTGGCACTGGAGATGAGCGTCGGGGAGAACCTCCTCGTTCCCTGGTTCAAGGCCTACCAGCTCGGCGGGCGCCCACGGCTCAGCCGGGAGCGGGGCTGGATCGATGGCATCCTCGGCGCACTGTCGGTCCATACCCGCGGCCCGAACGAGCTTTCCGGTGCCCTGTCGGGTGGCAATCAGCAGAAGCTCGTCTTCGGCAGATGGATGAACCGGTCCCGGACCGTCATCCTGCTGCACGATCCGACCCGCGGCATCGACGTGCGGGCGAAGCAGGAACTGTACGAGGCGATCGTGGACCTGGCAAAGCAGGGCGTGGGCATCATATGGTTCTCGACCGAAGTGGAGGAACTCGTGCACGTATGCCATCGCGTCGTCGTGCTGTACCAGGGCACCGTCATCGACGAACTGACGGGTGTGCGCCTGACCGGGGACGCCGTCGTCGGAGCCTCCATGGGTCTGAGGGCAGCCGCATGAGCGTCGCCGCGCCCGCCCGGCTGCCGCGTTCCGCCGGGATCACCCGGCTTCGTCGCGAGGGGGCGATCGCGCCGATCACCGCATTCGCCGTGTTCTTCCTCGTCTACGTCATCATCAACCCGGAGCTCCTCACCCGGTTCCAGCTACAGACCGCCTCGAACCTCGTGGTGCCCCTGGCGCTGGTCGCCCTGGGACAGCTCCTCGTCGTGCTGGTCGGCGGCATCGATATCTCCATCGGCGCCATCATGAGCCTCTGCAACGTCGTGTTCGCGACGCAGCTCGAGCACGTTCCGGTACCTCTGGCCATCCTCCTGGCGATCGGTGTCGGACTTGCCTGCGGCCTGTTCAACGGGCTTCTGGTCGCCTACGGGGGCCTGCCGGCCATCGCCGTGACGCTGGCGAGCGCGTTCATCTTCGGTTCGCTCGCCCGTGAAGTACTCGACCGCCCAGGGGGAGGGATCACCAAGGCCATCTACCTCGCCACGAGCGGTGAACTGCTGCCCTACCTCCCCGTCTCACTGGTCTGGCTGTCCGTCGTCGCAGTGCTCCTGTGGCTCCTGCTGCAGCGCACCGCACTCGGCCGGCACATCTACGGTGTCGGATCCAACATGGAGAGCGTGAGGGCGGCCGGCCTCGACGCGCGGCTCACGAAGCTGCTCGCGTTCGGCCTCGCCGGCATGGTGACGTCCCTCGGAGCCATGATGCTCGCCGCCTCCACGGTTACGGGGGACCCCCGGAGTGGGGACGCGTACCTCCTGAGCTCGATCGCCGCCGTTGCACTCGCCGGTGCCGCCTTCACCGGCGGGCGGGGCAGCATCATCGGCACGGTCCTCGCCGCCTGTACGCTCGGGCTGATCGGAAACCTCCTCTTCTTCGCCGGGGTCAACTCCTACTGGCAGTACGTCATCAGCGCCCTCATCATCTTCACCGTCGTCGGCCTGCCGGTCGTCTGGGGCAAAGTTGCATTCGCCGTGAAGGGACGTCGACCATGACCAGCAGCGCCGTACCCGCCAGCCAGTCACCGGCCGGGGAGCCACGCGGAAAGCCGTTGGGGTGGTCGTCCGCGCGGCGGGTCGGATCCCGCGTTCCCCGCAGCATCTGGCCCCTGATCGCCTTCCTGGTGCTGTTCGTGATCGGCGGCCTCATCCGGCCGAACCTCATCACGGTCGACTCACTCATCGGGACGGCGACGTTCGCGATCATCCTCTCGATCGCATCGTTCGGGCAGACGATCGCCGTCATCCAGGCCGGTATCGATCTCTCGGTGCCGAACACGATCGCCTTCTCCGCCCTCACGTTCCTCGGGCTCGTCGGTCCGCTCGGACCCGCCGGTGCGTTCTCGGCGGCACTCGTGGCGGGAGCCGTGATCGGTCTCCTCAACGGAGTGGTCATCTCGAAACTCGGGCTTACCCCGATCGTGACGACCATCGCCATGAACGGCTTGCTGTTCGGCGTCATACTCCTCGTGTTCAACTTCTCCGAACTCACCGCGATTCCGGAATTCATCCTCGCCATCACGTCCGCGAAGATCTCGGTGCTCGGCCTGGAGACCGCCGCGGTACTTCCGCTCGGACTGGCGCTCATGGCGGTTCTGCAGTTGGTGCTGAGCTTCACCGGCTGGGGGCGTTCGCTCTTCGTCGTCGGCTCGGCGGCCGAGGCTGCACGGCTCGGGGGCCTTCCCGTGGACCGCATCCGGATCGGAGGCTATGTGCTCAGCGGGGTCCTGGCGGCCTTCGCGGGCGTTGTCATCGTGGGCTACTACCAGCAGGCGTCCGCCACGATGGGGGCGAGCTACCTGCTCTCCTCGGTCGCGGCCGTCGTCGTCGGTGGTGCCTCCATCTTCGGCGGACGCGGATCGGTGGTCGGGACCGTGGGTGGGGCGCTGGTGCTCGCCCAGGTCTCCACGCTCGTGGCCGTGCTGAACCTGGGAGCCAATATTCAGCAGCTCATCTACGGGGTCATCATCCTGCTCGTCATTTCCCTGTACGGCCGGCGGGCGAACAACTGACGGGTCTCGCTTTCAATGTCCCCGTACTGAGCTGCACCCGCCATGGTGGGTTACCGCGTGACGGACTCGGTCTGGTGAAGGAGGGCGAGCTCCGCGCGTGTCGGGAGTCCTTCCCAGTCTCCGTAGGCCAGGCAGGCGAATGCACCGGTCTTGGCGGCCAGCTCGAGCCGCTCCGACGGGGTCTTCCCCGCCATCAGCTCCGTCAGGTACCCGGCGACGAAGGCGTCACCGGCACCGACGGTGTCGACCGGTTCGATGGGCACCGCGGGCTGGTGATGCATCCCGCCGTCGATGCTCGCTACTGCGCCTTTGCTGCCCAGCTTGATGATCGCCTGGGAAGGACCGAGTTCCGCCAGCCGCAGGGCCAGGTCGGCGGGATCGTCCGCGGGCCCGACGGCCAGCGCTGCCTCCTCATCGCCGGCGAAGACGATGTCCGTGAGGGGGATCAACTCCCGGTACGAGTGCCCGGCGTCCTCCGCCGTCCAGAGGTTCGCCCGGTAGTTGAGGTCGAACGAGACGGGAACCCCCGCTGATCGTGCGATCCCGATGGCCTCCCGGACTGCGCTCGCCGCCGAGGCGGACAGTGCAGGCGTGATTCCGCTGACGTGGAGTATTGCGGCCCCCGTGATGATCGACGGATCCAGGTCATCAGGCGTCAGCCTGGAACCGGCGCTGCCCGCGCGGTAGTAGCTCACCTTCTGGGTAGACAGTGTCCTGCGTTCCTTCAGCATCAGGCCCGTCGGCGCGGCCGGATCCTCGGTGGAGAGGACGGTGACTCCCTCGGCGCGGATCTCGCGGCGAACGAGCTGGCCGAGGGAGTCTGCTCCCGTGCGCCCGCACCACACCGCGTTTCCGCCGAGCCGCTGGACGCCGATGGCGACGTTCGATTCGGACCCGCCGATACCGAGACCCATCGAGGACACGTGGGCGAGCGGCCCGGGGTGCTCGGCGGTGAGGAGTGCCATCGTCTCCCCGAGCGTCACGAGGTACGGCGCTGGAAGAGCCGTACTCACAGGGTTGCCCGTGCTTCGTCGACGACGTCCCGCAGCCTGGTTGCACGTTCGGTGAGGCGCCGCAGGTCCCCACCCTTGAACGCGTCACCGAGCAGCGGGCCGCCGAGGCTGACGGCCAGCGCGCCCGCCTTCACCCAGGAGGCGGCCTCGTCGATGTCCACTCCGCCCGAGGGGATCACCTGGATGCCGGGGAAAGGGCCCCGCAGCATGGAGACGTACCCGGGGCCGACCACTGACGCGGGAAAGACCTTCACCGCTGTTGCTCCTGCTGCCCACCCGTCGAACAGCTCCGTGGGCGTCAGCCCGCCCGGGTAGATGGCGACGCCGCGCTGCACTGCGGCGGCGATGATCGCGGTGTCGGTCACGGGGGTGACCAGGTAGGTGGCACCGGCTTCGATGGCCCGCACAGCCTCGTCGACGGTGGTGACGGTGCCCACGCCGAATTCGGCGGTGTCGCCGAAGCGTTGCTGCAGCAGTGGGAGTTCCTCGAAGACCCCGGGGGTGCTCAGGGTCAGCTCGATGCTGAGCACCCCGCCGCGCACCAGTGCCTCCACGACGGGGGCGTAGGCCGTCGCATGGGGAGCGCGCATCACCGCCACGGTCCCGGTGTCCAGCAGTATCGATGAAGCCGGAGCACGTTCGACGAGGGTCGACGGCTGTTCTGTCGGAGGCATGGCGGATCCTTCGTGTGTTCGTGTGCGGGAGGGCGGAGTTGCCGCCATGACGGGCGAAGCGTCAGCGGCCGAGCCAGCCGCCGTCGACGGGGAGGACGACGCCGTGGACGTAGTCCGAAGCGCCGGAGGCGAGGAAGACGGTCGCACCGGCGAGATCTTCCGAGCGACCCCACCGCGCTGCCGGAATGCGCTCGAGGATCCCTCGTTCACGGACCGGGTCGTCCTGCAGCGCCTGCGTGTTGTCGGTGGCGATGTACCCGGGGGCTATCGCATTGACGTTCACCCCACGGGGCGCCCACTCGTTGGCGAGGGCTTTGGTCAGGCCGGCGATGCCCGACTTCGAGGCGGTGTATCCGGGGACGTTGATGCCGCCCTGGAAGCTGAGGAGCGAGGCGGTGAAGATGATCTTCCCACTGCCCCGTTCAAGCATCTGCTGGCCGACCTCCCGGCTCAGGATGAACTGGCTCGACAGGTTCACCTCGATGACCTGATCCCACATGTCGTCCGGGTGCTGGGCCGCCGGCGTCCGGGCGATCGTGCCGCCGTTGTTCACCAGGATGTCGATGGGCCCGGCTTCGGCCAGGTCGGCGGCGAGTCCGTGGACCGCGGCACGGTCCGCGAAGTCCGCGCGCATCGGCGTGAACTTGCGACCCAGCGAGGTGATCCGTTGTTCGATCACGCTGCCTTCGGCCTCGAGGTTCGCGGAGACACCGATGATGTCGGCTCCGGCTTCGGCGAGGGATACGGCCATCGCCATCCCGATGCCTCGTCGGGCTCCGGTGACGACTGCGGTCTTCCCGGTCAGGTCGAAGGGGCTCGTGGTGCTCATGCCGTCACCTCACGGCAATCCACGAGCACCTTCATGACGCCACCGGATTCGAGGGCGAGGAACCCCTTCGCGACATCCTGCAGTGGGACGACCTGGGAGATCAGCTGGCGGGCGGGGATGGCACCGCCGGCGACGAGCCGCACGGCTTCCTCGAAGTCCTCACGCTGGTACAGGCGGGCACCGAACATCTCCAGCTCGCGCCAGAAGAACCGGTGGAGGTCGATCTCCTTCGGCTTGGGGTGGATCGCCACCATGACCAGTCGTCCCCTCGTGGTCAGGACCTCGACGGCGGAGCTGACCCCGGCCGCCGCCCCGGAGACCTCGAACGCCACGTCGGCTCCAGCCCCGTCGGTCTCCTTCATCACGTAGTCGACGAGGTTCTCGTCCCGGGGATCGATCGCGTCGATGCCGAATCCCTTGGCGGTCTCCCTCCTGCCGGCGTCGAGTTCGACCAGCACCACGCGGGCTCCCTGCTGTAATGCAACGGAGGCGATGAGCTGACCGACCGGGCCGCCACCGATCACGACGACGAAGTCGGATGCGACCAGCCTGGCCCGCCGGACGTCGTGCACGGCGACGGCGGTGGGTTCGATGAGCGCCGCCTCATCGAGGGCGAGGCCCTCGGGCAGGGCGATCAGGATGTCAGCCGGAACGTTCCAGGCGTTCTGCATCGAGCCTTCGGAGTCGATCCCGATGAAGTTCAGGTTGTGGCAGATGTGGGTGTTCCCCCTGCGGCACGCAGGGCATGAACCACAGGAGAGGGTGGGCATGACCGTCACCGGTTGACCGACCGCCCATCCCGAGACCCCTTCACCCAGGGCAGCGATGGTGCCTGACATCTCGTGGCCGATCACTCCGGGCATGGTCACCCGCGTGTCCATGTCTCCGTGGAAGATGTGCAGATCGGTGCCGCACAGGCCTGTGTAGGCGACGGCGATCTGCACCTGGCCGGGTTCGGGTGGGCCGACGACGGATTCCTCGGTACTGAAGGTCCGTGAGCCGGTGTAGGTGGCAGCGGTCATGAAGTTGCTCCTAGGAGAGAGTGGGGAATGCTGCTGGGCCCGGGGTAAGGACCCCGGTATCCGAGTGCCTTCGAGATGGCCGCAGCTGTCGCGAGGAGGTCGCCGGCCATTGCTTCGACCTGCTCGTCGGAATGTTCGATGGACAGCGTCGAGATGCTCAGTCCGTACCGGACGACGCCGGTGTGGTCATGGACAGGTGCGGCGATACACGCGATGCCCGGTACGTTCTCTCCGCGATCCCGGGCGGTACCCCTCCGGCGGACGTCCTCCAGCTCACGCTTGAAGTCCTCCACCGACGTGATGGTCGCATCGGTCAGCCGCACCATTCCCGCGCGCTTGAGCATGCGTTCCACCGTCTCGTCTTCGTACGTCGCGAGGACGGCCTTGCCGATTCCTGTGGTGTGGAGTGGGACGGAGAGGCCGACCCGTGAGGGCATCTGATACGGCTTGTCGGAATCCTTCCGCAGGATGTAGATGACGGAATCACCGCTGATCGCTCCCATGTGGACCGTGCAGTGGATGGTGTCCACGAGGTCGTCGACGAAGGGCTGCGCTATCGAGGAGATGTCGATGCGTTCCAGGGCCCTGCCCGCCAGCGCGAGGATGGAAGGCCCCGGAAGGTAGTTCCCGTCGGGGTCGATCGTCACGAAGCGGCGTTCGACCAGCGTCGAGATGAGCCGATGGACAGTCGCTTTCGGTAATCCCGTCGCGGCCACGACCTCACTGAACCGGGCATGCTCCAGGGCAGCTTCCAGCACGATGAGCGTCTTTTCGCTGGTGCTGGGCGATGAGGGGGACACCTGGGGGAGTGTGCTTTCTACCATGACCGTCTCTCCTTGGATGGGGGTTACGTCCATGGTCGGTCAGCGCAGTTCCGTGATGGCGACGGCATCCATGTCGTCGAAGGATTGATTTTCGCCGGCCATGGCCCAGACGAAAGAGTAACTGGCCGAGCCCACTCCGGAGTGGATGGACCAGCTGGGGGAGATGACGGCCTGCTGGTTGCCCACCAGGAGGTGTCGCGTCTCCGTCGGCTCACCCATCAGGTGCACCACCCTGGCTTCCTCAGGGAGGTCGAAGTAGAGGTATGCCTCCATGCGCCGGTCGTGTGTGTGGGCCGGCATGGTGTTCCACATGCTGCCCGGATGCAGGGTTGTCACACCCATGACCACCTGGCAGCTGCGCACGCCGTTCTCGTGGATGTACTGGTTCAGCGTGCGCCGGTTGGACGTCGACTGATCCCCGAGTTCACGGACCGTGCCGGCGCCGGCTTCGACCAGCGTCGTCGGGAAGGTGGTGTGCGCGGGTGCGGAGAAGATGTAGAAGCGGGCCGCATCAGGTCCCTCGGAGGAGAACGCGACGTCCTTTGCGCCCCGGCCTACATAGAGGCAGGAACCGTGCGCCAATACGTACGCTTCGCCGTCGACGGTGACGGTACCCGTGCCGCCGACGTTGATGATGCCGGCCTCGCGACGATCGAAGAACTGTTCGGCCCGCAGCTCGGGGAAGGTCGGAAGCGGCAGGGTACCGTTGGCCGGCGTCGCGCCGGCCAGGACGACCCTGTCGCCGTGGGAGTACACGGCGCGTACCTCGTCGTCGGCGAACAGGTCCTCGACGAGGAACCGTCGGCGCAGGTCTTCCGAGGTGAGGGCTGGTATCTGATCCGGACTTGTCGAGTACAGCACGTGCATGAAGGGTCCTCGTTGGTGGTTGAGCGGGAGGTGGGGCAGGGGAAGGTCTCGGACGGTCACAGGAATCCGAGGAGCCTCGGCAGCCACAGGGACAGTTCGGGAACGAAGGTGATGACGAGGAGCAGGACCACCAGGACCGCCATGAACGGCATGAGCTTGGAGATCACTGGGCCGATGGCGACATTGGAGACCTGGGCCCCGACGAAGAGTACGGGCGCGGACGGTGGGGAGATCACCGCGATCGACAGGTTGAACACCATCATGATGCCGAAGTGCACGGGGTCCACGCCGTAACTGACTGCGATGGGAAGGAAGATCGGCGTGAAGATCAGGATCGCGGGAGTCGCGTCCAGGGGGATGCCGATGATCAGCAGCACGATCATCATGATGAGCAGTACGACGAACTTGCTGTCCGTCCATCCGAACAGGCTGTCGGCCAGGAGCGCCGGAATCCGGGTGAAGCTCATGACGAAGGACATGATCGTGGAGACCCCGATCAGGAAGATGACCACGGAACTCGTGCGAGCCGCGTTCATCAGGATGCCGGGGAGGTCCTTGACCTGGATGCTCCGGTAGATGAAGGAGAGGAGCAGTGCGTACACGACGGCGACCGCTGACCCTTCAGTCGGAGTGAAGAAGCCGGAGACGATGCCGCCGATGACGACGATGATCAGGCTCAGTGCGGGCAGGGCCTGCAGGAAGATCCCGAGTGCTTCCCGCGGGGGAGTCCACCGTTCGGCCTTCAGCTCCGGGTGGCGCCTGGCGTAGAAGTAGACGACCACCATGCAGGTCAGCCCCCAGAGGATGCCGGGGATGTAGCCGGCCAGGAACAGTGCGCCGACCGAGGTGCCTCCGCTGGCGAGCGCGTAGATGATGAGCGTGTTGCTCGGCGGGATCAGCAGGCCACTGGGTGCGGCCGCGACGTTCGCCGCTGCACTGAACGCCGGGTCGTAACCCTGCTTCGCCTGGATGGGGGCGGTGGTGGAGCCGACGGCCGCCGCGGTGGCGACGGCGGACCCGCTGACCGCGCCGAACAGCATGCTCGCCAGGACGCCCGTCTGGACCAGTGGAGCCGGTGTTCGGCCGACCAGCACCTTCGCGAGGTTGATCAGCCGGATGGCTATCCCGCCGTTGTTCATGATCACGCCGGCCAGGATGAAGAAGGGTATGGCCAGCAGTGCGAACGAATTGACGCCGTTGAACATCCTCTGCGCCGAGGCGAGGGCGCCGTCCTCGAACCCGAGGACATAGACCATCGAGATGGCCGAGGGGAGGGCCACGCTGACGCTGATCGGAGCACCGATCGCAAGCAGGATCACCATTCCACCGATGAGCATGGTGGCGACGGTCAGCGCATCTGTCATAGCTCGACCTGCATCTCTTCCGGGGCGGTTGCTTCCTCTTTCGCCGCGATGATCCGGACGAAGTGGTAGCAGAGGTAGAACGTGAGCAGTACGCCTGCGACCGGTACGGCGAGGTACAGGACGCCCTGGGTCACGGGCAGGACGGGATTGGCCTGGTGCCACGAGAGGGTGGCGTTGAGGTAGCCGCCGTAGACCATGAAGACCGTCGCGAAGGTGATGGCAGACAGGTAGGCGAGGGCTGTCACCCAGCGCTGTGCCGTGTCAGGAAGTTTCTTCACCAGGAGGTCGATGGCGACGTCGGCCCGTTCTCCCGTCGCGACGGAGATGCCGATGAGGCTGAGCCAGATGAAGGTGTACCGCGAGGCTTCCTCCGACCAGACACTCGGATCGTTGAGCACCAGCCTGGTGAAGATCTGCCAGCACACGAGGAGCACGAGGATCGCGAACAACACGATGCAGAGTGTCCTCAGGACGGCGTCGACCGTCTGTTTGAGGTGGGTCATGTCAGTGGCTTCCGGTCCTGGCCCGGCGCTCAGCGCGCTGCGTCGATCTTGTCGAAGATGGCCTTCGTGACGTCGTTGTTGATCTTCTCTTCGAGCAGTGGTGCCACGGCTTCGCGGAAGGCATCCACGTCGGCTTCATGAAAGGTAGCGCCGGACTCCTCCGCCTTCTTCTTGGCCTCGGTGACCTTCTCGTCGAAGGAAGCGAGCTCGCTGTCCACGGATTCGGTGAAGAGCGACGTCAGTTCTTCGCGCTGATCCTCTGTGAAGGCCGACAGCACGGCCGGATTGGCGACGAGGTAGTCGGGGATCATGAGGTGCTTCGTGTAGGAGTAGTACGGAGCGATCTCGGAATGACCCAGGTCGGCGAAGATCAGCTCGTTGTTCTCCGCGCCGTTGAGGACGCCCGACTGGATCGCGGTGTAGACGTCGCCCTGCGGCATCGGTGTCCCGACCCCGCCCATCAGTTCCATCATGGAGACGTTCGTGTCCGACGAGATGATCCGGATCTTCTGGCCTGCCAGGTCGGCCGGCGTCTCGACGGGGCCGTCCGTGGTGTACACATTGCGGACGCCGCCGTGGTAGGCGCCGATTACCGAGATGTTCTCGGAATCGCTCAGGGAGTTGTACAGATCCCCGGTGATCTCGGGATCGTTGAGGACGGACATCTGGTGCTCGGGCGAATCGTAGATGTAAGGGAGGTTCAGGACCGAGAAGTCAGGGTTGAAGGCCTCCATGAGCGGTCCTGCAACGATTGCCATGTCGACCGCGCCCGACTGCACCAGTTCCAGGGTCTCAGCCTGCGATCCCAGCTGCTCGTCCGGGAAGAGTTCGAGTTCGTAGGCGCCATCCGTGGCTTCCTTGAGCTTTTCGCTCAGTTCGGTGATCGCCACCGCCTGGGGGTGGGAAGCGTTCTGGTTGAAAGCGACCTTCAGGACCGTCGTCGACTCCTGGCCTGCGTCAGCGCCAGAGCCGCAGGCGCTGAGTCCCAGCACTGCTATGGAGGAGAAAGACAGGACTGCGAATACCTTGTTGCGATGCATGTGAATCCTCTTCGTCGAGCCCACGCAGGTGGGCGCCTCGTTGCGCCTTGATCAGGAACGCCTCCCATGCGACTGGGAAGGCATTGTCGGCTGTAGGAGAAGCCTGTTCCGGAAATGGAACTCGGTTCCATTTCCGATAAAGATAACGCTTTCCCAGGGCCCGGTCAAGGGCTCGCGCGGCACAGTGGACGGGCAGGGGCCATCCGGGAAGGGCTCAGGGAAGATCGCCGGGATGACGGCCGGCTGCAGGACACAGAGGATCCCGAGGACAGCGCGGCCGATCAGGGCCCGGCGATCAGGGCGGGCGCCGGCCCCAGTCGGTCATGGCCGCTCGCAGCGCAGCCGGTGGTGGTGCCGGTGGTACCGGCGGTGGTGCTGGACGGGTGGTGGCCTCAGGTCCCGCAGTACGTCGTGTACGAGCCGAAGTCCTCCGGCGCTCCCGCGGCGTAGCGCTCCAGCCCGGGCCGCGCGACGAAGGGCGCGCGGACGACATCTACCAGCCGGTCCAGAGGTTCGAGGTCGCCGGCCGTCGCGGCCGCGAGCGCCTCCTCGACGAGGTGGTTCCTCGGGATGTACACGGGGTTGACGCGGTCCATCGCGTCGGCGTCAGGGGTCAGCGACAGCCAGCGGGCCGCCCAGGCGTCGAAGGCTGCGACGTCGAGCACCTTGTCGCGGGCCGGCCGCGCGTCGCCGCGGACCACCGAGCTGAGGCCGCGGAAGAAGGACGTGTAGTCCACGTGGTTCTCCTGCAGGAGGGTGAGCACGTCGTTGGCGAGGGGCGACGCCACGTCGTCGCCGACGTCGTCGGGCAGTCCCAGCTTGGCCTTCATGCCGGCGAGCCAGGCGCCGCTGTACTGGGGGCGGAAGGCCTCGAGCGCGCCGACGGCGAGCTGAATAGCCTGCTCCTGCTCGTCGTGGAGGAGCGGCAGGAGGGTCTCCGCGAGGCGTGCGAGGTTCCACTCGGCAATGAGCGGCTGGTTGGCGTAGGCGTAGCGTCCGCCGCGGTCGATGGAGCTGTAGACGGTGGAGTAGTCGAACACGTCCATGAACGCGCAGGGCCCGTAGTCGATGGTCTCGCCCGAGATGGTCATGTTGTCCGTGTTCATCACGCCGTGGATGAATCCCACGAGCATCCACTGCGCCACGAGCGAAGCCTGCGCGGACACGACGGACTCGAACAGCGCCAGGTAGGGGCGCTCGGCCGAGGCGGCCTCGGGGTAGTGCCGGCTGATTGCGTGGTCGGCGAGGCGCCTGAGGAGGTCCTGGTTGCCGGCGGCCGCCGCGTACTGGAAGCTGCCCACGCGCAGGTGGCTGCTCGCGACGCGCGTCAGGACGGCGCCGGGCAGCATCGTCTCGCGGCGCACGGCGCGTCCGGTGGCGACGACGGCGAGGGAGCGCGTCGTCGGGATCCCGAGTGCCTGCATGGCCTCGCTGAGGATGTACTCGCGGAGCATCGGACCGACGACGGCGAGCCCGTCGCCGCCGCGTGCGAAGGGCGTGCGGCCCGAGCCCTTGAGGTGGATGTCGCGCAGGCGGCCCTCGGCGTCGGTGATCTCGCCGAGGAGGAGCGCACGTCCGTCGCCGAGCCTCGGGTTGAAGCTCCCGAACTGGTGGCCCGAGTAGGCCTGGGCCACCGGCGTGGCGCCCTCCGGCACCGAGGTGCCGATGAGCAGGGCGAGGCCCTCGGGGGAGCGGAGGAATCCGGGATCGAAGCCGAGTTCCGCGGCGAGCTGGTCGTTGAGGGCGAGCAGCTGCGGCTCGGGAGCCTCGTCCGCCTGCCACGCGACCGCCATCTCGGGCAGTTCCCGTGCGAAGCGACCGTCGAAAGTGACCCTGGAATCTGTAGGCACGCTCATCCCTCCACCGTACGCCCGGCGGCTGGGACCTTGTCACGGCCTGGGGCCCTGCATGACGCGCTTGCGCAATGCGTGGTTGGCCGACTCGCGGCGGTCACCCTACGATGGCCGACATCAGGCGCAGCCTTCCGGCTGGCACGGTGGTCCAGGGATAAGGGTTTCGATGGCGAACGGCGATGACGCGGCACGACTGGCCGAGAGGGTGCTGCAGGAGGCGGCAGGAGCGCGCGTCATCTGGGACTTCGACGGCGTCGTCGGGCATACAGAACCGCTGCACGAGGCGAGCTACCGGGACCTGGCGGAACGGCGGGGCTACCGTTTCGGCCCCGGTTTCTTCGGCGACCTCGTGGGCCACACCGAGCAGTGGATCTGGGAGCGGGTGATCTCCGAAGGATTCCCTGCCGCCGAGGAGGACATCGCCGCGCTCCACAGGGAACGCGGTGAGGTCGTCGCTGTCTCGGCGCTGGCGGGCCTTTCGCCGTCCTGGCTCGCCGCTCGCCTCATGCCGGCCCTGGCGGATGTCGCCGTCGAGCAGGTGGTGGTCTCCAACGGAGACCCGGACCTCATCGCGACGCTGCTCGGGAAGTGGGGCCTCGACCCGTTCGTGCGCGTGGCACGCCGCGACCACGGCCGCGACAAGGAAGCGCTGTTCCGCGAGCTGTGCGTGCCGCCGTGCGTGGTGCTGGAGGACAGCGACGCCTACCTCGCACTGGGCAGGGAGCTCGGCGCCTTCACGGTAGGGGTCCGGCACTCGCACAACCCCCACGCTGCACTGGATGCAGACCTCACCACCCACCTCTGAACCGTCCGCCGCCGAGCAAGGACCCGACATGACCGAATCAACGAAACCCTCCACGAAACCCGTCGTCCTCCTCCGTCCCGCGCCGCAGAAGCGGGACCGGATCTTCACGCCCGAGGCCCTGGCCCGGCTCGACGCCGCCTTCACCGTCGTCGACCTCGAGGACGCCCCGGACGACGCCCTGTTCGAGGAACACCTGCAGGATGCGTTCGCGATCGTCGGCCAGCCGGACCTCGACGCCGACCGGTTGGCTCGGGCAACCAGCCTGAAGGCCCTCATCAACGTCGAGGGCAACTTCTTCCCGAACGTCGACTACGGCACGGCCTTCGCGAACGGCGTGCGCGTGCTGGGCTGCGGGTCGGCCTACTCGCAGGCCGTCGCCGAATTCTCGCTGGGCCTCGCCCTCGATCTCGCCCGCGGCATCAGCGGGCAGGACGGCGCGATGCGCAACGGCACCGAGAAGTACGTCAGCGAGTCCGCGGGGGACGCCATCCTCCTGCACCGCGCCGCCGTCGGGATCCTCGGCTACGGCAACCTCGGGCGCAGCTTCCACCGACTGCTCCAGCCGTTCCACGCCACGGTGCGCATCTACGATCCGTGGCTGCCGCCCGCCGTCATCGAGGAGACCGGTGGAATCCCCACCGGTCTCGAGGAGACCCTGCGCTCCAGCCAGTTCCTCTTCGTCTTCGCGACGGCGACAGCGGACAACGCCCACCTGCTCGACGGCGCGGCCCTCGACCTCCTGCCCGACGGCGCCCGTATCATCCTCGTCAGCCGGGCTGCCGTCGTGGACTACGACGCGCTGCTGGAACGGCTGCAGCAGGGCCGCTTCCTCGCGGCCATCGATGTGTGGCCCACCGAACCCCTGCCGAAGGACAGCCCGTTCCGGGAGCTGGCCAACACCGTCCTGTCCCCGCACCGAGCCGGAGGAATCCCCCAGGCGTTCTCCTCCATCGGCGACATGGTGGTGGACGACCTCACCCTGATGGCCCGGGGACTCCCGCCCGTCCGGCTGCAGGCGGCAGCCCCAGAACTGGTGGGACGCTACCGCAACAAGCCGGTCACCTGATCCGGGAGGCCGGCGCCCTCAGGTCGAGCCGGGGCGGCTCCAGCAGCTGCCGGGCGACCTCGGAGTCGGTGATGAGCACGTTCACCCAGCCACCGTTGATGGCGCCCCGGATGGCGGCGAGCTTCCGCATGCCGCCTGCGACGCCGATCCGGCGGGGGATCCGGAGCATCGCCTCGGAGCTGATGGAAATCATGCGTTCCTCGATCGCCGGGTTCATCGGCTGGCCGTCGATGTCGAAGTAGCGCAGGCAAATTTCCCCGACCGCCCCCGAGTCCAGCAGCTCTTTCTCCTCCGCCGCCGTCAGCGCGTTGCCGCTCGCCCGCCACAGCGGCGACGCGGGAAAGGTCCCGATCCCCACCAGCGAGGTGTTGACCCGCGACCACGCCTCGGCGGTGCTGGCGACGGCGGGGTCGTCGAGGAAGGCCTGGCGGATGCCGTGATTCGCCACGAGTCCCGGTGCCGCCATGTAGAAGGGGCGCGCCGAGGTGAGTTCGGCCAGGTGCGAGACGAGCCGTGTCGCCTGCACCTGGGCCTGCGGACTCCCGACGCCGCCGATCAGCTGGATCACCTCGCTCAGGATCTTCCGGGGACGCGACCGCATCGCCTCCACCGTCTGCAGCAGGGTGGTGCTCCACGACGAGATGCCGACGACGTCGTTCACCTCGATGGTGGTCTCGAGGTAGCTGGCCGCGCAGGAGCCGAGCCGCATGCCGAGCGAGGCGTCGTCCACCATGTCCGCCACCACTACCTCCTGGAGGCCGTACTTCTCCTCCAGGGCCTTCTCGAGCCCGACGTAGATGCCGGCCGGCTGCACCACGGACGTGCGGACGATGCCGAGTTCGGCAGCCAGCTTCAGGCACCGGGAGACCCTCGCCTGGGAAAGGTTCAGCCGGCCGGAGATGTCTCCCTGGGCCAGGCCCTCCTCGTGGTAGAGCACGGCGATCTTGGTCAGGAGACGGAGCTGGTCGGGGGTCGCGGTCGTTAGTGACGTGGGGTCGTTCGGGGGTGTCATAAAGCGCTACCTTTCGAGGTCGACCAGCAGACTCTGAATATATATGCAGGGCTGATTGGCGCGCTCTCCGAGGGGTGGTCTGAATGCCTATTCAACGGTCACGAATCGTTATAACTCATTCCCGGAGAACCCTTTTTCGGCGTCGTTGCGCTCCTAGACTCCAAGCATCCATCCAGCTTCAGCGCCGAAGTTTCGCGAGGAATTTCCCGTCTGATCCACCTGTCTCAGGGAGACACCATGAAGTCATCGACGACTGCACGACCAGCTCTGAAATCCGCAGGCATCCTCTCCACGTTCGCCCTGGCCGCCCTAGCCCTTGCCGGGTGTGGCGCGGCCGCCCCTACTGCCGGCGGCACCGCGACCGGCGGCGCCGCGTCCACTTCCTGCTCCGTCGAGGGGGAGCCGTTCAGCACGGACGACGCCGAGGACAGCATCGAGTACAGCGAACTCGAGAACTCGCTGGGCGCCGTCCCCGAGGCCCCCGAGGACACGCAGATCGGCTCCATCATGAAGTTCCTGGGCAACCAGTACTGGGTAGCCCTGTCCGACGGGCAGAAGGCCGCCGCCGAGAAGTACGGCGTCGGGGTCGACGTGCAGGCCGCAGCGACGGAATCCGACCAGGTCGGCCAGCTGAACGCGGCGGAGACCATGCTCCAGAAGAAATACACGATGCTCGTCTCACCGCAGACGGACACCAACCTGTGCCCCGCCGTCGAGAAGGCCGAGCAGCAGGACCTGCTCGTCGTCAACGTCAACGACGCCGTCCTCCCCGGTGCCAAGCAGTGGGTGGGACCCAACCAGATGCAGAACGGCGTCAGCGCCGCCGAGTTCGTGCTCGAGTCCGCGGAGAAGGGCGACCAGGTCGCTGTCATCGAGGGCCAGGCCGGAGTCTACGCAGCGAAGCAGCGCACCACCGGATTCACCACCACCGCGGAGGAGGGCGGCCTCGAGGTCGTCGCCAGCGTTCCGGGTGACTGGGACATCGCGAAGGCACGCGACGCCGCGACCACCATCATCAGCCAGTACCCCGACATCGCAGCGATCTACGCCAACAACGACGGCATGGCCCTCGGCGTGGCCGAGGCCGTGAACGCGGCAGGGAAGAAGGGCCAGATCATGGTGATCGGCACTGACGGCGTCGAAGCCGCCTACGACGCGATCCGCGCCGGCGACCTCACGGCCACCGTCGACTCCTACCCGTACCTGACCGGCCAGGTCTCGGTGAATGTCGCCGTCCGGCTCCTCGGCGGACAGGACGTCCCCCGGGCCGTCTACACCCCGCAGGCACTCATCACCACGGAGAACGTCGACGACGCGCCTCCCACCCTTGACTGACGTGCCCCGTTCCTGCCAACCCCCCAGCAGAAAGTTCCCGGCGTGACACTCCCGATCAAGCACCCAGCACCCGCAGCGCGGGTCGCCGCCCATCCGGCGCCTGCCAAGGCGGGCCCTCCCGCCCGCCGCATGCCCGACTTCGCCAACAACCGCGTCCTCGGCGTGATCTTCGCCCTGATCATCACCTTCGCCATCTTCACCGCGCTCGTGCCGTCCTTCCTGAGCATCGCCAACCTGCTCGAGATGGGCGTGCAGTCCGCGATCATCGCGATCATCGCCCTCGGCATGACCCTCGTCATCGTCACGGGCGGCATCGACCTCTCGGTCGGATCCATCGTCGGCCTCGTCAGCGTCGTCTGCGCGGCGAACCTCGACACGTGGGGAGCCTTCCCCACGATCATCGCCGGCATCCTGCTGGGGGCAGCGCTCGGCTTCATCAACGGCAGCCTCTCGGCCGTGTTCTCGCTCGAGTCCTTCGTGGTGACCCTCGCGACCCTCAACGTGTACCGGGGACTCGCGTTCCTCTATACGGAGGGGCTCCCGATCTTCGGCCTCGACCAGGGGTTCCGGAACATCCTCAGCGGTACGGTCGGGAGCATCCCCAACCCGATCATCCTGCTGGTGGCCATCACGGTCATCTGCTACCTGATCCTCAACCGGTCCAAGCTGGGCGTCCACCTCAAGGCCGTCGGCACCAACGCGGACGCCTCGCTGAAGAGCGGTATCGCCGTCAAGCGCACCAAGGTCGCGGCCTTCGTCATCGCCGGCGGCCTGACGGGATTCGCCTCGGTCCTGCTGATCAGCCGGATCGGCGCCGCGGAGCCCATCTCCGGCACCGGCTACGAGCTCACGGTCATCGCCGCCGTCGTGGTGGGTGGCACCAGCCTCATGGGCGGACGCGCCTCGATCGTCGGGACGGTGCTCGGAGCCCTGCTCCTGGGTTCCATCCGGACGGGCCTCACGCTCCTCAACGTCAACCCGTTCTTCCAGCTCCTCATCACCGGCCTCATCATCCTCCTCGCGGTCCTCGTGGACCGTGCTGCATCACGAACGAAAGCGAAGCGCTAATGCACCCCGTCAAGTACTCCACCCGCCTGAACTCCTTCGCCCTCGGCATGGGCCGGAAGCTCCCCACCGGCGACGAGCCGGTCCTGGACCTCATCGCCACGGCCGGAACGGTCCCGGGCCTCACCTCCCTCGAGCTCAACTACCCCGAGCACTTCAAGCACGATTCCGTCGAGGACATCAAGGCCGCCCTCCAGAAAGCCGGGCTGGACGTGCCCGCCCTCCAGCTCCGCTGGCCCGCATCGCGGTTCAGCAACGGTGCCTTCACCAACGCGGACGCCGACATCCGGGCCGAGGCTGTCCAGATGGTCGTCGAGGCCATCGACCTCTGCGCATCCTTCGGCGCGGACCACGTGCTGCTCTGGCCCGCCCACGACGGCTACGAGTACCCCCTGCAGATGGACTACACCAAGTCCTGGGGGTGGATGGTCGACAGTCTCCGGACCGTGGCCGACCACAACCCGGCGATACGGGTCTCCATCGAGTACAAGCCGGCCGACCCGCGTGGGCGGACGATCCTGAACACCACCGGCGCCGTCATGGCCCTCGTCAACGACACCGACCGGCCGAACGTCGGCGTCACGCTCGACTTCGGGCACCTCCTCATGGCCCGTGAGAACCCGGCCCAGTCGGCGGCGATGTGCCTGCGGGCCGGGAAAATGTTCGGCCTGCAGTTGAACGACTCCCACGGGGCGGCGGACGACGGCCTGATGGTGGGCAGCATCCACCTCTCCGAGACCATCGAACTCGCCTACTACCTCATCCGCGAGGGCTACGCCGGCACGTACTACTTCGACACCGACCCCGTGCGCGAGAACCCCGTCGAGGAGTGCGCGATGAACGTCGCGCGCATGGGGGCCATTCTCGAGATGGCCCGCAAGCTCGTCCGGGACCACCCGGAGCTACCCACGGGGCATGCCCTGGATTCCGCTCCCATCCTGTGGGAGACAGTCATGGGGGAGAAGTGGAACACCACCGTATCTGTGTAGCCGGCTCCATCAACGTGGACCTGGTCGCCTACGTCGACGCCTCGCCGGAGGCCGCACGGTACTCCGGGGGGCTCGGCTTCCAGATGTCCGCGGGCGGCAAGAGCCTGAACACGGCCATGACGATCGCGGCCCTGGCACCCGTCCAGCTCCTCGGCAGGGTCGGCGCCGACGACTTCGGGGCCTTCATCCGCCGGACGCTCACCGCGGCCGGGGTGGACGCCCACGGCCTCGTCGTCGACGGCAGCGCAGGCACGGGCGTGGGGCACGTGAGGGTGAGTGCGGCAGGGGAGTACGACACGGTCGTCGTCCCCGGTGCGAACAACAACTTCGCGCCAGAGGACATCGACGGCTTCCTGCAGGACAACCCGGTGCCGGAGTACGCGGTCCTGAACCTCGAAGTCCCGTTCGCCACCACGGTGCATGCTGCCCGGCGCTTCCGCGAGGCCGGCGCCACCGTGGTGCTGAACCTCTCACCCGTGCAGGCGGAGGCCCGGGACCTGCTCCCGCTGGCCGACGTCGTCGTCCTCAACGCGGACGAGGCACGCCTTGTCCTCGGGCTGCACGACGAGCAGGACCCCGGCATCCTGCTGCAGGAACTGCGCGCCCGGGGTGCCTCCACCGTCGTCCTCACCCTCGGCTCCGAGGGAGCCGCCTACGTCGACGACGGCGGCACTCCCGGGCGGATCGAGGGGATACCGGCGACCGTCGTCAACACCATCGGTGCGGGCGATTCCTTCCTGGGCGGCTTCGTGGCCGCGCTCGCCGGCGGCTACCCCTTCCGCGAGGCCCTGGCATTCGCGGACGCAGCAGGCCGTACCGTCTGCGGGAAGGCCGCGTCCTACCTCACTGCGGCGGACCGCCTCCGCCTGACTCCCGTTTCAGCACCCCTGGCCCCTACTACACCGAAAGCACCGGAACCATCACATGGCTGAGAACATGATCGAACTCATCGACGTCGAGAAGTACTTCGGCGGAGTCCACGCCCTTCGCGGCGTTTCCATGCAGATCCCCGCCGGGCAGGTCACCGCCATCATCGGCGACAACGGCGCCGGCAAGAGCACCCTCATCAAGTGCCTCTCCGGGATCCACCAACCCACCACCGGCCAGATCCTCGTCGACGGCGTGCCGGCGGACATCGCATCACCGCACGCCTCGCGCGAGCTCGGCATCGAGACCGTCTACCAGGACCTCGCGGTGATCGACACGCTGAACGTGATGCAGAACCTGTACCTCTCACGCGAGATCCGCACGGGAGTCTGGCCGTTCCGCCTGCTCAACCAGCGGAAGATGAAGGCCGGCGCCCGGGAGATGCTCGCCCGGATCGGCAACACGACCCTCTCGCTCACCCAGGAGGTGGGAGGGATGTCCGGCGGTCAACGGCAGGCGGTCGCCATCTGCCGCGCAGTCGCCTGGGGTGCCAAGACGGTGATCTTCGACGAGCCGACAGCCGCACTGGGGCCGAACGAGAGTGCCGAGGTGCACCGGCTCATCGCGTCCCTGCGGGAGCAGGGCATCACGGTCATCCTCATCAGCCACAACTTCGAGGAAGTGATGGGGCTGGCCGACGTCATCTGGGTGATGCGGCAGGGGCGGGCCATCGCGAAGCGGAAGGCGTCGGAGACGACCGGACGGGAACTCGTCACGCTCCTGACCGGCGCGGACATCGCGGCCCAGTAGTGGAGGGCGGGCTGATCACACCAGGCTGGTCAGCCCGCCCTGCGCGGCAACGGCACGCTCCGCGAAGGCGGAGAACCGGCGGGTCGCGGGCGAGAGGTAGCCGTGCTTCCGCTGGACGAGGGCGATCGTGTCGTAGAGCGGTTCGGCGAACGGGAAGCTTCTCACGTTGTCCTCGCGCCGCAGGGACTCGAGGATGCCGGTGGCCATGAAGGAATCGCCGGCCCCCGCTGCCACGAGGCTGTACGCCGTCTCCGCGTGTTCGACCTCCATCTCCGCCTCGATGGACAGCCCCGCGAGGTTGGCCCGGTTCAGTAGCTGGCGGCGCGTGGGATCCTTCCACCCTGCGTGGGCGTCGTAGAGGACGAGCTTCGCGGCGGCCAGCTCGTGGATGCTCACCGGTCCGGCGTCCGCGGGCCGGGTGGAGGAGATGAAGCGCACCTCGTCCCGTGCGAGCTGCCGGATGTCGAGGTTGTCGCTGTCCACCGGCAGCACGACCAGGCCGCACTCGATCTCCCCGCTGGCGACGGAGGCGGCCACGACGTGCGAGTTCAGGCCGATCATGCGCACCCGCACCCCCGGGTGCTGCTGGTGGAACTGCACGACGAGGTCCGCGAGGTCGTAGTTCGCGGCATACCGGAGGACACCGAAGGTCGATACGCCGCCGCTCAGCGTCTGCAGCGACTGCACGGCCTCGATCCCGCGCCGCGCGGAATTGACGCAGTCGAGGGCGTGGGGGTGGAGTTCCTCCGCTGCAGGTGCGGGGGACAGGCCCTTGGAGGTGCGGGTGAACAGCGGCGAGCCCAGTTCCTGCTCCAGCCGCGAGATCAGCTCGGACGCCGATGCCTGGCTGATGCCGAGTTCCTTCGCGGCAGCGCTCAGCGATCGGCAGCTGTAGGCGGCGAGGAAGGCCCGGAGCTGGTTCAGGGTCATAGGAGAAGCCTATATCTTCCACTGGGAAAGGGTAGGTTCCCCTATGGCGTCCCCGGTCCTAGGCTTCCACCATGGAACTGAATGCCCAGTACGCCTCCTTCATTCGGGGGTCCTACGAGTGCCTGAAAAGCGCCGAGATCGGTGGAGTGCCTGCGCAGCGGCTGCCGAAGGTCGTCGAGACGGTGTCGGAAATGCTGTCGACCATCGAGAAGGGCGGGCGCGACGCCGTCGCGGAGTATTCGCGGGTCCTGGATGGCTGGGCAGGCGGCGACGTCGAGCTGGACGCCGACTCCCTTCGGAGGGCCGGCGACGCACTGAAGCCCGAACTGCGGGCGGCCCTCGAAGCCGGAGCGGAACGGACCCGGACATTCGCCGGACTCCAGCTCCAGCACCTGCAGGACTTCGAGGCGGAAGTGATGCCCGGGGTGGTGGTGGGCCACCGGTACATCCCGGTCCAGCGCGTCGGGGCCTACCTGCCGGCCGGACGGTTCCCCATCCTCGCGAGCGCCTTCATGACCGTCGGTGTCGCGAAGACGGCGGGCGTGCCCACGGTGATTGCCTGTTCGCCGCCGACCTCCCCGACCGCGGGCAACCCCGCGGTGTTCTACTCCGCCTACCTCTCCGGCGTCGATCGGGCGTTCGTCGTCGGAGGTGTCCAGGCCCTGGCCGCCATGGCCTTCGGGCTGCTGGGCGAACAGCCGATGGACATGCTCGTGGGTGCCGGCAACGCCTACGTCACCGAAGCGAAGCGGCAGCTGTTCGGGCGGGTCGGCATGGATCTGCTCGCCGGCCCCTCGGAGGTCGCCGTGATCGCCGACGACACCGCGGACCCCGTGATCGTCGCCGCGGACCTCCTCGGGCAGGCCGAGCACGGCCCCCAGTCGCCCGCCGCGCTCGTCACCACGTCGCGGGACCTCGCCGTCGCGGTTCTCGCCGAGGTGGACCGCCAGCTCGCGGACCTGAGCACCCGGGACATCGCCGGTGCAGCCTGGCGGGACTACGGCACGGTCTACGTCGCGGAGGACAACGCCACCGCCGTCGAACTCATGGACGTGCTCGCGCCCGAGCACCTGGAGATCATCACCGCCGACGACGACTACTTCCAGGAGAACCTGACCAACTACGGGTCCCTCTTCCTGGGCCCCTGGTCCACGGTGGCCTACTCCGACAAGGGCATCACCGGAACCAACCACGTCCTGCCCACGGGCGGCGGGGCGCGCTCGTCGGCCGGCCTGTCCGTCGCCCGGTTCCTGAAACCCCTGACCTTCCAGCGCATCGACCGCGCCGCGACCATGCAGCTGGCTCCCCTCGTGTCCGAGATCTCCGCCTACGAGGAGATGGAAGCGCACCAACGTACGGCCGACCTCCGCATCACCCGATTCGAGAACCACTCAGTATCGACCAAGGAGCAACCATGAACAGCAGGCGCGCAATCACGTCCTTCGCAGCCGGTGCACTGGGGATCGCACTCACGCTGACGGCATGCGGCGGAGGGGACTCCGGCGGCAGCGAGGGTGGAGGGGGCGACGGCGAGGCCATCGAGACGATCACCATCGCCACCTCGAACGACGCTCCCTTCTCCTTCACCGACGATGCCGGCGACCTGCAGGGTATCGACGGCGAGATGATCAACTGGATCGCGGACAAGAAGGGCTGGGAGGTGGAGGTCTTCGTGTCCGAGTTCGCCACCCTGATCCCGGCCATCAAGGCAGGCAAGGCCGACGCCGTCGTCGACGCCATGTACATCACGGACGTCCGCAAGGAAGAGGTCAACTTCACCGACACCTGGTACCAGCAGGGCGAAGGCATGGTGGTACCGGGAGACTCGACCATGACCAACCGCGACGACGCCAAGGGCACCGTGATCGGCGTCCAGACCGGCACCACCTTCATCGAGCTGGCGGAGTCCCTGGAGCCCAAGGAGATCAAGTACTTCGATTCGCAGGCGGCACTGCTGAAGGCCGTGGAGAACAAGCAGGTCGACGTCGTCTTCACCGACGCGGCCGTCGTCGCCTACAGCCTGGTGCAGAACCCGAACGACGCCATCAAGATCGTGGACCCGTACGAGCCCTACTTCCCCGGCCTCATCGGAGCGGCAGTGCCCAAGGAGAACACCCAGCTGCTCGAGGAACTGAACTCCGGCCTCGCCGACTTGAAGGCCTCTCCCGACTACATGAAGATCCTCACCAAGTACGGGCTGACCGAGAGCAACGCCGTCGACTGACCGTTCCTTCCCCGTTTCACCGACGCTGAAAGGAAGGTCCGGCCATCGACTTCATCACAAGTACGTTCAGCTACTTCCCCCGACTGCTGGCTGCCGCACCGATCGTGATCCAGCTCGCCCTGGGGGCGATGGCACTGGCCCTCGTGCTCGGTCTGCTGGTGGCGCTCGCGCGGATCTCGAAGTCGAGGGTCCTCCGCGGGATCGCCCTCGTCTATGTCGAGGTGATGCGGGGAACACCGCTCCTCGTCCAGCTGGTCTACATCTTCTTCGTCCTGCCCGCGATCGGCGTGAACATCGATCCGGTGCCCGCGGGGATCCTGGGCCTGGGCCTGAACTACGCGGCCTACCTGTCGGAAGTGTTCCGCTCGGCCATCCTCGCGGTCGAGGCAGGCCAGACCGAAGCTGCGCTGTCCCTCGGCTACACACCCAGTAAGGCCCTGTGGAAGGTCGTGCTGCCGCAGTCCTTCATCGTGTCGCTGGGGCCGATCGGCAACTACTTCATCGCAATGGTGAAGGACACGGCCCTGACCTCGGTCATCGCCGTGACCGAGATCCTGAAGACGGCGAACGTCATCAACGCGCAGACGTTCGAGACGACGCAGGTCTACACGGCGGCGGCCCTGCTGTACCTGCTGATCAGCCTTCCGTTGTCCCGCATCGTGAGTGCCCTGGAGAAAAGAGCGAGGGTCCATGTCTGACGAAGTGATCGTGAGTGCCCGGGACGTCCACAAGACGTTCGTGGTGACCAAGACGCCGAGCCTGCTGCAGCGGCTCCGGGGACAGCGGCGGGAGGTCAATCGGATCGAGGTCCTGAAGGGCGTCGACCTGGACGTCCACAAGGGGGAGACGGTCGTCATCCTCGGCTCCAGCGGGTCCGGCAAGAGCACCCTGCTGCGCTGCATGAACAAGCTCGAGACGATCGACGACGGCCGGATCCTGGTCAACGGGCACCTCGTGGGCTACGAGGAGCGCGACGGCAAACTCGTGGACGAGAAGGCGTCCATCACGGCGAGGAAGCGGACCGACCTCGGCATGGTCTTCCAGCAGTTCAACCTCTTCCTGAACAAGACCGCGCTGGGCAACGTCATGGCGCCACTGCAGGACGTCAAGAGGATGTCCAGGGAGGAGGCGCAGCAGCACGCCCTCGAGAACCTGAAGAGGGTCGGACTGCTGGACCGGAAGGACAACTATCCGTCGAGGCTGTCCGGAGGGCAGAAGCAGCGCGTCGCGATCGCCCGGGCCCTCGCCATGGATCCGAGCGTCATGCTGTTCGACGAGCCGACGTCGGCGCTGGATCCGGAGCTGGTGGAGGAAGTCCTCGCGGTGATCAAGTCCATTGCCGCCCAGGGCACCACGATGGTGATCGTCACGCACGAGATGCAGTTCGCGCGCGACATCGCGGACATCATCGTGGTCATGGACCAGGGCATCATCGTCGAGAAGGGAACCCCGGACGAGGTGTTCTTCCGGCCCAAGCACCCGAAGACGTATGCGCTGCTCAGGAGGTCCGGCCTGACCGTCGAGCCTCCGGGAACGGCGTAGCCCCGGCCTGCCGGGGTTCCTTCCCGCGCTCTGGTCGTCATCGGGCCGCCAGAGTAAGGTAGTAAGCCACCTGATGTTTTTGGGTGCAGAGGCGAGATCGAAGGAGATCATCATGGGCATCAGCAACATGGTCAAGAACGCGGCGGGCCGCTACCTCGGCAGGTCCGGGACCGGCACCACGCCGACCACCGGGCGCACCAGGGCCGGCGGCATGAACACGCGGCGTACCACCGGAACACCGGCGTCCAGTTCGGGCGGCGTCGGCAGGATGCTGCGCGGCCTCCTCAACCGGCGGTGACAGGAGGGGCTCGGGCCCTGCCTCCCAGGGAATAGGACCCGAGCCCGGCACGGTTGCACCCAGCATGAAGATTGAGATCTGGTCCGATGTGAAGTGCCCGTGGTGCTACGTGGGCAAGCGCCGTTTCGAGAAGGCCCTCGCGGATTTCCCCCACCGGGACAGCGTCGAGGTGACCTGGAAGAGCTACCAGCTCGACCCCGGCCTGCCCGACCACTACGACGGCACCGAGCAGCAGTACCTCGCCGAGCGTAAGGGCATCGCCCCCGAGCAGGTCCGGCAGATGTGGCAGCACCTCGGCCAGCAGGCCGCAGGAGAGGGCCTGAACTTCGACTTCGACCGCATCGTCGTGGGCAACAGCTTCACGGCGCACCGCTTCCTGCACCTCGCGAAGTCCCACGGCCGGGGTGACGCCGCCAAGGAAGCCATCATGTCGGCCCACTTCGAGCAGGGACTGGACACGTCCGACGTCGACGTCCTGGTCTCCCTCGGCACGGGTATCGGCCTGGACGAGGACGAGATCCGCGAGACCGTGGGCGGCGACCGCTTCGCCGACGACGTCCGCCGCGACATCGAGGAGGCACGGACCCTCGGCGTGCAGGGCGTGCCGTTCTTCGTCGTCGACCGCAAGTACGGGATCTCCGGCGCCCAGCCGACCGAGCTGTTCCGGCAGGCCCTCGACCAGGCGTGGCAGGAGTCGCACCCCCTGGTGTCGCTCACCCCCTCCGCCGACGGCCCGGCCTGCGGTCCCGACGGCTGCTAGGCATCCGCTCCTGGACGCCAGTTCCCGGACGGCAGTTCCTGGACGGCGACGGCGGGCTCTGGTCCCGCCGTCGTCAGCGGCGCCCGGACCCCTGGGCCATCCGCTTCAGCTCGTCCTGAACGCGCGCGAGCTCGCGTTGACGCTGGACCTGCAGTTCGTCAGCGCTCGGCCGGCGGTGCCGCACGGGCTCGGGTGCCACAGGCGGGACGTCCGCCTCGTCCTTCGCCTCGTCCTGCAGGGGATCGAAGAACAAACCGTCGCGATGCATAGAACCTCCTCCAGCTTCCGGTGTCAGTTCCGACATTAGCGCGGCTGTGTTTCCGGCTTCTTTCGTAGCTCCCTCAACTCAGCCCCGGCTCGCCCCTCAGCTCACCCTCAGCCGAGGCCGGACAGGCGTGCGACCGCCACTCCGCCGTCGTCGATCCGGATGATGGCCCAGCCGATGCCGCCGAGCGCGTAGAGCGAGACCGGCACGAGGAGGCACCACTCGCGGAGGGAGCCGGCATTGCCGAGGACGGGCACCGCGATGTTGCCGTTCGGCCGCCACACCTGCGCGACCACCGGCAGTTTCGCCAGGCTTCGCGGACGCCGGAGCCGGAACGGGTAGACGGGGTTGCACCCGCCGGTTGTGAGCATGTCGCCGAGGATGTGGACGATGACGCCGACGCCGACTGCGAGGGGGAACCAGAACTGCTCCTCCGGGGCGAATGCGGTGACGAACGCACCGGCAGTCAGGCCGACCGCCCACGGCGACCTCCGCATGCTGTCCGGGATGATCTTCAGGGCCTTCGCGGCGAAGGACACGAGGAGAACCGTCAGCAGGCCTGCGCCCGGGTAGACGGTGCCGAAATCGACGGTCTCGACTGTCCAGAGCCCCGCGACGAACGCGACGGCGACGAACGCGGCGACACCGAGCAGCGAATGGGTGCCGCGCCGGTGGCCGCCGGAGATGGCGCCGACTCCGGCACAGAACAGGTTGGACAGCGGCGGCAGCGAATGGGCGATGGTCGCGCTGTGGTGATCGGCGTCAGGCAGGAGCGCGGCGCCCGCCGTGACCAGGGCTCCCGTGACGACGCCCACGGGGCTGACATCCAGAAGGCCGAATCCGAGGGTGACGGACTCCGGGAGGATCGGCAGGACGGCGGCCAGGGGACCGAGCCCCAGCTCGATGTGGGTGGTGGCAGCGACCCAGGCGGCAGCGCCGCAGGCAGCATGGTGGGCGCCCATCATGACGGGAAGTCCTTTCGGTGAGACCACGCCGGCTGCAGGTTTCCAGCCGGCGGCAGAGCCTCATCCTGACGCGTGCCACTGTCATTCTTCGAATGCCATCATTCGAGACCGGCACGCCCGCCCATTGCAGGACTGCTAGTGCGAGTCCTTCTGTCGGGTGTCCAGGCCGGATGGGTCCGTGATGGAACGCAACCAGGCCTCGGCGTCGTCGCCTGTACCGGTGGGCAGCGCGACCTTCTCGAGGCGCTTCTGGAAGCTGGCGGTCATCTCCCGCTGGATGCGCAGCCGGCTCTCGTCGCCGGGTTGGGCGCGGCCTGCGGCAACACGATCCGCGATCATGAGCAGGCGTGCCTGGGAGTGGGCGATGCTGTCGGCCAGGGTGTCGAGCTGGCTCACCACGGTCACGGGCACGGAGCCAGGGGCGGGTGCGGACGCTCGCTGCAGACGACGGCGGATTCCGGTGAAGATCCTCATGATGCTCCGCTGGTGTTCTCGGCCGGCCGGACCTCGTTGTTCGGCAGACTCGGGCGGCGTCGCCGCGGCCCGTCCCGCAAGAGTACCCGGAATGTCGCCCGCCCCCTAGGGGTTCCACGGAGTATGCCCCTTCCTTTCGACGGCCTGTCCATCCTCGATCGTTCCCAGTCCCGGCTCGGCTCCTCCGAGGCGGACACGCTGCGGCGCGTCGGGGAGCGCGCGCAGCGGGCCGAGCGGCTCGGGTACCGGAGGTTCTGGGTCGCGGAGCACCACGGCGTGCCCGGCATCGCGGGGTCGGTGCCGGCTGTGCTGGCGGCTGCGGTCGCCGCGCGCACGAGCACAATCCGCATCGGCACGGGCGGGATCATGCTGCCGAACCACCAGCCCCTGGTCGTCGCCGAGCAGGCCGCCACGCTCGGTGCCCTGTTCGATGACCGATTCGACCTGGGAATCGGCCGCTCGCTCGGCTTCACGCAGGCCGTGCGGACAGCACTGCGGACCGGGAAGGAGGACGCCGACCGGTTCGAGCAGGACATCACCGAACTGCTCGCCTTCCTCGGTGGCACCGCTCCGATCACCGCTCGCCCCCAGGACGGCGGACGGACGCCCGTCTTCGTCCTCGCCACCGGCCAGGGCGTGGACATCGCAGCCCGCTCCGGTCTCGCCGTCGTGCTCGGAGGGCCCATGCTGTTCCGGGACCGCATCCCGGCGCTCGAGCGCTACCGGGAACAGTTCCGGCCGTCACCGTGGTGGGACGAGCCGAGGGTCCTGGTGTCGGTGAACATCGCGGTCGCGGGGACGACGGCGGAGGCGCGCCACCTGCTGCTGCCCGAAGCCCGCGCGCTCGCCGTCTCACGGACCAGGGGATACTTCCCGCCGCTGGAGGCCGTGGGAGACGAACCCCTCTCGGCCCGGGAAGAGGGATTCGTTCAGGAGTCGCTCGCTTCCGCCGTCCACGGGACGCCGACGGACGTGGCGCGACAGCTCACGGAGCTCCAGGCGCGGACGGGCGCCGATGAGCTGCTGGCCAGTGGCGGGGCGTTCGACCTCGAGGCGCAGGCCCGATCGGACGAACTGCTCGCGGAACTCGCGGCTGCCTGACGGAGGCTGCGGCATAACGCATGCATCCGCCTGGTGCGGGCGGCAATTCGGCAATACTAAGCATGCTTGTTATAGGAGGGGGATCGCCCTAGTCTGAGGTCAATCCGCTGTTCCCAGGCGGCAGAACCGATGACAGGCTGGCCCATGCTCACCATGAACGACCTCAACCCACTCCTTCGCCGTCACCGCGCGGTGGTCACGCGTTCGGGGGACAAGGTCGGCGCGATCGGCGTGGTGTTCCTGGATGACGCCACCGATGAGCCGACCTGGGTCACCGTCCACACGGGACTGTTCGGCACGAGGGAGTCCTTCGTCCCCCTTGCAGGCGCCGAGGTGCAGGGCGACCAGCTCGTCGTGGACTACCCGCGCGACGTGATCAAGCATGCTCCGTCGACGGAGCGCGACGGACACCTGAGCCCGGAGGATGAACTCGGGCTCTATCGCCACTACGGCCTGATCCGCCCCGAGGCAGCGACAACGACCGTTCCTGTGACGGCGGCTGCGACGGAGACTGCGACGACGACCGGCCGGGACGAAGCGACAACGACCGTTCCTGTGACGGCGGCTGCGCCGGAGACTGCGACGGGGACCGGCCGGGACGCAGCGACAACGACCGTCCCGGCGACGAACCGGGACGAGGCTGTGCGTGGAGGGCGCGACGGCGGTGAACCGTGGATGGTCCGCTCGGAAGAGCAACTCCGCATCAGGACCGAGCCGTACGAGGCGGCACGCGTCCGACTACGGAAGTATGTCGTCACCGAAGAGGCCGTGCAGACGGTGCCCCTTTCCAGGGAGGAGCTCCGGATCGAGCGCGAACCGATCACCGGGGCGATCGGTGACCCCACTGCGGGCGACTCGCTCTTCCAGGAGGAGGTCGTGGAGATGGTGGGTCGGGAGGAGCGCGCCGTGGTGAGCAAGGAAACCGTGGCGGTCGAGCGGGTCCAGCTTCGCAAGGCCACGGTCGAGGGAAGGGCGACGGTCACCGAGCAGGTGCGGAAAGAGCGCATCGCAACCAACGTCCCCGATATCCCAGCCGCTCGCGGAACCACGGCCGGTACCCGCGGTCCAGCTGGCGGCACTGCAGGAGATTCCTCCGGTACCGCATCCAGAAGGGCCACCGGTCGTCGGGCCGATACGGCCGACGACGGATCCGCGAGAATTCCGACGAACAGCCGCAACGCGATCATCAAGGGCACGAAGAAGCGACGTTGACGGCTGCGCTTCGCCGACAGGCGGACGGCCGGCACCGGCGGGTCAATGTCGTTCGAGCGCCAGCCGCATCAGTATGCGGGGGAAACCGTCGGACACGGAGCCCGTGTCCGCGGCTTTCGTGAAGCCCGCGTTCTCGAACAGGCCGCGGGTTCCCACGTAGGCCATCGTGGCATTGACCCTGGCGCCACCGTTGTCCACCGGGTAGCCCTCGATCGCCGGCGCGCCGTGATGCTGCGCGTGCTCGACGGCGCCGCCGAGTAACGCCTGGGCAACGCCTTTTCCACGGTGTCCGCCGCGCACCCGGAAACACCAGACCGTCCACACGGGCAGGTCGTCGAGCCGCGGGATCCTCGTGCTGTGCGTGAAGGCGTGCAGTTCCGACCGTGGGGCCACGCCGCACCACCCGACCACGTCGTCGCCGTCGTACGCGAGGATGCCCGGTGGGATCGGGCCGCTGCAGAGTTCGCGCACCCGTTCGGGCCGTTCCCGCGCCGACAGTGCCTGGTTCTCCTTCGGCGGCAGGCGGTAGGTGAGACACCAACAGGTGGGGGAGTCGGGGTTGCGGGGCGCGAGCAGGGTAGCGACGTCGTCGAACCTCTCGGAGGTCGCCGGGTGGATGGCGAAGGGCATCGAGGGAGTCCTTCCTCTGCGGGTCCTCCACTGTGGTCCGTACAGTCCACCCGCGCAAGCACCCGACCACCTGATAGCTTTCCGCAAGGAGCGGCCCCACCTGATAGCTTTCCGCAAGGAGCGGCTGTCGTCCGCTCGCAGCAGCCGATGCCGGAGGAAGATCATGAGCAGTTCGACGCAGGACGACGACGCGGCTGCCTTCGCGTCCTACCAGGCGTCCTTCTCCGAGGCTCCCGGGTACCTCAACTTCGCGAGCTTCGGTCCGCCGTCGAGCGCGGTCCGGGACCACGTGGCGCACCTCCTGCAGACGGCCGGCGAGGGGGCGGTCGGCGCGAGCGACACGCTCGAGGGCGAGGAGATCCGTGCGCGGGAGGCCTTCTCGCGGCTCAGCGGATTTCCGCTCGATCAGGTGGGACTGACGGGCAGCACCTCGCTCGGCCTGTTCCAGGTCGCCTTCGGCCTGTCCGGTGGAACAGTGCTCGTCGGTGCCGGCGAGTTCCCGTCCAACACCTATCCCTGGCTGCGCACCGAGGCAGTGGGCCGCGCGCGCGTCGACCTGATCGGGGCGCCCGGCGCCCAGGTCACGCCCGACGTCGTCGCCCGCCACCTGACGGATGACACCGTTGCCGTGAGCGTCAGCGCCGTCGACTTCCGCACCGGCTACCGGGCCGACCTCGCGGGAATCCGCGAGGTGATCGGCGCCGACCGCCTCCTCGTGGTCGACGGTATCCAGGGCTTCGGTATTACCGACCTCGAGTGGACGCTCGCCGACGTGCTCATTGCCGGCGCCCAGAAGTGGGTTCGCGGCGGCTGGGGCGCGGCCGGGATCGCGGTGTCACCGCAGGGCCTCGAGCGCATCGAGCCCCTGCTCACCGGCTGGACGGGGGTCACCGATACGCGCCGGTACGACGGCGAGGAACACCCGCCGCTGCCGGGGGCGGGGCGTTTCTCCATCTCCAACCTGTCCCCCTATGCGAGCGGGGCGTTCGCTGAGGCCCTCGAACTGATCGAGTCGGTGGGCGTACCCGCCATCGAGGGCATCATCGCGACGCACGCGAAGGCGCTGATCGACCAGCTCGACGCCGTGCGGGTGCCGGTGCTCTCGCCCCGGGAACGCGAGGACCGGGCGGGGATCGTGGTCGCGGGCCTTCCGGGGCGGGCAGCCGAAGCGCACGCGGTGCTCGCCGCCGCCGACATCTCGGCGACGCTGCACGGGCCGGACCGCATCCGGTTCTCCGTGCACGCAACCACCCGCTCCGAGGTCCTCGGCGAAGCGGCGGAGGTGCTGGCAGCCTTCACCTGAGGGTGCTCGGCCCCGCTGGGCGCCGAGCTCGACCGGCCCTGTACTGAAGACCGCGATAGGCCGCGTCATGCCGACACGCCGGACATGGTTCACAGAATGCAACCAATCCCCGGAAGTGTCCGGGAGCGGTGCTAGCGTGCCAGCCAGAACGTGTGACTCAGGCAACATGTTCGTAACCTCAGGCACCTGACCTGAGCGTGCTTTGCATTTCGCTGGGACATTTCACTAAGGAGAACCCTTGAATTCCACTCCACGTATCCCGGGGCTGCGGTGCGCGATGGCGCTCGCCGTGACCAGCGCCGTCGTGCTTGCTCCCGTGAGCGCGCAGGCGACCACCGGCACTACCGGACCGACGGCTCCGACGTCGTCGTCCACCTTCTCGCCCGGCGCCGACGGCGCTGCGGAGAGACTCGATGACCGCTCCGACCCCGCGGCCGACGAGCGCCGCGAACTCAACCAGCAGGCCGTGGAGCAGGTGATCTCCGGCGAGGCGAAGGTCGAGGACCGCAACGGCTCGAAGGCCGTCAAGGTCGCTCCCGGCCAGTGGGCGCAGTACGGCCTGCAGGACAGCGACCAGATCCTGTCCTTCCTCGTCGACTTCGGCGACAAGATCGACCCGCGCTTCCCGACCTCTACTGCAGGCCCGACGCACAACGCCATCAAGGAGCCGAACCGGGCGGTGGACAACTCCACCTACTGGTCCGACACCTTCGACCGCGAGCACTACCTCGACATGTTCTTCGGCGAGGAGGGCGAGTCGCTGAAGGGCGTCTACGGGGAGATGTCGAGCGGCCGGTACACGGTCGACGGCGACGTCAGCGACTGGGTCACCGTGCCCTACAACTCGGCCAGCTATGGCGAGACCGAGAGCCAGGCGGACATGACCCGCTTCGTCCAGGACACGGCGAACGCCTGGTACGACTCGCAGGTCGCGGCGGGCAGGACGCCCGCCGAGATCGACGCCTACCTCGCGACCTTCGACCAGTGGGACCGCTACGACTTCGACAAGGACGGCGACTTCGACGAGGCCGACGGCTACATCGACCACTTCCAGGCCATCCACGCGGGCGAGGGTGAGGAGGCCGGCGCGTCGTCGTCGGCCATCTGGTCGCACCGCTGGGCGGTCGGCCAGGCGGGCCGCGGCACTGCCGGCCCCGCAGCCAACCGCTACGGCGGCATCAAGATCGGCAACTCGAACCTCTGGATCCGCGACTACACCACGGAGCCGGAGAACGGCGGCCTCGGCGTCTTCGCGCACGAGTACGGCCACGACCTGGGCCTGCCCGACCTGTACGACACGAGCGGCGGGGAGAACGGCACCGGCTTCTGGACGCTCATGAGCTCCGGGTCGTGGCTCGGCCACGGCAACGGTTCCATCGGCACCACCCCGAACCACATGGGCGCGTGGGAGAAGCTGCAGCTCGGCTGGCTGGATTACGACCTCGCCGCCACGGGCGTGAAGTCGATCCACACCATCGGCCCGTCGTTCCATGCAACGAAGGCCCCGCAGGCCGTCGTCGTCACCCTGCCCAGGGACGCCGCGGGCAACAACCGCTTCTACATCGCCGAAAACCGCGTGTACGGAGGCTATGACGCCACGCTCGCGACCGGCCCGTACAACTTCGGCTGGGGCGTCACCGCGCCCGACACCGTGGAGCACTATGCGTACCAGGACGGCCTGAGCATCACCTACTGGAACACCGCGCAGCGCAACAACAACACGCGCCAGCACCCGGGCGCCGGCCTGGCCCTGCCCGTGGACGCGCACCCGAAAGCGCTCACCTGGTCCGACGGCACCGGGGTCCGCAACCGCATCCAGAGCTTCGACGCGACCTTCGGCAAGCAGGCCACCGACGCGCTGAACCTCCACCGGGAGACGGCGGCGGGCATGGCCACCCTCACCGCGCCGTCCCAGCCCGGCGTCGCCGTGTTCGACGACACCAACCCGAAGGCCTACTACGACGCCGCGAACCCGCAGGGCTCCGTCGTCGTGGCGGGCACCGGGACGAAGATCGAGGTCGTCCAGTCCAACTCGACAGGCGTGCTGACCCTGCAGGTCCGCTAGGTCCGCTAGGTCCGCCTCGGTCCCTTCAGGACCGTCCGACAGCTGGAGACAGAAGGAGCCGGGAGGTCACTCCCGGCTCCTTCTGCGTTCCCGTTGTTCTGCTTCCCGTCCTAGTGCGTGCGCCGGCTCCGGCGGGGCTGCGCGACGACGGCGATCGCGATGGTCAGCCCGAGGGCCACGATGCTCAGGATCCCGGCTGCCACGTAGCGCAGGGGCGGTCCGCCGGCGGTCCGTGTCTGTGCCTCCGCGACGACCTCCTCGGCCTGCGGCTGGGCGGTGCCGGTGCCGGCGGGCCCTGTCGGGACAGCCGCGGAGAGCGGGCCGGTCGATGCAGGTGCAGGCGCGGGTGCCTCCACGCCGACCACGCCGAAGGCGGCATTGCCGGTCGACGGCCCTGCGGGGCTGGGGGCCGACGGCGTCGGGCTGCTGTCCGTCGCACTCGGTGACGGCGTGGCGGAGGGCGACGCGTCGGGAGCCGCACTGGTCTCGGAGGGTGCCGGTTCCGGCTCGTTGACCGGCGGCTCCTCGATGGGCGGCTCGGACGGCGCCGACTCCACCGGCGACGGGGCCGGCGGCGTCGTCTCCTCGACCGGTGGCGGCGGAGGCGGAGGCACGGGTGGAGCCGTGGGCTCCACGGGAGTGCCGGGGCCGGGCGGGGATTCAGGAGAGGTGGCGGGTGGTGCCGGCTCGGCGGGTGGCGGAGCGACGACCCCCGGATCCGGGACGACCGGGGCTACCTGGCCTTCGACCTGCAGCGACGGCAGGGACGGCAGCGCAGCGGCTGCTCCCGGGCCGGCAAGCAGGAGTCCGCTGCTGAGGGCCAGGGCTGGAAGGGCGGTGCGGACACGCATGGCGGAGTCTTTTCGAAAGGCAGGGATCGGCGGCATCGGCGACGGGGAGTCCTCGGAAGCATGCTGATTATCGCTCCTCATCCTACGATGAGGAGCTGCCTGTGCCCACTCCCCGGTACCATGCCGACATCCCCTTGCCAGCCGCCCGGGATATCAGGGGTGGCGAACTCCATCCGGGCGCTCAGGCGGCGAAGGAGGGCTCGGCGGATTCCTGCAGCACGGGGCGGAAGACGAAGTACCGGTAGGCGACATAACGGAAGACGTTGCCGAGGAGGACGCCGACGACATTCGCCGAGATGTTGTTCGCCAGCGGGCTCGTGAGCCCCAGGATGTAGTGCGACACGACGAGGCAGGCCGCGGCGATGCCGAGCCCGATAAGGTTCGTGAGGCCGAAGAGCAGGGCTTCCTCGCGCTTCGGGCGCCCGGCGAACTTGCGGAAGGTCACGTAGTGGCTGCCGAGCCAGGAGACGCCGGTGGCCAGCGTGACGGACACGACCTTGGAGGTGATGGGTCCGATGCCGAATCCCGAGGCGAGGATGTTGAAGACGGAGATGTCCACGATGAAGGCGACCGTGCCGACGACAGTGAAGGATCCGAGCCGCTGCAGGGCTTCGCGCACCGCTGTACTTCCTTTCTTGGTGACGAACCAGTCTACTCCTTAGGTTGCCTAAGCAACTAATTCGTAGGGCGGGGCCTCGAGTACCACGAACGGTCGAAGAGCAGTCTGCCCGACGCGGCGACTAACGGGAGACGGTGCTCCTGCGCACGATGAGCGAGGGGTCGAGGGTGATGCGGCGGTGCTCGTGGCTCCGCGGATTGTCGATCTCATCGAGGAGGAGGCGCAGGGCTTCCTCCCCCATCTCGTGGCCCGGCTGGCTGACCGTGGACATGGGGATGGCGGCCTCGGACGCGAACTGGTTGTTGTCGTACCCGATGACGGCGACATCGCCGGGCACGGAGACGCCGGCATCCGTCAGCTCGTGGATGAGCCCCGCCGCGAGCTGGTCGGCCGGGGCGAGGATACCGTCCGGGAGCGCACCGTCGTCGAGCAGTTGCCGGGCGATCGAGCGGCCGCTGGCGCTCTTCAGGTTGCGGCTCGGAATGACCTCGAGGCTGACACCGTTCCCGCGTTCCCTCACGGCGCGGCGCGCACCCTCGCGCCGGGCGTTGACGGCGTGGAGGTCCTCCGGCCCGCCTGCGAACAGCAGCCGCGAGCGGCCGATGTCCATGAGGTGTGTCGCGGCGAGATAGCCCCCGTGCTCCTCGTCGACCACCACGCTGCAGCAGTCCGTGCGGTCACCGGCGTAGTTGACGAGCACGATGTTCCGGCCGTGCCGCCGTACCCGGTCCACCCCGTCGAGTCCGGCGTCCAGCGGGGCGAGGATAATCCCCGCCACGCGGGCCTCGTCGAAGATGTCGAGGTAGGACTCCTGCTTCTGGAACGTCACGTCGCTGTTGGCCAGGAGCAGGGAGCGACCGGCGGAGCTGGCGGCACCTTCGGCGCCACGGGCGATGTCCACGAACAGGGAGTTGCCGACGTCGGTCAGGATCAGACCCACCGTGTTGCTCCTGCCCGCGGCCAGCGACCGGGCGGCGTCGTTACGGACGAATCCCAGTTCGTCGATGGCGGCCGCGACGCGGGCGATGGTCTTCGCCGACACGATCTCCGGCTTGTTGAGGACGTGCGAGACCGTGCCGAGCGAGACGCCGGCGCGCCGCGCGACGTCGTTCATGCTGGGAGCAACGGCGGGGTCATCGCTCGCTGGCTGGACGGCTGTCACGGCACCTCGATCAGGGTTTCGGCACGGGGGACCACCCCGGGTGGGGCGGCAGGGTTTCCCTTATGTTAGGCGACCTCTACAAACCGGCAGCCACCTGCGTGAACGTGTGCGTGCCGGAGCCCACGGACACGGGGGCCTGGTTCGGGAGGTCGACGACGGCGGTGGAGCCGGTGGGCACGGTGACCTCCACGGACAGGTTGCCTGCATCGAGCGACCAGGAGATCGAGGCTGTTCCGTACGGGGTCTCGTGCCGGGCACTCGCCGAGGTGAGGCCGCCTCCGGGCCGCGGACGGAACAGGATGGTGCGGTACCCGGGAGCCGCAGGGGCGAGACCGGCGACCACGCGGTGCAGCCAGTCCGCCACGGCGCCGAGCGCATAGTGGTTGAACGAGGTCATGTTGCCGGGATTGATGGAGCCGTCGGGCAGCATGCTGTCCCACCGTTCCCAGATGGTGGTGGCTCCCTGCCCCACGGCGTAGAGCCAGGAGGGGCACTCCTCCTCGAGCAGCAGGGCATAGGCGGTCTCGACGTCGCCCACACTGGTGAGGGCATCGGTGACGAGCGGTGTCCCGGCGAACCCCGTAGCGATCCGGTTCCCGGCCTGGCCCACGAGTTCCGCCAGCCGCTCGCCCCCGCGGCGCCGCTGTTCCTCGGTGGGAGCGAGCCCGAACGCCAGGACGAGTGCGTATGCCGTCTGGGCGTCACTGACGACGCGGCCGGACGGGGAGATGAACTCCCGGGCGAAAGCGTCGCGGACCTTGCGGGCCAACTCGCGGTAATGCAGCTCGTCGGCGGTGTTCCCGAGGACGCTCGCCATCTCGGCGAGGTGCTGGGTGGACCACGCGAAGTACGCGGTCGAGACGAGGTATCGGTCCGTCGTGGCATCGGCAGGATCGTGGGGTGGCGCCGCAGGATCGAGCCAGTCCCCGAGCTGCATGCCGGTGTTCCAGAGGTGAGAATTCCCGGCGCGCTCGGCCATCAGGTCCACCCACGCCTTGGCGCTGGCGTACTGGGTTGCGAGGATGCCCGTGTCGCCGAAGCGCTCGTACAGTTTCCAGGGGGTCAGGACGGCGACATCACCCCAGACCGCGCCCGGCTGGATGGGTGTCCACTCGTCGCCGCCGGGGATCACGGGGACGTACCAGGGCACCGTGCCGTCCTCGAGCTGTTCGGCCGCGACATCCTTGAGCCAGGAACCGAGCATGCCGGAGCAGTCGTACAGAAACGTGGCGGTCGGGGCGAAGACCTGCAGGTCACCCGTCCAGCCCAGCCGCTCGTCGCGCTGCGGGCAATCCGTGGGGATGTCCACGAAGTTGCCGCGCATGCTCCACCGAACGTTCTCGTGCAGGCGGTTGACCCCGTCGTGCGAGCTCTCGAACCAGCCCGTCCGCTCCATGTCCGTGTGGTAGACACGGGCGGTGATGGCAGTCATCGGATCGTCGCCTGTCCAGCCCGAGAGCTCCGCGTAACGGAAACCGTGGATGGTGAAGCGGGGCTCCCACTCGACGTCGTCCCCCGATGCGATGTAGACGTCGGTCGCCGCCGCGCCGCGCAGCGGACGCGTGCCCAGTTCGCCGTCCTCCAGGACCTCGGCATGGCGCAGGCGGATCTCCTGCCCCCTGGCGAGACCGGACAGGCGGAGCCGGAGCCGGCCTACGAGGTTCTGCCCGAAGTCGAGGAGGGTCCTGCCCGACGGCGAGGTGGTCACCGCGATCGGAGACAGTTCCTCGGTGCAGCGGACGGGCGGACCATCGGGTGCCACGAGTGTTGCGGGGTCGCGCGGGACGATCCGCACGGGGGACCAGGCGGAGTCGTCGAACCCGGGCGAGGACCAGCCCGCCGGTTCCTGCCGGGCGTCGTAGTGCTCGCCCTCGTACAGTCCGGTGCCGAGGATCGGTCCGAAAGCCGCACGCCAGGTCCCGTCCGTGCCGAGCACGGTGGTGGAACCGTCGTCGTGCGTGATGTGCAGCTGGGCCAGGAGGGCGATGTCCGTGCCGTACAGGTTCGGGTACCCGCCGTGGAATCCGAGGCGGCCGCGGTACCAGCCGTCGGCGAGCCACGCGCCGATCGCGTTGCTGCCGGGAACCAGCGCGTCGGTCACGTCGTAGGTGGAGTACCGCAGGCGCTGGCCGTACACGGTCCAGCCGGGCGCGAGCGCCTCGTTGCCGATCCGCTGCCCGTTGATCTCGACCTCGTAGAGCCCGTGTGCCGTGACATACAGCCGCGCCTCGCGGACGGTCTTCTCCAGGGGGAAATCGCGGCGGAGGAGGGGCGGGCGGCGCAGCGCCTCCGGGTCCTCGTCCCACGCCGGCGCCACGGCACGCGCCGTCCAGTCGGTCGGCTCGAGCAGGCCGGTCTCCGCGGTGGAGGCGGGGCTCCACGCGCTCGGTGCGACGTCGTCCGCCCCCCACACCCGGACGCGCACCGTGACCGCTGTGCGCGAGGAGAGGTCGGCTGCCGGCCAGGGCACCAGGACCGAGTCGGGGGAGGTGACGACCAGGGAAGACCACGTATCAGTGCCGTGGACCACCTCGATCTCGTAGCGCTGCTGTACCCAGCCGGGCTCCGCCGTGGTCTTCCAACTCAGGCGGGGCCGTCGCTCTCCGATCCCGAGGGGCTCGCGGTGGTGCTCGAACGAGACGGGACTGACGGTGATCGGCATGGAGATTCCTTCGGAGGGACGTGCCACCGGGGTGGCGAAAGCGGGTGCGGCGCAGCGGGAGGGAAGAGGGCATCAGCCCTTGACGGAGCCGGCGGCCAGGCCCTTCATCACGCGCTGGTTGAGGAAGAGGTAGATGGCCAGGGTGCCGAAGACATTGATGCAGATGGCGGCGAAGAGCGGGCCGTACTGCACTGCCCCGAACTGCCCGGTGAAGTTGAGCAGGCCGACCTGGATGGTGCTGAGGTCGCTGTTGTTCGCGAACGTCAGGGCGATCAGGAGGTCGTTCCAGATGAAGAAGAACTGGACGAGCGCCACGGTGAACACCGCGTTGCGGACCATCGGGAATCCGATCGAGAGAAAGGAGCGGATGATGCTCGCGCCGTCGAGCGTCGAGGCCTCGAACACCTCACGGGGCACGGCGCGGAAGTACGTGGCCATCATGAACACCGTGAGCGGGAGGCCGGTAGCGGTGTAGGTGATGATGAGCGGCCACAGCGTCCCGGTCAGCCCGGTCTTGAAGTAGGCCGAGAAGAGGGGGAGCAGGATCATCTGGCCCGGCACCATGATGCCGGTCAGGAAGATCAGCAGGACGCCATTGCGTCCCTTCCACACCATGACCTCGAGCGCGAACCCGGCGGCCACGCCGAGGACGATGATCAGGGCCAGCGACGGCAGCGTGGCCATGAGCGAGTTGGCCACGAAGACCGCGATGTTGCCGGTGGTCCAGGCCTCGATGTAGTTGTCGAAGTTCAGGGACCCGGGCAGGGCCCAGACGGGGTCGTTGAGGAACTCCTGCTGCGTCTTGAACGAGCCGAGCACCAGCCACAGCAGTGGGTAGAGCTCGACGACGAGCAGGAGGGCGATCAGCAGGAGGACGGGAAGCCTGGCGAGGCGCTTGCCGGCGCGGGAGCGGGAGCGGCGGGGCTCCTGGCGCTGCATCGCCTCGAGCGGGGCCTTGCGGGCGGGTACCTGGGTGCTCATGGCTCAGTCCTTGGTGAGGTCGCGGCGCGAGGACCGGAAGATGAAGATGGTGACGATGAGGCACAGCAGCGTCAGCAGCAGGGCGATCGAGCTGCCGTACCCGTAGTCGCCGAAGGCGAAGGATGTGCGGAACATGTACAGCGTCAGGGGAGTGGTCGAGGACCCCGGGCCGCCGTTGGTCAGCGCCACGATGGAATCGAAGACCTTGAGGGTGCCGTTGATGCTGAAGATGATCGAGGACAGCAGGACGGGCATGGACAGCGGCAGCACGATGCTTCGAATGAGCCGCCACCCGGTGGCGCCGTCGAGCCGGGCCGATTCGAGCATGTCCTCCGGAATGTCCACCAGGCCCGCGTAGAGAAGGACTGCGTAGAAGCCCATGGAGCGCCAGATGTCCATGAGGACGATGACCCAGAAGGCGCTGGATGCGTTGCCGAACCAGTCGACCGATTCGACGCCCACCCCGTTGAGAAGGCTGTTGACGAGCCCGTTCTGCGGGGCGATCTCGAACATCTTCTGGAAGAGCAGCGCGACGGCGACCGTCGGCAGGACCACGGGGAAGAACACGAGGGTGCGGATGATGTTCGAGGACTTCTTCAGGATGAACACGTACATCAGCGAGAGCAGGTAGCCCATGACGATCTGACCGACCGTGATGACGACGGCGTACCGGACCGTGAAGGAGAGGGCCGTGCGGACCTCGGGGTCGGTGAACAGCCGGGTGAGGTTGTCCGTGCCGGCGAAGGTGAAGCCGGAGATCGCGTTGCCGCTGAAGAACGTGTAGCCCATCGACCAGATGATGGGGACGAGCATCACCAGGGAATACACCAGCAGTGCTGGGCCCAGGAGGATAGCGAGGGCTTTCTTGTCGCCCAGTACTGACTGCATGGTGGTCCTTTGTCTACGTCTGGTGACCGCGTCGCCGGGGATGCGGTGAGGGGTGCGCCGGGGAGGAGTCCGTCTCCTCCTCCCCGGCGCGGGCGGCCCTACTTGAGGGCGGACTGCACGGTTTCCATGAACTGCTCGGGGCTCATGCTTCCCGTGACCAGCGGCGCGGCGTTGGTCTGGCTCGCCGTCGTTGCCTGGGTGCCGAAGAGGGCCTCGAACCAGAGGACGCTCTCGCTGGTGCCGGCGATGGTCTCCTGGACCGTCTGCGTGAGCGGGTCGACGTCGACTTCCTCGTTCACCTTGAAGCCCGAGATCGAGCCCTGGTTCTCGAGGGCGGAGCTGCCGTAGTTCTCGGTGATGCACTTCAGCCACTCACCGGTCCCCTCGTTGTAGGCCTTCTGCGAGATGGCCATGGGCAGGCCCACGTTGGCCGCGTACTGCTCGTCGATGCCGGCGCCGCCCTCGACCTTCGGGAACGGCATGAAGCCGATGTTCTCCGTGCCGATCTGGTTGGCTGCCTCGTCGTTGAAGTTCGCGAGGACCCAGCTGCCCATGTAGAGCATGCCGGCCTTGCCGTTGAGGAACTGGTTGATGGCGGTGTCGTAGTCGATCGACCCGACGCCCTCTCCGAAGTAGCCCTTCTGGCCGAGGTCCGCGACGGCGGCCGCGGCTTCGACGTACTCGGGGTCGGTGAGCTTGGCTTCGCCGTCGGCGACCTTCTGCAGCGCGTCCTTGCCGAGGTCGCTGAAGAGGTAGCCGCTGATGAGGCGGGTGAGCGGCCAGCCCTGCTCGCCGGAGGCGGAGAGCGGGGTGACGCCAGAGGTGTTGAGCGTGTCCGCAGCCGCGACGAAGTCGTCCCAGGTTTCCGGGACCTCGATGTTGTTGTCCGCGAAGAGCTGCTTGTTGTACCAGATGCCCTCGACGTTGTACTGGTAGGGCAGCACGTTGAAGCCGCCGTACAGGGCCTTGATCGTGTCGATCGCCGCGGGCTCCACCTGGTCGATCACGTCGAGGTCCGTCAGGGTTGCCTCCAGGTCGAGGACGTTGCCCGACGCCGCCAGTTCCTTCGTCAGCGCGGGCGCATTGCCGGCCGCGAACTGCACGGGGAGGGCATCTTGTCCGGCGAGCAGCTGGAGCTGCTGGTCCAGGTTGGTCTGGGGGACGGTATCCACCTTGAGGGGCATCGCATCGGCGGCGGTCTTGCACTGGTCGCCGGCCAGGGTCTCCAGCTCGGTGGGGATCGTGGTGTTCTCGACGTTCGTGAGGAAGGAGAACTCCCCGGCCTCTGCCTCGCCGCCTCCGCCTCCGCCGTTGTCCGAGCTGCCTGCGCCGCAAGCGGTCAGCAGGAGCGATGCAGTGCTGAGTCCTACGCCCAGGAGCAGCATCCGGTTCTTCGTCCGCATGGTGGCCACGTTTTCCTCCTTGAAAGTGTGCGCCCCGTTTTTGAAGCGTTTCAATAATCGAGAGTAGGGCCGTCCGGGAAGTGTGTCAACTGTCACACGGGCGTGTAGGAAAGAGCTGAATCGAAGAGAGCGGACGCATCGCTGCCCCGCCGAGCATCCTGCTGGCCATTGGGGGAGTAGGAGGCGTGCCTGTCGAAGGCTTGGGACGATTTTCCCGACTGCGCGGCACGCTTTAGTGGCCCACACGAACTAATTCCACTCGAATCTACTCGTTTGAAGCGCTTCAACTACCCGAATGATCCCTCCTTTTACTCGAATAGTTTCCATTGGTCAGAGGTGCACCTGGCCGGGTGGTTATTGTTCGAAGGCAGGTTCAAAGCCGAGTCTTACTTGGCTCTACTTGCGATCTCCCAGCAGAGACGGGTCCTTGAACCCACTCCACTCCCACATCTTGGAGCTTCCTCAGTGCCTAAAAACCTCACCGCGCGGCGGCAGCCCGCCGTGCTTGCCGCTGCAGTACTCGCCGTTGTGACCGCGACGACCGGCGCCACCCTCGTGGCGCCGGCAGCCATCGCGGCACCGCCCGCCACCAAGAACTCGCAGGCCGCCTCGCCCTGGATGAACACGCTCCTGAGCTCGGACGAGCGGGCCTCACTGCTTCTGGCTCGCATGAACCTCTCTCAGAAGGTGGCCCTGCTGGTGCAGTCCGGTGGTCCTGGCGTGCCAGAGCTGGGCATTCCTGCCATCCGGGGCAAGGACGGTTGCTGCGGCCTGGCTGTTGGATCGACGCCCACTACCGGACTGCCTGTTGGAGTGGCACTGGCTTCCACCTTCGACCGCGAGGCCGCGTTCGCATATGGGGCGGTCGCGGGCGAAGAGACCCGGCTGACCGGCTACAACGGTATCGCCGGGCCGACCATGGACCTCACCACTACGCCGTTCAACGGCCGCATGTGGGAGGCGTTCGGTGAGGACCCGCTGCTGAACGGCGTAACCGCGACGGCGCAAGTGCAGGGGCAGCAGAGCCAGGACGTGCACTCGATCGTCAAGCACTACAACCTCAACAATTTCGAGACCCGGCGCGGCCACGTCGACGTCCAGGTTGATGAGCGGGCGTTGCAGGAGGTCTACACCCGCCCCTGGGAGAAGGTGGTGAAGCAGGGCCAGCCAGGATCGGTCATGTGCTCCTTCAACAAGGTCGGTGGCGAGTACGCGTGCGGCAGTGAGCTCCTTCTCAATCAGATCCTCAAGGAACAGCTCGGGTTCGCCGGGTACGTGTCCTCAGACTTCAACGCCACCCACAGCTTCGATGATTACGCTGCCGGGGTGGACGTTTCCGGGCCCGGCACCGAGTTCTCCGGCCCGGCACTGCAGGCCGCGGTGCTCGATGGCAGGGTCTCCCCAAGCCGCCTTGATGACGCCGCCCGCCGAGTCCTGCGCACGATGTTCGACCTCGGGATCATTGACAACCCACCGGTGGGATCCTTCACCTACCCGCAGCCGGCCGAGCCGGCCATCGCCCCGGCCGTGCTGGATGAGAATGCCGCGGTGGCCGAAGCTGTCGCGGAGGACGGCATCGTGCTACTCAAGAACAACGCCTCGGCACTTCCGCTGCAGGATGCCGCAGGGCAATCCGTCGCGGTGATCGGATCGGACGCCGACCACTACATCGACGGTGGTGGCAGCGGGGCGGTCCCGAACCCGGCCCGGCTGACCACAGTGCTCGACGGCATCACGCAGCGTGCCGCCGGCTCCACGGTGACCTACGCACCGGGCACCGACCCGGTCTCGCTCGCCGACACCCTGCCCGGTCCGGCACCCGTCCCGGGCTCGGTGCTCAGCAACCTCCAAGCCGAGTACCGGATGGGCGCCGGCAACTTTGCAGGCAGCGCGTTCCTGTCTCGCGCCGAGGAGCAGGTCAACCTGCGGACCGGCATCTCCGCCGACGCCATCAACACCTCCCAGGTGCCCTCACTGGGCTTCCCGCTCGCGCTCGGTCCCGTCTCCGCCCGATGGACCGGCACCCTCACCGCTCCAGCCACGGGAACCTACGGGTTGTCCGTCTCCCACTTCGGCACCGCCCGGCTCTACCTGGACGGCAAGCTCGTAGTGAACGATCCGGGCACTACCTACGGCACGCAGACACAGCAGGTCGCCCTTACCGCGGGCCAGAAGCTCGATGTCCGTATCGAGTACGCCACGGACGCGCCGAACCAGTTCAACGGCGGGCTCAATGACCAGCCCGGCGCCATGATGCGCTTCGGCTGGACGCCGCCCGCCGACGTCCTCTCCCCGGAGATGGCCGAAGCCGTCGCCGCTGCCGCAGCTTCGGACGTCGCGGTGGTCGTGGCGCGCGACTACACCGGTGAGGCCGCCGACCGCGGCTCGCTCACACTGCCGCAGGACCAGGACCGCCTCATTGCCGCCGTGGCCAAGGCCAACCCCAACACCGTCGTGGTCCTGGCCACCAGCGGCCCGGTCACGATGCCCTGGCTCGACAAGGTGCCGGCCGTGGTCGAGGCCTGGTACGCCGGGCAGAGCCAAGGACGCAGTGTCGCCCGCGTGCTGTTCGGTGACGTCAACCCCTCCGGCAAGCTGCCGGTGACCTTCCCCGCGAGCGAGCAGCAGGTCGCCGACCTCGGCATCGAGAACCCGTTCGAATTCGTCGAGCAGCAGAGCCCGGTGGTGTCCTACGACGAGGGCGTCTTCGTCGGCTACCGCGGGTACCAGGCCAAGGCCGTCAAGCCGCTCTTCCCCTTCGGACACGGCCTGTCCTACACCTCGTTCGACATCGCCAAGCTCAACGTGAAGAACGTCAACACCAAGTCCGCTGCTGCTGCTGACAAGACCGGTTCCGTCACGGTGGATGTCACCAACACCGGCGCTGTGGCAGGTGAGCAGGTCGTGCAGGTATACGTCGGAACCCTTCCGACGTCCGTCGCCACCCCCGCCAAGCAGCTGGCTGGATACGCGCGCGTCTCGTTGCAGCCAGGAGCCCGGTCGAAGGTCACCATCGAGCTCGACGAGCGTGCACTGCAGTACTGGGACACCGCAGCGGACGCGTGGGTGACACCCACGGGGGCCGTCCCCGTCTACGTCGGCACCTCCGTGGACGACATCCGGCAGACAGGTCAGATCACCGTCCGCTGACCCTTAGGACGACGGCTCGGCGGCGAGGCATCCCCTCGCCGCCGGGCCGTCGGCGTTATCCGTTGAACTGCAAGCAGGACGATCGACAGCATCAAGGTGACACCCGTGATACCGCAACATCAGCCACAGCCACGTCAACCGCTCCAGAGCATGAGTCAGCCCACCAGGCGTCGGGTGTTGCAGTTGGGGGGTGCGTTCAGTGTTGCCGGCCTCATCGCAGCGTGCTCGCCAGGGGGGAATATTCCTTCCTCCACCCCGCCCTCGGGCTCGTCGGCGGGCACCCCGACCCCGACAGGAGGAGTGCCTGGTATCGACGAACCAGAAGGCCCGGGTGAATGGAGGACAGTGTGGGAGGACGCGTTCGACACGGGGTTACTCGACGAGAGTGTTTGGACTCCTGCTGATTACGGCGGAAACCGGGACCTGGGGGAGCTTCACCACAATGACCCATCCATGGTGGAGGTGGCCGGGGGAAATCTGGTTCTGCATGCAGCCCGCAAGTCGCGGGACGGATATCCGTATATAGCTGGCCAAGTTTCTACAAAGGACAAATTAACGGTGGGGCCATACGGACGTCTCACCACCCGCCAGCTGATCGGTCCCGGGCACGGACTGGGGGTGGGCGTATGCCTGTACGGTGCCGACATCGACGCGGTTGGCTGGCCTGCATGCGGTGAGATCGACGCCACCGAGGTCGCGGTGGCACGATCCGAGCAGCCCTTCGGCTCACTGCACGGCCCGGGCTATTCCGGAAGCGCGCCGCTGTCAGCCACCTGGTCAGGAGAGCCGCTGGTAGACCGGTGGGCGGAGCACGTGCTGGAGTGGGAACCCGGACGTTTGAGTTGGGCGATCGACGGGGAGATCTATCACACCGCCGAGTCCGCCGACCCGCGGGCGACCGGAGGGTGGCCCTTCGACCAGCCATTCTTCATCACCATTGTCATGACCGTGGGCTCACACCTGTCCGGGCCCGTCAATGAATCGACGTGGCCGCAGGACAGTTCAGGTGCCGCAGTCGACCCCTACTTTGCCGTCGACTTTATCAGGTTCGAGCAACGCCGCACCTGATCCGGCCATAGACCACTCTCGAGGCAGTACCTTGCCTTCGGAGCGGCCACCATCCCCCTGCCATAGATCGACGCCTGCGGCGCCTCAGCGCAGTTCTGCTGTCTCCGGGGTCGTCCTCGAGGCGGTTGTGGAACCGTTGACAGCCCATCGGGGCTGGTTTACGCTCCGATATTGAAGCGCTTCAAGGATGGGGCGCCATCGCCCGGAGTCAACGACGCCATCCGAGGAGACCCATGCGCAGCTTCCCTTCCCGCCAGGGACGACCCACCCGCTGGTTCGGCGCCATTGCCGCGCTGGCTTTCACGACGACAGTGCTGAGTGGCGGCACCGTCACCAGTACTGCGACCGCTGCTGATGGCATGGAAGTCCGCGTGACCACCACGACCGAAGACGGCACACACCAGTTGCGCTCTTCGTCGACGACGATGACGCCGCTGACGGACGCGACCGCCGATGTTTCCATTGCGGTGGATCCGACATCGGAGCGACAGCAAATCACCGGCTTCGGCGGATCATTGGACAGTTCGAGCGTCGCGAACATCGTGGGACTGGCTCCTGAACACCGCAAGGCGGTAATGGACCTGATGTTCAGCCCCGAGCACAACGCCTACAACCTCATGCGGCTGTCCTTCGGCTGCTCGGACTTCTGCGCCAGTCCCAAGGGAACCTTTTACACCTACCATGATCAGCCGGGCTCGTGCGCCCCGGGCGGCCTGCCCCAGTTCTCGATTCAGCGCGATATCGACGCCGGTATTGTCGGGGTCGCCCGCGAGGCGAAGCGCATCAACCCCGACGTGCGCTTCTTCGCGTCGCTGTGGTCGCCGCCTGCCTGGATGAAGACCAATAACGACCTGAACAATGGCGGGTACGTGAAGCCTGAGTGCTATCAGGCGCTTGCTACGTACTACCGGCTCTCCCTCGAGGCGTATGGACGTGAAGGTATCGCGATCGATGCGATCACCACGCAGAATGAACCCACGGTCGTTATGCCGTATCCGACCACGCAGTGGACATGGTCCCAGCAGCGCGACTTCATCAAGATCCTCGGCGCCGACCTCGACTCGCATGGCTTTGGAAACGTCGAGCTGTGGATCCAGGACGACAACCTGCTCCGTACCCGCGAGTTCGCCGGCCAGATACTCGCCGACCCTGGGGCGGCCCGCTACGTCGACGGCGTCGGTTACCACGATTACGAGGGCGATCCGGGCTACACCGGTTCCCTCGGCCTGGTATCAGAGGTTCTCGCCAACCACCCCGACGTGACGCAGCACCTAACCGAGCGCTCCTACTATGGCGTGAACGGCGCCGCACGGCTCGCGGATGCATACCGCAACGGGATCTCGAGTTACTCGTACTGGCTGACGTTCCTGGACTCGAAGGGCGAGCCCAACGCCGGACCGCTCGATGGAGCGAAATACCCCCAACAGTTCGGCGCCGAGAACGGTAACCTACGCAATTGGTGGGTCAACCCTGACTACTTTTTCTATGGACAATGGTCGCGCCACGTGGCCCTCGGTGCGACTGCCATCGACAGCTCTCCGCACCACGACTTCGTCTATAACGCTGCCTTCCGCAATCCCGATGGCGGACTTGTCGTAGTGGCGGCCAATACGGCTGACAGCCCGCGGAGCATCCGGGTCGTCTCGCCCTCCGGTCAGATCACAGCAACCCTTCCATCCCGCTCTGTCACAACCTTCAGTTGGCAGGACCAGACACCCACCGCCCATGAACGCGCAACCTGGAACGGGTCCGCGTCGGCGGCTCCCCTTACCGGCCAAGCGGCTGGCGCCGCCCTCGACGGGCGCCTGGCGACCCGCTGGAGCACCGGCCAGGCGCAGCGGCCGGGTCAGACCTACCAGATCGACCTCGGCTCGACACAGCCGGTCAAGAACCTGTCCCTCTTTACCGTGCCCGTGGACGATCCCGGTGGGGTAGCCGACCACCCGCGCTGGTATGAGGTTTACACCTCCAACGACGCTCAGAACTGGAGCCCACCTCTTGCCTGGGGACGCGGGACCCCGGATCTGACGAATATCGACCTCGGCAGCGTTCACCAGGCGCGATACATTCGAATCGTCCAGACATCGGAAGCAAATCACTGGTGGTCCATTTCAGAGATCGTCGTCTCCTGACACCGCCGCAGGGCCGTCATCCACCCCCCGATTATCCGATTCGCTCACCTGTCTCCAAGCCCTTCAGCCAGGACCGTTCGCCCGAGACCTCGTGCGATTGGTGGGGTCAGCCGAGCAGCGACCGGTCGTCCAGCCGGTGGTAGGAGCGGTTGTGGTAGACCAGCGGCGCGACGTCGTCCTGCGTGCCCTGCTCGATGGACAGGACCTCGGCGGCGAGGATCATCGATCCGCCGACGGGCAGGCGGTGCAGGATGCGGCAGCGCAGGGCCCAGGGTGCGTCGGTCAGGAGGGGCTCGCCCGAGGGGAGCGGGCGCCAGTCCACAGCACCGCCGAAGCGGTCGGTGCCCCGGGTGGCGAAGAGGCGGGCGATGGCGAGCTGGTCAGCACCCAGCAGGTGCACCACCAGGGTGTCCGCCCGGACAAGGGCGGCGGCCGACGACGACGCCGTCGACACGGAGAAGGCGAGGACGGGCGGCTCCGCCGAGACCGACGACACGGATGAGGCCGTCAGCCCCACCGGGCCCTCCGGACCCTGGGCGGTGATGACGGCGATGCCGGCCGGGTGGGCGCGGAAAGCATCCTTGAAGAGTTCCCCGGGAGGGGCGGCGTGGCCGGTGGGAACTGTCATGCCTTTCACGCTAGAACCTGAACAAAGGTTGAGGTCAAATCGGCTGTCAGGGGTCGAGGAGGGTCGACGGGATGCCCCTGGAGCCGGCGGCGTCGTTCGGATTGACGAAGCCGCAGGTCGCCAGCGACAGGCAGCCGCAGCCGATGCATCCGCCCAGCCTGTCCCGCAGGTGCTCCAGCTGGGCGATGCGTGCCTGGATCTCCTGCTGCCACGCGGCCGATAGTCGCTGCCAGTCCTCCTGGTCGGGCACGCCGTCGCTGGGGAGTTCCGCGAAGGCCCTGGCGACCGTGGCGAGCGGGATACCGGCGCGCTGGGCTGCTCCAATGACGGCGACCCTGCGCAGGACCGACCGGTCGTACCGGCGCTGGTTGCCCGAGGTCCTGCGGCTACGGATCAGGCCCTGGCGCTCGTAGAAGTGCAGGGCCGAGACGCTCATGCCGCTGCGGGCGGCCAGTTGTCCCACGGAGAGGTCCTGGTCGTCGGGCACTGCGCTCCTTCCTGCTGCAGTCGGCCGCCGTCGTCGTGCCGGCGTCGCCGCGGCGGGTGCGGGGCGCATCGGGACTCGTCCGGCCGCCGTCGTTCCCGGTTCTTGTCGCTGCTCCCCCGCACCAGCGGCGCGTCGTGTGCCGACACGCACTCACCGGTATCAACACCAGGAACGACGGCGGCGCCACCGTCGTCGCGGCGGCGGGCCTGCGGCGTCATGCAGGGCTTTTGCCACCCGATCGTCCGATCTGTCGGCGTGTTGCCCTGCGACACGCATTTCTCCCCGGAAACGTGCACGAAGCCGCCGGCGCCGGCGGCGCCACCGTCGTCGCGGCGGCGGGCCTGCGGCGTCATGCAGGGCTTTTGCCACCCGATCGTCCGATCTGTCGGCGTGTTGCCCTGCGACACGCATTTCTCCCCGGAAACGTGCACGAAGCCGCCGGCGCCGGCGGCGCCGGCTCGCTACGTGCCGAGGAGCTCGCCGACGTACTGCTTGAGCGGGGTCGTGGGCCGGCCGATGATGCGGGAGAGGGTGCCGTCGCTCTCGGCGAGCAACCCGGCGGCGATGTTCGCATCGAGCGCCGCGACGAAGCCTGCCGTGCCCTCGTCGAGCCCGAATCCCTTCAGGGCGGCGACGTGCTCGTCCGTGGACACCTGGTTCACCGTGACGGGGTTGCCGGTGACCTCGGAGACGGTGGCGGCGAGCTCGTCGAAGGTCCAGGGCTCGTCCCCTCCGAGTTCGAGGATCTCACCCGCGTACTCGTGGGACAGCAGCACGACGGCTGCGGCCTCGGCGTAGTCCCTGCGCGTGGCACTCGCGATCCTGCCGCTGCCGGTACTGGTGAGGATGCTGCCGGTCAAGGCTGCCTGGCGGATCGTGTCGTCGTAGTTCTCGGTGTACCAGTTGTTGCGCAGCACGGTGTAGGTGAGGCCGGAGCCCTCGAGGAGCCCCTCGGTTGCCTTGTGCTCGGGTGCGAGGACGAGGTCCGACGTCGTTGCCTTCGGCGCGCTCGTGTACACCAGTTCGGCGCCCACCTTGCGGGCGGCGTCGATGACGGCCTTGTGCTGCACGGAGCGCTTTCCCACCTCGTTGCCGGAGATGAGGAGGATCTTCTCGGCGCCCACGAAAGCGGCATCGAGTGTCGACGGGTCCGCGTAGTCGACACGTGCCGTACGGACGCCGGACGCGGCAAGCTTGGCCAGCGCATCCTCGTTGCGGCCACCCGCCACGACGGTCGACGGGTCGACCCCGCGTGCCAGCAGCTCCTCGACGACCTGGCGGCCGAGATGTCCGGTGGCTCCGGTGATGACGATGGTCATGGATGTCCTCCTGTTCGGCACCCGGTACGGTGCGTGTACAGGCGGTAACGAGGCGGGCGCCGAAACCCTTCCCGACTGTCGGTGCGCACTTCCGGTACGTCCCCCTTCTGACCGTCGGCACGGCCACGCGCCTCGTGCCACTGCCCGACCGGTTCCAGGAGCACGTGGACAGCACCCGCGGCCGGGCGGTAGGACTACTGGAGGGGCTCACGCCGCAGCCGCCGGACCCGAGAGCGAAGGACCGCGATCCTTGGACGAGCACGCACCGCACGGGCAAGGGCGCCTCAGGGTAGGCGTGGTGGGCATCGGCTGGGCCGGACGTCAGCACCTCGAGGCCTACGCGAACCGGAAGGACGTCGAGCTCATCGGAGTGGCGGGCATGGAGCCCGTACTCCTCGCCGAGCTCCGCGACGAGTACGGCATCCCGCATGCGGTCGCGCGATGGGAGGACCTTCTCGCGCTCGAAGGGCTCGACGCCGTCAGCGTCGCCGTCCCCACGTTCCTCCACGCACCGATCACGGTCGCCGCGCTCGATCGCGGCCTCCATGTGCTCAGCGAGAAGCCGCTTGCACGCAACGGCGAGGAGGGCCTGCTCATGGTCGACGCCGCACGCAGGGCCGGTCGCGTGCTCGACGTCGCGTTCAACCACCGCCGGCGGGGCGGCATCGCTGCCCTCAAGCGCATCATCGACGACGGCGGGCTCGGCCGTCCCTACTACGCCAAGGCGTCCTGGCTCCGCCGCTCCGGCATCCCATCGCTGGGCAGCTGGTTCACCAATCGGGAGATGGCGGGCGGCGGGCCCCTCGTGGACATCGGCGTCCACGTGCTCGACTACGCCCTGTACCTGCTCGGCGAGCCGAAGGTCCTCTCCGTCTCGGCGTCGACCTACGCGGAACTGGGACCCCGCGGCCGGGGTGGGGGAACCTACGGCGCACAGGCAGCGGGGTCGCCGTTCGAGGTGGAGGATTTCGCCTCGGCCTTCCTCCGGCTCGAAGGCGGCGCGACCCTTCTCGTCGAGGCCGGCTGGGCCGCCTATCGCGATGCGGACGACGTCATGGATTTCCGGGTCTACGGGACCGACGGCGGCGCCGAGATGAGCAGGATCGGTGCTCCGAGCGACGCCGTGGAGACCCTGCACGTGTTCACCGAGGACGGCGACTACGACCCGGAGATCGCTCCGCCCCTGGGCCACCAGGGTGTGGTCGACGACTTCCTCGCCGCCATCCGCGCGGGCGAGCCCGAGTGGGGTAGGCACGACGGCTCCCTCGCGCTCGAGCGGGCCCGCATCATCGACGCCTGCTACGCATCCGCAGCCCAGCACCGGGAGGTCCAGCTCTGATGGCATACGAAGAGGTACACGAAGAGGCACGCGAGAAGGAACACGACATGGAGAACCGCAGGGCGTTCGACAGCAAGCCCGCCATCGTCGTGTGGAACGAGGGCGTCCACGAGGCCCGCAATGAACCCGCGACCATCGGCGACATGTATCCGCGGGGCATCCACGGGGCCCTCGCGGAATCCCTCGCCCGCTACTTCCCGGGCTCGGACGTCACGACGGCGACCCTGGCCGACCCGGAGCACGGACTGACGAAGGAGCGGCTCGCGGGCACCGATGTGCTGCTCTGGTGGGGGCACATCGCCCACGGGGAGGTGTCGGACGACGTCGTCGACCGCGTGCACCGGCACGTCCTCGGCGGCATGGGCCTCGTGGTGCTGCATTCCGGCCACTTCTCGAAGATCCTCACGCGGCTCCTCGGCACCACGTGCTCGCTGAAGTGGCGGAACGACGGCGAACGTGAGCTCGTGTGGACCGTCAAGCCGTCCCACCCCATCGCGGCGGGCATCGAGAGTCCCATCGTCATCCCGGAGCAGGAGATGTACGGGGAGCTCTTCGACATCCCGGAACCCGACGACCTGATCTTCATCAGCTCCTTCGAGGGCGGAGAGGTGTTCCGGTCCGGGGTGACCTTCTCTCGCGGCAAGGGCCGGATCTTCTACTTCAGCCCCGGCGACCAGGAGTACCCGGTGTACCACCATCCCCAGATCCAGCGCGTGATCGCCAACGGCGTCGACTGGGTGGCACAGCCCGGCGTCGACCGTGCCGCACCCGGCGTGGGCAACCCTGCGCGCGACTGGTTCCTGGAGAGCTAGCCGATCCGCCAGCCCGAGACGTCGAGGATGCGGTCCGCAGCGTCCCTCGTGGCATCGACGAGGGCGGCATTCGGTTCGTCCACACGCTGTACCCATTCCTCGGCGTCCCCGGGTGGTTTGCCGAAGCGGACGTGCCGGTCGACCAAGCGGCGGCGGCGGACGTCCGCGTCGAGGTCCACGAACCACACTTCGTCGAGCTGCTGCCGCGCATCGCGCCAGCCCGGCCGGTCCAGCAGGAGGTAGTTCCCCTCGGTCACCACGAACGACGCGGAGGGAGGCACCGCGAGTGCGTTGGCCAGGGGCTGCTCGAGGGCGCGCTCGAAGGCCGGCGCGTAGACCGGGTGGTCCGGGCGGCTCCGGAGCCTGACGAGCAGGATGGCGTAACCGTGGGCGTCGAAGGTCTCCGGGGCGCCCTTGCGGTCCAGCAGCCCCTGCCGCGTGAGCTCGGCGTCCGCCAGGTGGAAGCCGTCCATGGGGACCTGCGCCCAGGCGCCCGGATCGAGCGTGGCGAGGGCGCCCGCCACCGTCGACTTCCCGGCCCCTGGCGGGCCGACGATCCCGATCATCACGCGTCTGCCGTCCGTCGGGACGGGGACGAGCGGCACGAGGTCCTGCGGTCCGGTGACACCGAGGGCTGGGTCCACGTGTCCTCCTCTCGGCTCGGTCCCGACGCCGAAGGTACCGGCGGGGAGCTTCTACTCCATCTTGCCCTCCTCTGCCACCGCGGCAAGCGGTGGTGGCCGAGGCGCGCTGCAGCGACGATGGAGGGATCGACCAACCAGGAGGCCGCATGGGACACATGGTGCTGCTCGGAGATTCCATCTTCGACAACGGGCGGTACGTCGATGGCGGACCTGACGTCGTCGAGCAGGTGCGCGACGCCCTGCCGCAGGACTGGAAGGCGACGCTCCTGGCGATCGACGGTGACGTCACCTCAGGCGTCGCACGCCAGCTCCGCGCACTGCCGCCGGACGCCACGCACCTCGTGGTCAGCGTCGGCGGGAACGATGCCCTCGGCTACCAGCACCTGCTGCAGCGGCCCGTGCGCGGCGTCGCCGATGCCCTGCTCGCCTTCTCCGCCGCGCAGCAGGACTTCGCGCGGGACTACGAGGCCATGATCGACGCCGTCACGGCGGTGGGCCTGCCCACGGCGGTCTGCACGATCTACGACACACCATCCTCGGAACCGGGCTATGCCGTGATCCGCACGGCGCTCGCGTTCTTCAACGACTGCATCACGCGGGCGGCGTTCTCACGCGGCGTCTCCGTCGTCGACCTCCGCCTGGTGTGCGACGACGACGGCGACTACGCGAATCCCATCGAGCCCTCGGTCCAGGGCGGCAGGAAGATCGCCGCCGCCATCTCCGCGTTCCTCCTGCCGGCAGCACGACATTCGATCGTGATTGCGCGCTGAGCATTCTGGGAAGTTCATGACGGCTAACAGCACAAGCAATCCGTCAGCGTCCTTGCCCCTGCTGGTGCAATCCAGGCGATTCGTGTCCGGCTGGGCACCCAGGGGGCTCAGTCTGCTCCCTAACCTCGCCGCCCGAAATGGGCAATGAGACTGATCTCTCAAAAGACCAGTATTGCGGGGACAGAAACTGAGTGTTGCCTACAAACACTGCCGTAGGCACTACTCGTGATCCGTGGTTTCCTGCTCTCTAGGGTTGAGCTTGAGGGAGAGGCCATGCGGTTCCTGTTGTCAGGGGCCCCGGCTGCTCCCGGGTCATCGCACCGCCGTCAGCGTAGATTGCAGCAGATGGAGCCGTGCCTTGCACTTCTTCAGCTACGCGTGATCCCCCCGAAACGGGTCGGCGGCGCCTAGCTCTCTTGAGACCGGAGCATCCCAGCGCGCCGCCGACTCTCGGTCGACTGCGTGACGTTGACCGAGACTTTGTGCGTTCGGGTCGCGGCCCGGTTGGCGTCGTCCTCAGCGATCCGGGCCCGTCCCTCCTCGAGGGTCACTGCCGATGACCGAACGATGGTTCGCCTGCCGATGTGACTTGCTGGCCGGCTCGGCCGTCGACGCCAGACACAACTGAAGAAGGTCTCATTGAATCCGAACAGCGAACCAGTCCCAGTGCCAGCCGTGGAGCCCTCGCCCCTGCTGACTCCGGTCCCTGACAATTCTCCGGTCCCTGACCTCGCGCCCAATCGTGGAGCAGTTACTGACGGAGGGGTGCCGGACACGCAGTTCCATTCGTTTCTGCCCGACTGGTCCGTAGGGCAATGGATCGGGTACAGCAGCATGATCGTCATCGCTGTCCTGCTGACCATCATCGCCGTCACCACCCTGTGGTGGATGCTGCATGCCTGGCGTTCGCGTGACAGCCTCCAGCGCACGGGGTTCTCGAGGACACCACGGCCCGCAGCCGAATCCTTCACACTCCTTGTGCCGGGCAGGCATGAGGAGGAAGTGATGGGACAGACGCTGGACAAACTCGCCGAGCAGGATCACCCGGACTTCGAAATCATCGCGATCGTCGGGCATGACGATCCTGGAACCGAAGCCGTGGTCCGCGCCGCTGCGGCCCGGCACCCGCACCTCATCAAGGTCGTCGTCGACTCGTCCGTGCCCAAGAACAAGCCGAAGGCACTGAACCTCGCATTGAAGTCGGCGCGCGGTTCAGTCATCGGAGTCTTCGACGCCGAGGACGACGTCCACCCACGGCTTCTCTCTCTCGTCGACTCACGCTTCACGGAGACGGGGGCCGACGTCGTACAAGGCGGCGTTCAGCTGATGAACTTCGACACGACGTGGTGGTCACTGCGTAACGTGCTCGAGTACTACTTCTGGTTCCGCTCCAGGCTCCACTTCCATGCGAATGCAAAGTTCATACCGCTCGGCGGGAACACCGTGTTCATCAGGAAGACCTGGCTGGAATGGTCCGAGGGGTGGGACGCGGAGTGCCTCGCCGAGGACTGTGAGGTCGGAGTGCGGCTGTCGAGCCAGGGGGCAACAGTCGCAGTGGCCTACAGCCCCGAGGTCGTCACCCGGGAGGAGACGCCAGGAACCCTCAAGTCGCTCTTCAAGCAGCGGACACGGTGGAACCAGGGCTTCCTGCAGGTCCTCGGGAAGGGCGAGTGGCGCAAGCTACCCACCAGGCGGCAACGACTGTTCGCCCGCTACATCCTGGCGATGCCGTTCCTGCAGGCCGCGACCGGTCTGCTCATCCCCGTCTCGATCGCCCTCGTGATCTTCGCCAAGGTTCCCGTCATGGTCGCACTGATCACGTTCCTCCCGCTCGGACCGACGATCATCACGCTCGCTGCAGAGGCGGCAGGGCTCAGTGAATTCGGGCGGCTCTACGGGAAGAAAGTGCGAGTGCGCGACTACGTCCGGTTGGTGCTCGGGACCTTCCCCTATCAGGTATTCCTCGCCGCTGCCGCAGTACGAGCTGTATACCGCCAGTTGAAGGGCGAGAACTCCTGGGAGAAGACCGAACACACCGGAGCACACCGCACTACCTTCGACACCCCGGAGCCGCAGCGTGAGTTCGCCGGTGCCGCTACCTCCACGTCCCTCGCACGGATGAGCACGTCAGGAGCCTCCTCATGAGCACCACTCTTCACCGCCCCCCGGCACACCGGCAGGACCCACCGGCTCCCGTACGCGCGTCCGAGCAGCCACCAGGCCAACGATCACTGCGATCAGTGTGGAACCGTTGGTCGCGCGTGCACGGACGGGCGCCTCTGTTCCTCATGCCCACGCTGCTCCTCGCCGGCATCGTCCAGGCATGGAACATGGCGGGCTCCCCGCAGCGCATCGACGATGAGGGCACGTACGTCGCTCAGGCCTGGGCGATCACCAACCTCGGAGAATTAGCCCACTACACCTACTGGTACGACCATCCGCCCCTGGGCTGGATACAACTGGCGGGCTACGCCCAGCTCACAGGCGCCTTCGAACGCTGGGATACCGCTGTCATGGCCGGGCGGGAGGCCGTCCTGGTGGCAACCCTCATCAGTACGGCCCTGCTCTGGCTGTTGGGCCGCAAGATCGGGCTGAGCCGGGCAATGGCCACGGGGGCCGCGCTCCTGTTCGCCCTGTCCCCGCTGGCACTGCAATTCCACCGCACGGTGTACCTCGACAACATCGCCACCCCCTGGCTCCTGGGCGCGCTGATCCTCGCCATGAGCCGCAAGCATCAGCTCGCAGGATTCGTCGGTGCCGCGGTCGTGTTCGGTGTCGCAGTGCTGACCAAGGAGACCTACCTCCTGGCCCTGCCCCTGGTGGGTTTCGTCATGTACCGTTCGGCGTGGCCCGCCACACGGCGCTACACCCTGTCGGTTGCGACGACCATGCTCGTCCTGGTCGGCTTCGGTTACATCCTGTTCGCCGCAGTAAAGGGTGAGCTCATTCCAGGATCGAACCGTGTCAGCCTCATTGACGGTATTGCCTTCCAGCTCTCATCACGGGCCTCGAGTGGGTCGGTGACAGATCCTGACAGCCTCATCAGCCGCACCTTCACAATGTGGTGGCAGCTCGACCAGGTGTTCATCCTGGCAGGCATCGCTGCGTCTCTGGTCGCCCTGTTCATCAGGAAGTTCCGCCCCTACGCAGTGCTGGTGCTGGCCCTCGTCGTTTTCATGTTCCGGCCCGGCAGCTACCTTCCGGTGCCGTACATCATCATGCTTCTGCCGTTCGCCGCGCTCCTTGTCGCCGGTGTGACGAGTTGGGCCTTTTCCCGGCTGCGGCATGGGTCGAGCGTCGGCCGTGCCGGTGGTGTTGCGATCATGATGGCGCTCATTCTGGCCGTCGTCACTGCGGTGCCCCTGTGGGCGACGCAACTGCGCGGTTTCCTCCTCTCCGATCTCGATCAGCCCACTGCTCAAGCCCAAGCCTGGCTGGAGAGCAACGTCCCCCGCTCCAATCGCCTGATCATCGACGACGCGATGTGGGTCGACCTCGTGCGCAGCGGCTTCGAGAGGGACAACGTCATCTGGTACTACAAGATGGATACCGACGCCGATGTGATCGACGCGTCCCCAGAAGGGTGGCGTGATTCGGACTACATCGTCACCACCGATTCGATGCGGACCTTCCCGCAGCAGTTTCCACAGGTGAACGAGGCGCTCCAGAACTCCGAGGTCGTGGCGTCCTTCGGCACCGGTGCCCAGACGGTCGATATCCGGCGCATCTACCCGGAAGGGATTGCTGCAAGGACAGAGCAAGCGGCGCTGCAATCCGCAGGCCGCGCGTCCCTGGGAGCCGAGCTCGAACAGAACCCCTCCCTCGTCCTCGACGAGAACAGCAGGGCCCAGCTGACCGCGGGGCAGGTCGATTCCCGGATCGTGGCGGCACTGAGTCGCCGCGCGGCGATCGATGACCGACTGTCCGTGTCCTTCCCCCCAGTCGACGGAGAGGACGGTACCCTGCGCCGGCAGGTGCTGATCGCAGAAGCAGGTGGGGCACCCCTGACTCCGGGTAGCGCGGAGGCAGCCGCCCAGCAGAAGTGGTTCGAGGATCTGGACGGTGATTTCGCCGTCGACTCCGCGGTCCAAACCGATGACGGCGTTCTCGCGACGTTCTCCGTCGAGGCGCCTCCCGGCGTTCTGCCCGCGCAGTAACTGCCACAGGCCCCGCCCGGGTCCGGCGTCCCAGATCGATCAGCTCTCTACCGTTCAGGAAAATACTCATGACTGCTCCAACAGACAAATCCATCCGCCATCCACATCACCGTGCTCCGGCCAGGGTGGGAATGCCGCGTGTGCGCGCGATGGTGGCCCTGATGGTCACTCTCATCGTCGGCGGAGTGCTATCCGTTGTCGTCGGGTCGAGCTCTGCTTCGGCAGCTGAACAAGCACAGACACCACACGGTTGGGCAAGGGTGGCGCATCTGTCACCGGATACCAAGTCGGTCGACGTCGCGCTGACTGCCGTAGCCGGTGGGCAGATCCTGTTCGACCTGAAGGACGTTGCCTACGGTGATGTCTCGGATTACCTCCGTCTTCCCGTAGGGGCTTACGTCGTCGATATGACTCCCACAGGAAGCACCGAGAACTCCGCGCCGGCTCTGAGTCAGCTCATCACCGTGAAGGAGGACCAGCCGCTCACGCTCGCCGTACTCGGTACCAATGCGAACCTCACGGCGAAGGTGGTCAGCGATGACCTCACTCCTCCTGCTGATGGTCAGGCACGCGTGCGTGTTCTTCAGGCCAGCACTGTCGCCGAGACCGTAGAGATTCAGACCAGTATGGGTATGACGATTGCCGCCGGCACGAAAAGCGGGGAAGTCACCGGGTACGCGACTGTCCAGGACGGACCGTGGGATCTGCAGCTCTTCGCTGACGCACAGAAGAGCCAGGCGAGTATCGATCTTGCCTCCGGCAGCGTGAATACGCTCCTGGTGCTCGACAACTCTTCGGGTGGACTCACGGTCAAAGCTATCTCGGACAGTGGTTCGGTGACCGATACGCCGGTCGGTGGGACCAACACCGGCGCGGCACCTTCGCACAGCAGTCCCTTCGAAACCGCACCCAGTGGCTCGAGCGCCATCGACGACAACCCCGTGGCTTCCTGGCCGGCCGTACTACTCGTCGTAGCGGGCGCGGGTGCGATCCTCGTCGTGGCGCTCGGCGCGCCGCAGAGGTTCCTGCCGGTGCTCGACCGACGTCGCCGATGAGCCGAGGGACCCTCGCCTGGATCATCAGTTGCGGCACGGTGGCCCTCGCGGTCACGGTGATCCTGGCGCTCTGGTCCACCGGCGTGCTGTCGTTCAAAACGGCACCTTCGCAGGCGCCGAGCAACAACAACGGCCCTGTGGCGGAAGACGTGATGACTGCTGAGGAAGCATCCATCGATTTCCTGGACAACTGGGTCGACGGTGACGGTCGAGTAGTGCGACGTGACCAGGGTGGGGACACCGTCAGTGAAGGCCAGGCCTACGGTCTGCTCATCGCTCTGGGAGCCGACGACGAGGGGCGCTTCGACGCCATCTGGCGATGGACGCAGTCGAATCTGCTGCGCCATGACGGACTTCTGGCCTGGCGCTGGCAGGACGGGGAGATTGTCGACAATGAACCGGCATCAGATGCGGACGTCGACGCGGCGAGGGCGCTGGTGCTGGCAGGTTCCCACTTCGACCGACCTGACCTCACCGAAGCAGGCAACTCCCTTGCTGGGGCAGTGATGGACTCCATGACCGCTCAGACTCCGTTGGGTCGGATACTGCTACCAGGAGTGTGGGCTGCTGGCGGGCCGGACTACGATTACAACCCGTCCTATGCATCGCCTGTGTCCTTCGGCGTCCTCGCTGAAAGCACCGGGGACGCCCGGTGGGCGGAGCTGAGGGCAGGTGGCACCGCAGTCACGGCTGCGCTCCTGACGAGAAGCCCGTTGCCCCCGGATTGGGCACAAGTGACCGGGGTAGGAGACGTCAATGCGATGCCGGGAGCTGCAGGAAAGGGCGAAGACGTGCGGTACAGCTACGATGCTGCCCGACTGCCCTTGCGCTTCGCGGAGTCATGTCTCGAGGAAGACCGTCGGCTGGCCGCGCAGATGCTCCCGCCTCTCACCCGGGAGGACCACCTGCCCGTCGCACTTGATCTCGGCGGCACCGCCCTGAACTCCGACGAGCACCCCATCGCCTATCTTGCACGCGCTGCCGCGGCCGCCTCCGCAGGTAATGCATCGAAGGCGACCGATGACGTGGGCCGGGCGAGCGACATGGCGCAGCAGTACGGCACGTACTACGGGGCCGCGTGGACCGCGCTGGGAAAACTCATGCTCGAAACCACCACTCTCGGTGGATGTGCACCCCTCACCAACTGACCTGTTCCGGCACAGGCACAACGACAAAAGGTATGAATTGCTGAACTTGAGACGTCAAGCGCGCTTCGCCTTGACCGCCACTGGGATCCTCACCACTCTGCTCCTCAGCGCCTGCGGCGCGCCAGCCGGATCTGGCAACCCGACGGCTCCTACCGTCATCCCGTCCACCGCGACCGGCCCGGTAACCGCAATGCCTGATACCCGCCAGGTCCCAGCTACTGGGAACGCCGGCGCCTCCGCGGCATCAGCCGGAAAGATACAGGACCCCTCGGAGACAGCACCGTCGGCAGACACCTCAGGAGCAGCTCCCGTCCGGATCAGTATTCCCGCGATCGGTGTCGACGCTCCGCTGGAAGTCCTGTCCCTGAATGCGGAAGATTCGCTGGAGCCGCCCGTTGCCTGGGACGCCGCCGGTTGGTACGACCGAAGCCCCCTCCCCGGCGAGCGTGGCCCCTCGGTCATCGCCGGACACCTCGTCGCTCCCGATGGGCCCGCTGTCTTCGTCGACCTCGGCGCACTCGGACCAGGGGACCAGGTGACAGTTACCCAGGCAGACGGAAGCATCGACACTTTCGCTGTCGACCGCACCATCTCCGCAGAGCGTACCGACTCATTTCCCACCGAAGAGATCTACGGGCCGACACCGGACGCCCAACTACGCCTCATCACCTGCGATGGCGAGTACGACCCCGCCCGCGGTCATTGGACCCGAAACATGGTCGTCTTCGCCACGGCACTCCAGTGAATCCGCCGCAGAAGCAGTGGTTCGTCCGAAGGGCAGCCGGCTGGTCAGAATCGCTGGGCAGTACAGCTAGCCGGCCGGGCGCAGCGATGTGATCATGGCCCTGATGTCCTGGTACTCCTGCGTCTCCATGTAGGCCTCGGGGGTGTCGATGTGCTGGGGCTTCCCCGGGTAGATCTCATGGGGGTCATAGGTCCCACCGAAGGCAGCGCCCGACGGCGGCCACGTGAAGAAGTGCGCGATGGGGCATGCCATCGGGCCTGTGGGCTCCGGCGCGGAGGTGATCCCGTACGCGAGCGTGGAGGCGGCCACCGGATCGGCGACGGAGGGGTCCGTCCGTCCCTCGAAGACAAAGCGCGGCGTTCCGGAGTCCTGGCTGAGGGCGGGAAGCACCTCCGAATCGAGGAGCGCGTAGGGGAGCTCCTCCGGGCAGACGGCACCGGTCACGAGGTTCGTGCGCAGGGTTGCGAGCCGCCGGCCGGTCCCGTCACCGACGACGACCAACACGCCCTCAGGGGGCACTTTCGGTGCGTCGGCGACGTCCCACTCCGCGGGGTGGTCGAAGGACAGGCTCCCGTCCGACGTGGTGTAGGTAGCCCAGTCGCCGTCTGCAGCGGGGTCCGTCGGCTCTCCGGATGGCTCCCCGGATGGCTGCACGGACGGCTGCCCGGACGGTGTCGGCTCCCCGGATGAGGTGACTGTCACGGGTTGGGCTTCCTCCGAGGCCTCGGGGGTGGCGGTGCCCGCCTCGGGAGAAGCGCAGGAAGAGAGAATCAATGCGAGGCACAGCGCCCCTGATGACAGCAGCGCTGGATGTGCTGAACGACCCATGGTTACTCCTTCGTATGGTGGGTGGATCGCTGGTGAGCCCGATCGGAGGCATGCGACAGGGCCGCAATGCAACTGTTGCCGCCGTCGTCGAATCGTTGTGTGTTCGTTCAGGGTTCGTGATGCTGCAACGCGCTCCGTCACCGCGTACGGCAGGGCACTCAGCGTCCCGGCGCGGTCGGCGACGATCGGCTGACACTCCCCGCGGTGTCCGAGCCCTCCTGCCGCAGGTGGGTGGGCAGGATGCTTCCGGGCGCCCGGCTGCGGATGAGCAGCAGGTTCCGGGCGTGCTCGTGGAGGCGCCGGTCCTCGTCCGAGCGCGGCACCCAGGGCGGGACCGGGACGGCCGTGCCCTCGTCGTCGCGCGCCACCATGACCGTGAGGCACGTGGTGGTCAGCGCCATCTCCCGGGACCGCGGGCTGCCGGAGCGGACGTGGACCGCGACGTGCATGCCCTTGTGCCCGGTGTAGACGAGGCGCGCTTCCACCTCGACCACATCGCCGATGTGCAGCGGCTTCAGGAACCGCACGCCGCCCGAGAAGACCGCGACGGTATCCAGCCCGCAGTAGCGCGTGGAGCAGACGTAGGCCGCCTCGTCGATCCAGTCCATGACCGTGCCGCCGTGGACCTTTCCGCCCCAGTTGACGTCGGTCGGCGCGGCGAGGAACCGGAGGACGGTGCGTTCGGCCGTGCCGGCGTCGGTGTACTCCTGGCGGCTCATCTCCTCCACGATCTCCCTGCGGACGTCGATGCGTGCCACGGCGTGGTCGCTGTCCAGGCGTTCGGCGTCGGTCCGGGGTTCGAAGGCGGGGACGGAAACGGGTTTGCCATCGGGTCCCACCGCCACGAAGATCACCAGGCATTCGCTGCGCCGTCCGCCATCGTTCCCCGAGACGGACCCTGACGAGACAACGGTCCGGATGTGCATGGAGGACGTGCCGGTGTGGACGATGGTGGCCTCGACCTCCACGAGGTCGCCCACCACCACGGGGTCCGCGAAGTGGATGTTGCCCACGTACGCGGTGACGCAGTAGGTCTTCGCCCAGCCGACGGCGGCGGCGTAGGCGGCCTTGTCCACCCACTCGAGCACCGTGCCGGCGTCGACCGATCCGCTGTGTCCGAGGTCGGTGGGGGAGGCGAGGAACCTGAGGGTGACGGAGTGCGCTGTCTCCGCGGCGGGCGAGGGAGCATTCATGACTCAGTATCACCATGCGGGGGACGCGAGCGGTAATGCGGCCCCCGCGCGGGTGTCACAACCGGAGGTCGATGACGGTGACCCCGCCCGCCGATCGGTCGCCCGCCATGGCCACGAGGGCGTCCGGCACGTCCGCGAGGGAGATGGTCCGTTCGATGAGGTCCTGCGGGCGCAGGCGGTCCGCCGCCACCAGGTCGAGCAGCCCGGGGTAGTCCCGCGCCGGCATGCCGTGGCTGCCCAGGATGGAGATCTCCTTGCCGATGACCGCCCCCATGGGAATGACGGGATCCGAGGGGAAGAGGCCGATCTGCACGTGGCGGCCCCGCGGCCGCAGCGAGAGGATCCCGACCGCGGCCGTCTCCTCGCGTCCGAGGGCATCCACGGAGACATCGAAGCCGGACGGCGCCGTCGCGCGCACGGCCTCGAGCACGGCCTCGCGCGGCAGGCCGGAGGAAAGCACGGTCCTGGCGGCGCCGAACCTCGTGGCCCGATCCAGCGCGGCGTCGTCGATGTCGACGGCGACCACCTCCGCGCCCAGAGCCGCGCCGATCATCACGGCGCTCAGGCCCACGCCGCCGCAGCCGACCACCACGAGGGTCTCGCCGGCCCCGAGGCGCGCCTGGTGCACGAGGCCGCGGTACGACGTCGCGAACCGGCAGCCGAGCAGCGCGGCGGCGCCGCTGTCGAGGGTGGCGGGCACGGCGATCAGGTTGGTGTCGGCGTCGTGCAGGGCCACGAGGTCGGCGAAGGAGCCCCAGTGGGTGAAACCCGGCTGCGTCTGGTTGCGGCACACCTGCCCGTTGCCGGACAGGCATTCCGGGCAACGCCCGCAGGCGCAGACGAACGGGGTGGTGACGCGGTCGCCCACGGCGAAGAGCCGTACGTCGTCGCCGACCGCGGTGATGGTGCCCACCAGCTCGTGGCCGGGGACGTGCGGGAGGGTGATGCCGTCGTCGTGTCCCAGCCACCCGTGCACGTCGCTGCGGCACAGGCCGGTCGCCTCGACGCGGACGACGACGCCCCGCGGCGACGGGACGGGCTCGGGGACGTCCCGGAGGACAGGGCGGGCGGAGAACCCGTCGAAGCAGACAGCGCGCATCGCACCATTCTGCCCCGCGGATTCCCCGCCCGTCGCCTCGCCCCTCGGGACGTCAGGACTTCGCCTGGGGAACCCTCCGGGCGGCGCGTGATCCGGTGCGCCGTGTCCCCGTGATGAGCGGATCCTTCGCGAGGTCCATCATGAGGGCAACGCAGAGCCCGATCATCACGAGCAGGAAGGGGGCTGCGGCGATGATGGTCAGCGTCTGCAGTGCTTCGAGGCTTCCCACGGAGAGCAGGACGGCGGCCACTCCGCCGGTCAGGGCGCCCCACAGGATGGTGAGCCACTTGCGCGGAACGGCCGAGCCGAAGGAGGACAGCGATCCGAGGACGATCGAGGACGCATCGGCGCCCGAGATGAAGAAGACCGCGACGAGGACGACCACCAGGATCGAGGTGACGGACGCCAGCGGGTACTGGGACAGGAGGGCGAACATCGCCGATTCCTGGCTCTCCGCGTTCGCGGCGGCGATGTCGACCCCGTTGTCCTGCAGGGTGAGGGCCGAGCCTCCCCAGACGCTGAACCAGAGGACGCTGATGACGCTGGGCACGGCCACGACGCCCAGGACGAACTCGCGGATGGTGCGCCCGCGGGAGATCTTCGCGAGGAACGAGCCGACGAAGGGCGTCCAGGAGACCCACCAGGCCCAGTAGAAGATGGTCCACGCCGCGAGCCATTCGTGGCCGCCGAAGGCGCCCGTGCGGGACGCCATCTGGGGGAGGCTGATGAGGTAGCTGCCCGTCGAGGCCGGGATGAGCTCGAGGATGAAGACCGTGGGTCCCACGACGAACAGGAAGAACAGCAGGGCGAGCGCGAGGATCATGTTGCCGTTGGAGAGCCACTTGATGCCGCGGCTGATGCCGCTGACGGCCGACAGGACGAAGCAGACGGTGAGGACGGCGATCAGGGCGATCTGCAGTCCCAGGCTGCTGCCCACGCCGAAGACCTTCGAGAGTCCGCCGTTGATCTGCAGGACACCGAGGCCGAGGGACGTGGCGGACCCGAAGAGGGTCGCGAAGATCGCGAAGACGTCGATCGCGCGCAGGCCCTTCGGCGTGGGACGCCCGCGGAACAGGGCGGTGAACGCCCCGCTGAAGCCGGCACCGCGGTCCCTGCGGAAGGCCGAGTAGGCGAGCGCCAGACCGACGACGGCGTAGATGGCCCAGGGGTGGATGGCCCAGTGGAACAGCGTGTAGTTCATGGCCTGGCGGGCCGCTTCCGGAGTGCCCGGCTCGATGCCGTCGACGGGCGGCGTGAGGTAGTGGGAGATCGGCTCGGTGACACCGTAGAACATGAGTCCGATGCCCATGCCGGCACTGAACATCATGGCGATCCAGGAAACCCTCGAGTACTCGGGCTTCTCGCCGTCCTTGCCGAGGGGTATGCGGCCGTACTTGCTGAAAGCGAGGAAGAGAGCGAAGACCACGAATCCCGTGGCCGTGGCGACGAAGGCCCAGCCGAAGGTGGCGACGAGGCCATTGAGTACGGAGGTGGTGATGTCGGAGAAGGCGGTGGGGAAGAGGACCGCCACCAGCATCAGGAGGATGACGATCGAGAGCGAGACGAAGAGGACGGGCTTGTCCAACGCGGCCTTCACGGGCGCCTCTCCGGGAGGGGCTTCGAAGGGCGTCTCCTCGCCGGGCGGAGATCCTTGAATGGGCTCGATGGAATTAGACATATGGCTTAGGGTACGCGCGGTCGGCAGCCGGGTCCGGGCGGATTCCGGCCGAAATCCCGCTTGCCCAGGCGTTCCCGGCTGGTCCGGCCCCGTGTCGCGGGGCTACCGCCACAGTTCTCGGCGGGTTCCCCGGATACTCCTGCTTCACTGCAACGGCGGCGCATTCCCGCCGCTGCAGACAGTTCCGGCACCGATCGCCGGCAACGCTCCCGGACGCCGGACGTGCGGAGCCGTGCCGTCCTCCCGGTGCCGGCGATCGGCGACATGGTGTGACGAAGTTCCCATCCGGGGCGGAGCCGGACGGCAGCTGGATCCCGGCCCGATGCGGCCTGCGGCAGGTCAGCCCACGTGGAGGCGGTGCCGCTCCCTGCGGTCCTTGGCGTTGTCGGTGGTGAGGCTGAGGGCGAGGCCGACGGCGACGAGCAGGATCATGACGAACGGGAGGACCTCGAGCCCGATGCCGTCCAGCAGGAGTCCGCCGAGGAGCGCGCCTCCGCCGATGCCGACGTTGAACGCCGTCGTCTGCAGGGCCGCGGAGAGGTCGCGTGTCCGGAAGGACGCCGTGCGGAGCATGCGTGTCTGCAGCAGGGCGGGGATGCCGCCGAACGCAGCACCCCAGACGATGACGGCGGTGAGCACCACCACCGTGTTGGCGGTGGCCAGCGCGAGGGTGAGCACTGCCGCCATGACGACCAGGACGACGCCCGCGAACGCCTTGCGGGGGAAGCGGTCAGCGGCGTAACCGGCTCCCACGAGACCGATGATGCCTGCACCGCCGTAGAGGAACAGGACGAGGGCGACCGACCCCGGCTCGAAGGTGGAGACATCCGTCAGCCAGGGGGCGATGTACGTGTAGAAGGTGTTCTGCCCGGTCAGCAGGATCAGGATGACGGTGCACAGCAGGATCACGGCCCTGAAGCTGGGGTCCCGGCGCAGCGGGACGCGCTCCTCGCCGGCCTTCCGCTCTCCGTGGTGGTTCACCGGGGGCAGGAACTTCACGATGACGAGGGCCAGGGCGGCCACGGCCACTCCGATGACGGTGAAGGCCGCACGCCAACCGAGGGCGTTGCCGATCGCGGTCCCGACCGGGACGCCGAGGACGAACGCCGCCGTTCCACCGCCGGCGGTGATGGCGATGGCCTTGCCGAGCTGGTGGGCCGGGACGAGGTGCGCGGCGTAGGCGGCGACCACGGCCCAGAAGAGCCCGTGCGCCAGGCCGCCGAGGATGCGCGCCGCGACCAGGACGCCGTAGGTCGGGGCGACCGCCGCGATGATGTTCGCCACCGCGATCACGAGGAGCACGACGACGATCAGCGACTTGCGTGAGTACCGCTGGGTCAGGGCGGCCAGGGGCGTGGTCGCGACGACGACGGTCCCCGCGAAGATCGTCACGAGGTAGCCGGCCGTCGAGAGGCCCACATTCAGGTCGCGGGCCATCGCCGGCAGGAGGCCGGTGGGCAGGAACTCGCTGGTCACGGAGACGAAGATCGCCCCCGCAAGGGACAGCAGCCCGATGTAGGGGAAGGGCACGGTGGTCTTCACCGGCACGGAGGAAACAGACAAGGGACACCAATCAGAGGTCTTACGGCGGTCAGAGCCCCGGCTGCTCCGTTGAAAACCGAAGGGCATACTCCAGTCAAGCCGAGAGACGGCTTTGACCTATGCAACAACACCGCGACCCCGCAGGGCATTCCTGCTGCCTCGGAGAGAAAGCCTGCGGCCCCTGTCCTACGCCCCGCCCGCCGTGCCCGTCCCGCCGGGTGCGGGGTCCCGCTCACCGGCGAAGACCGTGGCTCCGCGCCCGGCGCCGTCACGTTCGCCGTCATGTCCGCCGTCATGTTCGCCGTCGTCCTGCTGGGGCACGAGCGTCAGGCGCGGCCCCGCGTCACGGTCGTCGAGCTCATCGGCGATCTCGTCCTTGCGGGACGCCGTCTCGGGGTCGACCTCGCCGTCCTCCGCCCACTCGTGCTCGATCTCCCGGTGCACCTTGCTGTTCAGGACCTCTACCTCCTGGTCCCGAAGCCTGCCGAGGTCGGCGGGGAACGGTTCGTCCGGGGAGATCCTGCTGCTCATGCCTGTCCAATCTGCTGGCCGTGGGTGCACGGCGACCGGACACAGAGTAGGGGCCATCGGCGCCGGCGACAAGCAGGCCCCTTAGTTCTTCCCTGCCACCCGGGGGCCCGGGGCGCTCACTCAGGCGAGGAGGGCGGCGGCGACGACGAGCGCCGGGATCGCGAGCACGGAGGACAGCAGCACCGTGTCGCGGGCCAGCGGGATGCCGCGGCCGTACCGGCTGGCGAACATGAAGACGTTCTGTGCGGTGGGCAGTGCCGACACGACGACGGCGCTGAGCAGCTTCTGGCCGTCGAGTCCGAAGAGGTGGTGGGCGGTCAGGTAGGCGGCCACCGGCATGAGGCCACTCTTCAGGGCGGTGGCCGTGAGGACCTGCAGGCGGTCCGGACTGCGTCGAAGTGGCCGGCTCCCCGGCAGGGACATCCCGAAGGACAGAAGGACCATGGGTACGGCGGCACCGCCGACGAGCGCCAGGGAATCCCATACCGGGGCCGGCGGGCGGAACCCCGTGGCGGCCACCGCGACGCCCAGCAGGGACGCGATGATCATCGGATTCCGGAAGGGCTGGGTCAGGAAGGCCCGGAACGAGGGTTTCCGGCTCGAGGTGAGGTCGAGGACCGTCAGGTAGAGGGGCGCGAGCAGCAGGAGCTGCACGAGCAGCACGGGGGCGATCGGCGTGGCGTCACCGAGGGCGTAGAACGCGATGGGGATGCCGATGTTGTTGGCGTTCACGTAGGAACTCGCCATCGCACCGATCGCCGTCTCCGCCGCCGGCCTGCGGAAGAGGAACCTGCTGATGAGGACGTAGAGGACGGCGATGGCCAGGGAGGAGATGAGCGCGATGGGCATGTACTCGGAGAACACCGAACCGAGGTCCGCATCGGCCAGGACGGTGAAGAGCAGCGCCGGATTGGTCACGAAGAACGCCACCTGGTTCAGCGCGTAACCGGCCTGCGGTCCGCCGATCACCAGGCGCCCGGCGACGTAGCCGACGAGGATCACGGCACCGACGACGGCGAATCCGCCCAGTACTCCCAGCATGTTCTCTCCCTACGCATCAGGCTGTCCCGCCCGGGTGCCCCTTAAGAACCTAGTGCGTCCACCGACGGGCGGGGGACGCACCAGGTCCTGCGGACCGGAGGGTTACGGCGTGCGACGCGGCTCCGGGTCCGGGGCGTACTCGGCGAGGGCGGGCAGCGCCCGGCCCTCGAAGTCGAACATCGCCTGGTTCTCCCACGCATTGCCGCTCGCGGGGTCGGCGGGATCCCACCCGTTGCCCTCGACGGCGGTCCAGGCGGGTTCCCAGCTCACGACGCCGATGCCCCGCCCGCCGGGAGCGGAGGCGACGACGTCCTGCACCGCGCGGAAGTTCGCCGCCTGGCCCTCGGGTGTCGCCGGGTAGCCCGGCACCAGTTCCGATGCGAGGTCGATGACGTTCTGCCACGCATGCTCGGGGTTGTCGGCCAGCGTGAAGGGGTAGGAGTTCTCCACCACGAGCACGTCGCGGTCGTACCGCGCGGACAGCGTGGTGACGGCGTTCTGCAGGTCCGCCATCGAGCCGTGCCAGTAGCCGTAGTAGGAGAGCCCGATGGTGTCGAACTGCACGCCGCGTGCCGTGACCTCGTCGAACCACCAGGTGAGTCCACCGATGCCGTTGTTGATGTTGGTCAGGTGCAGGATCACGTCCGTGTCGGCGCTGACGTCCTTGACGGCACGGGAGCCGGCAGAGAGGAACAGGGCGAGGTTGTCCCACTGCGCGCCGTCCACGCCGTCGCCGGGGAGAACGTCCCAGGTCTGGCCGAGGGGCCACATCATGCCGGGGTTGATCTCGTTGCCCACCTGCACCGCGTCCGCCGTCGCTCCCGCGTCCTTCAGGGCCGTCAGGACGTCGTGCGTGTGCTGGTACACGGCGTCGGCTACCGCTGCCGGCTCGAGGCCCACCCACGCCGAGGGCATCCCCTGGGCTCCCGGGTCGGTCCAGCGGTCGCTGTAGTGGAAGTCCACGAGCACCTGCATGCCGGCGGCCTTCGCGCGCTTCGCCGTCGCCACGACCTCGTCGGTGGTGTTGTAGCCGTCGGCGGGGTCGACCCAGACCTTCAGCCGCACCATGTTCGCTCCGGCGTCGGCGAACGCCTGGACCGCATCCACCGGATGCCCCGCGGCGTCGTAGTAGACAGCGCCGTTGTCCTCGTTCTTGGCCAGGTTGGACAGGTCGGCGCCGCGGACGGCGCGGGAGACGGACCCGGGCCTGAGCGTGACGTCGTCGACGACCACCCAGTCGCCGGCCGTGCCGCGCGTCTCGATGACCACCTCGCAGGAGCCCCTGGTGACGTAGGCGTCGGCCGCGATGGTGAGCCACGCGCCATCCTGCGCGGTGGACGGGATGACGGTCTCGCCGTCGGTCCCGCAGTTCCGCAGGGCGATGCGGGACGCCCGGAGCGAGCCCTCGGACTTCACGCGGGCGGACACCGTCCACCAGCCCTCGGCCAGGGCTCCGGTCTTCTGGCGGGCGGTGGCCGTGGCGTCCCCGGACAACCGCTGCGCGAGGTGGGCACCCTCGGCGTCGCGCTCGACGACGGTGGAGGCAGGGTTGCCCGTGGTCTTCCAGCCGGTCAGGCCGGTCTCGAAGCCCGGGTTGATGATGCCGCCCGGAGCGGGGGCCGGTGCGGCTGACACCGGTGCCAACCCTGCGGGCAGGGTGACGGCAGCCAGTACCGCGGCGGCCAGCACCCTTCCTCTCCGTCGTCCGCCACCCGTTCGCGGTGCTGCGTGCAGTGTTCTCATGCGTCCTCCTTGACGTAGGCCCCCGAGCGGGGCTTTGCGGGTACTGCGGTTCCTGCTGCTACCCGCCCTGCCGAACGGCGGGGTGGTTCACGCGCCGGTGGCGGTCTCGATGACCGCCGAGGCGCCTGCGGCGAGCGGATCACCGGCCGTGACGGTCCTGCCGCTCACGAGGTCGGTGCCGCCGACGGGCAGGGTGGCCTCGGAATCGGTGTGGTTGAGCACGAAGGTGAACGTTCCTTCGTCCGAGGTGCGCCTCACGGTCTCCACCCCGGGCTGCGAGGGGCCGTCCGGGATCCCGGCGACGGCCAGGGCCTCGCCGAGCAGGGTGTCGAGTGCGGGCGCTGCGGGCCTCGTGGAGATGTACCAGGCGGTGCCCCTGCCGAACGCGTTCACGGTGACGGCAGGCTTTCCGGCAGCGGGCCCGGAGGCGTAGCCGGTGTGCGCCTGCGCGCCGTTCAGTTCGAGGTCCTCCGCCCAGACGTCCGCCGTCGAGCCGTCGTCGAGGGTCACGGACTCGTGCTCGCGCAGGGGCAGCCACTCCGCGACCGTCAACCCGAGGACGTTCCGGAGCTGGCCGGGATAACCGCCGGCGGGGACGGCGTCGTGGTCGTCCACCACGCCCGAGAAGAAGGAGGCCACGAGGTTGCCGCCCTCCGCCACGTACGCCTCGAGGTTTCCGCGTGCGGCGGGGGACACGGCGTAGAGCGCGGGTGCGAGGACGAGGTCGTAGCCGCCGAGCTCCTGCTCGGGATGTGCGAAGTCGACCGTCACGTTCCGCCGCCACAGCGCCGTGTAGTAGGCCTCGATGCGTTCCCGGTGGTCGAGGTCCTCCGAGGGCCGCCACTCGAGGTCCTGCGCCCAGAAGGACTGGGTGTCCCACAGGATGGCCACCCTCGCGCGGACCGTGGAACCGCGGACGGCGCCGGCCCGGCGGAGCGTGGAGCCGAGCTCGGTCACCTCCCGGAAGATGCGCGAGTCCGGGCCCTGGTGCGGGACCATGGCGGAGTGGAACTTCTCGGCTCCGAAGCGCGAGGCCCGGAACTGGAAGAACATGACGGCGTCGGCGCCGCGTGCCACGTGGCTGAGACTGTTGCGCAGCATCTCGCCGGGGCGCTTGGCGATGTTGCGGGGCTGCCAGTTGACCGCCGACGTCGAGTGCTCCATCAGCATCCACGGCTTGCCGCCGGCGAGGGAGCGCGTGAAGTCGGCGTCGAGTGCCAGGAGCACGTGGTTGTCCTCCCGCTCGGCGGTCAGGTAGTGGTCGTTGGCGACGACGTCGACCTCGCGGGCCCAGGCCCAGTAGTCCAGGGACGGGCAGCTGGTGGCCATGAAGTTGGTGGTGACGGGCAGGCCGGGGGTGTACTGCCGGATGATGTCGCGCTCGAGGACGTAGCACTCGAGGAGCGCGTCGGAGGTGAACCGCTTGAAGTCGAGGCGGTGGGCGGGATTCACCACGGTGGTGCTCAGGCGTGGAGCGTCGATCTCGTCCCACGCGCCGTAGCGCTGGCCCCAGAAGGTGGTGCCCCAGGCGTCGTTGAGGGCATCGAGTGAGCCGTAGCGGTTGCCGAGCCAGGCGCGGAAGGCCTGCACCGAGTGCTCCGAGTAGCATTCGCTGACCGGGGCCCCGTATTCGTTGTGCACGTGCCACATGCGCAGCGCCGGGTGCGCTGCATAGCGGCGTGCCAGTTCTTCCGTGATGCGCCCGGCGTGGTGGCGGTACTCTGGCGAGCTCGGCGAGGCCATGCCGCGCGAGCCGTGCCCGAGCGTCAGCCCCTCCCGCGTCACCGGGCGTGCCTGCGGGTACTTCTTCCAGAACCAGGCGGGCGGGGCGGCGGTCGGAGTGCCGAGGTCGACGTCGATGCCCGCGGAGGCGAGCAGGTCCATGATGTCGTCGAGGAAGGTGAAGTCGAACTCGCCGTCGCGCGGCTCCAGCAGTGCCCACGAGAAGATGCCGATGCTGACCAGGTTGATCCCGGCCTGCTGCATGAGCGCGATGTCCTCGAGCCACACGTGGCGCGGCCACTGCTCCGGGTTGTAGTCCCCGCCGTACCGGAGCTGCTGGGTTCCGCCCGGCCAGGATCGGCTGGCGGGGGCGGCGGAGGTGCCCGGAACGGCAGCGCCCGGCAGGGCGCCTGAGGTGGTGACCGCGGTGTGGTCAAGCGACATGGAAAATCTCCTTCAACTGTGTGCGCTCCCAGTTCTAGCACGGACAGTGGGCACAGTGGTAGCTCTTCCCGCCCATCTTGACAGCACCCAGATCTCTGTGACCTACTGGAACCGCTCACAGTCTGGCGCCGTACTCGTTCGAGGGGCGTACTGGATTGCTTTCGACAAGGAGGACGAAATGCGTTCAATTCTTCGCGTCGGTGCCATGGCTACCGTCGCTGCCACCGCCCTGCTCACCGCGGGATGCTCGAGTCCCGCTGCGGACGAACCCACCGCCGAAGGTCCCGTGGAGCTCAGCTTCTGGGCCTGGGCCCCCAACATCGAGAAGGTGGTGGAGCTGTGGAACGAGGAGAACCCGGACATCCAGGTCACCGTCAGCAAGCAGGACGGCGGAGACCCGGCGGTCACCAAGCTCCTCACCGCGATCAATGCGGGCAGCGGGGCTCCTGACCTGATGCAGGCGGAGTACCAGAAGATCCCGACGCTCGTGGCCTCGGATGCCCTGGCCGACATCTCCGAGGGTGCCGGCGACCTCGAGGACAAGTTCCCCGAAGGTGTCTGGTCCTCGGTCACCCTCGGCGGGGACGCCCTCTACGCCGTACCGCAGGACTCCGGGCCCATGATGTTCTACTACCGCGAGGACGTCTTCAAGGAACTCGGCCTCGAGGTGCCCACCACCTGGGAGGAGTACGCCGACGTCGCACGCGCCGTGCACGCCTCCGACCCGAAGCGCTACCTCGGCACGTTCTCCGCGAACGACGCCGGCTGGTTCGCCGGGATGGCTCAGCAGGCAGGAACCTCCTGGTGGAGCATCGACGGCGACTCCTGGGGCGTCGACATCGACAGCGAGGCCACCGAGAAGGTTGCCTCCTACTGGGGCGGACTCGTCGAGGAAGGCGCGATCGACAACAAGCCCATGTACACGCCCGAGTGGAATGCCGGGCTCAATGACGGCAGCCAGGTCGGCTGGCTGAGCGCCGTGTGGGCGCCGGGCGTCCTGTCCGGCAACGCCGCGGAGACCGCCGGCCTCTGGAAGGCTGCCCCCATGCCGCAGTGGGAGGGGGAGGAAGCGACCGGCAACTGGGGCGGATCCTCCACCGCCGTCACGTCGCAGAGCGAGCACGTCGAGGCTGCGACCGAGTTCGCCACGTGGCTGAACACCGATCCCGAGGCGGTCCAGGCCCTTGCCGACGTCGCGAACGTCTTCCCTGCAGCCACCGAGGAAGCCGAGGCAGCCCTGACGACGGCACCGGAGTTCTTCAGCAACCAGCCCGACTTCTACGACGTCGCGGCGGACGTGGCGGAGACGGTCAGCCCCTTCACCTACGGGCCGAACGTCAACGTCGCCTTCAGCGCCTACAACGACGAGTTCGCCAAGGCAGCCGACGCGAAGACGGAATCCGCCTTCGTGGACGCCCTGAAGGCCATGCAGGAGATCACCGTCAGCGATCTCAAGGACAACGGCTTCAACGTCAAGTAAGCCGCACCAGTATCACCGGTGCCGCCGCCCCTCCGCAGGGCGGGCGGCGGCACCGACGTTCGAAGGGGAACACCGTGAGCGTTCAGCCAGCAGTATCCGGGAGCACCAGCGCCCGCGCCGACCGGAGGTCCGGGCAGGGCGGTCCGCCGCCGTCGGGGAGCCCGGGTGGCGGTTCCGTGCGGCGCCGGTCCCACCGGTTCCGGTCCCGCGTCCTGACGCCGTACCTGATGCTCGCTCCCGGTATCCTCCTGTTCGCCGTCTTCATGGCGGCCCCCATCCTCTACACGCTGTACCTGAGCTTCCAGCGCGTCGAGGTGTCGGGGCTCGGGCTCGGCTCGGGTGCGCGGAAGCAGGTCTTCGCGGGCCTGGACAACTACGCCGCAGCCCTCTCGGACCCCGAATTCGCCGCCAGTGTGGGCAGGGTCCTGCTGTACGGACTCATCCTCATCCCGTGCATGCTCGGGCTCGCGCTCCTGTTCGCCCTCCTGCTGGACTCCCGGCGGTCCAGGGCCACCACCTTCTCGAGGGTCTCGATCTTCCTGCCCTACGCGGTGCCGGCCGTCATCAGCTCGCTGCTCTGGGGATTCCTGTACCTGCCCTCGGTCAGCCCGTTCTACTACGTGACGGAGCGGCTCGGCCTCGACATGCCGCAGATCCTCTCCTCCGGACTCATCATGTTCGGCATCGCCAACATCGCCCTGTGGGGTGGCGTGGGCTTCAACATGATCGTCATCTACACGTCATTGAAGGCCGTGCCGAACGACATCTACGAGGCCGCGAGGCTCGACGGCGCCACCGAGACGCAGATCGCCCTCCGCATCAAGATCCCCATCGTGATGCCGTCGCTCATCATGACGGCCCTGTTCTCCATCGTGGCGACGCTCCAGGTCTTCGCCGAGCCCACCACGCTCCGGCCGCTGACCAACACGCTCTCGACCAGCTGGACACCGCTGATGAAGGTGTACCGCGATGCGTTCACCCGTGACGACATCTACTCCGCGGCGGCGAGCTCGATCGTCATCGCCGCAGCGACCCTCCTGATCTCCTTCGTATTCCTCCGCGTGGTCCAGAAGCGCGCCTTCGGACAGGAAGACTGACATGGCTACCTCCTCCACGCTCACCCCTCCATTGCGCTCCCGCCGCGACAGCGTCCACGGACACGAGAAGCCGAGCCCCGTCGCCACGGCGCTGCTGCTCCTCGGCGCGCTCTACTGTCTGCTCCCGGTGCTGTGGGTCCTCATGGCCTCCACCAAGGACGGCTCCGAACTCTTCTCCACGTTCACCTTCGCGCCCAGCACGCACCTTTTCGACAACATCGCCCAGCTGAGCGCCTACCGCGACGGCCTGTTCTGGCGGTGGATGGCGAACACGGCGCTCTACGCGGGTGCGGGTGCCATCGCGTCGACCTTCGTCTCGGCCCTGTCCGGCTACGTGCTCGCGAAGTTCGTGTTCCCGGGCAAGGGTGCGGTGTTCAACATCCTGCTCATGGGCGTCCTCGTGCCCGGCGTCATCCTCGCCATCCCGCAGTACTTCCTCATGGCGCAGCTCGGGCTCACCAACACCTACTGGGCCGTGTTCCTGCCGCAGATCATCAGCCCGTACGGCATCTACCTGGCCCGCATCTACGCGGCCGCCGCCGTGCCGACCGACGTCGTCGAGGCCGCCCGGACGGACGGCTCCAGCGAGCTGGGGATCTTCGCCCGCATCGCCATGCCGATGATGCTCCCGGGCCTCGTGACCATCTTCCTGTTCCAGTTCGTGGCGATCTGGAACAACTTCATGCTGCCGTACATCATGCTCGGCGACGACTCCCTGTTCCCCATCACCGTCGGCCTCAACGGCCTGCTGAACCAGGGTGCCTCGGCGCCGGCACTGTACACACTCGTCGTGACGGGGGCCCTCCTGTCCGTCCTGCCGCTGATTCTGATGTTCCTCCTGCTGCAGCGCTTCTGGCGCGTGGACCTCGCAGCAGGCGCCGTCAAGGCCTGAACCGGCTGGAGGATACGCTATGACCGTGACCACTGCCCGGGGCTCCAAGCGGCCCACCATCGACGACGTCGCCAAGGCGGCCGGCGTCTCGCGGGGCACTGTGTCGAGGGTCCTGAACGGCGGCCACTGGGTCAGCCCGGATGCCCTCACCGCCGTCGAGCTGGCCATCAAGAAGACCGGCTACCGCATCAATCCCCACGCGCGAAGCCTCGCCACGAGCAAGGCCAACACGGTGGCGTTCCTGCTCAGCGAGACCCAGGAACGCCTCTTCGAGGACCCGAACTTCTCGATCCTCATGCGGGGCGCGTCCGAGGCCCTCGGAGAGCACGACGTCTCCCTCGTCCTGATCATGGCGGGCACGAAGGACGAACAGCGCCGCGCCCGCGATTTCATCACGGCCGGCCATGTCGACGGCGTCCTCCTGGTCTCCTCGCACGCACGCGGCCAGTCGATCGTGGGGGAGATCCACCAGTCCGGCGTCCCGATGATCGCCTGCGGCATCCCGCTCGGCTTCGAGGGCAAGATCGGCTACGTAGCGGCCGACGACGCCGCGGGCGCCCGCGAGATGGTCGCCTACCTGCGCGGGCTCGGCCGGACTCGGATCGCGACGATCACGGGCCCCATGGACACCTCGGGAGGTGTAGGGCGCCTGCGCGGCTACCGGGAGGAGATGGGCCCGGACTTCGACGAGGCACTGACGGCCCCGGGCGACTACAGCCGGGAGAGCGGGCGGCAGGCCATGCGGCAGCTCCTCGTGCAGGCGCCGGCACTCGACGCCGTCTTCGCGGCGAACGACCTCATGGCGGCGGGCGCGCTCGACGTCCTGCGTGCAGCCGGCCGGCGGGTCCCCGAGGACATCGCGGTCGCGGGGTTCGACGACTCCCCGGTCGCGGCGTCCACCGACCCGGCCCTGACCACCATGCGCCAGCCCTTCGCCCGCATCAGCCGTGAGATGGTCCGGATCCTGCTCGGCGTCATCCGGGGCGAGGACCCCGCGGCGATCATCCTGCCGACACACCTGGTCGAACGGGCATCGACCAGCGGGGTGACGGTCTCCGCCTGATCGCGGAAATCTTTTGGGAAGCGTTTTCCCAAAATGCTTGATCGAGGCGACCGGCGCCGTTAGGCTGACGGCAAGTCTCCGCAGTCTCACTCTCCGACGCCGCCGTACCCGGCATCGGAGCAGCGCGGAAACGACTCCCGACACCGTTTTCAATGACGAAACGAGAAGGTACCCCTTCATGCCTCACCCCGGTCTCAACCGCGCCCTTTTCCACTCCCCGCTCCTGGCGGGGGCAACCATCCTGGGTCTCTCCCTCGCCGGAACACCCGCTCTCGCCCTCGACCCGCCGGCCCCCGCCACCGCTGACGCCCTGTCGTCGTCGCTGCCCGTGCCCACCAATGTGCGCATGGCGCGTGTCGCCGATACCTCGGTGATGCTCCGCTGGAACGAGGTGCCGGGTGCAACCGGGTACGTCGTCTCGCGGGCCGACACCGTCGACGGCACCTACGTGCCGGTCGCGGAGACAGCGGGCGACGTCTTCGCCACCGACACCTCCGTGGACACCTCGGCGCCGCACTTCTACCGCGTCCAGGCACGCGGTACCGACGGCATCACCGCTCCCTCTGCTGCCACGGCGTCCAGCTTCTACAACAATCCGCCCGCACTGCCCGACGGCGGAGTGCTCACGTTCGACCTCGGGTCCGGCGCCGTCGCACCCGGCGCGACCCGGATCGACGCCACCACGGCCTACGGTCCCGGGTCGCGCGCCGGTTTCGTCGACCCGTCGAAGGTCACGGCGACCGACCGCGGAACCGCGGACGCCACCCGGTCCGACTTCGTGACGGTGGGGGACACCGAACTCGTCGTGGACCTGCCCAACGGTGACTACACCGTGGCCCTCGTCGCAGGTGATGCCGCGGGAGCCACCGACGTCGCCATCGTCGCCGAGCAGATGGCCAAGGTGCAGCCCACCACGCGCACGGCCGGGCAGTACCTCGAGATGTCCTTCGACATCGCGGTGGTGGACGGCCAGCTCAACCTCGACTTCGCGGGAACCGCGGCCAATCTGAACGCCCTGACTCTCACACGGCAGGCGGAACGCGCCCAGGCGGCGACGCCGACGGTCTGGGTCACGGGTGACTCGACGGTGCAGACGTACCGCTCGGACGTCGCCCCGCAGGCCGGCTGGGGCCAGATGGTCGACCGCTTCCTCGACGATGACGTCGCCGTGGACAACAGGGCGATCGGCGGACGCAGCTCCAAGAACTTCATCAGCCAGGGACGCCTCGACGAGGTGCTCCGGGGCATCAAGCCCGGTGACTACCTCTTCGTGCAGTTCGGGCACAACGACAACAGCTACGGGGTTGACGACCGTTTCGCCGCACCCGCGGACTACTACGAGTACCTGCGCACCTATGTGGACGGGGCGAAGCAGCGCGGCGCGACGCCCGTGCTCGTCACCCCGGTCTCGCGGCGGGCGTTCGGACCCGACGGCAAGGCCGTGGTGTCCTTCCCCGCCTACGTCGAAGCCGTACAGAAGCTGGCCGCAGAGACCGGCACGCCGGTCGTCGACCTCGCGGCGTCGAGCCGTGCCTACCTCGACGAGATCGGTGCCGAGGCAGCCAAGTCGGTCTACCTCCACGTGCCCGCCGGGGTCTACCCGAGCCGGCCCACGGGGACCGTCGACGACACGCACTTCCAGGAGTACGGCGCGATCCAGATGGCCCGGCTCGTCGCCGAGGACATCGCGGACCTCGACATCCCGCTGGCCGGCGAGGTCGAGGAAGCCGAACCGCCGGCAGCAGTGCCGGCGGCTCCGACGGGCGTCGTCGTCGCCAGCGTCTCCAACTCGACCGCGCAGCTCACCTGGGGCGCCGTCGAGGGAGCAGACATCTACCGCGTGTTCCGCAAGGATGCGGGGACAGGAGACGAAGCGTATGCCCTTGTGGCGACCTCGACCCTTCCCCAGGCGGCCGTGCCGGGCCTCACGGAGGGCAGGGAGTACGACGTACGCGTCGTCGCCGTCAACGGTCGCGGGGAATCCGCACCGTCCGCAGCCGTCCGGGTCGCCACGAAGTCGCCCCTGTACCGCTTCGACGTCCAGCAGGCCGGTTCTCCGGTGATGCCCGGCTACACCGAGGTGAACCAGACCAGCGCATATTCCGCGCAGCGCGGCTGGGGCTTCCTGAACACCACGGGCCTCACCGGCAGGGACCGGGGGATCGCGTTCACCCCACCGCCGACGGATCTCGAGCGTGACTTCCTGCTGCCGACGCCGAGCCACGACTTCGCCGTCGACGTCCCGAACGGCTCCTACGCCGTCAAGACGTACAGCGGTGACTGGATCGGCACGAGCCGCTCGAACGTGCAGCTCGAGGGCAAGGACTTCGGGTCGGCCAATGCCGGCCGTGCCGCCGTCGCGCAGAAGACCAGCGAGCCCGTGCTCGTCACCGACGGCCAGCTCAATCTCGTGATGACGGGGACGTCGTCGCGCCTCAACGGCATCGAGATCACGCCGCTGCAGCTCGCGCCGTCGGACCTCGCACTGAAGGACCTCACCATCGACAGCACGGGCGTCGCCGTGTCCCTCACCTGGCAGGCGCCCGAGGGTGCCGCGGGCTACCGTGTGTACCGCACGGCGACCGGCTCCTCGGATCGCGTGGCGGTCGGGGATACCAAGGACGCAGCGTTCACGGACAGCACCGCCGACGTCGGACTCGAGTACACGTACTCCGTCGTCGCGCTCTCCCCCGGCGGCGCCGAGTCGGTGGGCTCCGATCCGCTGGTGCTCACCACGGTGGACCCCGACGTTCCTACGGCGCCGGTACCGACGGGCCTCACACTCGGTGCGGTCAACAAGAACGACGTGACGATCAGCTGGACGCCGTCGGACGGTGCGCTGTTCTACCAGGTGTACCGCGCCGAGCCGAAGGCCGACGGGTCGCTCGGCGAGTTCGAACTCGCCGGCCGCGCGAACAGCGCCGGCTACACGGACGGTGACGTCCTCACGACCATCGAGTACACGTACGCGGTGGCGGCGGTGAATGCGGGCGGCGCGTCCGAGCGCTCGTCGACGATCACCTCGCCGGCGGCCACCACGCTGCAGCGGCAGGCCGAGCGCCTCGATCGCGCTCCGGTCGCCGTGCAGGGCGAGGGCGGCACCTACATCGGCTGGCGCATGCTCGGACTCGACGACGACGGCATCGCCTTCCACGTCTACCGGAACGGCGAGCGCATCACCGATGAACCCGTCGCGTCGAGCACCAATCTGCTGGACGCCGACGGCGCGGCGGAGTCCGTGTACCGCGTGAGCTCCGTGGTGGACGGCGTGGAGCGCTGGGCCACCGAGGACTTCGGTGTCTGGGACCAGCAGTACCTCGACGTGCCGATCGAGAAGCCCGCGGACGCCGTCACCAAGGACGGCCAGCCGTACTCCTACAAGGCGAGTGACGCCTCCGTGGGCGACGTCGACGGCGACGGCGAGTACGAGGTCATCCTGAAGTGGGATCCGACCAACAGCCGCGACAATTCCCAGGCCGGCTACACGGGCACCGTCTACGTCGATGCCTACGAGCTCGACGGCACGCGGCTGTGGCGGATCGACCTCGGGAAGAACATCCGGTCCGGCGCCCACTACACCCAGTTCCAGGTCTTCGACCTCGACGGGAACGGCAAGGCCGAGGTGACCCTGAAGACCGCCGACGGCACCGTGGACGGAGCCGGTACCGTGATCGGTGACGCCGCGGCCGACTACCGGAACTCCTCCGGCTACGTCCTCAGCGGCCCCGAGTACCTCACGGTGTTCGACGGCAGGACGGGCGCGGCGATCGACACGATCGACTACGTGCCGGCCCGCGGTGACGTCGGAGCCTGGGGTGACACCTACGGCAACCGTGTGGACCGCTTCCTGGCCGGCGTCGCGTATCTCGACGGCGAGAAGCCGAGCGTCATCTTCAGCCGCGGCTACTACACCCGTGCGGTGATCGCCGCCTTCGACTTCGACGGTACCCACCTCACCTCACGCTGGACGTTCGACTCCGACGAGTCGGGCAGCCAGTACCGGAGCCAGGGCAACCACGAGTTCTCGGTGGCGGATGTCGACGGCGACCAGAAGGACGAGATCGTCTTCGGCTCCATGACCATCGACGACGACGGCGAGGCGCTCTACACGACCGGCCTCGGCCACGGCGACGCCCTGCACGTCTCCGACTTCGATCCGACCAACCCGGGCCTCGAGGTCTTCGCGGCCCATGAGGACATGAAGTCGTCCGGCAACCGCGGTGCAACCTACCGGGACGCGGCGACGGGTGAGATCCTCTGGTCCATCCCCGCGACACGCGATACCGGGCGAGCCGCCATGGCGGACATCGACCCGAACCACCCCGGCGCCGAAGGCTGGGCCATCGGTGGGGACGCTGCCTACAACTCGCCCGTCGGACAGCTCCGCTCGTCCTCCGGCGATCTGCTGTCGGAGAAGATCCCCGCAGCCAACTTCGTCACCTGGTGGGACGGGGACCTGCTCCGGGAGATCACGGACAACGAGTACGACGCCCCCGCGGCCGCAGGGGTGCCGACCATCTCCAAGTGGAACCCGGCAACGCAGGCGTCCGAGGAGATCTACCGGGCCGAGGGCACGCTGAGCAACAACACCACCAAGGCGAACCCGGCCCTGCAGGCGGACCTGTTCGGCGACTGGCGCGAGGAGATCGTGACCCGGACGGCGGATTCCTCCGCCCTGCGGATCGCGACCACCGTCGACGTCACGGACCACCGGCTCCGGACGCTGCAGTCGGATCCGGTGTACCGGCTCGGGGTGGCGTGGCAGAACACCGCGTACAACCAGCCCCCGCACACCTCCTACTTCCTGGGCCAGGACATGCAGGCGCCGGCGGCGCCGAGCATCTCCTACACGGGTGAGGACACCGGACCGGGCGAACTGGTCAACCCCGAGCCGGACTTCGTGCCGGAGCCGGCGGCAGCCCGGGACCTCGGCGACTCCACACGCGTGGACCTCGGCCTCGCGGGCGAGAAGTTCGGCCGCGGCTCCAGCGAGGTCACCCTGGTGAACCTCGAGGCGGACACGTGGTTCTACGTCTACCTCAACGGCACGGGCCTCGGCTGGCGGAAGGCGTCCGAGGACGGCGAGGTCACCGTGACCACGCCCGAGGACACTCGACCGGGCAACAACAAGGTGGTCGTGTTCACCGGAGACGGAGCGCTCTACGGCTGGGAGGCCCTACGGGTCACCGGTTCCTGACAGCGGTCGAAGCGGAGGCCCGGACGGTCGGCGTCCGGGCCTTCGCCCTGTCCGGAGCACGTTCGGGCGCACGCCACGCACCACCGAGCGCGCACGTCCCCTTCCGAGGCGGGCCGCCGCGCCGGGTGCCCGGACCCGTAGGTTCTTCCCGCCGGGTCCGGTCCTCCGCCGCGGGTCTGCGGCAACCGAGCCTCCCGTGGCGGGCACCCGCGTGCCAGACTGGGAGCATGCTCGTAGCCTTCAGCGTCGCCCCGTCCGGAACCTCCGACCTCTCCCGCGAGAACCCCGACGGGTCGGTGCACGACGCCGTCGCCGCCGCGGTCGCCGTCGTGCGGGAATCCGGCCTGCCGAACTCCACCGACTCCATGTTCACCACCATCGAGGGGGAGTGGGACGAGGTGATGACCGTGATCAAGAACGCCACCGAGGCCGCGGGCCGTTACGGCAGCCGTGTGTCCCTCGTCCTCAAGGCCGACATCCGGCCCGGGCGGACCGGTGAGCTGACCGGCAAGGTCGAGCGGCTCGAGGCGGCGCTCGCGGAGCAGCAGCAGTTCGAGGGCCACTCCTGACCTCCGGATCTCCCGGCTCCTCAGTAGCCTCGGGACACTAAACTGGAGCGGTGACACAGCCCCTGCTGACGCTGCCCTATGTGATCCGGCCGGCCACCGTCGACGACGCCGAGGCGTACGCGCGCACGCATGTCGCCGGGCTCCACGAGACGTACGAGCACATCATGCCGCCGGAGTACCACGAGTTCTACGACGCCGGGCTGCCCGGGATGATCGAGCACCAGCGGGCGGCGTTCGAGGAAGCGGAACGGGCGCCCGGCAGCGCGAGGAGCTGGCTCGCGTTCGACGAGGACGGCGAGCCGGTGGCGGTCGCGACATCGGGCCCGGGACGCGACGAGGACCGGCCGGACTTCGAACTGCACCACATCTACACGCTGAGGTCGACGCACGGCACGGGCCTCGGGCAGCAGCTGCTCGACACCGCCATCGGAAGGCGGGGGGCCTACCTCTGGATCCTCGACGGCAACCCGCGAGCCGAGCGCTTCTACGTCCGGAACGGATTCGCCCCGGACGGCACGTCCGCTCTCTGCGGGCCGACCTGGCATTACAAACCCATGTTCCGCATGCACCGGCCCGACCAGGAGGATCCCGCACGCGGCTAGCATGGAACCCATGCCTTCCGTCCGTCCCGCCCAGCACGACCACCCGTCGGCGGCCCGGTCCTGATGGCGAGGACCACGGGCCCCCGGCCCGAGATCGGGGAGTTCCCCATCGACACCGGGACGTGCGAGCTCGAACCCGATCCGTACAACCCGAACGGCTGGGTGCTGCGCATCAACGGCGTCCCCAGTTCGCACATCGACCTGGCTGACCCGCTGCAGCTCGACTTCGAATACATGCGGTGGATCGCCTCGCTCGTCGACTCCCGCTGGGCGGCGTCGGACCGGCTCCGCGCGCTCCACCTGGGGGGAGGAGCATGCTCCCTCGCCCGCCGCTTCGCCGCTTCCCACCCGCAGGCGCGACAGGTCGTCGTCGAACTCGACGGGCGGCTGGCCGACCTGGTGCGGGAGTGGTTCGACCTCCCGCGTGCGCCGCTCGTGCGTATCCGCGTCGGCGAGGCGCGCGCCGTGACGGAATCCCTGAGCGAGGACAGCCGCGACCTGATCATCCGTGACGTCTTCGCCGGAGCCGTGACGCCGGTCCCGCTCACGACCCGGGAGTTCACGCGCGCCGCCAAGCGCGTGCTCGGGGCCGACGGCGTTTACGTGGTCAACTGCGGCGACAGCCCCAACCTGGCGACGGCCAGGCGGGAAGCCGCGACCATCGGTGCGGAGTTCGCCTGCACCGCGATCATCGCCGACGCGGCGATGCTCAAGGGCAGGCGCTACGGCAACGTCATCATCGCAGGCAGCGACGCTCCCCTCGGTGAGGATCCGGGACTGGCCCGCGAACTGCTCGGCGGGGGAGTGCCCGCACAGATCTGGCAGGACGCCAGGGTCCGGGCGTTCGCCGCGGGCGCGCAGGTCCTCGAGGACTGACAGCGAGGAATTCCGCTAGCGCCCGGCGGTCACCCCGGGAAGGACTGCGTCCGCAGTCAAGTGGGGCCACGGGATGATGACCGGCCACTAGGCTGGCACGGTGGAACTGGGACTGCTGGGCATCATCGGGATCGCCGTCCTCGTGGCGGTCGCCGTCCTGTCGAAGCGCGTCGGGGTGGCGGCCCCGCTCATCCTCGTCGTCGTCGGCATCGTCCTCTCCTTCGTCCCGGGGGTGCCGAGCTTCCGCATCCCGGACGAGTGGATCCTGACCGGCGTCCTGCCGCCCCTGCTCTACGCCGCGGCGATCAAGACGCCCGTCACGGACTTCCGCCGCAACCTCACGCCGATCGCGAGCCTGTCCGTGACGCTCGTCGTCGTCTCGGCCTTCGCCACAGGGCTGCTCCTCCACGCCCTGCTGCCAGGCCTCGGCCTCGCTGCGGCGATCGCCCTCGGCGCCGTCATCAGCCCGCCCGACGCCGTCGCCGCCACGTCGATCGGGCGGCGGCTCGGACTGCCGCCCCGACTGCTGACCGTGCTGGAGGGCGAAGGGCTGGTCAATGACGCCACGGCGCTCGTCCTCCTGCGCAGCGCCATCGCCGCCTCGGCAGGAGCCCTGACCGGCTTCGGGTCCGCGGTGGGCGACTTCGCCCTCGCCGTCGCCGTCGCGGCCGTGGTGGGCTACGCCGTCGGGGTGGTGACGGTGTTCGTCCGTTCCAAGCTCGGCGACCCCGTCCTGGACACCGCGGTGTCCCTCGCCGTGCCGTTCGTGGCGTTCCTCCCCGCCGAGGAGCTCGGCGCCTCGGGCGTGCTGGCCGTGGTGGTGGCCGGAATCTACACGGGCCACCGCAGCGCGAGCCACTTCGACGCCCGTTCACGCATCAGCGACAACGTGAACTGGCGGACGGTGCAGTTCCTGCTGGAGAACGGCGTGTTCCTGCTGATCGGCCTGGAGATCCGGGGGCTGCTGCAGGACATCGACGAGTCCCTGCTGACGGTGCAGCAGACGGTGCTGATCGGCCTCGTCGCGACCCTCGCCCTGATCGTCCTGCGGTTCCTCTGGGTGTTCCCCCTCGTGCTGCTGATGCGGCGGCTGCCGAGCAGGGCGGAGCGCCGGACGCTGCAGCTGCGCCGCGGCCTCGGCCGGCTGAAGAAGCAGCAGACCCTCGACGCGAGGCAGGAGCGCCGCAAACGGGCCCTGACGAGGATGTACCAGCGCCGCCAGGCGGACCTCGAACTCGAACGGCGCGAAGGGTTCGGCTGGAAGGGAGCCACGGTGCTCGGCTGGTCGGGCATGCGCGGCGTGGTGACGCTCGCCGCGGCGCAATCCCTGCCGTCGTCGTTCGCCTACCGGGAGCAGCTCGTGCTCATCGCATTCACCGTCGCCGTCACCACGCTCCTGGTGCAGGGCAGCACACTGCCGGCGCTCATCCGGGTCCTCAGGATCGAGGGCATCGACGTCGACACCGACCGCGAGGAGTCGGCCACGCTGTTCGACGAGCTGCGTACCGAGGGACTGCGCGTGCTGGAGGATCCGCAGGCCGTCGTGGGTGAGGACGTCCAGGTGGACGACGACGTGCTGGACCGCGTGCGGACCGACACGGGCATGCGCAGCGAGTTCGAGTGGGAGAAGGCCCGGCTGCCGGAGCAGAAGCTCGTGCGCTCGCCGCACCGGCAGTACCGGGACCTCCGGCTTGCCGTGCTCGCGGCAGAACGTGAGGCACTGCTCGCGGCGCGGTCACGCGGGACCTATTCGTCACGGGTGCTGGCGAAGGCCCAGCGCATCCTGGACGTCGAGGAGACGCGCCTCCGCCCCCGGGGTGGTTCGTCCTAGCAGCCGGTGGCGGTCCGCGCAGTCCGCGTGGGCGCGGCGCGCGTCAGGTCGAAGACGTCAGGGGCGCGGTGATCCGGTGGGAGCGGAGCGGCCCAGGAGTTGCGGTTCCAGCGCCCGGGTGCTCATCCGGAGCGCCCCGACGACGGCGGCGACCGCGGGCTGGCGCAGGGAGTCGGGCCGGACCACGAGCCAGTAGTCCAGCTGCTCGGCGACCAGGTCCGGGAGGAGGCGCACGAGGTCCGGATGGCGGTCCGCCATGAAGCACGGGAGGAGGCCGAGCCCCGCGCCGGCGCGCGTGGCCTCGACGTGGACGAACACGTTCGTGGAACTCAGGGCATCACGCATGGAGGGCAGCAGGCGCCGTGGCGCGTCGAGGCTGTCGACTTGCAGCATCGAGTCGATGAAGTACACGAGCGGATGGGTGACCACCTCGGCCAGGTCGGAGGGCGAGCCATGCGCCTCGAGGTAGTCCCGTGACGCGTAGAGGCCGAGTACGTAGGCGCCGAGCCGCGTCGCCTCGGCACGGTGTACCTGCGGTTCCCCGACCACCACCTCGAAGTCGAGTCCCGTGCGCGTCTGCGAAGCCCTGCGCGTGGCGGCGACGATCTCGATGCTAAGCCGCGGGTTGGCGGCCCGCAAACGTGCGAAGGCCGGGGCGGCGATGAAGGCGCTGAAAGGAATTGGCCGCGGTGGTGAACCGCCCGCTCTGGGCGACGGCCCGCAGGACGAGGAGGTCCTGGGCGTTGGGGGCAACCATCCGTGCAGTATCGCAGACAGGGGGTGCCGAAGTGGTCATTGGTCCGGTCCCGCCCTGCAGGAATACTCAGGGGAGTGCGGGGAATGGCCCCGCCGGGAGTACGCGAAGGAGAGCCATGAGCCTCGATGAAGCGGCTGCGGCGCGCCCCGGTCTTGCAGCACAAACGGACCCGGAGGCCGTCCGGCGGCTGGAGGGCAGCCTCGCCGGCCGGCGGGCGGTGATCACCGGAGGGGCGAGCGGCATCGGCGCGGCCTGCGCCCGGGCTCTTGCGGGCCGCGGCGCCGGCGTGGTCGTCGCCGACCGCGACGCGGAGGGTGCGGCCGGGCTCGCCCGGGAACTGGAGGGAGAGTCCTGGGCGGTCGACCTGCTCGACACCGCCGCCCTCGAGGACCTCACGCTCGACGCGGACATCCTCGTGAACAATGCAGGCATCCAGACCGTCAGCCCCATCCAGGACTTCCGTCCTGAGGACTTCCGCCGTATCCAGAAGCTCATGGTCGAGGTGCCGTTCCTGCTGATCCGCGCCGCGCTGCCGGGCATGTACGGGCGGGGGTTCGGACGGATCATCAACATCTCCTCCGTCCACGGCCTGCGCGCCTCGCCCTTCAAGTCGGCCTACGTCACCGCCAAGCACGCGCTCGAGGGACTCTCGAAGGTCACCGCCCTCGAAGGCGGGGAGCACGGCGTCACGAGCAACTGCGTGAACCCGGGCTACGTGCGCACACCCCTGGTCGAGAACCAGCTCGCGGACCAGGCCCGCCTGCATGGCATCAGCGAGGACGAGGTGCTGTCGAAGATTCTGCTCACCGAATCCGCCATCAAGCGGCTCGTGGAGCCCGAGGAGGTCGCCTCACTGGTCGCCTGGCTCGCGGGCGACGACGCCGGCATGGTCACCGGCTCGTCCTACGTCATGGACGGCGGCTGGTCGGCCCGCTGACCGGCACCTTCCTCGACGGTGCAACCGGAGGCAGGCAAGTTCGAAAGCCCGGCGCCCCGAAAGCGGGTGCCCCACAAGCCGGCGACGACGGCGGTCCCCCATCCGCCGTCGTCGCTCCTTCCGCGCGTGGCGCAGCGATCAGATCCCGAGGATTTCCTCGATGGGTCCGATGCCGAAGAAGACCACGAAGGCCGCGGCCACGGCCCACATCAGCGGGTGCACCTCGCGCGCACGGCCCTGGATGGCGCGGATCAGCACGAAGGCGATGAACCCGGCGCCGAGGCCGTTCGCGATCGAGTAGGTGAACGGCATGAGCGTGAAGGTGAGGAAAGCCGGAAGGGCGACGCCCCAGTCCTCGAAGTCGATGCGCCCGACCTGCGACACCATCATGAACCCGACGACCACGAGGGCAGGCGCCACGGCCTCGAACGGTACGAGGCTGATGAGCGGGGTGAAGAACATCGCGAGGAGGAACAGCAGGCCGGTCACCACGTTGGCGAGGCCCGTGCGGGCGCCCTCTCCGATGCCGGCGCCGGACTCGACGTAGATCTGGTTGGACGACACGGAACCGGCACCACCGGCGACCGCGCCCAGCGCATCGACCACGAGGACGCGGTTGACGCCCGGGATGTTCCCCCTGGCGTCGACGAGCTTCGCCTCGTTGGCGAGGCCCACCATCGTGCCCATCGCGTCGAAGAAGATGCTGAGGAGGATCGTGAAGGTCAGCAGGACCGCGGCGGTTCCACCGAGATGCCCGAAGGCGCCGAACGGGCTCACGTTGCCGATGAGGCTCAGGTCCGGAACGCCGACCCACGAACCGGTCGGCAGTTCGGGGACCACGAGCGACCACCCGGCCGGATTGGGTTCCTGGCCCGGAACGAAGCTCGGGCCGACGTTGACGACGGCTTCGATGACGACGGCGAGTACCGTCGCGGCCAGCACACCGATGAGGATCGCTCCGCGCACCTTCCGGACCACGAGCGCGATGGTCAGGATGAGGCCGAAGACGAAGACCAGGGTCGGCCAGCCGATCAGGACGCCGCCGAACCCGAGGCCGACGGGGACAGTGGTGTTGGCGACGTCGGGCACGCGGCGAACGAAGCCCGCGTTGACCAGGCCGATCAGGGCGATGAACAGGCCGATACCCACGACGATCGCCGTCTTGAGGCTCTCCGGGACGGCGTTGAAGACCGCCGTCCGGAAGCCGGTCAGCACCAGGACGAGCATGGTGAGGCCCGCGAGCATCACGAGGCCCATGATGTCGGGCCAGGTGAGGCCCGGGTTCGTCGCGACCGTGATGGCCACGAACGCGTTGACACCGAGTCCCGTGGCGAGCGCGAACGGGTACTTGGCCCACGCGCCCATGACGATGGTCAGGATGCCGGCCACCAGCGCCGTCACGGCAGCGACCCGTTCGAAGCCGAGTTCGGCGCCCGAGGAATCGGCGCCGGCGAGGATGAGCGGGTTGAGCACCACGATGTAACTCATGGCGAAGAAGGTGGCGAGGCCGCCGCGGATCTCACGGGAGAACGTCGACCCCCGCTGCGTGATGTCGAAGTAGCGATCCAGCGCGGAACCAGTTTTGAGCATGGGGGATCCTAGGGCGGAAGGGTCGGGGAGCAATCGCGATGAATTCTATCCCGTGCATGCGACGGGGGAGACGCCCCGTGACGGCCGTCTCAGCCCCGCCGTCCTCCTGTACAAGGTCCAGCAGTCCATCAGGGTCTCCGCGTAGGGTTGGACCATGGCTGCCTTTCCTCTCCTGCCCGCCCAGCATCCGGTGACCCCGCACGGCGGACGCGGTCGTCCTGCCCTGTCGGCGTCAGCCCTCGTCGGGGCCGTCCTGCTGGCACTCGCCCTCCTGCTCAGCGGCGGCGCCGCCGCGAACGCCCACGACGAGCTGGCCGGCAGCAATCCGGCGTCGGGCGCCACCATCGAGGTGCTGCCGCCCAGCCTGGAACTCAGCTTTTCGAACGTGCCGTCCGGGATCGGTGCCCAGGTGCAGGTCCTCGACGCGTCCGGCACCGACTGGGCCGACGGGCCCGTGCAGATCGTCGACCGGACAGCCACCCAGCCCCTGCGCTCGGGTGCGCAGGCCGGTGAGTACACGGTCAACTGGCGCGTGGTGTCCTCGGATTCGCACCCCATCGAGGGCACCTTCGTCTTCACCACGCAGCAGGGCTCGACGACGGTTCCGGACGCCGCGACCACTCAGGGCCCGCTGGATGTGGAGGACGCCCCGGCCGCTGAGACGCAGGCAGCCGGAGTGAGCGACTTCCCCTGGAGCATCCTGCTGATGATCGTGGCGCTGGTGGCGATCGCCGTCGCGCTCGCCGTGACGGCCCGGAAGCGGCTCGGCGCCGGCAAGTAGGGCAAGTAGGGCTAGGCTCCGAGCGGCGAGAGGGCCGCGCGGGGCGGGGCGATGCGGTTGAGGGCGGCCGGCCCCTGAGCGACGATGGTGTCGCTCACGAGCTTCGCCTGGCGCACGATCTCCCGGGTGGTGGGTGTCAGCAGCTCGCCGACGCCGACGAGGTGCAGGCCGATCGCGCGCAGGGCCGCCTTGAAGTCCCGGCCGATCGCGATCCCCATGGAGCGCAGGAACTTCCGCAGCTCGTTCTGGGGGTACTTGGTGAGCACGACGTGGTCGGCGAGGAGGACGCCGTCGGCCGTCTGCACCGCCCACTTCTTGCGGCCCACGGGACCCGTGAGGAGCTTGGGGTGCCCGATGATGCTGAGGTGTTCGGCGACCGTGGTCTGCCGGACATCGAGATGGTGGGCGACGGCATAGCCGCGGAGGAGCCGCATGAGTTCCGTGCGCTCCGAGAGGGAGACGGAGTCCGTCATGACCGTTCGCATGGCCCCGGAGTCAAAGCATTCGAGGCTTTCGACGACGATCGAGTCGATGCCGCGGCGGCTGAGCTCGCTCGCGACGGCGAGGCCGGACAGCCCAGAACCGATGACGACGGTGCTCGTATGCTCCGCGTGCGCGGACATCGCGGACGCAGAGCGGACAGCGTCAAGCGGCAAGGAATCCACCAGGTTACCTCCACACGAAGCAGAATCCCGTACGGCCCGGCGCCTCTTCCGGGCCGTACGGACTCTTGGCTGCGAACGGGTCAGCCAAGAGCACTACGCGCAGGGGTATCCCGGCTCTTGAGGGCCGGCCCCCGCTACGGGTCACTGAAGCCTATATAACTTTTCATACCGTGGATAGACCGGCGAACCCCAGTGCGCTACAAATGGTGGACCGGCCGCTTCGGGTGGCCGGGACACGCGACCGAGGGAGGCCTGCCGTGGGCAGAGGGCACGCAGAAGAATCGTCGCAGGGGCTGGCGCAGCACGGGATCGTGGTCGGCGTCGACGGCTCCGACCAGAGCACCTGTGCCCTCCTCTGGGCCGCGCGCGAGGCCGAGAGGCGCAAGGCTCCGCTGTACGTCGTGACCGCCTACACCGTGCCGGTGTTCGCGGCGTCGAGCATGGACGCGGGCTACGCGACAGTGGACGACGAGGTCATCCGCGAGAGCGCGCAGACCGTGCTCAACGATGCTGTCACCCACCTCGAGGGCATCGCCGTGGACGTGCACCCCCGGATCGAGACCGGTGACGCCGCCGGGGTGCTGCTCGATCTCTCCGAGGAAGCCGAACTCATGGTCGTGGGCTCCCGCGGCCGCGGCGGTTTCGTGGGCCGCCTGCTGGGTTCCGTCAGCAGCGCCCTGCCCGCGCATGCCAAGTGCCCGACGGCGGTCATCCCGGTGTGCACGGGAGCACGCCTGGGGCATCCGGAGCTCGGCCGGAAACCAGGGAAGGACAAACCACCCGCCGCCGTGGAACCCGTCGTGGTGGTGGGTGTGGACGGTTCGGAGCAGGCCCGCATGGCCTCGCTCGCAGCCGCCGAGGAGGCTCGGTCGAGGGGGCTGCCGCTGCGCGTGATCTGCTCGGTCGCACCCTTCAACGGTTCGCTCGCCTGGGTGCCCGCACCCGTGGACCGGGAGGCGCTGCACGCGGACCTCGCCGTCCAGCTCGCAGCCGGCCGCGACTGGCTCAAGAGCCACTACCCCGACGTGGACATCCGGGTTGACCTGATGGACGGGCCACCCGCGGAGGTGCTCATCGAGGCGTCGGCGACCTCGGAGCTGCTGGTGGTGGGCACGCGGGGCCGCGGCGGCTTCGCGGGCATGCTCATGGGGTCGACGAGCCAGGGAGTGCTGCATCACGCGCGTGGACCCGTGCTGGTGGTTCCGGACAGGCCGGACCCGCGGCTCGAGGACCGGAGCTCGTTCGGTCCGATGATCGCACCTGCCCGTTGATCGGACCGGCCGGTCAGCCGACGCCCGCCCACCGCCGGCTCACCCTGTGGAGCCTGGCAGTCAGCTCCACCCGAGCTCGTGGAGCCGGTCGTCGTCGATGCCGAAGTGGTGGGCGACCTCGTGCACCACGGTCACGAGGATCTCCTCCACCAGTTCCTCGCGCGTCGAGCACAGTCGCATGAGGGGCCCGCGGAAGATGCTGATGCGGTCCGGCAGGGAGCCCGCGTCCCACCACGAGTCGCGCTCCGTGAGCGGTGTCCCTTCGTACAGTCCCAGCAGTTCCGTATCGGCGGGCTCGCCCGGCCCGGGCTCGTACTCCTCGACGACGAAGATGGCCACGTTGTCCATCGCGCGGGCGAGGTCGTCGGGAATCCTGTCGATGGCGTCGTCGACGGCGTCGTCGAACTCTCTCTGTGGGATCTCGAATGGCACGAGAAGATCGTACAGACCGCTCGGCTTGCCGGACCGCCGTACGGGGGCTCGCGTCGGGAATGGGACCGCGTCCCGCGCACCAGTTCCCGCCGATTTTGTGGAATCGAGAATCTGCCCCTATAGTTTTATAGGTCCACGACAGGGAATGATCCGCCGGAAATGCTTGCCTTCCGGATGGTCGCAGGAACCCGAACTGTGGTCCAGGCCCCCATCGTCTAGCGGCCTAGGACACCGCCCTTTCACGGCGGCGGCACGGGTTCGAATCCCGTTGGGGGTACGCAGGAGTCGCCTTCACGGGCGGTCAACCGGGACGAAAAGTGCTGGTAGGCTGGAACTCTTGCAAAACGGCAAGGAAGTTAGCAAGGCCCTGTAGCGCAGTTGGTTAGCGCGCCGCCCTGTCACGGCGGAGGTCGCGGGTTCAAGTCCCGTCAGGGTCGCTCAGGCGGCTGGATCCCCTCGGGGAGTCCGGCCGGGCTGGATACGGTGATCATCGGAAGATGGTCGCAAGGCTCTGTAGCTCAGTTGGTAGAGCGTTCGACTGAAAATCGAAAGGTCACCGGATCGACGCCGGTCGGAGCCACTGCTGAAAACCCCGCAGTTCCCCAGGGAACGCGGGGTTTTTTCGTGCGCCCGCTCCCAGCGAATGCCGGGGTTGGGGCCGTAGCATCGCGCGGACGGGGCGGTGGACGTGCGGGCGTGCGGCGGACGTGCCGGTGGCGCTCGGTGCCGCCCGGGATAGTAGTCGGGGTGCCGAGCGTTGAACCTCCGGCCCCGCACCGAGACGAAAGGGCATCCGTGAGACTCCTGCACACCGCTGCCTGTCTGGGCGCGCTCGCCATCGCCCTCGCCGGGTGCAGCCAGGACGGGCCGGTGCCGGCCCAGACGATGCTCACCATGCCCGCCAGCCCGTCCCCGGAGCCGGATGCGCTCTCCGAACCGCCGCAGGAGTCCGGCCCTGCCCTGCCGGGGGAGGGCGCGGCGACGGGTCGGGAGACAGGGGCGGCAGCCGGCTCGGATCCCTCGGATTCCTGTGTCCTCGTGGCGGGCGGAGTCACCACGGCCATGCTCGCCCCCCTGAGTCTCCGCTCCACATCGGATCCGGAAGAACTCCTCGTCCTCGAGCAGCAGATCCTCGACCTGCGGGACAAGGTGCCGGCCGACCTGTACGACGATTTCACCACTCTCGCCCACTCGGTGGAGGCTCCGCCCAAGGGGTCGGGTACCTTCGATGAGAAGGCTTTCCGCCATGCCATGGTGCCCGTGCAGGACTGGCTCGCCCGGCACTGTACCCGCTCCTGATCGTCCTGGCGCCGGCAGGAGCACCGCTCCCCGCTGCCACATCCCGGCCCCGGTGCCGTGGCTTAGGCTGGGCACAAGCGAAAGGGGCCTTCTTCGATGATCGAGCAACCCACGGGGCGTCCGTTGCCCGTCCTGCAGGACACGGCTGTCGGAAGGACCGTCATCGGTGACCAGGCCGCGGTCAAGATCGCCGCCATCGCCGCGCGGGCGGTACCAGGTGTCCATTCGCTCGGACTCGGAGCCGGCCGCGCGCTCGGCGCCATCCGGGACGCCGTCGGTGCCAACGACCTCTCGCAGGGGGTGAAGGTCGAAGTCGGCCAGACGCAGCTCGCCGTCGACGTCAGCCTCGTCGCGGAGTACGGTTATGCACTCCATGCCCTCGCCGATGCCGTCCGTGCTGCCGTGTACGACGCCCTCACGCAACTGGTCGGGCTCGAGGTCATCGAGGTCAACGTAGAGGTCCTCGACGTGCATCTCCCGCCACCGGCAGAACCCAGGACGGTCGAACGCGTCCGTCCGACGGGCTCCACCCAGGTCCAGCACCGAGCCGAGTGAGGTACTCATGACTCCCACCACCATCGGTATGGCCGCAGGAGCGGTGCTCGCCTTCGCAGCCCTGATCTTCGGATTCTGGGGCTTCGTGCTGACCCTCGTCCTGGTGCTCTGCGGAGCCCTCGTGGGGCGCACGCTCGAGGGCAAGCTCGACCTGCGTGGCGTCGTCGACGCCCTGTCCGGCCGACGCTCGTCCTCGTGATCACCGGCTCCCTCCCTCCTGCACGCGCATGACGGCCATCCCCCTGCCCCCGAGCGCCATGTCCGGGCACAACCGCATCACCACCCAGGCCCTCACCAGCACGGCGCAGGCTGCCGCCGCGGAAGTGCTCGGGGTGCAGCCCGCCCAGGTCCGGGCGTCGTTCTCCGACGACCGGGGGCTCCTTGCACTCCTGCTCGCCCTGCCGCTGCCCGTGCCCCCGCTCACCCGGGTCCTCGACGATCCCGGTATCGTCGATTCTTTCGGAGGGCCGCTCTGGGCGCGCGCCGATGCCGCCCGCACGCCGATCCTCGAGCGCGTCCAGGAGCTGACGGGAGCGCGCCTGAGCCGCGTGGACATCCGCATCATCGGCAGCACCGTTGCCAAGGGGGTGAGGGTGCAGTGAGTCCCGATCCGCTCGACCGGTCGACGCCGGCATCCACAGCCCGTCTCGTGCGGCGGGAACTGTATTCGTCACGGGCCGTCGCGTCGGTGGTGACGGGTGTCCTCCTGATCGCGGTGTGCCTGGTCCTGCTGTTCGAGGCCATCCTCAAGGCCGTGGGGGACGCGCCGTTCCTGCTCGACGTCGAAGCTGCGGCCGCTCGGATCGGTGCCCTGCCCGGCGCGGTGCCCCCCTCCCTCCTCGGAGCCGGATCCGTCTTCCTGCTCGTCCTCGGCGCCCTGCTCCTCCTCCTCGCGGTCCTGCCCGGCAGGCGGGCCCGCTACACCATCCCGGACGGTCGGGCCGCCGTCGTCGTCGATGCCGAGGTCGTGGCGTCGTCGCTGGCGCGCAGGGCGCGGGTCGCGGCGGGAGTGGCACCGGAGCAGGTCCTGGTGACGATCAGCCGTGCCTCGGTACGGGTGCAGGTCCGGCCGACGTCCGGCGTCCCCGTCGACGCCGACGCCGTTCGCGCTGCCGTCGCGGACGACCTCCAGCGCTCGAGCGTCGAGCCGGCACCGAGGATCTCCGTCGTCGTGGCGGAATCGGGGGTGATCGGACAGTGAACACCACGCCGCGGTTGCTCAACCGACTCGTCCTCGCCGTTCTCGGCCTCCTTCTGCTTGCTGCAGGGGCCGCGGGCCTCGCCGTCCTCACGCTGCCCGCCGTCGCCTCCTGGTGGGGGTCCACGGCGCCGCGGGTGGGCGGATGGATCGACCGGCTCCGGAGGGGGACGACGCTCGAAGGCCAGTCGGATACATGGCTGTGGCTCGCGCTCGCGGCCGCACTCCTGCTCCTGATCGTGCTGCTCGCGCTGTGGATCGCCGCGCAGGGTAGGGGCAGGACGGGGCTTTTCGCGTCCGTCGACGGGCGCGTCGGCGGTCATTCCGGCGGTCATTCCGGCGGCCATTCCGGCGGCCATTCCGGCGGCCGGGACACGGACGACCGGGACACGGGCGACGACGGGACGGCGGGATCGGTGGTCATCACGGCCACAGCCGTGGAGCAGGCACTGAAGGCCGCGCTGCTCGAGCGCACCGACCTCGCGGGCACCTCCGTCAGCACGTGGGAGGTCCGTGGTGTCCCGGGACTGCGCGTCCGGGTGTACCCGAAGAAAGGCGTGCCGCCCTATGTGACCGCCGCCGAGGTCTCCCGGCTCGTCGAGGCCCTCGACGTGGTCACGGGATACCGCACCCCGGTCCTTATCAGCATTCGCTCCGGTGCACGGGTGCGCTTCTCAAGGGCCGAGCGCGTCACCTGACACGCCGGCCTCGTGTCACGGTTCGGTATCGAATGGTGGAAGCAGGGCAGGAAGCTTGTGAGGCTGTATGTAAGCGCTTACTGTTGCGGTACCCACACAGTGAGGCGGCACAATCCTGGCTCACGGCGACGTTCGCTGTGAATCCGAAGCATTGGGGGCCGCTGGACAAAGGAGTCTGTTTCAATGGCGAAAACTCGCTCACGGAAGTTGGTGCTGCCCGCTGCAGCACTCAGTGTTTCCCTCCTCGCGCTCGCCGGGTGCGGATCAGGCGGCTCGGACAGCGCGGGCGGATCGGGGGATGCGGACTGCGCCCCCTATGAGTCGTACGGGACCTTCGAGGACGCAGAGGTCAGCGTCTATTCGACGATCGTGGACATCGAGGCCGAGCGGCTCGAGGCGACCTGGGCCGACTTCTCCGAATGCACCGGCATCGAGGTCGCATACGAGGGCTCGAAGGAATTCGAGACGCAGATCGGCGTCCGCGCACAGGGTGGCACTGCTCCCGACCTCGCGATCTTCCCACAGCCGGGTCTGCTCGCCACCCAGGCCGAATTCCTCAAGCCGGCACCCCAGGAGGTCTCGGACCTCGTCGACGAGGGCTGGTCGGAGGACTGGAAGGCCTACGGCACCGTCGACGGCACCTTCTACGCCGCCCCCATGCTCGCCAGCATCAAGGGCTACATCTGGTACGTCCCGGCCACCTTCGAGGAGAAGGGCTGGGAAATCCCCACCACCTGGGACGAGATGATGGAGCTGACGGAGAAGATCGCCAGCGAGGAAGAAGACATCAAGCCCTGGTGCGCCGGTTTCGAATCCGGGGAAGCCACCGGCTGGCCCGGAACCGACTGGGTCGAGGACGCGGTGCTCCGCGAGAACGGCCCCGAGGTCTACGACCAGTGGGTTACCCACGAGATCCCGTTCAACGATCCACAGATCGTCAAGTCGTTCGACCGCGTGGGCGACATCCTCAAGAACGACGACTACGTCAACGGCGGCTTCGGCGACTCGCGCTCCATCCTCTCGACGCCCTTCTCAGAGGCCGGTCAGCCTGTCCTGGACGGCACCTGTGCCATGCACCACCAAGCATCCTTCCAGGCGGTCAACTGGCCCGAGGGGACCAACGTCGCCGAGGACGGTGACGTCTGGGCCTTCATGACCCCTCCCGTCGATCCTGCTGCCGGCACTGCTGTCACCGGCGGCGGTGAGTTCATCGGCGCCTACACCGACCGTCCAGAGGTCCAGGCGCTCCAGGCCTTCATGGCAAGCGCTGACTTCGCCAACATCCGCGTTGCTCTGGGTGGAAACATCAGCGCCAACAAGGGACTCGACCCCGAGGTGGCGACATCGGACCTCGACCGCCAGTCGATCGAACTGCTGCAGGACCCCAACACGGTGTTCCGCTTCGATGCCTCCGACCTGATGCCCGGCGCTGTCGGCTCCAACTCCTTCTGGAGCGGCATCGTGAACTGGATCAACGGTTCCTCCACCGAGGAAGTCACGCAGACAGTCGAGGACAGCTGGCCCGCATCCTGATGCACTGACGGCTGGTGCCATCGCCCGACGGGTGATGGCACCAGTCGCCGTCGGTACTGCAGGCCGGACCGCTTCAGATGGGCCCTGCAGCACCGCCCTTCCCCGAAATCACTTTCATCACGCGCACCAAGGAGGCTGGGCTGTGGAAGATTTTGCTGACAAAGGTTTACAGGTGGTGGTGGGGCTCGCCATCTTCGCGGCCATCATCGGCCTCATCATGCTGGTCGTGGATCGGGCACCGAAATCCGGACGCGAGAAGCTCCAGGTCGCCGGATTCCTGGCACCGGCCCTGATCCTGCTGGCCGTCGGGCTCGTGTTCCCGGCGCTCCAGACTTCGTACATCTCTTTCACCAACCGCAACGGGGAGTTCGTCGGACTCGACAACTTCGTCTGGATGTTCACGCAGCCGGAGGCGCTGGTGACCCTGAGGAACACCCTCATCTGGGTGGTCCTCGTTCCGCTGCTCGCGTCCTCGATCGGACTCGCCTACGCCGTGTTCATCGACCGCGCGCGCGGTGAGAAGGCGCTGAAGGCGCTGGTCTTCATGCCCATGGCCATCTCGTTCGTCGGTGCCGGCGTGATCTGGCGCTTCGTCTACGCCTACAAGGGCGCCGAGCAGAACCAGATCGGGCTCCTCAACCAGATCCTGGTGTGGCTGGGCCAGGAGCCCAAGCAGTTCCTGCTCGATGCCCCGGAGAACACCTTCTTCCTGATCGCGGTGATGATCTGGATCCAGACCGGTTTCGCCATGGTGGTGCTGTCGGCGGCCATCAAGGGCATCCCCACGGAGATCGTCGAGGCCGCACGGCTCGACGGCGCCAGCGCCTGGCAGCAGTTCCGCAACGTCACCATCCCCACCATCCGCGGTTCCCTGATCGTCGTCATCACGACCATCACGATCGGTACCCTCAAGGTCTTCGACATCGTCCGGACCATGACCGCAGGCCAGTACGAGACGTCGGTGGTCGCCAACGAGATGTACACCCAGGCATTCCGGGCGGGTGAGCCCGGCAGGGGGGCCGCGCTGGCACTGGTCCTGTTCCTGATGGTGCTGCCCGTGGTCGTCTACAACGCCCGGCTGCTCCGCAAGCAGAAGGAAATCCGATGAGCACTGTGCCGCTGGACAACACGAACAAGCTCCTGCCGGACGTCAACGATGACGTCACCCAGGGGCAGTCGACCATGCAGAAGCGGGTCAGGCAGCGCCTGACATCGCGGAGAGCCACTGCCGCCGCGATCATCATCGCCGTGATCTGGACCGTCCCGACCTTCGGACTGCTGGTCTCGTCCTTCCGCCCCGAGGCGAACATCAAGGGCAACGGCTGGTGGAACGTCCTCACCGACCGCCAGTTCACGCTCGAGAACTACGCCGACGTCCTCAGCCCCGGCGGAAGCCAGTCGCCCAACCTGCTCTCCTACTTCGTGAACTCCCTGGCGATCGTCATACCCGGGACCGTCTTCACGCTGGTCCTCGGTGCCATGGCGGCCTACATGTTCGCGTGGGGCCGGTTCAGGGGGAAGGACAGCCTGTTCATCTTCGTCTTCGCCCTGCAGATCGTCCCCCTCCAGATGGCCCTGATCCCGCTGCTCCAGCTGTTCACGAAGGTGCTCAAGTTCGGCGACTTCCAGGTACTGCCGAGCGGTACCTATGCGCAGCTCTGGGTCGCCCACACGATCTTCGGACTGCCGCTGGCCATCTTCCTCCTGCACAACTTCATCGCCGAGATCCCCGGTGAGGTCATCGAGGCAGCCCGCGTGGACGGGGCCGGGCACAGCACCATCTTCTGGCGCATCATCATCCCGCTCGCCACGCCCGCGCTGGCTTCCTTCGGGATCTTCCAGTTCCTCTGGCTGTGGAACGACCTCCTCGTGGCGCTGGTGTTCTCCGGCGGCGGGGCCGACGTCGCGCCGATCACGCAGCGCCTGGCCGAGATCCAGGGCTCCCGCGGCGGAGAGTGGCAGCGGCTGACGGCGGGGGCCTTCGTGTCCATCATCGTTCCGCTGGCGGTGTTCTTCGGGCTGCAGCGCTACTTCGTGCGGGGCCTGCTGGCCGGCGGCCTGAAGGGCTGAGAGCATGACCAGCATCGACGACGTCGCTGCGTACCTCGGCGTCTCGACGGCCACGGTGTCCCGCGCCTTGCGCGGGCTACCGGGAGTGGCCGAGGAGACGCGCGCCCGGGTCAACTCGACCGCGAAGGAGCTGGGGTACGTGCCGTCGTCGTCCGCGTCCGGGCTCGCCTCCGGGCGCACCATGGCGATGGGTGTCCTCGTTCCGGTGATCGACCGCTGGTACTTCTCCGCCGTCCTCGAGGGCGTCGACCGCCAGCTGCGTGCCGCCGGGTACGACCTGATCCTGTTCAGCCTCGGCGGCGACGGTGTGAACCGCGACCGGGTGTTCCACCGCTCCATCCTCCGCAAGCGCATCGACGCCCTGCTGGTGATGTCCATGCACCTGACGGACGAGGAGCGGAAGGCCGTCCAGCAGCTCGAGTATCCGAACATCGTGGTCGGCGGCGCTGTGGAGGGTGTCCGGCACGTGGGCATCGACGACGCGAAGGCGGCCCGCGATGCCGTGGAGCACCTGATCGGCCGCGGTCACACGCGGATCGCGCACATGCGGGGCGGCGGCTCCTCCGACATCGACTTCGAGGTGCCGCGGATCCGGCAGCAGGCCTTCCAGCAGGTGATGGCGGACCACGGACTCCCGGTGCGCGAGGACTGGTCGGCCTTCGGCGACTTCCGGTTCTCCACGTCACGTGCCTCGGCGCTCGCGCTGCTCGCCGACCCTGCGGACCGGCCGACGGCGGTGTTCTGTTCCTCGGACGAGATGGCGTTCGGTGTGCTGAAGGCCGCGGCGGAGCTCGGCATCGACGTTCCCGGTGAACTGTCGGTCATCGGCATCGACGACCACGAGTTCTCCGAGCCCATGGGCCTGACCACCATCCGACAGGACCCCGAGGATCAGGGAGCGTACGCGGCCGACCTCCTGCTCGGTGAACTGCTGCGCAACGAGCCCGCCGACTATCCGCCCCCGCGGCCGCACCTGCTCGTGGAGCGGCACTCGACGGGACCTGCCAGGGGCTGAGCGGTCCGGATCGAACGCCGCTCGGGTGGGCTGCTCAGCAGGAGCAGGCCGCCTGGTGTCTCAGGAGGCGCGCGCGAGCTGGCGGATCGGGATCCACCGGGACGCAAGGCGGCGGTAGGACGCTGCCGCGCCCATCATGTCCGCTTCGGCGAGGCTCTCGATGCCCAGCCGGACGTCCATCGGCGAATCGTCCGGGAAGACCCTGTCCGCCACGGGGCCGTAGTCCACCTCGACGACGGCGTCGCGCCGGAAGACCTCCAGCCACTCGACGATCTCGGTGAGCTCATCGAGCAGGTCCATCTCCGGTGCCCCGATGGCGAGCTGGGCGACCGAGCGCCGACCACGGTCGATGCAGTCGCCGATCCTCGCCGTGATCCGCACGGTGGAGACCCGGCCGTCGTCCTCGACGACCTCCGTGAGGTCGTCCTCGTGGATCAGCGCGAACCAGGCGAACGGCACGCCCCACGTCGCCGACCGCGTGTGCAGCTTCGCGACGGAATCGGCGAAGGTATCGGGGTCCAGCCTCGCCTGGTGGGCCTCGCGGGCCACATCCGGAACGAGGACGTCGATCAGGGGTCCGCGCAGGCTCTGGTCGAGCGACTCGGCGGCGAGCGTGGTGCGGACGGCGAGCTGGTTGGGGCAGTAGTACGGCGCCGTCGTCCCGTTCAGGCTGGGGAAGTGCGTCACCCGGACGAGGTCCGGTTCATGGTGAGGGAACGGATCCGACACCGTGCGCAGAATGCGTCGCAGGGACTGCTCGTGCTCGATCGCCTCGGTCAGCTCGCGCTCCCGCCCGCGCTGTTCCAGGATGGCGAGTTGCTGCGAGTCGGAGAAGGCGTCGAGGGGCTCGTAGACGCGGAGGTAGGAGACGTAGGGAAACGGCCGGGCAACACCGCCCATCTGGCTCACGGCTCGCTGAGTTCCACGACGACGGGGGCGTGGTCCGAGGCGCCCTTGCCCTTGCGCTCCTCGCGATCCACGAAGGCGTTGGCGGCACGGGCGGCGAGGGCGGGCGAGCCGAGGACGAAGTCGATCCGCATGCCCTCCTTCTTGGGGAACCGCAGCTGCTTGTAGTCCCAGTAGGTGTAGGAGCCGGGCCCGGGCGTGAACGGACGCGCGAGGTCGGCGAACCCGGCATCGAGGAAGGCCTGGAACGCGGCACGCTCGGGCGGGCTGACGTGGGTGTAGCCCCCGTCGACGAAGAGGTCGATGTCCCAGACGTCCTCGTCCTGCGGCGCGATGTTCCAGTCACCCATCAGGGCGATCTGTGCCTGGGGGTCCTCGGTGATCCACTGACGGGCGTGGCCGCGGAGCGTGTCGAGCCACTCGATCTTGTAGGGCATGTGCGGGTCGTCGAGGGCGCGTCCGTTGGGGATGTACAGGCTCCAGACGCGGACACCCCCGCAGGTAGCAGCGATGGCCCGTGCTTCCTGCACCGCTTCGGTGCCGGGCTTGCCGAAGGCAGGCTGGTCGGGGAAGGTGCGTTCGACGTCGTCGAGCCCCACGCGGGAGGCGATCGCGACGCCGTTCCACTGGCTGAGGCCGAAGTGCGCCACCTCGAAGCCGCTGTTCTCGAACAGCTCCCAGGGGAAGTTGTCGTCCTTGCACTTCGTCTCCTGGATGGCCAGGACGTCGACGTCGGACCTGTTCAGCCAGGCTTCGACGCGGTCGGCGCGGGCGCGGAGGGAATTGACGTTCCAGGTGGCGATCTTCACGGACCCTACGTTACCAACGGCGGTGTTTACTCCCGCCACCACGAATCGAACACGGTCACCGGCACCGTCCGCTTGTGCCGTGTGATCCAGTAGCGGTGTTCGATCGACTTCGCGGCGTCGGGATCGATCTCGCGCCCCTCGAGGTAATCGTCGATCTGCTCGTAGGTGAGCCCGAGCTCGTGCTCGTCGGCCCGGCCGGGAAGGTCGTCCAGGAGGTCCGCCGTCGGGATCTTGTTGTAGAGGGCCGCCGGTGCTCCGAGTTCCTTGAGCAGAGCGCGGTTCTGGCGCTTGTTGAGTCCGAAGAGGGGCAGGATGTCGGCTCCGCCGTCACCGAACTTCGTGAAGAAGCCGGTGACGGACTCGGCGCCGTGGTCCGTCCCGATCACGAGGAGGTTGTGCTGCCCGGCGACGGCGTACTGCGCCACCATGCGGGCGCGGGCCTTCGTGTTGCCCTTGGTGAAGTCCGAGATGGGCTCACCGGTGGTGTCCGCGTACTCCTGCTGGATGCCGTCGACGGCGGGCGCCACGTTGAACACCTTCGAGGTGCGGGGCTGGATGAAGGCGAGGGCCGCCTGCGCGTCCTCCTCGTCCTTCTGGACGTTGTAGGGCAGGCGCATCGCGATGAAGTCGGCGTCCATGCCCTCGGACCGCAGTTCGTCGACCGCGAGCTGCGCGAGCTTGCCGGCCAGGGTGGAGTCCAGTCCGCCGCTGATGCCGAGGACGAACCCGCGGGTACCTGAGGACCGGACGTAGTCCTTCAGGAACCCGACCCTGCGGCGGATCTCCGCAGCCGGGTCGATGGTGGGCTGGACGCCCATTTCCTCAATGATCTGTGCCTGGAGTTCACGCATCCACATAGGCTACCCCGGCCGCGTTTCGGCGGGGTTACGTCGGGGCCCCTCGGGGCCCGCCGGCGCGCCGGGTGCCCAAACCCGTGGCGCAGGTACCGCGGACCGGGGCCGCCGCGCCGGATGTACGACGACGACCTCGCGCCGGGTGTACGACGACGGGCACCGTGGCAGCTCCGGCGCGGTGCCCCTGGTGTGACTCCGGTGCGGGAACCTACTGGCTGAAGGCGGCGTCGAAGGAGGTCTCCGACGGCGCGAAGTCGAAGCGCTTGAGGAAGGCGAGGGCCTCGGGCGCTCCCTGCAGCCGGTCCATGCCGGCGTCCTCCCACTCGACCGAGATCGGCCCGGTGTAGCCGATGGCTGTCAGCGCACGGAAGCTGTCCTCCCAGGGCACGTCACCGCGGCCGGTGGACACGAAGTCCCAGCCGCGCCGCGGGTCGCCCCAGGGCAGGTGTGAGGAGAGGATGCCGTTGCGGCCTCCGCCCATGCGCATCTTCGTGTCCTTGCAGTCCACGTGGTAGATCCGGTCCTTAAAGTCCGAGATGAACGCGACAGGGTCGATCTGCTGCCACAGAAAGTGGCTCGGGTCCCAGTTCAGGCCGAAGGCGGGGCGGTGGCCGATGGCTTCGAGCGTGCGCTGGGTGGACCAGTAGTCGTAGGCGATCTCGGAGGGGTGGACCTCGTGGGCGAAGCGGACGCCGCACTCGTCGAAGACGTCGAGGATCGGATTCCAGCGGTCCGCGAAGTCCTGGTAGCCGGCGTCGATCACGGATGCGGGAACCGGCGGGAACATCGCCACGTACTGCCAGATCGAGGAGCCGGTGAAGCCGATGACGGTGTCGACGCCCAGCTTCTTAGCGAGGCGCGCGGTCAGCTTCATCTCCTCCGCGGCCCGTTGGCGGACGCCTTCGGGGTCGCCGTCGCCCCAGACCTTCGCACCGACGATTCCCTGGTGGCGGAAATCGATGGGATTGTCGCAGACAGCCTGGCCCTTCAGGTGGTTGGAGATGGCCCAGACCTTGAGCCCGTTGCGCTCGAGGATGTCGAGCCGGTCCTGGATGTAGGCGTCGTCGTCCCAGCGCCAGGCGTTGAGGTGGTCGCCGGAGACGGCGATCTCCAGTCCGTCGTAGCCCCACTGGCCTGCGAGTTCGGCCACCTTCTCGAAGGGCAGGTCGGCCCACTGGCCGGTGAACAGGGTGTAGTTGCGTGCCATGGAATGTCTCCTTGTAGGAAAGGGGCGAGATGGCCCGTTATCGCGTCGCCGCGGAGGGGCTTCGACTCGGTTCGAGGACCGGTTCTAGACGGTTTTGGTCCAGATGCTCTCGGCGCCCGCGCTGCGCTCCACACCGTTGAGTACCTTCTGCACCTGCAGGCCGTCGGCGAATGACGGTTCGGGCTGGCGGCCTTCGGCAATCGCTTCGACAAAATCCTTTGCCTGGTGGGCGAAGCCGTGCTCGTAGCCCAAAATATGGCCCGCGGGCCACCAGGCAGAGATGTAGGGATGATCTGGTTCCGTGACCATGATGTTGGTGAATCCCTGGCGGGTGTCGGGCGCCGTCGCATCGTAGAAGCCGAGGGAGTTCATGTTCTCCAGATCGAAGGAGATGGCGCCGGTGGAACCGGCTACTTCAATACGTAGCGCATTCTTGCGACCAGTGGACATGCGAGTGGCTTCGAACGAACCGACCGCGCCGCCGTCGAAACGGCCGGTGAAGAGCGCGAGATCATCCACTGTGACGCTGCCGCGCTCCGCTGTGGCGGTACCCGCCAGCCCTGATGCCTGGCCGAGCAGGGGGCGTTCATGGATGAAGGTGTTCAGGATGCCGCTGACACCGGTGATCCTTTGCCCGGTGATGAACTGCGCCAGATCGACGGCGTGAGCACCCAGATCGCCCAGCGCCCCGGATCCGGCATGGTCCTTCTGCAGGCGCCAGGTCAGGGGTGCCTCGGCGTCGACCAGCCAGTCCTGCAGGTAAGCGGCCCGTACCTGGCGGATCTCACCGATTGCGCCGGACCGGACCAGGTCCCTCGCGAAGGCTGCCGCCGGAACCCGACGATACGTGAAGCCGACCATCGCAAAGACGTCCTTGCCGGCGCTGTCCGCCGCGGCAGCCATCGCCTCGGCCTCTTCGAGGGTGTTTGCCAGCGGCTTCTCGCACAGGACGTGCTTGCCAGCCTCGAGCGCAGCGATCGCGATTTCGGCATGGGAACCACCGGGAGTGACGATGTCGACCACGTCGATATCGTCGCGGGCGATGGCGGCCCGCCAATCGGTGGCGGTCTCACTCCAACCCCACTTGGACGCGGCTGCCTCCACCCCCTGAGCGTTGCGCCCCACGAGCAGTGCCATTTCAGGTCGGGCTGGGAGGTCATGGAAGCGCGGTGCAACCCGCCATCCCTGGGAATGGGCGGCCCCCATGAAGCCGTGTCCGATCAAGGCGACCCTCAATGGTGGTACGTCGTTGTGCATGTTTCCTCTTAGTCCGGCGGCAGGTGGTAGAGACAGGCAGAAGGGGCGGGGCGACCGTCCCATGACAGGTGCCCCGCCCCGATTCTCCTAGGACTCGAAGGCGGTCGGCAGGTACTTGTCCACGTTGTCGCTGGTCACGACCGGCGCATTGAGAACGACGCGCTTCGGAACTTCCACTTCCACGAGGTCGCTCATGGCCTTGTCCTGGACGATGAGGCGCGCGAGGCGGATGCCGTCCGCCGCCTGGGTGGACGGGTAGATGACGGTGGCTTGCAGGACACTCTCGCCCGACTCGATCTCCCGCATGGCGTTGGCCGATCCGGCGCCGCCGACCATGAAGAACTCATCGCGTCCGGCGTTGTCGATGGCGGCCAGGACGCCGACGCCCTGGTCGTCGTCGTGGTTCCAGATGGCGTCGATCTTCGGCGCCGCCGACAGGAGCTGCGACGTCGTCGCCTCGCCTCCCTGGACGGTGAAGTCCGCAGCGACGCGGTTGTCCACGTCGAGGCCGCAGGACTCCAGCGCGTCGGCGAACCCCTTGCTGCGGTCCTGCGTCAGGGGCAGCGAGTCGATGCCGGCGATCTCGGCGACGACGGCGTCCTTCTTGCCTTCCAACTGCTCACAGATGTACGTGCCGGCACTGACACCCATTCCGTAGTTGTCACCCAGCACCGTTGTCCGTGCGGCGAAGGGGCTCGAGAACTCACGGTCGACGTTGATCACGGGGATGCCGGCTTCCATGGCCTGGATAGCCACCGGCGTCAGGGCGGCACCGTCGGTCGGCAGCAACACGATGGCGTCGACGCGGTCGTTGATGAACTGCTCCACCTGGCTGATCTGCAGGTTGGCGTCGTTGGTGCCCTCGGCGACGCGCAGATCGACGTCCGGGTATTCCTTCGCCGCTGCAGTTGCAGCGCTGTTGATCGCGCCCAGCCACCCGTGGTCCGCGGCCGGTCCGGAGAAGCCGATGACCACAGTGTCACCCTTCTCCTGGTTGCCTTCGACCGACGCGTTTGTTGGCTGCGTGTTGGTGTCATCCGAGCCCGCCGTGCACCCGGTCACCAGGGCGCCTACTGCAAGAAAGGCACCGGTGGTCAGAAGCATCTTCCGGCCTGTACGAACTGCAAGCATGTGTGTCTCCTCCATGAGTTAATGCGTCTCCGCCTGGTGCAGCATGCTTCTTTTACGCCCGCTACGTTGCGTGACTGGCATCACAATAACAGAAGATTGCGCGAAATCGACGATCTTCTACCGACAACCGACATATTGTGTTAGGTTCGTCGCATGTTCGAAGAAGATCATTCCCAGCCGTTGCTCGAGGTCCGCGGACTCACCAAGGGTTTCGCCGGTGTCCAGGCCCTCAAAGGCGTCGATCTGCAGGTTGTACCGGGGGAAGTCCACTGCGTCATGGGCCAGAACGGTGCGGGCAAGTCCACCCTCATCAAGACGCTTTCCGGGGTGCACCAGCCCGACAGCGGAGAGATCCTCTGGGAAGGCAAGCAGATCACCCTTGCCGGCCCTACCGCTGCACTCGATCTCGGCATTGCCACCATGTACCAGGAGCTCGACGTCGTGGATGGACTCTCCGTGGCCGAGAACATCTTCCTCGGACACGAGAAGGCGAGCGGCGGGGTGCTTCAGGTGAAGAAGGCCAATGCCCTCACCCGGGCCCTGCTCGAACGGCTCGGCCACGGTAGCCTGTCGCCTTCCACCGAGGTCGGGAGTTTGTCCGCCGCGAACAAGCAGATCGTCAGCCTGGCACGAGCGCTGTCCCGGGACACCAAGCTGATCATCATGGACGAACCGAGCGCCATCCTCGACTCGGGAGAGGTCTCGAACCTCTTCCGCGTGGTCCGCGAGCTCACGGCGCAGGGGATCGCCGTCGTCTACATCTCGCACCGGCTCGAAGAGATCCGGCAGATCGGCGACCGCATCTCGGTCATCAAGGACGGCCGCAGCACGGCGAGCGGTCTGAGTGTTACGGATACGCCGCGAGAGCAGCTCATTCGGCTGATGACGGGCAGGGACGTCGAGAATGTCTTCCCCCCGCGGCAGCCCCTCGCCGCCGACGCGCCCGTCGTCCTCGAGGTCGAGGACCTGGAGCTCGACGGACACTTCGAGACGGTGAACTTCACCGTCCGCGCGGGAGAAATCCTTGGTTTCGCCGGACTCGTGGGCTCGAAGCGATCAGAGATCCTTGAGACCATCTACGGGGCGCGGAAAGCCTCCGCCGGGACGGTGCGTGTCAACGGTAAGCCCCTGCGTGCGGGGTCGGTGAACTCGGCAGTCAACGCGGGGATCGGCCTCTCGCCGGAAGAGCGCAAGAGTCAGGGGCTCATCCTCGATGAACCGATCTTCAAGAACGTCACGCTTTCAACATTCGAACGCTTCGCCCGTGGTGGCTATCTCAACGAGCGTGCGGAGCGCGATGCAGCACGGGGGCAAATAACGGCACTGGAACTGCGCCCAGCTGATCCTGACCGGCCGGCTCGAACGCTCTCCGGTGGCAATCAGCAGAAGATCCTCCTCGCCCGCTGGCTCGTCCACGGAACGCCCGTGCTGTTGCTGGATGAACCCACCCGCGGCGTCGACGTCGGCGCGCGGGCCGAAATTTACACGCTCATTCGTAAACTGGCGACGGATGGCACGGCCATCATCGTGGTCTCGAGCGAGATCGAGGAAGTACTCGGCCTTGCCGACAAGGTACTGGTCATCGACGACGGCAAGGTCCTCACCCAAACGAACGCAAGCGATATCGACGAGCACGGCGTGCTCGACCTCGTCATGAAGGGAAGTGCCGCGTGAGCGAGCAGAAAACGAAGGTGGCTGAAGCGCATACCGGCGCGACGGCCGACCACAGCAGCCACAAGGCAAATCCCGTCCGGAGCGCTCTGAGGGGTTCTTCGGGGCGGAACTTGGGACTGATCATCGCACTCGCACTGCTTTTCGTGGTGGGAGCGGTCACCAGCGGAGAGCGTTTCCTCAACCTCGAGAACATGCTCACCATCCTGCGCTACGCATCGATCATCGGTGTGGTGAGCATCGGCGTCACCTTCGTCATCACAGCCGGCGGCATCGATCTCTCCGTGGGTTCGGTTATTGGTCTGACGACCGTGGTCGCCAGCCTCACCAGCGTGCAGCTGGCAGCGACCCAGTCATCCTGGATCCTCATGGTCCTCGTAGCGCTCGCTGTCGGCGCCGGCGCTGGACTGATCAATGGCGTGTTGATCGCGTACGGCAACGTCGTCGCCTTCATCGCCACGCTGGCAATGCTCGTGGGAGCACGAGGTCTCGCGGAGCTGATCTCCGGCCGCAGCACCCAGATCGTCTCCAACAGGGAATTTCTGCAGGTCATGCGCTCTGAGCTTTTGGGCGTCCCCATCCTCATCTGGATCTTTGCGATCGTCGCAGCCGCAGGCTGGTTCCTCCTGAACCGCACCACGTTCGGCCGCCGCACCATCGCCATCGGCGGAAACCTCGAAGCATCACGCCTGGCGGGCATCAAGGTCAAGCGCCACCTGGTCTACCTGTACGTCCTCGCCGGCCTCACAGCCGGCATCGGCGGCGTCATGTTCCTCGGCCGCACCACGGCCGGTACCTCCACCCATGGCCTGCTCCTCGAACTCGACGTGATCGCTGCCGTCGTCGTCGGCGGAACGCTGCTCATCGGTGGGCGCGGCACGATCATGGGCACGGTCCTCGGGGTGCTGATCTTCAGCACCCTGGTTAACGTCTTCACCCAGAACAACCTGGACACTTCCATCCAAGCGCTGGCCAGGGGCCTGATCCTCGTCGGCGCAGTACTCCTGCAGCAGCGTTTCGCGGCCCGCGGTCCGCGCAGGGTGAAAGCTTGATTCCAGGACGCCAGCCCATGAAACGGCTCCTCCGGGCAATTCCGGGGGAGCCGTTTTCATTGATCCGGACTCTGAAGGTGACAGGCCTCTCAGGAGTCCGGTGATGTGGAGGTTTCGTGTGCAAGACACGAATTCGGGAAGCAGATTCCCTCCTTACGACACATAGATATACACCCGAGCAGGTCCTTGCCAAGCTCCGACTGGGCGAGGGCATTCTCAACGACGGCCATCTGAAGGTCGCGGTCGTCAAGGAGCTTCATTCAACCGAGGGAGTCAGTGCCGCTGGGTGAACCAGTACGCGTCGGGGAAAAGCAATGAGGCATTCAAGCGAATCAGGGAGCTGGAGCAGGAAGGCGCCCACTGGAACTCCGCACCCCTGGCCGCACAACGCGCGGAGAATTAAAAACAGGACCTGCTCCAGCTGAGGCTGGAGCAGGTCCTGTTTTCCCGGGTGAAGCGGAAGCGCATGAGCGGTCGATTGGCTGCTCGCTGCGATAGCAATCAGACTCGGTATGGTGTGGCCATAGGAGAACTCTTCGGACGGCTCGGGAGGAACCGCCCGAAGAGTTGGTTATCAGTATGAGTAGCAGGTCAGGAAGTTGAAGCTATCCTTGGCGAACTCCGCCGTGGCAGGGGCGCCGTCGCGCTCGATGACGTAGTACTTCACATGGCCCTGGGCTGCATCGAGAATCGGCGCCCAGTCGATGTCCCCTTCTCCCACGTCGGTCAGCAGGGGGAAGCTCCCGAATCCTATGGTGTCTGCCGGCAGGGCGCCGTCCTTGATGTGCAGCAGTTCGATGCGGTCACCGTAGCGCTCGAGCAGGTCCACTACGTCGACACCTGCGTCGGATGCCCAGTAGACGTCCAGCTGGAAAGCGACGTAGCGGGGGTCGGTGTTCGCCAGCAGCACCTCGTAGGCAGTCATCTGCTCGCCTGTCTCGGGATTGGTGACGAGGGTCGTGAACTCCCACCAATGGTTGTGTCCGAAGTGTTTGCCCGTTCCCGCCTTCTTGGACAGCTCGCCGAGGCGGTTCATCGCTTCGGCGGTGGCCAGCACATCCGCATAGGTGCTGGTTCCGTCCAGCTTGATACCGGGTGCCGCCCAGCCGCCGGAGCCGGTGTATTTCTGGCCGATCGTCTGTGCGTAGGCAAGGGTCTGATCGAATGTAGCCTCAACCGCACTGCCATGCGCCGACGGCGCCTTCAGACGATATTCCTTCAGTAGCGCGCGGAACTCTTCCGCGGTGCGCCCCTCGTAGGAACCACCGAACGGCTCCACGTTCTTGTAGCCGATGTCCGCCAGCTCGGCGAGGATCCCCTCGGTGCCAGCTTCCTGCTGCCAGCCGGCGTAGCTGTACAGCTGGAAGGAAATCTTGCTGGCGGGAACGCTTCTGCCCGAACACTCAGCGCCCGTGGCGCCATTACCCGAGGCGGGAGTCGCTGAAGCCGACGTTGCCAGGATTGCCGACGCTGCAACTGCCAGTGATGCTGCCGCCGCCAGTGTTCGTACTGACCGACGCAGGCTCATCGAACCTGTATGGATGTCCTTGATCAAAACTTCCTCCTTGTAGTGATTGTGCATGTCGCTTCTCATGACCGCGGCCCTACCCGGGCGACTTCTACTACGCATATGAGACGCCGGTCACAGAAACCTAACATCACTAATGGCGATGAACAACGTTTCTTGTTATATGTCCGACATATGCGTGCACCCAGGACCACAAGATTAGTCGTTCGAGATCGTGCTTACGCTGATCTCGATTTGGTCCCCCCGGCGCTGCCAGAACAGTGTGAGGGATAGGGACGCTCAGGGCATGCGTGCAGGGAATGAAGCCGAGGAGTTGCGTCGGAGCGTGTGCTGTAATTGATCGATGAGTGACATAAGTACCTTCAGCGGTCTCGGTTCGTCGGGAGCGAGCGATCTGTTCCAGATCCTCCGGGACGGGCGGCCGCGAACCAGATCTGAGCTTGCGCAGCAGATGGGTCTTGCCCGGTCCACCGTCACGCTTCGCATCGAAGCACTCATGGAACTGGGACTCGTCGGTTTTGTGGACGACGCCGTTTCCACGGGTGGTCGTCCGTCCTCACGAATTGCGCTGAAAGCGGGGAGCAAAGTCGTCCTCGGCGTGGACATCGGTGCGTCCCACCTGCAGGTGGCGGTGACTGACCTCACCGGGCACCTCCTTCGTCAGGCTGCCCGCACCATCGAAATCACCAAGGGCCCAGACGTGGTCCTCAAGGCGGTCGTCGAGCTCGCCACCACGCTACTGGGCGACTCTGATCGCGCTATGACGGATCTGTTGGCTATCGGTGTCGGGGTGCCCGGACCGGTGGAACACCGAACCGGGAGACCGATCAATCCGCCTATCATGCCCGGATGGAACGGGTACGACGTTCCGGGCTACTTGCAGAGCCACTTCCACGTGCCCGTCCTGGTGGACAACGACGTCAACATCATGGCGCTCGGCGAACGGAATGTTGCCTGGGCGAACGTCGACAACCTCGTGTTCGTGAAAGTCGCTACGGGAATCGGTTCGGGAATTGTCTCCAGCGGCATGCTGCAGCGGGGAGCGGACGGCGTTGCGGGTGACATAGGGCATATCCGCGTGCATAGCGGCACGGGAGTTCCTTGCCACTGCGGCAATCAGGACTGCCTCGAGGCCGTCGCCTCAGGACCGGCCGTCGCGTCCAAGCTGCGCGCGCTCGGTCTGGACGCCCGCACCAGTGAGGACGTCGTCCGGCTAGTGCGGGCGGGCAGCACGGAAGCAATTCACGCCGTGCGCCAGGCCGGAAGGGACGTTGGAGATGTGCTGTCCGCCTGCGTCAGCCTCATCAACCCATCCGTTATCATCATCGGCGGTTCCATGGCCCTAACGGGAGAGCACTTCATTGCAGGCATCCGGGAGATGGTTTACTCGCGGACAATTCCGCTTGCGACCCAGCATCTCCAGATCGTCCAGTCCAGTTCAGGGCTTGACGCCGGTGTCCTGGGAGCGAGCATGCTGGCCATTCATCACGCGATGTCCCCCCAACGAATCGATGCGATGGTCCTAGGTCTTTCGGAGTCCATGGCCGGTTAGGACTTGAGCGCGGACGGTCCTGCGACGAGGTGTCGTTGGACAAGCCGGTGACAGGTCCGGGTGGCAGGACGAAGGGGAGGGCGTGGCGGGCCGGTGACGGCGCGTCTCGTGCCTCTCGATAGACTGGCCGCATGACCGCCGAGACCTCCGCGCAGACCACCGACCGCTCCCGGCTCCTCGAGCTCATCAAGGAACTCGCCGTGGTGCATGAGCGCGTCACGCTCTCCAGCGGTGTCGAGGCCGACTACTACATCGACCTCCGCCGCATCACCCTGCACCACGAGGCGTCCGTCCTCGTGGGCCGCGTGATGCTCCAATTGCTCGACGACGCCGGCATCACCTTCGAGGCGGCGGGCGGCCTCACGATGGGGGCCGATCCCGTCGGAACCGCCGTGATGCACGCTTCAGCCCAGGCCGGACGGCCGATCGACGCCTTCGTGGTGCGCAAGACTCAGAAGACGCACGGCATGGGCCGGCAGGTCGAGGGGCCGGACGTGTCCGGGCGCCCCGTCGTCGTGCTCGAGGACACCTCGACCACGGGCGGCTCCGCACTCACCGCCGTCGAGGGTGTGCGCCGGGCGGGCGGCGACGTACGGGCCGTCGCCGTCATCGTGGACCGGAGCACGGGCTCCAAGGAGCGCATCGAATCCGAGGCCGGGGTGCCCTACCTCTTCGCCTTCGGCAAGGACGAGCTGGGCCTCGCCTGACGGTCACTCCCGGCGGGCCGCGGGAGGGAAGCGCGTGAAGCACGATGACGCCCGGGCCCTGCAGGGCGCCCGCGAGTTCCGTGAGTCCTCCCGCCGGTCCTTCCTGATCGGCTCGGCAGCAGCCGCTGTGGTGACTGCGGACCTCGCCTTCACCCGCGTCATCCAGTCCCAGCGCGACCAGAACCGCATCCTGCCGCTCGACGACGACCGCGCGGCCGCCCGGTTCCCGAACGACCGGTGGGTCCTCTTCCCCGGGTACAAGACCAGCTGGGAGGAGGGGCTCTGGATCCTCAACTCGCTGCGGCCGGTCCTGTCCCGGCGGGCGCAGATGGCGGTCCTCGGGTACTCCAACCGGGGGCTCGACATCAACAACATCGTGGCCACGATGAACCGCTACGTGGACAACTTCCGCCTCGAGAGGCTCTACTTTTACGGCCACAGTTTCGGCGGGATGGTGGCGGTCGAGGTGGCCGCGCGACTGCGTGACCGCGGCATCCCGGTGGAGCTGGTCCTGCTCGACTCCTCGCCGTCCAGCCGCTTCGACGTCCAGGACCAGCGCATGTTCGACGGCGTGGTACTGCTCTACGAAGCCGGGGTACGCGTACCGATCAGCGTGCGGGGGACCTACGAACTCGGTGAGCGGATCGTCCACAAGAACGAGCGCACCTGGAGCCAGATCGTGGACCAGACGCTCGAGCAGCTCTCACCCCTGGCGCCCAGCAGCGAGCTGATCCAGTCCGAGTCCTCCTACATCTACCACTTCGACGCCTCGCGGTTCCGGCTCTCCCTCGGGGACACGAAGGTGGTGTTCACCGGGAACCCGGGCGACGGCGTCGTCGATTATGCGAGGGCCCGTGCGAGCTGGGCGCGCAATCTGCCCGACAACGTGATGTCCGTGGACTACGTGACGGACGGGGCGCTGCCCGCGCACGCCAGTCCGCAGTGGAACCCCGGCGTCTACCAGGGCATCGTGAACGCAGTGCAGCGGGAGTACGTCCCGGTGCCGCGCGGCGGCGGACGGAGGACTCTGTTCTAGGACCGCCGATCGAGCCCGCCGATCGAGCCCGTCGATCGAGCCCGCCCGATCAGACCTGGTCGATCAGGTCCGCCACCGAATCGCAGATCTGCGCCGGACGGAACGGGTAGGCGTCGATGTCCTCCGGCTGGGTGATGCCGCTGAGCACCAGGACGGTGTGCAGGCCTGCTTCCATGCCGGCGATGATGTCGGTGTCCATACGGTCGCCGATCATCGCCGTGGTCTCGGAGTGGGCGTCGATCTGGTTCATGGCCGACCGGAACATCATGGGGTTCGGCTTGCCCACGATGTACGGGTCGCGGCTCGTCGCGGCCGTGATCATCGCCGCTATGGCGCCGGTCGCGGGGAGGGGTCCCTCCTTGGAGGGGCCCGTGACGTCCGGATTCGTGGCGATGAAACGGGCGCCGTCGAGGATCAGGCGTACGGCCTTGGTGATCGCCTCGAACGAGTACGTGCGGGTCTCACCGAGCACCACGTAGTCGGGGTTGGTGTCGGTGAGGACGAAACCGGCCTCGTGCAGGGCCGTCGTCAGTCCGGCCTCGCCGATCACGTAGGCGCGGCCGCCCGGCAGCTGACCGCGCAGGAACTGGGCGGTGGCCAGCGCGGAGGTCCAGAGGTTCTCCTCGGGGATCTCGAGTCCGGATGCCTTCAGGCGCGCGGCGAGGTCCCGGGGCGTGTAGATCGAGTTGTTGGTCAGGACGAGGAACCGCTTCGACGTGGCCACCCACCGTTCGATCAGTTCGGCCGCACCGGGGATGGCGTGGTTCTCGTGCACCAGCACGCCGTCCATGTCGGTGAGCCAGCACTCGATGTGTTCGTTCTCGCGCATGGGGCTTCCTTCCAGGGGGCGGACGCACGGGGAACTGCCTGTGCCAGTCTTCCACCTTTGCCGCCGACTACGCTTGGACGGTGAAGAAACCCCTGCTGGAGCCGACCGACACCGCCGAGTCCACGGACGGAGCCCCGGGAGGTCCCACCGTCGGCGTCGGACCCTGGGAGGGGGAGTGGCCCGAGGGCGATCACTGGGACCGCGACCTCCTGGCGGACGGGGATACCCGGAACGTCGTCGACGGCTACCGGTACTGGACGCACGAGGCGATCGTGGCGGACCTGGACGAGCGGCGCCACGGCTTCCACGTCGCGATCGAGAACTGGCAGCATGACCTGAACATCGGTTCGGTGGTGCGTACCGCCAACGCGTTCCTCGCGAAGGAGGTCCACATCATCGGGCGACGGCGGTGGAACCGGCGCGGCGCGATGGTCACCGACCGCTACCAGCACGTCCGCCACCACCCCACAGTGGCCGACTTCACCGCCTGGGCGGCAGCCGAGGGACTGGCGGTGATCGGGATCGACAACTTCCCGGACTCGGTGCCGCTCGAGACCTACGACCTCCCCGAGAAGTGCGTGCTCGTGTTCGGCCAGGAGGGCCCCGGCCTCACGCCGGAGGTGCACGAGGCCGCCGAGGCGACGCTCTCCATCGCCCAGTTCGGATCCACGCGCTCCATCAACGCCTCCGCGGCTGCGGCGATCGCGATGCACGGCTGGGTGCGGCGGCATGTGTTCGGCCAGCACGTCTGATCGGCTAGGCCCGTCCCGTCCCGTCACTGCGGTCCCTTCGTCATGAGGCGTTGACTTGCCCTGCGCCCGGCAGGTCCGCTCGCTAGGATGAAGCAAGCACTTCCCACCACTAAGGAGTCCTCAGCATGCCTATTGCCACCCCTGATGTTTACGCCGAGATGATCGACCGCGCGAAGGCGGGCGGCTTCGCTTTCCCGGCTGTGAACGTGACCTCTTCCCAGACCCTGAACGCTGCGATGCGTGGCTTCGCCGAAGCGGGCTCGGACGGCATCGTGCAGGTCTCCACGGGCGGCGCTGCCTACTGGTCCGGCGCGAGCGTGAAGGACATGGTCGCCGGCTCGCTCGGGTTCGCGGCGTTCGCGAAGGAAGTGGCGAAGAAGTACGACGTCAACATCGCCCTGCACACGGACCACTGCCCCAAGGACAAGCTCGACGACTTCGTGCTGCCGCTGCTGACCGCCTCCGAGGACGCCGTGAAGAACGGCCGCGACCCGCTCTTCAACTCCCACATGTGGGACGGGTCCGCCGAGACCCTCGAGGAGAACCTGCGGATCGCCCGCGAGATCCTGCCCCGCGCCGCGGCCGCGAAGATCATCCTCGAAGTGGAGATCGGCACCGTCGGTGGCGAGGAGGACGGCGTGGAGAACGCCATCAACGACAAGCTCTACACCACGGTCGACGACGCCCTGGCGACCGTCGACGCCCTCGGCTCCGGCGAGCACGGCCGGTACATCACCGCGCTGACCTTCGGCAACGTCCACGGCGTCTATAAGCCCGGCGGCGTGAAGCTGCGCCCGGAGATCCTCAAGGACATCCAGGACCAGGTGGGCCAGAAGATCGGCAAGGACAAGCCCTTCGACCTCGTGTTCCACGGCGGTTCGGGTTCCTCGGACCAGGAGATCGCCGACGCGGTCTCCTACGGTGTCATCAAGATGAACATCGACACCGACACCCAGTACGCGTTCACGCGTCCCATCGCCGATCACATGTTCCGCAACTACGACGGCGTGCTGAAGGTCGACGGCGAGGTCGGCAACAAGAAGACCTACGACCCCCGCGTCTGGGGCGCCTCGGCCGAGGCCGGCCTCTCGGCCCGTATCGTCGAGGCCGCCGCGTCCCTCGGATCCGCCGGAAAGAAGCTCTAGCCCATGTCCGACGAGTTCCGGAAGAACCTCCTGGGACCCGAGCCCACCCTCCTGCCCGAAGAGCCCGACGTCGTCGAGCGCCTCGCGGCCGGTGACGAGGCCGTCGACCTGGCAGCCCAGCACCCGACGTCGTCGCTCGTGTGGGCTATCCTCGCGGACGAGGCCTACGCCGAGGGCCGGACGATCGAGTCCTACGCGTACGCCCGTACCGGCTACCACCGCGGCCTCGACGCGCTCCGGCGCAGCGGCTGGCGCGGTGCCGGTCCGATTCCCTACTCCCACGAGCCGAACCGCGGCTTCCTCCGGGCGCTCTTCGCGCTGGGTCGGGCTGCGGCGTCCATCGGTGAGATCGAGGAGGCCGAGCGCATCGCGGTCTTACTCAGGGAGTCCGATCCGGAGGCGAGCGCCCAGCTGGCGGGCTGACGTCACGGGAAGCAGCTGCATCGGCTGGAGGAATGGCGGGGCGACCGATCGCCCCGCCGTTCGTTTGTCCGGGCAGGTGCAAGGGGCGGGTGCTGGCTCGGGGCGGAAGGGGCGGAAGGGGCGGCAAGGGCGCCCGGGGTGTCGCTGATGAGGCACCTGGTACTTGGTGTTACACGTGATAAACGAGTAGTCGGGTTCCTTGTGCTGCCGTTACTCCCGGGACCAGAGTTAATAGCTCCACAGCACGTGGTGAGGCGTATGGAAGTGGTGCTGCAATGTCCACAAAAGTAAGCACGGGGCAGCTGTACACGGTGGCCGAGGTCGCCGCCATGATGCGGGTCTCGAAGATGACGGTCTACCGGCTGGTGCAAGCCGGAACCATTCACAGCATCCGGTTCGGGCGGTCCTACCGGGTGCCGCAGAGTGCGGTCCGGGAGTATCTGGATGCAACGAACCCGGGGTCGGACTTCTCCATCTGACTCCTGCGCCGCAGGCTCCGGACGTCCACGGGCCCCGGCGGCGAAGGGTGCGGGGTGGTTCCCGCGCGGCGATCCGCAGTGCCTTTTGCCCCTGCGTCTAGGTTCTTCGTTCGGCTATGTTCTTGCCTTGACTATCGATTAACGATAGCTTTGTGTCGTAACTCGGCATAGAGGGAGCTGTCATGGGACGAATCACTGTCGTCGCGCTGCGAGTAGTGCTGTGCATGATGTTCGCGGGTGCCGTTTTCATCCAGGTGGTGATGCTGTCGCTCCTCGGCATCGATCTCGAGCACGCGGATCCGGACGTCGCCCTGATCCGGACACCGCTCGTCGTCCTGTCGGTGCTCGGAATCCTCGCCCTCCAGGCAGCCGTGGTCTGCGTCTGGGGCCTGCTGACCATGGTGCGGCGCGGGACCGTCTTCTCGACGGACGCCTTCCGGCTGGTCAACACCGTCATCGCCGCATTCGCCGCCGCGAGCCTGTTCGCCTTCGGCCTCGGAGTCGCCCTCGCGCCCGGGGAGGCCGTGGCTCCCGGCGTCGTGCTGCTGATCGGGGGAGTGGCCGTCATGATCGCGGCCGTGGCGCTGATCGTGCTCGTGCTGAGGGCGTTGCTCGTCCAGGCGGTCGATCGGGATGCCGAGGCGCGCCAGCTGCGCACGGAGCTGGACGAGGTCATCTGATGCCCATCGTGGTGCGGATCGACGTCGAGCTGGCGAGGCGGAAGATGAGCGTGGGGGAGTTCGCGGACCGCATCGGCCTCACGCCGGCCAACGTGGCGGTGCTGAAGAACGGGCGTGCCAAGGCTGTCCGGTTCAGCACGCTGGAGGCGATGTGCAAAGTATTGGGCTGCCAGCCCGGGGACCTGCTGGAGTGGGTCGACGACGAGAACGACAGCCAGACCAACGATCAGAACGGCGGCCAGAACAATGCTCAGAACGACGACAGGACCGCCGGCAGCGGGGAGACCGGCGCTGCGGCGGGCGGCGGTTCCGCTGCGCTGCATGGGGAGAGGGGCGCATGAAGGGCCTCGGCCGGTTCTTCCCTCCGGCTCCTGCGCCCGGCAGGACGGGTGATCCGGGGATCTTCGGCCCGGGCTCGGCTGCCTGGCGGATCGGGCGCGAGCGCGCCATCTTCGCCGGCGGCCCTGCCGCGCTCCTGCTGCAGCTTGCGCATCCGCTCGTGGCCGAGGGTGTGCGGGCCCACAGCGGGTTCGCCACGGACCCCCTGCAACGCCTGCGCGGCACGCTCGACGCCGTCCTCACCGTCTCCTTCGGGGACCAGGCCCAGGTCCGTTCCGCCGCAGCCCATGTGGCCAGGAAGCACCGCCCCGTGCGGGGCACCCTGCCCGAGCCCAGCGCATCGCTGCCGGCGGGCACGCCCTACAGCGCAGACAATCCCGAGCTCGCCCTGTGGGTGTTCTCGACCCTCGTCCGGACCGCCCTCGAGGTCACGGACGCCTTCCTCCGCCCAGTCCCGGCAGGGGAGCGGGATGCGTACTACCAGGACATGAAGCAGATGGCGCACCTCTTCGGCGTCCCGGACGCACTCCTGCCGGAGGATTACAGCGCCCTCGAGCGCTACGTGGAGCACCAGATCGGAGCCACGCTCGACGTCGGCAGCACCGCACGGATGATCGCACGGCAGATCCTCACGCCCGATCCGCCGCTCCTCCCGCCGACGCTCCGTCCGGTGCCCTCCGTGCTGGCCGCCGGATTCCTCCCTCCCGTCCTGCGCGAGGCCTACGGGCTTCCGTGGCGCCGCCGCGAGCAGGCGTCCTTCGCCGCCATCCGCCGGGTCACACGGCTGGCCGCGCCGCTGCTGCCTGCGCGGGTGCGGTACTGGCCGCACTACGCCGTCGCCCTCGACCGCGTGCAGGCCACATCCGCCGGGTAGCACTGCAGGCTCCACGACCCCGGGTCGTGTCGCTCCCATTAGGCGCGTGCCGGAACCGGTCCCGCCAGTATGCTCGGCTCAAACACCCCCGTCCGCTCGAAAGGTCCCGCCCCATGAGGCTCCTCAGCCGCGCCCTCGCCGCAACAGCCGCGCTCGTCCTGCTGGCGGCAGGGGCATCACCCGCCACAGCCGTCACCGGCGGGGAGCCCGACGCCGACGATCACCCCGGGGTCGCGCTGGTCTTCACCTACGGCGACACCGGAGCCCTGCAGCGCTGTTCCGCGACGCTCATCAGCCCCACCGTCCTCCTCACGGCGGCCCACTGCGTCTCGGGGACGGTGGGGAAGTCCTTCGTGACGTTCGATTCGGTGATCGGGAATGCCCCACCCGTCGCGATCCCCCATGCCACCGACCCTGCCGTCGGCTACACGGGCGCCGACCTCGCCGCTGCCGGCGCCCTGTCCGGCAGTTCCACCGCGCACCCCGACTACTCGGGTGCAGCTCCCGTCACCGACCGGGCGGACGTCGCCGTGATCGTGCTCGACGCCCCCGCAGCCGGCATCGCGCCCGCCGAGCTCGCGCCGGTAGGGTACCTCGACCAGTACCGGGCACCGCTGCTCAACAGGACGATCTTCGAGGTCGTGGGGTACGGCACCGAGGTCCGGAAGCCCGACGCCGGGCCGCAGAAGCCCGAGCCCATGATCTTCCCCCTGCTTCGCCGGACCACGACGTCGCCCGGGCAGAAGCTCGGCGAGCAGATCCTGCAGCTGCAGGGCAATCCGAACGATCCGCGCGGCGGCGGCGGCACCTGCTCCGGGGACTCCGGCGGTCCCGTGTTCCTGGACGGCTACCTCGTCGCCGTCAGCTCGTACGGGTTCAACACCATCTGCCGGTACATCGACGGCTACCAGCGGACGGACATCGCCGTCGTCCAGGACTGGCTCGCCCTGACGACCGGCTGAATCACGGCTCAGGGTGGCGGATCGTCGTGGTCACGGACACCAGTTGCGGCCGCGCAGGGGCGGAGCTGAAGCCGAACCGCACGGGCGGGCTCACGGGGCCGAGCGTACCCGGGTCGGAGCCGCGCCAGGTCGCGGTCACCCCTGGGATCGCCCGCGCCGACGTCACGCCGTAGTACTCCGTGCGGCCCTGTCCGGCGGAGCCGGCGGTCGCGACGCCCTTCACCAGGACCGACGCCACCGGGTTGATCAGCGCCAGCCAGCGCGGGTGCGTGGCCAGGCGGGACGGAACGAGTCCGAGGAGCCGCCCGAGCAGCGTGACGGCCCCGATCTCGGCGAAGACCTGGAGGTCCCCGGCGTCCACGATGAGGCGGTCCCGCGTCAGCGTCGAGGTGATCGGCGAGAGCACGACCTCGTCGAACACGTACGTCGCGCCCACGTAGTCCGCCACGTCCCGGGTCGGTGCGAGCAGGATGCGACGGCCCGCTGCATCCTCCATCATGACGTCGGTGAACGCACCGAACGGGGACGTGTCCCAGCGGCCGATCACCAGCCTGGTGCCCGAGGCGGTGCCGATACCGGCGATGTGTCCTTCGAAGCGGTCCATGCCCCCATTGTGCACGGGCCGTATCTCCGGCGAGTGCGGCGGTAGCGGCGGCACTCCCACCGTCATGCACCACGTTTTTCGGCGCCCCCGGAGCGGCTCGGCTAAACTCGGATGGTAAGAGCCCCAGTGACCGCGCACACCGCGCGGACGGTTGGGGCGTTCTGATGCACGGCGTACTTCTCCGCGGTTGCGCGGGAAGGGCCCGTACCGAATGGGGGAGGATCCCATGCCAGCAATCGTCATTGTCGGAGCCCAGTGGGGCGACGAGGGTAAGGGCAAGGCCACTGACCTGCTGGGCGGCCGGGTCGACTACGTCGTGAAGCCGAACGGCGGCAACAACGCCGGGCACACCGTCGTCGTCGGCGGTGAGAAGTACGAGCTGAAGCTCCTTCCCGCCGGCATCCTCAGCCCCAACGCGATCCCGATCATCGGCAACGGCTGCGTCATCAACCTCGAGGCCCTCTTCGAGGAGATCGAAGGGCTCAAGGCCCGCGGCGCCGACACGTCGAGGCTCCGCGTCTCCGCCAACGCCCACCTCGTGGCCCCGTACCACCAGGTTCTGGACAAGGTCACCGAACGCTTCCTCGGCAAGCGTGCCATCGGCACCACGGGCCGCGGCATCGGCCCCGCGTACATGGACAAGGTGGCACGGCTCGGCCTGCGCGTGCAGGACGTCTTCGACGAGTCGATCCTGCGCCAGAAGGTGGAGGGCTCCCTCAAGCAGAAGAACGAACTGCTGGTCAAGGTCTACAACCGGCGCAATGTCGAGGTCGAGGAGGTCGTGGAGTACTTCCTGTCCTTCGCCGAGCGGCTCAAGCCCCTCGTCATCGACTCCACGTTCGTGCTCAACGAGGCGCTCGACGCCGGCAAGGTGGTCCTCATGGAGGGCGGCCAGGCGACGTTCCTCGACGTGGACCACGGCACCTACCCGTTCGTGACGTCGTCCAACCCCACGGCGGGCGGCGCGTCGGTCGGCTCGGGCATCGGGCCCACGCGTATCTCGCGCTCGATCGGCATCATCAAGGCCTACACGACCCGCGTCGGCGCCGGCCCGTTCCCCACGGAGCTCTTCGACGAGATGGGCATGTACCTGCAGAAGACCGGCGGCGAGTTCGGCGTCAACACCGGCCGCCCCCGCCGGTGCGGCTGGTACGACGCGGTGCTGGCGCGCCACGCCTCGCGCGTCAACGGCTTCACCGACTACTTCGTCACCAAGCTCGACGTCCTCACCGGTATCGAGACCATCCCGGTGTGCGTGGCATACGACGTCGACGGCGTGCGCCACGACGAGATGCCCATGACCCAGACGGAGTTCCACCACGCGAAGCCGATCTTCGAGTACTTCGACGGCTGGACCGAGGACATCACGGGAGCCCGGACCATCGAGGACCTGCCGGACAACGCGCAGACCTACGTCCGGGCGCTCGAGAAGCTGTCCGGCACCCGCTTCTCCGCCATCGGCGTCGGGCCCGACCGCGACCAGACCATCGTGGTCAACGACCTGATCGGCGGCTGACCCCTCCGGATACAGGAACGGCCCCCGCGCCTGGCGAGGGGGCCGTTCCTGTCCGCCGTGGGCTCAGGCCCGGCGGGACCTAGAGGTTCACGGTGATATCCGCACCCTCACGCAGTTCCGCAATCAGGGTCTGTGCCGCAGCGGACAGCTGCTCGCCCGAGAGCTGTTCCTCGATCTGGGCCCGCACGTCCTCGAGCGGCGGGATGGGCGTGGCGGTTTCGCCGGAGTCCTCCTGCTGGGCGACCGCGGCGTCGTAGGTGTCCTGGATCTGCTGGTCAGTGGGCGCCGTGTCTCCGGCTTCTTCCGCGATCAGTGCATCCAGCTTCACCTGGTCCGAGAGCTGCCTGTCGAAGGCGGCGTCGTCGAGGCCCTGCTCCGCGAATGCTGCACGCAGTTCCGCTTCCGAGCCGAGTTGGCTGCTCTCCAGCAGCGTGTCGATCGCGGCGGTGAGTGCCTCAGGGCTGGCCTCGATGCCCCGCTTCTCTGCCTCCTGCCGAAGCAGTTCCGTGCTGACGAGGTTGTCCGCGACAGTCGTCTTCAATTGGGCCTGGTCCAGTTCCTGCCCGCTCGCCTGGGCCGAGGCGGCCGCCTGCTGGAACTGCGCCTTGTAGGTGGTGGTGAAGATGTCGCGGCCGATCTCCGTACCATCGACGACCGCAACCACCTCCGGGATGTCCGCGAGGTCCGGCTCCGGCAGGGCCGCTGCGGACTCCGGGGCCTCTGCTGCCGGCTCGCTTGCAGCGCTGGACTCCGCGGCCCTGTCCGCAGACCCTTCGCCACCGCTGCAGGCGCTGAGCAGGGCGGCCGATCCGATGAATGCGGCAGCGAGTAGCCGCCTCTTCCGTGCTGTGGCTGCGAAGGCCATAGGTGCTGTCCTCAAGTCGCCGGCATGATCAGCCTGCCAGTGTAGCAATCACCTGTGACAGCCCGCCCGGTAGACGCTGGGCGTCCGCTGGACGCATAGGCCGTCCGGAGGGTATCACCAACCCCAGGTCCCCGCGCCGCCCTTGAACGGGCCCACGACGGCGGCGGTGATCCAACCGCCGTAGAAATCGCCCTCCTGGGACCGGACCCGCTCGCCGTCGACCGTGCACTCGTCCATCCGGGACGGGTAGACCGCGGCGCGGGTGGCCAGGTCCTCGTACCCGGGAACCGGCGTGGGGTACGTCCAGGCGCCGCGCGGACTGCGCGCACTTCCTGCGACGACGTCGAAATAGCCGGCCGTCCCCTTGAACTCGCAGTGCGACGTGCCCTCGACGGGCACCAGCACGCCCGGTGCGAAGTCGGCGATCGGCAGGTAGTAGACGGGCGGGTGGCTCGTCTCGAGCACCCGCACGGCGTCGCTCGTGCTGATGATCAGCCGTCCGCCGAAGCGCACCTCGATGACCGCCGGCGTCCGCTCCACGCGGGGAGGCCTCGGGTAGTTCCAGACGGATTCCTGGCCGGGGCCGGGTTCCACGTGCCTGCTCGTCATCGGGTTCCTCATATCGGGTTCCTCATGGGGAGAAGGCTACTCCGCCGTGCAGGGCGGGAGTCTGTACGCTGGAGAAAAGGCACGGCACACGGATGGGGCATCATGAAGGTCAGCGTTGGTCAGTTCAGGCCTGGTGGGGACGTCCAGGCGAATCTCGCCGTGATGCGGGACCTCGCCGCGGAGGCGAGCGCCGCGGGTTCGGGGCTGATCGTCTTCCCCGAGGAATCGATGTTCTCTATGGGCGAGGTCGAGGGTTCGCTCCGGCAGGCGGTCGACGCCGACTGGAGCTCCTTCGTCCAGCAGCTGTCCTTCCTCGCCGCCGAGCACCGCATCGCCATCGTCGCCGGCGGCTACGAGCCGAGCGGCGAGGAACGGCCCTTCAACACGCTCGTCCTGATCGACGCGACAGGCCGCATCGTGGACACCTACCGCAAGCTCCACCTCTTCGACGCCTTCAGCTACTCCGAATCCACCCGCATCAAGCCGGGCGACGGCGGCATCAAGATCGCCGATCTCGGCGACGTCCGGGTGGGACTCATGACCTGCTACGACCTCCGCTTCCCCGAACTGGCGCGAGCGCTCGCCGACGCCGGGGCGGACCTGATCTGCGTTCCCGCGGCCTGGTTCAAGGGCGAGCACAAGATCGAGCACTGGGAGACGCTGCTGAAGGCGCGCGCCATCGAGAACACCCTCTGGGTGGCCGCGGCGGGAACGTCCAGCGGCCACACGATCGGCCACTCGGCCATCATCGATCCGATGGGCGTCCCGCAGGTGCACCTCGAGGACGAGGACCGCGGCCTCGCCACCACCGATGTCACGCGCCGCAGGGTCGACGACGTCCGCGAGTTCCTGCCGGTGCTCCGGAACCGGCGCTTCGCCCGGAACGACAGCATTGTCGACTCCCACTGACGCAGCCGGCCCTCCGGAGGCAGGGGCCGCGGGGGAGCGGACGCGGCCGGCCGCCACCGGCCGCGCCGCGAACATCCGGGATGTAGCCCGCCGCGCAGGCGTCTCGCACCAGACGGTGTCCCGGGTCCTCAACGGACACCCGAGCCTGCGGACCGAGACGCGGGACCGCGTGCTGGCCGCCATGGACGAGCTCAGCTTCCGTCCGAACCGGGCCGCCCGCGCGCTCGTGACCAGCCGCTCCACCACCATCGGCGTCCTGGTGAGCAAGGGGTTCGAGTACGGTCCCGCCGCCAGCCTGCAGGCCATCGACAGTGCGGCGCGCGAGGCCGGGTACGCCGTCGACGTCGCGCACCTCGACGACGTGGACGCGGACTCGATCCGCTCGGCGCTGGACCGCCTGCTGGCTCACGGGGTGGACGGGCTCGTCATCCTGGCCCCGCAGACGCAGACCCTCAGCGAGATCGGGCACCTGTCCATCACCCTCCCGTTCGTGACGGTGCACTCCGCGAGGGCTCACGACGACCACCGGCTCTCGATGGACCAGTCGGGAGGCGCCGCCCTCGCGACACGCCATCTGCTCGGCCTGGGACACCGGCGGATCGTGCACGTGCCGGGCCCGGACGGCTGGTTCGAGACGGAGGCGCGCGTTCGCGGGTACTGCGGTGAGATGGAGGCCTGGGGATGTGAGCCGGAGCTCCAGCTCTCGGGGGACTGGACCGCGGAGTCGGGCTACCGGGCGGGGCTCGCCCTCGCGGGGGACCCGGGGGTCACGGCGGTCTTCTCGTCCAACGACCAGATGGCGCTCGGGCTGCTCCACGCGTTCCGTGAGGGTGGGCGCCGGGTCCCCGAGGACGTGAGCGTCGTGGGCTTCGACGATGTCCCCGAGGCCGCGCACTACTGGCCCCCGCTCACCACCGTCCGCCAGGACTTCCCCGAGCTCGGCAGGCGCTGCGTGGCGAGGCTGCTCGGGCTCATCGCCGAGGCGGGAACAGGCCCGGCGGGCGATTCCGCAGGGGCGGCGCCGGACGTGGTCCCGGAACTCGTCATCCGCGCGTCGACTGCGCCTGCAGCGGCGCCTTCTTCCGCCCCGTGACGGTGTTCCGACGGTCGGGGCGACAGCCGGACGGCTGCTCCCGATGCCGCTGTCCGGGCGTCATCGTCCTGACCCATTGACATACCCCACGGGCGCTCCCCTACACTGGTGAGCGCGGATGTGAACGGTCACATAGCAGTTCCACCGCACCGATGATCCACCAGAGAACCGCAGTGCGGTCTCGAGAAGAACAAAGAGGTCCTTCCCTTGAGTGACTCCACCACGGGCACAACCGCCACGACTGCGGCCGACAGGCCCACCTACGTCATCGGCGTCGACTACGGAACCCTGTCGGGGCGCGCCGTCGTCGTCCGCGTCTCCGACGGAGCCGAACTCGGCGCCTCGACGCTCGAATACCCGCACGCGGTCATGGACTCGGTCCTCGCAGCGACCGGCGAACAGCTTCCGCCCGAGTGGGCCCTCCAGGTACCGTCCGACTACGTCGACGTGCTCCGCGCCGCCGTGCCGGCCGCGGTCGAGGAGGCGGGCATCGACCCGCAGGACGTCATCGGCATCGCCACGGACTTCACGGCCTGCACCATGGTGCCCACCCTCGCTGACGGCACCCCCCTCAACGAGGTACCCGGCTACGAGGGCCGGCCGCACGCCTACGTGAAGCTGTGGAAGCACCACGCGGCGCAGGGCCAGGCCAACCGCATCAACGAACTCGCCGCCGAGCGCGGCGAGGCATGGCTGCCCCGCTACGGCGGACTGATCTCCAGTGAATGGGAGTTCGCGAAGGGGCTGCAGTTGCTCGAGGAGGACCGTGAGCTGTACGACCTCATGGACCACTGGGTGGAAGCGGCCGACTGGATCGTCTGGCAGCTGACGGGGGAGTACGTGCGCAACGCGTGCACCGCCGGCTACAAGGGCATCTACCAGGACGGCGCCTACCCGTCGGACGAGTTCCTCGCAGCGCTCAACCCCGAGTTCGCAGGCTTCGCCCGCGAGAAGGTGGACCACACCATCGGCGCACTCGCCTCGAAGGCGGGCTCGCTCTCCGAGGAGGCAGCCGGCTGGACGGGCCTGCCCGCAGGGATCGCGGTGGCCGTCGGGAACGTCGATGCCCACGTCACGGCCCCCGCGGCGCAGGCCACGGACCCCGGCCAGATGGTGGCCATCATGGGCACCTCGACGTGCCACGTCATGAACTCGGACCGGCTGAGCGAGGTGCCCGGGATGTGCGGCGTCGTCGACGGCGGCATCGTCGAGGGCTTCTACGGCTACGAGGCCGGCCAGTCCGGCGTCGGCGACATCTTCGCCTGGTTCGTCGCGAACCAGGTGCCCGGCGAGATCCGGGACGCGGCCACCGCCCAGGGCCAGAGCGTGCACGAGTACCTGACGGACCAGGCGCAGACCGAGCCCGTGGGTGCGCACGGACTCGTCGCCCTCGACTGGCACTCCGGCAACCGCTCCGTCCTCGTGGACCACGAGCTGTCGGGCACCATCGTGGGCCTGACGCTCGCCACCAAGCCCCACGAGGTCTACCGCGCACTCCTGGAATCGACGGCCTTCGGGACACGCAAGATCGTCGAGACGTTCAACGCCGCCGGCGTGCCCGTCACCGAGTTCGTCGCCGCCGGCGGCCTCATCCGCAACCCGTTCCTCATGCAGGTCTACGCCGACGTGCTCAACCTGCCCATCTCCGTCATCGGCAGTTCCCAGGGCCCGGCCCTCGGCTCCGCGATCCATGCCGCCGTGGCTGCCGGCGCCTACGAGGACATCCACGCGGCAGCCGCCGCGATGGGCCGCCTCCACCGTGCCGCCTACACCCCCGATGCGGACCGTGCCGCCGCCTACGACGCCCTGTACCGCGAGTACACCGAACTGCACGACTACTTCGGCCGCGGCACCAACGACGTCATGCACCGGCTCAAGGCACTGCGCCGTTCCGCCCGCACCCCCCAGGCGGTGTCGGCATGAGCCCTGTATGGCCTGCCGGCAGCTTCGGCCCCGAGGTCGAGGCCGCCATCGGAGCCGTCCGGAAGGACGTCGCCGCCCTGCACGCCGAACTCGTGCGCTACGGACTGGTGGTCTGGACGGGCGGCAACGTCTCCGGCCGCGTTCCGGGAGCGGACCTGTTCGTCATCAAGCCCTCCGGCGTCAGTTACGACGAGCTGACGCCGGAGAACCAGATCCTGTGCGACCTCGACGGCAACGTCATCGAGGGAACGCCCGGGTCCGAGCGCTCGCCGTCGAGCGACACCGCCGCGCACGCCTACGTCTACCGCCACATGCCCGACGTCGGCGGCGTGGTGCACACGCACTCCACCTACGCCGTGGCGTGGGCAGCGCGTGGTGAGCCGATCCCGTGCGTCATCACCGCCATGGCCGACGAGTTCGGCGGCGAGATCCCGGTGGGTCCGTTCGCGATCATCGGCGACGACTCGATCGGCCGCGGCATCGTCGAGACGCTGACGAACCACCGGTCCCGCGGCGTGCTGATGAAGAGCCACGGTCCCTTCACGATCGGCAAGGACGCGAAGGACGCCGTCAAGGCCGCCGTCATGCTCGAGGACGTCGCCCGCACCGTCCACATCTCCCGCCAGCTCGGTGCGCCGGCCGGCATCCAGTCCGAGCACATCGACTCACTCTTCGACCGCTACCAGAACGTGTACGGTCAGCCCTCGACTCCAGGAGCCCTCGCATGAGCCCCCTCAGCACGACCCTCGACACCTACGAAGTCTGGTTCCTCACCGGCAGCCAGGACCTCTACGGCGAGGAGACGCTCCAGCAGGTTGCCGAACAGTCCCAGGAGATCGTCCGCATCCTCGGGGATGCCGGCCTGCCCGTGAAGGTGGTCTGGAAGCCGACGCTGAAGGACTCCACCTCCATCAGGCGCATGGCGCTCGAGGTCAACGCCGCCGACAACGCCATCGGCGTCATCGCCTGGATGCACACCTTCAGCCCCGCGAAGATGTGGATCGCCGGCCTCGACGCACTCCGCAAGCCCCTGCTGCACCTGCACACCCAGATCAACGTCGCGCTGCCCTGGGCCGAGATCGACTTCGACTTCATGAACCTCAACCAGGCCGCCCACGGCGACCGCGAGTTCGGGTACATCCAGTCGCGCCTCGGCGTGCCGCGGAAGACCGTCGTCGGGCACGTCTCGGATGCGTCCGTGTGCGCCAAGATCTCCTCCTGGCAGCGGGCAGCCGCAGGCTGGGCCGCGGTCCACGAACTCAAGGTCGCCCGCTTCGGCGACAACATGCGCAACGTCGCTGTCACGGAGGGTGACAAGACGGAGGCGGAGCTGCGCTTCGGCGTCTCCATCAACACGTGGGGCGTCAACGATCTCGTCGCGGCCGTCGAGGCCCAGTCCGACGGCGACGTCGACGCGCTCGTGGCCGAGTACGAGGAGACCTACGACGTCGTCCCGGAACTGCGCCGCGGCGGCGAACGGCACGAGTCGCTGCGCTACGGGGCACGCCAGGAACTCGGCCTGCTGTCCTTCCTCGAGGAGGGCGGCTTCGGCGCCTTCACCACCAACTTCGAGGACCTCGGCGCACTCCGGCAGCTGCCCGGACTCGCGGTCCAGCGGCTCATGGCACGCGGCTACGGCTTCGGCGCCGAGGGCGACTGGAAGACCGCCGTCCTCGTCCGGGCCGCCAAGGTCATGGGTGCGGGCCTGCCCGGCGGCGCATCCCTCATGGAGGACTACACGTACCACCTCGTTCCGGGTGAGGAGAAGATCCTCGGAGCGCACATGCTCGAGATCTGCCCCACCCTGACCACGTCGAAGCCCACCCTCGAAGTGCACCCGCTCGGCATCGGCGGCAAGGAGGACCCCGTACGCCTCGTGTTCGACACGGACGCCGGTCCCGGCGTCGTCGTCGCGATGTCGGACATGCGGGACCGCTTCCGACTGACGGCCAACGCCGTCGCGGTCGTCCCGCCCGATGCCCCGCTTCCCAACCTGCCGGTCGCGCGCGCAGTGTGGAAGCCGGAGCCGAGCCTCGAAACCTCCGCAGCGGCATGGCTCAGTGCCGGTGCCGCACACCACACCGTCCTCACCACCGCCGTGGGCCTCGACGTCTTCGAGGACTTCGCGGACATCGCCGAGGTCGAACTGCTGCGGATCGACGCCGATACGAGGCTGCGGGAGTTCCAGCGTGAATTACGCTGGAACGCCGCCTACTACCGGCTGGCACAAAAACTGTAGGAACGCCCCACCAACAGCCGGCGACGTTGCCGGATACTCCACTCGAGAAAGTTGCACCATGAATCGGAAATACCTGGCCGGCATCGCGGCCGCCAGCATCCTGACCCTCAGCCTCACCGCCTGCGGTGGAAGCCGAGGTGGTGGCGACGACGCCGCTGCCGAGGGCGGGTCCAACGAAGGCGCGAAGATCGGCGTGGCCATGCCCACGCAGCAGTCCGAGCGCTGGATCGCCGACGGCGAGAACGTCAAGAGCCAGCTCGAGGAGCTCGGCTACGAGGTCGACCTCCAGTACGCGAACGACGACATCCCCACCCAGGTCTCGCAGATCGAGAACATGATCAACGGCGGCGTGAAGGCCCTCGTGGTCGCCTCGATCGACGGCACCACCCTCACGAGCGTCCTCGACCAGGCCGAATCCCAGGACATCCCGGTCATCGCCTACGACCGCCTGATCAACGGCTCGGACACCGTGGACTACTACACGACCTTCGACAACAAGGAGGTCGGCGTCCAGCAGGCCACCTCGCTGCTGACCGGCCTCGGCATCCTCGACGCCGAGGGCAAGGAGACGGGCGAGAAGGGTCCGTTCGACGTCGAACTCTTCGCCGGCAGCCCCGATGACAACAACGCGACGTTCTTCTGGGACGGCGCCATCGAGACCCTGCAGCCCTACCTCGACAGCGGTGTGCTCCGCGTGCCCAGCGGCCAGACCGACTTCGAGCAGGCCGCGATCCTCCGCTGGCTGCCCGACACCGCGCAGGACCGCATGGAGGACCTGCTCACCGTCGGCGGCGGCGAGCGCCTCGAAGGCGTCCTCTCCCCGTACGACGGCCTGTCCATCGGCATCATCTCGGCACTGACCTCCGGCGGCTACTCCACGGACGACCTTCCCGTCGTCACGGGCCAGGACGCCGAAGTGGGTTCCGTGAAGTCCATCATCGCGGGCGAGCAGTACTCCACGATCTTCAAGGACGTCCGCAACCTCGGCAAGCAGGCCGTCACCATGGTCGATGCGCTCATGAAGGGCGAGGAGCCCGAGGTGAACGACACCGAGACGTACGACAACGGCGAGAAGATCGTCCCGTCCTACCTGCTCGAGTCGGAGATCGTCACGGTCGACAACTACGAGACCGCGCTCGTGGAGACCGGCTACTACACCGAGGACGACCTCAAGTAGCCGTCCCGTACCACCCGTAGCACCCCTTCTGCCTGTGGCTCCGTACCGTTCCGGTCCGGAGCCACAGGTGCTGTACCTCGCCCGGCCCCTGCCGGGACTTCCACTCAAGTAAGCGAGGCCTGACCATGGCGGAAAACATCCTACGGATGCGCCGCATCACCAAGACCTTCCCAGGCGTGAAGGCACTGCAGGACGTCCACCTCGACGTCGCGCGCGGCGAAGTCCACGCGATCTGCGGGGAGAACGGGGCCGGGAAATCGACCCTCATGAAGGTGCTGTCGGGTGTGTACCCGCACGGCACGTACGACGGCGACATCGAGTTCGAGGGCACGGTCGCGGAGTTCAAGGACATCCGCGACAGCGAGCGTGACGGCATCGTCATCATCCACCAGGAGCTCGCCCTCTCACCCTTCCTGTCCGTCGCGGAGAACATCTTCCTCGGGAACGAGCGCGAGAAGCGCGGGTTCATCAACTGGAACGACACCAACATGGAGGCGGCCAAGCTCCTCCGGCGCGTGGGCCTCGACCTCAACCCGGTGGTGCGGGCCGGCGACATCGGCGTGGGCAAGCAGCAGCTCGTCGAGATCGCCAAGGCGCTGTCGAAGAACGTGAAGCTCCTGATCCTCGACGAGCCCACCGCCGCCCTCAACGACGAGGACTCGACGCACCTCCTGGGGCTCGTGAAGGGGCTCCGCGCAGAAGGCATCACGTGCATCATCATCAGCCACAAGCTCAACGAGATCCGGGAGATCGCGGATTCCGTGACCATCCTGCGTGACGGGCGGACCATCGAGACGCTCAGCCTCCACGACGGCTCCGTCACCGAGGAACGCATCATCAAGGGCATGGTCGGCCGGGACATGGAGAGCCGCTATCCCGAGCGCACGCCCGTGATCGGCGAGGAAGTGCTCCGCGTCGAGGACTGGACCGTGCACCACCCGCAGGAGCACGCCCGTGTGATCGTCGACTCCGCGAACCTGACGGTCCGCGCCGGCGAGGTGGTCGGCATCGCCGGACTCATGGGCGCCGGACGGACCGAACTCGCCATGAGCATCTTCGGCCGCAGCTACGGCTCCCGTATCACCGGCACCCTCTACAAGAACGGGACGCCGATCACGGCACGCACCGTCGGGGAAGCCATCCGCCACGGCATCGCCTACGCCACGGAGGACCGCAAGCGGTACGGCCTCAACCTGATCGACGACATCAAGCGCAACGTCTCCGGGGCCGCCCTCGGCAAGCTGGCAAAGCGCGGCTGGGTGGACAGCGGACGCGAGGCGGTCGTCGCCGGCGACTACCGCCGATCGATGAACATCAAGGCACCCGCCGTCACCGCCATCACCGGCAAGCTCTCCGGCGGCAACCAGCAGAAGGTGGTGCTCTCCAAGTGGATGTTCTCGGACCCCGATGTCCTGATCCTCGACGAGCCCACCCGCGGCATCGACGTCGGTGCGAAGTACGAGATCTACACGATCATCAACCGCCTCGCTGCCGAGGGGAAGGCTGTCATCGTCATCTCCTCGGAGCTTCCCGAGCTCCTCGGCATCTGCGACCGCATCTACACCCTCGCCGAAGGCCGCATCACCGCGGAAGTGCCCATCGGGCAGGCGACCCCGGAACTCCTCATGCAGTACATGACCAAGGAAAAGGACTGATTCCATGGCAACCACCGTCAAGGACCCTGAAGTCGCGACGACGCCCCCCACCGTCAAGGAAGGGTTCTCCTTCCTCACCAGTCGGCTGCGGCAGATCGGTATCTTCGTAGCACTCCTCGTGATCGTCACCCTGTTCCAGGTGCTGACCGGCGGCGCACTGCTGCAGCCGGACAACGTCTCGAACATCATCGTGCAGAACAGCTATATCCTGCTCCTGGCCATCGGGATGGTCATGATCATCGTGGCCGGGCACATCGACCTGTCGGTCGGTTCGGTCGCGGCGTTCGTCGGAGCGATGTCCGGGATCATGATCCAGGACTGGAACTTCCCCTGGTGGGTGGCCTTTCTCGCATCCCTGATCATCGGCGGGCTCGTCGGTGCATGGCAGGGCTTCTGGGTCGCGTACGTGGGGATCCCGGCATTCATCGTGACGCTCGCAGGCATGCTCGTGTTCCGCGGGCTGACGCAGATCGTCCTGGAGAACCAGCGCATCACCGGATTCCCGGAGGAATACCGCCAGCTCGGCGGCGGCTTCCTGTTCCCCGGGCTGTTCCCGGCGGAGACCAACATCCTCGACTGGACCACGGTAGGGCTCGGCGTCATCGCCGTCGCGCTCCTGGTGTTCAACCAGCTCCGCGGCCGGGCCACGCGTGCCCGCCTCAAGCTCGAGGACGAGCCGAAGGCCTGGTTCTTCACGAAGCTCGCGTTCATCGTGGCGATCATCCTCGGCGTGACCTACCTGCTCGCCGGCTCCCGCAGCGGAACACCGATCGTGCTCGTGGTCCTCGGCATCCTGATCGTCGCCTACAGCACCGTGATGAGCAACAGCGTGTTCGGCCGCCACATCTACGCCGTCGGTGGGAACCTGCAGGCTGCGCAGCTGTCCGGTATCAACACCAAGCGCATCGACTTCATGCTCTTCGTCAACATGGGTGTGCTGGCGGCCCTCGCCGGCCTCATCTTCACCGGACGCCTGAACTCGGCCGGTCCGGGAGCGGGCAACCTCTTCGAGCTCGACGCCATCGCGGCGGCGTTCATCGGTGGGGCGGCCGTGACCGGCGGCGTGGGAACCGTGATCGGGGCCATCACCGGTGGCCTCATCATGGGCGTGCTCAACAACGGCATGTCGCTTCTCGGCGTCGGCATCGACGTGCAGCAGTTCATCAAGGGCATGGTGCTCCTGCTGGCCGTCGGGTTCGACGTCTTCAACAAGCGCCGCGCCTCCAACGCCCTGAAGTAGGACAGAGAACGCTCACGTAGGACAGAGTACGGAAGAAGCCGGAACGGACGTCCCGTTCCGGCTTCTCCTATTTCTGTATACGGCCGCTCGGGGCCGGCACTCCCTACGAGGTGATCTGCCGCTTCGACGAGATGATGCCGGTGTTGAAGCCCGCAAGGTTGAGCCCGCCGTGGAAGCGTGCGTGCTCGATCTTGATGCAGCGGTCCATCACGACGTTCAGGCCGGCCGCCTCGGCGTCGCGTGCGACGTCCTCGTGCCACGAGCCCAGCTGCAGCCACAGGGTCTTCGCGCCGACGTCGAGCGTCTCCTGCAGGACGGACGGCAGGTCGTCGTGCTTGCGGAACACGTCGACGACGTCGGGTACTTCGGGGAGGTCCTTGAGGGACGCGTAGGCAGGCTGCCCGAGGATCTCCTTCGCCACCGGGTTCACGAAGTACAGGCGGTAGGGCGAGGACGACTGGAGATAGGTCGCGACGAAGTAGGAGGCGCGCGAAGGCTTGTCCGATGCCCCGACGATCGCCACGGACCGCGCGTTCCTCAGCAGGTTCAGCCGTTCGGGGGCCGACGGCCCTTCCCAGGTCCGTTCCGGTGCCGTGTTGCTCATGCTCCCACTCCTACTGCCCGTGTCGTCGAGGGGTCGTCGTCGTTCTCTCCGGCCGCCTCCTGCGGAAGGTCGTCGAATCCCTCGTCCGAAGCGTTCACCGCGATGTCGAGCGCCTGGTCGAGGTCCCACAGGATGTCCTCGAGGTCCTCCAGTCCCACCGAGATGCGGACGAGGTCCTCGGGGACACCCGCAGCGACGAGCTGCTCGGCGGAGAGCTGCTGGTGCGTCGTCGAGCCCGGGTGGATCACGAGGGTGCGGGAATCGCCCACGTTCGCGAGGTGCGAGGCGAGCTGCAGCGACTCGATGAACTTCTGGCCCGCCTTGCGCCCGCCCTTGATCCCGAAGCTGAACACGGATCCGGGGCCCTGCGGCAGATACGTCTTCGCGCGCTCGTGGTGCGGATGCGTGGGAAGGCCCGCGTAGTTGACGTACTCCACACGCGGGTCGGCCTGCAGCCACTCGGCCACGGCCTGGGCGTTCTCGAGGTGCTCGTCGAGGCGCTGGGCGAGGGTCTCCACGCCCTGCAGGAGCTGGAAGGCCGACATCGGCGACAGCGAGGGCCCGATGTCGCGGAGCTGTTCGGTGCGCAGCTTGGTCAGGAACCCGTACTCGCCGAAGTTGCCCCACCACTGGATGTTCCCGTAGGAGGGGACGGGCTCGGTCATCATGGGGAACTTGCCGTTGCCCCAGTTGAAGCGTCCGCTCTCCACGATCACACCGCCGAGGGTGGTACCGTGCCCGCCGATGAACTTGGTGGCGGAGTGAATCACGATGTCCGCTCCATGCTCGATGGGCCGCACGAGGTAGGGCGTGCTGAGGGTGGAGTCGACGATGAAGGGGACTCCGGCGTCGTGGGCCACCTTGGCCAGGCCCGCGAGGTCCGCGATCTCACCCGAGGGGTTCGCGATGACCTCGGCGTAGACGGCCTTGGTGTTCTCGCGGATCGCGGCCGCGTAGTCCGCCGGATCGGTTCCCGGGACGAAGGTGGTCTCGATGCCGAAGCGGCGCAGCGTGACGTCCAGCTGGGTGACCGTGCCGCCGTAGAGCTGCGAGGCCGCGACGATGTGGTCGCCCGCCTGGCAGAGCGCCGCGAAGGTGATGAACTCCGCGCTCATGCCCGACGCCGTCGCCACCGCGCCGATGCCGCCCTCGAGGGACGCGATGCGCTCCTCGAACGCCGCGACCGTGGGGTTTCCGATGCGCGAGTAGATGTTGCCGTACTTCTGGAGGGCGAAGAGGTTGGCGGCGTCGTTCGTGTCCTTGAAGACGAACGACGTCGTCTGGTAGATCGGCACGGCCCTGGCGCCGTGGGTGGCGTCCGGCGTGCCGCCGGCGTGGAGCGCGCGCGTGCGGAAACCGAAGGAACGTTCTGCCATCAGACACCTGCCTTGCTGGGGACGGCGAGTGTGCCGTCGGGATCGAAGTCCACTCCTGCGCTGCGGGCTGCATCCGCCTCGAGCTCCCTCACGATCGGCAGGATGTCGGTGCCGAAGGCGGCCACTTCCTCCTGGAAGTGCAGGTAGCAGGTGAGGAAGAGGTTCACGCCGATCTTCTTGTACTCCACGATGCGCTCGGCGATCTGCTCGGGCGTCCCGATGAGCTGCGTCTTGAAGCCGTCGTTGTACTGCACGAGGTCCTCGAATGTGGAGTCGGCCCACATGCCCTTGCCGTCCTTCGTCGAGGGGCCCGCTTCCTGCACGGCGTCGCGGAAGCCCTCCACGGCGGGGCGGTGAGCCTTCTCGACGATCTCGCGCAGGGTGTCGCGAGCCTCCTTCTCGGAGTCGCGTGCGATGACGAACCCGTTGAGGCCGTACCGCGGACGCCGCCCGGCCTGCTCGGCGGACGCCTGGACACCGGCGATGTTGTCCTTGAAGCCCTCGAGGTCCTTGCCGTTGGAGAAGTACCAGTCGGCCACGCGGCCCGCGGTGGCCTGGGCCGCCGTCGAGTTCCCGCCGAAGAAGATCTCGGGGTGAGGGCGCCCCGGAACGTCCACGGGCGCCGGGCTCAGGGTGAAGTCCTTGATGTTGTAGTACTTGCCCGCCTGGCTGTAGCCCTCCTCCGTCCAGAGTCCGCGCAGCACGCGGATGAACTCCTCGGTGCGGACGTAGCGCTCATCGTGCTCGAGCCACTCGAGGCCAAAGTTGATGAACTCGTCCTTCAGCCAGCCGGAGACGATGTTGACGGCGGCGCGGCCGTTCGAGATGTGGTCGGCGGTGATGATGTACTTCGCGAGAACACCAGGGTGCCACATGCCCGGGTGGACGGCGGCGATCACCTTCAGCTTCTCGGTGGCCGCCAGCAGGGCGAGGGAGAACGACGTCGCCTCGTGCTGCTTGTCCGCGCCGTAGGACGCGGCGTAGCGGGTCTGAGACAGGGCGTACTCGAAGCCGGCGTCCTCGGCGATGCGAGCGAGCTTCTTGTTGTAGTCGAAGTCCCAGCTGGTGCGCTGCTCGATGGTCGAGACGACCAGGCCACCACTGACGTTGGGGACCCAGTAGGCGAACTTGAGGGGCGTGGAAAGGTCGGCGACGCTCATGGTTTCCTCCATCGGGTCTGGCAGTAGCACCCTAATGTCACCGCGGGAACGCGGGGCCAGGGTTGCTGCGGCGTCAATGAGCCAGATCTCTCAGCCGCTCGGGATGGTCACGTCGAGTGTGACACCGGGAGGCCGCAGATCCAAACAATATGTCGCCCGGTGGCAGCGATGAATCACGGCGCGGGAGCTCGGGTGCCTAGGGTGGAGGAATGGATAGCTGGAAGTCGGCGGGCCGCACGCAGGAGCGCAAGCTCTGGAACACGCTCTTCTGCGTCGGCGTCGTGTTGACCGTCACCTTGGGGAGCAGCATCCTGCTGGTCGCGGGCAGTGCCGGGGCAGCGGCCTCCGCCTGGTTCTACCTGCAGCAGTGGGTGCTGCTCGCACTCAGTGCGGGTGGTACGGTCCTCGCCTTCCGCCGCTGGCGGTCCCTCCGTGCCGAGGCGTAGGGTACGGGCCGTTATACAAATGTGACAAACCCGGGGAGCGCTGGGTATCGTCATCGCGTGCCTCCGTCCATGGGAGGCCCTCCCGGATGGATTGCCGAGCCCTGCCGCCGAACGGGATACGTTCATCATCACCGAGGCGGGGACGGGGGAACCACAGTTCCACCGGGCGCGCAGGACCACCTGCCGGCGTCCTCGGGGTTAAGTCGTATCGCATCACCAACCGTTGATGCCCACGGCCGGGTGACTCCCATCCGAACCCGACAGCTCACCCCGCAGGCATGGGAGAGGTATAGATCCATGTCACGAAAGACTTCCCCGGCGCGCCATCGTGCCGACATCGACGGCAACCTCGCACTGCAGGGCCTGTCCCGCGCCGCGAAGGCCTCCGCCACCGCGGTCGGCCGGCCGATTGCCGTCGTCGCCGTCACCTCGGGCCTCGCGCTCAGTGCGGTCGGCACCGCCCACGCCGGTGAATACACCGACCAGGGCACGACGTCGGTTCCCGCACCCGCCGTGGCGCCCGCCGTCCCGGCCGCAACGGCTCCTGCACCCGCGGCCGCGCTCGCCGGGTCGGGCGTCACCCACACCGTCGTCCCGGGTGACACCCTCAGCGCCATCTCGGCCGGCTACGGCGTCGACCTGACCGCTGTCCTGGCGGCGAACGGACTCTCGCTCGCATCGGTGATCTTCCCGGGCGACAGCATCGACATCCCGACCGCAGGCGGAGCACAGGCTCCGGCGCAGACCGTGTCCGTTCCTGTGTCCGCTCCCGTGTCCGTTCCCGTGGTCACCGCTCCCACAGCGGTGACCCAGCAGGCACCCGCTATCGCTCCTGCAGCGCCGGTCCAGCAGGCCGCAGCCGTCGCTCCGGCGCCGGTCTCCGCTGCCCCCGCATCGAGCGTGTACCTCGCCTCGGCGGACATCACCCCGATCGCTTCGTCCAGCGGCGTCGCCGGTACCCTCGTGGCGTCGGCGCAGGCGCAGCTCGCAGCCGGCGTGATCCAGGACTGCACCGTGCTGGTCGAGACCGCACTGCGTGCTGCCGGCATCTCCGTCGGTGACCTCGGCCCCTCGCAGTTCTTCCAGTTCGGCCCCACCGTGGCAACCCCGGCCCCCGGCGACATCGTCATCACGGCCGGCCACGTGGCCATCTACGTCGGCGGTGGCCAGGTCATCAGCAGCGGCATGAACGGCTCGAACCTCACCATGCAGCACCCGCTCTCTGACCTCCCCGGAGCATCCTTCGTTCGGGTAGCGGGCTAGTACCGGAACGACCCCACACGGGAAGCGGCAGGTGCTTGGACGGGGCGCCTGCCGCTTCCTCCTTTTAACGGGTGTCAGCTACAAACAGGTGTCAGCGCCTGCCGGCCAGGACGTCCTGGATGCCGGGGATGCATCCCTCGTTCTGCAGCGAGGTGGTGTCCCCGAGCGGCGAGCCCTCGTAGAGCTGCGTCAGCAGGCGCCGCATGATCTTCCCTGACCTCGTCTTGGGCACATCGGGAACGACGACGACGGCCGAGGGCCGCGCGATCGGCCCGATGGCCTCCGCGACGTGGGCGCGCAGCGTGGCGGACACATCCGTGTCCGGATCCGCGCCCGGCGCCAGCACCACGAACGCCGCGATGGCGTGGCCCGTCAGCGGGTCGGGAACCGGGCAGGCGCCGGCTTCCGTCACGAGCGGGTGCGCCACGAGCGCCGATTCGATCTCGATCGTGGAGAGGCGGTGGCCGGAGACGTTGATGACGTCGTCCACACGCCCCAGGATCCAGGTGTCGCCGTCGTCGTCGTACCGCGCGCCGTCGCCGGCCAGGAACCACCCCTGCGCGGCGAACTTCCGCCAGTAGGAGTCGAGGTAGCGCTGCGGGTTGCCCCAGACGGTGCGTGCCATGGCGGGACCGTGGCGGTCCACGACGATCAGCCCCTGCACGCCGGGAGGCACCGGCCGGCCCTCCTCGTCCACGATGCGGGTGCTGACCCCCGGGAGGGCACGCGCGGCGCAGCCGGGCTTGAAGTCGGTGTCCGTGGGGCTGGGCGAGAGGACGGTGGCCCCGGTCTCGGACTGCCACCACGTGTCGACGACGGGAACCTCGTCGCGGCCGAGGTTCTTCCGGAACCAGCGCCACGCCTCGGGGTTCACCGCCTCGCCCACCGTTCCCAGCACACGGATGCTGGAGAGGTCGTAGGAGGACGGGACACCATCGGGGAACCAGCCCATGAGTGAGCGGACCAGCGTGGGCGCGGTGTAGTAGCTGGTGACGTCGTAGCGTTCGATGATCTCGAAGTGGCGGCCGGGATGGGGCGTGTTCGGGGTGCCCTCGAAGATGACCTGCGTGGCGCCGTTGGACAGCGGACCGTACAGCTCATAGGTGTGCGCCGTGACCCACGCGAGGTCTGCGGTGCACCAGTGGACGTCGCGGTCCCGCAGCGACGGATCGGGATTGCTGAAGAGGTGCTCGAAGCTCCACGACGCCTGGGTGAGGTAGCCCCCCGAGGTGTGTACGAGCCCCTTCGGCTTCCCCGTCGTACCGGAGGTGTACATGATGAACAGCGGCGTCTCGGCGTCGAACGCCTCCGGCTCGTGGTGCGAGGAAGCGGTGTCGACGACGTCGTGCCACCACACGTCGCGCCCCTCGGTCCAGCTGACATCGGAGCCGGTACGGCGCACCACGAGGACGTGCTCGATGCTGTTCGTACCCGCCACCGCGGCGTCGGCATTCGTCTTCACCGGGACGGCGGCGCCCCGGCGGAACTGGCCGTCCGTGGTGACGAGCAGTTTGGCCCCGGTGTCCTCCACCCGGAAGCGGAGGGCCTCGGCGGAGAAACCGCCGAACACGAGGGAGTGCACTGCTCCGATCCGCGCGCAGGCGAGGGTGATCACGACCGTCTCGACGAGGACGGGGAGGTAGATGACCACGCGGTCGCCCTTGCCGATGCCGAGGGCGAGCAGGGCGTTGGCCGCGCGCGACACCTCCTCCTGCAGTTGCGCATAGGTGACGGTGCGGCGGTCTCCGGGCTCACCCTCGAAGTGGAGCGCGACCCGGTCGCCGCGGCCGGCCCGCACATGCCGGTCGACGCAGTTCGCGGCGACGTTGAGGGTACCCCCGGCGAACCACTCGATAACGGGGACGCTGAGCGATCCGTCCTCCTGCGGGACTGCCCTGTCGAAGGTGTGGAGCGTGTGCCACGGGGTGTCCCACTCGAGCCGGCCTGCCTGTTCGGCCCAGAAGGCGAGCCGGTCGGCTTCCACTGCAGCGCTCCCTTCCGGCGTCGTCGTACCTACGCCCATCGCCGCACCGCCCAGCGTTCGGCGATTCCCAGCAGGGCGTCGGTGGTCTTGCCGATGACGGCCAGCAGGATGATCGCGAGGATGATCCGGTCCACGCGGCCGGTCTGCTGGGAGTCGGTGAGCAGGAAGCCGAGGCCCATCGAGGAGGCGATGAGCTCCGCCGCCACGAGGAACAGCCAGGACTGCGCGAGGGCGAGCCTCAGGCCCGAGAACAGCGCGGGGACGACGGCGGGAAGCTGCACGGTGGTCAGCAGGCGGACGCCGTTGAGCCCGAAGGCACGTGCCGCCTCGACGAGGTTGCGGTCCACGTGGCGCAGTCCGAGGTAGAGCGTGGTGAACACGGGGAAGAACGCCCCGATGGAGATCAGTGTGACCTTGGAGTCCTCGTTGATGCCGATCCAGAGGACCAGCAGCGGGACCCAGGCCAGGGACGGGACCGCGCGGAGGGCTCCGACCGTGGGCGTCAGCAGGATGTCGGCGATGCGGGAGAGTCCCAGCAGGGCACCGGCCAGCACGCCGAGCAGGGAGCCGATGAGGAACCCGAGGAGCACGCGCTGGGTGGAGATCAGGATGTGGTTGGCGAGCTGTCCCCGCTGCACCAGGTCGACGGCGGCCGCGAGGACCGACGCCGGGGAGGGCAGCTGTGAGGGCCGAAAGTAGCCCGAGGCGGTGCTGAGGTGCCAGGCGAGCAGGATGAGCGCCGGGACGATCAGCCCGAGCAGGACGACGCCGACGCGGCGTCCGCCCCGCAGCCGCGTCCGTCCGCCGTTGCCCTTGGCCGCGGGCGCGGGCACCGGGAAGCCGGTGGCCTCGAGGCCCTCCTTACTGATGGGTGTTACGTATTCCGCACTCATGAGTCGGAACCGATGGCGGCGGGGTCCGCCTTCTCGACGAGCGAGGCGTCGAAGAGGGAGCCGAGGGCATCGTCGATCTGCTTCTGGCTCTGCACGTCACCGGTCTCCACGAAGACGGGGCCGATCTTCTCGAGGACGTTGCGCTGGGCATCGCCGGGGGCGGGGTCGACGTCGAGGTTGGTGCGCTCGATGATCACCGAATTCGCCACGGCCGGGTCGATGCCGGCGACCTCCGCGAGGATCGACGCCGTCTCCTCGGGGTTCTCCTTGGCCCACTCGCGTGCCTTCTCGTAGGCGTTCACCACGGTCTGCGCGACGTCGGGCTTCTCCGAGAGGAAGTCCTCCGTCGCATTGAGGAAGCCGTAGGTGTTGTAGTCGATGTCCCGGAAGAACAGCTGCGCGCCGTCCTGCTCCGCGGCGGCCATGATCGGATCCAGCCCGGACCAGGCGTCCACGGCGCCGCTTGCCAGCGCGGCACGCCCGTCGGCGTGCTGCAGGTTCTCGATGGTGACTTCGGACTGCTCCACGCCCGCGGCTTCGAGTGCCTGCAGCAGGAAGAAGTACGGGTCTGTGCCGCGGGTCGCGGCGACGGACTTGCCGCGCAGGTCCTCGACGCTGGTGATGCCGGAATCCGGCAGCGTCACGAGGGCCGCCCACTCGGGCTGAGAGAAGATGTCGATGGCCTTGATGGGGGAGCCGTTCGAGCGTGCGAGCAGGGCGGCGGAACCGGCCGTCGAGCCGACGTCGATCGCTCCGGCACGCAGCGCCTCGTTGGCCTTGTTGGAGCCCGCCGACTGTACCCAGTTGACGGTCATGTCCTGGTCCGCGAGCTCGTCCTCGAGCCAGCCCTGCTCCTTGATGATGAGGCTGAGCGGGTTGTAGGTGGCGAAGTCGATGTTGAGGGTTCCGCCCTGCGTGGCGTCCCCGGCCGCGGCCTGCGTGTCGGAGGCGTTCTCGCCGGCCAGGCAGCCACTGAGGCTGAGCGAGAGTGCAGTGGCGAGTGCGAGGGTGGGCAGGAAGGCGCGGCGGTTCATGGTGGTCCTTTGAGTGGATGGTGCGAAAGGGCAGGAAGGCGCCGCGTTCCGGCAGTGCCGGGGGCGGCGGAGGCCCGGCTAGTGTCCGGTGACGCCGAGCAGGGAGAGCAGCGAGCTGCGGAGCGCCCCGAGGTCGGCGGAGTTGCGATCCCGCGGGCGTGCGCCGGGCACGGTCACGAGTTCCGCGATGGTGGAGCCGGGCTCGTCGGCGTCGCCGCGTCCGAGGACGAGGATCCGGTCGGCGAGCTGGAGGGCTTCGTCGACGTCGTGCGTGACGAGCAGCACCGTGGTGGGCTGCGCGCGGTGGATGTCGAGCAGGAGGTCCTGCATCTTGATGCGCGTCAGGGCGTCGAGGGCGCCGAAGGGCTCGTCGAGCAGCAATACTCCGGGGTTGCGGGCGAGGGCGCGGGCCAGCGATGTGCGCTGGGCCATGCCGCCGGAGACCTCGCGTGGCCTGTGCTTCGCGAAGGCGTCGAGGCCCACGAGCTTCAGCAGTTCGAGGACCTTCGCCTTGCCGGCGCTGGCGCTGGAGGACTTGGGCAGCCCGATCGCGACGTTGGCCTGCAGGGTGTGCCAAGGCAGCAGCCGGGGTTCCTGGAATGCGACGGCGCAGCGCTCGTCGATGCCGGTCACGGGTGTTCCATCGATCAGGACCTCCCCGCTGTCGGGGATGTCGAGTCCGGCGGCGGCACGCAGGAGGGTGGACTTGCCGCAGCCACTGGTGCCGAGGATGGCGAGGATCTCGCTCGGCTTCACCTCAACGGTGACGTCCCTGAGCACGATCCGCCGGTCGCCGGACGAGCCGAAACTGCGCCCGAGGCCGGAGAACCGAACCCCGAGGGCCTGCTTGTGGTGGGGCTTGGTGCTGCCCGGTGCCAGAACTGCAGTCATGGTGTCTCCATCGGTCCTGGCGGTAGCACCCTACGGGACGAGCCTTCGCCACCGTTCGCGGTGGTGCCCGTGGCTCGGGCCTCGATATTGCCCGGCATCAGGGGGATGCGGACAACCAGGGTTGCTGCGGCTTCATCGATCCAGGTCTCTCGGCCGCTCGGGATGGTCCCTCCTATGAAACGCCCGCAGTGCAGGAGGAGCAAAATGGGGCGTGTAACAAAGGCTGTAACAATCCGGAAGTCGAAGGAGGCGCCGTGGCCCACCACAATGATCCGCAGGTGATTCGGAGGCTCCTGACGGAGCACGCCCGCTGGGCGGTGGTGGGTCTGTCCAACAACCCGCGCCGCGTCGCCGTCGGTGTCTCACGCTTCCTGATGGACGGACTCGGGATGGAGATCATCCCTGTGAGCCTCAAGGGCGACGACGTCCACGGGCAGAAGGGCTACACGCGGCTCGCGGACATCCCGGGAACCATTGACGTCGTCGACTGCTTCGTCAACTCGACCCGGGTAGGCGCTGTGGTCGACCAGGCGATCGCCGTCGGCGCCAGGGCGGTGTGGCTGCAGCTCGGCGTCATCGACGAGGACGCCGCCCGGCGGGCAGCGGACGCGGGGCTCGACGTTGTCATGGACACCTGTCCCGCGATAGAGGCACCGGCGCTCGGTCTCTAGCTACATGCGCTGGTACTTCGACCTCACCACCATGAAGACTCCGTAGGCCATGAGGCCCAGCGCCACGGCGCCGAGCAGCCAGGGACCGAAGGGCTGGTCGCGCAGCGCCTTGAGGGCGCCGTCGAGCCCCGTCGATTTCTCGGGATCGTTCGTCACAGTGGCGACGATGACGAGGATCCCGAGGACGCCGAGGGCGATCCCCTTGGCGATGTACCCCGCGGTCCCGAGCGCCACGACGGCGCTGCCGGCACTACCGCCCGGGAGGCCCGTGAGCTTCTTGAGGAACCGTCGGGTGCCCCCGCTGTAGATGAAGTAGCCGGCGACGGCGAGGATGCCGACGCCGACCGCGAGGAGGAGGGCCGCGCCGGCCGGGTTCGACATCAACGAAGCGGTCAGCGACTTCGTGCTGCTGCTGCTGTTGCTCGAGCCACCGAGAGCGTATTTTCCGAAGGTCGCGCCGATCACGGCGTAGATGACGGCTTGGCCGCCGCTTTTCAGTCGGAATTTGAGCTTGTCCTTGTCGCTCGCACCCTTGGCGCCTAGAAACACCTCGCTGAGCTGGAACAGGGCGAGGGCGATGCATCCGATGAAGCAGAACCACAGGAGGAACGTTCCGCCCGGGCTGCCCGCCATCTGCCCGATGGCCCCGCTCTGGTCCGCGCTCCCTGAGCCACCGGTCGCCAGGCCGAGGGCGATCAGGCCGATCAGGAAGTGGAGGAAGCCTGCCGCCACGTAGCCGGCGCGGGCTGCGAGTTCGAAACCCTTCGAGTTGACGGCCTCCTCGGCGGCGTCGGATGCCTTGTCCGCGGCATCCTTTCCGGCATTCTTTCCGGCCGACGTATGGCCCAGCTTCTTCGATGATCTGTTGGACGCCGTCTTCGGTGCCATGGTGATCCCGCCTCCTTGCCGGATCGGCGGACACGGACGCCGCGAGGGCGGGCCCGGTCCGGTGTGGACACCATCCTGCCACTGCTCCGGCCGCCCCGGTATGTTTCCTGTCCACTAGGTTGGGTGAGGAGACCCGGGGGCAGCACGCACGCTGCCCGCGTTGCCCGACGGGTCGGCGAGCAACGGAAGGGGAACAGCATGGAGCAGTTCACGTACGGGGAACAGGGCGCCACGGACAGGCCCTTTCCCGAGTCGCTCGAGGGCGGCTGGCCTGCCGGCTACACCGTGATGGTCGAGTCCCACGAGGTTCCCACCGATGACCCGTCCGGGGCGTTCGCCGCCCTCGCCGAGGGGATCCTCGGGTGGGAACTGCATCGCCGTGCCGGCCTCACCATGGAGCCGGATGCAGAACGGGCCGCGCCCGGCGTCCGTGTCGTCTCCGGTTTCGGCGTGGGTTCCGCCCGGATCAAGGCGCCCTGCAGGGTCATCTGGACGAGGGCACCCCAGCTGGACGGCGCTGGCAGGGCCGTCCCGGGCCAGCGCGGCGGGTTCGGATACGGGACACTGCCCGGGCATCCCGTGCGGGGCGAGGAGGGCTTCTATGCGGAACTGACCGCGGACAACCGCCTGCTGTTCATCTGCTCGGCCTACAGCATGCCCGCAAGCCTCCTGTTCCGGCTCGCCGCACCCGTGACCCGGCTGACCCAGCGGTACGTCCTGTCGCGCTATGTAAAGGCGGCGCGTGAGCTGGCGGCGGGTGCCTGACCGTACGGGCCCCAGCTTCGCATCGAACCGGGTATCAGCCCGCCATCGGTTCGGGTGCCGGCCGTGCTCCCGGCCGCCAGGCCCCGATGCCGAACCGTTATCCGCCCGAATTCCCGGCTTCATTGCTTCAGACACCGAACGGCCCTAGGTTGAGGAACACAGTGATCGTCCAGGGAAGTCCCAGCAACGTCGGGATCGACGCCCTGGAACAGCGATCGGCGGATTCCGACTTCTTGTCTCGCGGCGCCCTCCCTATGGAGGACGCCGCTTGCGTGTGGCGCCGCAGGCTGCGCCGTCGGGAACGGCCCGGGGGAAACTACGTGTTCAGGAGACGCGCACATGATCGTTACCAAAAAATGGATTGCTGCAGGATCGACCGCCACCCTTCTCGCCGGTGGGCTGTTCCTCGGCGCCCCGATGGCTTCAGCCGCACCGGGTGATGCAGCCTGCCTGCAGGCATCCGTCCAGTTCAACGCAGCACTGAGCGCCGCCGGGATCGACGTCGGCTTCGTCAGCCAGTTGGAGCTCGCAACGGCGGCCGTTCTTGCCGCCGCGGAGAACCTCGAGGTCGTCAGTCAGGCTGCGCTGACCTCCGAACCTGCGGCTGCAGCCGAAGCGCAGATCCCCATAACGGAAGAGGCTCTGTCCGGCAAAGAGAAAGCCGTGATCGGAGCGGAGGCTGTGCTCGCACAAGCTGAGGCCGCCGCGCTTGCAGCGAACCCCGCAGCGGACCCCGCAGCGGACCCGAATGCGGATGGAGCGGTCATCTCGGCCCAGCAGGCACTTCTCGCGGCGCAGCAGGATCGTGACGCCGCCGCTGCAGCGTACGATGCAGCGATCGCGGCGTATGAGACAGCCGTGTATACAGATGCGGTGAAGGATGCCGAAGGGGACTTCGTCGAGGCGTCTGACAAAGCTGGGGTGCTCCTCGGCGAGATCAACAGCGATGAAGCGGTTGCAGCTGAACTTCTGGTGCTGTTCAAGGCGTTCCTTGCCGCGTGTGACGCCGGCGCCATCGGCGTCGAGCCCGTCACGCCCGTCGTGGTTCCTGTTCCGGTGGCGCCGGTCGTCACCCCGGTGGTGCCCGTGACGGTCGCTCCTGTGACGGTGGCACCCGTGACGGTCGCACCCGCTACGGGAACCGGCAGTGGTGTTGCCGCTCCCACCGGCACGAACAAGGGCCTGAACGTCCAGACCGCCGTCGCCACCGAGGACGACAGCCCGGCCGTTGCCCTCCTCGCCGCACTTCTGGCCGTCGGTGTCGCTGTGCCCGTTGCCACTGCGGCCCGCATGCGCCGCCTCGCGCGCGCGCAGCGCTAGCACACGGCCGTCCCGTCCCGGCGACCTGGTCCAGAACCATTCGCCGGGCCGGGACGGTGCACCATCCCTTACCACCTCAGGACAACGCAGCGCATGGAACAGCACGGACTCGACGAACCGGCCGGACAGCAGCCCGGCGCCCCTGCGCACAGCGGGGTCCTCAAGCGGTCCCGGAAGCGCTGGATAGCCCTTCCGCTCGCCGCGGCGGCCGGCCTCGCGATCGCCGTATCGGTCCTGCCGCCGGACTCCGACGGAGCGCCATCGGCCGCGCCGTCGAGCACCCTTTCCGCCGTCGCGACGCCGTCAGCAGCCCCTTCAGCAGCCCCCGGGGCGACACAACCCGCTGCGCCCGCCGTGGACCCGGGACCGGCCGCATCCCAGCCCGTCGCGCTGTCCTTCGCCGCCGCAGGCATCGACATGGCCGTCCTCCCGCTGACCCCCAGCGACGCGGACCTGGCAGCGCAATCGCTGGTGCCGCCGCTCACCCTCGACGCGTACTGGCTCACGCCGTACGGGATTCCGGGCGCAGGCTCGAACAACACCACCTACATCGCCGGACACAGCTGGGACGGTCAGGACGCACCCTTCAACCGGTTGAGCGACGAAGCGCTCGTGGGAAGCGAGTTCACGCTCACCACCCAGACGGGCGACATCACCTACGTCGTCGATTCGGTCCTCACGCACGACAAGGACACCCTGAAGGACAGCGACATCTGGAACATCGTCCCGAACCGCGTGGTCCTCATCAGCTGCTATACCGAGGACCCCTGGGGCAAGAACGTCGTCGTGACGGCGATGCCCAAGGACGCCTGAGCCGGCGACCCGGCTTGTACCCTGTTCGTTCGGAGTGCGGCCGACTCCTGGCTCCTGACGACTGGTGAGCGGTAGCCGGGCAACAGCCGGCGTCGTCGGGCCGCAAACCCGGGGCTGCGGCTCAGGTGCGATGGAACGCCGCCACGGGTTTGGGCACCCGGCGCGGCGGCACACACCGCACCAAGCCGCTCCTCCGCGATGGACTCCGATCAGCCCGGGAGACGGAGGAGGCCGCCACCCTGTCGGGTGGCGGCCTCCTGCCAGCCGGGCGTGCTGCCCGGTCGAGCGACTAGGCGAAGTGCTTCGGCAGCGTGCCCTCGTGTGCTTCGCGGAGCTGGTCGAGCGGCAGGTTGAAGTAGCCCTGCACGTCGAGCGCCTGGTTCTCCGTGTCCACCACGCCGATGCGGATGGTCGGGAAGTTCCGGGCGGTGCACATGTCGTTGAAACGCACTTCCTCCGAGCGGGGAACGCTGACGACGGCGCGTGCCTGGCTCTCGCTGAACAGTGCGGTGAACGCGTCGATGCCGTCGCGCTCGCAGAGCTCGTCGAGCCCGATCCGCGCGCCGACACCGAACCGCAGCGCCATCTCGCTCAGGCCGGCCGCGAGGCCGCCCTCGGAGAGGTCGTGCGCGGCGTCGATCATGCCGTCGCGCGAGCAGTTGACGAGGATCGCCGCAAGGGTCTTCTCCGCCGACAGATCCAGCGCGGGAGGCTGTCCACCGAGGTGGCCGCGCAGGTTGGCCCACTCGGAACCGTCCAGCTCGTCCGCCGTCGTGCCCAGCAGGTAGATGGCCTGGCCGTCCTCGCGCCAGCCCGATGGCGTGCGTCGCGCGACGTCGTCGAACACGCCCAGCACGCCGACCACCGGGGTGGGGTGGATGGCGACGCCGCCGGTCTGGTTGTAGAGCGAGACGTTGCCACCGGTCACGGGCACACCCAGTTCCTGGCAGGCGTCTGCGAGGCCACGGACGGTCTCGGCGAACTGCCACATGACCTCGGGGTCCTCGGGGGACCCGAAGTTCAGGCAGTCGGTGACGGCGAGGGGCTCGGCGCCCGAGGTGGCCACGTTGCGGTAGGCCTCCGCGAGGGCCAGGCGCGCGCCCTCGTAGGGGTTGAGGTAGGAGTAACGGCCGTTGGCGTCGGTCGAGATGGCGACGCCGAGGCCGGTCTCCTCGTCCACGCGGACCACTCCGGCGTCGTCGGGCATGGCGAGCGCGGTATTGCCCTGGACATAGCGGTCGTACTGGTCCGTCACCCAGTTCTTCGCGCACATGTTGGGGGAGGCCATGAGTTCGAGCACGGCCTCGCGCAGGTCTGCAGGCTGCTCCGGGGCGAAACGATCCGCCTGGACGCCGTCCAGCCACTCCGGACGGTGGTAGGGGCGGTCGTAGACCGGTCCCTCGTGGGCGACGGTGCGAGGATCGACGTCGACGATCTTCTCGCCGTCCCACTCGATGATGAGGCGCCCGGTGCCGGTGACCTCGCCCAGCCAGGAGTACTCCACGGCCCACTTGTCCATGATCGCCTCGAACGCTGCGACGTTCTCGGGCGTCACGACCGCCATCATGCGCTCCTGCGACTCCGACATGAGGATCTCGCCCGGTGTCAGGGAGGGGTCGCGCAGCAGCACGTTGGTGAGTTCGACGTGCATGCCGCCGTCGCCGTTCGACGCCAGTTCTGACGTCGCACAGGAGATGCCCGCGGCTCCGAGGTCCTGGATGCCCTCGACCACGGAGGCCTTGAACAGTTCGAGGCAGCACTCGATGAGCACCTTCTCGGCGAACGGATCGCCGACCTGGACTGCAGGCCGCTTGGACGGCTTGGCGTCATCGAAGGACTCGGAGGCCAGGACTGAGGCGCCACCGATGCCGTCGCCGCCGGTGCGGGCGCCGAAGAGGACCACCTTGTTGCCGGCGCCGGAAGCGTTGGCGAGGCGGATGTCCTCGTGGCGCAGCACCCCGACCGCGAGGGCGTTGACGAGCGGATTGCCCTGGTAGACGGAGTCGAAGACCACTTCGCCGCCGATGTTCGGCAGGCCGAGGGAGTTGCCGTAGCCGCCGATGCCCGCGACGATGCCGTGGACGAGCCGCGCGGTGTCCGGGTGGTCGATCGCACCGAAGCGCAGCGGGTCCATCACGGCGACGGGGCGTGCGCCCATCGAGATGATGTCGCGGACGATGCCGCCGACGCCGGTGGCGGCACCCTGGTAGGGCTCCACGAAGGACGGGTGGTTGTGGCTCTCCACCTTGAACGTCACGGCCCAGCCGTCCCCGATGTCGACGACGCCGGCGTTCTCGCCGATGCCCACGAGGAGGTGCTCCTTCATGGCCTCGGTGACCTTGTCGCCGAACTGGCGCAGGTGCACCTTGGAGGACTTGTAGGAGCAGTGCTCGCTCCACATGACCGAGTACATGGCGAGTTCCGCGCCGGTGGGCCGGCGACCGAGGATCTCCTCGACGCGCTGGTACTCGTTCTCCTTCAGGCCGAGTTCGGCCCAGGGAAGCGCCTGACCCGGGGTGGCCTCGGCGTTCGCGACGGTGTCGATGTTGAACTTCTTGGACGTTGCCTCTGCAGTCACCTTAACCAACCAGTTTCTTGAGTACCGATGTGAAGATGCCGAGACCGTCCGTGCCTCCACGGACCTCGACTTCCCCGCGCGCCGAGGAGTCCGGGCCGAAACCTGCCTCCACCGCGTGCTCGGGGTGCGGCATGAGCCCGACGACGTTGCCCGCCGCGTTCGAGATGCCGGCGATGTCACGGCGCGAGCCGTTGGGGTTGCCGTCGACGTAGCGGAAGACGACACGGCCCTCGCCCTCGAGCTCGTCGAGGGTGTAGTTGTCCGCGACGAACTGGCCGTCCTGGTTCTTGAGCGGGATGACGAGTTCCTCGCCCTGCGCGTATTCCGACGTCCAGAACGTGTCCGCGTTCTCGACCCGCAGGCGCTGGTCGCGGCAGATGAAGTGGAGGTCGTTGTTCTTGATCATCGAGCCGGGCAGGAGGTGCGCCTCGGTGAGGACCTGGAAGCCGTTGCAGATGCCGAGCACGGGAAGGGCGTCGGCCCCGCCTGATGCTGCTGCGGTGATCTGCTCCATGAGCGGGGCGAAGCGGGAGATGGCGCCTGCCCGGAGGTAGTCGCCGTAGGAGAATCCGCCGGGGATGATGACGGCGTCGACGTCCTGCAGGCTGTGGTCGCCGTGCCACAGGTGGACGGCGCTGCCGCCGGCGAGGCGGACGGCGCGGACGGCGTCGCGATCGTCGAGCGAGCCGGGGAACGTGACGACGCCGACCTTCACGCCGTTGAGCGGGCTGTCCTCATTGTTGGAGGCGACCGGCTGCGGGCCGCCGATGAGGGGCGTTTCGTTATTGGAAATGGTCACTGCGCGTCCTCCTCGAGAACCTCCACGCGCGTGACATCCTCGATGACGGGGTTGGACAGCAACGTAGCGGCGGCGTGGCGGGCCTGCTCGAGGATCTCCTCGGTGACGTCACCGTCCACGGTCAGCTCGAAGCGCTTGCCCTGGCGGACACCGGCGAAACCGGTGAGGCCGATCCGGGGGAGGGCTCCGGCGATCGCCTTACCCTGCGGGTCGAGGATCTCGGGCTTGGGCATGACGTCGACAACAATCCGGGACATCCGGCAACTCCTGTGCGTGAGCGGCAAGTGCTGGGATTCCAGCATTAAATGCAGTAGCCCGGAAGTGCCGTCTCACGCCGCATCTGGGTTGACACCGGCGCTCCGCGAGCTTGCCATACAAGTCTACCGGGGATTCGCCGCGCGCCCGTCCGTCGCGGTCGGACGCCTTCAGGGATGACATGGGCAGGATTCCCCACCTCCACGGGGCGAGGGGGGAGCAGGCCGAACTCTCCCCTTGGAGGTGGGCCACCATGCGCAAGGGCAGGTGCTACTGCGCCCCCGGCGCTCCGAGGATGTCCTGCACCCTGTTCCATCGCGAGATCTCGCAGCCGTCCGTCAGGGCGAAGGAGGCGAGGATCGACGTTCCGTTCAGCGTGCCGGTGATGCTTGCGGTCTGGGGGCCTCCGTACTGCTGGGTGCAGATGATGTCCTTGTCGGGGCGGGCCGTGAAGAACTCCGTGCCGAGCCGGGCGAGGGCGGTGCATGCGGCTTCTGCACCGGGGAGGGTCGAGGCGGGACCGGGCACGCCGTCCACGCATTCGAGGACATACTGCACGGGCTCCGCGGAAGCGTCCTGCTGGAGGGAGATGGTCAGCAGAGCCGTGGTTCCCGAGGCGGCGGGAGGTGCCGTCGGCACGGGGCTGCCCTCCGGCGTCGGTGCCGAGGTTCCGGAAGGCCCGGGCGCGTCGGGTGTCCCGGGTGTCCCGGAGGGATCGGGGGAGGACTGCACGGTGGTCTCCTGCTCTGTCGGTTCGGTTGCCGGCCCGCCGCATGCGGAGAGGGCGAGTGGCAGTGCAGCGAGGACAAGCGCGAGCCGCACGGCTCCTCGGCGTGGCCGGGCTGCTGGCGTGAGCACAGGCGTCGTCATGGTGGTCCCCCTCGGCTGCCAGCGTAATGGCTGGTGAAGGCTCAACGAGGGACGACGGCGGAGCGTCCCGGTCCGGCCCATCGAGGACTGGCGTCGTCACAGCCCGCCGAGTGCCGGGATCGAGGAGGGGTCGACGTCGGGGCCCGGCGAGGACCGGCGTGGTCACGACGCGGCGAGAGCCCTTTCCAGGTGGTCCAGCAGCCGCACTCGGAGTGCCTGCGATTCCTCGGCGAAGCCGCGTTGCAGGCGGACGTACTCGGCCTTGCCCTCGGTCGTCTCGATGGCGATGGGCTCGTACCCCCAGTCCGCGAGGTCATAGGGCGATGCCCTCATGTCCATCGTGCGGATCTGCCACGAGAGTTCGAAGCAGTCCATCACCAGTTCGCTCGGCAGGAGGGGAGTGAGCTTGTACGCCCACTTGTAGAGATCCATGTTGGCGTGCAGGCAGCCCGGCTGCTCGAGGTCCCGCTGCGTCTCCCGCGTGGGCGCATGCTCGTTGAGGGGCACGGCTTCCGGTGCGTAGAAACGGAAGGCGTCGAAGTGGGTGCACCTGATGCGGGACTCCTCGACGACGTCGTCCGTGCCCGCGGTGCCCAACCGGAGGCGGAGGTATTCGTGCCGCACGCCGTGCACTGCCGACCGGTAGGCCATGGCCCACTCGTGGAGCCCGAAACAGCCGAACTGCGCCGGCCGTGCCGCCGTCCGGGCGAGGATCATCCGGGCGAAGTCGACCGCCTCGCGCCGCTCCGCCGTGAACCTGCGCACATCCACCCGGACGCCGTCGTCGTCCGCCGTGTAGTACTTCCAGGTGGCACGTCCGGCCGCCGCCGCTCCCGTCAGTACCACACCGGCTCCCGGGTGCCAGCGCAGGAGCTGGCCCGGCTTCTGGTTGTAGTAGGTGAAGAGGAAGTCCTCCACGGGATGCCTGGTGCCGCGGGACCGGCGGTCGAGGTAGGGGTCCGCGAAGCGGGCCGCACGTTCCTGGTGCCGCAGTTCACGATCCTGCCATTCGATCGCCTGCAGGCGGGGCAGGAGGACGTCGGACATCCTTCCATTATCACTGCGGGGTGGATCGGTAAATACTGCGGGGAAATTGTGCCCGGCGCACCCGGAACCGGGCCGACCGCATGAGTTGCCTCAGGTAAGTTTGAAGGCGCCGTGGCATCTGTGGGCATCGTCACAGATTGGGGTCCTATTCGGGAGACCGCGGCACCGGGGGAACGGCCGCGGCCGGACCGCACTTTACGAAAGGTCTCACTGTCCTATGACACGACGGATTAAAGACGGACGGGGAAGCAGCGCCGTGCGCGCTGCCGCGGCTATTGTTCTGGGTCTGCCGCTACTGGTGGCATCGACGGCCGTGGCGCCTGCTTCCTTCGCAGTTACCGCCCAGTCCGATTCGGTGACGCCGCAGAAGGCGCCCGCCAGGGAGTTGGACCCCGCGCAGTATCCGGCCGGCAAGTACATCGTGGTGCTCGCCGACAAGCCGGTGGCAACCTACGAGGGCGGCGTCCAGGGCATTGCGCCGACCAAACCCGAGCAGGGCCGCAAGCTCGACGCCGCAGCCGACAATGTGAAGAAGTACTCCGAGTTCCTCGAGACCAAGCAGCAGGAGGTCGCCGCCGAGGAGAACGTCGAGATCAAGCGCACCTACACGGCGGCGCTCAACGGTTTCGCGGCGGATCTCAGTGCCGACCAGGCCGTCCAGCTGGCCAAGAGCGACGAGGTCCTCCTCGTGGCGCCGGACGTCGAGAACGCCCCCGACTACTCGAGCATCGACTTCCTGGGCCTCAGCGGCAACAAGGGTACCTGGAAGACCCAGTTCGGCGGAGAGAAGAACGCGGGCGCCGGAACGGTCGTCGGCGTGATCGACTCCGGGTACGCGCCGGACAACCCCTTCCTCGCAGGCGACCCCGTCAAACCGCTCAAGGGCAATGCGAAGCCCAAGGTGGGCGAGCCCTACCTCAACGCCGCAGGCGAGATCGCGATGCTCAAGTCCGACGGCACCACTTTCATCGGCGAATGCCAGGTCGGCGAGGACTTCGACGGCACCCTCTGCAACTCGAAGGTCCTCTCGGCCCGCTACTTCGCGGACTCGTTCCTCACTAGCGTTCCGGCAGAGAACCGTGCGCCCGAGGAAGTCCTCTCTCCCGTGGACATCGACAGTCATGGCACGCACACCGCAAGCACCGCTGCGGGCAACTCCGGCGTGACCCAGACCGTCGACGGCCGCAACTTCGGAGTCTCCTCCGGTGTCGCTCCTGCCGCCAAGGTCTCCGTCTACAAGATCTGCTGGGAAGACACCAATCCCACTACGGGCGGTTGCTACTCCTCCGCCGCCATCGCGGCCATCAACCAGGCCGTCCTCGACGGCGTCGACGTCCTCAACTACTCGATCTCCGGCAGCACGACGACGACGACGGACCCCGTGTCCCTCGCCTTCCTTTCAGCGACGGCCGCAGGTGTCTTCGTCGCAGTCTCGGCCGGTAACTCCGGCCCTACGGCCAGCACCGTCAACCACGGCGCTCCCTGGCTGACCACGGTCGCCGCCAGCACGTTCAGCTACGAGCTGCAGGGCACCGCCGAGTTCTCCGACGGCACCAAGTACCGTGGGGCCTCGATCATGCGTAACGGCGTCCCGGCCAGCCCGGTCGTCCTCGCCGCCAACGCTGCGGCAGCAGGCGCGGCGAACCCGAACCTCTGCGGTCCCAAGACGCTCGATCCCGCAAAGGTCGCCGGCAGGATCGTTGTCTGTGACCGAGGCGTCGTCGACCGCGCCGCCAAGAGCGCCGAGGTCGCACGCGGCGGGGGCGTCGGCATGATCCTGGTGAACCTCGTCGACTCCTCGACGGACACGGACCAGCACGCAGTTCCCACGGTGCACGTCAACGCTCCCGAGGCCCTCGAGCTCAAGGCGAAGGTGGCGGCCAACCCGGCGCTCACCGTTGCACTGCAGCCCACGGACACCACCGGCAAGCCCCTGCCTCCTGCACCCCAGGTCGCAGGCTTCTCCTCGCGCGGTCCGCTGCTCGCGACCAACTCCGACCTCCTGAAGCCGGACGTCACTGCTCCCGGTGTCGCCGTCCTCGCAGGCGTCTCCACGGTCGGCTCGAACGGTGCGCAGTTCGGCTTCATGTCCGGAACGTCGATGGCGTCGCCGCACGTCGCCGGCCTCGCCGCCCTGGTGCTCGGCAAGAACCCCGCCTGGTCCCCGGCAACCGTGAAGTCCGCGATGATGACCACGGCTTATCCGCTGAAGACCGCCACCGGCGGCGTCGAGACCGACGTCCTCGCGGTGGGCGCGGGACACATCAACCCGGCCACCGTCCTCAGTCCAGGACTGGTCTACGACCAGGACATCGACGACTACCTGCGGTTCATCGAAGGCACGGGCGTCGCTCTCGGTATCGAGGGCATCGAGCCCGTCGAGGCCAAGAACACCAACGTGCCATCTTTCGCACTCGGCAACCTGACCGGCCGTATCGAGGTGACCCGCACGGTCACCGCCGTGACGCCCGGGATCTACCGTGCGACCGCCAACGTGCCCGGAGTGAAGGTCACGGTCACGCCGTCGGTCCTGAGCTTCAGCGCACCGGGAGAGACCCGCACGTTCAAGGTCTCCTTCGAGAACCAGAGCGCACCGTCCGGCACGTTCGCCGCCGGTTCGCTGACCTGGTCCGGCCAGGGCAAGAAGGTCACCTCCCCGGTGGCTGTCCGTCCCCAGGCCGTCAATGCGCCGACCGAGGTGGCCTTCTCCTCTGCCGGACCTGACGGAAGCGGCAGCTTCGACGTCACCTCGGGCACCAACAGCCCGATTCAGATGACGCTGGAGGGTCTCTCGAAGGCGGATTCGACGGCGATCTCCCTGGTGCCGGGCGACTTCGAAGACACCGACAACGCATCCAATGCGTCCAAGACCGTCACGGTGCCCGCGGGTACCTCCGTGGCCAAGTTCTCGGTGCTGTCGGATGATGCGTCCGCGGACTTCGACATGTACATCGTCAGGCCGAACGGCACCGTGGCCCCGGTGGCAACGGCCGATGCCAGCGAAACCATTACGATCCCGAACCCGGCAGCCGGCACCTACCGGATCATCGCGAGCCTGTATGCCAGCACCGACAACGCGCCGACCACCGGCACCATCGCTGCTGCGATCCTGAAGAGCGGCGAGAACAACGCGACGCTGACGCCCAACCCGCTCGTCCTCGCGAACGGCAGCACGGGCGCAGTGACCCTCGCCTGGACCGGCCTCACCCCCGGTTCCTATGTGGGACGCGTGTCCTACGCGGGATCCTCGGCCGTGACCTACGTGACCGTCGTCGTCGATGGGGAGGGCGAGGCCACGGCCCAGCTCCCCGCCGTCGATCCGGCGGACAAGCTCCTGACGGGTCCCCGCGAAGCGGTCACCCCGACCGGGGACAAGTAGCAGCAACCGACTGAAGAACGCGAAAAGGCCGGTGGATCATCGATCCACCGGCCTTTTCGCGTTCCCTGGAGGGGAAGGCTAACGTCCCGTGCCGGCGTAGACGGTCGCGGTGATGTCGCCGTCGAGCTCGAAGGCTGCGTGCACGGCGCGGACGGCGGTGTCGAGAAGGTCGGCCCCCGTCACCACGGAGATGCGGATCTCCGACGTCGAGATCATGTCGATGTTCACACCGGCGTCGGACAGGGCCCGGAAGAAGCGGTAGGAGACACCCGGATTTGACCGCATGCCGGCACCGATCAGGGAGAGCTTGCCGATGGTCTCGTTGTACTCGACGCTCTCGAAGCCCACACGGTCCTGGGCCTCGCCGAGCGCGGCGAGGGCCTCTGCGCCGTCGACGATCGGCAGGGTGAAGGAGATGTCCGTACGTCCCGAACCATGCGTCGAGACGTTCTGGACGATCATGTCGATGTTCGTGTTGGTGCCCGCGACGATGCCGAAGATTTCCGCGGCCTTGCCGGGGATGTCGGGAACGCCGACGACGGTGACCTTCGCTTCGGAGCGGTCGTGCGCGACACCGGAGATGATGGGCTGTTCCAAGGGTTCTCCCTCTTGAATCTTGATCTGGTCGTCGGGGCTGGGCAGGACCCAGGTGCCCTCGTTATGGCTGAAGGAGGAGCGGACGTGGATGGGGACCCCGAAGCGCCGCGCATACTCGACGCAGCGCAGGTGCAGGATCTTGGCACCCGATGCGGCCATCTCGAGCATCTCCTCGCTCGAGATCGTGTCGATCTTCTGCGCCGACGGGACGACCCGGGGGTCGGCCGTGTAGACGCCATCGACGTCGGTGTAGATCTCGCAGACGTCGGCGTCGAGTGCCGCTGCGAGCGCGACGGCCGTGGTGTCGGAACCGCCACGGCCGAGGGTCGTGATGTCGTTGCTGTCGCGGCTCATGCCCTGGAACCCGGCCACGATGGCGATGTCGCCCTTTTCAATGGCCGTCCGGATGCGGTGCGGCGAGACGTCGATGATGCGGGCCTTGCCGTGGATGGCATCGGTGATCATGCCGGCCTGGCTGCCGGTGAAGGACTGGGCCGACGCCCCGATGCCGTGGATGGCCATGGCGAGCAGGGCCATCGAGATGCGCTCGCCTGCGCTGAGGAGCATGTCCATCTCGCGGGCATCGGACGACGCCGGACTGACCTGGGCGGCGAGGTCCAGCAGCTCGTCGGTGCTGTCGCCCATCGCGGAGACGACGACCACCACATGGTGGCCGGCCGCCTGCGTGTCGACGACGCGCTGCGCAACGCGCTTGATGCCCTCGGCGTCGGCGACCGACGATCCGCCGAATTTCTGGACTATGAGGCTCATGCACTCGCTCACTGATGAAGGAGGACGGCGGTGGAATCCACCGCGCTGGTTGGTGACGGGCGGCGGCACCGGCGCCTCGGGAACGTGGAACCGGGATCCGGCGCCCGTGCCAGTGTAGCGGCGCAGCAATTGTGCGCCCAAAGTCTGGGTCCGAATAAGAACAGCGTCCCTCCGCGAATACCTCGTCCTCCGCCGGGTCCAAGCGGGCATTCGTCGCTTACGCTCATTGCATGACCGACGAATTCGGGGGGATCGTTGTCGAGGGAGTTGCCCGGAGCTTCGGCTCGGTGCAGGCCGTCCGCGATATCGATTTCGAGGCTCCGCCCGGGGAAGTGACCGCTCTGATCGGTCCCAACGGCTCCGGCAAGACCACTCTGCTGCTGATTCTGGCGAGCCTCCTGGCTCCCGATCTCGGCACCGTGCGCGTGGCGGGGTTCGATCCCGTCAGCCAGCCGGGGGAGGTGAGGAGCCGGGTCGGCTGGATGCCGGACACGCTCGGCATGTGGGAGTCCCTGACGGCGCTCGAGGTGCTGACGACGCTCGGTGCCCTGTACGGGATGAGCATGGCCGACCGTTCGCGCCGTGCGAACGAGTTGCTGGCCGCTGTGAACCTCACCGAGTTCGGCCGCCAGCCCGCCCGCGTGCTCTCGCGCGGACAGCAGCAACGGCTCAGCCTGGCGCGATCCCTGATCCACGATCCGCAGGTCCTGCTGCTGGATGAACCCGCCTCCGGACTCGACCCCGGATCCCGTGTGGAACTGCGATCGCTCCTGCGGTCCCTCGCGGCTGAAGGCAAGACCGTCGTCGTATCCAGTCACGTCCTGTCCGAGCTGGACGAGATCGCGGACCGCGCCGTCTTCGTCAGCCGGGGGCAGTCGGTCAAGAGTCAGACGCTCGACGAGGCGGGCAGCCAGGTGCGCCGCTACTACGTCCAGGCGCAGCCGATGTCGGCGCTCGCCGCGGCACTCGAGAGCTACGGGGTCCGCTTCGAGACGCGCGGGGACTCCCGGCGCGCGGAGTTCCTCGTCCAGCTGGGCAGCACCGCCGAGGCGGCCTGGCTGCTGCGCACGCTGGTGATGGGCGACGTCGTCGTCACTGCCTTCGCGCCCGCGGGTGGTGCTCTCGAGGAGACCTACATGAGCCTGGATACGGACAGACGATGAGCACCGCAACCGAACCATCGACCCCGCACCCCGTCCGTGTCGCCACCAGGCTGCCCTTCTGGTCAGCTGTCGGCACGGTGTTCTCCCTCGAGATGAGGCAGCGCCTGCGCGGCAGGGGCTGGTACTGGATGCTCGGCATCTGGTTCGTGGTGATCGGCTTCATCTTCGTGCTCGGCACGTCCCTGCTGGGGACCACCGACAACGAGGGCGGGATCCTCTTCGACCTCGTCGTCGGCTTCGTCCTGCTGTTCGGCCTGCTCGTCGCCCCCGGATTGTCCGCCAATGCCATCAACGGGGACCGGGCGGGCGGAACACTGGCGATCCTGCAGGTGACGTTACTGACGCCCGCTGAGCTGCTCGCGGGAAAGTGGCTGGCGTCCTGGGTGGGCTCACTGGCCTTCCTCGTCCTCAGCAGCCCCTTCATCTTCTGGGCCCTGGCGCTCGGCGGGGTGAACGCGCAGGAAGCGTTCGTCTCCCTCCTGATGCTCGCGGTCGAGCTGGGTATCGTCTGCGCGATCGGGGTCGGCGTCTCGGGGATCGCCAACCGTCCGCTGTTCTCGATCGTCAGCACGTACATGCTGGTGGCGTTGCTCGCGATCGGTACGGTGATCGTCTTCGGGCTGAGCACCACGCTCGTGATGGAGGAGCGGACCATGACGACGTCGTACTACACCTACACGGAGAGCAGCCTCGACAACATGGGCGCACCGGAGGCGGGCGCCGAGATGGAATGCGTCACGCAGACGAGCCAGGGCATGATTCCGCACACGGAGTACATCGCCTGGCTGCTCGCTGCGAACCCGTTCGTGGTGGTCGCCGACGCCGTGCCCTACGGCACCGAGGGTCTACCGGATGAAGCCGGGCCGGATCCGGTCCCCGGGGACGGTCCCTACTACACCCCGGGCATCATGGAATCGATCAGCCAGGGAGTGCGGGCGGCGCAGGCCGGGCCTGATCTCGACCAGACGTGCGAGGAGCTCGCGCAGTCCCTTCGGCCGCTGCCCCAGAAGGCGCCAATCTGGCCCCTCGGGCTGGGAATCCAGCTTGTGCTCGCGGCCGGGCTGCTGCTGGTCTCCCGGCGGAGGCTCACCATGCCGGCCAAACGCCTGGCGCAGGGCACGCGTATCGCCTAGGTCCGCCTGCTCGCTCGTCCTGATCTCTCGTCGTGTGCTTTCGTCGCGACATCCGCGGCGCGAATTAGGAGAGGACCTGATCAGGGAAAGGACCCGATCAGGACATGGCGCGGCGGCCCTCGAAGGCGCGGCCGAGGGTCACCTCGTCGGCGTATTCGAGGTCTCCGCCCACGGGGAGGCCGGAGGCGAGGCGGGTGACCGGGATACCGATGGTTTTGAGCATCCGCACCAGGTAGGTCGCCGTCGCCTCGCCCTCCAGGTTGGGGTCCGTCGCGATGATGATCTCCTGGATCTGCTCGTCCGAGAGCCGGGCGAGCAACTCCCGGATACGCAGCTGGTCCGGTCCCACCCCCGCGATCGGGTTAATGGCGCCTCCGAGGACGTGATACCTGCCGCGGAAGGACCGCGTACGTTCGACGGCGATCACGTCCTTGGATTCCTCGACGACGCAGATCATGGTCGGATCGCGGCGCGGGTCACGGCAGATCGCGCACTGCTCCTGTTCCGCCACGTTTCCGCAGACGGTGCAGAACTTGACGCGTTCCTTGACCGTGGTGATGGCCGTGACGAGGCGCTTCATGTCATCCCCGTCCGCTTCCAGGATGTGGAACGCGAGGCGCTGGGCCGATTTCGGTCCCACGCCGGGCAGGCGTCCGAGCTCATCGATCAGCTCCTGCACTGCGCCTTCGTACACGGTGTTTCCTCTTCTACTTTCAGGTGATGGTGCCAGCCATGCAACTGGCTGCCCTACTTCTCCGGCGCGGTGGCAGGGAGTGTCCCTTCCATTGTCCGCCCTACCGAGCGGGGGATCGGCCGCCGCGCAGCGCGGCGGTTAAGCCCTCAGCGTTGCCTGCCCGACGGCCTGTCCAGGGCAGGGAGGTCATTGGCCGTCGAGACTGCGTTCCTCGATCAGGCGCCCGTTGAGGATGCGCTCGATTGCTGTGCGGCCGACCAGTCCGGACTCCTCGATGGTCTCGTCATCAGCGCTCGGCTCGTCCTCGACGAAACGGAGATTGGCAGTTCCCCGGGCGGCAGCAGCCTCCTCGGCCCGCTTCCGTTCGGCCTCATCGAGCAACTGCTGGTAGCGGCTGACGGGCTTCTGCCGGACGTTCTCCGCCGATGCGGGGCGATCCGGCGCAAGCGCACCAGGCCTGGCAGGTGCCGGGCCGCCGGAACGGGGACCCGTTGTGCTCCCCCCACCGGCAGGAGCCACCGGCGATCCGCTCGCGCCAACGCCGATTATCGGACCTGCCGGACCTGCCGGACCTGCCGGACCTGCTGGACCTGCCGGACGCGTTGGGGACGGAACCGTGCCGGCTTCCGGCGCCGGGGGCGCCGACTCGACAGAGGGGCTCCACACCACCGACCGGGACGCTGCGGGCTCTGAAACCTGCGGTGGGCCCGCAAGTCCGGGAGTCTGAGGCGCGGCCGTGTGTGCAGGAGTGCCTGCGGGCGCGGAACCGGGTACGGGCATCCGTTCGGACGTTCGTCCAGGCGTCATGGACGGGTCGGCCGACACTCCAGCGGAGGGTGCTGGCATCTGCGGGCCGGAATGCCGCGTTGCCCGGGCTGTCGGAACGGCTGCACCAGCCCGATCCAGTGTCGGATCGCCATCCGGGAGTGGTGATGTCCCCTGAGTGCCCGAACTCCGGCGCTCGTAGGGATCCTCCGGTACTGCATTCCAGCCGGGGCCCGGGTCGAAGGCCTCTTCCGGCGGCTCGACGAGCGCCCAGGAGTCATCTGACATGGACGGATGCCAGGCGTTGACCGCTTCGACAGTCGGGTCGCTTGTTGCAGGTCCTCCGACGGCACCACGGGGTTTTCCGGTGGCCGGCGCTGCAGAGCGGGAACCCTGCAATCGGCGCCCGCCGGACGGACTGTCCGAGGGGTCCGGAGTCAGCGCAGGTGTTCCTGCCGGATGGCTGCCGGTGCGCGACGGCTGTGATGGACTCTGGGTGCGGGCAGGTGCCAGGCCATCGGACCCGGTGGGGTTAGGCCGGCCGGCAGGTGCCTGGACATCGGACCCGGAGGGACCCGGCGTGTGGGCAGGTGCCTGAACATCGGACCCGGTGGCACGCGATCCAGCGACGACGGGCGTACGGCCCGACCCGGGTGTAGCTGATCCCGGCAGGGCGGAAGCGCCGGTGTCCCCTGCGGGCCTGCCTACCGGCTGCTGGACGCCAACGGTTGCGGGCATAGCGGGACCGGCCGACCGACCGGCGTCGGCGCCGAGGGGTACGGCGGAACCACCGGGCTGGTTGCCGGACTGGCTGTCGGATTGCGCACTGGTCTGAGGGCCTGACTGGGCGCCGGGATTACGGCCGGGGCCAGCCGTAGGACCTGGCTGCCCCGCAGGACCAGCCGTAGGACCTGGCTGCCCCGCAGGACCTCTGCCTTCCGGGTGCTGCACCGTACTAGCAGAACCGGCGGAACCGGCGGAACTAGCGGAAGCCGTCGGTGAGCCGCCGCGGAGTGCAGAGGGCGCGGAGGAATCAGGGCCCGGGGTGCTACCCGGGGCCGTCGGGCCGGCCGGTACTTTTGGGCCCGACTCACCCGCCCCGCCGGCGTCGTGGACCGCCTCGATGGAACAGGTGAGGCCGAGGACCTTGTGGATGGCCTGCTTCAGGTTGTCCATGTGGGGCCCGCGCTGGAACCCGATGGCGTTGCCCTGATTGGCGAAGGCCAGGACCAGTTGATTGCCCTCGAAGGATCGTGGCTTCGCAGCGACGTTGACGATGAGCCAGGTGGCCCGCTTGATCCGGGCGACCTCGTCCATGATCTCAGGCCATGCCCGACGCACCATCTCGACGTTGCCCCCGGAGGCAGCAGGCTGGCCCTGCTGGGCTGCGTCGGGTCGACGGACCTCCTGCTGCCCCTGGCCTCCCTGCAGTGGTCCCTGCTGCGGAGCGCTCTCCTGGTTCGGTCGCCGGACTGCTGCGGGGGCGCCGTGCTGCTGCCCCTGCGCGGCTGGCTGTTGCACCGCTGGCTGCCGTTGCTGCGGCGCGGAAGGCGGAGCCGACGTGGCCTGCACAGGCGGCGGCCCCTGCTGGCCCAAGGGAGCCGCTGCTGCGGGACGTGCAGATTCCTGCGGGCTCGCCTGCGGGCGCTCCGTCGCGGAAACGTTCGCTACCGGCGGCTGGGCCTGCCCGGCGGGGCCCGCCGGGCCGGCTGCTGCCGGCTGCCCCGACGGCTGCTCCGACGGCTGCCCCGCCGGCTGCTCCGACGGCTGCTCCGACGGCTGCTCCGACGGCTGCTCCGACGGCTGCTCCGACGGCTGCTCCGACGGCTGCTCCGACGGCTGCCCCGCCGGCTGCTCCGACGGCTGCCCCGACGGCTGCTCTGCTGGCTGCGACGGCGCAGGATTGGAGAACGCCGAGTCTGTGGAAACGCCCCAGCTGCCGCCCCAATCGGGGGACGAATCCCGGACGGGCGTGCCGGACGAGGGCTGGACGCCGGAGGCGGCCGGTGCCGCGGGGGAGGGGACGCCGGGCACAGCCGCCGAAACTGCCGGGGCTTCGGCTGCCGGTTCTGCGGCGGGAAGCGACCAGCGGGCAGCGGCTTCCTCGGCGGTCCGGGGCACGCCTTCGAGCCGTGTGCGTGCTGGTGCCTTCGGTGCCTCATCCATCTCAGGCACCGGAGCGCCGGCGGCGTACTCGAGGCGTCGTTCGATGCGGTCCACCCGGGCGAGGGTGCCACGCGCAGTGGCGTCCGCTGCGGGCAGCAGGAGCCGCGCGCACAGCAGTTCGAGGTGCAGGCGCGGTGACGTGGCTCCCGTCATCTCGGTGAGCGCGGTGTTGGTGACGTCGGCCGCCCGGGACAGTTCACCGGCACCGAGCTGGTTGGCCTGGGTGCGCATGCGGTTGAGCTGGTCGTCGGGCACGCCGCGGAGGATGGAGGCGGCGCCTTCCGGCACGGCGTTGATGACGATCAGGTCCCGGAACCGTTCGAGGAGGTCCTCGACGAAGCGGCGGGGATCATGGCCCGTCTGGATGACGCGGTCGACGGCATTGAAGACGGTCGCGGCGTCGCCGGCGGCCACCGAGTCGACGACGTCGTCGAGGAGCGTCGCGTGGGTGTAGCCGAGGAGCGAGACGGCGAGTTCGTAGTCGAGCCCATTCTCGCCAGCGCCGGCCATCAGCTGGTCGAGGACCGAGAGGGAGTCGCGGACGGAGCCGCCTCCGGCCCGGATCACGAGCGAGAGCACTCCGGGCGCCACCGGCACGTTCTCCTGGTGGCAGAGCAGCTCGAGGTACGCCAGAAGCGGCTCCGGCGGGACCAGCCGAAAGGGGTAGTGGTGCGTGCGCGAGCGGATGGTGCCGATGACCTTGTCCGGCTCCGTGGTCGCGAAGATGAAGAGGATGTGCTCCGGCGGCTCCTCCACGATCTTCAGCAGCGCATTGAAGCCCGCCGACGTGACCATGTGCGCCTCGTCGATGATGAAGATCTTGAAGCGGTCGCGCACCGGGGCGAAGGTTGCGCGTTCGCGGAGGTCACGGGCGTCGTCGACGCCACCGTGGCTGGCGGCGTCGATCTCGATGACGTCGAGGCTGCCCGATCCGTTGCGCGCCAGTTCGACGCAGCTGTCGCAGGTGCCGCACGGCGTCGAGGTGGGGCCCTGGGCGCAGTTGAGGCACCGGGCAAGGATGCGGGCGGAGGTCGTCTTGCCGCAGCCGCGCGGACCGGAGAACAGGTAGGCGTGGTTGATGCGGTCCTTGTCGATGGCCGCCATCAGGGGTTCAGTGACATGCTCCTGGCCGATGACGTCCGCGAAGGTCTCGGGACGGTAGCGGCGGTAAAGGGCTGTACTCACGAAGAAACCTTATCGGTTGGTACTGACGGTTTGCATGCCGGTCCGGGCGACGGAGGGAAGAGGGCGGACGGGTCCACGACCCACGGATCACGGGGCATCCGGCCGGGATCGAACACGGCCAGGGCTGCCTCGAGCGACCCGCCGGGAAGGCCGAGGGAGGCCAGGACGACGTCCAGTACCGCGGGCGGCGCCCAGCCCAGCCGGGCAAGGTCCTCCAGTGTCACAGCGCCGTCCCGTTTTGCCAAGCGCCGCCCCTCTCGTGTGACCGCGAGGGGAACGTGGGCATACACGGGGACCGGCAGGCCGAGCAGCGAGGCGAGGTAGGCCTGCCGCGGAGCGGAATCGAGCAGGTCGTTCCCCCGCACCACCTGGTCGATGCCCTGCGCGGCGTCGTCGACCACGACCGCGAGGTTGTAGGCGATCACGCCGTCGTTCCTCCGGAGTACGAAGTCGTCGACCGGCGCGGAGACGCGGCCCGCCAGCAGGTCCTCGACGCTCCAGGACCCGACGCCGGACTTCAGGCGCAGCGCCGGACGTCGCTGCACGCGCAGCAGGACGCGTTCGGTCTCACTCAGGTGGCGGCAGCTGCCCGGGTAGAAACCCGGCCGGACGTGGGGCGCGCTTGCCGCTTCGGCCACGTCCCGGCGCGTGCAGAAGCACTCGTAGACCAGGCCGCGGTGAAGGAGGTCGTCGAGGGCTTGTGCGTAGCGGTGGCCCTGCTCGCTTTGGCGGATGACGGGTTCGTCGGAGCGGATCCCCAGCGCGGCGAGTTCGGCCAGCTGGTCGGCCTCGGCTCCGGCACGGACGCGGTCCAGGTCCTCGATGCGGACCAGGAAGTCCCGGCCCGTGGAACGGGCGAACAGCCAGGCGAGGACGGCAGTGCGGAGGTTCCCGATATGCAGTTGCCCCGACGGGCTGGGAGCGAACCGGCCGGCGCCCTGGTGTGCCACCTTCCGACCTCCCACTGAGTGCGCCCTTAAAGTGAAGACCCCCCATGCACCTGCCAGAGCCCGCTTACCCTTGCTACCTTCCGGTCCTGGGGGAGTTCACAGGATGACACCACATGAGGGGCCGGGAAATAGTCTACACAGTCGGATGGGCCGCTTTCGAATCGGCGGGAACCGGTCCGAAAGGGCCCGATTCGGCAGTATCCGCTTGTATGGGTATTCTGGTATCTGCTCCAAATGAGGAGGATTCGCCTAGCGGCCTATGGCGCACGCCTGGAACGCGTGTTGGGTTAACGCCCTCGGGGGTTCAAATCCCCCATCCTCCGCCTTGTTGCTACACAGAGCAGGACCCCGGCTCCGGCCGGGGTCCTGCTGTTTAAGCGGGCGACACCCCGGCCGCGCCGTCGGCCGCGGCTCCCGTCACACGGCGGATGCGGCGCTTCGCCGCCGCCTCGGCAGGGCCCTCGGGCCCGAGACCCAGCCGGATCATCCCGAGCACCAGCCGCACCGCGCTCTGGAGGGGCAGGGGAACCGGTCCGAGCGACGGCACCCTCAGGCCGAGCATCTCGCGGTGCCTCGGCTCGAGGGTCGCCACCGCCCCGGCGAACAGCACCTGGTAGCCGAGGCGTTGGGACCACGGAAGCGGCGGACGGCGGATGTAGGTCAGCGCCTCCCGCACCTGGTCGCTGGTGGTGAGCTCGCCGTCGAACGCCGCGAGCTGGGACCGCAGCTCGGCCTCGGAGCGCGGTGGGTCCTCCAGCCCCATCAGCTCCCCGGCCTGCGCCCACTCGGCCACGTACTGGTCCACGCCACCCGGAATCGGTCCGCCGTAGGAGGCATGGGCAGCCACGAACGCATCGGTGAACGCGAGGTGCACCCAGCGGATGAGGTCGGGGTCGGCTGCGGAATAGGATTTTTTCCCACCCCGGCTGTCGACGTAGGTGCCATGCACCCTCGTGTGCAGCCGCTGCACGAAGGCCGACCCCTCCTGCGCCGCGACCCTGGAGCCGTACGTCACCGTGAAGATCCAGCGGATGGTGTTGGCGAGCCGGCCGAGCGGCTCCTCCCGGAAGCTCGAGTGGCCATGCACCCCGGCCATGGCTCCGGGATGTAGGGCCTGGAGCAGCAGGGCACGGATGCCGGCCACCGTCGGCGTCATGGAGCTGTGCACGGTCCAGACGGCCGATCCGACCGGGAAATAGCCGGCGTCGTCGCCCTTCTCGAACTCGAACTGCCACTGCGGAATGGCGGGATCGCCGTCCGTGAAGGTGGTCCGGAGCTGCGTCTTCCACGTGCCGATGATTCCCATACGGTGACCCATCCTGTTCATGACCTGCGGCCGGCCAGGCGCTGTGCGCTCGCGGCCGTGCGGCCGCCGTTCCTTCCAACGCATCCCCGTGCCGATTTGCTCCGCAACGGTTCGCTCCGTAAGCATTCGCTCCGCGTCACGGCCATCCGCGATACGGTGCGGTACGAAGCAGGAGCACACCGACCTACCCGGGAGCAGCCATGACCTCGTCCGACCTGTACGGCATCGACCTCACCATGAACGACGGCAGCCGGAAGTCCTTCGGCGATTTCCGCGGCCGCCCGGTCCTGGTGGTGAACGTGGCGTCGAAATGCGGGTTCACTCCGCAGTACGCCGGCCTCGAGGAGCTGTACGGCAGGTATGCCGAGGACGGGCTTGTGGTCCTCGGGATGCCCTGCAACCAGTTCCTGGGACAGGAACCAGGGAACGACGACGAAATCGCCGCCTTCTGCTCGACGACGTTCGGCGTGACGTTCCCGCTTCTGGCCAAGGGCGACGTCCGCGGCAAGGACCAGCACCCGCTGTACCGGCAGCTCACCACGTTCAGGAACGGGGCCCTGCCGGGGCTCGTGAAGTGGAACTTCGAGAAGTTCCTCGTCAGCCGCGACGGCGAGATCGTGGCGCGCTTCGCCCCGAACGTGGAGCCGGACGCCCCCGAGGTCATCGCCGCGATCGAGGACGCCCTGGCGCGATCCGCCGCCTGAACCCCGCAGGCGCTCCGCAGGAAGGAGCCGGCCTCAGCCCAGTAAGGCGACACAGCGCGCGAGGAAGGCGGCCCCTGCCTCCTCGTGGATGAGCGAGCCCTCCGTGAGAATCTCGTAGGGCTTTGCGGGCACGCCGTCCGCGGGCCGCACGTCGACGTGCGCGACGTCGAAGCCCTGCCCGTGCAGGTAGTCGGCCATCGCGTAGTCCGTGCGGGAATCGCCGACGGTGTGCCAGGTCCGGGGGATGTCCAGAAGGGGCGCGACGAGCGTCAGCGCGCGCTCGGCCCCCAGGTCCTTGCCCACGCGCACGGACTCGATGTCCGTGGAGATGATGGTCGGGTCCACCCGGTAGGCGATGTCCCCGTTGCTGTCCGGCTCCTCGCGGTCCAGCCGGCGGGCGCCCATGTCGTGGCTGTGCAGAATGTCGAGGGCGTCGTCGTCGAACGAGCGCTGGGCCACGAGGTAGTCCGCGTTGGCCGCATCGAGCGACTGCTCCACCGACACCATGGAGAGCTTGGTCTCGTCGAAGAACATGAGGTCCGAGTACTTCTCCTCCACGAGGTCCCGTACGTCGTCGGCGAAGCTCCTCGGAAGTGCGAGCTCCCGGTCGACGAAGACCTGGCCGGCGCCGTCGGCCGTGAAGGAGAACCAGGTGGCGCCCTTCTCGCAGACCGCATGGAAGGTGATCCCGGCCGGGATGCCCGTGGCCAGCATTGGCCGCATCACCTGCTCCCGGATGAAGGAGTCCGAGCGGCCCGTGTTGAACACGACGGGCCAGCCGGCGGCGGCGAGCGTGAGCAGGTCGGCGATGATCCCGGCCGGGACCGTCCGGGTGACCGGGCTGGCCACGGGGCCGTCGACGTCGAGCAGGAGTCCCTGGACGGGCTTCCCCCTCTGGGCGGCAGGAGCGGCGGGGGCGTCGGGCAACAGGTCGATCGGGGCGTCCGTAGGCATGACCCCATTATGTTCCGGAGGTGCGCCCTCCTCCCATTCGTGCCCGTTTGACGACGGAAGTGATCGGCCACATGGAAGACTGCCGGGATGAGCACCGCATCGGGCATCGTCGTCGTAGGGTCCATCAACGCGGACCTCGTGGTCACCCTCGAACGCCACCCCCAGCCGGGCGAGACCGTGCTGGGCCGATCGATGACGGTCCTGCCCGGCGGCAAGGGCGCCAATCAGGCCGTGGCGGCAGCCCTGCTCGGTGCCGACGTCACCATGATCGGTGCCGTGGGGACCGACGCCTATGCCGACGTCGCCCTCTCGGCCCTGACGGCCGCGGGGGCTGACCTGAGCGCGGTCCGGCGGACCGGCGGCGGCACGGGGGTCGCCGTCGTCGAGGTGTCCGAGGACGGCGAGAACAGCATCGTGGTGTTGCCTGGAGCCAATGCCGAGGTGACGGACGCCCTCGTCGAGGCCTCGGCAGAAACCATCCGGGACGCAGCCGTCGTCGTCGTCCAGGGCGAGCTGCCCGCGGACGCGACGGCGGCCGCCATCCGGGCTGCTGCGGGGCGCGTGATCGTCAACCTGGCTCCCGTCATCGATGTCGACCGCGCCATGCTCCTGAGGGCGGACCCGCTCGTCGTCAATGAACACGAGGGGGCCCTGGTCCTCGCGCAGTTCGGGGGCACCGCCCACACGGACCACGAGGCCGTCGTCGCCGGACTCCTTGCCTGCGGTTTCGCGTCGGTCGTGATGACGCTCGGGGGAGCCGGAGCGCTGGTGTCGGACGGCGGTCCCGTCCGCCGGGTACCGGCCCCGCGCGTCTCCGCCGTCGACACGACCGGTGCCGGAGACGCCTTCGTCGGAGCGCTCGCCGCGCGCCTCGCGGTCGGTGAGCCACTCGGCGGCGCCGTCCGGTTCGCCGTCCGGGTGGGCTCCTACGCAGTGCAGCACGTTGGGGCGCAGCCCTCCTACCCGTCGCTCGGGGACGAGCTCCCCGCACTGCCGGCCCACCAGGAGGAGACGCCGCGCGCCTGATCGTCCGACGCTTCCTGCGTAACCATTGGGCCACGAGATGCCGGCTGTAGGGCGCCCGCGTTTCATTGGCGGAGGGAATTACCTAGGCTGTAGCAGTGATCTTCAAAGCAGTAGGCGACGGCCGCCCATACCCCGACCACGGACACGTGACCCCCAAGGACTGGGCGGAAGTGCCTCCCCGGCAGGTGCGGCTCGACGAACTCGTGACCACCAAGACCACGCTCGACCTCGAGGCGCTGCTCGCCGAGGACTCGACGTTCTTCGGTGACCTCTTCCCGCACGTGGTGCAGTGGAACGACGTGATGTACCTCGAGGACGGCCTGCACCGCGCCGTGCGGACGGCGCTGCACCAGCGGACCATCCTGCACGCGAGAGTTCTCGTGCTCGATGACTGAGGACGATTCGCCGCGCCTGCAGCGGGCGCAGGCGAAACGCGATCCGACCGAGTGGCACGGCCACCGGATCGTCACCGAGACGGACCTCGGCGCCGTCTTCGAGCCTGACGACGACGCGCGCCCCCGCCGCGTGTCGGCGCGCAGGGTCCGCCACGGCATCGTGCTCGTACTCCTCCTGGGACTCCTGGCAGCAGCGGTCTACGCAGCGCTCGCACTGGCGCGCGGTGACCTCAGCATCGGTCCCCTCGGCGCCTCCGACGCCTCCCCGGCCCCGACGTCGAACTGCCCGGCCGGGCCGTTCGACTACCAGGACCCGAGCGCCATCACCGTGAACGTCTACAACAGCACGCCCATCGACGGGCTCGCCGGAACCGCGGCCGAGCAGCTGCGGGGGCGTGCCTTCGCGGTGAAGGACATCGGCAACCTGGAGGTCGGACCCACGGGGATGACGGCGATCATCGTGTCGGGGGAGGGCGGACGCGCCAATGCCTTCACGGTCCAGCGGACCATTCCGGAGTCGATCTACGTGGCCGACGAGCGTGAGGACAGGTCGGTCGACGTCATCCTCGGTTCCTCCTACAAGGACCTCGTCCCGCCGGAGGCTGTCGACACCACGCCGGGAGGTCTGACCTGCGCTCCGGAGGAGGGGGCGGCGTCGCACACGCCCACGCCCACGGCACCGTAGGGCAGTCAGTACTGGAAGGAACGACGCCGGGCGGCGCCGTCCCGTCGCGGGGTGACGCCGGGTCAGGTGCGGTTGCGCACCGCACGACGGCGGACGGCGAGCGGGTAGGCGACCCACAGCAGCAGCACCGTGACCAGCAGGACGCCGGTGACGATGAGTCCGGCCGGACGGCTCACCACGAGGTCGAAGATCAGGCCTGCGGTCCCGGCGAGGACGAGCCCCACCATCGCGATGGTGACCCGGATGATCCTGCCGGTGTGGTGCACGAGGGCGTCCTTCACCCTCAGCCCGAACAGGACCCGGTGGAGGTTCACGGCGGAGAGCACCATCGCCGTGATCAGGGCCGAGAGGCAGACGAGGCACAGGTAGGCCATGACCTGTACGTCGTCGAGCTCGGTGAAGCGGCTCTGGAAAGGCAGCGTCAGCAGGAACCCCGTCAGGATCTGGATGCCGGTCTGCATGACGCGCAGCTCCTGCAGCATCTCCTGCCAGTTGCGGTCGAGGCGCTGGTTGCGGCTTTCGCCGCGCCCGTCGTCGTCGTGTGCGGAGCCTTCGGGTGCCGCGTTCGGGGTCAGGGGATTCGCGTCCCCCAGCCCGGTACCCGGCGCGCCCGCCGCTCCGTCATGGGCCGCGCCCGCAGGGGTGCTCACCGTCCTGTTCCGACCGCTACCTGGATGATCGCGCGCCGCCCTGCCACACGGCGTCGAAAGGGGCATTGGACCCCACCCGGTTCCGGATGCCCTCGGTGACGAACTCCTTGGCGGTGCGGGCGGCGTCGAGCGGTGCCGCACCCTTCGCGAGCTCGGCCGCGATCGCCGCGGCGAGGGTGCAGCCGGCGCCGCTGACAGCGACCTCGCCCACCTTGGGTGCGGACAGGACCTCGAGTGTCTCGCCATCGAAGTAGACGTCGACGGCGTCGGGGCCCTCGATGCGCACGCCGCCCTTGGCGAGGACCACGGCGCCGCTCTGGCTGTGGATGATGCGTGCCGCTTCCTTCAGGTCCTCGAGGGATTCGATCGTGATGCCCGAGAGCGACTCCGCCTCGAAGTGGTTCGGCGTGACGAAGGTGGCCAGCGGGAGGATGTTCGCCTTGAGGGCCTGGTCCGTATCCAGCGCGGCGCCCGGCTCCTGCCCCTTGCAGATCAGCACCGGGTCGAGCACCACGTTGTCCCATTCCTGGCTCTCGAGCGCTGAGGCCACCGTGTCGATGGTGGCCGGCGTGCCGAGCATGCCGAGTTTGACGGTCCGGAGGGGGTAGCAGGACTGGATGGCCTCGAGCTGGTCGGCGATCACCTGCTGGTCCACGGGTACGAAGCGGTGCTGCCACTCGTTCTTCGGGTCGAAGGAGACGATGCAGGTCAGGGCCACGATGCCGTACACGCCCAGCTCCTGGAACGTTTTGAGGTCGGCTTGGGCGCCGGCGCCGCCCGTGGCCTCCGATCCGGCGATGGTCAGGGTGGCGGCGGGGGACGCGGAAGTCTGGGTCTCGGACATTTCCCTAGTCTGCCCGAACCGGCTCGGCGGCTGCCACCCGGACCGGCCGATGGATCTCGTGGAGCGTTACCCCGGCGTGGGGTAGGTCCTGTCGCCCAGCATCGTCGCATTGCGTCGCGTCGCCGGCTCGTACGTCCGCACGTCGACTCGGGCGACCGGTGAAGCGGCGGACCAGACGATTGGATCCGGGCGCTCCGGCGAAAACTTCGGTGGTGCTGCTCATCGCACCCGGACCATCTTCCAGACGCTGGCGCGGGCCACTGCGCCCGCGCCGCCGATCATGAGGGCGATGGGGAGGTTCTCCAGCGCCACCCGGGAGGGCGACAGCAGGGTGATGATGAGAAAGGCGACGAGCGTGAAGACGCTGAAGAAGACCCCGACGTGCACCCACTGGTTGCGGACGGGCCGGAGCAGGAACCCGAGCACCACGCCGAGCGGCAGGGCTGTGACCGCACCGAGCAGGCCCCCGTACGCAAGGGCCAGGACGAAGACGCCCGGTGCCGCGTCGCCCGCCCACGGGAGCGAGAAGACCAGTGCGAGGACCGACAGCCCGACGAGGAAGCCGACGACGACGGCGGCGGGCCCGAACGTGACGTGGTGGCGAGTCGGTGTTCCGTCGTCGTCCTGTTCGTCGCCGTCCTGTTCGTCGCCGTTCACGTCGTCCTGTACGTCGTCGTTCACCCCGTCGTCGTCGGCGGTCACTGCCGCGTACCCCGAATCAGCTGGACGATGTCCTCGACGATCTTCCGGACCACAGGAAGCCGGGACAGGATCACGAGTTTGGAGATGAGCGGCGCTGCCTGGTCGATCAGCCTGCGCGTGCGGAGCTGACCGGGGGAGGAGTCGTAGACCCAGAACAGCATGATGGCCATATAGGCGTACCAGAGGAGCTCCGGCAGGTCATCGCGGATGGCGAGGGGTGGCTGCGGCCGCGACATCGCGACCGCCTGCCGGAACAGCGAGATGGCGCGGGCTCGGGCGACGGCGGATTCGCTGCCGAAGGGGCTCGTGGTCGTGGACGGCCGAATGGAGATGCTGATGAAGTTGGAGCCGAAATCGTGGTACGGCTCCATGACGTCGATGCCGGTGTTCAGGACGATCCGCAGGAGTTCCCCGAGGTTCTGTCCCTCGCGCAGAAGCGGCAGGGCGAGGGCGCGGTGCTCCTCCTGCAGGCTGCGGTAGAGCTCGTGGACGAGGTCGTCCTTCGAGGCGAAGTAGTAGTACGCGCTCCCCGTCGAGACGCGTGCCTCGGTGGCGATGGTCCGCATGGTCGTCTTCTCGTAGCCGATCTCCCGGAACAGCCGGAGCGCGGTGGAGACCAGCAGCTCCCTGGTCGCTTCGCTCTTGGCTGTTGGCGTCGGCACCGGTCTTCCTTTCGAACGTGTTCGATTCGAAGTGTAGTGCTGTTTTGAACGCGTTCAGACCGCGGCGGCGCGTACCGTCCTCCTCCACATCTGTGCCGCCGCGCCGGGTGCCCAGACCCGTTGGTTCTTCTCCCCGGGAATGGCACGCCGCCACGGGTCTGCGCACTTGGCTGCACGCGAAAGTGTTCAGCTGGATATTGAGGAGATGATTGCTGCCAGCCCGTGTCGCCCGCGGCCCATCGACGGGGGAACCTCCGACTACGGCAGCGCCGTCAAGACCGTGGAGTCCGCGTAGCCCGGGTGGCGGCACAGTGGAGGGCGGAACGGAGCCGTGCTTCCAGTTCCGCTTCGCGGAAGAGGTCGGCCCACTCGAGCCGAAGCACCGTCCACCCGTCCTCCGTCAACGCCTTTTCGCGACGTCGTTCCTGGTACAGGACCTCGCTGGTGGGTGCGGTGCCGAAGTACTTGACCTTCCCGTCGAACTCCAGACCCACCAGCAGGTCCGGCCAGGCGAAGTCGAGACGATATCGACCGAGACGTGTCCGGACATCGACCTGCGACTGGGGAGGAGGCAACCGGAAACGCAGCAGCCTGCTCCTGGTCAGTGTCTCGCCGGGGGACTCGGACAACGGATCCGACGCAGCAAGCACGGCACGCGCCCGGCCCACTCCCTTGGCGGGTCCGAGCAGTTCGATGCGGGCGATGGCCGCTGCCCGCGAAACGCCGCGAGCAAGGCCCTGGTCGGCGATGATCAGGGCCGTGTCGAACGGGAGGGTCCGTGCACAGTCGGTTGTGGTCTGAAGGAGCGACGTCACGGGCAATCCGCGGAGGAGGACGACCTCGTCCGCGGCGAGGCGGGCGCTGTGGTTCAGCACGTCCGCGCCGTGGCTTGCGTTCGAGGTTCGCGTCAGCTGGGTGACGTGGACCGAGGTCCCGGGCCTCCACAGGCTGAGGCCGTGGAGCACAGCCGCCGTCTCATGGCTGTAGACGTGCTGTGCAGTCAGAAGGCCCACGAGTGAGTGGTGATGCGCTTCGGCCTGGAGCGCGAGCCGTTGCATGGTGGTGAGCCCGGTCCAGTGGAATTCCGGGATGTAGCAGTTCTTCCGCAGCCGTCGCAGGTCACCGTGGGCCACCAGCCGCTGGATCCGTTGGCGGCTCAGTCCCTCGTCGAGGAGCTCCCGGTATCGCCACAGTGTTCGGGTCGCGGTCGCATCCAGTGGTGAAGGCATGGTGTCACGGTGGCAGGGCCCGCGCCGGCGGTGGGTCCGGCGTCGTCCGATGTGGATAAACAGCTCTTCGGCTGCGGCCAGACCCGTGGCACAGGCCCCGTGCCGGTGGGGCGCCGCCGCGGGCCTGGGCACCCGGCGCGGCGGCCGGATGGCGGGGAGTTGCGAGCGCCAAGAAAGCCGACGGCGGCGCTAGGCGTAGTACCGCCCCAGCACCTCGTCCTTCAGCTCGTAGAAGGTGCCGTCGTCGATGGCGGCGCGCGCGTCGTCGACCATTCGGACCACGAAACGCTCGTTGTGGATGGAGATCAGCGTCGCCGACACCATCTCCTTGGCCTTGAACAGGTGGTGGATGTACGCCCGGGTGTAGTGGGTGCAGGTGTAGCAGTCGCATCCCTCGACCAGCGGGGTGAAGTCCCGCTTGAAGCGCGAGTTCGAGAGGTTCCACCGGCCGTCCGGGGTGTAGAACGCCGAGTTGCGGGCCACGCGCGTGGGGGAGACGCAGTCGAACGTGTCGGCGCCGTTCTCGATGCCCGTGAAGAGGTCGTCCGGTTCGGAGATGCCCAGCAGGTGGCGCGGCTTGTTCTCGGGCAGCTCGTCACTGCACCAGCCGAGGATCGTCCCGAGGTTCTCCTTCTCGAGGGCGCCCCCGATCCCGAAACCGTCGAAGTTCATCGCCCCGAGGTCCGCGGAGGCCTTCCTGCGCAGGTCCTCGTACTGGGCGCCCTGGATGACGCCGAACAGGGCCTGGTAGGGGCGGTGGCTGCGCTCGCCCGTGAGCCGCTCGTGCTCGGCGATGCAGCGCAGGGCCCAGAGCCGTGTCCGTTCGAGGGACTCCTCCTGGTAACCGCGCGAGTTCATGAGGGTGGTGAGCTCGTCGAACGCGAACATGATGTCGGCTCCGAGCTGGTGCTGCACTTGCATCGAGATCTCGGGGGTGAAGCGGTGCCGGTCGCCGTTCAGGTGCGACTTGAACCAGACGCCGTCGTCGTCGATGTGCGCCAGGCGCTCCTTGCCGACGGCGATGCGGTCATCGGCCCCCGCCTTGTCGGCATCCACCGGCACGTCCATGGTGATGACCTTCTTGAACCCGGAGCCGAGGCTCATGACCTGGAATCCGCCGGAGTCGGTGAAGGTGGGGCCGGGCCAGTTCATGAAGGCGCCGAGGCCGCCGGCCTCGTCGAGGATGTCCGCTCCGGGCTGCAGGTAGAGGTGGTACGCGTTCGCGAGGAGTGCCTGGGCGCCGAGCTCGGCCATGGCGCCGGGTAGGACCGCCTTCACCGACGCCTTGGTGCCTACGGGGATGAAGGCCGGCGTCCGGATCTCGCCGTGCGGCGTGGTGATCGTCCCGGTGCGCCCGTGCCGGTGTCCGCCATTCCCGGCCCCCGGCGTCGTGTCCTCGAGACGGTTGCGGACGGAGAAGGAGAACGAGGACTGCTGGGACTGTGGATGCACCACCCTATTTTGCCAGCCCGCAGCAGGCAGCCGATCCGCGGAGTCAGGCCCGGGCCAGCTGGGCGTTCAGCGAGGCGACGGCGGCGAGTTCCGCGGCGATCCGGCGCTCGAGCACCTCGTGGCTCAGGGTCTCCGACCCGCCATGCGCCCGCAGGTACAGCAGGACGCCGATGCGGAGGACGCGCCAGTCGCGTTCGACATCGATCCTGCCGGCCGAGGAGGCGCGCAGGATCTCCGGGTCGTAGACGTTGGGTTCGTTGAGCTGGCGCTGCCGGTACATCGCGGCGGTCTTGGCGCGCAGCGGGTCCGTCTCGGCGTCGTCGGCTGCGCGGATGGCGGCAGAGTACCGGGCCGTTCGCTCTGCGTCGTGGCGGGTGAGGTACGCGGCGATCGCGAGTCCTCCCTCGATCCACTTCCACCGCCCGAAGTTCCCGTCGAACGGGAGTTCCGCGAGCAGGTCGGCGATGGTGAGGGCAGCGGCGGTGTCGCCCTCGTCGATGAACAGTGTGAGGGCGAGCTGCTGGAGGTCCTGGAGGTTGCTGCCGGCCTTGAGGTTGATGCCCCGCGCCAGGCGGGCGGCGATCTCCTGGATGATGCTGCTGTCCGGGTGTGCCTGCGCTATCTGGGCGACGAGCGCTTCCGGCGATCCGTGGTCCGCGGCGACGGCCGAGACGCCGATCTCGGCGTCGGCCGGCTCGACATAGACCATCGATCCGGTGGCGATGGAGATCCTCCGCCCTCCCGTCACGGTCGCGATCACGAGGGCGGGTACTCCGAAGTCGTCATTCTCGACAGCGACGGCGGTGACCTCCACCGAGTCGTCGCCGTCGGGGAGCGCGAGTACGTTCCCTGCCGCCAGTACCTCTGCCGGAACTGCGCGCAGTCCAGTCCTGTCCAATCTGCTCACCATCATGTCCGTCGTGCCAACCTCTGCCAGTAGCCCCCCGGATGTTCGCCAGCGCTCAGCGCGCCCGTTTCACGATACGGTAACGCGGCCCCCGGCGGGTGCTCCTCCGGCCTGAGGTACGGCTAGCGGCCCCAGCCAGCGTGCGCCAGCGCCTGCCGCAGCAGGTCCGCGCGGCCGCCCGAGAACTCCGCCTGGATCGAGGGACTGAGCGCCTCGGACGGGGTCAGCCAGGACAATTCGAGGGCGTCCTGGCGGGGACTGCACTCACCGGTCACGGGGATGAGGTACGCGAGGGCGACGGCGTGCTGGCGGTCGTCGGTCAGCCCGGTCTCGGAGGGGGACGGGAAGTACTCCGCGATGGTGAAGGGCACGGGCGACGGTGGAAGCTGCGGGAGGGCGAGCGGGCCGAGGTCCTTCTCGAGGTGGCGAAGCAGGGCCGCCCGGATCGTCTCCCGGTACATCACGCGCCCGGAGACGAAGGTCCGCACCATTTCGCCCTGCTCGTTGGCCTGAAGCAGCAGCCCTACCTGGTTGACGTAGCCGAGGGCGTCACACCGGACGGGAATCGCCTCCACGTAGACCATCGGCAGGCGGCGGCGGGCCTCGTACAGGTCATCTTCGGAGAGCCAGCCCGGATTGGGGTCAGGGGTGCGTACGTTCATACCCCCAGTTTTATAGCAGACGCCCACCGGGTGAGGTGCGGCGCGCTGTTCTTCGGCCGCTGGCTGAATCCGTCCTGGGGCCCGACCGCCATGGTTCCGGTGCACGGTATAGCTGTGCATGTTGCGCTGTGAGTCGTTGATCCGGACCTCCGCAGCCGCACCGGTCACCGAAACCCGGAGTGCAGACGGCGTCATCGAAATTGGGAGCCCGGATAGTCACCTCTGCATACGAATATGCTGTAAGAATACTTTTGTGATAAGTGAAGCGTTGGATGTTTGAGATCAAGTGGCGCCACGCCGTCGCCGCTACGGCTTTCGTCCTCTCCTTGACTGCGGGAGCCGGCTTCGCATTGCCGGCCCAGGCGGTAGCGGCACCAGCGGCGCCCACCGTCCCCATGGTCAGGGTCGCCGGCTACAACGTCGACGGCCTGACCTACACCAAGTGGAACGCCAACCGAGCCACGCTCGGCAACCCGATCGGCAGCAAGAGCTGCGACGCTGTCAGCTGCTCCCAGCGCTTCCAGAAGGGGTCCATCATCTGGACCCAGAAGACCGGCGCCCAGATGGTGCTGAATTACGCCATCGGCGCGCGGTATTCCGCCAACGGCTGGACCAGGGGGTCCCTGGGCTTCCCCGTCAGCGACGAATTCAGTCTCACTGTCCGTGGTGGAGCGGTCCAGAAGTTTCAGAACGGTTCCGTGTACTGGTCGTCCGCGACAGGAGCCCACGCGGTCAGGCGCGCCATCCAGGGCTACTTCGCCACTAACAACTACGAGCGCGGTTTCCTGGGTTACCCCAGGTCCGAAGAAGTCGCCGTCACGAACGGCGTCCGGCAGGATTTCGAGGGCGGAAAGGTCTACTGGTCGTCCGCGACAGGACCCCACGCGGTCAGGGGCGCCATCCAGGGCTACTTCGCCGCGAACAACTACGAGCGCGGTTTCCTGGGTTACCCCAGGTCTGAAGAAGTCGCCGTCGCGAACGGCGTTCGGCAGGATTACGAGCGCGGGAAGGTGTACTGGTCAGGCTCCAGCGGCCTGGTGTTCACCACCACGGGCGGTTACATCCAGACCTCCTACGAGAACAGGGGCGGCGCACAGTCCTACCTGGGTCTGCCGACCAGCAACAAGACCGCCTGGCAGGGCGGTTACTACCAGCGTTTCCAAGGCGGCGTGATCACCTGGGGCCCGACCACCGGTGCCAGAAGCATCGACGCCGGCCACTTCACCACGCTGGCCGGCAGTTTCGGCAAGTACGGCTGGCCGACAAGGGACACCTGGAAGGATGCCACGGGTACCCACACCCAGTTCCAGACGGGCATTATCACAACGGGTGCGCCTCCTGTCACTGCGCCTCCTGTTACTGCGCCTCCTGTCACTCCGGCGCCTGTCACTCCCGTCTACCCGTTTACCTCGGTCGAGGCCACCGCGACGTCGGTGGTGCTCTACGGTGATTCCCAGCTCGACGGCGACTCCTGGAGCGAGCAGGGTGCCCGTGCCTTGGGCTTCACCGACCAGGCCTCGCACCTGTCCTTCGGCGGAATGGGTTACTCGACGTCGAGCCCCTGGGCCGGCGGAACCGGCTGGACTGCACTTCAGCAGGGGCTGGTTCCCTTTCCGGGCGGCACCCCGGGCCTGGTTCTGGTCTCCCTGGGCGGCAATGATGCAACGGCATGGAAATCCGATGCGCAGGTCATTGCTGACAGCTCGGCCCTGTGGGCCAAGCTGAAGCTCATGTACCCGCAGAGCAAGATCGTCATCAACGGTGTCATGTCCCGCAGCGATGCTTCGCACGTCCAGCGGCGCCACATCGACGACGTGCTGGCGGCTAACGCTGCGGCGCAGGGTGTCACGTTCATCTCTGTCGCCGGCCTCGCCAGTACTGCTGACGCCCAGTACCTGGATAACGTCCACCTAGCACAGGCCGGCCACGATGCCGTCGCCGCGCTGTACATCCCGAAACTGGTGGCCGCGCTGGGTAGGTAGCCAGGTCACGACCACGAGGGCAGGTCCCGCTACCGCTCGTTGATCCGGACCTCCGCACCCCAGGGAGCGCGGACGCGGAGGGATTGTTCGTGGCTCTCTCCGGCGACCACGGGTCCGAAGCCTGCGGCGGTGAGGTTCGCGGACAGGTCGCGCACATCGCCGTCGTACTCGAAGGCCGCCTCCATAGCGGGGCGCTCAGCGTGGTGGACAGCGACGAACCCGCCGTTCTTCGTGCTGAAGTGGTGCCGGGTGCCGGCGTCGGAGCTGCTCCTGGGCCTGGCGCCCATGTCCTTCAGGACGCGGACCGCCGAGGCGACGTCGGGCGTCTGCCAGAGGGCGAGGACCACCAGGGGCGACGCAGGAGACCCCGTCTCGCGCGGACCCGTCTCGGCGGGGAGGGAGGTCCCGTCCGGCGCGATGACCCGGGCGACGAGGCCGTGCTCCCCGGAGAGCTCGACGCAGGTGCCGGCTTCGGAGGTCCTCCGTGCGAATTCCCGCACATCGCCGACCTCGAACGCGAGGGCTGTGGTGCCGTCCTCAGGGCCGCCGGGTGTGCAGGAGCGAAGCGCCAGCCGACCGCTCCCGGCGTCGAACACAGCGTACGAACCATCCGGTGCCGGGTCCTCGGCCGCACTGAGTCCGAGTGCGCGGAGGAACCCGGCGCCGCCGGCGAGGTCGGAGGTCGAGATGACGGGACGGACGCGGAGCATCGGTTCTCCTTCGGATGTAGGCACCCGTCCGTGAACGGGGACAGGGACAGGGACAGGGAACGCGGACAGGGAACGCGGAGAGGAAGTCGCCGGCAGGGATTCGCCGGGAGGACGGTGCTGCTGGGTGGTGCCAGCCGCGTGCACGAGGCCCGCTGAGGCGGTCGGCCACCCCTGGAATCCTCGGTCATGGCTGCAGCGCTCGCAACCCCATTCCCGGATGGCCCGGGTCGTCCTAGGGTGATCGCATGAAGGCCGAACTTCGCGAACTCCTGCTGCCCGACGCGGCAGCCTGGCGGCACTGGCTCGAGGAGAACCACGAGACCTCGCCCGGCGTCTGGCTGATCGAGCACAAGAAGGGCGGAACGACGACGCTGCTCACCTATGCGCAGGCGCTCGACGAGGCGCTCTGCTTCGGCTGGATCGACGGGCAGGCGCGGGCACGCGACGATGACAGCTACTTCCAGCGCTTCACGCCCCGCGGGCCGCGCAGCATCTGGTCCATCCGCAACCAGGGCCACGTCGAGCGGCTGCGGGCCGAGGGACGCATGCACGAGGCGGGGGAGCGGGCGATCGCGGCAGCCCAGGCCGACGGCCGGTGGGAGCGTGCCTACGCCGGGCCCGCGACCGCCGAGGTCCCACCTGACCTGATGGCCGCGATCGAGGCCGACGGCGCCGCGCTCGTCACGTTCCGCACCCTGTCCTCCCAGAACCGCTACGCGCTGATCTTCCGCCTCGCACAGCTCAGAACGGACGCCGCGAAGGAGCGGAACATCGCCAAATTCGTCGCCATGCTCGCCCGGGGCGAGACCTTCTATCCGCAGGGCAGGAAGCAGGGCAGGAAGCAGGACGGGGAACAGGGCAGGGAGCAGGGCGGCTAGCGGCACGCCTTCTCGGCCTCCAGGACAGTCCAGGCCTGGAGTTGGGACGACAGGCTCACCGGTCCCTCCTGCCGTGGCGGGAAGAGGAACACGTCAGGGCGCGCCTGCATCCGGCCCGTCCAAAGACGCTCCGCGGTGGTCCCGAGCAGCGAGCGGCCGATGGCGGCGGTGCGCGCGCCGATCCCGGGCGTGGAGACCGCCAGTGCGAGGTAGCGTCCGAGGATCCCGGTGAACAGGCCGCCGTCACCGCTGGATCCCAACGGCAGTGCGCCGTCGTCGTCCGCGCTGGAGCGGGATATCGCGTCCACCAGGTCCGCCGCATGCTCCAGGTTCTCCCGGCCGCCGGCGGCGACGAGCGCGCCGAGCACGGTGCCCTGGTTGTAGGTGAACACCCGCCGGTCGACGACGCCGCCCGCGGATCCGTCAGCCTTCACCCCGTCCAGGTACAGCCCCGTCGCCGGATCGTGCACACGGGTGCGGAGCCAGCCGAGCAGTTCCTGCGCCCGGCCGGACTCCCCGGCGCGGGCGAAGAACAGGGCTGCGGGCGCCGTGGTCGCAGTGTTCTTGTAGTCCCTCGTGGTGTTCCAGAAGATGCCGCCGCCCAACTCGTCCGTATGCGCCGACCGCAGGGCGTCGCCCAGGACGCGCACCCGGCGCCGGGGCCGGCGCCGTCCCTCCACCGCATCGAGGCGCTGTAGGGCCAGGGCGAGCCACGCCATGTCGTCGTAGTAGGAGTTGAGCCATCGGCCGCCGTTGCGCAGCCAGATGCCCCGGGCCAGCTTGCGGGCCTCGGACAGGGCGTTTCCCGCCGGGTCCCGGAGGTGCTCATCCAGCAGGCAATCGAGGAAGTGCGCCTGCCACCAGTAGTGCCAGTGATCCCGGCGACTGGTCGGGGCAGGGAAGGCGATCGCTCCGAGCCTCGTTCCGGGGACGTGCAGGCTCCGACGGGAGAACAGGTGCCGCACGCTGCGGGCGGCCGAAGCGGCGGCCTCGTCGGGGATGGGCATATGACCACCCTAACCACAGCCCGTGACCCCCGTGTTGGGCAGGATGCACGGTTGATCGTCGTCCGGGTGCGCAGTGGGCCGTGTCACAGTACGCTGGGCGCGTGGATGGACCAATGGCGGCCCTCCTGCAGCGGAAGGATCAGGCATGGACATCAGGGGAGCAGTAGCCCTCGTCACCGGCGGTGCATCCGGACTCGGCTTCGCCACCGCCCGCAGGCTGTTCGACGACGGCGCCTCGGTGGTACTGGTCGACCTTCCGCAGTCCGCCGGCGCCGATGCTGCAGCCGGTCTCGACCCCGCCGGCACACGCGTCCGCTTCGTCGCCGCCGACGTCGCCGATCCCGCCCAGGTCCAGGCCGCGGTCGCTGCGGCGTCGGAGCTCGGGCCGCTGCGCATCGTGGTCAACTGCGCCGGCATCGCTACGCCCGGCAAGGTCCTCGGGCGCGACGGCGTCCTCCCGCTCGAGCAGTTCGCACGCGTCATCACCGTCAACCTGGTGGGAACCTTCAACGTCCTCAGGCTCGCCGCGGAAGCCATGGCGGCGACCGGGACGGTCCGCGGGCTCGGCGGATCGGAGGAACGCGGCGTCATCATCAATACCGCCTCCGTCGCGGCCTTCGACGGCCAGATCGGGCAGCCCGCATACTCGGCCTCGAAGGGGGGCGTCGCAGCGATGACCCTGCCCCTCGCGCGGGAACTCGCCCGCTCCCTGATCCGCGTCGTCACCATCGCCCCGGGGATCTTCGAGACCCCGATGATGGCCGGACTGCCGCAGGAGGCCCAGGACTCGCTCGGCGCGCAGGTGCCGCATCCGTCCCGCCTCGGGAAGCCCGCCGAATACGCCGCGCTCGCAGCGCACATCATCGAGAACCAGATGCTGAACGGCGAGACGATCCGCCTCGACGGCGCCATCCGCATGGCGCCGAAGTAGCCCGTTTTCCCGACTGCCCGGTCTCAACCGAAAGGACGGCTCGATGGAGAGCCAGCTGCCCACCGCCGATCTCCTCGGCTTCGAGTCACTTCTGGCCGCCCATGAGCGGGAGAAGCTGCACGACGTCCGGGACTTCCTCGGCAAGGAGGTCTCGCCGTACGCCGTCGAGTGGTGGAACCGGGCCGAGTTCCCCTCCGGGATCCTGCCCAAACTGGCCTCGCTGAACCTGAGCACGCCCGTGCAGCAGGGGTACAGCCACCTGTTCAGCGGTCTCGTGATCGCCGAGCTGACCCGCGCCGACACCTCGATCGCGACGTTCTTCATGGTCCACCACGACCTCTTCGTCGAGGCCCTCCACACCTTCGGCAGCGAGGAACAGAAGGCCCGCCTCCTGCAGGACGCGATGGACCTCAGGATCACCGGCGCGTTCGCCCTGACCGAGCCGCTGCACGGGTCCGACGTCGCCGGCGGCATGGCCACGACGGCGACGCGCGACGGCGACAGCTGGGTCCTCAACGGCGCGAAGCGGTGGATCGGCAACGGCACGTTCTGCGACTACATGCTGCTATGGGCGAGGGACACCGCGACAGGGGCCGTCCGGGGCTTCATCCTCGACGCCTCGCTGCCCGGGGTGACTCGGACGGCCATCGACAACAAGATCGCGCTGCGGACGGTCCAGAATGCCGACATCACCCTGACGGACGTGCGGGTTCCCGAGGCGGACCGCTTCGCCGGGATCGAGTCCTTCAACGACACCCGTCAGCTCCTGCTCGGATCGCGCATCCTCGTGGGCTGGCAGGCCGTCGGCCAGCAACTGGCCGCGTTCGACGTCGCCCGGCAGTACGCCGTCGAGCGCCACCAGTTCGGCAGGCCGATCGCGGGTTTCCAGCTCGTCCAGGACCAGCTCGTCACCATGATGGGCAATACGACGGCGAGCCTGGCCGTCATGGCGCGCATCGCCCAGCTGCAGGAGGACGGGGCGTCCGACATGGTGCAGGCGGCCTTCGCCAAGTCCTTCACGACGGCGCGCATGCGGGAGACGGTCGCGCTCGGGCGGGGCATCCTCGGTGGGAACGGGATCGTGACGGACTACGCCATGGCGAAGATCTTCGCGGATGCCGAGGCCGTCTACACGTACGAGGGGTCGTACGAGATCAACAGCCTGATCGTGGGCAGGGCGCTGACGGGCATCTCCGCCTTCGCCTGACTCGACCCCGGTCTTCTGCACGCGTCCCGCCGCGGCGTCGTGCACGCGTTCTCGGACAGAATGGCGTGTCGAGAGGCAACACGCCGTCGTCCGAGCCCCGTCGCCGGGTAAAGCCGTGCACGACGCCGCAGGAACCAACGGCGGGATGTATTCCCTCTGGGCAGTGCGGCGGCCGATCCGGAGTCCGGGACTGTTCGTCGTCGCCATTCCATTGCTGCAACCCGTCGCCATTTCAGGGCTGCGCTCGCCCGCCGTTGCGGTTCACATGACGGACCGAGTGAGGCCCACGCCACATTACTGGGTAGTATCCCAACAGCAATCCGTCGTATCCAGTGCCGCATACGCCCCGTTTTCCGTGCCCTGAAAGCAGGCTGTTGTGACAGTGCCCCTCGAAGTGTCCCCCGCGCAAGCCGCCGACCAGTTCAGCGAGACCGCAGGAGATCTCAGTTCAGACCTCCGTGCCGACGTGCGACGCGTCAGTACCCTGCTCGGCGAATCGCTCGTCCGGCAGCACGGGCAGGATCTCCTCGACCTCGTGGAGCGCGTCCGCCTGCTCACCAAGGAGTCCAAGGAGTCCGGCAACGTCAGCGACGCCGGTGAGCGGGCCGTGCTCGCGGAGCAGGTCCGGGAGCTCCTCGCGGCACTCCCCATCGACCAGGCCACCGAGCTGGTCCGGGCCTTCGCCGCCTACTTCCACCTCGCCAACGCGGCCGAGCAGGTGCACCGCGTCCGTGGGCTGCGGACGCGGTCCGAGGAGGACGGCTGGCTGGCGCAGACCGTGTCCCGCATCGCGGCCGACGCAGGTCCTGGCGCGCTCGCCGACGTCGTCCAGGAGCTCGACGTCCGCCCGGTCTTCACGGCCCACCCCACCGAGGCCTCGCGCCGTTCCGTGCTCGACAAGCTGCGCCGGCTCTCCGACATCCTCGCCGAGACGACGGCGGAGGGCTCGCAGCAGCGGCGCCGCCAGGACCGAAGGCTCGCCGAGGTCATCGACCTGATCTGGCAGACGGACGAGCTGCGCCAGGTACGGCCCACGCCGATCGACGAGGCGCGCAACGCCATCTACTACCTCGGCGACATTCTGACGACATCGATGCCCGAATTGCTCGAGGACCTCTCGGACCTCCTCGCCGAGCACGGCGTCGCGCTGCCCGCGGCCGGAGCTCCCGTGAAGTTCGGTTCCTGGATCGGAGGGGACCGCGACGGCAACCCCAACGTCACCGCCGCCGTGACCCGGGAGATCCTGCAGATCCAGAACCAGCAGGCCGTCCGGATCGCGATCCACTTCGTCGACCGGCTGATCTCCTCGCTGTCCTCGTCGACCGCGATCGTCGGAGCGTCCGCCGAGCTGACGGCGTCCATCGAGCGCGACCTCGCCAGCCTCCCGCGCCTCGACAAGCGCATCCTCGAGCTCAACGCCCAGGAGCCCTACCGGCTCAAGCTGACGTGCGTGAAGGCCAAGCTGCTCAACACCGCGACGCGTGTCCAGAACCAGACGGCGCATGAGTCCGGCCGCGACTACAACGCCACCGCCCAGGTGCTGGCGGACCTCCAGCTCGTTGGGGACTCGCTCCGGCAGCACGCCGCGGGCCTGGCGGCCGACGGCGCCCTCGCCACGGCGTCGCGCGTCATCTCGTCCTTCGGCCTGCACCTGGCCACGCTCGACATCCGTGAGCACGCGGACATGCACCACGACGTCGTCGCGCAGCTGACCGACCGCCTCGGTGAGCTGGAGGTGCCTTACCTGGAACTGGACCGGGCGGGCCGCCTGGGCGCGCTCTCCCGTGAACTGGCGTCCCGGCGTCCACTGGCGACCGTGAACCCGCCTCTCGACGACGGCGCCCGCCGGACCTTCGACGTCTTCCGCGAGATCGCCTCGGCGCTGGAGACCTACGGGCCCGACGTCATCGAGACGTACATCGTCTCCATGACGCGCGGCGCCGACGACGTCCTCGCCCCGGTGGTGCTCGCACGCGAAGCCGGCCTGGTCGACGTCGTCGGGAACGGCTCGGGCGGCCCGGACTCGGGTGCCTTCGCGAAGATCGGGTTCGCCCCGCTCCTCGAGACCGTCGACGAGCTCCGGGTCTCGGCAGAGATCGTCGACACGCTCCTCTCCGACCCGACCTACCGGGAAGTGGTGCGCCTCCGGGGGGACCTGCAGGAGGTCATGCTCGGCTACTCGGATTCCAACAAGGAGTCAGGCGTCGTCACGAGCCTCTGGGAGATCCACAAGACGCAGCGGCGCCTGCGTGACGTCGCGGCGAAGCACGGCGTCCGCCTCCGCCTGTTCCACGGCCGCGGCGGATCGGTGGGCCGCGGCGGCGGACCTACCTACGACGCGATCCTCGCACAGCCCAACGGCGTGCTCGAAGGGGAGATCAAGTTCACCGAGCAGGGCGAGGTCATCAGCGACAAGTACTCGCTGCCGGCCCTGGCCCGCGAGAACCTCGAGCTGTCCCTGGCGGCCGTCATGCAGGGCTCGGCGCTGCACCGCACGCCGCGCACGTCCGACGACGACCGCGACCGCTGGGCCGAGGTCATGGAGACGGTGTCCGACGCCGCCTTCGCCCGCTACCGTTCGCTGATCGATCACGAGGACCTTCCGGCGTACTTCCTCGCGTCGACGCCGGTGGAACAGCTCGGTTCGCTCAACATCGGTTCGCGTCCCTCCAAGCGGCCGGACTCCGGCAGCGGCCTGGGCGGACTCCGGGCCATCCCCTGGGTCTTCGGGTGGACGCAGTCACGGCAGATCGTCCCCGGCTGGTTCGGCGTCGGCTCGGGGCTGCGGGCCGCGCGCGAGGCGGGCCACGAGGGCCTGCTCGCCGAGATGCTCGACCGCTGGCACTTCTTCCGCACCGTGGTCTCGAACGTGGAGATGACGCTCGCCAAGACCGACCTCGAGATCGCGGCCCACTATGTCGAAGCCCTGGTGCCGGACGACCTGCAGCACCTCTTCGGCGTCATCCGCGAGGAGTACGAGCTGACCCTCGCGGAGATCCGACACCTGACGGGCGAGCACGAACTGCTCGACAACCAGCCCGTGCTGAAGCGGTCGCTGGCGGTGCGGGACCAGTACCTCGATCCCATCTCCTACCTGCAGGTCGAATTGCTGCGCCGCGTGCGGGCGGAGGGCGGCCAGCCCGACGGGCAGCTCCAGCGGGCCATGCTGATCACCATCAACGGGGTCGCGGCGGGAATGCGCAACACCGGCTGATCCGGGTGGATGCCCGGTCCTCCTGCGCGGAGGGCCGGGCGCGCCGGACCACATAGCGCGGAATACGCACTCGGACGTTCCGGTTGCCGCCTTCGGAAGCTGACACCGGCCCGGCCGGATCATCTGCAAGGAGGAGCACCATGAAGGCAGTGTTTTACGAGAAGTACGGCGATCCCGACGTCCTCCAGTACGGGGACCAGCCGGACCCGAAGGTGGGGCCGGACTCGGTCCTCGTCGAGGTGCGTGCATCCTCGGTCAACCCGGTGGACTGGAAGATCACCGCCGGCTACCTCGACGCTGCCTTGCCGGCCTTCTTCCCGGTGATCCCGGGCTGGGATGTCGCGGGCGTCGTCGTGCGGCCCGGTCCGTCGGTGACGGAGTTCCAGGCCGGCGACGAGGTCATCGGGTACGTCCGCATGGACACCGTCGCGTTCGGCACGTTCGCCGAGCAGGTGGCCGCGCCCGTGCGGGCGCTGGCCCGGAAGCCCCGCAACGTCTCCTGGGCGGAAGCCGCCACCATACCGCTCGTCGGGCTCACGGCGTACCAGTCGCTCCGGTCCGTCGATGTGGGCGAGGGTGACACGGTCCTGGTGCACAACGGAGCGGGCGGTGTGGGGACCTACGCCATCCAGATCGCGAAGGCGTGGGGCGCGCGCGTACTGGCGACCGCCTCCGAGAAGAACCACGACTTCCTGCGATCCCTGGGCGCGGAGCCGCTGGCCTACGGCGAGGGACTCGCGGACCGCATCGCCGTGGCGGCTCCCGAGGGGCTCGATGCCGTCGTCGACTTCGTGGGTGGAGACGACCTGCCGGTCTCCCTCGAGCACCTGAAGACTCCGGGGCGGGTCGCCTCCGTGGTCGATGCAGGGGTCAAGGACAAGGGCGGGCGCTACATCTTCGTCCGGCCGAATCCGGACGACCTGCTGGCCCTGACCGAACTCGTCGAGGCCGGCAGCGTGAAGCCCGTCCTCGCCGAGACCTTCCCGCTGGAGCGCGCTGCAGACGCCTTCCGCAGCAGCATCGAGGGCCACGTGCGCGGCAAGATCGCCGTCACCGTCGGCGACCAGGGCTGACCGCTGGCGTAGGTACCGGGGGCCCGTTCTGGGAATGAACGTCGTTCCCCTGACGGGTTCCCGTGGGTGGGAGCACGGAATGTCCGGCGCTACGAGCCCGGCCCGCCGAGGCTCAGTGGCGCGAGTCCTCGTAGTCGCCGCCCAGCAGGTCGAGCGGTTCGCGCTTGGCGTCCTCCTCCGCCCGGAGCCAGTGGCGGTAGGCGTGGTCGATGCGGTGCCGGCGCGATCCGGCGGTGATCAGCAGCAGGAAGATGGCCAGGGCGGCCGCGAAGGCGATATTCACTGCGAACGGCTCGCCCAGCACCCGCTCGACGGCGATCCAGAGCAGCCCCCATGAGGCCCCCGCAGCTACGGAGAGGCGTCCCCGATCCGTCGAGCAGATGACGGCGGCGGCCAGAAGGACCGCGATGATGCCGAGGATCGCCCACGTGCTGCCCTTCCAGCCGAAAAGGTCGGTGTTCCTGTCCGTGAGGAACGCCGCTGCGTTGGCCGCGGCGGCCACGAGCACCCACCCGAGGTAGAGGCCGATCGGCGTGTCCACGAGCGCACCCTCGAGGCGCGTCTCGTTCAGGTGTTCGTTCAGGGTGCGGACGGCAGACACCAGGGCGACGAGGAGCAGCAGGATGACCACGAGGCTGAGTGTCAGGTGGTCCGCCTGGGCGCTGAGGATCCACGCGAGGTTGAGGAGCATCGAGGCCGCGACGGCCCAGCCGAGCTCGCGCTGGCGCTCGCTCGTGCGCTGGGAGGGCAGCCACTGGAATGCCGTGTAGGCCACGAGCCCCCCGTAGATCACGCTCCAGATGGAGAAGGCCGACGACGACGGCGCGAGCAGCGTCGCGTCCGGAGCGAAGAGGCCGCCGGCGGCGTCGCGGATGGACGGACCACCGAAGGCCCCGACGCCTGCCGCGGACCCGAGGATGCAGGCCACCGCGCACAGGGTCACGGCGGACTGCCGCACCGTGTCCGGGTGCCACGAGCCGACGTGGCGGACCGTGGCAGTGCTTCCGCGGCGGATCGCCGTACCCGTCACGCGCGCCGCAGTATTCGCCCGGTCGGCCGCGAGGCGGAGCCGCTCACTGCGGACGACCGCGAGGCGGAGCTGCTCGCTTCGGTCGGCTGCGACGCGGAGGCGCCCGCCCCGGTCGGCCCCAAGGCGGCCAGGGCTCGAAGCGCGCTCACCTCGGGTGACGCCGGTTCCCCCGGAGGGGAGGCCCCCATTCCCGACGCCTGCGGGGCCCGGCGTCGCCGTCCGGCCGGCTCCCGTCGTCCCGGCGCCGGGGGCACGCACTCCGCCCGCGTCACCCGCGGCAGCCGCGCGGGGCTGCGCGGCCTTCAGCCGTTCGAGGACGCTCGTCGGCGGGGTGGCCACAGCAGCTCCACCGGTGATCGTCGGCGGACCGGCCGGCCTGTCAGGAAGCCTGGGGCCCGGGTTCTTCGGGGTGCTCATGCGCTTTTGTGGCCTTCCGCTTCTTCTTGAGGGCGAGGACTGCCGCCGTGATGGCTCCCACCAGCGTACCCACAGCCATTCCGAGCAGAGCGCTGACCCCCACAGGGAAGCCGGTCGACGCCGCCGCGACGAAACCGAGACCGACCAGCCATGCGGTCCACAGGACACCTCCGGCCGCTGCCGCGAGCATGAACGGGCGCAGCGGAAGTTCGGCGATGCCCGCGGCCGCCACGCTCGCGGTCCGGCCACCGGGAAGGAACCGGACGGCGACGACGGCGGCGTAGGTGGGCGAGGTGCCGGCCTTGTCGATGGCGTTGCGCAACCCGCGATGGATGGAGCGGCCCCACCGGAATCGGTCGAGGAAGTGTGTCAGCTTGCGCCGGAACAGCAGGAAGATGGCGACGTCGCCGACCCAACTGCCGGCGAACACGACGATGATCACGAACGGAAGGAGCACGATGTCGTGGGCCGACATGGTGCCGGCACCGATCACCAGGAGTTCGGAGGGCACCACGGGAAGCACCACGTCGACGAAGATGACGGCGAACATGACGAGGAGGTAGAGCGGTGCTGGGATGTCCATGCCGGGCAGGTCCACCCTGCAAATCTACCGTCCGGACACCGGAAATCCCGGGGGTCGGATGATAATCGGGGTGAAGATCAGGCGAACTCGGCGAGCGTGAGGCCCGACTCGAAACTCCGGTCCGTACCGTCCACGGGGTCCCTGAAGGCGATGCTGTGCGCCAGGAGCTGCAAGGGCTTCGCGTAATCATCCGGGGCCTGCGGATGGAGGACGGGGTAGAACGGGTCGTTGATGATTCCGAGCCTGAGTGACGCCATGTGCAGCCGAAGCTGGTGGGTCTTGCCCGTGTGCGGCTGGAGCCGGTACAGGCCACGGTCGCCGCGCTGGTCGAGCAGGCTGACCGTGGTGTGCGTGTTCGGAGGTCCCTCGACCTCCTGCGCCAGCAGGTAGGTCCGCGACTTGACGATCCGGCTCCGCACGTCGAGGGACTCGGTGTCCAGCCCCAGGTCCGGGCGCACGGGCGCGACGGCCCGGTACTCCTTGCGGATGCGCCGGTTTTCGAAGAGGAGCTGGTACGCGCCCCGCGTCTCCGGATCGACAGAGAACATGAGGATGCCCGCCGTCATACGGTCCAGGCGGTGCATGGGGATGAGGTCCGGGAGATCCAGCTCCACCCGCAGCCGCACCAGGGCCGATTCCGCGACGTACATGCCGCCCGGCGTGGTGGGCAGGAAGTGCGGCTTGTCGACGACGAGCAGGTGGTCGTCCTGGTACAGGACGGACAGCTCGACGGGCAGGCGCTCCTCCACGGGCAGTTCCCGGTAGTACCAGACGAAGGTGTGCTCGCCGAGGGGAGTGGAACGCGTGAGGACCTCCCCGCCGAGCGCCACCACCTCACCGCGGTCGAAGCGCTCGCCGATGCCCTCCGGATCCACGTGGTCGAAGCGGTCGAGGATGTACTCCAGGGCGGTTCCCCAGGGGCCCTCAAAGGGGAGGCGGAGGCGCGTCGCGTTGACCCCGTTGCGCACGGGCAGGGGGGACTTCATCGCCATCAGCGCATCACCGGTCCAGTTCCGTCCACCCAGTCAGGGTAGTGCTGCTCCTGCCGGGGCTTCCAATCGGGGCTGGCAGTGCGGGCAGTAGTACAGTTCCCGGAGTTCGGTGTCCTTGTCCCCGAGCTGCTCGAGCGCCACCGGCGTACCGCAGCGCAGGCATCCCCGCCGGGAGCGGCCGTAGACCCACAGGGTATCGCCGCGCAGCCGGCCGGTGGTGGCCCTCGTGCTGCGCGCCTTGTTCGCTTCGAGGAGCTTCTTCGACAGTTCGACCATGCGCGGGAGGTTGGGCACCTCGCCCACCGGGGTGAGCGGGTGGACGCCCGCGAGGAAGCACAGTTCGCACCGGTACACGTTGCCGATCCCGGCGAGGTTCCGCTGGTCCAGCAGGGCCAGGCCGATCGGCCGGTCCGGCTGCTCGAGCAACCGGCGCAGCGCTTCGTCCGGGTCCCAGTCGGGGCCGAGGAGGTCCGGCCCCAGGTACCCGACGGCGTCCTCCTCCTCGGCGCGCGGGATGACGCGAAGGAAGCCGAGTTCGAACCCGACGACGACGGCATCGTCCGTCTCGAGGATGCAGCGGGCCTTGAAGGCGGGCCGGCGCCATTTCTCCCCGTGCGCGTAGACGTGCCAGAGGCCTTCCATCTTCAGGTGCGAGTGGATGTCCCAGCCGTCGTCGCCCCCGCCGCGGATGAGCAGGTGCTTGCCGCGGGCGACGGTCTCCTGGACGGTGTCGCCGGTGAAGTCCACGGTCGCGAAGCGCGGTACGCGGATGTCGCAGCGCGTGAGGACCTTCCCGGCGAGGGCGCTGTGCAGTTCGCGGGCGGCACGCCAGACGGTATCGCCCTCAGGCACGGATCCTCAGCCCCCTCGGCGTCGTGTAGAACCCGGCGTCCGCGAGGGCGCGTCCGACGTCGGTGTCCAGGATCTCGCCGCCGTTGACCTTCTCCACGGCCATCTTGTCCGCCGCCCCGCGGCGGATGACCGTGACCAGGGCGAGCGCGGCGGCCCGCAGGACGTCCGCATCCTCCGTGAACGTCAGGAGTGTCTTCCCGCCGCGCTCCACGTACAGGGCGAGTGCCCCGTCGACGAGCACCACGAGGGCGCCCGCCTTCCGTCCGGCGCGATGCCCACCCTCGGCCTGCGGCCAGTTCAGCGCCGCGCCGTAGGGGTTCGCCGGGTCCGTCGCTGCCAGTGCGACGGCCTTCAGGGGTGGGGTTTCGCCACCGAGGACGTCCTGCGCGGTGGGCAGCTGGTTGTCCGCGCTGAAGGAGCGCAGACGGTCGACCGTCGCGGGCACGGCGAACTGCGCCGCGCCCAGGTGCTCGATGAAGTAGCCGCGGCGGCATCGGCCCATCTCCTCCAGCCGGGCCAGCACCTTGTACATGAGGCCGAAGCCGCCGGGGATGCCCTCGTTGCCGACGGCGCCGCGCGTGACCACGCCGTAGCGGTCGAGCAGCAGCTCCGCCGTGGCGTGGGCGTGCAGCGTCGTCTCGGCTTCCACCGCCGGCAGCATGTTCCAGCGGCCGGCGGCCAGGGGAGGCGTCGCGCGCTGGTAGCCGCCGCTCCCGGCGTCGTCCCCGGTAGCGCTCAGCCGCATCGATGCTCCGGTGAGCGACTTGCCCGGCGCGCGGCCCAGCCGTCCTGCACGTGACGTGCGTGCGCGTGCCGGTGCGGGCCGCTGCTTGTGCGCGGTCTTGCCGTTGGCGAGGAGCGAGCGCACGGGAGTGAATGTGTCATTGCTGATCCGGCCCGCCCACACCAGGTCCCAGAGGGCGGTCACCACCGCGGTGTCCGAGGTCGCCTCCTGCACATCGAGCAGGTTGGTCAGCTGGCGCAGGAAGTAGCCGCCACCCCCGGCGAGCAGGTCGAGCAGCGCCGTGTGCAGCGAGGACGGCTCGAACGCGGGGTCGGGCCGCAGGGTCAGCGGGGCGTTCTCGGCCAGGTGCAGCGCGATCCAGCCGTCATTGCCGGCCAGCGATCCCGCGCCGGACCAGACCACCTCGCCCGTCGCGGTCAGCTCGTCGAGCATGGCCGGGGCGTAGTTGGCCACGCGCTGCGCGAGGATCAGCGGCTCCCATGCCGATGCGGGGATCGGCACGCCGGACAGCTGGTCGATGACGGTGACCACCCCGTCGAGACCCCGAAGCCCCGATCCGATGTGCTGCCAGACCGGAAGGAACCGGCCGTAGGCCGTGGGGTCGACCGGTTCGACCTCCTGCCGCAGCGCGGCGAGGGAGCGGCGGCGCAACCGGCGGAGCACCTCGACGTCGCACCATTCGCTGGAGGCGGGGGCGTGCACGGTGATGGTGCCCGGAGCCGCTCCGGACGCCGCGGAGATGTCGAGCACGGGTACCGATTCCGCGGGCCGGAACTCGCCCTCGACGACACGCCCGGCACCCGCGAGGCGCTGCAGTGAACCCGCGACGACGGCGACCCCGAGGCCCAGGTGCGACGCCGCCTCGGCGGCCGTGAACGGCCCGTGCGTCCGGGCGTACCGTCCCACGAGGTCCCCGAGGGGATCGGCCACGGGTTCGATGAACGCGAGGGGGATGCCCATGGGCAGCGGGACGCCCAGCGCATCACGCAGCCGGGCCGCGTCCTCGACGGCGGAGACGCGCTCCACGCCCGCGATGTGCACCGTCAGGGCGCGGTTGGCTCGGACCAGCGCGGCGACGTGCTGCCGGACGACGTCGGCGGACGCGCGGCCGGGGGCAGGAGCAGCGATCTCGCCGGAAGGAGGATCGCCGGCAGGGGCTTCGAGCCGCCGGGAGATCTCGTCGATCGTCAACGGTCCGAGCAGCCGCAGCAGATCGGCGACGCCCTCGAGCCCGCGCGCCAGGCGGTCCGGCTTGAGGCGCTGCAGTTCCAGCTCGGTATCGGCGATGACCTGCGCGTCGAGCAGTTCCCGCAGCTCCGCACGGCCGAGCAGCTCGTTGAGGAGGGTCGGGTCCAGTGAGAGGGCGGCGGCCCTGCGCTCGGCCAGCGGGGAATCGCCCTCGTAGAGGAACGACGCGACGTAGCCGAACAGCATGGACCGTGCGAACGGGGAGGGCTGCTGCGTGGTGACCTCGACGATGCGCAGCTCCCGGCGCTCGAGCGATGCGGCGATGTCCTTCAGTGCGGGGAGGTCGTAGACGTCCTGCAGGCATTCGCGCACCGTCTCGAGGACGATCGGGAACGTGGGGTACTTCTTGGCGACGTCGAGCAGCTGAGCCGAGCGCTGGCGCTGCTGCCAGAGCGGCGTCCGCTTGCTCGGGTTCTGGCGGGGGAGCAGCAGGGCACGCGCCGCGCATTCGCGGAACCGGGAGGCGAAGAGCGCCGACCCGCCGACCTCGGCGGTGACGATGCCGTCGAGCTCCTCGGCATCGAAGAGGAAGAGGTCGGCGCCCGGAGGTTCGTCGTCCATGAGCGGCACGCGGAGCACGATGCCGTCGTCGGAGGCCATCGCCGAGCCGTCCATCCCGTAGCGCTGCTCGAGCCGGGCTCCGACGGCGAGCGCCCAGGGCGCGTGCACCGGCATACCGAACGGGCTGTGCAGGACCACGCGCCAGTCGCCGAGCTCGTCGTGGAAACGCTCGACGACGAGCGTCCGGTCGCTCGGGACCACCTCCGTGGCCTCGCGCTGCTCCGTCAGGTAGGTGATCAGGTTGCCGGAGGCCCAGGCGTCGAGCCCGATCTTCCCGCAGCGTTCCTGGGCCTTCTCCAGCGTGGCCCCGGACATCTCGCGGACGAAGGCGCCGAGGGCCCTGCCGAGTTCGACGGGCCGGCCGAGGGAGTCGCCCTTCCAGAACGGGAGCTTGCCCGGCTGCCCGAACGCGGGGGAGACCAGCACGCGGTCGTGCGTGATCTCCTCGATGCGCCAGCTGGTGGCCCCGAGCGCGAAGACGTCCCCCACGCGGGATTCGTACACCATCTCCTCGTCCAGTTCGCCGACGCGGCGACCGCCGGCGCGGGGCCCCTCGCCCTCGGATCCGACGAGGAACACCCCGAAGAGACCGCGGTCGGGGATGGTGCCGCCGGAGGTCACCGCCAGGCGCTGGGCGCCGGGCCTGCCCGTGATGGTGCCCTCGACGCGGTCCCAGATGATGCGCGGACGCAGCTCGGCGAACTCATCCGAAGGGTACCGACCCGCGAGGAGGTCGAGGGTCGCGTCGAAGGCGGAGCGCGGCAGGGTGGCGAACGGCGCGGACGTGCGGACGACGTCGAACCATTCCTCGACGTCGATGGTGCCCAGCGCCGCGGCCGCGACGGTCTGCTGCGCCAGGATGTCGAGCGGGTTGGTGGGGATGTACAGGGGTTCGATCTGACCCGCGAGCATGCGCTCGACCGTGACGGTGGTGTTGACGAGGTCCCCGCGGTGCTTGGGGAAGAGGACGCCCTGCGACACCTCGCCCACCTGGTGCCCGGCCCGGCCGACGCGCTGCAGGCCGCTGGCCACGGAGTGCGGCGACTCGACCTGCACCACGAGGTCCACGGCACCCATGTCGATCCCGAGTTCCAGCGAGCTCGTGGCGACGACGCAGCGCAGGCGCCCCGACTTGAGGTCGTCCTCGATGAGGGCGCGCTGGTCCTTCGAGACGGAACCGTGGTGGGCCCGGGCGAGGAGCGGCTCGGCACCGGTGGTCTGCCCGGCCTGCGCCATCATCTGCGCGGGTGTCGCCGTGGTGTAGGCGAACGACGGCGCGGCCTTGGAAGGCTCGACAGCGGCCGGTTCGCCGCCTGCGGCCCAGACGGCGTCGCGTTCGAGCCGTTCGGCGTGGATCTCGTTCAGGCGAGCGGTGAGGCGTTCCGCGAGCCGCCGGGAGTTGGCGAACACGATCGTGGACCGGTTCTGCTCGATGAGGTCGACGATCTTCTCCTCGACGTGCGGCCAGATGCTCGCCTGCGGCACGGCGTCGCCGTCGTCGTCGGTGTTGGCCGCGGCCCCGCCGAGTTCCGTCATGTCCTCCACCGGCACGGTGACCGTGAGGTCCCACTGCTTCCGGGAGGGCGGAGCCACGATCTCGACCGGGGCGTTGCCCGAGAGGAACCGGGCCACCGTCTCCTTCGGCTCCACCGTGGCGGAGAGGCCGATGCGCTGCACGGGCTTCTCGAGCAGGGCGTCGAGGCGCGCCAGCGACACGGCGAGGTGGGCTCCGCGCTTGGTGCCCGCGACGGCGTGGACCTCGTCGATGATGACGGTGTCCACCTCCAGGAGCGTCTCGCGTGCCTTGGAGGTGAGCATGAGGAACAGCGACTCGGGGGTGGTGATGAGGATGTCCGGTGGCCGCGTGAGCATGGCGCGGCGTTCGGCCTGCGGAGTGTCTCCGGACCGCACTCCCACCGTGATGCTGGGTGCCGGGAGGCCGAGGCGCTTCGCCGTCTGGGTGATGCCGATCAGCGGAGCCCGGAGGTTTCGCTCGACGTCGACCCCCAGTGCCTTCAGCGGGGAGATGTACAGCACGCGGGTGCTGCGCTTCGGCGCAGGCGCCTTGCGCCCCTTCGTCGGCGCTGCGGGCTCCGAGCCGTCCGGGTCGTTGCCGCCCTCACCCGAGGCGATCAGCCGGTCCAGGGCCCAGAGGAACGCTGCGAGCGTCTTGCCGGATCCGGTGGGCGCGACGACGAGCGCGTTCGAGCCCGCGGAGATGGCCCTCCAGGCGCCTTCCTGGGCAGGGGTGGGCTCGGAGAAGGCTCCCGCGAACCACTCAGAGGTTGCGGGAGTGAACCTCGTCAGCACCTGCGTCACTCACTCATCATGCCCCAGCCCACCGACACTTGATCCGCGTCTCGGAGCCAGAGGTGCACCGGGACGCGGACGAAGGATGCGCACCGGGAGGATGCAGCCTCCATGACGCTCGCATAGGAGTGAAATGACGACGAGTAGGTGTCGGGTGGGCGTACCCGACAAGCCGGGAGCCGTTGGTGCACCCATCCCACTCCGATTGGTACATGAATCTGTGTACTGTTGGGGGATGGACACGCTTACTCATCACTCCGTGCTTGCCCGGTTCGGCTACGCCTTGTCGGATCCGGTCCGGGCCCGGGTATTGCTGGCACTACGGGACGCGCCGTCCTATCCGGGTGAGCTGGCAGAGCTGGCTGGTGTGAGTAAGCAGCGGTTGTCGAATCATCTGACGTGCCTGCGGGGGTGCGGGCTGGTTGTCGCCGTTCCCGAGGGCCGGCGAGTCCGGTACGAGCTCGCGGACCGGAAGCTCGGCGATGCGCTGACGGCGCTGCTCGACGTCGTAGTCGTCAGTGAGGCCGAGCGTTGTTGCGCCGCCAGGGAGAACCACGTCGATGGGAAGGCCTGCTGCTGATGAGCACCCACCCTCACTCCGCATCGGAACATTCAGCACCTCCAGCGCTGACTGTGGAGCGGCGCGCGGTCCTGTCCGGACGAATCCGTCTCTTCGTTGCCGCGACGATCACCTACAACGTCATTGAAGCGGTTATCGCGATCAGCGCCGGCACGATGGCGTCCTCGAGCGCCCTGATCGGCTTCGGGCTGGACTCGATCGTGGAGGTCCTGTCCGCGGCGGCCGTCGCCTGGCAGTTCGCCGGGCGCGACCCGGAGGCCCGCGAGAGGACCGCGCTGCGCCTGATTGCGTTCTCCTTCTTCGGTCTCGCCGCGTTCGTGACCTTCGACGCCGTCCGGACCCTCCTGGGCGCCAGCGAACCCCAGCATTCCCTGGTCGGGATCATTCTGGCCGCGGTGAGTTTGACTGTCATGCCGTTCCTGTCCTGGGCGCAGCGCCGGGCCGGCCGTGAGCTCGGGTCCCGCTCCGCTGTTGCGGACTCCAAGCAGACCCTGCTGTGCACCTACCTGTCAGGTGTCCTGTTGGTCGGGCTGCTGCTCAACAGCACCCTCGGCTGGTCCTGGGCCGACCCCGTCGCAGCCCTGGTCATCGCCGCCGTCGCCATCAAGGAAGGCCGCGAAGCCTGGAAGGGTGACTCCTGCTGCGCACCATCATTTGGATACCCCGACGCCGACCGAAGCGTTGACATATGCGCGAGCGCCCCGGACGGCGGCACGGACTCGTGCTGCAGCGCGGACACCGCTGGGACCACCGACCGCACGACCAGCGCGGCCGCGGCGGGTACCGCTGGGGGAGTTGCACCACTGACTTTGACGCCGCGACCCACCGGTCCCAGTGCCACCACACACGCAGCAGCGAGCACCCGGGTAAGCGCCCAGGCCGACCCGGCAGAGAACGTGGCGTCGATGACACCCGGCGCGTCCTGCGCTTGCTGCACAAACGACTAGAGCACCGGAGCAGCATCTTGAGGCCCGCAATCAGTGAGGCTAGGAGGCGGGCTGCAGCGTCCCGACGGTCATCAGGACGATCGACGTCGCCGAGCAGGCCGGGATCTCCTGCGGCAGGACGAGCGAGTCGGTGGCGCCCGGAGGGTAGACCCGGAGTCCGGCGGCCGGCGTGATCCCGCAGTCGGCGCCGTAGTTGCGGGCATTGGTCTGCCGGAGGGTCGTCGTGACGGACTCTCCGGGAGCGAGCGTCACCCGGGCTGTCTCCGAGCCGTCCCGGTCCGCGGGGGCACCGATCTGGGTGCCGGACGCATCGACGAAGGACACGCCGGGGTAGCCGTCGACGACGCACTCCTGATCGGAGGCGTTGGTCAGCACGAGCGTCCGGTAGACGCTGCCCGCTGCGCCGCCACCGGGCTGGTCCTGGACCGCGCCGGCCAGCTGCGCCGCCGAGCAGGTCCCGGCAGCCGCAGGGGCGGAAGCGCTGGGGGAGGGCGACGGCACCCCGACCTCCGACTCGGCCGCCGTCGCGCTCGCGGAAGCGCCCGCCGACTCGGACGGCGCAGCGGACGGCGCAGCGGCCGCCGACTCGGACGCGGACGTCGATGCGGAGGCGCTGGCAAAGGCCGGATCCGGTGCCGGCGAGATTGCGCCCGGCTCCGCCGACGGTGCCTCGCTCGCCGGTGCCTCACTCGCCGCCTGGGTCGCCGCGGAGGGCGAGGCAGAGCCGGCCGGCTCGGACGGCGCGCAGCCGCTCAGCGCGATAACGGCTCCAGTGGCCGCAATGGCCGTGATCCAAGGTTTGCTCCCCAGCAGATTAGTCATGGCCTCACCCTATGTCCGGCGCTCCAGACGTCCGGCAGGCGGACCGGAGCGTGCCACGATCGTTATCCGCGGGGCTCTCTCACTCGTGGTGGTAGGAGCGGCCGCCCGCGATCTCCTGGGCCCGGTACACCTGTTCGGCGAGGATGAGGCGTACGAGCTGGTGTGGGAACACCAGCGGTGACAGGGACCAGACGAAGTCGGCCCGCTGGTGCACCTGAATGTCCACGCCGTAGGCGCCGCCGATGATCACCGTGACGCTGCGGGATGCTTCGAGCGGTCGGAGCAGGGTGCGGGACAGCGTCGGGGAGTCGATGGCCTTGCCGCGCTCGTCGAGCAGCACCACGAAGTCGCTGCCGAGCCGGGCGAGGAGCCGCTCGGACTCCTCCTTGCGGGCGGCGTCGTGCTCCCGTGCCGAATGGGCTATCAGCTGCCAGGACAGGTCGAACGGCTTCTTGAGCCGCTTCGCGTATCGGTCGATTCCCTCCGACACCCAGCTCTCGTGCTTGCGGCCCACTGCGAGCACCCGGATTGCCATGTGCTCAGGTTATCGCGGGTGAAAAGCCCCCGAAAATGAGGTGGAAAGCTCCTGAAAAGGGGCCGAAACAGGCCGGGAAGAGTGAACGCCGGCCGAACGCTAGGCAAAGAACAAGCGCTTGCACAAGTGATTCAAACACTGAACTTAACCTGTCCAACCACCCCTGCCGTCAGTACGCTGGCTGAATTCGCCGAAAACCACGAAACTGACGAAGGGGGCGGCAATGTCGACCATCACCGACGGAATGGACGCAACGAGCACAGCGGGCAGCGAGGCACGCCCCCGACGACGAACGGTCGGCGTGATCCTCGCAGGCGGTATCGGCACGCGCATGGGGCTGGAGATCCCCAAGCAACTGGTGCCCGTCGCCGGCCGGACCAGCCTCGAGCACACCGTGGACATCTTCCAGCAGTGCCCGTTCATCGACGAGATCATCGTGATGATGGACCCGGGATCCATGGACCGCGCCGAGAAACTGGTGACCCGTGAGCGCTTCCCGAAGCTCACCGGCCTGCTGCCCGGCGGCCGGGACCGCAACGAGACCTCCTATCTGGCCCTGCGGGAGATCGCGACCCCCGGTGCCAAGGTGGTCTTCCACGACGCCGTGCGCCCGCTGGTCGACCCGAGCATCGTCCGCGCCTGCGTCGACGCACTCGACACCTACGATGCCGTCGATACCGGCATCCCCTCCGCGGACACCATCATCGAGGTGGACGAGCACGACATCATCCGCGCGGTTCCGCCGCGCGCTTCCCTCCGCCGCGGCCAGACCCCGCAGGCGTTCCGGTGGGACACCCTCATGGAGGCCTATGGGCGCGCCCGCACCGATGCCGAGTTCGCCGCCACGGACGACTGCTCCGTGGTCCTGAAGTACTGCCCGGACGTGCCGATCATCGTGGTCCCTGGCCACGAGGCCAACATCAAGATCACGCATCCGATCGACATCCACCTGGCCGACAAGCTGTTCCAGCTCAAGCACCAGCACGTCGATCCGGTGCCTTTCCCGGCCGCATCCCTGCGCGACGCCGTCGTCGTCGTGTTCGGCGGCAGCTCGGGCATCGGCGGCGAACTCGGGCGACAGCTCCGGGACGAGGGCGCACAGGTGGTCTCCCACAGCAGGACCGGCAGCGGCACCTTTGTGGAGGACCGCGCCTCCGTCTCGCGGGCGCTCGCCTACGCTGCGGCGCAGTACGGACGCATCGACCACGTGGTGCTCACCGCAGGCGTCCTGACGATCGGCGACCTCGTGGACCTCTCTGACGAGCAGCTCCAGCACGACGTCGGCGTCAACCTCATGGCCGCGTTCGTCGTCGCGCAGGAAGCCCACTCCTACCTCGCCGAGTCCTCCGGATCGCTGCTGCTCTTCTCCTCCAGCTCCTACACCCGCGGCCGCGCCAAGTACACGGTGTACTCGGCGACGAAGGCCGCGCTGGTCAACCTGACGCAGGCGCTGGCCGACGAGTGGAGCGGTGACTCCATCCGCGTCAACTGCATCAGCCCCAGCCGCACGGCGACGCCGATGCGCGAGAAGGCGTTCGGCCACGAGGACGAGCACACCCTCGTGCAGGCCGCCGATGTCGCGCGCGTCAGCGCCCAGGTCCTCGCCTCCGACATCACGGGGCAGGTGTTCGATGTCCGCCTGCCGCAGGTTGATCCGCTGCCGACACAGCTTGAAAGTGTCCGGTGACCGCCCCCGCCCTGACAGCCGACACCGATCGGCTGGTGATCACCGGCGCGCGGATTCCCTCCGGTGATGCGCTGTCCGTGCTGCTCGGCGGACGGCGGATCTGGACGGTCCGGGCGCCTCGGCCGGACGACGACGGCGTCCTCAGTGTCCCCTGGCCCCCGGCGCTCTCCGAGCGCTTCACGGGCAGCGCGCGGATCGCGGTCGAGCATGCCGGCCATGAGATCGCCGCGTCGACGGTCGTGTTCGAGGACGACGCCTCCGATTTCGATCTGAGCGAACCCGGCACGGGCATCCCCCTGGTGGTCAACAAGTGGGGCCGGATCGCGCGGTCCTTCGAGGGCCGCGACGCCGCGCTCGTCGAGCACGTCCTGGATGAGGCCGAGCACCTCATCCAGGTGCTGCGCCGGACGGTCGGCGTCGAGCTGTTCGTCACCGGCGGCACGCTGCTCGGACCCGTCCGCAACGGCCGCATCATGGCCCACGACGACGACGCCGACCTCGCATACCTCAGCCCGCACACCAACCCGTCCGACGTGATGCTGGAGAGCTTCCGGATCGAGAGGGTGCTCGTGGACCAGGGGTACGAGGTGGTGCGGCATTCCAACGGCCACCTCCAGCTCATGTTCCCTGGCGGAACAGTGACCGACCGCTTCTACCTGGACATCTTCACCTACTTCGAGTGCAACGGCTGGTTCTACGGGACCTTCCACGCACGCGAGCGCGCGGACAGGGTGACGATCCACCCGCTCAAGCCGCTCCCTGTGAACGGGCGGCTGCTGCCCGGTCCGGCGGAGCCCGCGCAGCTCCTCGCGGCGATCTACGGGCCGTCCTGGGAGGTGCCCGATCCCACCTTCACGTTCGTCACCCCGCCGGCCGCGTTCCGCCGGTACTACTGGTGGCTCAACCACTTCGACGTCGACCGCGAGAACTGGGAGGACCACCACCGCGCCGAGATCGAGCTCGGTCCCGCCACGACGCCGTCGCGCCTCGCCGTCACGACCGCGGAGCAGCTGCCGCCGTCGTCGACCGTGCTGGACCTCGGCTGCGGGCTCGGCGCGGACGCGCGCTACCTGGCCGACCGCGGGCACCGCGTCCTCGCTGTCGATTTCAGCCGGCCGGCGCTCGTCTGGGCGCAGGAGAATTTCGGGCACGACGACGCCGTCCTATTCGAACGCGCCAACCTGACCATGGCCCGCCACGCGCTGCACCTGCGGAAGCGGTGTGCGGAGCTCGGCGGGACGGTCCACGTGTACGCCAACCACCTGTTCAACGCGCTCAGTCCGCTCGGCTGGGACACCACGCTGCTGCTCATCAAGCACCTCCTGGCGGAGCCCGGCAGCCGTGCGTTCCTCGAGGTGGGTGTTGCCGACACGGAGGGGTCGGCGAGCTGGTCCGAGTACCAGCCCGTCGACTGGACGAGGTTCCAGGACCAGTTGCGCCGGTACTCGCTGAGCGCCGAGGAGCAGGACGACGACGGAGCAGGCGCGGCGACAGGCCGACGCGTGCTCGTGAGGAGGGAGATGACATGACGCAGACCACGGTATGGAAGGTCGGCAAACGCTTCGCACGATGGAGCGGTGTCGCGGAGCCCTTCGTGGCGCTCCGGAACGAGGTGGAGCAGCTGCGGGAGCAGGTCGTCCGGCTGGACGCGGAGGTCGTCCGCCTCGACGCGGACCTGGACGAGTCCCGCCGGCTCAACCTGAGGGCGGCCGAACTGCTCGACGTCGTTTATGAGGAACTGGGCGCACGACGCCCCGGACGGGAGGGAACATCATGACCGCCTACGAGGAGGGGCCCCCGCTGGAGATCATCGGCGGCTTCGAAAGCACCTTCATGCCCGCGCACAACCGCGACATCTTCGAGACCACGGAACACGACGTCCGCTGGCGCGAGGATCTGGACCTGCTCGCGAAGTCGGGCATCACGAGGTCGCGCTACCCCATCCGGTGGCATCGGATCGAGGAGACCGAGGGCAGCTACGACTGGTCCTCCACGGACGAGGTGATGGGCTACCTGCGGGAGCACGGTTTCCGGCCCATCGTCGACCTCGTCCACCACACGAGCTACCCGGCCTGGCTCACCGACGGCTTCGCCGACGCCCGCTTCGGTCCTGCCTACCTGCGGTACGCGGAGGCCTTCGCCCGCCGCTATCCCTGGGTGGAGGAGTACACGCTCTTCAACGAGCCGTTCTCCACGCTGTTCCTGTCCGGGCACGAGGCCATCTGGCCCCCGTACCACTCCGGGCTGCAGGGTTTCGTGGACCTTCTCGTCAACGTGATGCCCGCCGTCGCCGAAGCGAGCCGCCTGTACCGGGAGCTGCTGCCGGGTGCCCGCCACGTCTGGGTGGACACGTGCGAGTTCCATACGGGCTCGGACGAGTCGGGGCAGCGGTACGCGGACATGGCCAACGACCGCCGCTTCCTCGTGATCGATGCCTTCCTGGGCAGGGGGTACGACGTCGACAGCCAGCTCGGACGCGACCTCGCCCCCGTCGGAGGGGAACGGCTGCTGGCACTTCCCACCGGCAGCATCGACGTGCTGGGCCTCGACTACTACGCACACTGCCAGTGGAACTTCTCGGAGGAGGGCGGGACGGCACCCACGCCCACCCCGCTGCCGCTGGCCGACCAGATCCGGCAGTACTGGGAGCGGTACTCCCTGCCGTGCATGCTCACCGAGACCAACGTCCGCGGGCACACCTCGGACCGCGCCACCTGGCTCAAGTACGTGCTCGAGCAGTGCGAGGAGGCCCAGGCGCGCGGCGTCGTGATGGACGGCATCTGCTGGTTCCCCGTCGTGGACTCCACCGACTGGAACTCGCTGCTCTTCCGCTGTGAGGGCCACGTGGACCCCGTGGGCGTGTACTGGCTCGACGAGGACCTCGAGCGGCGCGCGTCGGTCATGTCGACGTCGTACGCGCTCGCGGCGGGGGGAGCCCGCTCGGGCGACCTTCCTGCCTACGTGCTCGCTGAACCCGTGGCCACCTGGCTGCAGGGCTATCGATCCCAGATGGCCCACTGGGACTGGCAACAGCCTCCCGGAACCGATGTCGGTTCGAGTCTTCCCCGTACAACTACCCGAATGGAATTGAGGATCGTCGATGCAAAGTGAACTCATTGTTTTATCGCACCTGCGGTGGGATTGGGTCTGGCAGCGGCCTCAACAGCTCGTGTCGCGCCTGAACAAGGCGCCCGGACGGAAGACCTGGTTCGTGGAGGAACCCCTCACGCCGCAGGGCGTCGAGGTCACGCAGAACCGCCTGGGCACCGCGGAGGCGGACGGCCTCACGCGCGTCTGGCTGGAGATCCCCGAGCAGGGCAGGCACGTCGGCTTCTTCGACGAGGTCATGCCCGACTACATCGCGCAGCTGCCCGAACTGATCGGGCCCCCTTCGGGTGACCGCGTCGTCTGGATCTACACCCCGCTGGCCCTCGAAGCGGCGCTCGCGCTCGAACCGACGACGCTCGTGTTCGACGTCATGGACGATCTCGCCGCCTTCAAGAACGCGGCTCCCGAGCTCCTCGTGCGGCAGCGCCAGGCGCTGCGCGCGGCCGACGTCGTCTTCGCCGGTGGCCGCTCACTCCACCGCTCGGTCGTGAAGCAGGGGAGGGAGGACGCGCACCTCGTCCCCAGTGGCGTATCAGTGGGCCACTACGCCGCCGCCGCGCGGGCAGCGGATCCGGATCGCAGCAGGCCGGTGGCGGGTTACGTGGGCGTGCTGGACGAGCGTCTCGACCTCGAGCTGGTCGCCGGCCTCGCGGAGCGCCTGCCCGACTGGGAGATCCGAATGGTGGGTCCCATCTGCAAGATCGAGGAATCGGACCTGCCGCAGGCACCGAACATCACCTACCTCGGGCAGCAGGCGTACGAGGACCTGCCGGGCCACATGGCGCAGTTCGACGTCGCCCTGATGCCCTTCGCCCTCAACGAGGCCACGAAGTCCATCAGCCCCACCAAGACGCTCGAGTACCTGGCATCGCGGCTGCCGGTGGTCTCCACGCGGGTGGCCGACGTCGTCGCGGACTTCCCCGGCGTCGTCGACCTGCAGGACGACGCGGAGGGCTTCGCCGCCGCCTGCGAGGCGCTGCGGGGCCGTGCCGGTCAGTCTCCGTCGCCCGAGCTGCGCAGGCTGCTTCGGCGCCACGACTGGAGCAGGATCGCGGAGCTCATGGACAAGCTGATCTTCGATCAGGAGCGGTCGACGCCGGAGCGCGCCACGGCCGAGGCAACCGCCTAGCACCCATGCCATCTCCCAGCAGGCGGGAGGATGCGTCCCATTCCCGGGAACATCCTCCCGCCGACCACCTCCTCCTCCACTTCAGCGACACCCACTTCGTGGCCGACGGGCTGCTCTACGGCGGAGTGGACGGCCGCGAACGGCTCGTCCAGCTCCTGTCCGAGGTCGGCCGGTCCGGGGTCCGGCCGGACGCCCTGATCTTCACGGGCGACCTCACGGACGCCGGGGACCCGGACGCCTACGCCGCGCTGCGCGGGGTCATCGAGCCCTTCGCCGAGCAACTGAATGCACCGGTGATCTGGCTCATGGGCAACCATGACAAACGCCCGGCGCTGCGCACGGCACTGCTCGGGGAGCCGCCGGAGGAGGCGCCGCTGTACCGCAGCTACCGGCTCGGCGGCCTGCGGGTCATCACGCTCGACACCTCCGTGCCCGGGCACCACCACGGAGAGCTCGACGACGGTCAGCTCGCCTGGCTGGAAGCCGAGCTGTCCCGGCCCGCGCCGGAGGGCAGCATCCTGGCCCTGCACCATCCGCCGATCCCCATGGTGCAGGACCTCGCGGTACTGACGGAGCTGCGGCGCCAGGATCGGCTGGCCGAGATCGTGGCGGGCAGGGACATCCGGCTGATCCTGGCCGGGCACGTCCACTTCCCGTCATCGGCCCTGTTCGCGGGCATCCCCGTGTCCGTGGCCTCGTCGACCTGCTACACGCAGGACCTCAATGTCCCGGTGGGCGGCATCCGGGGGATGGACGGTGCGCAGGGCTTCAACCTCGTGCATGTCTATCCGCACACGATCGTCACGTCCTTCGCGACACTGGGTTCCTTCACGACCGTGGGGGAGTACGTGGCGCCGGAGGAGGCACGACGGCGCCTCGCTGCGGCGGATGCAGGCCTTGCGTCGGGGAGCCAGCCGCGACGCTGAGCAGCACAGAACCCCGCGCGCTCCGTCTTGGAGCGCGCGGGGTTTTTCGTTACTGCGAAGCGGTGACGATGGAGGGTGCACAACCGATCGCTTCTCATAGGCCTTGGTGTTCCCCCAACGCGTCCGTTGGCGCTGACGGCGTGGACAACCCGGGGCTTCGGCCGCAAGCGGGTGTACGCAGCCCACATGGCCGAGCGCATCACCCCCGCTAGGCTACTCAACCCTTCCGGTCAGAAATCCCTTTCATGAGCCCGAACCGCGAGGCGAGTGCTGCGGAGCTAGACGACTGTGAGGATCGTGAGCGTGACGAGTGCGTTGTTGGCTGCGTGCAGGAGGATCGGCGCCCAGAGGTTCCGGTGGAACCGCCGAAGAAGTGCCAGGGCGATGCCGAGGGTGAAGAGGTACACGAACGTCAGTGGGACGAGATGGACGGCCGCGAAGAGAGCAGCCGACAGGATCATCGCGACACCGGGCCGGAAGCGCCTGGTTAATCCGTCCAGGAATGCACCTCGAAACAGGGGCTCCTCCCAGATCGGCGTGGGGACTGCGATGACCAGCAGGCAGACGACGACCAGAGGGGCAGACAGGTTGACGATGTCGGCGAGGGGGTCATCAGCTGTTCCAGCCGACGTCGTATCCACGCCGATGGAGGTGAGGGCGATGAGGAAGAGGCCCTGCAATAAACCGCACACGAAGATGATGGCCGGTATCTGCCACAACAGGTGGAACAACCGAAGCGTGGGTCGACGGAAGCCAATGTCGGCTGGAGTGAGACGGTTCCGGCGAAAGAGATGGATGTAGAGGGCGAGGATCGCGGCAGCGGTGACAGTGACAAGGAAGATCGGCAGGATGGATTCAACAGTGAGCTCGACAACGCCTGAGAGCCCGACAGCGACGATCGCGCCGGCGACGACCGCGATGTAGATCGCCACGAACATCAGTGCCCAGGCCGCCTGGCCTAGAGTCGCCGGCGTCAGCGAGTGGGGTACACGCTCCAGTTCACTGCTTGAAATATCTGACAAAAAATCCCCCGGTGTTGATGCGGACGTGCGGTAACCCTTCAAGCTACGTCCAATTCACCCGGTCGTTCAGCAGACCCTCGGACTAATTCGTCACCCATGCGCAATCATGGGCAGATGCTGAAGGAAGACCTCATAACGCCTGAGAAGGACGAGCGGCCTCGGGACATAAGCAGCGAAGCCGGTAACTCGTAGTCCCGGGCAGCCGTGTCATTGCTCCGTGATCAGCAGGTCTCCGACTTGGCAGTCCAGTGCGTGGCAGATCGCGGTGAGGGTGGAGAACCGGATTGCTTTCGCGCGGAACTCTGTCCCTTGGTGATGGGCCCTTACCTTCGGCTGGCGATGATGGACCAGGTGAACGCACCGGACTCGGTTGAGGGCTGCTGTAACAATGAATTCATGATCCGTAGAGCTCGCGTCGACGATATCGGCGGATTACCAGATATTGAGCGAGCGGCTGGAGTTGCCTTCCGGGACATCGGCATGGCCGCGATAGCTGACGACGCTCCTCTTCCGGAGGAGAGACTTCTTGGCTATCAGGAGGCAGGGAGGGCCTGGGTAGCATCGGATGAACTGGACCGCCCCGTGGCTTACCTGCTCCTCGACATCGTGGGTGGTTCCGCGCTTATCGAGCAAGTATCGGTGCATTCGAAATATGCTCACCAAGGATTAGGGCGTGCCCTTATAGATACCGCAGAAGCATGGGCACGGCACAATGGGCTGCCGACGCTTACGTTGACCACTTTCGTCGATGTTCCCTGGAACGCGCCCTACTACGCCCGCATCGGTTTCAACGTCATCCCAGACACTGAGTTATCAGCTGGGTTGCGCCGGCTCCGTGAACACGAGACAGCCATCGGCCTGGATGCCTGGCCACGAGTAGCGATGCAACGCCCCGTCCGTGTAGCCAAGGACGTCCGTTGACCGTCCTCGAGCGGGCAGCGGTAGAGCGAAGCTTCGCCGGGTTGGGCTTGGCCAGCGGCTTCGGCGCCCTTCTTCTGTTGCGTACTCGCGCAGCAATCACGGAGTCGGACAAAATGCATTACACAGGTACTGCAGGGCTCGGTGCTGGCGCGGTTACGGCAGCATGCACCGTCCTCGCCTCCACCGGTGCAGGCACGGCTATTTGGGTGTACCGGATAGCGATCTGCCGCCGTGTGCCCGTGGATCTATGATGCGATGAATCTCATCCAGCTAACAGCTTCTCGAAGATGTCGTCTGTTTCGGTGGCCCACTGCTTCTCTCCGTCGTCGTCGACGTACTGATAGGTCGTCGTGGTTGTCTGCCCGATAGATCTGAAGCCCAGGCGTTCATAGAGCCGGCGGGCTTCGTGGTTTTCGATGCCGACGCCGAGGTAGAGCGTGTCGAATCCTGCCTGTGCTGCGCGATGTTCCGTCCAGGCGCAGAGCGCCCTACCAGCGCCGATGCCTCGAGCGGATCCCTGCACATACAGGTGCTTCAGCTCTGGCGTGTGCGCGGAGGTAAGGTCTAGGACCACGGTGCCGACCGGCTGGTGCCTCTGCCAGGCTGCTGCGTACACAATGCTGCCAGCAGCTTGGTGATGGAGAAGGTTACGTGCGATGCCCGGTCCTGGCGGTTCGGCCCTTTTCAGTGCGGCCAAATCGCTGTAGACGCACTGGCGAACCACGACCTCGTCAGTCATAGGATGCCCCCGCTCAAGTAGTCCGTTGAGCCTAACGGTCACAGCACTACGGCGGTCCGCCCCGGTCTATGTCCGGGTGGGGATTGTTTAGCGGGCGTGGGTACTTAGTCGAATCTGATGAAAGCTTTGACCGATCCTCCTTGGAAGTCCTCGGTCTGGGTGTAGCCGAGCGCTTCATAGAACGCTTTCTGCTTTGGCTCATCGTCGGTGATCAGCACTTTCTGACGCACATGGGGGTACTGTTCGAGCGCTCGCTCAGCAAGAGCTCGTCCAATACCTGTCCTGTGATGTGAGGGCAGGACGAGGATGTCCTGGAGGTAGCAGATTGAAGCACCATCGGAAATGACCCGTGCTAGTCCAACCAGTGTCTCGCCCTCACGAGCGGCCACCAGAGTGGAGGAGCCTTTCAGTGCTTGTAGGAGGTTGTCCGGGTCCTTCGTGTAGACCAGCCATCCCACCGCACCATATAACTCAACGACTTCGTTCAGCGGCAAGTCTTCGGCTTTTACGACTTCGATGGTTGTCATGCTTCATCCAAACATGACGTTCAATCACCGGCAGCGGTGACGGGTGTTGGGAATCCTCTACCGCACGAGTCCACAACCCAGCGGATTCGTTTTGGTGACGAATTCCGACTGTCATTTCGCCGCGGACCAGGTGCGGAGTGGTCTGTTCCGCGTCCGAGCCGGGACGACGATAGATTCGTGCCATGGATTCCGCGAAGATCACCGTTCGACCGGCCGCCGACCACGACGCAGGACGTTTAGCCGAGATTCATATTGCAGCGTGGCAAGCGACTTACCGAGGAATCATGACTGACGAGCGTCTCGACGGCATGAGCGTTGAGCGTGCAGCCTCCAATTGGCGTCGAAACATATCCGACCCAGCCCAGGGCACAGAACACCTGGTCATCACCCATGATGGCCTCCCCGTTGGCTTCACCATTTTCGGTCCAGCCCCTGACGACTGCGCCTCCGGCACAGGGCAGCTTTATGCACTCAACCTGCACCCCGACTGGTGGGCGCAAGGACTCGGGTCGACGCTCTTCAGCGCAGCCGAACAGAGGCTGGCCGCGCTTGGCTACTCTCGCGCCGTCCTTTGGGTTGCGAAAGGCAATGAACGAGCTATCAGCTTCTACAACAAGCACGGCTGGGTCGACGACGGAGGCATTTTGGAGGACGCACGATTCGATCCTCCGATCACAGAGCTTCGGCACAGCCGCATCTTCGCTTGCCTCTGACTCGACTCCGATCCCTTACAAGTAGAAAGCCAGGAGCGCCCAGAGCACGGTCAGGGATCCTCGAGCGGAAATTTCTTTTGAAGTTTCTGGCTACAACTATGGGAGGCATGTCATGTGCCCAGAGGCCAACTGTTTCAAATCAGCTACTTTCTGCAGCGTGTGGATCGGAGAGGAAGACAACGACGGCTAGCTGAACTAACGCCCCGCGCCAATGCGGACGTGCGTGCGCATCCAAGGGCCGAATGGCAGGCCGTCCCGCCGGATCCACTGCGCGTACCAGTCAGCGGGTATCGCGCTTTTATCGTTGGACGAAGCGGCACGATCACGTGCTCGTAGCTGGCGGTGACGCTGAGGTCGCGGAAGGCGTTGAGCAGCGTCGCCGCAAGGCCTGTGACCTTAAGGTCCGGGTGAAATTTCGCGGCGCAGACGACCAGGGTCGTGGACCCCTTCAGGTTGTACGTGCAGTTCAGTTGGTTCGGAAAGTTGCTGACTGGATGGCCTTGGCAAGGTCGCGGGGACGGCTCCACATAGGCCAATGCCCCGTCGGGAGGTCAATGACGTCGAGGTGCTCGAGGTTCGCAATTTCGGCAAACATGGTATGGCCTTCGCGTGCCAGCTCCAGCACCTGCGCGCTCGGGATCGAGCAGCACACCAAGGTGGTCCGGACCTTGCTGCGGGCATTGTTCGTGAGCTCGACGGCTGACGAAGCACGGGGCCGGGCTCAGGGACGGTCCGGGCCCGAAAACGCTCGAGGACCTCTGCGCTCAGGCCTACGAGGCTCGCCTGCTGTGCGAGGACGTCGAAGGACGGCAGCGGAAGCTCCTCCAACCCCTTCGGGAGGTCTGGAGCGAAGACGCTTTTCGTGGCCACAGGGCCGGAGTCGACCCACACCACCGATGAACAAGCTCAGGGTGCCGGTCAAGGACAAGGCTGACGGGAGCGTTCGCCCACAAGTGCTCGGCCGTGTGGGGTTGCCTCACCTAGTGGCGGCTGCGGAAGCCTCTCCGTACAGGACTCGGTGCCCGTTGGCTCAGGACGCGACGCGTTCCCTCGTCCAAAGGGAGATCAGCCCAACGCGAGGGAGCGATACCCAGTTTTACAATCAGCCCGGAGGCCAACCAAAACCTGAGTTCGCGCACTGCCCCCATACCTCGGAGCGGATAAGGCGCGCTTTTGGGCGGATCTGTTCGAATCATGCCGCGCCCGCAAGAGTCTCTGGGGTATCGCTCAAGCCAAAGGTCGACATCGTTGGCCATTCGCTCAGCTCCCCGCGCGTAAGACCCAACGAGAGGAACAGCTCTCACTCCGTCTTCATGCTTCGTCCAGGTAGCAACTTCACTGATAAGCCGCTGGACAGCTCGCCGGCGACCTTTCAATCTCGGTGTCATGAAGGGATGTTAGTCATGAAAGGGATGTCATTCGCTGAAAATCCGCTGCATCACCGTGCACCGATTTCTTCACGGGCACCGGCAGAACGGCCACCGCACGATGCTGGCCGCCGCTCTGCCTGGGACTTACTCTGCCGCTGCTTCAGGCCTCCTGCAGCAGCAACGAGGCCAGACAGGGTCCGCGCCCCGAGCCGGCAGCCACGACCACGTACGAAGGCTCTGAGCTCAGTCTGGTCGACCGAGTGTCGGATTGGAGTCAGGGCGATGAGTAGACCCAGACGTTGCGGCAGGAATGTCCTGACCCGAGAAGAGCCTTCGCTTCGGGTTCTCGGTCTTCTCGACCTCGGCAAACACGGCCATGTCTCGCACGTTCTTCTGAACAGTGATGGCTCCGAAGAGAGACATCAGCATGGCCAAACCATAGAAACCCTTCTCAGACAGAAGCATGTCGGCATTCCACAGACCGATGACCAGTAGCGAAAGTGACGCAATAACAGAGAACCATGTCACGCCGTAGTAGATATTCGTGACTGGAATATCCTCAGCCCGATCTCGAATCGTCTTCTGGATCGAGATCACCGCGAACAGTCCGAAGAGCAGGATCGTGAAGTAGTACCCCTTCTCGTTCAACTCCATGCTCGTGGCGTTCCACAGACCGATGAGATAGGACGACACTCCGATGATCAACGCAACCCAGCTAGCGCCGATGAATGCTCCAGTGGGCTTCTGCGGGACAAGCTTCGATTCAGCCATGTAATTTTCCTTTGGTTGGATTAAGCAGATCGCTTATGTGGTGCCGAAGGTGGTACCGAGGGCGACAAGGATTGCTGCAGAGCTAGTGGCGGTCAGCAGGCCTGCGCTGCATGACCCAGCGCAGCATTTCCGGGTCCTTCGCTCGAGGTGATGGTTGCAGCTACCAGGAATTGGCGTCGTCGTCCCGACGAAGCGAGATGATCGCCCGGGCGACAAAAAGAGCTGCCGCGATAAGCAGGATGCAGGAGCCCGCGACCAGGTGCCGGGCATCGGCCTTCATGAGGGACGTGGTTCCGGCCGAAGCAAAGAGCACTCCGCCGAGAGCCCACATGATGGTGTCGCGTCTCGCTCTGCGTGAGCGCGGCTGCGCTTGTCCGTTCGTCCCCATAGTCATGCTCGTGAGTGTAGCGACGCGTGCGGTGACTACCTGGTCAGCGGCACGCGCTGGGAAACCCAGATCGGACCGACCTGCGCCATGAACTCGTTCTCGCAGGCCTGCATCTCTTCGTTGGCGGGTGGGGCATCACCGCTATAGGAGGACTGGAACCCGAGCTGGTTGCCGTCCTGCTCAGTAAGAGGTCCGACGTCCCATCCCTTGTCCTGGACACAGTCGCGTATCGCGTCGACCGCATTACGGTACTCGGCTTCGGTCACCACCAGATCTTCCAGGACAGCCTGCTGGTACCCACTGGTGCTGTCCCGCATCTCACGCTTCTCGTCCTGGGAAAAGGACGGAGCAATAGCGCAGCCGGCAAGCAGAAGAGCTGTACAGCCCGTGGCAGCAGTGGAAAATTTCGACCTGTTCCCCATGGGAGCATCCTGCCCTACGAAGCGAAGCGCGTCATGGGTCGACTCGTAAACGACTACTGGCCGGGGTCCTTCCATCGGGCATGAGGCGACATCGCCGGAGCGGCAGGTGCTGGTGCGGGCCAGATGACGATCATCGCGGTAGCCAGCGGTCCCAGCAGTAGGGAGATCAAGAACCAGGCCCAGCGGGAACGGTTCTTCTGTTCGGCGAGGCCGGCGTTGATCAGGGCTACCGCGAACCAGAAGAAAGCTCCCTCCGACCCTGCGGAGTCATTCATCGACCCGGAGTAATCGGCTATCAACCCCGAGTAATCGTTCATCGCTGGTCATCCTGTGAATCAGGGCCAGGACGCTGCGTGGCAGCGGCGTAGTAGGACCGCAGTCCGTGCTTCACGCCCAGCCGGATGATCAGGTACAACACAACTCCTGCGACTGCGATCAAGACCAGCCACACCAGCAGGACGATGAAAATCTCCGGTCCACCAAGAGCCATTGCTATCCCCCATGATCGCTATCAGATGTTCGGTGATCAGAGCCTAGTCCCATGCTGGCGCGCAGCACTTCGACCACTGGCGTTCATCGGATGCCGCCTGATGGCGCTGGTCGCTGCCCGGATTCGGGTGTTTCCGAGGCAAAGCGAAGGGCCCTGCTCCCCTCGGTCTACGAGGAAAGCAGGGCCTTCTCAGATGGCGGTGACGGTGGGATTTGAACCCACGTTGGCTTTTACACCAAACAACATTTCGAGTGTTGCACCTTCGGCCGCTCGGACACGTCACCAACGCCGCTACTTTACCGGGTGGGACGCCCGAGTCCCAAAACGGGGCGGGGCGAGGGCGCAGCAGGGGAGTGCTAGGGGAGCTCGATGACCTCGTTCTTGCCGGAGTCCGGCTTGCTGCCGGTCACGAGGCCCTTGACCATCTTCACGGCGGAGACGACCCGCGGGGCGTCCATGGACCAGTACTCGGCCGTGTGCGCGTCGACGTGGAGGAGGGCGACGGCGGGGTCGTCGCGGCCGTTCTCGAACCATGCGGACACCGACGGACCCCACAGCTCGTCGATCTTCGCCTGGTCCCTGGACAGGGTGGCCGTTCCCGCGATCGAGACATAGCCCTTGCCCGTGCTCACGGAGACGTTGACCTGGGGATTGGCGCGGATCTCGTCCGCCTTGGGCGACGGATCCTCCGTGAAGAACCAGAGGTCGCCGTCGAAGTCCTTGCCGTGCAGTGCGAGCGGCCGGCTCACGAGCTGACCGTCGAGATTGATGGTGGTGAGGATCGCGATATCGGCCTTGCCGAGGATGCCCTGTACTTCCTTCAAACCGTCCTGCTGGTCTGCCACGTTCACTCCTTCGAAGGGGATGCTGCGGATCTGATCAGCCTACGCAGTATCACCGGGAGCCGGAACCGGACCGCTGAGCCGCGAAGAAGTCCTTGAGCAGCAGCGCACACTCGTCCTCGCGGACGCCCGCGAAGACCTCGGTCCAGTGGTTCAGCCGGCGTTCGCGGAGTACGTCGAAGACCGAGCCCGACGCCCCCGCCTTCTCGTCCCAGGCGCCGAACACCACGCGGGGGATGCGGGCCAGGACGGACGCCCCGGCACACATGGCACACGGCTCGAGGGTCACCACCAGCGTGCAGTCCTCGAGCCGCCAGGCGCCGAGCTGCGCCGCCGCCGCGCGGATGGCCTGCACCTCTGCGTGCGCCGTCGGGTCGCCGAGTTCCTCGCGCTGGTTCCAGCCCGTGCCGAGCACGTGGCCGCCGGGGCCGACGACGACGGCGCCGATCGGCACGTCCGCGCTCGCGCGGGTCCTCGCGGCCGCGTCCAGGGCCAGTCCCATCCATGCCCGATGCTCGGGATCCACGGGAGGACGGAAGGGGGCCATGGCCTCAATGGTACTTTTGACCCATGCGCGTACTGGTAGTCGACCACCCCCTGGTAGCCCACAAACTCACGGTTCTCCGGGACAAGAACACGTCGTCGCCGGTGTTCCGCCTCCTCACGGAGGAGCTCGTCACCCTGCTGGCCTACGAAGCCACGCGTGACGTCCGCGTCGAGACCGTGTCCATCGAGACCCCCGTGACCACCACCCAGGGGACGGGCCTCGTGAAGCCGACCCCCCTCGTGGTCCCCATCCTCCGTGCCGGCCTCGGCATGCTCGAGGGCATGACGCGCCTGGTTCCGACCGCGGAGGTAGGGTTCCTCGGCATGGCCCGCAACGAGGAGACCCTTGAGGCCATCACCTATGCCGAGCGGCTGCCCGACGACCTGACGGGACGCCAAGTGTTCGTGCTCGATCCGATGCTCGCCACCGGCGGCACCCTCCGCGAGGCCATCAAGTTCCTGTTCGCCCGTGGTGCCGCTGACATCACCTGCATCTGCCTCCTTGCCGCGCCCGAGGGTCTCGCGACCCTGCAGGAGGAGCTGGACAGTCGTAACGTCACGATCGTCCTCGCCTCGATCGACGAGAAACTCAACGAGAAGTCGTACATCGTGCCCGGCCTCGGCGATGCGGGAGACCGGCTGTACGGCGTCGTCGGCTAAGCGGAGCCCTTCACCTTCCGGGCGGGAAGCCCCCGGTAGCAGGCCGCACTGTTCTTGGCAGCACCTGCGCAACAATTATCGAAAAAGCGCCAGAGGGTTGTGCAACCCGAGACGACGGACTCGAATAGGGCGATGACAAAGGACATCAGCACGGCCGAGCCGAGTACCGAGGGCGGACTGAAGCGGGCGATCGGTTCACCGCTGCTGTACGCGTTCATCGTGGGCGACACGCTCGGGGCAGGCATCTATACGCTTGTCGGGACCATGTCCGCCGACGTCGGGGGCGTGATCTGGCTGCCGCTGCTCATCGCGCTGGTCCTGGCGCTCCTCACCGCGGGCACCTACGCGGAGCTCATTACCAAGTACCCGCACGCCGGTGGTGCGGCGCGGTACGCCGAGCGGGCCTTCAACATCCCCTACCTGTCGTTCCTCGTCGGGTTCCTGATGATGGCATCGGGCATCACCACCGCCGCAGCCCTCGCCAATGCGTTCGCCGGCGACTACCTCGCCGCGCTCATCGACGTTCCCGCTGCTCCGGCCGCCGTGGTCTTCATCGTCCTGCTGACGCTGATCAACCTGCGCGGCGTCAGGGAATCGCTGACCGCGAACCTCGTCGCGTCCGTCATCGAGGTGAGCGGGCTCGTGCTCGTCATCGTGCTCGCCGCCGTCGTGCTCGGCAGCGGCAACGGGGAGCCGGCGCGGCTCCTGGAGTTCGCTCCGGACGTGGCTCCCCTGCAGGGTGCTCTCGCGGCATCCGTCATCGCCTTCTTCTCCTTCCTGGGGTTCGAGGCGGCCGCCAATATGGCCGAGGAAGTACGCAACCCGTCGAGGGCGTATCCCCGGGCCCTCTTCGGTGCCATCGGGACCGCGGCAGTCGTCTATCTCCTGATCGCACTCGGCGCGGTGATCGTCCTCCCCCCGGCCGACCTCGCGGAATCCACCGGGCCGCTGCTCGACGTGGTGAACGCCAGCGGCGTCGGGATACCGCCCTGGCTGTTCGGCCTCATCGCACTGGTGGCCATCGCCAACGGCGCCCTGCTGTTCATGGTGATGGCCAGCCGGGTCGGTTACGGCCTCGCAGAGGCCGACCTCCTTCCGCGAGCGTTTGCCCGCGTGTTGCCGAACCGACGCACGCCGTTCGTCTCGATCCTCGTCGTCGCCGCGCTGACCATCGTGCTGACCCTGACCGGGGAGCTTTCCACGCTGGCCGAGACCACCGTGCTCCTGCTGCTCCTGGTGTTCCTGTCGGCCAATGTGAGCGTGCTCGTCCTCAAGAAGGACAAGGTCGACCACGCCCACTTCTCGGTGCCCCGGATCGTGCCGATACTCGCGATCATCGCCAGCATCGCGATGCTGACCCAGCAGACCGGCGTCGTCTGGCTCGGCGCTCTCGCGTACATGGTGGTCGGGTCACTGCTGTTCCTTGCCGCCCGGGCCGGCCGGAAGCGTGAGGCGCGCGCCGCACGATAGCGTGCAGGAAGGGGCAGCGACTTCCTGCAGTGTCTGGTGCCGCTGTTCCAGGCTGTACAGTACGCTTCGCTGACCGTCGATATCTGGACGGGAGGCGTCAGGAGACCCGCTGCGCTGGACGCTTCGTCGACGGAGCGCTGGAGTGCGGTCCGTGGACGCCCGTCCGTCCACGCCGGAACCGGTCCACATGGTGGACGTTCCCGCAATGTTACTTGCGCGTAGCGGATTGTTACATGCAATAATTCGACACGTGAACACCAACTCACTCGCATCTGCAGCCGCAGTTTCCTCGGACGTCCTGTCCGCAGCGAACTTCCGCTGTTGTCGAATGCACGCGTAACGGTTACACCCAGACCTTCCTTACGCACTTTCAGCCCAACGGCGGGCACTTCTCTTCATCCCGACCGGGCACATCCCGCATTCGAGCCGCGATGACGGCACACTTCACGAGGTTGCTTCCATGTCAGTAAATCCGGGCTACGTCCATATCTCCCTCCGCTCCCCGCAGAACCGGCAGGCACGCCAGCAGTTCGCGCCGTCCTACACTGCGCACGCCCCGCAGGTTCCCCACCAGCATTCCCGCCTCCAGGCACTGCCCGGCGGGGACGCGGCACGGCCGATGAGCGAACCGGTTCCCGTCGTCGCACACAACGGGGTGCCCGGGCCGCAGGCTGTCACCGGCGATACGACGGCGCGCGGTTTCGTGCTCTACGTCGCGCTCGACGAAGCCACGGCGGCTGCTGCAGGCACCACGTTCTCCAAGCTGGCCCAGGACGTCCGCAACTATGTGCGGTCCCTCGTGCCGACGGCGGAGAGTCACGCCGCGGTTGCCCTCGCGCCGGCTGACGCCCGTGGGTCCGACATCGACGTCGTCCGTGCGGCGCTGGGCGACCCGACGGTCACCCGCCGCCCGCGGCCGGAAGCGGTCCCCGCCCCGTCGCAGGCCCAGCCTGCCCGGCCCACCGGCGTCCTCATCGACCTGTCGCGCCGCGAGGTCCACCTCGATGGCGAGACGCTGAACCTGACCTTCAAGGAGTTCGAACTCCTGAACTACCTCGTCGAGAACGCGGCGCGGACCGTGGGTCGTGAGGAACTACTCAGCGGGCTGTGGCGCAACGCCGACGAGGTGCCGAACGAGCGGACCATCGACGTCCACATCCGGCGGCTGCGCTCGAAGCTCGGACGTCTGGCCAACACCGTGCGGACAGTGCGCGGCCAGGGCTACCGGTTCTACGACCACCCCGAAGTGGTCGTCTGGGCAGCACCCGAGTACTCGATCTAGCCGGCCTGGCTTAGGCGTTAGGCTCTAAATCATGGCCGCCCACCTGAAGAAGCTCCTGTTGCTGCGCCATGCGAAGGCCGAGTTCCAGGAGGGCGTGCCGGACCACGAGCGCTCGCTCAGTTCAAGGGGCCATGCTGACGCACCGCTGATCGGCCGCTGGATGCTCGAGCATGACGCCGTCCCCGACTTCATCCTTGTGTCCACGGCGCTGCGCGCCCGCCAGACCTGCACCTGGGTCTGCAAGGAGCTCGGGGACAAGGCGCCCACGCCCAAGCTGGAGGACGACCTGTACGCGGCGCGGCCGACGGAGATGCTCACGCTCATCAACCACGTGCCACCGACGGTGACCAGCCTGCTCGTCATCGCCCACAATCCCGGTGTGCAGGAGCTCGCGATGCGCCTCGCCTCCGTGCGGTCGAGCGAGCCGGCCGTCATGGACCTCGCGACGGACTACCCGACCGCAGGCCTCACCGTTCTGACGTACGACGGCGACTGGGCCGAACTTGACGGGCGTGACGCCGACGTCACCGACTTCGTGGTGCGCCGGGCGTCGACCCTTCGCTGAACCCTACATCCCGTACTTCTCCAGCAGCCGCAGCCAGACCTCGCTGACGGTGGGGTAGGCGGGCACGGCATGCCACAGGCGGTCGAGCGGCACCTCGCCCACGACGGCGATCGTGGCGGCGTGCAGCATCTCGGACACCTCGGGTCCCGCGAAGGTGACGCCTACGAGCACCTTCCTGTCCTCGTCGACGACCATCTGCGCCCATCCCTTGTACCCGTCGGAGTGGAGAGAGGAGCCGGCGACCGCGATCTCGAGGGAGGTCTCGGAAGCGTTGACGCCGTCCTTCCGCGCCTGCTCGAGGCTGCGGCCCACCATGGCGATCTCGGGGTCCGTGAAGACCACCTGGGGGACGGCGCCCCGGTCCGCCGTCGAGGTGTAGGGGCTCCATTCCGGGGCGGAGTTCCCGAGGATGCCCTGAGCGCGGGCCGCGATGGCGTCACCGGTCATGCGGGCCTCGTACTTGCCCTGGTGCGTCAGCTGGACGATCCCACCCACATCGCCGACGGCGTACAGCCAGCCGCCGGTGCCGGGGACACGCCCCGTGTCGTCGCGGCTCAGCTTCTTCGGGTCCAAGCCCAGGGCCTCGAGGCCGATGTCCGACGTATGCGGGTGGCGGCCGGTCGAGACGAGCAGCTTCTCCGCCGTGACGGTCCGGCCCCCACCGACCTCGAGTACGAACCTGCAGCCCTCCTTGCGGACAGCGTTCGTGGCCGTGTCCGTGAGGATGGTGACCCCCTCGCCGCGGAGCGCGTCGAGGACGAGGTCCGAGGCCTCCTTCGGGTAGCTGCCGAGGATGCCGCTGCGGGCGATGACCGTGACTTCGGCGCCGAGCCGGGCGTAGGCCTGCGCGAGTTCGATGCCGGCCACCCCGCCGCCGAGCACCGCGAGGCTCGCGGGCACCTCCCTGGCGGAGGTGGCCTCCCGGGTGGTCCAGTAGTCGAGGTCCGGAAGCCCGTCGATGGGCGGGATGATCGGCGTCGAGCCTGTGGCGAGGACGACCGCGTGGGTGGCCCTGAACACGGAGGTCGACCCGTCGTCGTGGGAGATGGTCACCTCGCGCTCACCGGAGAGGGTCGCCCAGCCGCGCTGCAGCTCGATGCCTGCGGAGGCCACCCATTCCTCCTGGGAGGTATCGTCCCAGTCGGAGGTGAACGACGTGCGGCGCTCGAGCACCTGCTGAGCGTCCAGCGTGCCCGTCACCGCCTCGCGTGCGCCGGCGACGTTGCGGGCCGCATTGAGGATGGTGCCGGGACGGAGGAGCGCCTTGGACGGCATGCAGGCCCAGTAGGAGCACTCGCCGCCGACGAGGTCGGACTCCACGAGCATCGCGGAGAGGCCTTTCTGGACCACCCGTCCTGCTACGTTCTCGCCGACAGCGCCGGCGCCGATCACGATGACATCGATGGTGCGGGGTTCACTCATAGGCTGAGCCTCCCATCGGACCGGCGGAGGAGCAACCAACAAGAAAGGCCCCGACCGGAGCCGGGGCCTTTCAGGAGGTTCGGATGAACCGTGGTGCGCGCGAAGGGATTCGAACCCCCAACCTTCTGATCCGTAGTCAGATGCTCTATCCGTTGAGCTACGCACGCATCCGTAGTCCGTCGATCCGCAGTGCGGATGAGTCCTACAAGCTGGCCGTTTGGCCGTAGACAACTCTAGCCGAAATCGATCGGGACGCCTAATCGGACCACTACGTCTTCATTACCTAGACCGGTCTACGTGACCTTCGTCACAAGGAGGTGTTACGTAAGCGCTCGACATCCTTGCGATGCCGCGCTTCGTGAGGCCGGCGCTCCGAATGTTTCGGAATGGGCGCCCTTGTCCGAAATGCGCCACCCCTAGCATCGATACACCTAGCACCCGACGAAGGGAAGAGTAATGGGCGATCCTGTGCCCCAGCTTGTGGTCGACACACTACCCACGAGCCCCCATGATGCCGCGCTGCCGGATGCTTCCGGTTCCGCGCCGACGACACATGCGGCACTCCTCGCCTGGGTGCGGGACGTGCAGCAGCTGACACAACCTGCCGACGTCGTGTGGATCGATGGGTCCGAGGAGGAGAACAAGCGCCTCACGGACGGACTCGTGGAGGCCGGGACCTTCGTGCGGCTGAACCCCGAGACGTTCCCCAACTCCTTCGCGGCGTTCTCGGACCCCAAGGACGTGGCCCGGGTCGAGGAGCAGACGTTCATCTGCTCGAAGGACGAAAGGGAAGCGGGCTTCACCAACAACTGGATGGACCCCGACGAGATGAAAGCCAAGCTCACGGGCCTGTTCACCGGTGCCATGCGCGGACGCACCATGTACGTCATCCCCTTCGTGATGGGCCACCTCGACGCCGAGGACCCGAAGTTCGGGGTCGAGATCACCGACAGCGCCTACGTGGTGACGTCCATGCGCATCATGGCGACCATCGGCTCCGCGGTCCTGGACCGTATGACCGAGCTCGGCGCCGACTTCGTCCCGGCCCTGCACTCCCTGGGGGCACCGCTGGCCGAGGGCGAGGCGGATGTTCCCTGGCCGTGCAACGACGACAAGTGGATCGTGCACTTCCCTGAGGAGCGTTCCATCTGGTCCTACGGCTCCGGCTACGGCGGCAACGCCCTGCTCGGCAAGAAGTGCTACGCGCTGCGCATCGCCTCCGTGATGGCACGCGAGGAAGGCTGGCTCGCCGAGCACATGCTGATCCTCAAGCTCACCTCCCCGCAGGACAAGACCTACTACCTGTCCGCGGCGTTCCCCTCCGCGTGCGGCAAGACCAACCTCGCGCTGCTCGACCCGACCATCGAGGGCTGGAAGGTCGAGACCCTCGGCGACGACATCACCTGGATGCGCTTCGGGAAGGAAGGCGAGCTGCGTGCCGTCAACCCTGAGGCGGGACTGTTCGGCGTCGCACCGGGAACCGGCTGGCACACCAACCCGAACGCCATGCGCGCCATCGCCAAGGGCAATTCGGTGTTCACCAACGTCGCGCTCACCGATGACGGCGGCGTGTGGTGGGAAGGCATGACCGAAGAGGTGCCGGCGCATCTGACCGACTGGCAGGGACGGGACTGGACGCCGGACATGGACCACCCCGCCGCGCACCCGAACGCCCGGTTCTGCACCCCGATCGACCAGATCGACATGCTGGCGGAGGAATTCAACCGGCCCGACGGCGTCGAACTCTCCGCGATCCTCTTCGGCGGGCGCCGCAAGACGACCATCCCCCTGGTCACGCAGTCACGCAACTGGGCCAACGGCATCTTCATGGGTTCCACCCTCTCCTCGGAGACCACGGCCGCCGCCGCCGGGGAAGTGGGCCGGGTCCGCCGGGATCCGATGGCGATGCTGCCCTTCATCGGGTACGACGCCGGGGACTACCTGCGTCATTGGCTGACCCTCAGCGCGGCAGCCGACCAGTCCCGCCTGCCCAAGATCTTCCTGGTCAACTGGTTCCGCCGCACGGCCTCCGGCGGCTTCGCCTGGCCCGGATTCGGCGACAACTCCCGTGTCCTGAAGTGGGTCATCGAACGACTCGAGGGCACCGCAGACGCCGTCGAGACCCCCATCGGGTACGTTCCCACCGGAGACGCCCTGGACCTCACCGGCCTGGACATGACCCCCGCCGAGGTCGAGGCCGCCGTCCACGTCGACGCCGTCGAATGGGCCCAGGAACTGGCGGGCATCGAGGAATGGTACGGCCGCTTCGGCGAATCCCTGCCCGAGGAACTCAAGGGCCAGCTCGAGGAACTCAAGGAACGCTTCCACGTCGGCTAATCCGGCGCGCTGATCCGGCCATGGATCCGGCTCCCGGAGACGCGAAAGGCCCCTTCCGCTGGAAGGGGCCTTTCGTCGTTCTGGCGCGCTCGGTCGTCCCGGGACGGCTACGCGCGGATCACGGCGAGGACGCGCTGGACCAGGTCCTCGAGTGTTTTCGGGTCCACGGCCTCGGCATTGAGGCGGAGGTAGGGCTCGGTGTTCGAGGGGCGGAGGTTGAACCACCAGTTGCCGTGGTCGGGAGTGAAGGTGAGGCCGTCGAGGTCATCGACCACCACGCCCTCCTGCTCGAACTCGGCACGGGCCCGGGCGATGGAGCCCTGGAGGTCCGCCACCTTCGAGTTGACCTCGCCCGAGGAGAAGTAGGGTTCGTACTCGCGCCCGAGCTCCGAGAGCGGACCGTCCTGCTCGCCGAGGGCGGCCAGGACGTGCATGGCGGCCAGCATGCCGGTGTCGGCGTTCCAGAAGTCACGGAAGTAGTAGTGGGCCGAGTGCTCACCGCCGAACACCGCGCCCTCCTTGGCCATGACGGCCTTGATGAAGGAGTGGCCCACGCGCGTGCGGACAGGGCGGCCGCCGTCGTGCTGGATCAGTTCCGGGACGGCCCGGGAGGTGATGAGGTTGTGGATGATCACGGGCTCGGACTCACCGGCAGCCTGCGCGCGCGCGATCTCCCGGCGCGCGACCATTGCGGTGATGGCGCTCGGCGAGACCGGCTCGCCTTTCTCATCGATGATGAAGCAACGGTCCGCGTCACCGTCGAACGCGATCCCGATGTCTGCCCCGTGCTCGACGACGGCGGCCTGCAGGTCACGCAGGTTCTCCGGCTCCAGCGGGTTGGCCGGATGGTTGGGGAACGAGCCGTCGAGTTCGAAGTAGAGGGGGACGATCTCGAACGGCAGGGCCGGCAGGAGGCGGTCACCGAGGACGGCGGGAGTCGTCAGGCCCGCCATGCCGTTGCCGGCGTCGACCACGATCTTGAGCGGCCGGGACGAGGAGAGGTCCACCTGGGTGCGGAGGAACCGTGAGTACTCTTCGAGGATGTCCCGCACGCTGGTCTCGCCCCGGACCTCGACGGCGGGGATGGTGCCCTGCGCGAGGTAGCGTTCGGCCCGTTCCTGGATGTCGTTGAGGCCGGTTTCGGACGAGACGGGGACCGCTCCGGGGCGCGTCATCTTCATGCCGTTGTACTGGGCGGGGTTGTGGCTGGCGGTGAACGTCACGCCGGCCGCGTTCAGGGTGCCGCTGGCGTAGTACAGCTCGTCCGTGGAGATGAGGTCGAGGAGGACGACGTCGGCACCGCGCCGGGTGGCCCCTTCGGAGAATGCCTTCGAGAATTCGGGGGACGACGGGCGCATGTCGCCGCCGACCAGGATGGTCTCCCCGGCGAGTTCCAGCGAGTCCACGAAGGCTGCTCCGACCGCGCGGACCGAGTCCACCGTGATGGTCTCGCCGACGATGCCGCGGACGTCATACGCCTTGAAGGATGCAGAAAGATCGAAGGTTGTATTCACGTTCCGAAGTGTATCGGGTGGTGTCGCAGCGCGGGCTGTCCACAGGGGCCACCCGCCCGCAGGGAGTGGGGGAGGCGGCTGGGATACTGGGGAAATGTCGCCGACCACCACGCTCAATGAGCAAGCAACCTCCCTCCTGCACACCCTCGTCGGGTCGCCGGACGCGCAGTTCCACGAGGGGCAGTTCGAGGCCATCGAGGCCCTCGTCGAGGGCGGGCGGCGCGCGCTCGTCGTCCAGCGGACGGGATGGGGCAAGTCCGCCGTGTACTTCGTGGCGAGCCTGCTGCTGCGCGCGCGGGGTGCGGGCCCCACACTGATCGTCTCTCCGCTGCTCGCGCTCATGCGGGACCAGGTCGCCGCTGCGGCACGGGCAGGCGTCCGCGCGGAAGCGATCAACTCGGCCAACCAGACCGAGTGGCAGGACATCACCGCCAAGCTGCAGGCCAACGAGGTGGATGTCCTCCTCGTCTCGCCCGAGCGCCTCAACAACCCGTCCTTCCGGGAGCTGTACCTGCCCGAACTGATGCGGCGCACCGGCCTGCTCGTCATCGACGAGGCACACTGCATCTCCGACTGGGGACACGACTTCCGGCCGGACTACCGGCGCCTGCGCGAACTGATCCTGGGGCTCCCGCAGGGCGTTCCCGTGCTGGCGACCACAGCGACGGCGAACTCCCGCGTGGTGAAGGACGTCGAGGAGCAGCTCGGAGCAGGCGGCACGGACGTCTTCACGCTGCGCGGCGAGCTGGCGCGCAAATCGCTGCGGCTCGGGGTGCTCCGCCTGCCGAGTCCCCGGTCGCGCCTCGCCTGGCTGCTGACGCACCTGTCCGACCTGCCGGGCAGCGGCATCATCTACGCCCTGACGGTGTCGGCCGCGGAGGACACCGCGCGCCTGCTGCGCGAGAACGGGCACGCCGTCCGCGCCTATACGGGCCGCACCGACGCGGCGGACCGGGAGGCCGCGGAGTCGGCCCTCAAGAACAACGAGGTGAAGGCACTCGTGGCTACGAGCGCCCTCGGCATGGGCTTCGACAAGCCCGACCTCGGCTTCGTGGTGCACCTCGGCGCCCCGTCCTCGCCCGTCGCCTATTACCAGCAGGTGGGACGCGCCGGCCGCGGGACGCCGAACGCCGACGTCCTCCTGCTGCCCGGCGCGGAGGACCGCGACATCTGGGAGTACTTCGCCACCGCGTCGATGCCCTCCCAGGATGCCGCGCTGCGGGTCCTCGACGCCCTGGAACCCGGTGCCGTCCTGTCCACGCCGGCGCTCGAGACGCGGGTCAACCTGAAGCGCTCGCCCCTCGAACTCCTCCTCAAGGTGCTCGACGTCGACGGCGCGGTCCGCAAGGTCACCGGAGGGTGGGAGAGCACCGGTGCGCCCTGGACCTACGACGCCGAGCGGTACCGCCGCATCAGCGAGGCCCGCGTCGTGGAACAGCGGGCGATGCTGGATTACGAGAACACCACGGGCTGCCGGATGGAATTCCTGTCGAGATCCCTCGACGATCCCGCCGCGACGCCCTGCGGCCGCTGCGACAACTGCGCCGGCCCCTGGTACTCCGACGAGGTAGCGCACGAGGCGTCCGATTCCGCGAGCCAGGCACTCAGCAGGGTGGGCGTGGAGCTGGAGCCGCGCGGCCAGTGGCCCAGCGGCATGGACAAGCTGGGGGTGCCCCTCAAAGGGAAGCTCAAGCCGGGCGAGGTCAGCCTGTCCGGCCGGGCCCTGGCCCGCCTGACGGACCTCGGCTGGGGCAATCGGCTCCGGGAGCTGATGTCCGACGCGACACCCGACGCACCGCTGGATCCCGCGATCGTCGAGGCCGTGGTGCGGGTCCTGGCGCAATGGGGCTGGGACGAGCGGCCCGTCGCCGTGGTGAGCGTGCCGTCACGGCGGCGCCCGCAACTCATCGGATCCCTGGCGCAGGCGCTCGCCGGGGTGGGGCGCATTCCCTACCTCGGGCAGTTGACCACACCGCACGGCTTCCCGCAGGGCCAGCCCGGAGGTAACAGCGCGTTCCGCCTCGCCTCCGTCTGGGACCGCTTCGCCGTTCCGCCGGAGGGCGCCGAGTGGTTCGCAGCGAACCCCGGACCCGTCCTGCTCGTGGACGACTTCGCGGACAGCCGGTGGACCATAACCGAGGCAGGGAGGGCCCTGCGTGCTGCAGGGGCCTCGGGTGTGCTTCCCTTCGCCCTGGCGCTGAAAGCCTAGGGTGAGTCTCCTGATGCTTGGAGCCAGAGTGTGATGGCTTTGAGAAGCGCTCGACGTTCGTTGTGTCCCTTGTAGTCCTCGGCATCGTAGGCAACCGGGTTGCACTGCGTTCCAGGTACCGTCGCCCGAGTAGGGCGGTGCCGTTTCCACCATGAGGAAACACGACCTAGTTCGGCACCTTGGATGGTACGTGAGCTGCCAACTCCTGGGCGTACTGATCTCCAAACGCACCGATGAAGGTACACGTATTAGCGGCGTGACGAGCGCCGGAAAGGGCTGCCCGAGACACGTCATCCGTCGTTAGCAAAGTACTGAGGAAGGCGGCGATGTAGGAGTCACCGGCTCCGAGAGTGTCAATCACCTCGATTTCCTCCACAGGCTGGTCGATGAACGCCTGTCCCCGCGATCGGGCTATGGATCCGGCTGCGCCTCTCGTAACGACGACAATTTCAGGGCCGGATGCAAGGATTTCATCCACAAATTGATGGATCTCCGCCAGAGACTCCGAACTTCTCGAGAAGAAGGCGATACTCACGTACGGAAGAACGTGCCGGACCGAGTTCAGGTCTCTGTCCGAGAAGTCGTACGATACCGGCACGACCCGGCTGACGGTCTCCATCTGCTCATCCAAGCCGCTCGCTTCCCCTGTGTGTACGAGATCGAATTGCGCCAGGTGCCGGAGGTCCGCTTCGTCGAGAGTGAAGGTGGAAACACCGAGCGTCCAGTCTCGAAAATCGCGCTCACCGCCGCACAGCTCAATGGTCACTCTGGCTGTCTCTCCGGGTACGACCAGCAGTCGGGTGCAATCGACACCTTCGGTTTCCAGGGCTTCCAGGATCTGCTGTCCGGCGGCGTCAGAGCCGACTCGACCAACGTAAGAGGCCAAGGCGCCGGAGCGCGCGGCGTGCACCGCGACGTTCACAGCATTGCCGCCCGGGTACTGAACGCCCCTGCCGGGGTACTGATCAATGACGTTGTCTCCTACCGCACAAATACGCGGCAATCGCGATGTTTCATCGATATTTCCAGCATTCGGGGTGCCTGAATCGACTCGGGAGGAGGGTGGTGCTTGACTCATGATGGACTCCAAGTTCATATACGGTGGACGGTCGCCAGATTGACTGGGAGAACCTCAGCGCATTCGTCACTGACGAATACGAGGGCGAACAGGAACCCACTCCCGGCAAAAAGTACCTGCAGAATCAGCGCCAACACGAGGGTCTGGACGGATATGGGCAGAAGGACTAGTCAGAGGGTTCGACGTGGGCCGCGTCCCCAATAACCGCCGTTTTGTCCACTTCTTTGGTCCTGATTGAAATATTCTCGTGGTGCCTTTACTTCTTGCGGGTTCCGTTTGCCCGTGATCAGTAATCAACGCGGAACATGTAGCGCCGGATGTCGAGGTGGTGTCCGGTTGTTGCCTCGTAATGTTCGGCGAGCCGTACCGTCAGCGCTCCCAGAACCAGCGCTGACACATCGCCGCGAGCTCCCGCAGGAACTCCGGGGAGCGTCAGCTCTTGGGTATCGATGAAGTGTGCGCGCGAGGTGTGAGCCTCGAGGAATGCCTTGGTGCGCTCGGCGCTTGGGCGAGTGGCGTCTTCGCCGATGAGCAGGAGCGCGGGCGTGTCGTTCGTGGTCACTTCCATTGCTCCGTGGAGGAACTCGTTCGCGTTGAAGGGAATGCCGTACTTCCACTGCATCTCCAACACGAAGCACAAAGCGAATCCGTAGGCTGCTCCATAGTTCGGGCCGCCGCCCAGGGAGAACATGATCGGTTCGTCGGCAAGCGCCTCCGCGACGTTCTTCAGGTGCTCATCGCATTCGACGAGTGCCGATTCGATGGCGTTGGGAAGCGCATCGTACGCAATGTGTGTTTCCACGTGCTTGCCCGCCGGCTCCGTGTATTCCACCACTGCCTGTGCGATCAGAAGCGAAAGAGTCTGCATCGCGGCGACGATGGAGACCATCTTCGAACTTGAGAAGGTGAACGCGGTGCTGGACTCCAAGGTCAGTGAGGTACGTCCCTCCTTGACCACACTTGCAACGCGCGCACCGCTCTTGCGGGCCGCCTTGGCCGCTGCCACGACTTCCCTGGATGATCCTGTCGCAGAGACGCAGACGACCAGGGAGCCTTCGCCGAGCTGGGTGGGCTCGCGGAAGTTGAATTCGTCGGCGTTCAGGATGAATGCCGGAACTCCAGCCTTGGTCTCGAGCAGGAACTGCGCGGGGTAGAGGTCCATGAGCGATCCACCACAGGCGACGAGGAAGACATTGCGCACCGGTGCCTCGCGGACGAATGCCGTGATCGCGGTGCGCTGAGCCAGGACGTCGTCGAGGACGAAGCCTAGGTCCGGAGCGATCGGGCGAAGGGGAAGCAGGGTCTGCTGAGCATTCACGTCGGTTCATCCTTTGGGTGATGCAACTGGCCTCGAGAGTCGGCCGGTCGCTGCGATAACGTTCTCGCACATAAGCTAATGGAGGTTCGACACGGCGTCAATAGCCAAAAGAGAGGCACGATGGCGAGAAAGATTGATCGCACAGTGGTGACTATCGTGGATGTCGCGGCGAAAGCGGGCGTATCCACCGCCACCGCATCCAGGGCGCTCGGCGGGTATGGCAGGGTTAGTCAGGCCACAACGGAACGAGTTCGAGCTGCAGCGGCTGAACTCGGGTACCAGCCGAATGCACTGGCGCAGAGCATGATCCGGGGAACGACCAGAACAATCGGCGTAGTTGTCGCAGACATCGAGAATCCCTTCTTCGCCCGTGCCGCCAGAGGCATCGGCGACGTGGCGCGAGCCGCCGGCTACGAGGTGTTGCTGGTGAACACCGACGAGAATCTCCAGACCGAAGTCAAGGCAACCGAGGTTCTGGCGCAAAAAAGGGTCGACGGAATAATCATTGCGCCTGCCGACACGAGGGAGTTCGCACACCTCAGCCGGGCTCGCCGCGCCGGTCTTGGAGTCGTTCTGCTTGATCGTCGGATCCCAGGTTTTGACGCAAGTGTGGTCCGGGTGGACAACGTCGTAGCAGGCCGAACCGCAGTCCAGCACCTGCTGGAACTCGGACACCGGAAAATCGGGCTCCTCACCGGCGTTCCGCACCAGCATGTGCGGAACGATGCGCTACGCGCGTCGGGTTCTTCCTCTCCCGCGTTGGACCGCCTGATCGGCTACTACGAAGCATTTCGCGATGTCGGGGTGCAACTCCGCGCTCACTATGTAAAAACTGGTGGTACCGACCGTGCGTGGGGTGCCTCGGCAACGCATCAACTCCTTTCTCTCAGTGAGCCTCCCACCGCGATGGTTGCATCAGACGCGATTATCGCGCTTGGGATGATCGACGCCGTCCGACGTGCGCCCTTCGTTGTCGTGCCCGAACATCTCAGCCTGATCTCTATCGACGAACCGGACTGGGCCGAGGTCGTCGACCCCACGTTGACCGTGGTGGCGCAGCCCGACTACGAAATGGGAGCAGAAGCCGCACGAATACTTTTGGACCAGTTGTCCCACAGCGGACCGTTCCCGATTGTGGACCGGGTGCTTGAGACAGTGCTCAAGGTGCGCTTGTCTACCAGTAGCGTTGCCGTTCCAAGTACGTCATGACCTTTGCTGGTAGGCCATGACATCACCAGAAGCAGTACGTGCTGACTGGTCAGTCATTCGCCCGTCGAATAGGGGCGACACTTCGACCGGGCCGGGACGGACAGGATGGATGGTCTTGGCGGACGCGTGGTCAGGCAGGACGGCGAAATGCTGAAGTCGCGATCAGCTCTGGCAACTCCTGCATGTCTTGAAATACTGTCGTGTCGTGGCCTTCGAGCCACTCCTGCGGGGTGAGGCCCCCGGCGTAGCCGAAGACGCGCATGCCTGCCGAACGGGCAGCTTGAACACCGAAGCGGCTGTCTTCTACTACGACGCATCTGTTGGGCGGAACACCCATCGCTTGTGCTGCGTGAAGGAACAGATCGGGGGCCGGTTTACCTTCCCGCACGTCCTCCGAACTGAATATTCGGCCGGCAAAACGCGGAAGCAGTCCGGTGATCCCCAGGGTTTTTTCCAGTCTGGCATGACTGCTGTTCGACGTGATGCAGGTCTGTGAGGGGATGCCATCAAGCGCATCCTCCAGTCCTGGAACGGTCTCCAGTTCCTGCTCGAAAGCGTCGACATACCACTGCTGGTATTTCTCCTCCCATCCAGGGGCGAGGGTGCAACCGAGGAATGCTTCGAGCTCCCTGGTGAAGTGAGCCGAGGTCCGCCCCATGAAGCGGCGGACGATCTCCTCTTGGCTGAGGTTCCATCCGTGGTCCGCAAGTACTCTCTGGTCCACCTTGATGCTGAGCACTTCGCTATCTATCAGCGTTCCGTCGCAGTCGAAGATGACTAGATCTACGCGATTCTCCACCGGTTCCTTCTCTTTCTTCGACGACCGGGCTGTTTCTTTGGATGTCAGCCTTGCCGTGAGTCTTCCAACGATATTTTGGTGTCATTGTGGTCGTAGAGAAAATCTTCGATTTCGAAGGGTTTGTGCCCGATTCCGCGGGCCACGATCATTTGTCCGACAAGGGCTTCGATAATGCATCTGGCGAAGCCCGTCAGATCCGGGTCGATATTTATCACTGTCAGGTTGGGGTGTGCCAGCGAGGGTATCTGATTCGGTGTTCGTGACGTCACGAGGATGACCTTGGTGCCGGTGTCCAGCACCGAGTCGGGAACGGTGAGTTCCCTGTCGTCTCCGAAGATGATCAGGGCGCTGTTGGCGTCGGCTGACTCCATCGGTCCGTGCAGGTATTGGAGTGTCTCGAAGGCAGCTGCTGGGATGCGGAGTCCTTCGCGTAGCATGAGTGCTGTTTCTGCGGCTGCGGCGAAGGATGGGCCCTGCCCGATGACATCAACGGCCGATGCGCCGGCGATCTTCGCACCGGCGGCTCGCGTCACGTCGTCATAGTCGATGAGGGCTTCTCGTACCGTTCGGGGTATCTCGTCCAAACCCGCACCGGCCCGTGGGATGCCCGCGGTTTCCATCAGCAGGCCGTAGGCAAGGAGAGTTGCGGTGTAGCCGGCCGTGTAGACGAGAGAATCATCGAAACCGCCGAGTCCCAGGGACACATCGGCCACCGCCCTGATGGGTGCTTCCGGGAAGTTGCTGATCACGATGCGGCGCCCCGTTGTGAAACTGAGTGCAGCGTTGATCGGTTCGGGGCTTCGACCTGACTCGGAGATGATCAGGTAGTGGTCGGCAGGCTGATATCCGGCCGGAATCGGTGCGAGTTCGGACGCAACGAGGTTGACAGACCGGTACCCGGCAGCCGACATAAGCGCGGTGAAGGCGATGCCGGAGTAGTGGGATGCTCCCATGGCGACGACGGCTACAGTCTCTTCCGGTTTCCACGCCGGCATTTTCGCGTCCCGAAGCTGCTGGTTGAGACCGGAGTGAGCCGAGGCCAGTGTTTCGGGCTGGGCCAGCATCGCGGTAATGAAGGGGACGCTGTTTGACATGGTGCTTCCTTCTCTTGATTGGCAAGTGAGGTGCCGTACTGTCGTGCGGTGCGAGAGTTGCACGGATCCGTCCAGCGACGGTCCCGGGAGTCCCTCATTGCGACTGTTGTTCGAAGCGGGGTTTGACCTCACTCCGCTCGGTCGGGGTCGCTTCCGGGCAGTGTGTGATGGACCCTCGGGAGATGATTTCCGCTGGCAACGTGTGGATCTGACCCGGCCCGTCAAAGCCTCCGATACGCAACATCAAACGCTCGGCGGCAGTATTTCCCAGTGCCAGAAGGGGCTGACGGACCATGGTCAGCGGCGGTTCAAGTACTTCTGACCATGACGTGTCATCGAAGCCGATCAGCGATATCCCGGCGGGGTAGGTCAGGCCGGTCCGCCTGATTCCGTGCAGAACCCCGATCATGGCCGGCGACTCGGCAGCGAGTATTGCTGTCGGTGGCTCGGGCAGGGCCATCAGGAGTTCGAAGGCGTGCGCGGCCATCGTCTCGGTTTTTTCGGTGCTGGAAATCAGGAGGGGGTCTACGCCCACTCCGTTCTCATCGAGCGCCTCAAGGTAACCTTTGATCCTCTCCCGGTCACTCCAGAGGGTTCGAGCGATGCTCTCGTCGAGTCCCTCGCGGCTGTTGTCGGACGGAGATCGAGTTGGCCCCCAGATGTAGCCAATTCTCCGGTGCCCGAGGGCCAGCAGGTTCTGAACCGCCTTCTTGGCTATCGCACGGTTGTTGATCACGATCGAATCCACGTCCAGCCCGGGCACCACCCGGTCCAGCAGAACAACCGGTGTTCTCCGGCGGATCAGGCTGTCGATGTGCCGGATATCTGCTGCGCCGATGGCGGCGGAGGCGAGGATGACCCCGTCGACCTGCTTGTCTGAAAGTACGCTGGTAGCGTCGATCTCGTTGTGCAGGTTTTCATCGGTGCTGAGGATGATCGAGTCGTAACCTCGGGCCTTGATGGTGTCAGTTATTCCTCTCAGGACGCCCGAGAAGTAGGGGTTTCCGATGTCGCCGACGATGACTCCTACTGTCTTGGAGACACCGGTACTGATGCTTCTGGCCAGGGCGTTGGTGCGGTATCCGAGAGCCTCCGCTGCTGCCAGAACTTTTGCTCGGGCATCCGAGCTGACGGAGCCGTAGTTTCCCAGGGTCCGTGCCGCGGTTGCCCGTCCTACTCCAGCTGCCAGAGCCACCTCCGATATGGTCGGCTGTGATTTGGCTGCGCGTCCTGTGATCATCTGTGAAGCCTATCGAGGGAACGATGGGGCACCTTCGCGTTGCCCATCCTCCCCTTCCTGAAACCGGTGATCTTTCATCGGCAGTCCGCACGCGAATGATGCTTCGACAAGGCACTGGCTGGCCGCATTGTCCCGCCCGTCCACGAGGGCCGTAGCCAAGACCGATCCAGCAGGCAGGGTGCTTCGTGTCCATCCGGACTCGAGCAGCCGAAGGGTGAAGGCGGCAATGAAGGCGTCCCCACATCCCATTGTGTCCACAAGCAGCCCCTGCTTGACGACGGGTCCCGCCGGGCAGGTATGGAAGTCCCTCCCGTCGAAGACAATGGCCGGTTCCGGGCCTCGCGTGGCCACAGCCATGGCGGGACCCAACGCGACGGTTCGGCGGAGAAGTTCCTTCGTGGCTTCCAGGCCTGTTTCTGAGCAGGAAAACAGTGCCAGATCCACGGAGGGGGCAACCCGTTCCAAGTATTCCCGGGTCCGGTATTCGGCATCATCGGAGAAGTCGAAGGAAGTCAGGCACTCGAGTCTTCTGAGTTTCGGCAACTCCTCCTCGGATGACGAATAGGCGCTGGAGTGCACTAGATCGAATCCGTTCAGGTAATCGATGTCCTGCTCGGACAGAATGAAGGGCTGATCAGCGGTTACCCCGCCGTGGCTTGATTCGAGGATCACTCGTTCGCCGTTGACGACAAGTATGTGCGCGGCGCCCGAAGATCCTCGGCGGATTTGTGCATGGGGAAAAGTGACCCCCTGGAGGGTGAGGACGTCCTGAAGGTAGGTGCCCATCGGGTCTGACCCGAACACGCCCAGGTAGGACGCTTCGGCACCCAGTTTCCGGGTCATGACGGCGAAATTCAGGCAATTGCCTCCAGGGTAGGAGATGCCCCTGTCGATGAAGCTGTCCATGATGTTGTCGCCGAAGCCGATGACTTTCATGCCCTTACCCTCCTCTCTGGCTGATGGACCCGTGGCCATGTCCTGACCTGGTTGTACGGTCTAGTACTCGACGACGCGGTAGTAGCGTCGAATGTCGAGGGAGTGGTCACGTTCCCTGGCCAGGTGCTTGCTGATCCTGTCCGTCACCGTGTCCAGCACCACGGGTGAGAGCAGCGAACGGAATTCCGGGCTGATGCCCTCCAGGGGGTAGTCGGCCGAATCGAAGACGTTGACGTCGTTCGAGTATTTTTCAGCGAACCGCCGGACCCTCTCCATCAAAGGCCGAGTCTCGTCTTCCCCGAAGAAGAGAATCATGCTTGTGTCCTCTTCGATCAATTCCAGGGAGCCGTGGAAGAACTCGGAGGCGTGCACGCGTGTAGTGCGAAGCCACTGCATCTCCTCCAGCACGCACATGGAGTAGAGGTAGGTCAGCCCCCAGACGTTGCCGGATCCAACGAGGAAATGGTAGTCCGTAGCCCTGTGCTTGCGGGCGAATTCCTCCGCCAGGGGATCGGCTTGAGCGGCAACCTTGAGCAGCAGGCCGGGAAGAAGCTTGAGCTCCTCGGCCAGTTTTTCGTAATCGTCGAACTCGCCCCGCGTGGAGAGAAGCTTCGCCGTAAACAGCAGGAGCTGAACGTCGAAAGGCCAGGCCTTCGGCGCAGTGATGAGGGCGATGTCTGTTGCCTGAGCCAGGGGGCTGTCCGGATATCCGGTCAAACCGATGGTCAGGGCACCCTTCTCCTTGGCGAAGACGACTGCGGCAAGGGTGTCTTCAGTGGTTCCTGAGGCCGAAGTGAAGATCGCCACGGAGTCCGAACCAAAACGGGAATCACTGGTAAGGACGAATTCGGAGGCGATGACCGCCCGCACGGGGAAGGAGGAACGCCGGCGGACGAACTCCTCATGGGCCAACATATTTGCGTAGGTTCCGCCGGCACCTACGAGGAACAAGTTGGTGAAGCCCCGTTCCTGGGCGGTGAGCAACGCCTTCTCGATGTCTTCACGAAGAGCAATCGTGCTCTCGTGTTGTGCCAAGAACGTTTCTTCGTCGAAGCCGAACATGTGAACCTTCCAGATGAGGGTGGTACCGGTATCAGTGGTACCGGTACCAGCAGACCCTTCCATCTGCTTGCCCGAACTGTCAAGAGGGTCGACCTCGCCAGGAATCCGGTTGTTATCAACAGATTAACCTTGGCGAAAACCCTTGACTGCTGTCGTTTACGGTGGTGTGCTGTTGTCACCCGTCAGGTGGCCAACGTCACATGTCTGACAGGCATCAACTGCCACGACAAAGAGAGAAGTCATGCTCAACTTCGATACAGACCGCTTCATCAAGATCCAGACCGGCTCCGTAGCCATTGCGGAGGAGCTGGACGCGATCGTCACCCGCTGCCTTGATGAGGGCGCAGAGAACCTGTTCTTCCTGGGGGCTGGCGGCGTCATGCTGCTGACGCATCCGGCCCTGCGCCTGCTCCAGACGAAGTCGAGCTTCCCGGTGCACTACGAAATGGGCGCGGAGCTGGTGGAGACCGACTCGGTCCACCTCGGCCCCAAGTCGCTGGTGATCATGCCCTCCCTTTCCGGCACCACCAAGGAAGCCGTCGCAGTACTGGACTTCGCCAAGTCCAAGGGCGCCACCGTCATCACCTTCACCGGCCACGCCGACACCCCGATCGCGCAGAAGTCCGATTACAACTTCACCAACTTCGCCGAGGACGACACCTCCTCGGAAATGTTCTACCTCCAGACCCTGCTCGTTGCTCTTTCAGTCATGAACCACCGCGGCGAAATCGAGGGTTACGCCGAGACCGTCAAGGAGCTGCAGCAGCTGCCGCAGCTCCTGGTCGGAGTCAAGGAGGCTTTCGAGGAGCGGGCCGCCGCGTTCGCCGTCGAAATCAAGGATGAGAGCTACCACATCATCACCGGAGCGGGCTCGGTCTGGCCGGAGGCGTACTACTACGGCATGTGCATCCTGGAGGAGATGCAGTGGATCCGTACCCGCCCGGTCCACGCCTCCGACTTCTTCCACGGCACCCTTGAACTCGTTGAGGAGGGAGTCAGCGTCATCGTCTTCACCGGCGAGGACGAGTCGCGCGCTCTGTCCCAGCGCGTCGAAAAGTTCGCCCCCCGGTTCACCGACAAGGTTCACGTCTTCGACACCAAGGACTTCAGCCTGCCCGGCATCTCGGACAAGACCCGCGCCCTCATCTCTCCGGTCCTGCTGGCAACCGCCTTCGAGCGGGTCAGCGCGCACCTCGAAGTGGAGCGTGACCACCCCCTGACCACCCGCCGTTACTACAAGAAGCTCGAATACTGAGCTCCGCACTCGCGCTGCTCACTCCTCAAGGATCGGTTGAACAATGAAAACAGCTTTCAAGGTCATGGCCGCTGCGGGTGCTGTCGCTCTCACCCTCGCGGGGTGTGGGTCAGGGGCGGACAACGCAGCAGGTCCGGCCGCCGCGGTGGACCTCAGCAACGTCAAGTATGAAGGCTCCGTCAGCGTCATCACCAAGTACGCGGGCGCTCAAGCTTCCTTCTTCGAGCAGATGGCCAAGGACTACGAGGCGGCTCACCCGGGCGTCACCGTGGACCTGCAGCAGGAATCGGACCAGGGATACAAGGACAAGATCAAGACCCTGACGGCATCCCAAAGCGTGCCCGACGTGTATATGGCCTGGGCCGGCAACTACGCGGAGCAGTTCTACGACAACGGCCTCGCGCTTGACCTCAGTAGCGTCATAGCGAAGGACACCGAGTGGGGATCGACTATGGTGCCCAGCGCGTTGGACGCCTACACCAAGGAAGGCAAAACCTTCGGTGTACCGCTCACCCTGGACGCCAAGTACATGATTTACAACCAGAAGCTCTTCGCTCAGGCCGGCGTGGAGGTGCCCACCGACCTCGACGGGCTGCTCGAAACCTGCGACACATTGAAGGCGCAGAACATCACGCCCATGTCATTCGGCAATAAGGACGGCTGGCCGGCAATCCACTACATCACCCAGCTGAACAGCTATAACGTCCCCGCCGACACGCTGGAAAAGGACTACAAGCCCGAGACGGCGTCCTTCACCGACCCGGGTTACGTCAAGTCCCTCGACCAGTTCAAGGAAATCCTGAACAGGTGCACCACGACAGGCCAAGGCGCCAACGGGGCTGACTACTACTCCCAGCGTGATGCTTTCGGTGCGGGCCAGGCGGCCATGTTCTACGTCGAGAACCTCGAATTCGGAGCAACAGCACCCGAGGGCAGCACTGCCGCCGCTGACGGGTTCACCATTTCCCGCCTGCCCGCTCCTGCAGGCGCCTCGGGAGACACCGGCGCAGTTGTCGGTGCCCCGGAGGGATACCTGATCAACTCCAAGGCCAAGAACCCGGCGCTGGCAGTGGACTTCATGAAGTTCGTAACCAGCAAGCAGAACGCGGAAACGATGACCTCCCTGATCGGGTTCCCCAGCCCGGTTACCGGAACGCTTACCGAAGCGAACTCCACGCCGCAGCTGCGGGAAAGCATCGATGACCTGCAACAGGCCAGCAAGCTCGCCGTTTGGCTGGACACGGTCACCGTTCCCGCGGTCGCCGACGCATACCTCTCCGGCGTCGAAGGCCTCATCACCGGCAGCAAGTCCTCCGCCGACATAATGGCGTCGGTCAAGACGGCTTCGGAATCGTCGAAGTAACGATGTCCGGAAACGTGAAAACGGTCCTGCCATCCGCGCCGTTGGCGCGGGTGGCAGGAGCCCCTGTTGACCTGCCGACCCGGCGGACCCGGAAGAGGAAGCGCTGGCAGTCCCTGGTGTGGGTTGTCCCCGGTCTGGTGGCCCTGATCCTCTTCGTCTACTACCCGCTGGTGCTGAATTTCCGGTACAGCCTGGAGACCTCCAACATCTTCACCGGCCAGCAGCGCTTCGTGGGCCTGTCCAATTACACCAAGTTGTTCAAGGACCCGATCTTCTTCAAGGCCCTGCTCAACAACTGTCTCTACGCAGCCATCTCCATCGTCTTCCAGGTCTTCTTCGCCCTGGTTCTCGCTTCCGTCATCGAGAACCTCCGCAGCAACCGCTTTCGGGCGATCCTCCGATCCATCTACTTCATTCCCTCTGCCATCTCCCTGACCGTCACGGGCCTGCTGTTTTCCTTCATCTACCAGCCCCAGGGCGGCCTGCTCAACGGCATCCTCGACGCCGTCGGGCTCGCCGACCTCCAGCAAGCCTGGCTGGGAAACCCCGGGACCGCCATGCTGGGCATCATCACCATGAGCCAGTGGCAGGGCTTCGGCTACTCCACGCTGCTGTTCGCCGTCGCCATCCAGCGGATTCCGCGGGAGCTGTACGAAGCTTCAGCGCTTGACGGGATCGGCCCTATTCGGCAAATCTTCACCATCACCATTCCCCTGGTGCGGGAAATGACCGGACTGATGATGATCGTCACCATCTCCGGTGCGTTCCAGGTCTTCAACGAGGTCATGGTGACCACCGGTGGAGGCCCGGACAACTCCACCCAGGTCCTGGGCACCCTGCTCTACCAGAGCGGCTTCATCAAGAACGACTTCGGCTATGCAGCCGCCATCGCCACGGTCATTTTCGTCATCACCTTGGTGCTCGCCCTGATCCAGGTCCGCTACACCAGCAAAAGGAGAGTCTCATGACGGTCACCCTGACCCGGGCAACTCCCCGGCCCCGCGCCACCCCCGCCGACTTCGCACGCATCCTCGGCAAGCTCGTCCTGGCCGGGTTCCTGCTGGGCCTGGTCATCATTGTTGTCTACCCGCTGTTGTGGATGGCCATCAGCTCACTGAAGAGCAACGCGGAGGTTCTTTCCAGTCCCTTCTCCTGGCCCAAGTCGCTGGACTTCGGCAGTTACGGCCGGGCGTTCGAGCAGGGCGTCGGGTCCTATCTGCTCAACAGTGTCCTGGTGACGGTCATCAGCGTGGTGTTGACGACCCTGCTCAGCGCCTGGGCGGCCTTCGGTCTGACACGCATCACCATCCCGTTCAGCAATATCATCCTCATGGTGATCGTTGGCGGGCTGATGCTCGCACCGACGGTGGCACTGATTCCACTGGTGCGCCTTCTGCAGTCCTGGGGTCTGTACGACACCCAATGGGCGTTGATCCTGCTCTACACCGCGTTCCGCATTCCCTTCACCACATTCCTGATCCGCTCCTACATGATCGATCTGCCGGAGGACGTGGACGAAGCAGCAGTGATCGACGGTGCCCGGCACCACCAGATCTTCTGGCGGATTACGTTGCCCATGTGTACGCCCATCATCATCTCGGCGGTCATCCTGCAGATCCTCTTCGCCTGGAACGAGTTTCTCTTCGCGCTGGTCTTCATCGGCGACGACAACCTCAAGACGCTGCCTGTCGGCCTGGCCACACTGTCTTCCAGGGCGGTCACTGACTTCCCAGCCGTCTTCGCCGGGATGACGATTGCAGCAATTCCCATGATCCTGCTCTTCTTCCTGGGCCAGAAGTACTTCGTCCGCGGGCTTTCTGAAGGCGTGGGCAAATGAGCATCGCAGGCGCTGCAGGCGGTCGTCGCAAGCACCGGCCACCGCGGCAACAACATCTGATTCGGCCCGCCGACGTAGCATGTCCGGAGGACCGCTGGTGGGCAGCACAGACACCGCTCCCGGAAGACGACGCTCGGCGCACCATTTATAGGGGAAAAGACCAATGACAGCGGCATCAACGGCATCATTCGAAGCGGGCATGGGCGTGCTGCCGCGGGTGGGCCGAGAACCCATGTCCGTGCTTGTGCGCGACCAGCTCATCGCGTTCTTCCAGAACAACAACGTCCGGCCCGGGGACCAGATCCCCAGCGAACCGGAAATCGTCGAGACGTTCAAGGTCGGCCGCAGCACCGCGCGCGAAGCGGTCAAGCTACTGGAGCACGACGGCCTGGTCGAGGTGCGGCCGGGACTTGGCAGGTTCCTGACCTCCCTGGCCACCGCTACCGTCGAGAGGCCCATCACGCGCTTCGAGTCAGTGACGGATCTGCTCAACGGTCTGGGATACACCGCCCAGACGCTTGTGCTCTCCGTGCAGGAGGACCTGCCGAACCCGGTGGAACGCGAGGCGCTGAAGCTGGACGACGATGAGAAGGTCGTGCGTCTGGTCCGGTTGCGCTCCGCTGGGGATGAGCCCCTGATCTTCAGCGTGGATACCATCATCCGCAGCTACATTCCCGGGCCCGTGAAGCACATCGATTGGACCGGGTCGCTCACCACTTTCCTTCAAAGCCAAGGCCATACCCTGTCCTTCTCCACGGCACGCCTGCAGGCGGTCAACCTCCCCGACGACGTTCGTGCCCGTTACAGCCTGGACGGCTACGACCCCTGGTTCCTGATCACGGAAACGGCGATCACCGCAACCGGGACACCAGCGTTGTATGCCCAGGACTACCACCGCGGAGACACGTTCGCCTTCAACGTACTCCGCCGCTAATCCTGGCCGTATCAGCCCCGCCTGCGCCTGTTTCGCACTATCAACGGCACAGCCGGCTGCCAGCATTCCGCTCGCACCGGCACCGTCGGCACCGCCACGTAGCCCGCGCCGCTTGAGCTCGAACTTTCTCAGCCGACTCCACCGGCTCTACGACAGACCCCGAAAAGGATCACCATGAGCACAGAATTTCACCTTCGTCCACCCGTTCTGCCAGGCCGACAGGATGAGTCCTACTGGCTGCAATCCACAGCAGGGCTGGAAACGAAACAGTGTCCGGCCCTGGCGGGTTCCGCTACAGCTGATCTAGCCATCGTTGGGGGTGGCCTCACCGGACTGTGGACCGCGCTCCGCGTGCTGGAAAAGGACCCCAGCCTCAACGTCGTCGTGCTTGAAGCCGGAACCTGCGGTGCAGGTGCCTCCGGCCGGAACGGCGGGCAGGTGCACTCCTGGTTCGAAAGCCTTGACCGGTTGGCCGCTGTCACGGATGCCGACGAGGCCCTGCGGCTCGCGCAGGCCAGTGCTGACGCCATCAACGAGCTGGAAGCCCTGCAGGACAGCGGAGAGGTGGACATGGACCTGCGCCTGGATGGTTGGTTGTGGACCGCCAGTTCCACCGCGCAGGAAGGTGCCTGGCAGGAAGCCCTGAACCTGTGTGCTGCCAACGGAGTGTCGCCCTATCGGGTGCTCGACGCCGAGGAGATCCGGCAGCGGACCGGCTCGGACGCGTCCTACCAGGGTGTGGTCGAAGACCGGGCGGGCAGCCTCCACCCGGGGAAGTTGATGCGCAACCTCAAGATGCATGCTCTGCGCAAGGGCGTCACCATTTACGAAAACACGCCTGTAACGACAATCGCCGCGGGTCGTCCGGCCACGCTGACCACTCCGGGCGGTTCCCTGAGCGCCGGCAATGTGCTGCTGGCGACGAATGCTTGGGCTTCTTCCGTGCCGGAGCTGCGCCAGAAGATGTACGTCGTTGACAGCCAAGTCATCGCCACCGAGCCGATTCCCGACCGATTGGACGAGCTGGGCTGGAAGAGCGGGGAAGCCGTCTGCGACGCCCAGAACCAGGTGCTGTACTACCAGCGGACACCGGATGGACGGGTCATTTTCGGCAGGGGCAGCGGGGGCACCATTTTCGGTGACCGCCTAGGCGCCACCCAGAACAGGCATCCGCGCTGGGTGGCGGACTCGGTTGCTGAGTTCCGCCGGGTGTACCCAACTCTCAGCGATGTCCGCATCGACTACGACTGGCTGGGAGCGATCGACTGCGTGCCGGCGCACGTACCCATCTTCGGAAATTTGAAGGGACAGGACAACCTCTTCTATGCCATCGGCTGGAACGGCACCGGACTGGCTCAAATTCCCGCCTGTTCCCGGATCATCGCCAGCATGATCCTCAAGACCGATGACGTCTGGGGCAGGAGCAAGCTCATCAACCAGCAACAGGCCAAGTCCCTGCCGCCCGAACCGGTCCGCTTCCTGGGTGCCCACATGGTCCGCGCGGCACTGGTCCGCAAAAACGCGCTTGAGATCCGCAACCGAAGGCCCGACCTGATGACCCGAGCCCTCGTCGCGCTCATGCCCAAGGGAACATCCGAACACGACTAGGAAACGTCCCCGTTCGCGGCGTCCACACTTCGTACCGGCCTTCCTCCCGGAGGTCGGACGCTTTACCCGAAAGACTGCACATGCACCGCATCGACGGCTATCGCCGCTCCTACGACTGGGGTTCACCGACGGCAATGTTCTCCTTCCTGGGCCTGCAGCCTGACGGCTCACCATTTGCTGAGAACTGGTTTGGAGCCCACCCCACCGGTCCTTCACCGGTCGCTCTGCCTGATGGCAGCACAGTTTCCCTGCAGGAACTGATCGCCGCTGATCCCACCGCCGCGCTCGGCACCCGGGTGGCTGCCTCTTTCGGCAAGCGGCTGCCGTTCCTACTGAAACTGCTCGCGCCGGCGCGACCGCTGTCGATGCAGGTGCACCCCACCCCCGAACAGGCCAGGGACGGGTATGCAGCCGAGGAAGAGAACGGAGTGCCCCCGGATGATCCGGCGCGGAGCTACAAGGACGCTTCTCACAAGCCGGAAATGGTCTACGCCCTGACCCGGTTCGAGGGATTGGTCGGATTCCGTCCGGCGGACCAGCTTTCCACAGTGTTGGAACCCCTGCAGGCCGCGGGCGCCCGAGCGGCCCTGACCGCCCTGCGTTCAGCTCCCGTGGCCGCCGGCAGACGAGCGGCACTGGAAGTGCTGTTGGAGCTGAGCCCTGCCGAGGTGGTCTCCCTGGTCAGGGAGTGTGCTGTGTTCGCCAACGATTCACACCGCAGGGCAACCGTCCCGCCGGCAACTGCCGCTGCCTACACAACGGTTACCGAATTGGCCCGGTTCTACCCTGGGGATGTCGGCGCCGTTCTTTCGCTCCTGTTGAACCGGGTTGTGTTGGAGCCCGGGCAACTGGTGTTCCTAGGCGATGGCGTACCGCACGCCTACCTCAGCGGTTTCGGCGTCGAACTCATGGCGAACTCGGATAACGTGCTCCGATTGGGGCTGACCACCAAACATGTCGACGCCGATGCAATGCTCGTCAGCCTGGATTTCGCGCAGGAAGGCTGCGTCATCGATACCGGAACCGCGGCGGGCGGCAGTCACCTGTTCACGCCCGACGTGACCGAGTATGCACTGTCCGTAACCCACGTGGACGACGCTCGGAGCCGTTCCGGCTCGGAGTCCGTGGAGAATGCGGCAGCCACTTTCGGGATGTTGCCGGTCGAACTGCCCGGCAACGGGCCGCGCCTGGTGCTCTGCGTGGCAGGAACGACACGTCTGAAGTCGGAGGCCGACCCCGCAGGGCTTGATCTGCGCCGTGGTCAGGCCGCTTTTGTTCCCGCAGCCGACGGCGCACTGTCGCTCAGCGGATCGGGGACAGTGGCACAGGCTTTCGTTCCCTGATGTACGGCCAGGAACCAGCTAAGCCCGGTTGCCCAAAGGCTGCGTCTCGAGTTGGCAAGTGACTGCGTATGGCAGCAAGGCAACTGCCATCACGATCCACATGGCGGCCAGCTGGAAATTGCCGACCATGGCCCGAGTTACTGACCCGCGACCTCGTCACGCTCGCGGCCAAGTGCACCTCCGAACACTCGACCAAGCAGTTACGCAACTACCGTGGAAAGAAGGCAGTGATGGGAAAGATTGAACCGCTGACGTTTGGAGTAGTCGGTGACAACACGATCGACCAGTACTTCGGTGCTGATGAGCGGAGCTTTGTCGGCGGAAACGCGCTCAATGTAGGCGTGCAGCTACGGCTACTGGGACATCAGGTGCGCTACGCCGGGGCCATCGGCCCGGACACTGATGGACGCCGCATTCGAAAAGGGCTCGAAGACTCCGGCGTTCTGACCGAGGGTCTGGTGGTCATGGACGGCATTACCTCTATCTCTCGGATCCGGGTCAAGCCCAACGGTGACCGTGCTATCGAATACGAGGACTTCGCCGTCTGTGCTGATTATCGGCCCTCTGCCGCAGAACTGGACGCCTTGGCCCAGTGCGACTTCGTGCACATCGGGATGAGTCCTTTCGCGGGAGAGATACGCGCCGGTTTGCGCGCCAGGGGTGCCCGCATCAGCCAGGACTGTGCGGTGAGTTCCGGCTACGACCGATTGGACGTTGCGTTCTGCTCCGCCGGAGAGGACCCGGGCGCCGCCCGACTCCTGGCCGAAGCGGCCATTGCCGGCGGTGCCCGCCTGGTGGTGGTGACCTGCGGTGCTGACGGAAGCCTGGCCTACGACGGCAGCAATTGGACCAGCCAGGGCGCGGACCCGGTCACGCTCGTGGACACCACCGGGGCCGGAGACAGCTATATCGCGGGATTCCTCGCAGCGATGGCCCAAGGACTGCCCTTGCAGGAGTGCATGCAGGCAGGAGCAGCCACCGCAGCGGTTACCTGCTCGCACTGGGGTGGCTGGCCCCAGCAGCCCCTGGTACTGAACGGGACAGGCGATTGAGCATGCGGGTCGCTGATGCACGAACCCGCAGCTTGTTGTGCAGGCCTGCGGCGACGTGGATCCAGTCCTTCAGCTCCTGCACCGCTGTCCTTGCCCTTGACCCGTTCCTGAAAGGCACGAGTGAACCAGCAACCGATTCGGACTAGAAGGACGAGCGCAGACCGCAATAGCTTATTCCTGATCTTCGGTGTCTGCGGCATTGCTCTGGCGTCATGGTTGTCCCGCACGCCGGCTCTGGGGGAGGCGCTGAGCCTCGATTCGCGGGCTCTGGGGATACTGATCTTCGGCATGCCCCTCGGCGCGCTGGTTGGCCTGTCCCTCGCTCCGAACCTGCTGGGACGGATGCGGAACACGATCTTTCTGCTCATCTTTGCTGCGCTTATGGCTGGGGGTCTTGCCGTGCTGGCCTTCAGTTGCGGCCACCTTCCACTTCCGGCTGCCGCATTCGGCGGGCTCGTCGTTTTCGGACTGGGTTTCGGGGGGTGCGAGGTCCTCATCAATGTCAAGGGAGCGTCGCTGGAAAGAGAGCGGGGCCGCTCGCTCATGCCGTTGTTTCATGCAGCCTTCAGCATGGGAACCATCGCGGGATCAGCTGGGGGAGTTTTGGCCTCGTTCTGGAACATCCCTGCAGCGGAGCACTTAAGTGTCGTTGCCGTCGTGGTGCTGTTGTCTGCATTCCTGACCGCCCCTTTCCTGAAGGACATGGGGCGGGCCTACACCGTGGGCGCGCCCGGCCGGATCTCCTCCACCTCCATGTCGTTGGAGAGCTGGATGGACCGCAGAATATGGATCATCGGGCTCGTCATCATTGGCTTGGCCTTCGGTGAGGGGTCTGGAAATGATTGGATCGCTCTCGCCGTGGTTGAAACGGAGGGTGGAACCGAGTCAGGTGGGGCGGCCCTCCTGATGCTTTTCCTGACCGCGGTGACGATCGTTCGGGCTTGTGGCGGTCCGTTGTTGGACGCCTTCGGCCGGGTCGTGGTCCTGCGAACCTCGGCACTAGTGGCCGTCGTCGGATTGTCTGCTTTCATGTGGTCGCCCTGGGCGGTGCTGGCTGCAGCGGGGGTGGTTCTATGGGGTGCCGGCATCGGTTTGGGCTTCCCTGTCTGCATGTCAGCAGCAGCTGATGATCCTGGAACGGCCGCTGTCCGTGTGGGGAAGGTGGCACAGATCGGCTATCTGGTCTCCCTGATAGGACCACCCCTGCTGGGGTTCGTTGCTCATGCAGTCGGAATCCGTATGTCTCTCATGCTCACGGTGATCCTGCTCCTGGTTTCCGCCGTAACAGCACCTGGAGTCGGCACCGGAGCCCGCAAACCACACCTAGCCGCGCGCCTCGCTATAGACAAGTAACTTTCCGGTCGCCGGAAGGAAGGATTGAGATGAAGATTGGAATTCTGACCAGCGGAGGCGATTGCCCTGGGCTGAACGCGGTCATCCGGGGTGCGGTGGTCAAAGGCATCAAGGTGCACGGCCAGGATTTTGTTGGCTTTCGGGACGGTTGGCGCGGCGTGGTGGAGGGGGACGTCGTGGAGCTGCCCCGCCAAAGCGTGCGGGGAATTTCCAAGCAGGGCGGCACTATCCTGGGCACTTCCCGCACCAACCCCTTCGAAGGCGACGCCGGTCCGGAGGTTATCAAGGCGCACCTGGAGCGCCTGGGCATTGACGCCATCATCGCGATTGGTGGAGAAGGAACCCTGGCCGCGGCAAAGCGGCTCACCGATGCCGGTTTGAAGATCGTGGGCGTGCCCAAAACTGTCGACAATGACCTCGATGCCACCGATTACACTTTCGGTTTCGACACCGCCGTGCAAATCGCCACCGAAGCCATCGACCGGCTCCGTACCACCGGAGAGTCGCACCACCGATGCATGATCGCCGAGGTGATGGGCAGACATGTGGGGTGGATTTCCCTCCATGCCGGCATGGCATCAGGCGCCCATGCCATCCTGATTCCCGAACAGCAGGTCAGCATGGAGCAAATCAGCGACTGGGTGACTGAAGCCCATGAACGAGGCCGTGCTCCCCTGGTGGTCGTGGCGGAGGGGTTCGTTCCGGCGCACATGGAGTCTCCGCATTCCATCCGGGGGCTGGACACCTTCGGTCGGCCGCGGCTGGGCGGCATTGCAGACCAGTTGGCGCCGGAAATCGAGGCCAGGACGGGTATCGAAACCCGTGCCACGATCCTTGGTCATATTCAGCGCGGCGGCGTTCCGTCCGCTTTTGATCGGGTTCTCGCGACGCGGCTGGGCATGGCAGCGATCGACTCCGTGGTGGACGGGCGATGGGGCACCATGGTGTCGCTGTCAGGGACTGAGATTGACCATGTGCCTTTTGACGCGGCGCTCGGGAACCTTAAGACGGTTCCCCAGCACCGCTACGACGAGGCGGCGGTTCTCTTTGGCTGAGAATCGATCCGTTGACATGGAAGAGGCTCCTACGCAAGGACCTGGAACACTCGTCATCTTCGACTGCGACGGGGTGCTCGTGGACAGCGAAAGGCTCGCAGTCAAAGTCGACCAGCGTGTATTGGCCGACCTCGGATGGAATCTGTCGATAGAGGAGATCGCCGCCCGGTTCATGGGATGTTCCCACGATCATTTTCGGGCAGAGATAGAACGCCATATCGGGCGTTCTCTGGCACCGGACTGGAGCGCCGAGTACCAACCGTGGTATGAGGAAACATTTGAGCGCGAGCTGACGGCCGTCCCGGGCGTGATCGAGGCCCTGAACGAAATTACTCTGCCGACCTGTGTGGCATCGAACAGCGGCCATTCCAAATTGGCGTACACCCTTGGTGCAACGGGTCTCCTGCAGCGCTTCACCGGGCGGATTTTCAGTGCCGAGGACGTCTTGACAGGAAAGCCGGCTCCAGATTTGTTCCTGCACGCAGCCCTTACATTGGGATTCTCCCCAGGAGAATGCATTGTTGTCGAAGACAGCCGCTTTGGAGTCGAAGCAGCCCGCGCCGCAGGAATGACAGTCCTGGGATATGCGGGTGGTCTCACCCCCCATGAGTGGCTGGTGGGACCAGGGACCACTGTTTTTCACGATATGGCGAACCTGCCGGAACTGATCGCGACCGGTCTCGGGGCGGGTTGAGCAGGAAGATCCACCCCCTCGTGGGCGGGTGAGCATTGCCCTGGTGGTCCGCATCGGACCACCAGGGCGGACGCCTTGATGCTCCGATGCTGATGAACCGCGTCCGCGATGCCCGGCCGGGCGGGGACTTGTCACCCGCCACTGCAAGGTCGCTCTCACCCACCGCAGCGCCGCCGGCCTCAAAGCCATCACACTCTGGCTCCAAGTATCAGGAGACACGCCCTAGTCCGACCGTCCACGGTTTCCGGCCGGCTCCGGGCCGTCCGCGGGTTCCGGTGCGACAGGGCCGGAACGCAAAGGACCCCCTGTTTCCAGGGGGTCCGTTCGCGGAGACGGGGGGATTTGAACCCCCGGTAGGCTTTAGGCCCACACTTCATTAGCAGTGAAGCCCATTCGGCCGCTCTGGCACGTCTCCATCGGCTATCTCTAGCCTCCCAAGGTTACCCAGAAGGGGAGGGCAAGAGCAAAACGCTTGGGTCCCAGTCCCGGCCGTGCCGCGAAAGCACCGGCAGGACCGCGCCGGCAGGACAGCGCCGGACGGACCGGGCCGACAGGATAGCGCCGACAGAACGATCCGTCAGAGCGAGCCGGTAAGTGCACGCCACAGGAACTCGAAGCTCATGGCATGCATCCTCGCCGCTTGCCGGTTGTCGGATGCGCCGGCATGTCCACCCTCCAGTGCCTCGTGGAACCAGACGTTCCGGACGCCCAGGTCCTTCATCCTCGCCGCCATCTTGCGGGCCTGCACGGGACCCACCCGGTCGTCGCTCGTCGCCGTCCAGATGAGGGTCTTGGGATACACCACGTCGTCCCGGAGGAGGTGGTAGGGCGAGAACGTCTGCACGTACTCCCATTCCTCGGGCTTGTCGGGGTCGCCGTACTCGGCGATCCAGGAGAACCCGGCAGACAATTTCGTGTAGCGGCGCATGTCCAGCAGGGGAACGCCGCACGAGATCGCGCCGAACAGGTGCGGGTACGTGGTGAGCATGTTGCCCACGAGCAGCCCGCCGTTGCTCCGGCCGGTGCAGCCCAGCAGCGCGGGCGAGGTGACACCCCGCTGCACCAGGTCCCCGGCGATGGCGGCGAAATCCTCGTAGGCGCGGTGGCGGTTGGAGTGCAGGGCGGCCGAATGCCACCGCGGTCCGTACTCTCCTCCACCCCGGATGTTCGCCAGGACGTAGACGCCGTGCCTGCCGTCCTCCGTGATGCGTTCGAGCCAGCCCCGGCCGATCACGCCGCTGTAGGCGGGGGTGAGCGAGTGCTCGAACCCGCCGTAGCCGGACAGCAGGGTGGGGTTGCCGCCGTCGAGCTGCAGGTCCTTCGACGCGATCTGGAAATAGGGAACCCGAGTGCCGTCGCTCGACACCGCGAAGTGCTGCTCGACGCCGTACCGGTCCTCGTCGAAGTAGGACGGTGAGGACTTCACGGCGGTGTAGTCCCCGCCGATGGTGCCGCGGTACAGCGTGGACGGGGTCAGGAAGCCGGTGGCCACGAGCCAGTAGTCGTCGCCGGCGTCGTCGTCCTCGTCGTCGACCGCGTACGCGTCCACCGAGTGGAGGGGCGGGCAGGCGTCCAGGAGGTCGGCGGCCCAGTCCCTCGCCGGGTCGACGATGCGGATCTCCGAGGACACGTCGTGGAGCAGGTTGAGCAGGAGGTGGTTTCGTGTCCAGCTCCAGGACTGGAGTGACGTCGAGGCGTCCGGGGCGAAGACCGTCACGAAGGTGCGGTCCCCGTCGAGGAAGGACGCGAGGTCGATGACGAGCAGGGATCCTGCTCCGTGCGTCCTACCCGCGGTGGTCCAGTCGGTCCGGGGCCGGATGATCAGCCATTGCCGGTGCACGGAGATGCTGGCGTCCTCGGGGACCTCGATCAGGCGCCATCCGCCGTCCTGCCGCAGGTAGGTCCGGCGGGTGTAGAAGTCGATGGTGTCGACGGCGAGGTCCCGCTCGAAGCCGGGCGTGGAATCACGCAGCACGAGGGCCATCATGTGGTCCTGGTCCACCTCGAAGTACTGCTCGGCCGACGCGAGATCCCCGCCGCGCGGCAGGATCCGGACGGTGCGGGGGTAGGAGCTGGACGTCATGGAGCCGGGACCGAAATCCGTGCCGACGTACAGGGCGTCAGGGCCGGCCCAGCTGATCCGGCTCTTCGCCGTCGGGATGTCGAAGCCGCCGTCGACGAAGGCCAGTCTGCCGAGGTCGAACTCGCGGTAGCGCGTCGCGTCACCACCGTCGGGGGAGAGGACGACGAGGACCCGTTCGTGGGGTGCACCCTCGGCCGGACGAAGGAAGAGGGCACCGGCCCACACCCACTCGGTTCCTTCCGAGGCGCTCAGCGCGTCCACGTCGAGAAGGAGTTCCCACGCGGGGTCGTCCGAGGCGTAGCTGTCCCACGTCGTACGGCGCCAGATGCCCTGCCGGTGCTCGGCGTCCCGCCAGAAGTTGTAGTAGAAGTCGCCGTGCTTGCCCACCATCGGGATGCGGTCGGTGGAGTCGAGCACCTCGAGGATGCTCCGCTCCCGCTGCTCGAAGTCAGGTGTCACGAGGGCGTCCTCGGTCAGGGCGTTCTCGGCGCGCACCCACTCGAGCTGCCGGTCGCCGTAGATGTCCTCGAGCCAGAGAAAGGGGTCGTCCGTCGTCGCGGTGGTCTCGGTCGAGTGCGTCATGGGCCCATCCTATGCAGGGCGCGGGAAGCACAGCCATCGCGGAGGAGCCCCGGTCCGGCCGGGGCAGCGGCAGCGTTGGATAGTCTTGACGGGTGAAGAACCAGGAGGCAAGGCAGGTCGCCGTCGTCGGAGGCGGACCCCGCGGCACCTCGGTGGTGGAGCGGCTGATCGCCCGGCACAGGGCTCTCGGTGAGGCTGCTCCCGACGTCGTCATACACCTCATCGAGCCCTACGAGCCCGGTCCGGGACATATCTGGAGGACCGACCAGTCCCGGCTCTTCCTGATGAACACTCCGTCCCTCTACCCCACTGTGGTACCGGTCGGAGCCGCCGCCGGGAGTATCGCCGCAGGACCGGTGGCGGTGTCCTTCGACGAATGGCGTATGCGTGGACAGGAGGGACTCGTTCCCGGCCTCGATAACGCGGACATCGCGGAGTGCGCGAGGCTCGCCTCGAGGGACTTCCCGAGCAGGGCGCTGTACGGGCGGTACCTCACCTGGGTGTTCGGGCAACTGGTGCGACAGGCCGGGCCCGGGGTCAGCGTGGTCCATCACCGCAAGGAAGCCGTCGGTATGGGACCGGCCGGCGACGACGCCGGTGACCACAGCGCTGATAGCGCGGCCGGGGAGAATCGAACAACGCGTAGCGGAGCTGCAGCCGGCGCTGCGCGAAACTGGCGGATCGTCCTCGACGACGGGTCGCAGCTCGAGGTCGACGACGTCGTCCTGGCTGTCGGCCACCTCGCCGCTACCCTCACTCCCGAGCAGGAGAAGCTGCAGGACGCTGCGGCCCGCTACGGGCTGCAGTACTGGGCGCCCGCTGTTCCGGCGGACGTCGCCTGGCACCGGCTGCCCGCCGGGAAGACGGTGCTGATCCGCGGGCTCGGGCTCAACTTCTTCGACGCGATGATTCAGCTGACGGAGGGCCGTGGGGGACGGTTCTCGCAGCGGGACGACGGTCGGCTGGACTACGAGGCGTCCGGCAGGGAGCCCCGGCTCGTCGCGGCCTCGCGGCGCGGAGTGCCCTATCGGGCGAAGGCCGAGCTCGACTCCTACATCCCGCGCAGCGTCACACTGCGCTTCTGCACACCCGACCGCGTGCTCGCATTCCGGAAGTCGGGCGTCCAGCCGGGATTCGACCACGACATCTGGCCCCTGCTGCACCGCGACGTGCTGTGGGCCTACTACTCGACGCTCTGCCGCACGGAAGCACGGGTGCGGCCGTCTTGCAACGCATTCCTCGAGGAACTCGACGCGGCCCTTGCCCTGGAGGGCTCCGGGTGGGAAGCCGCAGCCGGTGCCGTCGTCGCGCGCCGGGTGCCGGAGGACCTGCGCCTCGACGTCGAAGCCCTCGCGCACCCGTTTGCCGGGCGCCGCTTCGAGGACGGCGAGGAGTTCGCCGCGGCCGTGCTCGCCTACCTCGACGCCGACGCCGCCGGTTCGGCTCGGGGCGAGGACGACCCGCTCAAGATGGCGATCGGCGCCATGAACGCCGGCCGATCGGTCATCAAGCAGGCGGTGGCGGACGGCGGCATCTCCGCGACGTCATGGGACGCAGAACTGCGGGGATGGTTCGAACCGCTCGTCGAGGGTCTCGCGAGCGGGCCACCACCGGTGCGCATCGCACAGCTCGCGGCGCTCGTCCGCGCGGGGATCGTGCGCTTCGTCGGGCCGAACCCGAGCTTCGGCTTCGACCCGGACGAGGGACTCTTCCGCGCCACGTCTCCCTGGGTGCACGGCGATTCGTTCTCGGGTCGCTACCTCGTGGAGGCGATGATGCCCGCCAACCGGGTCTCGACGAGCCTGTCCCCGCTCATGCGCAACCTCCTGGCCACGGGCGCTGTCCGGCCGAGGACCTCGATGGCCGAGGACGGCGTCCCGGTGACGTCAGCGGGGCTCGACGTCTCCGCTCCTCCCTACCGCGCCGTGGACCGCACCGGCAAGGAACAGGAATCACTCTTCGTGATCGGTCTCCAGCTCGCATCGGTCCAGTGGGGAACGGCCATCGCGGCGGAGGCCGGAGCACCCCTGGAGGCCGGTGGCAGGACCCTCCTCGACGCCGACGCGATCGCGGGTGCCATCCTGACGCGGACCGTAGCCGCCTGACACGTCCCCTTCGGGAACCGGGCGCGGCACGGTGCTCCCGACTCCGGTCCGGTGCCGAAAAAGGGGACCTTCACCATGCTGGTGAAGGTCCCCTTGATTCTGCGGGCCGGAGCCCGGCGATCTACCTAGCCCTCGAGGCAGCGGTGGTAGTTCGCCAGGTGGGCACGGTAGCTCGCCCAGCTGCCGTTGTTCGCGCCCTCGGACGGCAGGGCCGGCTCGGAACAGGCGGGCTTGCCCGGCTTGATGGGCTTGCCGGGCTTCTCCGGCTTGCCCGGCTTGGGCGGTTCGACCGGAGTGATCGCTTCGACGGCGACCGGAAGGGTCACCGTCGTTCCGCTGGGTGCCGCCGTCAGGACGATGCGTCCCTGCCCGCCGGCAGTGGCCGGAACGGTGAGGTTCACCGTGGCACTCCCGCCGGTGACGGGGACGGAGTCCAGCGGCGTCGTGGTGCCACCGGCGGCCACGAAGCCGGCAGCCAGCGTGGTGTTCACCGGGCTGCCGAGCGACGTCAGGTCCAGCTTCGACACGGTGAAGGACACGGCGGCGCCTGCCTTCACGGTGGTCGGAGCGCCCTGCACCTGAACGCTCCGACGGTCGAAGGACGGAGACAGCGGGCTGTTGGCCCGGATGTAGTCGATCCAGGCGTCCCGGTCCACCAGTCCGGAGTCGCGGGTGTCGGTCCCTTCACGGAACACCGTGAAGTTGTCGCCACCCTGCGCCAGGAAACTGAAGGTGCCGATCCTGTAGGCCCGCGCAGGGTCGAGGGGCGCGCCGTCGATCAGGACCGAGGTGATCCTTGAGCCCCGTGCCAGCGTCGGGTCATAGGTGACGCTCACGTTGTCCGACAGTCCGAGTGCCAGGAAGGCCCTCGAGCTGCCGTCCGGCTGCCACTGCTGCTCCAGCATCGCCTTGAACTGCGCGCCGGTGAGGGTGGTGGTCCAAAGGTTGTTGACGAACGGCAGCACCGCATTCGCTTCTGCGAAGGTCACGACGCCGTCCGGTGCGTAGTAGAGCTCGTTGCGGAGCCCGCCCGGATTGACGACGCCGATCTGCGCTCCGCCACGTTCGGCGGGGGAGAGGCTGGCCCGCAGGGAGTCCGCCACGAGGTTGCCCAGCGTCGATTCGGAGGTGCGGTCGTCACGCGTGGTACCGGTGAAGGCCGTGGTGATGTCCCCGGTGACCGACCCGACGGGCCGGCTGCCGATGACCGACGCCTGCGCGATGGCCGCGTCAACGATGGTCTTGACCTCGGCGACCCTTGGGAAGGCGCCCACGAGCGCGGCGTCCGCCTCGGCGGTCCGGGCGACGTTGCGGGCCGTGTAGGACTCGACGTCCCCGGTGGCGGTGTCGACGGTCAGCGTGATCTGGCCGATGAACTCGCCGTAGGAACCCGTCTGCAGGATCGGCCGGGTTTTCCCTGCGGCACCCGGAACGGGTGCATCCCACGCGTACTGCTTGTGCGTGTGGCCCGTGAAGATGGCATCGACCAGGGGAGTGGTCTCCGTGACGACGCGGGCGAAGGAACCGCCGGCGGCGATCTCCTGCTCGATGGTCGCGCCCTCGACGACGCCGTCGCCGGCGCCCTCGTGGTACTCGGCGACGATGACATCGGCGAGGCCCTGATCCTCGATCTCCTGTGCGACGCGGTTGACCGCTTCCACGGGGTCGCCGAAGTCGACGTTCGCGATGCCGCCGGGGCTGACGAGCGTCGCCGTCTCCTCGGTGGCGACGCCGATCACTGCAACGTCGACGCCGTCGACGGTGATGATCGAGTATTCATCCAGTGCGGGCTCGGCGGTGCCCTTGGCGTAGACGTTCGCACCGAGATAGGGGAAGTCCGCCGTGTCGGCGACGCGTCCCGTCAGGTCCCCGAAGCCCCTGTCGAACTCGTGGTTGCCCACGGCCGACGCCCGGAGATCCAGCGCGTCGAGGACATCGAGGGTCGGCTGATCGTCCTGCAGGGCGGAGGCGAACAGTGACGCACCGATGTTGTCACCAGCCGAGAGGAAGGCCGTCTTGTCCTCGCCGAACTCGGCGCGCAGCTTCTCGACCGTGCCCGCGAACCGGACCGTGTTGGCGTCGATCCGACCGTGGAAATCGTTGATGTTGACCAGGTTGAGCTCCGCGGTCGTGTCGGCCGGTGCGAGGTTCATGCCGACGACCACGGGATCGTGGTCGCTGGCGCGATACGGGTCGGCTACGTAGTAGTCGGTGACGTTGTTGTTGAAGCGGCTGTACTCGAGGGCGACCGACTCCACCGAGTTGATGTTCCACGTGTCCACGCCTGTGACGGTGGCGTCCGCCGCGGGCGACGCGAGGACGTGGTCGAGGGACCCGCTGAGGCCCGAGAAGACGTAGGAGTACTTGCCGTCCTTCTTGCCCTGGTCGACATACCCTGCGTCGTAGAGGACCTGCATGGGGTCCTCCATCGTGTAGGCGTTGAAGTCGCCGGTCAGAAAGACCTTGTCGGTCTTCGCCGCAGCCTTCATGGAGTCGGCGAAGCCCACGAGGGCCTGTGCCTGGGCGACGCGCGCGGCGTTCCAGGCGCCCTGGCCGTCACCGGTGTCGGCGTTGCCGCCGGAGCTCGGGCCGGAGCCCTTGGACTTGAGGTGGTTGACGATCGCGAGGAAGGTCTCCGCGTCGCTGCCGCCGACCGGCTTGAAGGCCTGTGCGAGGGGCTTGCGGGCATTCGAGAACACCACGTTGTCGTTGAGGATGACCGACTCGCCGACGGGTTCCGCGACCGCCTTCTTGTAGATCAGTGCGGTGCGGATGAAATCCTCGTCGGCGAGGGCGGGGACGGCCGCAGGGGAGCGGACGTAGTCCCAGGTGCCGGGGGCCTTCTCGTTCAGCGCCTCGACGAGGGTGGCGAGGGCGAAGTCACGGTCCTTGCCGAACTTGGCGGAGTTCTCGACCTCCATGACGGTGACGACGTCGGCGCCGAGGCCATTGATCGCGGCGACGATCTTCGCTTCCTGGCGCTCGAGGTTCTCCTTGTTCGCGGCGCCGCGGGAATCGCAACCGCCGTCGACGGTGATCGGGTTGCCGGCGCGGTCCGTGAAGTACCTGCACCCGGTGAGCTCCTCACCGGTGGTGGGGAAGTAGTTCAGCACGTTGAAGGAGGCGATCTTCAGGGTGCCTCCGACCGGCTGGGGCGCGGCCGGGCGCTCGCCGGCGAACTGCACGGGCTGTGCGTCGGGGCTCGCGCCGTTCAATTCAGCGAGCGGCTGGAACTTCCAGGCGCTGTTGCGGTAGTCGAGGACCACCGGAGAGGTGAACGCGGCGCTGTAGCCCACGCGGACCGGCTGGGACGCCGTGAGGTACGGGAGTACCTTGCCGCGGTTGGCCTGGGTGAAGAAGTTGGTCGTGGCGCCGTCGTCGAGCCGGATGCTCCGGGCCGCGTTGTCGGCGATGACCGCTGCGTTCTCCGGGGTGCCCGGACGTGCGACGTCGGTGGGCTGGAGGAGGCGCTCGGCGCCGGCCGCGAGGGTGACCTCGCCGTACTGGTTGAGCGTGTAGTTGTCGGCGACCGTGTAGGCGCCGGAGGGCTGGAAGAGCATGCCCTCGACGGCTTCACGTGCGGCGTCGGTAGCGGGCAGCGCGATGACGGAGGCCTTGGGCTCCTCGGCCGGCTCGGTGAGCTTCGTGGTGCCGCCGGCGGGGACGGTGAGCTGCGTCAGGTTGAAGAACTCCCCGGCGGTCCCGGTGACTTCCACGTAGTCACCCACGGTGACGGATGCGACGGTGTCGGGGGAGAAGACGAAGATGGCGTCCGACGCGGTCTGATCGGCTGCTGCCGCGCTGCCCGCGGTCTGGAGGTAGAAGCCGGCGAATCCACCCGTGGGGTATGCCGCGGTGACCTTGCCGCGCGTGGTGACCGTTTGGCCGGAGAGCGGCGTGGCGGTCCCGGTGCCCTGGATGTCACGGATGGGGACGACCGCGCCCGGCGTCGGAGGAACCGGCGGGGTCGGGGTGGGTGTCGGTGTCGGTGTGGAGCCGGAGGTCGACGCGCTGTTCGTCGGCGTCGTGTCCTGCAGCGTGAAGTCGGCGCCGTTGTTGTCCGTGTCGGCGAAGCCGGTGCGATTGGCGGACTTCGTGCTTCCGGCACCGGGTGTCGGTGCCGCCGTGCCTTCGAACGCGTTGGCCGTGCCATAGCCCAGGGCATCGACGACACCGGGCGTGCCGACGATGCTGCCGATACGGAGGGCACCCACGGTCGCGGCCTGATCGGACAACACGAGGACGCCGCCCCCGGCGCCGGGGTTGAGGCCCGTGGCGAGGTCAGGGGTGGGCAGGGCGGACCCGGCCGTGCCGTTGGAGCCACCCTGGATCAGGAAGTAGCCCTTGGCTGGGATGGTGCCGCTGAGGGCGGTCGCAGCGGGTGTCGCGGTTGACCCCGGCGCGCGGTACTGCAGGGACCAGCCGTCGAGGCTCACCGGCGCATCGGTGGGGTTGTAGAGCTCCACGTACTTGTTGGTGAACGGCGTCCCCGCGGAGCCGCCCGAGACATAGGCCTCGTTGATGATGACGCCGTCTCCTGTGACGGACGCCGTTGCCGGTGGTGTCTCCACGGCGTTGGCTGGCAGTGCGATCATCGGTGAGGCGATCAGCCCCACCGACAGCGCCGCACCGAGCGCTCCCTTCCATGACGAATTACCCATTCGTTCGTTCTTCTCCTTGACGATGGCTGCTCAGCAGCCGCGAGTGAGACCTGCCCACCCTCCAGGGTGGGCGCGTTGGTAGAAGCACCCTATGGAGCGCAGGTGACAATTCCGTCCCCGGGAGGAGGCAACCAGAACATCGTTAACAATGGGTTACTAAAAAGCCAGAGGGTCCGGAACAACAGGAGGCATCCGCCAGGATCCGTGGACGCATCGCCCAATCTGTCCGCACCGTTGAGCGTTCCGTCCACCGGTAGGGCCGCTGCATCATGCCGGCCGCGTTCCCTACGAAGCACTGGATTCCCGGTCGGCGTCCGCTTTCTCCCGAAAAGAAAGGAGGCCCCGTCAAGCGGGGCCTCCTGATGGGCGGAAGGTAAGGGATTCGAACCCTTGAGACGGGGTAACCGCCCACTGGTTTTCAAGACCAGCTCCTTCGGCCGCTCGGACAACCTTCCCGCCGCTAGTGTTTCACGAAGGGCGGTGACGCCCAAATACCGAGGGGCTGGAGGTTGACGTGCGTGCAGTGGTGATCGAGGGGGCAGGCGGGCCGGAGGTCCTCTCCGTGCAGGAGGTCGACGATCCGGTGCCGGGCGCGGGTGAGGTGCTCATCGACGTCGTCGCGGCAGGGCTGAACCGGGCCGATGTTCAGCAGCGGCGCGGCTTCTATCCGCCGCCCGCGGGTGCGTCCCCGGTGCCCGGGCTCGAGGTGTCCGGCACCATCGCGGACGCGGGCGACTCACAGTTCGCCGTAGGGGACGCGGTCGTCGCCCTGCTGGCGGGTGGAGGGTACGCGGAGAAGGTGGCGGTGCCGGCCGGGCAGGTGGTCCGGGCGCCGGAGGGCGTGGACCTCATGGAGGCCGCCGCGCTTCCCGAGACTGCCGCGACCGTGTGGTCGAACCTCGTCCTGCAGGCCGGCCTCGCACCGGGCGACGACGTCCTGATCCACGGAGCGTCCGGTGGCATCGGCGTGATGGCCATCCAGGTCAGCCTCGCCCTGGGGGCGGTGCCGCACGTGACCGCCGGTTCTGCCGCGAAGCTCGACGTCGCCCGTTCCCTCGGCGTACGGACCCTCATCAACTACCGGGAGCAGGACTTCGTCGAGGAACTGATGGCGGCGACCGACGGCCGGGGTGCCGACGTCATCCTCGACGTCGTGGGTGCGAAGTATCTGGCACGCAACGTCGCGGCACTCGCGACCGGCGGGCGGCTCGTGGTCATCGGACTGCAGGGCGGGGCGGCGGCCGAGCTCGACCTCGGAGCGCTCATGCGCCGGCGGGCGAGCATCGCGGGAACCACCCTGCGGGCACGGTCCGTCGCCGAGAAGGCGGCCATCATGGCAGCGGTGCGCGAGAGCGTCTGGCCGTTCGTGGCGACCGGCGCCGTTCGGCCGTTCGTGAACCGGACTTTCCCCCTGGCGGAGGTGGTCGAGGCCCATACCTATTTCGACGCGGGGGAGCACACCGGCAAGATCCTGCTGCTGATGCCCTAGGAGCACCGCCTCCGCGCAGCCTCCCTCGGACGATGTGCCCGGAGGCTCCTGCCCATGGGACGAAACGACCCGGTCAGCGGATGCCGCGCCGATTAAACTGGAGGGGAGCACTCCTGGCCTCTTCCGGGGCCGGCACAACCGAGGTGGTAACGATGCTGCTGTCCGTCCTGCAGGCCAATGCCGACGTCCTGAACGTCGAGGCGAATCTCCGGACCATTGACGAGGCCGCGGGGCAGGCCTCGCAGGCAGGGGCGGACATCCTCCTGACACCGGAGCTCTTTCCGGTCGGATATGCGCCCCAGAGGCTCGCCGCGGAACTGGATCCCGCAGCACTGCCGGGGGTTCGGCAGCGCCTTGCCGGGATCGCTCGGCGGCACAGGATCGGCCTGGTGTACAGCCTTCCCGCCACGCCGGAGAAGCTCGGAGGCAGCTCCGAGGGCAATGGATGGCAGATCACGGCCACCCTCCTGGACGCCGACGGGGTTCCGGTCCTCCACTACGGGAAGGTCCACCTCTTCGGCGCGGAGGAGCGTGCAGCGTTCGTCCCCGCCCAGGATCCTCCCGGCGTCGTCGAGTTCAATGGAGTCCGGACGTCCCTGCTGATCTGCTACGACGTCGAGTTCCCCGAGGCGGTGCGTGCCGCGGCCACGCGGGGCGCGGAGCTGCTGCTGGTACCGACCGCCCTGTCCGCCGGGTTCGAGTCCGTGCCGCAGGTCATCATCCGGTCCCGGGCGCTGGAGAGCCAGCTCGTCGTGGCGTACGCGAACCACAGCGGCCGCGAGGACGTGTACGACTTCGAGGGCGGAAGCGTCGTCGCGGGGCCGGATGGTTCCCTGCTCGCCGCGGCCGGACAAGGCCCCACCCTCCTGTTCGCCGAGGTCGCGACGGACGCTGTCCGCGCTGCGCGTGACGACGTCCCCTACCTCCGGGAGCGCCGCCCCGAGGTGTACAGGACCTGGGAGAGCAGCGCCTGACAGGGGGCCTTCCGCGGAAGGCCCCCTGTCGTCCCTCGTCGGGACGTTTCCCGGGCCGGTAGGGGAGCGGCCTAGTCCGTCTCCGGGCCGAAGCAGTACTCGCAGCGGGGCGAGCAGGGCGCATCTGCTGAGGGAGTGCGGTCTTCGGCGGGCGGCGCCGGTGAGAGGTTTACTGCAGCAGCGGAGCGGACGGACGACAGCATGGGGAGGCCTTTCGTTCTGGGCGGAGAGTTTGCAGCGCGCTGATCGTGCCGGCGCACGGATGACGGGGTCAGTCGAGGCTGATCGGCCCGATCGCGTCGAGCAGCTCACCGGGACCGGGATTGCCCGGTGCGGACGACCCGCCCAGGTGGTTCACCACGCCCCACACGGCGTTCAGGCCCGTCGTCACGGCGCCTTCCGCCCAGCCGGCGGTGAAGGAGATATCGTCACCGGCCAGGAAGATGCCGCGCTGGCCCTCCGGGAGGGCGTCCTGCTTGAAGTGCGTGAACAGTCGCTGCTGGTAGCGGTAGTGACCCGGCAGGTTCGCCTTGAAGGCGCCCATGAAGTTCGGATCCGCCTCCCACGAGACGGTGATGGGCTGCCCCACGATGTGGCTGGCGATGTCCACGCCCGGGTAGATCTGCTCCAGCGAGTGCAGCATGAGTTCCACGCGCTCGTCCGCGTCCAGGGCAAGCCACTTCAGGGCGTCATCGTTCCAGGTGTAGGACAGCAGGATGACGGCCGGCTTGTCCGGTCCGTTGTCCAGCAGGTAGGTAGCGCGGTTCAGCCGGTCGGTCAGGGTCATGGAGAGGACCTCCCTGCCCGTCTCGGGATCGATGTCCTTCCAGAAGGGCCGGTCCACCATCACGAAGGTCTTCGATGACTGCATGTAATGCGACCGCTCCATGGCGGTCCAGAGTTCGGCAGGGAACAGCGCTTCCTCGGTGTGGATCCGGGTGGACAGCAGCCAGGACTGGCACGTGGTCACGACGGCCGGGTAGCTCGCTTCGCGCCCCCACCGTTCGCGGATGCGCAGGTCGCCGTCCGGGTCCCGGCTGATCCTTCCCACGGCGCCGTGGGGTGAGCCCGAGTGCAGGGACGCCAGGGACGTCCCCTCCGGCCAGTGCCTCATCCCCGACGGCGCGTGGTGCCACAGGGCCTCCGGCAGGCGCTGCGCTCCTCCGCGGATGAGGCGGTGCTGGTCGTCCGCGTCCGTGTAGACCACCCGGAGGATCTCCAGGATCGAGTTGGGGAAATCCGTGTCCCAGCCTCCGGTGCCGAAGCCCACCTGCCCGAAGGCCTCGCGATGGGCGAACCCTGCCTCCTTGAACGCCTTGCTCGCGGCGATGAAGCCGTAGAAGGTCTGCTCATCCATCAGCGGCAGCAGGTCGTTCCAGAGCTCCTTGATCCGGCCCGTGTCCCGCGAGCGGATGGCGTCCTGCATCTCGGTGAATCTGGCGCCGTCGTTGATCGCTGCCTTCCAGGCGTCGGCCACCTCCTGGAAGAAGACGGGAAGGTCATCCGGTGTGGTGGCGTAGTGCTTCTTGCCAGCCAGTTCGATCACGGTGCTGGAGGAGGCCGACGAGAGCGGGTTGGGGAACTCCTCGGTCTCCACTCCCAGCAGGTCCACGTAGTGGTAGAAGGCCCTGCCGGACACGGGGAAGCGCATGCCTCCCAGATCCGCCACGACGCCGGGCGCCGCGGGGAAGGCCGCTGTCCGGAGGCGTCCACCGATCTGGTCCGCTTCATAGACCACCGGCCGCAGCCCCAGCTTCATCAGCTCGTAGGCGGTGACCAGGCCGGAGAGTCCGGCACCGATGACCGCGACCTCGGTTCCGAGGAGTTCCTCCGGGACCGACCCCAGGCCGTCGGGATGGGCGAGGTAGTGGTCATAGCTGAACGGGAAGTCCGGGTTGAGCATGGTGATCGGGGCGGCTGCCTGGCGGGCCGCCGCAAGATCGTCGGCCGGGAGTTCGGTGGCGATGGTCACGAGTGCGACTCCTTGCTGGTCGAGTTGCTGGTGGAGGGCTTGGCGGTCAGGGTGCGGTAGTCGAGTTCACTCAGGGCCGCGACCTTCGAGTTCCGGCGTCCGTAGCCGACGTAGATGGCGATGCCCACGAGCATCCACACACCGAAGACCATCCACGTGGCGGCACCCAGGTTGGCCATCAGGTAGGCGCACATCAGCGTGCCCAGCACGGGTGTGACGGGGTAGAACGGGACGCGAAAGCTGCGCGGGAGGTCCGGCCGGTTGCGGCGCAGGTAGACCACGGCGATGTTGACCAGCGCGAACGCGAAGAGCGTGCCGATGCTGGTGGCGTCGGCAAGCTCTCCCAGCGGAACCAGTCCCGCGGTCACGGCGACGACAGTGCCGACGATGAGCGTTCCGGCGACGGGTGTCCCCGTCCTGCGCGAGACCCGCCCGAAGACCGGGGGGACGAGGCCGTCGCGGGACATCGACAGGAGGATGCGTGTCTGGCCGTACAGGACGGTCAGCACGATGCTGGCGATGGCGAGCACGGCACCGGCGGAGAAGACGAGGGCGATCCAGGGCCGGCCCGTGAGCTCCAGCAGGATCTGCACCAGGGCCGCTTCCGTTCCATCGAACCAGCCCCACGGGCGCGCCCCGATGGCGGCGACGGCGACGAGGACGTACACGCTGGTCACGATGAGCATCGACAGCAGGATGGCGCGGGGGAGATCGCGTTTGGGGTCCCGGGCTTCCTCACCGGCGGTGGAGGCGGCATCGAAGCCGATGTAGGAGAAGAACACGCGGGAGGCCGCGGCCGAGACGCCGGCCGCACCCATGGGCAGAAGTGGCTCGAAATTGCCTGCGTCGAAGGCGGTGAAAGCGACCGCGCAGAAGAACAGCAGGATGCACACCTTGATGACGACGATGGCCGTGTTGATCCGGGCGCTCTCACGCGCGCCCCGGACCAGGAGGACCATGGAGAGCAGCACGATCGCCATCGCGGGGATGTTGACGACGCCGCCGTCGCCCGGGGGCTGGGACAGTGCAGCAGGCAGGACCTGGCCGAACCCGGCCAGCGTCTCGTTGACGTACTGGCCTGCGCCGACCGCGACAGCGGCGACGGATACCGCGTACTCGAGCACCAGGCACCAGCCGCAGATCCAGGCCATCCCTTCACCCATAGTCGCGTAGGAGTACGAGTAGCTGGAGCCGGCGACGGGAACCAGTCCGGCCATCTCGGCGTAGGAAGCGGCGGAGAACAGCGCGGCCAGACCGGCGAGGACGAAGGAGATCCAGATCGCCGGACCTGCCAGCGGAACCGATTCCCCCAGGATCACGAGGATGCCCGTGCCCAGCGTGGCACCGACGCTGATCATGGTCAGTTGGAGAACTCCGAAGCTGCGCACCAGTGGTGCCCCGCCGCCATCATGTCCGGCTTCGCCGACCATCTGGTCGATGGGTTTACGCCGGAGCAGCTGGGCACCCAGGCCCGGCCGGGTATCGACCGGGATGGTTGTCTTCTCAGCGTTCATAGGCACAGTCACCTGTGGACGTCCCTTCACAGTAGTTTCTTTCCGGGAACCACCATGGCATGTGAGCGGAGTCTCACCCTGGTGCGAAATGACCTAGAGTGGTCGCCCATGGGACGTATTACACCGGACGAGCAGGTTCCGGCTCCGGCCCGCCTGGGTTTCGTCACGCTGGAGCAGTTCGTGGAGCAGCTGCAGCCCGAGTTGAAGCTGCTCCATGATGGCGGCAGCGGGCAGGAGCTGCTCCGCTGGGTCGAGCCGAGCGAACTCGAAGACCCGACGCCGTACCTGCCCGAGGGCGAGTTCGTGCTGACCTGCGGGTTGCCTTTCCTGGGGGACGGCGGTTCGGAGGCCGGCGTGGATGCCTACGTCCGGCGCCTGGTGGGCGCCGGCGTTCCGGCGCTCGGCTTCGGGATCCAGCCCTACTTCCACGCGGTCCCGGACGTGCTGGTGAGCGCCTGCCGACGCCGGAACCTGACCCTGTTCGAAGTCCCCTCGACACTCCCGTTCGCGGCCATCGGACTCGAATTCTCGCAGCTGCTCGAATCGGAGAACGCCCGGGCGTTCCGCCAGCTGGCTGAGACCAACCGGCAGCTCATGCGGGCGGTACTCTCCCCGAGGCCGGAGCACGAACTCCTCGGTGCACTGGTGCAGAAGGTACCCGTATGGGCCCTCCTGGTAGGAACGGACGGGCGGATCCGCGCACGCGGGAACAACCCGGAGATCGACCCTGCACTGCTGGCGCCTCTGGTGGAGCGGCTGTTCTCGGGTAGCGGCCCCCGTGTGGAGATGGACGGCTTCGAACAGCCGGGCTCGACGCTGGTGTACGGCCATCCGTTACGGAGCACCAAGGACGCCAACCTCGGCGCCCTGATCCTTGGCTGTGACGCACCCCTGACTGCCGCCCAGAACAGCGTGGTCCAGGCCGCGATCGGCCTGCTGGAGCTCCTGGTGCGGCAGAGGACCAGCGGCTCCCTGGCTCCGAGCCAGCTGGCAACGGCCGTCCTGCTGCATCCCGACACCCTCACGAACGGTGACACCCGGCACCTGAACGTGCTCAAGGACCTGCTCGCCCAGAGCCTCTCCTCGACACGGTCCGCGCCGATGCGGGTGGTGCAGGGCATTCGGGTCGATCCGACCGATGGCCTTCCGGGTGATGGACCTATCCGCGAACTGCTGCAATGGCGGCGCCTGTTCGACACCAAGCTGGTGGAGATCACGGACTACGGTTTCACCGCCATCACCCGGCTCAGGGTGGACTCCTCACTGCTGGCCGATATCGAGAGGATGGGCTGGCGCCTCGTCGTCGGCGAGGGGACCGAACTCTCCGGCCTGACCGCCGCCTACCAGCGGGCCAGCTCCCTGCGCACGCGGGTGCAGTCCAGCGGGAGGAGTGTCCGGGCGGACGACGTGACGTGGTCGGTGGCAGGGCTCCTGGGTCGTGAGGCCGGAACCGCCCTGGCCGAACGCCTCCTGCAACCGGTCCTCTCCCTGGATCCGCACCGCCGCGGACCCCTGCTCGCGGTCCTGGACGGCTGGCTCCACGAGAACGGGAGCTGGGACGGTGCTGCCAAGCGCCTGCAGCTGCACCGCAACAGCGTGCGGCGGCAGATCGGCGTGCTGGCCGAACTGCTCGGCATGGACCTCGGGAGGGCGCAGGTCCGGGCTGAACTGCTGATCGCCCTCCAGTACCTGGACGAGGTGAACCCCGTCCCGGCGATCGACTAGGCGCGGCGCGCGGAAAGCTGCACGGCACGCTGCCGGAGATGCAGGGCCAGCACGAGCGCGATACCGACCACGGCCCCGATGAGGGTCTCGACGGCGCGGTCCGCGAGGAGCACCGCCGGATCGCTCGGGTGCGCCAGCTCCGTGCTGACGAGGGCGAGCGGCGTGACGAATGCCTGCGCGAGGGCGTACTGCCGCAGGATGAACATCTCGGCCGCGAACTGGGCGACGGCGATGACGAGGACGAACTGCCATGCAGTCAGCCCCGGCAGGAGGATCAGCGCCGTCAGCACGAGCCCGGCGACCGTGCCGAGGATCCGCTGCAGCCCCCGGTTGGCGCGCGCCCGTGCCGTCTGGCCCACGAGGGGCACGGTCGCGGCGACCATCGCCCAGTAGGTGTGGCCGATCCCGAGCGCCGTGGCGGCGCTGCCGGCGAGCAGGGCTGCTACGACGTACAGGGCCGACTCCCGGGCCAGGCCTGCCAGGTGCCGCGCGGTGGGCCGGTCGGACGCGGGGCGCTGCCAGCCCGTGCGATGGCGCGGCCAGAGGGCGCCCGCCTGCCCGAGGAGCACCGCGAACACGACCGTGGCGACCGCCGTACCGAGTCCCTGCAGCAGCGGTGGCTGCTGGGGGACGGAGGCGATCGCCGCGAAAGCGAAGATGTGGAACAGGGAGCCTCCCGGCCGGAGGCGGAACAGTCCCGCCGCGAAGGTTCCGAGTCCGGCGACCGCGCTGGTGAGCAGGACGAGTCCCCAGGGCCCGACGTCGCCCCGCGAGGCCAGTGCGGCCGCCAGGATCACAGCGAGCATGAGCCCGCCGCCGCGCAGCTGGGTGGCAAGGCGCTGGCGATGCGGTTCGTTCCGCCCGTAGATGCCGGCGAAGGCGCCGAACGTGGCGAAGATGGCGAGATCGAGCCGCCCGATCAGCAGCACCACGAGCAATGGGACGCCCACGCCGATCGCACAGCGGAGTGCCGGGTGGTGGTCGTTGGCGGAGGGGGTGATGCTCACCAGGTCGCGGAGGAGGGGCACGGACTGCGGGCTTTCGGTCGGAGAATCGACGGCGCCGCTGGCATCGGGTGGCGGGAAGCCACCGATCGACCCTACTCCGGTCCGGGCCTGACGGGCTGATCCGGAAGCATCATCAGCATGCTTTCGATTACGTCGCAGCTGTGGAAAGGTTGCAGGACAGTCAACCGGAAGGAGCAGGACAGTGAGCACGCATCACGGCCACGACGGGGACGAGGGCGGCCTGTCGCAGGCAGCCGACAGCTTCGCCGAGAACCTCGGCGACCAGGTGCCCGACGGCATCGACAACGGACCGACCGACGACGCGGACGAGCCCGCCGACGGCCGTACCAGGACGCACGCGAGCATCAGCGAGGGCATGAACGCGAACGACGACGACGAGCCGCCCGCCGTGCTCGGCGGCTCCGACGGGGATTCCCGCAGGTCGTCCTGACCGACGTGTTGATAGACCCAGCCGCGGGGCGCCGGGCCACTTGCCGCAGGGGCGGGTGCGTTCGGCGCATTCCGTTGCTCAGCAGGCTTGCCATGTGACGCAGCCCTCACTACGTTGCTACCTTCGTGTGCATCACACTCTCGCACTCGAGGAGCATCATGAGTAAGAAGCAGAACGGATCCCACCGGCACGCCGACGTGCTGGCGACGGATCCGGACCTGCCCGCGGTCGCCGTCGACCCGCAGCAGGCTGAAGCAGAAGACCGCCGGTGGACCCCGGCGAAGATCGCACTGTGGGTAGGCGTCGCACTCCTGGGCGGGATCGCCTGGACCATCCTGGCCATCGTCCGGGGTGAGACGGTGAACGCCATCTGGTTCGTCTTCGCCGCCGTCTGCACCTACCTCATCGCCTACCGGTTCTACTCCAAGTTCATCGAGCGGAACCTCCTGAAGCCCGACGACCGGAGGGCGACCCCCGCCGAGTACAAGGCCGACGGCAAGGACTACGCCGCAACGGACCGCCGCGTCCTGTTCGGCCACCACTTCGCCGCGATCGCCGGCGCAGGCCCCCTCGTGGGGCCCGTGCTCGCCGCGCAGATGGGCTACCTGCCCGGAACCCTCTGGATCATCATCGGCGTCATCTTCGCCGGGGCCGTCCAGGACTACCTCGTGATGTTCTTCTCCATGCGCCGCGGCGGTCGCTCGCTCGGCCAGATGGCGCGCGAGGAGCTCGGCGTCATCGGCGGGACGGCGGCGCTGATCGCCACCCTCACGATCATGATCATCATCGTCGCGATCCTCGCGCTCGTCGTCGTGAACGCCCTCGGCGAGAGCCCGTGGGGCGTCTTCTCCGTCTCGATGACCATCCCGATCGCCCTGTTCATGGGCGTCTACCTGCGCTACCTGCGTCCGGGCAGGGTCACCGAGGTCTCCCTCATCGGCTTCGTCCTGCTGCTGCTCGCCATCGTCGGCGGCGGCTGGATCGCGGAGACGGCCTGGGGCGCGGAGCTGTTCACGCTGGACCGCATCACCATCGCGTGGGGCATCATCATCTACGGCTTCATCGCCGCCATCCTGCCCGTCTGGCTCCTGCTCGCTCCGCGCGACTACCTCTCCACGTTCATGAAGATCGGCACGATCATCATGCTCGCCGTCGCGATCGTCATCACGCGCCCGGAGATCACCGTTCCCGCCATCACGCCCTATGCGACGTCCGGCGCGGGTCCCGTCGTCGCGGGTACCCTGTTCCCCTTCCTGTTCGTGACGATCGCCTGCGGAGCACTCTCGGGCTTCCACGCGCTGATCTCCTCGGGCACCACCCCGAAGATGATCGAGAAGGAACGCCAGACCCGCTTCATCGGCTACGGCGGCATGCTCATGGAATCCTTCGTGGCCATCATGGCGCTCGTCGCCGCCCTCTCGATCGACCGCGGCATCTACTTCGCCATGAACTCCTCCGCCGCTGCCACCGACGGCACCATCGAGGGGGCCGTGGCCTTCGTCAACGGGCTCGGCCTCACCGGCGTCAACCTCACCCAGGAAGCCCTCAGCACGATGGCGTCGAATGTCGGCGAGGAGTCCATCGTCTCCCGGACGGGTGGAGCACCCACCCTCGCCGTGGGGATCGCACAGATCATGCAGGGCGTCTTCGGCGGTTCCGGCATGATGGCTTTCTGGTACCACTTCGCCATCATGTTCGAGGCGCTGTTCATCCTCACGGCGGTCGACGCCGGAACCCGCGTCGCGCGCTTCATGCTGCAGGACAGCATCGGCAACCTCGTGCCGCGTTTCCGCGACACCTCCTGGCGCGCCGGGGCGTGGATCTGCACGGCGATCATGGTGGCCGGCTGGGGAGCGATCCTCATCATGGGCGTCACCGACCCGCTCGGCGGCATCAACACGCTCTTCCCGCTGTTCGGCATCGCGAACCAGCTGCTCGCGGCCATCGCGCTCGCGGTCTGCATGGCGATCTGCGCCAAGCGGGGCCTGTTCAAGTTCCTCTGGATTCCGGCCCTGCCGCTGGCCTTCGCCGCCGTGGTGACCATCACGGCGTCGTTCCTGAAGATCTTCTCGCCGGTCCCAGCCATCGGCTATTGGGCGCAGCACACGGCCTTCAAGAATGCTCTGGCAGCAGGCGAGGAGAGTTTCGGCACTGCGAAGACCGTGCCCGCGATGGAGGCCGTGGTCCGCAACACCGCCATCCAGGGCACGCTGTCGATCATCTTCGTGGTCCTGTCGATCATCGTCATCGCGACGGCCATCCTCGCCACGATCAAGGCCTTCCGCAACGGTGGCGGCACGGAGACCGAGGACGCCGCAGTGGCATCCCGCATCTTCGCCCCCGCCGGCTTGATGGCGACTCCGGCTGAGAAGGAACTGGAGTCGCAGTGGGCCGCCGTCGAGCCGGGCAGGCGCCCGGCGCGGACGGGGCACTGATGAGCGTGCCGCAGGTCCTGCACCGGGCGCGGGACACCGCGCGCGAGCTGGCCTGGCTGTTCAAGGGGGTCATGGGGGAGAACGCCTACCAGGCGTACCTCGACCACCACGAGCGCACCCACCCGGGCGGGCCGCCCATGACCGTGCGTGAGTTCTGGCGGGACAAGACAGACCGCCAGGACGCGAACCCGGAGGGCCGCTGCTGTTAGGTGGCCCGGTACGAAGCCCGGCGCATCCGCGAGGAGCGCCGGGCTTCGCCGCGTCCGGCGTCGTTCGGGAGCAAGGCCCGATCCGGAGTGCCCGGTACACGGCGGTTGTGGGAGCATAGCGTCATGACGGAACAGCAGCCGGCCAGTCCCTTCGACCCCGCTCCCGGTACCGTGCACGACGCCCCGGGCAGCGCTCAGGCGGGTACGACGGGAGACGGCCGGACGGACGGCCAGAAGGACGGACGCCCCACATCGCTCGCGGAGCTCGTGGACGAGCCCGCGAAGGTCATGCGCATCGGCACCATGCTCAAGCAGCTGCTCGAGGAGGTCCGTACCGCGCCGCTCGACGACGCCGGCCGCACCCGGCTCGCCTCCATCCACGAGCGCTCGGTCAAGGAGCTCGAGGATGGCCTCGCGCCCGAACTGGTGGAGGAGCTGCACCGTATCAACCTGCCCTTCGGCGACGACTCGGTACCGACCGACGCGGAACTGCGCGTAGCCCAGGCCCAACTCGTCGGCTGGCTCGAGGGCCTGTTCCACGGGATCCAGGCGGCGCTCGCTGCGCAGCAGATGGCCAACCAGCAGCTGGCCGCGCGGCTCCAGCTCCGCCAGCTCCCTCCCGGCACCGTGATCGCCCCCGGAGTCGTCATCGGCGAGGACGGCGAACCCCGGCGCACTCCACCTGCACGCCATGCCCAGGCGGCCCCGGCGGACAGCCACGGGCCCGGCCAGTACCTGTAACGCCTAGGTGGCATTCTTCGCGGCAGCGCGGCAGGGACGGAAGGACGACGCCGAGCTGGGCACCGGGGTCTGGCGGCGTGCGCACGACCGTTTCCGCCGGGGGCTCGACCGGTACCACCAGATCCTCGAAGGCATCGAGGACGACGACGTCTACAACGAACTCGTGGTCGTCGCCAACGACCTCGGGGCCATGCTGCCCCGCGTGCGGGCGATCTGCGTGAGCGCCCAGGCATCCTCCCCGAGTACCGGGCTCGACATCCCCGGTGCGCTCCTGCAGGTGCACCGGGCGCTGTCCCGCGCGGGCAACACCCTCGCGACGACGGCGGAGGCCGCCGCGATGACCCGGCTCGACGGTGAGCGGTGGGGCGTCGCGTCCTCGGGGCTCGACAACGTGCGGCGCCGGGCGCAGCTGGTCGCGGAGGACGTCGAAGAGGCGGAGCGCTGCATGCCGGGCGCACGGTAGGACAGCGCCAGTGGGACAGTTCAGTAGGACAGCAGGGTGCTCCCCGGAGCGACCGCGATGTCCCAGACCTCGAACTCGCGCCCGCCGCACACGCCTCGCTCCCCGGTCGAGACGCCGCGGATGAACGGCGTCGACCGGCCGTCGTCCACGTAGGGGTAGCCGCGCTCGTTCAGGACGGTCAGCACGCGCCGGTCCGGCAGGTCCCCGGCGGCGGACGGCAGGGATGACGTCCGCCGGTACGCGGAGAAGCCGTCGGGTCGGCGGCGGAGAGGATGGCGGCGAAGAACTCCACCGATGCCGGTTCCGGGGACAGCAGCCGTGCACAGGCTGCTTCGACGACGGGGAGGAGGCCGGCCTCCTGCTGCGAGGCACTCGCGGCGTCCCCGGCGCTGAGATGATCCCAGTGGCAGAGCAGGAGGAGTTCACGCTCGCCGGGGGAGAGCGATGCCAGGGCGTACTGCAGGTCCGGGACGCCCTGTACGCGAGGAGGAAGCTCCGGCGGCAGGTACCGTTCGAGGGCTGCATGCGCCGTCGCCAGCACCGGAAGGCGCCCGGGGATACCGGCGAGGGCCACCCCACCAGAGGGATCACGTGTCGCGGGGCTTCCGGCGTCCAGCGCCTCGACCGCCTCGAGCGCCACCTCCGAGGCCAGTCGCGTCGACAGCGAGCGCCGGTAGGCGTACCGGTAGGCGTCGTCGTGGAGGGCCGCCCGAACCCTGTTTTCCGTTGCCTGCATATCCCGCCACCAGCCGACATCCGGCCCGCGCGCCCGAGTTCTCTCGGACCAGATGCTCCGCAGGCTGATAGTTGTCAGGGGGAACAGAAATAAATGGGAGCCGCCACTGGTTCCCGCCTGTATGACTACTTCACCAAATCTTACGCTCAACGACGGCCAGGAGATCCCCCAGCTCGGGTACGGAGTGTGGCAGGTCGAGGACACCGTTGCCGAGGATGTCGTGGGCAGGGCCTTCAAGGCCGGGTACCGACACATCGACACCGCCATGATCTACGGCAACGAAGCCGGTGTGGGCCGTGCCATCGCCGCCTCGGGCCTGACTCCTGACGAAATGTACATCACCACCAAGCTGTGGAACGCGGACCAGGGCTATGACAGCACGCTCAGGGCATTCGACGAGTCGATGGAACGCCTCGGACTCGAGACCCTCGACCTCTACCTCATCCACTGGCTACAGCCCAAGCAGGGCAAGTACCTCGACACGTGGAAAGCCTTCGTCGAACTGCAGAAGCAGGGGCGCGTGAAGAGCATCGGCGTCTCCAACTTCACCATCGAGGCGCTCAACGAGATCATCGACGAGACCGGCGTGGTCCCCGTGATCAACCAGGTCGAGACCCACCCGTACCTGAACCAGTCCGAGCTCCGGGCCTTCGAGGCCGAGAAGGGCATCCTGCACGAGTCATGGTCGCCCCTCGGCTCGGGCAAGGGACTGCTCGACGACGCCGTGCTGCAGGACATCGCGCAGAAGCGGAACGCCACTCCCGCGCAGGTCGTCCTCGCCTGGCACCTTGCGCTCGGCAATGTCGTGATCCCGAAGTCGGTCACCGAGTCGCGCATCGTCGAGAACTGGGAGTCCCTCGACGTGAAGCTCGAGGACGAGGACATCGAGGCCATCAACGGACTCGACAAGGGACCCGCGGGACGCATCGGCGCCGACCCGGCGACGTCCGACTTCGCCTAGTCCCATCCCTGGCAGGTATCGCCTGCCGCAGAGGAGCCGCCCGACACTGCCGGGCGGCTCCTTCGTTTCCGAAAGGCTCCTGCCTCGCCCCCGGGCTAACAGACTCTCCGCATGCTGGCGAGGGGTCCGGGTACCTGGAATTCCCCGTTGCCGATGAAAATCAGCGCGACCTAGCCTGTCACCACCTGTTCATACCAAGCATGGAGGTACCTCATGGCCACCGGAGAAACCGGGTTCGACGACGTCTCGTTCGACCTCATCTCACTGCAGTACCACTCGCTGAAGGCCGGGCACGATTACGGCCAGTACGTCCGGGACGCCCGGAACGCCGGACGCGACGACATCGCCGACTTCTTCGAGCAGGTCATGTCCGAGGACTCGGAGCGCGCGGCCCGATGCCACGCGTTCCTCGGCGAACTCACGAAGTCCTCGGAGTCCGGCCCCGCGATGAGCTGACCGGAGGGCGGACCACACTGCGGCGAGTACCTCCGGGTGCCCGCCGCATTCGTCGTGCCGGGGAACAGGGCATGAAAAAGCCCCGGCGGCGTACCGTCCGGGGCTTTCAGTGGAGCCTCCTGCCAGAGTCGAACTGGCGACCTTCTCATTACGAGTGAGACGCTCTACCGACTGAGCTAAGGAGGCAATGCTTCCTGGTCCGGGCGATGCCCGGGGCCGATCCACAAGCGACAACTTTATAGGAGGTTCCGGCCCGGGGTCAAAATGGGAGCTTCCGGGGCACCGCCCGGGACGTGCGGGAGGTCAGCAGCGCGCCCCTTCCTCGGGGACCGTTCCATCGGTGAAGTAGGAATCGACGAGGTCCAGGATGCAGTCGTTGGACCGGCCGTACGCGGTGTGCCCTTCGCCCTGCCACGTGACGTGCACGCCGGACTCGAGCTGATCCGCGAGCGCGGTGGACCACTCGTAGGGGGTAGCGGGATCGCCCGTGGTGCCGATGACGACGATGGGGGCCGCGCCCTCCGCCCGCACGGGAGCCGGCTCGAGGACCGGCGGGTACTTCCACGGTGCACACGTGAGCCCGCCGTACGCGAGGAACCGGCCGAACGTGGGCGACGCGGCGACGAGCTCCCGCTCGTCGGCGCGCATCTGGTCCGGATCGCTGGTCATCGGGTAGTCGAGGCAGTTCACGGCGAGGAAGGCCGCCGACGAGTTCGTCGCGTAGGTGCCGTCCGGCTGGCGATCCGCGGAGAGGTCGGAGAGGTACAGCATGCTGGACACATCACCGTCCAGTGCCTCGCTGACCGCCTGCGTCAGGGTCGGCCAGTTCCCGTTGTCATAGAGCGGGAGGATGAAGCCCTGGACGAAGGTGAAGATCGGCACGAGGCGGCCGTCCTTGGCTTTCATCGGGTTCCGCTCGACCGCTGCGAACAGGTCCTGGATCTGGCGCACGCCGTCGTCGACCGTTCCCGGATAGGGGCACTCGGCGCCCTGCTGGCAGTCGGCGACGTAGGCGCGGAGGGCCTTCTCGAAGCCGCCCGCCTGCCCGAGCGTGACGTCCTCGCTGCTGAGCGACGGATCGATGGCGCCGTCGAGGACCAGGCGTCCTACCCGTTGGGGGAACAGGTCGGCGTAGGTCGCGCCGAGCTGGGTCCCGTAGGAGAAGCCGAGGAAGTTCAGCTTCTCGTCGCTGACGACCGCGCGCAGGATGTCCATGTCTCGTGCGGCCGACTCGGTGTCCACGAACCCGAGGAGCTCGCCCGTGCGCTGGGCGCACAGGTCCGCGTACTCCTTCGCGTCCGCCTCCATGAGCGCCAGGAGCTCGTCGTCGGTCGCGTCGGACGGGTAGTCCTCCTGGCGCGCCGCATCGGTCTCCGCATCGGTGTAGCACTTCACCGCGCTGGACCGGTTGACCCCGCGGGGGTCGAAGCCGAGGATGTCGTAGTCCTCGCGCAGCCGGTCGCTGGCGACGTAGTCGAGTGAGTCCTTCACGATGTTGACGCCGGACCCGCCGGGTCCTCCCGGGTTGACCAGGATCGTGCCCTGGGCCTCGCCCGTGGCGTCGGACCGGATGGCCGCGATCTCGACGCTGCTGCGGTCCGGATCGCTGTAGTCCAGCGGTACCTCGACCATGGCGCAGGAGAAGGACCCCTCGCAGGTCTCCCACTGCACCTCCTGCGTGTAGAAGCCGCGGAGCTCCTCGTCGATCCCGCCGATCGCGGCGGGGTCGGCTGTCTCGACGCCGGCGCCGGGGGACTCCGCCCGGTTCTCGGGGGCGAGCAGCGAGCACCCGGACAGGCCGAGCACGACGGCGGCGGCCGCCAGGGCGCTGACGGCACGACGGCGCGGAGTCCTGCCGGGAGAGGGGGGTCGGTGGAGCGGCCCGAGGGTCATCGGTCGAGGTCCTTCCGGGACAGGAGGCTCACGGCCATCGCTTCGATCGCGAGGAGCGGAGACACATTGGTGCTGACGAGCCGCGTGCGGACCTCGTTGATCGCCTCGAGCCGCAGGAGGGTGTCCTCCGCGCTCTCCCGGCGGGCGAACTCCTCGAGTTCGGGCCGCAGGGGTTCGTTGACGAGCGCCTGCCCGCTGGAGACCTGCAGCATGAGCACGTCCCGGTAGAAGGAGATGAGGTCGGTCAGGGCGCGGTCGAAATAGTCGTTCTTCGACCGCTTGGCGCGCCGCGTCTGGTCCTCCTCGAGGCGCTTGATCTGCGCGCGCATGGACGGCGGCAGGGTGCCGGTCTCCGGGGCACCGAGGGTTGCGAGCAGGGCGGCCCGCTCCTCGGCGTCGCGCTGCTCGAAGGAACTCTGCGCTTCCGCCTCGGCCAGCTTCACCAGGTCCGCCGCCGCGCGCATGGCGCCGGCCACGGAGCGCAGCGTCAGCGGCAGCCGGACGATCTGGTTGCGCCGCTCCCGCGCGCCCTCGTCGGTAGCAAGCCGCTTCGCCACCCCGATGTGGCTCTGGGCCGCGCGTGCGGCCGCTTCCGCCGTCGCGGGGTCGATTCCGTCGCGGGCCACGAGCAACTCCGCGACATCCTTGACGGGCGGCAGCCTGAGGCCCACGGACCGGCAGCGGGATCGGATGGTGACGAGCACGTCGCCCGGGCTGGGCGCGCAGAGCAGCCAGATGGTCCGGGGCGGCGGCTCCTCGATCGCCTTGAGCAGCACGTTGGTGCTGCGCTCCTGCATACGGTCGGCGTCCTCGACGATGATGATGCGCCAGCGCCCCGTCGAGGGCTTGTCCTGCGCCTTGCGGACGAGTTCGCGGGCTTCGTCGATGCTGATGGTCACCTTCTCCGTGGTGACGTTGGTGAGGTCGGCGTGCGTGCCGGAGAGGACGGTGTGGCAGGCCTTGCAGGTGCCGCAGCCCCGCTCGTCCAGCGCCTCGCGCTCGCACAGGAGCGCGGCGGCGAAGGCGCGGGCCGCGTTGGAACGCCCGGAGCCCGGCGGGCCGGTGAAGAGCCAGGCGTGGGTGGGGGCACCGGACTCGGCGGCGCGGCGCAGCTGCTCCACGACCTGCTCCTGCCCGCGCAGCTCCGCCCACACGCCCGTCCTGGGAAGGCCGTGAGACAGAACGCTCATGCGGTGACCCGGGGCAGGGCATCGAGGATGGCGCGGTGGAGTTCTTCGGGTGGAGCGGACGCGCCCAGCACGAGGTAGCGCCCGGGCTCCTGGCGCGCGAGGTCCAGGAAGGCGGACCGGATGCTGGCGTGGAAGCCGTCGGGCTCGGATTCGAGCCGGTCCTCCGGGGCGGCTCCGGCGGTGCGGCGGCTGCGGCCCTCCCCCGGGTCCACGTCGAGCAGCACGGTGAGGTCGGGGCGGAGGCCGTCGGTGGCCCAGAGGTTCACGTCGAGGACGGCCTGCGGTCCGAGGCCGCGGCCCGCTCCCTGGTACGCGACGGAGGAATCGATGTAGCGGTCGCACACCACGACCTCGCCGCGCTGCAGGGCGGGAACGATCACCTGGTGCACGTGCGCCGCCCGCGAGGCCGCGAACATCAGGGCTTCGGTCCGGGCATCGATATCGCCGTGCCCGTGCTCGAGCACGAGGGAGCGCAGCTTCTCCCCGATCGGGGTGCCGCCCGGCTCGCGTGTGCGCACCACGGTGCGGCCGATGTCCTCGAGAGCGCGGCAGAGCAGTGCCGCCTGCGTGGACTTGCCGGCACCGTCGCCGCCCTCGAGTGCGAGAAAGAGCCCGGGAAGGCCGTGCGGGAGGGGAAAGGTCACGCGCCAAGCCTACCGAGTGCGGGTGACCTTTCCCGGTAACACTTGCAGGGGCCGTCGCGCCCGGCACTAGGCTCATGCCATGCAACTCGAGCGCTCCGACCTCGCCCCGGACACCCTCACCGTCGCGGCGGGGCGTCCTCCACGCGAGCACGACGCACCCGTCAACGCTCCGATCGTCCTCTCGACGACCTACCACGAGACACGCGCGCCGGTAGCGGGCGACCGCATCTACGCCCGCGGGTCCAACCCCACGTGGGACCCCTTCGAGGAGGCGCTCGGCGCCCTCGAGGGTGCCGACTTGCCGGCCCTGGTCTTCGGGTCGGGGCTCGGTGCGGCCGCGGCAGCGCTGTCCCTCGTACCCACCGGTGGTGCGGTCATCATGCCGCGCCACGCCTACGCCGGTTCGATCAGCCTCGCCGCCGACCTCGCCGCGCAGGGCCGCTTCGAACTGCGCACCGTGGACATCGCGGACACCCCGGCCGTCCTCGCGGAACTCGACGCGCTCGCCGCCCGGTTCGACGCCGGCCAAGTGATGCTGTGGCTCGAGAGCCCCACGAATCCGATGCTCGAGGTCGCCGAACTGTCCGTCTTGACCGACGCCGCCCATGCGACCGGTGCCGTCGTCGTCGCGGACAACACCTTCAACACCCCGATCGTCCACCGCCCGCTCGAATCCGGGGTCGACGTCGTGCTCCACTCGGTCACCAAATGGCTTGCCGGCCACTCCGACGTCGTCCTCGGGGCGCTGATCACCTCGGATGCGGCGCTCCGCGACCGGCTCCTGGCACACCGGACCCTGCACGGCGCCATCGCCGGCCCGTTCGAGGTGTGGCTCGCCCTGCGCGGACTGCGCACGCTCGCCCTGCGCATGGAGCGGAGCCAGGGGACCGCGGCCTCGCTGGCGCTCCGGCTCGCGGACCACCCCGCGGTCCGCCGCGTGCGCTACCCGGGCCTCCCCTCGGATCCGGGGCACGAGCGCGCCGCCGCGCAGTTCAACGGCTTCGGGGGCATCGTCAGCATCGAGCTCGACGACGTCGCCACGGCCGACGCCCTCGTCGCCGCCGTCCGCCTGTGGCTGCCGGCCACCTCGCTCGGCGGAGTGGAATCGCTGGTCGAACGACGACGGCGGCAGCCCGCCGAACCGGTCACGGTACCGGAGGCCCTCGTGCGCCTGTCCGTCGGCATCGAGAACCCCGAGGACCTGTGGGCTGACCTCGATTCCGCGCTCCGCGTCGCAGCCGGCCCGCGCGACGGCGGGCTCTGAACCTCCGGAAGCACGGGTACGCCCGGCCGCCCGCCCCGGCCTGCCGGCCGGCATCACCTGTGCACCGCCGCAGGCATGCCCGCTAAGCTGGACCCGTGGCTCTCGTTTACGCAATCCAGCACTACCTGTATCTCGCGCTCGGCCTGCTTGCCCTGGGCATCGAGGTGTGGGCCTTCTCCGACTGCGTGCGACGTCCCGGAACGGCCTTCGAGGCCGCCTTCAAGCGCACCAAGGGTTTCTGGCTCGCCCTCACCGGCGGTGCCGTCGTCGTCGGCCTGCTGTCCGCGCTCAGCGGTCGTGGTGGCTTCAACCTCTTCCAGCTCGTCGCCATCGTCGCGGCGTGCGTGTACCTCGCGGACGTGAAGCCGGCCGTCAGCCAGACCTCGGGCCGCGGCGGCAACTACGGCCCCTACGGACCCTGGTAGGACCTAGCCGGGCCTCACGGCCTCCCACGCCACGGTGATCTCTCCGAGGCGCCAGCGTGACGCGCCGTCCAGCAGCGGCCAGCCGTCCGCCTTCAGCGCAGAGCACATCGCCACCCAGCGCTGCCGGTGCCCGAAGGACGCGAGGGCCGCGGCGTCCAGCCAGGCCCGGTCCAGGGCACGCAGGTAGGCGTGGACCGGCTCCCCCTCCACGTTGCGGTGGATCAGTGCCTTGGGCAGCCGCTCCGCCACGTCGGAGGGGAGGGCGAACGCGCCGAACCGCAGCGAGATGCTCAGCGATACCGGTCCGCCCGCGTCGAGGGCAGCCCACGTGGACCGCCGCCCGATCTCGTCGCACGTCCCGTCGATGAACAGCCCCTCGGGCGCAAGCCGGGAGCGGACCTCGTCCCAGTACGCCGCGTACTCGTCCTCCCCGTATTGCCGCAGCACGTTGAACGCGCGCACGAAGACCGGCAGCCGGCCGTCCAGCGGAAGCTCGAAGCCGCCCTGCCGGAACGTCAGCCCGGGCTGCGCGAGCGGTTCGGCCGCGGCCACCCGCGCCGGGTCGATCTCGATCCCGACCACCTCGACGTCGTCCCGCACGGACCGCAGGCGCGTGAACAGTTCGACGGCGGTGACCGGAGCAGCGCCGTACCCGAGGTCGACGACGAGCGGGTCGGCGGCTCGACGGAGCCGGTGCCCCTGGGGGCCGGCGAGCCAGCGGTCCACCCGGCGGAGCCGGTTCGGGTTCGTGGTGCCGCGGGTGATGGTCCCGAGCGGCTTCGGGGGACGGGGACGCGGGGGCACCCATCAAGGCTAGGGCACCCTCCCGACTGCACCGCTCGACTGCACTGCTTAACACTGGCGGAACAGAGGGGGGCCGGAATGACCGGTGCAGTGCGATACGGCAGACTAGGGATCATGACCTACACACTGATCCTGCTGCGCCACGGGCAGAGCGAATGGAACGAGAAGAACCTCTTCACCGGCTGGGTGGACGTCGCCCTCACGGAGAAGGGCCGCGAGGAAGCCACCCGCGGCGGCCATCTGCTGACCGAGGCCGGCATTCTTCCCGACATCGTCTACACATCCCGACAGAAGCGCGCCATCATCACCGCGAACCTCGCGCTGGAGGCCGCCGACCGCAGCTGGATCGATGTCAAGCGCAACTGGCGCCTCAACGAGCGCCACTACGGAGCGCTGCAGGGCAAGGACAAGGCCCAGACCCTCGCGGAGTACGGCGAGCAGCAGTTCATGGAATGGCGCCGGTCCTACGACACCCCGCCGCCGCCCCTCGACGACTCCAGCGAGTACTCGCAGGCCAACGACCCGCGCTACGCGGACCTCGGCGACGACGTCCCGCGCACCGAGTGCCTCAAGGACGTCCTCGAGCGCTTCCTGCCGTACTGGGAGTCCGACATCACCGTGGACATCAAGGCCGGCAGGACCGTGCTGATCGCCGCCCACGGCAACTCCCTCCGCGCCCTCGTGAAGCACCTCGACGGGATCAGCGACAGGGACATCGCGGCACTGAACATCCCCACCGGCATCCCGCTCGTGTACGAGCTCGACGAGGACCTCAAGCCCGTCAAGGCCGGCGGTACCTACCTCGACGCCGACGCGGCAGCTGCCGCCATCGAGGCCGTGGCGAACCAGGGCAAGCACTAGCACCTCGCCCCGACCTGGCATCTCGCCCGACGGAACGATCCTCGAACAGGCGAACGGTCCTCGGGCGATAGATCCTTGGGCAATGAACGGAACGACGGCGGCCCCTCGGGGCCGCCGTCGTTCCTTTTACCGCAGGTTCAGCAGGGTCAGCAGGTTCAGCAGGGTCAGTTCAGGGGAGCGCTGGGCTGCCATTCGCCGGTGACGAGGTAGGTCACCTTGCGGGCCACCGAGACGCCGTGGTCCGCGAAGCGCTCGTAGTAGCGGCTGGCGAGGGTGACGTCGACGGTCGTCGGCGCCGTCTCGTTCCAGTCCTCCGCGGCCACGGCCTTGAAGACGCCCGCGTGCAGTTCGTTGACGCGGGTGTTCGCGGCGTTGATCTCGTTGCTCAGCTCGAGGTTGCGGGTCTCGAGGAGCTCCGTGACCTTCGCCGCGATCTGGACATCGAGTTCGGCGAGTTCGTCGAACGTAGGCCGGATGGTCTCCGGGATCACGTTCGCGGGGTACCGCAGGCGCGCGAGCTGTGCCACATGGCGGGCCAGGTCACCCATCCGTTCCAGCGACGCGCTCATCCTCAGCGCACCCACGATCATGCGGAGATCGGAGGCCACGGGACCCTGGAGGGCGAGGATGTCGATCGCCCGCTCGTCGAGGGAGTTCTGCAGGAAGTCGATCCGCGCGTCGGCGGCGATGACCTCCTGCGCGAGCTCGGTGTCGGCACCCTGGAAAGCGCTGTTGGCTTTCTGGATGGCCTCGGACACCAGTTGCGAGATCTCGATCAGCTCCTCGCCGATCTGGTGTAGCTCGGCCTGAAAAACCTTGCGCACGTGGGCGTCCTTCCCTGGAAGTATCGGTTCAACCGTTGTCACAGTTCTGCCGACGAGCATTCCAGCCAGCGGTGAACTGTTTCCCCGCTTTGTGTGAACGTTAGTTGAACCCCTTACCTATTGCCACCGGATCGGCCCGGGCCCCAAATTGCAGCGCATAAGCTAGGTCCGTGGACCCCCTTCTCCTGACGCTCGTGGCCGGGCTGGTAGGCCTGGCCCTCGGCGTGGGCGGCATGGCAGCGTTCCGGGCGAGCGAGGCGCAGCGGCTCCGGCTCCTCTACGAGGACGAACCCTCGCTGCCCGACGGCGCGGCCGAGGTGCTCTCGATCATCGGGCGTGCCTACGTCATCGTGGACGCGATCGACGGCGTCGTGCGGGCGAGTCCCGCCGCCTACGCCTTCGGCCTCGTCCGCGGACACACCGTGGTCCACTCCGAACTACTCGACCTCACGGCGCGCGTCCGGCGCGACGGCGTCATCGAGCAGGAACAGCTCGAGCTTCCCCGCGGTCCCCTCGGACAGGGGACCATCGTGGTGCAGGTCCGTGTCGCCGCCCTCGGCACCGAATACATCCTGATCCTCGCCGATGATCGCACCGAGATCACCCGGAGCGAGGAGATCCGCAACGACTTCGTCGCCAACGTGTCCCACGAGCTGAAGACGCCGGTGGGCGCGATCTCCCTCCTCGCGGAGGCCATCGACGACGCCGCCGAGGACGAGGTGGCCGTGCGCCGCTTCGCCCAGCGCATGCACAAGGAGTCCGGCCGGCTGTCCGCCCTCGTCCAGGACATCATCGAGCTCTCCCGCCTGCAGGGCGCCGACGTTGTGCGCCGCGGGAAGCCCGTGGACATCAACTCGGTCATCGCCGAGGCCGTGGACCGCAACAAGCTGCCCGCCGAGAGCAAGCAGATCGACATCGTCGTCGGCGGCTCGGTCTCCCTGCCCGTGTACGGCGATCACGACCTCCTGATGACGGCCTTCCGTAACCTCATCGACAACGCCATCCGCTACTCGCCGGAGGGCACGCGCGTCGGCGTGGGCGTCCGGTCCAGGGACGGCCTCATCCAGGTCTCGGTCACCGACCAGGGTGCGGGGATCACGCCCGAGGAACAGGAACGCATCTTCGAACGGTTCTACCGCATCGACGCCGCGCGCTCCCGCCAGACCGGCGGCACCGGACTGGGCCTCAGCATCGTCAAGCACGTCGTGTCCAACCACGGCGGCGAGGTGACGGTGTGGTCGCAGGCCGGCCAGGGGAGCACCTTCACCGTCCGCCTGCCGGAGATGGAGAGCGCCCCCGACGACGGCGGCGCGGCCGGATCGACAGTTCAGCAGTCCGACCGGAAGACCGGAAAGAAGGGCAGCACCGCTGTCCAGGAGCAGGGAGTCAAGGCGTGAGCCGCATTCTGATCGTTGAGGACGAGGAGTCGTTCAGCGACCCGCTGTCCTACCTCCTCGGCAAGGAAGGCTTCGAGGTGTCCGTGGTGGACAACGGCCTCGACGCCGTCACCGAGTTCGACCGCGCGGGCGCGGACCTCGTGCTGCTGGACCTCCAGCTTCCGGGGCTGTCCGGGACGGAGGTCTGCCGCCAGCTGCGCCAGCGCTCCAACGTGCCGGTCATCATGCTCACGGCGAAGGACGCCGAGATCGACAAGGTGGTGGGGCTGGAGCTCGGCGCCGACGACTACGTCACCAAGCCGTACTCGTCGCGCGAGCTCGTGGCCCGCGTCCGGGCGGTACTCCGGCGCCAGGGCGAACCCGAGGAGCTCATCTCCACCACCGTCCAGGCCGGTCCGGTCAGAATGGACATCGAGCGCCATGTGGTGAGTGTCGACGGCGAGCAGGTCGCCCTCCCGCTCAAGGAGTTCGAGCTCCTGGAGATGCTGCTGAGGAACTCGGGCAGGGTCCTGACGCGCGGCCAGCTGATCGACCGCGTCTGGGGGTCGGACTACGTGGGGGACACGAAGACCCTCGATGTGCACGTCAAGCGGCTGCGCAGCAAGCTGGAGCCGGATCCCTCGAACCCCCGCTACCTCATCACGGTCCGCGGCCTCGGCTACAAGTACGAGCCCTGAGCCGCAGCCCCCGCACTCGGCGCTCCCCTCCGGCTCGAGCCGCCAGACGACAGAAGTGACCGGTCGAGGGCCCTGTGCGGAGTTTTTTCTGCCCTCTCGGCCGCCTTCTTGGCGAGCGGCACCTGCAGAGACGGGAATGCCCGCCTCCGATCGATCGGAGGCGGGCGTTCCGGCTGCTGGAGGTGCGGGCGGGGGAGGTTTCTAGCCCTCGTGCGCTCCCTCGGCGGCTTCCTCGGTCGCCGCAGGCTCGCTCGGCCGGGGGGTGAATCCGCCGGGTACGTACGCGCGGTATTCCTCCAGCGTCCCGTCGAGAACCGGTACCTCGAACGTCGCCTCGTCGCCCTGGACCGTGAAGTCGACGTCGATCAGCGAGCCCGGGATGTCAGGCAGTCCCTCGAGCGTGGAGTCGTCCGCCGTCTCGTCCTCGAACCTGAACTCGCCCTGGCCCTCGATCGTGACGCTGGTGGATGCGCCACCGGCCTGGATGGCAAGGTCGACCGGCTGGTCGCTCGTGTTGAACACGGTGCCCACCAGGCGGCCTGCGGTCGCGTCGTCGCGCCCGACCACCAGGACGTTGCGCAGCTGCACCGGCCCGAGGTCCTTCACGATGCCGTCCGACGCTGCGTACCGCGTCGTCGTCGACTGCTCCGTGGTGAAGCTGCAGCCGGAGACACCCAGCATCAGCAGCACGGCGCCGGCAGCAACGGCCTGCTGCGCTCGGTTCTTCGGTGCACAATTCACAGCACAAACTCCTGGGGTTCAACAGGCGGGACAAGGGTGTGATCCGGTGCGGACCTACCCAACAGACTATCGGCAATGCCGTCGAATCGTGGTGTTGGTTTCGTCGGCCCGGGGGCACCCGGATCACCAAAAGCTCTCCCCGTCAAGAGGCGAATGATAGCCAATTGAGCTTGATTCGGCCCTCTGACCTGCGAAAACGCAGCGTCGGGCGTGTCGTTGCCGTGATAAACTGATTGACGGGAAAGGGGAAAGTCCACATGGTTTTTGAGGTCGGCGAAACAGTTGTTTACCCTCACCACGGCGCAGCGAAGATCGAAGAGATCAAGATGCGCGTCATCAAGGGCGAAGAGAAGATGTATCTCAAGCTCAAGGTGGCACAGGGTGATCTGACGATAGAAGTACCAGCAGAGAACGTTGACCTCGTAGGCGTTCGTGACGTAGTCGGCAAGGAGGGCCTCGAGCATGTGTTCGACGTCCTGCGGGCCGAATTCACGGAAGAGCCCACGAACTGGTCGCGCCGCTACAAGGCGAACCTCGAGAAGCTCGCCTCGGGCGATGTCATCAAGGTCGCAGAAGTAGTCCGCGACCTCTGGCGCCGCGACCACGATCGCGGCCTGTCGGCCGGTGAGAAGAGGATGCTCGCGAAAGCACGGCAGATCCTGATCTCGGAGCTCGCCCTGGCGGAGAAGACCGACGAAGAGAAGGCCGCAAGCGTTCTCGACGAGGTCCTCGCCTCCTAGGAGACGGGCTCGACGCGAAAGAGGGACCCCCGGGTCCCTCTTTTTTGTTGCCCTGTCGTAGGGTGACGGAGTGTCCGAGAAGAATCCCCAGCCCGTCCGAGCCGAGGTCGGCGTCGTCCTGGTCGCCGCCGGCTCCGGACAGCGCCTCGGACAGGGCATCCCGAAGGCGCGCGTGCTGTGCGGTGGGCGCACCCTCCTCGAGCACTCGCTGGAGTCCGTCGTCGCGTCAGGTGTCGCGGCGTCCGTCGTGGTGGTCCTCCCCGCGGGCGACGGCGTCCTGTCGGCCGTCGTCGACCGGGCGGGGCGGCGGGCCGCAGGGGTCGGTACGGTGCGGATCACGGGAGTGGCCGGCGGGGCGACACGGGCGGCCTCCGTCCGTGCAGGCCTCGATGCGCTGCCGCCGTCGGCTGCCGTCGTCCTGGTCCACGACGCCGCCCGCGCGCTCACCCCGTCCTCGGTCTTCCAGCGGGTCGTCGCCGCCGTCCTTGCCGGGGCGCCCGCGGTCATCCCGGTGCTGCCCGTGGTGGATACGGTCAAGGTCGTGACGGGCGACGTCGTCACGGCGACGCCCGACCGCGCCGCCCTGCGCGCCGTACAGACCCCCCAGGGGTTCGACGCCCGTGCGCTGCGGGCGGCCCACGCGAGCGCCACGGCATCCGACCTCGGCGTCACGGACGATGCCATGCTCCTGGAGGCCCAGGGCGCCACGGTCCACGTCGTCGAGGGGGACGCCCTCGCCTTCAAGGTCACCACGCCCCTGGACCTCGTCATCGCCGAGGCGGTCCTCGCCGGGAGGCACGCAGGGACGTCGGCTGGGACGTCGCCAGAGACGTCTCCCGCGGCACTGCCCGGAATCTCGGCCGGAACCCCGCCCGAGATATAGCCCGGGACGCCGCCCGGGACTCCGCCCGGGACTCCGCCGGGACCCCACCCCGGCACCCTGACGCCCCCCTCTTCCACCGCACGATCAGCAGGAGCAGCCGTGTACCTCAGCGAACACATCCACCTTCCCCGCACCGGGATCGGCGTGGATGTCCATGCCTACGCATCCGAGGGGGATCCCGCGCCGCTGTGGCTCGCCGGCCTGCTGTGGGAGGGCGAGCGCGGGCTGTCGGGCCACTCCGACGGCGACGCCGTCGCGCATGCGGCAGCCGACGCGCTGTTCTCCGCCGCGGGAGTGGGGGACCTCGGAACACACTTCGGCACCGACCGGCCCGAGCACGCCGGCGCCTCGGGCTCCACCCTGCTGTCGTCGGCCGCCGCGATCGTGCGTGACGCCGGTTTCGACATCGGCAATATCGCCGTCCAGCTCATCGGCAACCGACCGAAGTTCGCGCCCCGCCGCGCCGAGGCGGAGGCCGTCCTGTCCGACGCCGCGCAGGCGCCGGTCAGCATCTCGGCCACCACCACGGACGGCCTCGGGCTCACCGGCAGGGGAGAGGGTGTCGCAGCGATCGCGACCGCCGTCGTCGTGCGGTCCTCGTCCCGGGCGGCGCCCGCTCTTCCGGAAGGCTGACGGAACCCGCCGGGTAATCTGGAGCGGTGAGCCTGCGATTCTATGACACTGCCCGCGCCGAGGTGCGCCCCTTCGAGCCACTGGAACCGGGCAGGGCGAGCCTCTACTACTGCGGCGCCACGGTGCAGGGCATGCCGCACGTCGGGCACGTGCGGTCCGCGATCGCCTTCGACCAGCTGACCCGGTGGCTGGAGGCGCGGGGCCTTCGTGTCACCGTCGTCCGCAACGTGACGGACATCGACGACAAGATCCTCGCCAAGTCCTCCGACTCGTTCCGCGAGGGTGCCGCCGACCGTGATCCGTCGGTCGTGCCGGAGGAGCAGTGGTGGGCCCTGGCCTACCGGTTCGAGCAGGAGTTCTCCCGCGCCTACGCGACCCTCGGCGTCCGCCCACCCACGTATGAGCCCCGGGCCACCGGCCACATCCCCGAGATGCACGCCCTCATCCAGCTCCTGATCGACCGCGGCCACGCGTACCCGGCGCCGGACGGCTCCGGCGACGTCTACTTCGACGTACGCTCCTGGCCCGCCTACGGCAGCCTGACCCGCCAGGACATCGACGACATGCAGGCCGCGCCCGACGCCGACCCGCGGGGCAAGAAGGATCCGCGCGACTTCGCGCTGTGGAAGGGCTCGAAGGACACGGACCCTGCCACGGCGTCGTGGACCAGCCCCTGGGGCGCCGGGCGCCCCGGTTGGCACCTCGAGTGCTCCAGCATGGTCACCAAGTACCTCGGCACCGAGTTCGACATCCATGGCGGGGGCCTGGACCTGCGGTTCCCGCACCACGAGAACGAGATGGCCCAGTCCCAGGCCGCGGGACACGCGTTCGCGCGCTTCTGGATGCACAACGGCATGGTGACGTACGGCGGCGAGAAAATGTCGAAGTCGATCGGCAACACCGTGAGCCCGCAGGAGATGATCGGCGCCGCCGGCCCTCGGGTGGTGCGCTACTACCTCGGCCAGGCCCACTACCGGTCGGTGCTCGACTACCGGGAGACGTCGCTGCAGGAAGCCGCCGCCGCCGTGTCCCGTATCGACGGGTTCATCGCCAAGGCCTCCGCCCGCGTCGCAGGACTCTCCCCCGACGCCGCTCCCGTACCGGACGCCGCAGCCGACCTGCCGCAGGCCTTCGGCGAGGCGATGGATGACGACCTCAACGTGCCACAGGCCCTCGCGGTGCTCCACACCACCGTGCGCGCCGGCAACACGGCCCTTGCCGCGGGGGATGACGACGCCGTCCGCAGCAGTCTCGCCGCCGTCCTTGCGATGACCGGCGTCCTCGGGCTCGACGACGCCGGGGACCCGGCAGCCACGGCGAGCGCGGCGGACGCGGGACTGGCGAAGGCGCTCGACGCGCTCATCGGCGACCGGCTGGCCGAACGCAGCGAGGCCCGGAGTGCCCGGGACTGGGCCAGGGCGGACGCGATCCGTGACGCCCTTGCGGCAGCCGGGATCACCATCGAGGACTCCGCGGGGGGCGCGCGCTGGACACTCTCCGGGGACTAGCACGCCGGACGTCGGCCCGGGTCCGTCCGCCCGTGATGCCGGTCTCGGAGCCGGTGCCGGTATACGGCACCGGCTCCGCGTAAACTGGGGGAGATTCTTCTTCTATATAAAGGTGTTCTTCCATGGCCAGTCACGGACGTCCAGGCGCGGTTCGCAAAACGAAAAAGGGCCCCACCATCGGCACCGGCGGACACGGACGCAAGTCGCTCGAGGGCAAGGGCCCCACTCCCAAGGCGGAGGACCGCCCGTATCACAAGGCGTACAAGAACCAGGAGCTGGCGGAGCGCTCGGCCGCGAAGCGTGCCGGCGGCAAGAGCGCCGGAACGGGCCGCACCAAGGGCAAGGCCGCCGAAGAGGCCGTCACCGGGCGCAACTCCGTCGTCGAGGCACTCCGCGCGGGTATCCCCGCCAAGGCCCTCCACGTCGCCATCCGCATCGAGATGGACGACCGCGTCCGCGAGTCGCTGAAGATGGCCGCCGAGCGCGGCATCCCCGTGATGGAGACCGGCAAACCGGAACTCGACCGCATGACGGACGGCGCCGTGCACCAGGGCCTCATGCTGCAGATCCCGCCCTATGAGTACGCCGACGCCCTGGACCTCGTCGACGAGACCATCGAGCGGTACAAGCGGGGGCACATCGGGAACGCTCCGCTCTTCGTGGCCCTCGACGGCATCACCGACCCCCGCAACCTCGGGGCCATCATCCGCTCGGCGTCCGCGTTCAGCAGCCACGGCGTCATCGTGCCGGAGCGTCGCTCGGTCGGCGTGACGGCGTCGGCCTGGAAGACCAGCGCCGGTGCTGCCGTCCGTGTCCCCGTCGCCCGCGTGGGCAACCTCAACTCGGCGCTGAAGTCCTTCAAGGACAAGGGTATCTTCGTCCTCGGGCTCGACGGCGACGGCGACGTCTCGCTCCCCGCGCTGTCCCTCGGGCGCGAGCCCATCTGCATCGTCGTCGGCTCGGAAGGCAAGGGCCTCTCCCGGCTGGTGCGCGAGAACTGCGACCAGATCGTCTCCATCCCCATCGACTCCGCCATGGAGTCACTCAACGCGTCGATGGCGGTGGGAATCACGCTGTACGAGGTCTCCCGCCAGCGGTCTGCGTGATCGCGGCGTGACGCAACCCGCACAGGCGCTGCCGCCCGGCTCCCGCGAGTTCCCGCTCGGGCTCCACGCCACGAGGGGGACCTGGATCCGGGACGCGCACGCCAACGCCGCCGTCTGGGCTCCGGCGATCGACTCCATGGACGTGCACTGGCAGCGGACCGACGGTTCGTGGACCTCCGAGACGCTGGTAGGGCTCGACGGCGGCGTACACCACGGCGTCGTGGGGCCCGTAGCCCCGGGCGCCCTCTATGCGTTCTGGCCGACGGGCAAGGAGCTCCCGGGGACGGTCGGCGAGGCGCAACTGCTCCTCGACCCGTACGCGCGCGCCGTGGAGACCATCGACACCGCCTCCGGGACCGATGAGCCGCCGTCGCGCGCCTACTACTCCGTCTTCCTCCAGCACGTTTTCGACTGGGGGGAGAGCGAGCGCCCGTTCACTCCCTGGCGCGACACCGTCATCTACGAGGCCCACGTCAAGGGCCTCACGAAACTCCATCCCGACGTGCCGGAAGACCTCCGAGGCACCTACGCCGGCCTGGGACACCCGGCCATGATCTCGTACCTCCGGGAGCTCGGGATCACCGCCGTCGAACTCCTTCCCATCCACTTCTCCATCGACGAGCCGCACCTCGAGCCACTCGGACTCAGCAACTACTGGGGCTACAACACCCTCGGGTTCTTCTCGGCGCACACCGACTACGCCACCGCGGCAGCACGGGCGGCAGGACCGGCAGCGGTGCTCGACGAGTTCAAGGGCATGGTCCGCGCGCTCCACGAAGCGGGCCTCGAGGTTCTCCTCGACGTCGTGTACAACCACACCGCCGAGGGCCCGCAGTACCGTCCTGCCCTGTGCTGGCGTGGACTGGGGGACAAGGACTACTACCGGCACGATGACGCTGGCCGGTACGTCGACACCACCGGCTGCGGCAACAGCCTCGACTTCTCGCAGCCACGGGTCGTGGAGTTCGCGCTGGATTCGCTGCGCTACTGGGTCGAGGAATGCCAGATCGACGGTTTCCGCTTCGACCTCGCGGTCACCCTCGCACGGGACGAGCGCAACGCCTTCACGCCGCGGCATCCCTTCCTCGTGGCGGCCGGTGCCTCCAAGGCGCTGCGCGGGACCAAGCTCATCGCGGAGCCCTGGGATCTCGGGCCTGATGGCTGGCAGACCGGCCGGTTCCCGGTCGGCTGGGCGGACTGGAACGACGGCTTCCGGGACACGGTCCGCGACTTCTGGCTGCGGGACGTGGAGTCGATCGCAGCCGGCGGCACGGGGTCCTCGCCTGCGCGGCTGGCCGGCAGCCTCGCCGGGTCGGCCGAGACGTTCGCCGCGTCCGGACGGAGTCCGCTGGCCTCGGTCAATCTGGTCACGGCCCACGACGGCTTCACGCTCGCCGACCTGACGGCGTACGAGCGCAAGCACAATGAAGCCAACGGCGAGGGCAACCGCGACGGCTCCAACGACAACCACAGCTACAACCACGGCGCGGAGGGGCGCACCGAGGACGAGGCCATCCTCGCGGCGCGCGAGAAGAGCGCCCGCAACCTCATGGCATCGCTGCTGATCTCGCTCGGCGTTCCGATGATCACGGCGGGGGACGAGTTCGGCAGGACCCAGCACGGCAACAACAACGCGTACTGCCAGGACAACGAACTCGGCTGGATGCACTGGCCCGATGATGCGTCCTCCCGCCGCATGCTGGACGCGACGCGCACGCTGCTGTCCATCCGCCGGGACTTCCTGGCGGCGCAGCCCTCCACGTTCCCGTCCCGCGGCGAGCAGTCGATGCTGCTCTGGTTCAATGCCGCCGGACTGCCGATGACCGCCCACGAGTGGAACGACCCGGGGACGCGGACCGTCCAGCTGCTCCTCGGTTCCACGGGCGGGACGATCAACGGCCTCGTCGTGATCAACGGCTCGCCCCGTGAGGCACGTATCCACCTCCCGTCGGCCTGGATCCTGCAGGGGCAGGGCGTCGAGGGGGAGCAGCCGCGCAGGTTCAGCCAGACCTTCGACTCGGCCGGTCGCGAGCCGTCGTCGGAGGGCGCGCAGCTGCGGTCGGGCGACGCCGACACCGTGGCGGGCGTCTCGGTCCGTATCTACCGCTGCTGACAGGTTGAGCAGGCAGCACGAAAGAAGCCCGGGATCGTTACGGTCCCGGGCTTCTTTGTTGCCGCCCGCGCGTCGCGGGCTCCGAGGATCAGGCGTTGACGACGAGCCCGAGCTCGGCCTTCGTCGCGAGGGTCGCATGCTTCGGGAGCACGCGCACCGTGTACCCGAAGGACCCGGAGTGGTCGATGCGGATGCCGCCCGTGAAGAGGTAGCGCCCGCTGCCGAGGTTCTCGGCGACGGCCAGGTCCTCGACCGTGACGTCGCTCAGCTCGTCGCTCTCGAGGGCCCGGCCGTAGGCCACCTCGACCGCGACGTCGTCGGGATTCAGCCCGCCGAGCGCCACGTAGGCGTTGACCGTGAGCGAGTCGCCGATCTGCGGGTCCTCCGAGACGCCCGTGGAGTCGACGTGTTCCACCTGGACCGCCGGCCAGCTGCCCTGGACGCGTGAGCGCCATGCGGCGGTCCTCTTCGCGAGCGCGAAGGAGTCGGCCGCGGCCGCCTGTCCGGAACGCCAGGCCGGGCGGTACAGCTTCTCGACGTAGTCCTGCAGCATGCGTTCCGCCGACACCGCGGGGCCGAGGGTCGCCATCGTGTGCTTGATCATGGCGATCCACTGGTGCGGGACGCCGTCGCGGGAGGGCTCCGACGGGCCGGCGGCTCCTGCTCCCTCCGCGGGCACCAGCGAGTAGAAGCGCGGGCCCACCTGGGTCTCGAGGAGGTCGTACAGCGCCGATGCCTCGATGTCGTCGCGCTCGTCGGCCGAGGCACCGTTGTTGGCGGTCGGGATCGCCCAGCCGTTGTCGCCGTCGTACATCTCATCCCACCAGCCGTCGAGGACGGACAGGTTCAGGCCGCCGTTGATGGCGGCCTTCATCCCGGACGTGCCGCACGCCTCGAGCGGGCGCAGCGGGTTGTTCAGCCAGACGTCGCAGCCGGGGAAGAGCGTGCGGGCCATGGCGATGTCGTAGTTCGGCAGGAAGACGATGCGGTGACGCACCTCCGGGTCGTCCGTGAAGCGGACGAGGTCCTGGATCATGCGCTTGCCCTGCTCATCGGCCGGGTGCGACTTGCCGGCGATGACGAGCTGGATGGGGTGCTCCGGGTGCAGGAGCAGCGCCTTGAGGCGGGCGGGGTTGCGCAGCATGAGCGTCAGCCGCTTGTAGGTCGGCACGCGGCGGGCGAACCCGATGGTGAGGACGTCCGGGTCCAGCACCGAGTCCGTCCAGGCCAACTCGGCGTCGGCGGCGCCGCGCTTCTTCCAGGAAGAGCGCAGGCGCTGGCGCACGTCGTCGACGAGGTTGGAGCGCAGGCTGCGGCGCAGGGCCCAGATGTCCTGATCGGGGACGTTGTAGACCTGGTTCCACTGCGGATCCAGGACCGATTCGGCGCCGAAGTTGGCCCGGGCGAAGTCGGCGATCTGCGGGTCGACCCAGCTCGGGACGTGCACTCCGTTGGTGACGGAGGTGATGGGGACCTCGCGCGAGTCGAAGCCCGGCCAGAGACCGGAGAACATGCCGCGCGACACCTCGCCGTGCAGCTTCGCCACGCCGTTGGCGCGCTGTGCGAGGCGCAGGCCCATCACGGCCATGTTGAACTTCGACGGATCGCCGTCGGCGTAGTTCTCCGCGCCGAGGGCCAGGACGCGGTCCGTGGGCACGGACGGCGCGAGGCCGGCGTGGAAGAAGTGCTCGATCTGGGACCGGTCGAAGCGGTCGATACCTGCCGGCACCGGCGTGTGCGTGGTGAACACCGTCGATGCGCGGCCGGCCGCCAGCGCCTCTTCCCAGCTCATCGGTGACTCGTTCGAGGGATCCATCAGTTCGCGGATGCGCTCGATGCCGAGGAAGCCGGCGTGGCCCTCGTTGGTGTGGAACACCTCGGGCGCAGGTGTGCCCGTGAGCCGCTGGAAGATGCGCAGTGCCTTCACGCCGCCCATGCCCAGGAGGAGTTCCTGCTGCAGGCGCTGGTCCCCGCCCCCGCCGTAGAGCCGGTCGGTGACGCTGCGGGCCGCCTCGTCGTTCTCGGGGACGTTGGAGTCCAGGAGCAGCAGGGGAACGCGGCCGACGTCGGCGCGCCAGATGTGCGCGGACAGCTGCCGGCCGTTCGGCAGGGGCAGCACGACCGTCGCGGCGGAGCCGTCCTCTTCGCGCACCAGGGTCAGCGGCAGGCCGTCGGGGTCGAGGACGGGATAGGTCTCCTGCTGCCAGGCATCACGGGAGAGGGACTGCTTGAAGTAACCGGACTGGTAGAGCAGGCCGACGCCGATGAGGGGCACGCCGAGGTCGGAGGCGGACTTCAGATGGTCGCCGGCCAGGATGCCCAGGCCACCGGAGTACTGGGGGAGGACGGCGCTGATGCCGTACTCGGGAGAGAAGTAGGCGATGCTGCGGGGGGCGTCATCGCCGAGCCCCTGGTACCAGCGCGGCGCCGTCAGGTAGTCGTCGAGATCCGCGCCGAGCTCCTGGATGCGCTCCACCAGCTTCTCGTCGGCGGCGAGCCGGTGCAGCTTCTCCCTGGTGACGGAGCCGAGGAAGGCCACCGGATCGTGGCCGCTCTGTTCCCATGCAGCGCGGTCGATCTCCTCGAAGAGACGCGAGGTCGGCAGGTGCCACGACCAGCGCAGGTTTCCCGCCAGTTTGCCGAGCGGCGCGATGCTCTCGGGGAGGACGGTTCGGACGGTAAATCTGCGGATTGCCTTCACCCGGGTTACGCTAGCGCACTTGCCCGGCTGCACGGGAGGGCGCACCGCGCAAACGCTTGCGTAATACGGAGGCCGGGGTGATGTTACGCAAAGCCCCCTTAGCATTTCCGCCCATTACTCGCTAACGTCGTACGGGTGACGACCACTAACGAGCAGAACCGAACTGTCCAGTATCCCGAGGGACTCCGTTTTGGCCGTATCCCCATCACGGCCGTGACGCCCGTTATCGAGGACGGCCGCTTCCCTGCCAAGGGAATCCCCGGCTCGGACATCGCCGTGCGTGCGACCGTGTTCCGGGAGGGCCACGACCAGCTGGGCGTGTCCGCTGTCCTCTACGACCCCCGCGGCAAGGAAGTGCAGCGTGTCCGCATGACGCCGGTGGGGTCCGGGCTGGACCGCTGGGCCGGCACACTGACCCCGCGCACCAAGGGCCTGCACACGTTCACCATCGAGGGATGGTCCGACCTCTTCGGCACCTGGGAGCACGACGCGACGATCAAGATCGCCGCGGGGGTCGACGTCGAGCTGATGCTGGCGGAGGGCGCAGCCCTCTTCACCCGGGCGGCCGGGGAGCGCTCAGCGCGCGACGCCGCACTCTTCCGCCGCGCCGCCGACGCCCTCGCGGACACGTCCCAGAGTGTCGAGGCGCGCCTCGCCGCCGGGTTGTCGCTGCAGATCCACGAGGCGATCGCACGCCAGCCCATCCGGTCGATGGTCACCGCATCGCAGGCGTACCCGATCAACGTGGAGCGCGAACTGGCCGGCCGTGCCGCCTGGTACGAGTTCTTCCCCCGGTCCGAGGGCGCCACCTACAACCCCGAGACGGCCGAGTGGACGTCCGGCACCTTCCGCGAGGCCACGAAACGCCTCGACGCGGTCGCGGCCATGAACTTCGACGTCGTGTACCTCCCGCCGATCCACCCCATCGGGCGGACGCACCGCAAGGGGCCGAACAACACCCTGACCGCCGGCCCCGGCGATCCCGGATCGCCCTGGGCCATCGGCTCCGAGGCCGGTGGCCATGACGCCATCCACCCCGACCTGGGGACCTTCGAGGATTTCGACGCCTTCGTGGCCCGCGCCAATGAGCTGAACCTCGAGGTCGCCCTCGACCTCGCGCTTCAGGCCTCGCCCGACCACCCCTGGGTGACCTCGCATCCCGAGTGGTTCACCACCCGCGTCGACGGTTCCATCGCCTATGCCGAGAACCCCCCGAAGAAGTACCAGGACATCTACCCGATCAACTTCGACAACGACCCGAAGGGCCTGTCGAAGGAGGTCCTGCGGATCGTCCTGATGTGGATCCAGCACGGCGTGAAGATCTTCCGGGTCGACAACCCGCACACCAAGCCGGTGCAGTTCTGGGAGTGGCTGATCGCCCGCGTGAACAAGAAGCACCCGGACGTCATCTTCCTCGCCGAGGCCTTCACCCGGCCGCCGATGATGCATGCGCTCGGCCGGGCAGGGTTCCAGCAGTCGTACTCCTACTTCACGTGGCGCAACACCAAGACCGAGCTCGAGGAGTACTTCACCGAGATCAGCCAGGTGTCGCCCGCCTACTTCCGGCCCAACTTCTTCGTCAACACCCCGGACATCCTCACCGAGTACCTCCAGTACGGCGGGCCGGCCGCCTTCAAGATCCGGGCGGTGCTCGCTTCCATGGCCAGTCCGCTGTGGGGCGTCTACTCGGGCTACGAGCTGTACGAGCACGTCGCCCGTCCGGGTGCCGAGGAGTACATCGACAACGAGAAGTTCCAGTACCGGCCGCGGGACTACGCCGCCGCCGAGGCGGAGGGACGCTCCCTGGCGCCGTTCATCACCAGGCTGAACGCGATCCGCAGGGCGCACCCGGCGCTGGGAGACCTTGAGAACCTCACCGTCCACGGCAGCACGGACACCGCCACCGTGGTCTTCGCCAAGCACAAGCAGACGGCGGAGGGCAAGGACACGATCATCATCGTCGTCAACGTGGATCCGCACAGCACGCGGGAGAGCACGGTGTCGCTGAACCTCAGCCAGCTGGGGCTCGACGCCGCCGACTTCGACGAGAACGGTACGTTCCTGGTGGACGACCTCCTCACCGGTCAGACCTTCACCTGGGGCGAGCACAACTACGTCCGGCTCGACCCCCACGTGGAACCCGCCCACATTCTCTCGATCAGGAGGCAGCGCTAGTGCCCAACCCCTTCCAGCTCAACGCACCCGGACTGGCCCACGACCCCCACTGGTACCGCAAGGCGGTCTTCTACGAGGTCCTGGTCCGCGGATTCGCCGATGCGAACGGGGACGGCTCCGGTGACCTCTCGGGCCTGATCGACAAGCTGGACTACCTCCAGTGGCTCGGCGTCGACTGCCTGTGGCTGCCACCGTTCTTCAAGTCCCCGTTGCGCGACGGCGGCTACGACATCTCGGACTACTACGACGTCCTCGACGAGTTCGGCTCCCTGGGCGACTTCAAGCGGCTCGTCGCCGAGGCCCACGCCCGCGGTGTGCGGGTCATCATCGACCTGCCCTTCAACCACACCTCGGAGCAGCACCACTGGTTCCAGGAGTCCCGCAGGGACCCCGAAGGCCCGTACGGCGACTTCTACGTCTGGAGCGACACGGACGAGAAGTACCAGGACGCGCGCATCATCTTCGTGGACACCGAGGAATCGAACTGGACGTTCGACCCCGTGCGCCGCCAGTTCTTCTGGCACCGGTTCTTCAGTCACCAGCCGGACCTCAACTTCGAGAATCCCAAGGTGCAGGAGGCCATCTTCGACGTCGTGAGGTTCTGGCTCGACCAGGGCATCGACGGCTTCCGCGCGGATGCCATCCCCTACCTTTTCGAAGAGGAGGGCACCAACTGCGAGAACCTGCCGAAGACGCACGAGTTCCTCAAGCGGCTCCGCGCCATGGTGGACGAGAACTACCCGGGCCGGGTCATCATCGCCGAGGCGAACCAGATGCCGGACGAGGTCGTCGAGTACTTCGGCGACGAGGACAGCCCCGAGTGCCACATGTCCTTCCACTTCCCGATCATGCCGAGGCTCTTCTACGCGCTGCGCGACCAGAAGGCCGCGCCCATCATCGAGACGATGAGGGAGACCCCGGACATCCCGGCCGGTGCCCAGTGGGGCACCTTCCTCCGCAACCACGACGAGCTCACCCTCGAGATGGTCACCAGCGAGGAGCGCGAGGCGATGCTCGGCTGGTACGCGCCGGATCCGCGGATGCGCGCGAACGTCGGCATTCGCCGGCGGCTGTCCCCGCTGCTGGACAACTCGCGTGCGGAGGTGGAACTGATCCACGCCCTGCTGCTGTCCCTGCCCGGCAGTCCGTTCCTCTACTACGGGGACGAGATCGGTATGGGAGACAACATCTGGCTCGAGGACCGTGACGCGTCCCGGACCCCGATGCAGTGGAACCCGGACCGTAACGCGGGCTTCTCCCCGGTGGACCCGGGCAAGCTGTACCTCCCGGTCGTCCAGTCGCTCGTGTACCACTACAACCACGTGAACGTCGAAGCGCAGATGGCGACCTCGAGTTCGCTCCTGCACTGGGTCCGGCAGATGCTCGCGGTGCGCAAGGCCCACCCGGCATTCGGGCTCGGCACCTACCGCAACGTCCCCGTCGATTCGGAGCACGTCCTGGCGTTCCTCCGAGAGGTCGACTCGAACAATGCCGAGGGCGAGCCCGCAGAGTCCGTCCTGTGCATCTTCAACCTGTCGCAGCACCCCGTGGCAGTGAAGATGCGCCTCCCGGAATTCGCGGGCCGCGGCCTGCGGGATCTCTTCGGCGGGGCGATCTTCCCGGCCTTCGCCGAGGACGGCGAGAACACGCTGACGCTCGGCAGCCACGACTTCTTCTGGCTGCGCGTGCGTTCCGCGAGCTCCAACACGTCGTCCCCCCACACGGAAGCGATGCCGGTCATCCCCATCCCGGAGGTGGTCCGATAATGGCGGCGCATACGCCCTTCATCCCGGAGATCCTCACGGAATGGCTTCCGTCCCAGCGGTGGTTCCCCGCGAAGGGGCCGTCGGTGGCCCTGACGGTCGTCGGCGGAACGGTCCTGGAGGATCCTGCCGGTGCGGCAGGCTTCGAGGTGCACTTCCTGGCCGTCGAATCCGGACGGCGGACCGACGTCGTCAGTGTGCCGATCAGCTACCGCAGCGAGCCGCTCGACGGCGCCGCCTCCGGCCTCATCGGCCAGGTCGAGCATCCTGACCTGGGTCCGCAGTGGGCCTACGACGCGACCCACGACGCCGACTTCGTGCGCCTGTGGGTCGACTTCCTCCTGCGCGGAGGGAGCACGCCCGACGGGAGGCTGGAAGGCGTCGTCATCAAGGCGCCCGACCACCAGGAGCCGGGCACGGCGCAGCCCGTCAAGGTGCTCCAGGGCGAGCAGTCGAACACCTCGGTCGTCTACGGCACCGGCCCCGGGTCCATGATCGTGAAGTTCTTCCGCGTACTCGCCGCCGGTGAGAGCCCCGACGTCCACATCAGCGCCGGGCTCACCGCCGAAGGCTCCACCGACACCCCGGACACCTTCGGATGGATCACGGGCACATGGCAGGAACCGCACGGGGAACCCGGCCACCACGTGACGGGCCACGTCAGCGTCCTCCGCGACTTCGTCGAGGGAAGCACCGATGCGTGGCGCACGGCGTCCCTCGCGGCGTCGTCCGCCACGGACTTCACCACCCAGGCACGCGGTCTCGGCCAGGCCGTCGCCCGGATCCACCGGCAGCTCGAGGGCGCGTTCGGCAGCCGCACGGCGAGTGACGCCGAGGAGAAGGAATTCAAGGAGGCGCTCGCACAGCGCATCCGCTGGGCCTGGGAGGAAGCGGGCGACGCCGTCGGGCCCCTGGGCGCCGAGGTCGACCGCATCATCCGCAACGTGGAAGGGCTCGAGGACATCCCGCCCCTGCAGCGCATCCACGCCGACCTCCACCTGGGACAGGTCCTCCAGGCCCCCGACGGCACGTGGCTCATCATCGACTTCGAGGGGGAGCCCCTCCGGCCCACCGCGGAGCGGAGCGTCCCCGACGTGCCGCTGCGCGACGTCGTCGGCATGGTCCGCTCGCTGGAGTACGCCGCTGCCTCCCGCGGGGCCGCTCCGGTCGGTTCCCCCGAGGCCGCCGAGACCGAACAGTGGTCGGACGCGGCCCGCGATGCCTTCCTCGATGGGTACGCGGAGGAAGCCGGAGCGCCCGTCGACACGACAGGTCCGCTGTTCCGCGCCCTCTGGCTCGACAAGGCCCTGTACGAAGTCGTCTACGAGATCCGCAACAGGCCGGACTGGGTCGAGATGCCCGTCCGGGATGTCCGACGCGCCCTGGGTGCACAGCCCGGAGCGGACGCTACGAAAGCAGCTGACATGAACCCCCCGAAGAACTCCGGGCCCGACGAGGGCACAGGCGAAGAGACTCTCACAGGCAAGGCGGCCAAGGCCGTCGCGGGCACGGCGAAGGCCGTGGCCGGCAAGGCGAAGAGCGCAACGGCAGGGCTGGCCGTCAAGGCGAAGGAGGCGGTAGCCTCCTCCGGGCAGGACGACGTCCCCGAGACCTCCACCGGATCCGCGGCAGCGGACCTGACCCCGGTCCCGGTCGACCCGTCCGTCCTCCAGCAGGTCTCGGAAGGCAGCTACTACCAGCCGCACGCCGTGCTGGGCGCGCACCTGGGGAACGACGACGTCGTGACCATCCGGACACTGCGCCGCCTGGCCCGGTCCGTCGCCGTCGTCACCGCCTCCGGGCGCACCGAGCTTCACCACGAGCACAACGGCATCTGGGTCGGGGCCCTCCCCGCCGAGAACCCCGGGCATGTGCCCGACTACCGGCTCGAGGTGGCCTACGGCGGTGAACCCGAGATCGTCGACGACCCGTACCGGTTCCTGCCGACGCTCGGCGAGATCGACATGCACCTGATCGGCGAGGGCCGGCACGAGACACTGTGGACCGCGCTCGGCGCACATGTCCGCCACTACTCGTCCGTCCTGGGCGACATCGATGGAGTGTCCTTCGCGGTCTGGGCCCCCAACGCCCGCGCCGTGCGCGTCATGGGCGACTTCAACGGCTGGGACGGAACCGTCAACGCCATGCGCGCCCTCGGCAGCTCCGGTATCTGGGAGATCTTCATCCCCGGGGCAGGGGCAGGCACCTGCTACAAGTTCGAGATCCTCGGCAACGACGGGCACTGGCGCGAGAAGGCCGACCCCATGGCGCGAGGCACCGAGGTCCCACCCCTCACCGGGTCGAAGGTCGTCGAGTCGACCTACGTCTTCGGCGACGACGAGTGGATGGAGGCGCGTGCCGCCGGCGATCCCCACAACGGCCCGATGAGCGTCTACGAGGTGCACCTCGGGTCCTGGCGCCAGGGGCTGAGTTACCGGGAACTCGCCGAGCAGCTCGTGGAATACGTGTCCTGGCAGGGCTTCACGCACGTCGAGCTCATGCCTGTCGCCGAGCATCCCTTCGGCGGCTCGTGGGGCTACCAGGTGACGTCCTATTTCGCGCCGACCTCGCGCTTCGGTTCGCCCGACGACTTCAAGTACCTGATCGACAGGCTGCACCAGGCCGGCATCGGCGTCATCATGGACTGGGTTCCCGCGCACTTCCCCAAGGACGCGTGGGCCCTGGCCAATTTCGACGGCGGCACCCTGTACGAGCACGGGGACCCGTTCCTCGGGGAGCACCAGGACTGGGGCACGCTGATCTTCGACTTCGGCCGCCGGGAGGTCCGCAACTTCCTGGTTGCAAACGCCCTCTACTGGCTCGAGGAATTCCACATCGACGGGCTGCGCGTCGACGCCGTCGCGTCGATGCTGTACCTCGACTACTCGCGTGAGGAAGGCCAGTGGCGTCCGAACAGGTTCGGCGGCCGCGAGAACCTCGAGGCCATCTCCTTCCTGCAGGAGGTCAACGCGACCGCCTACAAGAGGGCACCGGGCATCGTGATGGTCGCCGAGGAGTCGACGGCGTTCGACGGCGTGACCCGGCCCACCAGCTCGGGAGGTCTCGGCTTCGGCATCAAGTGGAACATGGGGTGGATGCACGACACCCTCCAGTACATCTCGGAGGACCCGATCAACCGGGTGCACCACCACGGCAAGGCGACGTTCTCCATGGTGTACGCCTACACCGAGAACTTCATGCTCCCCATCAGCCACGACGAAGTCGTGCACGGCAAGGGCTCGCTCCTGCGCAAGATGCCGGGTGACCGGTGGCAGCAGCTGGCCAACGTCCGCGCGTACCTCGCGTTCCAGTGGGCCCACCCCGGCAAGCAGCTCATCTTCATGGGGTCGGAGTTCGCCCAGGAATCCGAGTGGGCCGAGCACCACAGCCTCGACTGGTGGCTCACCGACACCCCGTCGCACAAGGGTGTCCAGGAGCTCGTCCGCACCCTCAACACGATCTACAAGGAGACCCCGGCGCTGTACGCGCGGGACAACGAGCCGGCCGGCTTCCAGTGGATCGACGAGAACGACGGCGAGCACAACACGCTGTCCTTCATCCGTTGGGACCACCAGGGAAACCCGCTCGTGTGCATCGCCAACTTCGCCGGCGGCCCGCACGAGGGCTTCCGGGTCGGACTGCCCTGGGCGGGGGAGTGGACCGAGGTCCTGAACACCGACTCCGAGGAGTTCGGCGGGTCGGGCGTCGGGAACCGCGGCCTCGTGACCGCTCACGAAGGCGCGCACAATGGTCAGCCGGCGTATGGCGACGTGCGCGTTCCGCCGCTCGGGGTGCTCTACCTGAAGCCTGCCGCCTCCTGAGCAGCGGCCGGTAGGCACGGCGGCGGACCCCCTCCCAGGAGGGGGTCCGCCGCCGTTTTACATTCCGGCCCGACCGGTGCTACTGTTTATATCCGCGCTGATGAAGACATCCGATCGGCCGACAACCACACAACCAAGGCTCACCTCCTATCCGCATGGACTGGAACAGGGACCGAGGGAAGCGGGAGTCGGATGATTTGGAGAAACGGAAGCAGCGGGGTAAGCTTGAAAAGTTGCTTCGGAGCGAGGACACAGCGGTTTGGTTGTGTTTGGTGCCGGTAGCTCCTGTTGTTTGAGAACTCAATAGTGTGCCAAGTTTGTTGATACCGATTGTTTTTTGATTGGTTGAATTTGCTGGTTGCCGTGCACCTCGGTGTGTGGTGGCTGGTTTTTTTGGCTGGTTTCGAATTTTGTGCAGTGGTGTCGCCCGTTTTCCCGGGTGGTGTTGCTGTGTCTGTAATGCATTTACGGAGAGTTTGATCCTGGC
>NZ_NFSC01000028.1 GCF_002157505.1 Arthrobacter agilis
CCAGGATGACCGCGACCGCGGACTTGAACAGCCGGTTGCGTGCCTCGCGCAGGTGTTCCTTCAGGGCCATGCGCCCTTCCGGATTGGCTTTCCTGCCGCGCTTCCGGACCTTCGCGGGTGACACCGGGGGTACCTGGCCTACTGCGGAGTGTGCGAGGTACCGCCGTGCTGCGACGGTCCCCCCTGCGACTGGGTGCCACCCGAACCGTCCACCGGGTTACTGCCGGAGGCACCGCCCTGGTAGTACGGTGCCTGCTGGCCCGGGTGCTGGCCCGGGTGCTGGACGGGCGCTTCGTAGGTGGGCGAGTAGCTCTGGGGCCGGCCGGAGTCGACCACCCGGCCCTCCACCGGATCCGTTCCGGCGTCGGGGGTGTTGTTCTCGTCCTTCATCTGCTTCACCTCGGACTTGAAGATCCGCAGCGACTGCCCGAGGCTCCGTGCGAGGCCGGGGAGCTTCGGCGCGCCGAACAGGACGATCGCAAGAACGATGATGATGACGATGTGCCAGCCTTCGAGCCTCATGCCCAATTCCTCTCGTTGATCCCGGCCCCAGTTTAGTTCACAGGTGGGGCATGTCCTGCAGGAGTTGGGGCTGCCCTCGACCGGCACGCTTGCGGATGCGCCTGCTACGGCGGTCGTCGATGCGTCTGGTCCTGGCGGCGTCCCGCGCCGCGCGGACGTCCTCCGGCGCGGAGAACACCGCGGGTACGGGGATTCCCGGGACGCCGACGTGGGATACCGGGCCGGCGTCGCCGACGGGGGCGTTCACCGTGAGGCGGTCCATCGCTTCCCCGAATTCACCGAGAGTTCGCACTCCCCGGCGGAAGACGCGGAAGCCGACGATGACGAGGAAGATCACGCTGACGGCCACCAGCGCAACCCACAGCACGATCCACATCCACCAGAGCATGCTTCCAGTCTAGGCCAGCGCCTGGTGCGCCCGGGCTTCCTCCAGCCAGCGCAGGGTCTCCTCGCGCAGCTGGTCGGGGGCGACGACGGCGGCGGATCCACCGAGGCTCGCGACGAGGCCGGGGATCCAGGAGGTCGAGGCCACCTTCAGGCGTGCAGCGAGCCGGTCCTCCCCGAGCTCCTGGACGGCATCGGCGTTGTACTGCGCAGCGATCCACCGTGCGCGAGGCTCCAGAACGAGCGTGACGGCGTGGTCTGCGTCACCGGAGCGGTACGGCGCCGACCCCCGGTCCCGGGCCGCGGATGCGTCGTCCACGGTGGCCGTGGCCGGCTCGTCCGTCAGCGTGGCGCTCTGGATGCGATCCAGGCGGAAGTTGCGCAACCCGTCCGAATCCACGCACCACGCCTCGAGGTACCACGTGTCCTGGTGGAGGAAGATCCGGATCGGTTCGAGCAGCCGGTGCGTGATCTCATCGCGCGTCGGGACGAAGTAGTCCACGGCGACCCGGACCCCCGAGTGCAGGGCGGCCTGCAGCACCTCGAGGGTCGGGTCGATATCGTCCTCCGTGAGCTTCGTGGCGACGGCGGAGCCGATGCGCGCTGCGTCTCCTGCGGCGGCCGTCAGCTTGGTCTGCGCGCTGACGATCGCCTCGTTGTTCCTCATACCGGGGAGCTCGCGCAGGGCCTGGAGCCCCACGATGAGGGAGCAGGCCTCGTCCATGCTCAGCTTCACGGGTTCGGCGAGGTCGCGCGCGTTGGTCAGGTAGATCCTGCCGTCCTCGATGTTCACGTCCATGAGCCCGTCCGGGTAGTGCCGGGGACCGCTCACGAACAGCAGGTCGAGGTCCTTGGTCAGCTGGGTCTCGCTCACGTCGAACCGGCGCGCCGTCTCCCCGACGTCCGCCCCCGGGTGCGCCAGGAGGTACGGCACGAGGTCGAGCAGGCGCAGCAGGTGGTCCTGGGAGGAGGACTTCCGGCGGGGAACGGCACGCGCGCCCTCGGTGATCTCGACGCCTTCCGGAGCGGCCACGGCCGCGTCGAGGGCTCCCTCCAGCAGCCGGGCGACCTCCGCCGCGAGCTCCTGGGGCTCCTCGACCCTCGCGCTGGTGCCGAGACCCGCGATCGTCGCCGCCATGGGGCTCGACGCCGCGTAGGGCACGCGCAGGATGTCCCACTCCTCCCCGGTCTGGAGGACCTCGGTGTCCTTGCGGACGCGCAGCACCTGGCAGGATCCGGGCCGCACTGCGACGACGGCGGCGCGGTCCGGTTCGCTGCGGGACAGGGAGGACAGGGTGGAGTTCATGTCGAAGGACGCCGGGACATCGAACGTGCCCTTCAGCAGCACGGGCTCCCCGGTCATGCGGGAGAGCCGGAAGAAGCGTTCGGCCTTGCGCGTGGTGTCGAAGCCGACGACGTACCAGTGGCCGAAACGGGCTCCCATCCCCCACGGGTGCACGGTGCGGACCTCCTCGCGGCCGGTGCTGGCCGCCCGGTAGGGGAACCGGATCGGGGTGCGCGAGGTGAGTGCCTGCCACACGATGTCCCAGTACGGTGCGTCCGTGGTGATGCGGGGCTGGATGAGGGGGGTGAGTTCGACGGTGCCGTCGGTACTCCGTGAACTGAGCTTCCTGAGGGCACGGGACGCCGCGGAGTCGAGCGATCCCTGGTCCCACACCCCGGCGGCCAGGTTGAGGACGGCGTACTCCTCGGGCTGGAACGTGACCCCGCCGAGGCGGTAGTCCTCGGCGTTGATCCGGTACCGCTGCACGGTGTTGTCGTGCTCGAACAGGGCGTCCTCGCTGAAGGACTGCAGGGGGATGCCCTGCTCGCGGAGCGCCGCCTTGTCGCGGTCGAAGAGCTTCTCCCGGGCCGCCACCGAGGTCGCTTCCCGGTACAGGTCGATCTCCTCGAACAGTTCCTCCTTCGTGAACCCGCGGCGGCTCGACAGGAGCATGATCACGAGCGTGAGGAGCCGTTCGGTTCGTTTTGCAGACACGGGTGAAACCCTACCTTTCCGGAAGCGGCAGAAGGGACGCACGCCAACCGGGGTTGACGTGCGTCCCTTCTGGACAGCGCGGGACTGCGGAGCCCCGGCGCGTGGCCCGAGCGGATGGCTCGGACGAATTCCTCTGGCGGATCGACCTAGCGGACGGCGAGCAGGTCCACCACGAAGATCAGCGCCTCGTTGGGACCGATCGCCGAGCCGGCGCCACTGGGACCGTAGGCGAGGTGGGACGGGATCTCGAGGCGACGGCGACCGCCGACCTTCATGCCGAGGAGCCCCTGGTCCCAGCCCTGGATGACCTGGCCGACGCCGACCCGGAAGTCGAGCGGAGCACCGCGGTTCCACGAGGCGTCGAATTCCTCGCCCGTCGAGAAAGCCACGCCGACGTAGTGGGTGGACACGGTGCTGCCGGGCTTGGCCTCGTCGCCGGTGCCCTCGATGAGGTCCTCGATGACGAGGTCGGTGGGCACCTCGTGGGCGGGGAAGTCGATCTCCGGCTTCTGCCGGTCGAAGTTGCGCTGTCCGAAGGACATAATTTCCTTTCGTGGGAGGTTCGTTGGCTGTGCAGGGACGCGGACTACTCCGCAGCTTCCTTGCTGACGATCTCGACGTAGAACACGAGCGTTCCGGAGGGCTGGCCCTGCGAGGGCTGGGGGTAGGCCCACGGCTCGGGAATCACGAGCAGCACCTTCGAGCCGACCTTCTGCCCGGCAAGGCCCTTGGTCCAGCCCTTGATGACACCGCTCAGCGGGAAGGTGGCAGGCTCGCCCCGATCGAAGCTCGAGTCGAACTTCTCACCCTCGCTGTAGGTCCAGCCACTGTAGTTCGCCGTGATGCTGTCGCTCTCGGCGACGACGTCGCCCTTGCCCTCCTCGAGGACCTTGACGACGAGGTCGTCGGAGGCCTCGTTCTCGGGGATAGTGACCTCGGGAGTACCCTTGTCGTCGAAGGTGAACGTGGGCAGCTGGCCCTCGTCGTCGAGCTTCTTCACGTCCTCGGGCGAGAGGACCTCGGGCTCCGGCACCGCCGAGATGACCTTGAGCACGATCAGCTGCTCAGGACTCGCGGTCTCGCCCTCGGCGGGCTCCGGCGAGGGGCGGGTGTAGGCGATTTGCGAGCCGACCTTCGTGCCCACGAGGACCTCGTAGAGTTCGGCGTCCTGCTCCTTGAGCGTGTCGTTGACCGACAGGAGCTTGGGATCGCCCTGGCTGTAGGTATCGCCGAGGACGTCGCCGTCCTCGGCGTTGAGCGCGACGAGTTGGTAGTGGACATGCTGCCCGGCCTCCACCTCGTCGCCGTCGCCCTCAGCGACCGTCCTCGCGGCAACTCCGGTGACCTCCAGCGGTTCATCGAACTCGACCGTCGGCGGCTCCTCGTCGCTGCCGCCCGAGACGGCGACCGACTCGAGGATCTCGGTGGCGCCCGCGGACTTGCCGGTCGCTTCCCCGGTCAGATTGTCTGTCGTCGGCCCGCCGCACGCTGTGAGGGACAGCATCATCGCGAGGGAGGTTGCTAGTACTTTTCGCACAGGATTACTTTCCGATTGGTGTCCGGTTCAGGCTGGCCGCAGAACAAGGGGCCCTGACAAGCCTAACGGCTCCGGCGCACGGTTTCTCCTGGGAATGTCCTCACAACAGGCGCCGATCCGGCGGCGTTGCGGCCCGCGGGGACTCAGAGTTGCTGCAGGAGCGCCTCCACGCGCTCGTCCACGGAGGTGAAGGGATCCTTGCAGAGGATGGTCTGCTGGGCCCGGTCATTGAGCTTGAGGTGAACCCAGTCCACCGTGTAGTCGCGGTTCGCCTCCTTGGCGCGGCGGACGAATTCGCCGCGGAGCTTGGCACGGGTGGTCTGCGGCGGGATGTCCACCGCCTCCTTGACCGCCGTGTCGTCCACCACCCGGGCGGCCTCGCCGTGGGCCTGGAGCAGGAAGAACAGGCCCCGGGAGCGGGAGATGTCGTGGTAGGTGAGGTCGAGCTGCGCCGCCTTCGCCGAGTCGAGGTCCTCGCCCGAGCGCGCGAGGTACCGGTCGATGAGCTTTTTCTTGATCGCCCAGTCCACCTCGGTGTCGATATGCGCGGTGCTGCCGGTCTCCACGGCATCGAGCACCCGCTCCCACAGGTCCAGGACGGCCGGGACGTGCGCGTTGTGCGCTCCGTGCTGGTCGACGAATGCCGTGACGCGCGCCAGGTACTCGCGCTGCATCTCGAGGGCGGTCATGTGCCGGCCATTGGCGAGCTTGAGCAGCTGCTGCCCGGTGAGGTCGTGCGAGATCTCACGGATGCTCCGGATGGGGTTCTCGAGGCGGAAGTCCCGCATCATCTCGCCCGCTTCCACCATCCGCAGCAGCAGGTCGACGGACCCGACCTTGAGCAGCATGGTGGTCTCGGACATGTTGGAGTCGCCGGCGATCACGTGCAGCCGGCGATAGTGCTCCGCATCGGCGTGCGGTTCGTCCCGGGTGTTGATGATGGGTCGCGAGCGGGTCGTGGCCGAGGAGATGCCTTCCCACAGGTGGTCGGCCCGCTGGGAGAACGCATAGATGGAGCCGGTCTGCGTCTTGAGGACCTTTCCCGCGCCCACGAGGAGCTGCCGCGTCACCAGGAACGGGATGAGGATGTCCGCGAGGCGCGAGAACTCGAGCTTGCGGGGGATCAGGTAGTTCTCGTGGCTGCCGTAGGAGTTGCCCGCGGAGTCGGTGTTGTTCTTGAAGAGGTAGATCTTGCCGTCGTAGCCCTCCTGCGCGAGCTTGCGCTGGGCCTCCGAGACGAGGTCCTCGAGAATGAGCTCGCCCGCCCGGTCGTGGGCGATGAGCTGCGCCAGGTCGTCGCACTCCGCGGTCGCGTATTCGGGGTGGGAACCGACGTCGAGGTACAGACGCGATCCGTTGGTGAGGAAGACGTTGGAGGACCGCCCCCAGCTGACGACCTTACGGAAGAGGTAACGTGCGACTTCCTCGGGTGAGAGCGGGCGTGAATTGGGTCCTGAGTAGGAGATCCCGAATTCGGTCTCGACTCCGAAGATGCGCCGGTCCATCAGGTGTCCTGTTCGTGCTGGAGGAGGTTCTCGAGTTCGGGGCCGCCGACCCTGCGGAACGCGCGGCGGCTGCCGCGCAGCGTGTCCGGGTCGCGTTCCAGGAACGCGACTTCGAGGACGGAGGGATCCAGCGGGGGAACCCCGGACTGGGCGCCGTCGGCCGGTGGACGGGAGGCGTTCCGCAGCGCCCGGGCAGCGGCCCCGACGGCCTCGGGAAGGCTGAGGTCGGAGGACCACGTGCCGCCGAGGGAGTCGACGACGGCGTCGGCGGCACCACCCATGACCACGAAGCCGGTCTCGTCGGCGATGGAGCCGTCGAAGGTCAGCCGGTAGAGGTGGTCGCTGTCCTGCGCGTGCCCCACCTCCGCCACGACGAGTTCGACTTCGAACGGCTTGCTCTCCGCGGTGAACACCGCACCCAGGCTCTGCGCGTACACACTGGCGAGCCCACGGGCGGTCACGTCCTCGCGGGCGTAGGAGTAGCCGCGGACGTCGGCGTAGCGCACGCCGGCCTGCCGCAGGCTCTCGAACTCGTTGTACTTCCCGACCGCGGCGAAGGCGATGCGGTCGTAGATCTCCCCCAGCTTGTGGAGCGACGGCGAGGCATTCTCGGCGACCAGTGCGATGCCGTCGCGGCAACTCATCACCACGACCGACCTGCCCCGGCTGATCCCCTTCCGCGCGAAGTCCGCGCGGTCCTTCATGAGCTGCTCGGGGGAAACGTAGAACTGCTGTGTCATGGCCTATGCCTCCCGGCCCGCCGCGGAGCGGGCTTCGATGATGGTGTGCGCCACGGACTCGAGGTCGCGCTCCGGGATGCGACGCGCTCCGGCTCCGTCCACGACGTAGACGACGGGCCAGAGGGCACGGACGGTGTCCGGGCCGCCGGTCGCGGAGTCGTCGTCGGCCGCGTCGTAGAGGGACTCGACGGCGACACGCACCGCCGACGCCTCGGTCAGGCGCGGATTCCACAGCTTCTTCAGCGCACCCCGCGCGAAGACCGAGCCGGACCCGACCGAGTGGTGTTCATGCTCCTCGTAACGTCCGCCGGTGACGTCGAACGAGAAGAGCCTCCCGATGTGGCGGTCCGTGTCGAAGCCGGCGAAGAGCGGCACCACTGCGAGTCCCTGCATCGCCATGGGGAGGTTCTGCCGGACCATGGCGGCGAGGCGGTTGGCCTTGCCGTCGAGGCTCATCATGGTCGCTTCGATCTTCTCGTAGTGCTCGAGTTCCACCTGGAACAGTCGCGTCAGGTCGAGGCCGATCCCGGCGCTGCCGGCGATCCCCAGGACGGAGTAGCGGTCCGCGGGGAACACCTTCTCGATGTGGCGGCTCGCGATCACGTTGCCCATCGTGGCCCGCCGGTCGCCGGCCATCAGCACGCCGCCGGGGAAGGTCAGCGAGACGATGGTCGTGGCGTGCGGCGCCAGGTGCGAGGCATCGGTGGACGCGGTCACCGGACCGAGCGTCCGGTTCGACGGCAGCAGCCCGGGATGGTGGGCGCCCAGGAAGTCGGCAAAGGATGTCGAGGCGGCCCGGGGAACCGCAGCTGCTGCATCATCCGGGAGCATCCGCTACTGGCCGCCCTTCTGCACGAACCCGCGCACGAACTCTTCGGCGTTGGACTCGAGGACGCCGTCGATCTCGTCGAGCAGGTCGTCGACGCCCTGGGTCTGGGTGGAGTCCTGCGCCGCCGGAGCAGCGGGGGCGGGCTCGGGGGTTTCCTCCTCCGCTTCGGTGGACGATCCGCCGGTGTTGATGCGGTCCTGTGTCGCCATGATGGCCACCCTTTCCGTGTTCGTGATCACTTCAGTGATCTGGTCCTATGGTGCCACGCGCCGATCCGGGCCGCTCAACAATCGGGCGAGGAAATCCTCGGCATCGGCTGCCACGTCGAACAACTCCTCGGTGAGCATCGCCGTGCCCCGAAGCGGCTCGCGCGTCTGCACCCGCTGGAGGCGCCGTTCCCCCGCCAGCTCGAAGATGAGGGAGTCCCAGCTCGCCCCGACGACCTCGGCCGGGTACTCCGAGATGCAGCGGCCGCGGAAGTACGCCCTGGTGTCGCGCGGCGGCTCGACGGCGGCGCGGGCGACATCCTCGGGCTGCACGAGCAGTTCGACGTCGCCCCGGCGTGCCAGGCGCTGGTAGATGCCCTTCTCGGGCCGGAGGTCGGCGTACTGCAGGTCCACGAGGGCCAGCCGCGGGTTCGTCCAGGCGAGGCCGTCCCGCGCCCGGTACGCCTCGAGCACCTTCAGCTTGGCGATCCAGTCCACCTGGCGGGATGCCTCCATCGGATCACGCCGCAGGGCCTCCAGCAGCGCCTGCCACCGGTCGACGACGTCGCGCGTCTGCTCGTCGGCGCCGGGTGGAACGGCGTCGAGTACCGCTTCGCAGTACAGTTCCTGCAGCTCGAGCCCGGTGATGCTGCGGCCGTCCGCCAGCCGGACGGCAGCCTTCAGCGTGGGGTCGTGGCTGATGGTCCGCAGCGCCTGGACCGGGTCCTCCAGCGCGGGAGCCGGCGCGAGGCCCTGCTCGACCAGCGCGAGGACGAGGGACGTCGTACCCAGCTTGAGGTAGTTGGACACCTCGTTCAGGTTGGCGTCACCGATGATGACGTGCAGCCGCCGGTATTTCTCCGCCACCGCGTGCGGCTCGTCGCGCGTGTTGATGATGGGCCTGCGGACGGTCGTCTCCAGGCCGATCTCGTTCTCGAAGAAGTCCGCCCGTTGGCTGATCTGGAAGCCGGGCTCCTGGTTCAGCGGGCCCTTGCCGACGCGTCCCGCGCCGCAGATGACCTGGCGGGAGACGAAAAAGGGAATCAGGGCTTCGGCGAGCTTCGAGAACGGGACGCTCCGGGGTACGAGGTAGTTCTCGTGCGACCCGTAGGAGACGCTCTTGTTGTCCGTGTTGTTCTTGTACAGGATCACGGGCGAGAAGCCCGGAGTGGTTCCGATCCGTTCCATCGCCGCGACGGCCACGTGGTCCCCCGCCCGGTCCCAGAGGACGGCGTCGAGCGGATTCGTCACCTCGGGTGATGAGTATTCGGGGTGGGCATGGTCGACGTACAGCCGCGCCCCGTTGTTCAGCACGAGGTTCATGAGCACGGCCGCCTCGGCGGGCTCGCCCCGTTCGAGGGCGATCTGCTCGGCGGTGAGCTCCGGCGGCTCGTCGGTCAGCTGGCTCGGATGCGCGCTGGCCCGGTCCATGCGGAACCCGCGGGCGTCCGTCAGCGGAGTCTCGTCCGTGTAGTCCCAGCGGGTCCCGGCGAGGTTGCCGAGCCCTTCCCGCAGGGTGGCCGCGTAGGCGTTGACCACCTGGGAGGACAGCAGCGTCGGATTGGCCGAGGGCAGGGCGGGTGCGATGATGCCGTACTCCGTCTCCGTCCCCATCACCCGGTGGACCGAGACCCCCTCGCCGACCGGCGGCGATGCGCCCCGCCGACCGGCCCGTCGTCCCCCCGTATCAATCACAGATACTGGCCCGTATTCGCCGTCGTCTCGATCGACTTGCCCGGCTCCTGGCCGGCCTTGCCCTGGACGATCGTCCGGATGTACGTGATGCGCTCGCCCTTCTTGCCGGAGATGCGCGCCCAGTCGTCGGGGTTCGTGGTGTTCGGCATGTCCTCGTGTTCGCGGAACTCGTCCACCACGGCCCGCATCAGGTGCTCGATGCGCAGGCCCTTGCTGCCGTCGAGGAGGAGGTCCTTGATGGCGTACTTCTTCGCGCGGTCCACGACATTCTGGATCACCGCGCCGGAGTTGAAGTCCTTGAAGTACAGCATCTCGGTGTCCCCGTTGGCGTACGTCACCTCGAGGTACTCGTTCCGCTTGTCCGTGGAGTACATCTGCTCGACCGTGCGGCGGATCATCTCCGCGATCGTGGTCTGCGGGTCGTTGCCGTTCTCCGCGAGGTCGTCCGCGTGCAGCGGCAGGTTGGGGGTGATGTACTTGGCGAAGATCTCGGCGGCGCCCTCGGCGTCGGGCCTCTGGATCTTGATCTTCACATCCAGCCGGCCGGGTCGGAGGATGGCGGGATCGATCATGTCCTCACGGTTCGAGGCACCGATGACGATCACGTTCTCGAGCTTCTCGACGCCGTCGATCTCGCTGAGCAGCTGGGGCACGATGGTGGTCTCGACGTCGGACGAGACACCGGTACCGCGGGTGCGGAACAGGGAATCCATCTCGTCGAAGAACACGACGACGGGGCTGCCGTCCGATGCCTTCTCGCGGGCGCGCGCGAAGATGAGCCGGATGTGGCGCTCCGTCTCGCCCACGTACTTGTCCAGCAGCTCCGGGCCCTTGATGTTCAGGAAGTAGCTGCGGATCTGCTCGACGCCGGCCCTTTCCGCAGCCCTGGCGGCGAGGCTGTTGGCCACGGCCTTCGCGATCAGGGTCTTGCCGCACCCGGGCGGGCCGTACAGGAGGATGCCCTTGGGCGGCTTGAGGCCGTGCTCACGGTAGAGGTCCGGGTGCAGGAACGGCAGTTCGACGGCATCGCGGATCTGCTCGATCTGCGGGCCGAGTCCGCCGATGTCGCCGTAGGCGATGTCCGGGACTTCCTCGAGCACGAGGTTCTCGACCTCGCTCCGCGGTACCTTCTCGAGGCCGTACCCCGACTTGGTGTCGACGGCGAGTGCGTCGCCGACGCGGATCTTCTCCGTCTGCAGCGGACCGCTGAGCCGGATGACGCGCTCGTCATCCGTCCGGCCGACGACGAGCGCGCGGTCCGCGCCCAGCAGTTCCTTGACGGTGACGATCTCCCCCGCCCGCTCGAAGCCGAGCGCCGCCACGATGGTCAGCGATTCGTTCAGCAGGACTTCCTGCCCGGGGGCGAGCTGCCGCACGCTGATGAGGGGGCTGACCGTCACGCGGAGCTTCCTGCCCGACTGCAGGATGTCCGCCGTGTCCTGGACCGTCGCCTCGGTGGTGGTTCCCGGCTCGGCAGGACGCCGAGGATTCACCTGCATCACGGTGGCGAAGCTGAACGGGGCCGCGCCCTCCTTCTCGAGGGCGGCCTTCAGCCGGACGATCTCCGTCCGCGCCGCCTCCAGCGCGGCGACGAGCTTCCCGTTGTTCTGTGTCGCCGAGGCGAGCTGACGGTCGATGTGGCGCAGTTTGTCCCGGAGGACGTTGAGTTGGCGCTGAGTGACCGAATTGTCGACGGGAGGCGGGGTTCCGCCACGCGGATCAGCGGCAGGAGCGTTGTCTTCGGAATTCGGCATTTCGGTTCGCCACTTTCGGTTCGACCTTCAGCTGTCTTTCGACCTTAGCGCAGACGCCGGTCCCCGGTGAGTACTGTTAACAACGTGGACGGTTAACTATCCGCACAACTCCCCGCCCTCGTGACGCCGAACGCTCCGCGGGCCACTCCCGGACTCCGATGCCGGGTCCCTGACGTGGTCGTGGCCGGCCTGATCCCGGCCTTCCGGCTGAATCCTCCTGCCCGGTCCCTGCCTACTCGACCGTTCCCCCGTCCGCGATCGCGTCGCGACGTGCCTGCGCTTCCTCCGGCGGCAGGGATCCCCGCTGGATCGTCGACGCTGCGTCCCGCGCCACCCGGCGCAGCCGCTTGTCGGAGACGTCGCGCTCACCCACGGCCTGAGGCGTCCAGGCGTTGAGGTCCTCCTCGCTGAACCCGGTCTTCGACGGCCTGCGCTTCGGAGTGAAACCCGTAGCGCCCTCGGCCAGCCTGCGGGTGGTGAGGAGGAAACCGGTGTGGGCGACCATGCGGTGGTCAGGACGGACGGCGAGGCCCTCGAGGTGCCAGCCGCGCACCATCGACTCCCAGCCCTCGGGTTCCGTGAAGCGCCCGTCGGCGCGGATCGCCTCGGCAGTGCGCGACAGCTGTGTCACCGTGGCGACATAGCTGATCCAGACGCCGCCCGCGGCGAGGACGGTGGCGACGGCGTCGAGGCACTCCCAGGGCGCGAGCATGTCGAGGACCACGCGGTCCACCGAGCCTGGTTCCTCGTGCTCCACGACCTGCTCCTGGAAGTCGCCGAGCGTGATCTGCCAGGCCGGGTGGGGCCCGCCGAAGATCGTCTCGACGTTCCCCCGGGCGATGTCGGCGAATTCCTCGCGGCGCTCGAACGAGTGGAGATAGCCGGAGTCGCCGACCGCCCGCAGGAGCGAGATGGAGAGCGCCCCCGAACCGACACCTGCCTCGACGACGCGCGCTCCCGGATAGATGTCGGCCATCGTCACGATCTGGCCCGCGTCCTTCGGGTACACGACGGCCGCGCCGCGGGGCATGGACAGCACGAAGTCCGACATCAGCGGCCGCAGCGCCTGGTACAGCTGGCCGGTGGTGTTCTCGAGGATGGTTCCCTCGGTGGCACCGATGAGGGCGTCGTGCATCAGGAAGCCCTTGTGGGTGTGGAAGGCGCCGCCCGGCGTGAGGGTGATGGTGTTCATCCGGCCCTTCTCGTCGGTCAGCTGGACGCGCTCGCCGGCGCGGAACGGGCCGCGACGTGCCGCCGCGCCGTGGGGGCTCGCGGGCGCTTCGGGGGTGGTCTGGGTGGTACTCATGGTTCGTCCTTCGGCGGCCGGCGGAACCGGCATCGTTGTGGCAGTGGATCTGGCAGTGGATCTGGCAGTGGATCTGGCTGGGAATGAGGCGGGAGGACCGGCGGGGTTCGGGGCAGGCACGCGCCGCCGCCGGCAGGGATGCGGAACTAGGGACCGGGTGTGGCCCTGCCGGTGATGGCCTGAACGACGGCCCGCTGCTGCAGGACGCCCGTCACGGCACCCTGGAGGTTGATGACGGCGTACTCGTTCCCCTCGAGCCGGGCGAGGAACTGCAGGAGTTCCTGGCCCTCGGCCGACTCCGGGACGTAGGCGCCGGCGGCCAGCCGGCGTGCTGCGGCGTTGACCGCCGTCGTCGCGGCCACGTCGTCGGGGACGGCGAGCAGCGCGGTCTCGTCGACGACGGCCTCGGGCTGGCCGGAGGGTCCGGTCAGGACGACGGCGGCTCCGGGGTTGTCGCGCAGGAGCCGGCGGGCGGCGAGGACGGTGGTGCCTGCGGGGACCCCCAGGGCGCGCTGCTGCAGCCGGCCGGCGCTGATCGCGGGGAGGCGCAGGCGCATGCGCGCGTTCTCGATGGCGGCCGTGGCGCCCATCCACAGGGACGCGCCCATGACGACGGTGAGAACGATGACCAGGAGGTCCGGGCCGCGCCCCTGCAGCAGCTGGACGCCGACCACCGAAGCGAGCAGGAGGAGGACGATGATGCGTCCGGCCCAGCCGGCTGCCACCGTACCCTTCTCCTGGCTGCCGGTCGCCTTCCAGACCGCACTCTCGACGAGCCGCCCGCCGTCCAGCGGCAGGCCCGGCAGCACGTTGAACAGTGCGACGAGGAGGTTGGCCCAGACCAGGATGGTAGCGAGCAGATAGGACACCGACCCGGGCGTGAGGGCCTGCAGGATGAGCCACCCGAGGCCCGCCAGCACGAAGTTCGCCGCGGGCCCGGCGAGGGCGACGGCGAGGGACCGCCCCGGCGAGGCGTTGAAGCTTGCGAACTGCGTGTGGCCGCCCCACAGGTTCAGGACGATCCGTGTGGTCGGCCAGCCGAAGGCACGCGCGGTGAGGGCATGGGCCAGTTCGTGGATGAGCACGGACACGGCGAGGAGCAGGGCGTAGCCGAGAGCGACGGCGTAGGCGCCTGCACCGATGCCCGGGAACGCCCCCGAGACGCGCGGCCCGAACACGAGCACGATGAAGGCCGTGATGACGAACCAGGACCATGCGAGGACGACGGGGATGCCGGCGAGCCGGCCGAGCGACAGCCCTGGGCTCCCCTGCGTCCGGACCGGTTGCCGGCCGCTACTCATGCCGGTCCTCGCCCGTCTCCTCCGGCAGGAGCGCCGCGAGATCGGCGGGCGTCCGGCCCTCCAGGGTGTCCCAGTCGGTGCGGCGCTCATCGGGCGGCAGGGGGACGAAGTGGGGAACGGCGAGCGTGACGAGTCCGGCGGCGAGGGCCGAGGTGACACCCGGCAGGGAGTCCTCGATGGCGACGACCCGGTCCTTACGGAGCCCGGGGTGATCGGCTGCCAGCAGGTCGAAGCCCAGCTGGTAGGCCTCCGGATCCGGCTTGCCGGCGCTCACGCGGTCACCGGTGACGAGGTGGGAGAAGGTGCCGTCGGGCAGCTGCGCGGCGATCTCGCCGGCGAGGAGGCTCTCGGACATCGTGACCATGGCGCACGGGACACCTTCCGCACGCAGGGCCGAGAGCAGTTCACGCGCGCCCGGGCGCCACGGTACGGCGGTCCGCACGTCCGCCGCGACGCGGTCCGTCAGGTGCTCGATGATGCTGCGGATGTCCAGTGCGACGCCGGCCCGCTGGAGCTCGCCGGCGGAGTACTCGAGGGCCTGGCCGACGAGGGTGGTCGCCTGTTCGGTGGTCCAGGTCCCGCCGTAGGACTCGACCAGTTCCTTCTCCGCCCTGATCCAGTACGGCTCCGTGTCGACGATCGTCCCGTCCATGTCCCACAGCACGCCCTGCAGTCCCCGAAGGTCCCCGTACCGTGCGGAGCCGGTCCGCTGGATCTCGGTCGGACGGGTTCGAACGCTGCCGGTGAGGTGGTTTGCCATGCCTTCAAGTCTACGGTGACCCCTCGACGGACCCGCACGTCAGCTCTGCGCGTAGCGGCGGAACCCCGCCTGACATGGTCGCGCGCAGGGGTTTAGGGTGAGACGGTGGACAGCTTCGAAGAGAACCAGCCGACGGGCGTACAGGACCTTTTCCAGGATGCCGGCGAGCCCGAGCGCCGTATCACCATCATGCTCGCGGCCTTCGAGGGCTGGAACGACGCCGGGGAAGCGGCCAGCGACGGACTGAAGTACATGGGCCGGTACTTCGGCAGTGAGCGCATCTCGACCATCGACGCCGACGAGTTCTACGACTTCCAGTTCACCCGGCCCATGATCAAGCGGAACTCCTCGGGCCAGCGGCGCATCAAGTGGCCCAACACGCGCATCAGCAAGGCGGTCGTCCCGGATTCCAATGTCGACCTGATCCTCGTCAACGGGGTCGAACCCTCCTACAAGTGGCGCGCGTACACCGCCGAGCTCGTCGCCCTGGCGAAGGAGCTCAGCGTCGACTGCATCGTCCTGGTCGGGGCACTGCTGGCCGATGTCCCGCATTCGCGCCCCATCCCCGTCACGGTCACCTCCGACGACGACCTCGTGCGGGAGAGCCTGGACGTCGAGCCGTCGACGTACGAGGGCCCGATCGGCATCGTCGGCGTGCTGGCCGAGATGGGCCTGCTCGCCGATATCCCCACGATGTCCCTCTGGGCCGCTGTACCCCACTACGTCGGCCAGTCGCCGTCGCCGAAGGCCCAGCTGGCCCTCCTGAACAAGCTCGAGGAGATCCTGCAGATCACGGTGGACACCCACGTGCTGACCGAGGAATCGGAGGCCTGGGAACGGGGAGTGGACGAGCTGGCCACGGAGGACCCCGAGGTAGCCGCCTACGTGCGCCAGCTGGAGGAAGCCAAGGACACCGTGGACCTCCCGGAGGCGAGCGGCGAATCGATCGCCCGCGAGTTCGAGCGCTACCTCAAGAAGCGCCGCCGGGAACAGTAGGCCGGCCGGACGCGGGCGGGGACACCTGGTTCGGAGCGTTCTGCTTCGGGGAGCGCGCCCCTGCCCGGGACCCCTCCGGTTTCTTAGAGGCGGACGCCGAGCAGGGCGTCGAGAACGTCGACCAGTCCCTGCCGGTCCGCCCCGCCCGGCGCGTGTCCGGGGACTCCCGCCGCCCATGCGTCCACCGCGGTGAGGGCGGACGGCGCATCGAGGTCGTTCGCCAGGTGTCCACGGATGACCTCGCGCAGCGCGGCGACGTCGGCACCCGTCGCGGCGTCGGCGGCTGCGCGCCAGGCTGCGAGGCGGGTGACGCCCTCGTGCAGCACGGAATCGGTCCAGGACCAGTCCGAGCGATAGTGGTGCGCGAGGATGGCCAGGCGGATTGCTGCAGGATCGACGCCGGCCTGGCGCAGCTTCGACACGAGGACCAGGTTCCCCCGGGACTTGCTCATCTTCCCGCCGTCGTACCCGACCATCCCGGCGTGCGCATAGTGCCGGGCCAGTGGGGTGCCGCTGGTCGCCCAGGCGTGGGAAGCGCTCATCTCGTGGTGGGGGAACACGAGGTCCGAGCCGCCGCCCTGCACGGTGAAGGGGGCAGGAAGGAACCGCTGGGCGATGATGGCGCATTCGATGTGCCAGCCCGGCCGTCCGTCGCCGAGGGCGCCTCCGGACCAGCTCGGCTCCCCCGCGCGTGCCATGCGCCAGAGGAGCGGATCGAGCGCGTTGCGCTTGTGCGGACGCTGCGGGTCCCCGCCGCGTTCCGCCGACAGCTCGAGCATCGTCCCGGCGTCGAGGTGCGAGACCTGGCCGAGGAACCAGCGAGCGGGGTCGTGCTCATCGAGCGAGGCTGCGGCGTCGAGGGAGAAGTAGACGTCGCCGTCGGGCTCTCCGTCCTCCCCGGGCACGGCGTAGGCGAGCCCACGGCCCACCAGCTCCTCGACCGCCGGGACGATCCAGTCGATCGCCTCGACAGCGCCGACGTAGTGGTCCGGGGGCAGGACGTTCAGTGCTTCCATGTCCTCGCGGAACAGGGCGATCTGGTCGGCAGCGAGATCCTGCCAGTCGACGCCGGTGGCCGTGGCACGCTCGAGCAGGGGATCGTCGACGTCGGTCACGTTCTGGACGTAGGACACCACTGCTCCGGCGTCGCGCCATGTGCGGTTGAGGAGGTCGAAGGCGACGTAGGTGGACGCATGGCCGAGATGGGTCGCGTCGTAGGGGGTGATGCCGCAGACGTAGAGACTGTGCTCAGACTGCTGCCCGAGTGGCGCCAGCTGCTGGAGGGCGGTGTCGAAGAGGCTGATGCCCGACTGGGTGCCGTCGAGTTCTGGGACAGGAGTCGAATTCCACGCAATCACACGTTCTACCTTACGGCCCGGCGTCAGGCGCTGATGACGCCGAAGCCGAGCAGCACGTAGAGGGCCAGACCGAGCAGGATGCGGTACCAGACGAAGAGGCCGTACCCGCGGGTGGTGACGAACTTGAGGAACCACCCGATGATCGCGAACCCGACCACGAAGGCGACCACAGTGGCCAGCGCCGTCTCGGGCAGGGCGTAGGGACCGGTCTCGTCGTAGCTCTTGGCGAGCTGGAACACGCCGCTGCCGAACACCGCGGGGATGGCGAGCAGGAACGAATAGCGCGCGGCCGCCTCGCGGGTGTACCCCATGAGCAGGCCCGCGGTGATCGTGCCGCCGGACCGCGACACGCCCGGGATCAAGGCCAATGCCTGCGCGAGTCCGTACAGGATGCCGTGCGGGTAGGTCAGGCTCGGGAGCTCGCGTTCCTGCCGGCCCACGTGGTCGGCGACGGCGAGGATGAGGCCGAAGACGATCAGCATGGTGGCCACGATCCACAGGCTCCGGAACGTGCTCTCGATCTGGTCCTGGAACAGCAGCCCGAGCAGGACGATCGGCACGCTGCCGAGGATGACCAGCCAGCCCATGCGGACATCCGGGTCGTTCCGGGGCACCGTGCCCCGCAGGGCGCCGAACCAGGCCCGGACGATCCGCACGATGTCCCGCCAGAAGAACACGACGACGGCGGTCTCCGTACCGAGCTGCGTGATGGCGGTGAAGGCCGCCCCCGGATCCTGCGCGTTCGGCAGGAGCTCTCCCACGATGCGCAGGTGTGCGCTCGATGAAATGGGTAGGAACTCGGTAAGGCCCTGGATGAACCCCAGGATGGCTGCTTCTATCCAATTCACGCTTATGACCCTAAGGCATGCGGCTGGGGACAGGCTTTAGGCTTGCTCCATGCAACGGCGAAACGTGGGAGCAAGCGGTCTGGCCGTCTCGGCGCTGGGACTCGGCACCATGAACTGGGGCCAGGAGGTCAACGAGGAAGCCGCACGCGAGCAGCTCCGCATCTTCGCCGATGCCGGCGGCACGCTGGTCGAGACCGCCGCCCGCTACGGCGAGGGCCAGGCGGAAGCGATGCTCGGCGGCTTCATGGGCGACACCGTGGCGCGCTCCGAGCTCGTGCTGGTGGTGCAGGGCGGCACCACCCGCTCCGGCAGCAGGCGTTTGGACGGCTCCCGCCGGGGCCTGCTCGACTCGCTGGATGCCTCGCTGTCGCTGCTCGGCACCGATCACGTGGATGTCTGGCTCGCCCCCTCCCCCGATCCATCCGTTCCCCTGCAGGAGACCCTGAGCGCGCTCGAGGTCGCCTATGGAACGGGACGCGCGCGCTACGTCGGCGTGTCCAACTACTCGGGGTGGGAATTCGCACGCGCGGCGGCGACGGCGTCCTTCCCCCTCCTCGTCAACGACGTCGAGTACTCGCTCGTCAGCCGCGGCGCCGAGCGGGAGGTCCTTCCCGCAGCCGATGCCTTCGGCGCGGCGATCCTCGCCTGGGGTTCGCTGGGCCGCGGCGTGCTGACCGGGAAGTACCGCGGCAGGATCCCCTCCGAATCACGCGGGGCGTCCGACCTCTGGTCGCCCTACGTGGAGCCCTACCTCTCGGGGAAGCCGCAGCGGATCACCGAGGCACTGTGCACGGCTTCACGCGGGCTCGATCTCCAGCCCCACGAACTCGCGCTGCGCTGGCTCCTGCACCGGCCCGGGGTGGCCTCGGCGATCGTCGGCGCGCGGACGGCCCAGCAGCTCAAGGAAATCCTCCAGACCAGTGATGCGCCCGTTGCAGCGCCCATCGCAGAGGTCCTCGACGAGGTTTCCGCGCTCACAACCTGACATGGTCTCGAGCCGGCGTGCGGGGCGGCTGGTAGCGGCGACTGACCGGAAGACGGCGCGGCTGGTAGCGGCGAGGTCCGGAGGTCGGCGGCCTCCACCGGCTGGCAGAGGTCAGGAGGCACTTCAGCGCTCTACTTCAGCCTCGATCAGGTGCGGTTTCAGCCTCGATGAGATCCGGCGCGTAGTCGGCCTCGTCCTCGCTGTCCTCGTCGTCGTCCGACTCCTCATAGATCTCGAGCGGGGTCACTTCTCCGAAGGCGTCATAGAGGGCTTCCTCGTAGACCTCGAAGGCATCAGCGATGCCGAGGTACGCCGCTTCCACCGCCGGGTCATCTTCCCGCCGTCGTGACGCCGAGGCTGCAAGATGCTCTTCAAGGGCCGTCACGAGGGACTGGAGCGCGACACGCGGATCTATGCTCATGCACTAGACGTTATCGGTAAAGTGATCAAAATTGGAGGGATATGCGAGAACATTTTCTGAACGCAACGGCCGTCCGGAAGCGCGACTACGGGCGGCAGTACGAGTACCTGGTCCTGACCGTGAATGCCGGAGAGTCCCTGCCTGAGGCCCGGAAACTCCTCACCGAACACGCCGAGTACGGCAAGTGGGAACTTGAGCGCAGCTGTATCTATCTGGGCGGCGGCAGGCGCTACTGGCTGCGGCGGAAGGTGCTGCGGGTAGAGCGCACGGCGTAGGCGCCTGCGGGCCGCGAGTGCGGCCCTCAGTACAGGCCCTCAGTACGAGTCCCTCAGTACGAGTCCCTCAGTACGGGCCCCTCAGTACGGGCCCCTCAGTACGGGCATCGAACGCGGTCGACCTGCGGGCTCCGACAGGCTCCCGCCGTGTGGGCGCGCTAGACCGACGGCGGACCGAGCAGGGCCGTGGCGACCGTCGCCCGCGCGGATTCCTCCGTCGACGGGTGGAACTGCCCCGCCAGCGCGTCGCGGTGGAGTCGCACCACTTCCGAGGACGCCGCGAATCCGGATCCGCCGCCGACGTGGAGCGCGGTGGCGGTCGCTGCAACCGCCGCTTCGACGGCGTGGGTCTTGAGCGTCACGAGGCGTGCGAACCACAGGGATCCGACCTCTGCCCGCCCATCCAGGTCCTGGGTGACGCTGCGTAACTCGGCCTCCGCTCCGGTCCGCTGCATGGCAGCTCCGGCCAGGAGGTTCCGGAGCACCGGATCCTCGGACAAAGGGCGGTCCGCGACGTGGCTGCGACGCCGGGACAGGGACTGCGAGGCCAGATCGAGGGCACGATCCGCGATACCCAGGTACACCGAGGCGATGAGCGTCTCGAACGCCGCGAAGATCCCGAAGACCAGGAGGTCCGCATTGGGTCCGACAGGCACTCGCCGGAAGACCGCGTCGGCCGGGACACGGACGTCGGACAGGCGCGTGGTGTTGGACTGCGTGGCGCGCATCCCCAGCGGGTTCCAGTCCTCCACGGCCTCCACCCCGGGGGTGCCCCGCGGGACGAACGCGTGCAGGATGGCGTCGTCGTCGCCGTCCCGGCCCTCGAGCTTGCCGAAGATCCCGAGACGGGTCCACACCGGTGAGAGACTCGTGAACACCTTGGTGCCGGTGTAGCTGAAGCCGCCGTCCGGCAGGCGGTCCACGCGCGTCAGTGAATCGAACAGGACGGCGTCGTTGCCCGGCTCCGAGACGCCGAACGCGAACACCTCGCCCCGCGCTGCCTCGTCGAGGACGAACTGCAGCGATGCGTCGCCGCGATCGGCGAGCAGGCCCGCCACGGCTGTCCAGACGAGGTGCATGTTCACGCCGAGGGCGGTCGCGGGTGCGGCGGCGGCGAGCTGCCGCTGGGCAGTGGCGGCGCGGCCCATTCCCCCGCCATCACCGGCCGGCACGTCCGCCAGGATCCGGAGATAGCCGGACGCGGCGAGCTCCTCGAAATCCTCGGTGAAGAAGGAATTAGCCGCGTCGTAGCGGGCAGCCCTCTCCCGGAAGCGTTCGAGCATCTCCGCGGGCAGGAGCTGCCCGGTAGCGCCTTCCGTCGTCGTCGCCACGTGGTGTCCCGTTCCGTGCTCAGTAGCTGGCTGCTCAGTAGGTGGTGAGCAGGCGTGCGAGCACCCGGGCGCCGAAGCGGAGCGAGTCCGTGGGGACGCGCTCGTCGACGCCGTGGAACATGCCCGTGAAGTCGAGCTCGTCGGGCAGCTGCAGGGGTGCGAAGCCGTAGCCCGTGATGCCGAGCCTGCTCAGCGACTTGTTGTCGGTACCACCCGAGAGCGTGTACGGCAGGACCTTGGCTCCCGGATCCTCGGAGTGCAGGGCGTCGATCATCGAGTCGACGAGGTTTCCGGCGAACGGCACCTCGAGCGAGGTGTCCTTGTGCTCGTAGGTCACGTCCACGCCGTCGCCGGCGAGGCCGCGGATGATCTCGAGGACCTGGTCCTGCTGGCCCGGCAGTGTCCGCACGTCGATCAGTGCCTCGGCGGTGCCGGGGATGACGTTGTGCTTGTAGCCGCCCTTGAGGACGGTCGGATTGGCGGTGTTCTGCAGCGTCGCGCCGACGAAGCGCGCTACGGTGCCGAGTTCCTTCAGGAGGATGTCGGGATTGTCGGCGTCGAACTCGACGCCGGTCAATTCGGTGACGCCGTCGAGGAACTGCCGCGTGGTGGGGGTGAGCTCGATGGGCCACTGGTGCTCGCCGATGCGCGTGACGGCACGGGCCAGCGCTGTCACGGCGTTGTCGGTGTTGATCTGCGACCCGTGGCCGGCACGGCCGTGGGCGACGAGCCGCAGCCAGGAGATGCCCTTCTCCGCGGTCTGCAGGAGGTACGTGCGCTGTCCCCCGATGGTCGCGGAGAAGCCGCCCACCTCGGAGATGGCCTCCGTGGCGCCTTCGAAGACCTCCGGCTTGTTGTCGACCAGCCAGGATGCTCCGTAGGCCCCTCCCGCTTCCTCGTCCGCGAAGAACCCGAAGATGAGGTCCCGCTTGGGCTTAACCCCGTCGCGCTGCATGGAGCGGAGGACGGACAGGATCATGGCATCCATGTCCTTCATGTCCACGGCGCCGCGGCCCCAGATCAGGCCGTCCTTCTCCTCGCCGCCGAAAGGATCGACGGACCAGTCGTCCTTCTGTGCGGGCACGACGTCGAGGTGTCCGTGGACCACGAGCGCGGGCAGGGACGGATCCGAGCCCTCCATCCGGGCGACGACGGAGGTGCGGCCGGGGGCGGATTCGAACAGCTGGGTGGACAGCCCCACGTCCTCGATGAGGCCTGCGGTGTATTCGGCGGCCTTCCGCTCCCCCGGGCCCACGTTGTCCCCGAAGTTCGAGGTATCGATGCGGATCAGTTCCTGGCAGATCCTGACGACTTCATCTTCGGGGGGAATGCCCACGTGGTCCTCCTGGGTAGCGGTTTCAGCTCCAGCCTACCGAGGACGGCCCGGTGACGTCGTCGAACCGCCCGGATCAGTACTCCCCGTGCACCTGAACCTCCGATCTCCCGGACGCCCTGCGGGACCTCACATCCCGGGCCCCACCGGCAACGAATTACTTGTGGACGCAGCTCGAGAACTACCGACAAGAGAAGCAAGCCATGATCATCCACCCCGGCGAATACCACGACGCCACCTCGGACATCCCGATCCCACAGTCCCTGCGGACCCTCGAGATCATCGAACGGGGACGGCGCATGCCCCCTTTGGCCATTCAGGTCGCACTGCGCGAGGCCCGGCTCGCTCGAGTCACCCCGCTGCCGGATCGCTGGCACATCCCTGACGCAGAGGCGGCATAGGTCACCCAGGCCCCTCGTGGCCACCGGGCAGGAGTTGCACATCGGGGCGCTCATGCCGGACGGGAAGGGCGTGAACCGGGACGGGCCTTCGAATCGGGACGAAAGGCCCTAGGAGGCAAGGCCCGGTGAGATGCACTGTTCAGGAAGCAGGGTTCCTGCTTGGTGAGACCTCAGAAGGAGAAGCGCCTTGAGCACAGCACCCGCACCAACGATCGTTGTCGGAGTCGATGGATCCGAACAATCCATAGAAGCGCTGCGGTACGCCCAGAAGCTCGCCCCCACGTTCGAGGTGACAATTTTCGCGGTCGCAGCGTGGGACTACCCTGCGGCCGATCCGGGATTCATGCCCCTCGGCAGCAGCGAGTTCTCGGAAGCCGCGCGTGATCACCTGGACAAGGCACTCGCCGCCGCGTACGGGGAGGACCGACCGGCCGGCCTCCAGAGCACGGTTGTGTTCGCTCACCCGGCAAAAGCCCTCGTCAAAGCGTCGGAGAATGCCGTCCTGCTCATCGTCGGCCGGCGAGGCCACGGCACCTTCCGCGGGCTTCTCCTCGGTTCCGTCAGCAGCGCCTGCGTATCCCATGCGCACTGCCCCGTCCTCGTCGTCCGCGAGGCCGGAGACCAGAAGGACGCCTGACCTTCAGGACCGCCTGGTCCTGCCCCGCCGCTGGAGGCATCCCCCGTCCCGGAAGAACAAGGGATCACGGGTGTCAGACTCCGGCACTGACCGGTCCCGGCTACTGACGACACCTGACCGGCTTCATCGGCTTGCTGGGAACAAGCTCCGCAGGTGCGCAAAGGGGAAGCCGGGACCGATGGATACGGGAAATGATTCTCCTAGGGGGAAGGTTCCAGGCGGGCATTCAACCCCATTGCAGCGCCGAGAAGGTCTGCGGCGCCCCACCATTCCGCAGCCACCCCGTCCTCGAACCGAATAAGGTGCATGGCGGTAATGGCTATCGGCCTGCCGGTACCGGGCAGGCCGAGGAACTCCCCTTCGTGCGTGCCGGTCCACAACACCCGGCCGGCGATCTTGTCGCCTTCCACCACGGTGTCAGAAATTACGCCCGTCATATCGGGAGAGGCAACATGCATTGCATGCATCCAGTAGATGAAGCCCTCACGCCCTGCAGGCTGACCAGGCACAGGCATGTGGTCGATCAGATCGGCGGCCATCAGACTCTCCAGCGCCCTGGTATCACCAGCGCTGACCGCATCGATGATCCGCTTGTACGCCCCGCGCAGGTCTGAATCGTCCGGCATTGCGACTCCTCGTGCACCATTTCGAGCGCTGCTCACTGACCACCTCCTGCCAGTGTGAGCCGCTGACCGTGGGTAGGCAATAACCAGCTGCCGGACCAGCGCCCACCCCTTCCATTGCAGATTTCGAATGCCACGGGACAGATCCCGGATGACGGCGCGGCTGTTCGGCGGCCCGCTCGGCCTGGATTCCTGAGCATCGGCCGCTCCTTGGTCGAGGGCCCTGGAATCCGTTGTCAGCGAGCCCGGCGGGGCGTACAGTTGCTCCACCCTCGGAGGGGGCGGGAACCATGACAAGCATCCAAGCACAGGTCCGGGACGTTGAACTCAACGCCGAACTAGGGGCCGGAGAAGGTGAGCGGTTCTCCGGATACGGAGTGATGGGCCTGCCCTTCAGCTCCGGCCATGTTCTGGCTATGCGGCGGTTCCCCATGACCAGCATCGGACCCGGATACACCTCCGTATGGTTACGTCGACCATCCGGATCCTGGACGATCTACGCCGACGCTCCCGCCGAGGTTTCCTGCGCCCGCTACTTCGGTGCGGCCCTGGAAACTACACTGCAATGCCCGATCCTGGTCACCTGGACCGGCGACGCTGCCTTTACCGTGACCGTGGACAGCGACGTAGGCCTCGTGTGGAAGCTGGAGCTGGAGTCGACCCCCATAACGCGAGCCATGACAGCAGCCGTCGGTGCCCTGCCAGGTCCGCTTCTGGAGAGCAGACCGTTCCTGAGAGCCATGGGTACCGCCGCGGGGCCGGCGCTGAGGGCGGGCCGCCTCGGATTGACCGGCAACGTGCCCAACAGACAGGGCTTTCGGGCCAAGCCCCGGCGGATGTGGTTCGTTTCCCGGAGCTCTGCAACCCTCGGAGGGCAGGACTTCGGCGACCTGCAGCCCTTGCGCGTTCAAAGCCGGCTGGGTGATTTCTGGATTCCACAGCGCGGCATCTTCATGATCGGCGCATCGTCCTTCGATCTCTTCGACCCTGCGCGCCACCTTCCACCGGGCGTTCTCGGTACGGCATAGACACCCTTTGCCGAGCTGGAAGTAGTTGTCGTTGAAGCGTATAGAGATCTCCCGGTACGGGCCGGAAGAAGTCCTCGCCTATGTCAGCGGGGACGCGCCAGTGCACATCCCTGCAAGTCCCGGCCACACGCTCGATGCCGATGATGCAGTAACCATCGATGTTCGCGCCATCGGCGTGAACCCGGCAGATACGTATCTTCGGGCCGGTAATTATGAGTTCCTGACACCCTCGATCCCCTTCACCCCGGGCTACGACGCGGCAGGAATCATCAGTGCGGTCGGGGCCTCAGTCACGAGCTTCGCCGTTGGTGACCGGGTCTGGGTCTCCACAATCCCCGCACGAGCGGCTGGTACATACGCGCAGCAAATCATGTGCACCCCTAGCATCGTCCATGCCCTGCCGGAGCACCTGTCTTTCGACGAAGGAGCCGCGGTCGGGCTCTCCTACACGACCGCATACCGGGCGCTCGTTCAGCGGGGCCAAGCCGTGGCCGGCGAGACAGTTCTCATTCACGGCGCCAGTGGTGGGGTCGGTACCGCCGCAGTGCAGCTCGCATACGCTTTAGGACTCACCGTTATCGGCACAGCGAGCACACCAGAGGGCCGAAAACTGGTCCTGAAGTTAGGTGCCCGGCACGCGCTGGATCACTCCGGACAGGACTACCTCGCGGAAGCACAGGGGCTGACCGGCGGGCTCGGATTCCACCTGATCATCGAGATGGCAGCACACAAGAACCTGTCACAGGACACCGGGACCCTCTCCCGGAACGGCAGGATCGTGGTTGTTGGAAGCCGCGGGCCCGTGGAAATGAACCCACGAGCACTGATGGTCAACGAGACGGACGTACGCGGGACAGCAGTGTGGAACATGACACCGGTGGACCTCCACGACGCATACATCGCCATCGACGCGTTTCTTCAGGAAAGAGTGATCCGGCCCGTCGTCGGCGAACACTTCGCCCTTGAAGACGCTATCGCAGCTCATCAAGCCATAGCTGGAGCACACAGTCCCGGCCGGATCATCCTGCACCCCTGACACAACAAACCAACTCATTCTCCCGGGAACCTCACCGTCCCTTCAGAGTCGAGCAAAGACCCGGTCGCGCTGAAGGACCTCTCACCCGACACCACGTGGTGAGCGGCGTCGAGCATCGGCCCTGTTCCTTGGACTGCAAGAAGAACGGTGGGTGGAGTCGGCGACAGCGCCGGGTCCCCGCCCGTCGGAGGGACGTGGGGGGCTACTAGGCGATTTCATCCAGGGTTACTGGCTGGACGTTCTCGCGTTCCTCCAGTGCTCCGGTGACCGAAGCTGTAAGGCTGTTGGCGATGTGGGTGCGGGCGAGTCCGGCAGCGCCGGCGCCGTCCCCGGCAACGACGAGCTCGAGTATCTGGTGGTGCTGGTTCAGGTCGATCGTTCGGGGCTCATCCCCGACATGGGCGGCAACGCCACCACCGAGGAACTGGGCCACGCAGTGGCGTCAGCGTTGACCGCACCCTGACCCCGCCAACCGGACCCGGCAACCGGCACGCACCCGCCCACGCAGAACGAATCAGATTCCAGGGGTTGCTGCACTGATCAATGACGCGATAGTGCCGCAATCCTCCCTGCGATTCGTGTCCCAGCTAGAAGTCCAGGACGACTTTGACGTCGTCGTCCTGCTGGTCGAAGGCGTCCCGGAAGTTGTCGATACTCACTCTTCGGGTGATCAGCCGTTCCAGCCAGGACGTGTCTGCTGCTGCTAGGGCTTCGCCTGCTGCCGTGTAGTGGCGCTTGTTCGCGTTCACGGTGCCGAAGATGACCTCGTTCTGCAGGACGGCAGTGCGGTTGAGGTCGCCGAGGTCGATAGGAGTTTTCCGGCCGACGCCGGAGATTCCGGTGAGGCACGTGATGGCATTCAGCCCTCCCCCGGTGATTGCCTCGAGGATGACCGGGGCGACACCCGTGCATTCGATGATCACATCGGGGCGCACCTGCGAGTCCTGCAACGAGTCCGTGTGATAAGTGGCACCAAGGTCGCGCACCAGTGCTGGCTTCGGTCCCTCCGTGAGGACGTCATACACGTGCACCTCGAGTCCGCGCTGAATTCCGATCAGCGCTGCCAGGAGCCCGACCGGACCGGCTCCGGTGACAGCAACGGTCATCGGCTCGAAGTAGGCCCTCTGCCCGATCCGTTCGATCTGCTCCCATGCCTTTGCGACGACAGTCGCCGGTTCAAGAAGCACCCCGACCCGTTCAAGGCCGGGATCCAGCTTCACGAGGGCGTCCGGATCGGCCCGCCACTGCTGGCGGGCGAACCCGTCGAGTTCCTTGATGCCGTGTTCCGAATAGCGCCCGTTCAGGCACATGTCCCACTCCCCCGCAGCGCACGCTCCACAGGGAACAGGGTCGGGCCTGCGCACGATACCGACGACGAGGTCGCCGGCCACCAGGTCGGAGCCGGCGGGGGCTTCAGCAACACGGCCTAGATTTTCATGCCCCAACACCAGGTAGTCCTGCCCGGGAGGAGCGGCTCCGAATTCACCAGCAATGATCTCGACATCGGTCCCGCACAACCCAACTGATAGCGCGTCGACGAGGACTTCACCTTCGTCGCGGGTGGGCGCGGGAACCTCACGCACCTCCAGTGAGTCCGCCACGCCAGGGGTGATCGTCAAAGCCAACACGCTCTTGTCCTTCCGCCGATCGTTCAGAACTAATCTCCTCCGACCCTAAGTTCCAGCTGACACGGGGGAACGTCCAAACATCACTCTTCCCTGCGCTTGCGCGCAGCCCTTCGTTCCCCTTCTGCTCCGGTGGGGACAAGTCAGGCACCGTCCGGGGCGGATACCGCCGCTCATCTTTCAGCTGGTTTCCGAGTTTTCCCGCCCTCCGGTGAAAGCCGTGATGACCACTGACGGAGCGCGATGGGTTGGGTCAGGAGTCGAAGTGGGTGGCAGGAATCTCCTGGCCGATGGAGGCCAGGACGTTAGCGGCCACGTCGTGGAGTTTCATGTTCCGCCCACTTGAGGCGGCTTTGAGGATCTGCATCGCCACCTCATGGTTGCACCTGTTCTGTCCCATGATCACCCCGGCTGCCAGCTGGATCGTGCTGCGTGAGTGCATGGCCGTTCTCAGGTGCCGGGCAGTGTCGGCGAGGTGCGCTATGCGTACCGCCATACGCAGTGCCTTCGAAGCCTCCCGCGCCAGAACCTCGACAGCGGCCCGAACGTCCTCATCGAAGGCGTCGGGCTCACCTGAATACAGGTCCAGTGCCGCTGACGCTTCGCCGTCCAGGGGGATAGGAGTGCCCAGCGCCGACCGCAACCCCTGATCGCTCACGGCCTTGACGTACCCTCCGAAGCGGGTTTCGGTACGGAAGTCGGGAACGTACTGTGCCTGACCTGTGCGTGCTGCGCGCAGGCACGGCCCGTCATCGAACCGGTACTGCACCTCGTCCATTCTCTGGGCGTGCTCACTGCTGCTCGCCACGGTTGCCTTGGTCCTGCGCCTCAGGAGCGTCACTCCGCACAGGACCTCGTGTCCCTGCCTGGACAGCTCCTCCACGGTGCCTCTCGCCAGACTGGTAAGGAATTCCTCGATATCTGCGCTGTCGAGCACCGAGTCCTGAAGGGCCTCTGAAAAGGGTGCGGTGATGCGGGCTGCTAGTTCATCAGTCATGTCAGGCACACTTTCGCGCTTCACGGCTCAACCCCGCCACGATGACGGGAACCCTGGAAGCATCCGCGCCGCACGCTGCTGAACGACAGGCGCAACTCTACTCGCCCCCCGTTGGAACCGGCCGACGGTATAGGCGGAACAGACGGTCCGGCCCGCGGCAACACGGAACGGGCGGGACTGCAGCCAGGTAATGACAGCAGCCTTGGTTGGCAACCTGGTTCCAGGTAGCGGAGTCAGGGGAACTGCCGAGCTACGGCGCCGCCTCCCTCACCGCGCAGGCACGACGACGCCCCTGGGCTGCGCGTTGTTCCAGCGTCCGGCCAAGCCGACGGATCTCGGTCCGGGCGGCGGAGATGTTGCTGGTGACGGCGTCGACGACGGCCAGCATCCTCCGCTTGCCTGAACCCAGGCATCCTACCCATCCCGGGGTGGTTGTGGCGCGAATCACCTGTGACCACCGAACCCCTCGGCGGCCCCTTGGTAGGGAGCGAAAACATGAGAAGAAATTCCAAGCTGGTTCTTGGCGGAGCGGCGGCAGCAGTACTTACAGCGGTGTCTATGGGCGCAGGCCCCGTCCTGGCTCAGAACGGCAAAGCAACGGACAAGTCGGTGACGCTCACGGCTGCGCTCGCCGAGCTGAACGGTTCCGGTGCATCCGGCACCGCCACCGCCGTGGTGAAGAACCAGAAAATCGAACACATCGAAGTCCACGCCGCAGGCCTGACCCCGGACGCCCCCCACGCCCAGCACATTCACTACGGCAACGAGGCCCTGAACGAGTGCCCGACCCTGGCCCTGGACTCCAACGGGGACGGACGTCTCACCACCGTTGAAGGCGTACCGGCCTACGGGCCCGTTGTCGTGTCCCTGAATACGACCGGCGACACCACACCGGCCAGCTTCCTTGACGTTGCCCGGTTCCCGGTCTCCCAGGGAGGGGTCTTCAACTACAGCCGGGACAATATCGAATTCACCGACGTCGCCGGAACCGGCTACCCAGGGGCAGGCGGCCTCGGCACAGCCAAGCAGATCGCCGATTCCATCCGGGCAGGCGAAGGTGTCCTGGTCATCCACGGTCTGGACTACGACGGCGACGGGACCTACAGCTTCAGCGACCCTGAAGGCGGCAGCGAACTGACTCCGGGCCTGCCGGCCGAAGCCACAGACCCGGCCGTGTGCGGCGTCCTGCGCTGACACCCTGACCGGACTGGCCGCCGCTGGGGGCGGCCAGATCCTAACTCCCGCCGATGCACCTACCTCTTCGGGCATGCTGCCGCAGACGGTGGCCGAATCCCGCAGGCGGGTGGCCGACTCAGAGCAGGGCGAACAGCTCGAGGATTCCCGCAGGTAGTCCTGGTCCCCGGCCGGCTCGTAGTTCAAGTCGATGCTCCGCACATGGGCCACCAGGCGCCGGGTAATGCCATCGAGGTCTCGGACTCCGTCGCGGACGCGGGGCGCCATGGAACGTCGCCGACGTCCATGATCCGAAACCGCTGCTTCATCAAGAAAGGCCCCAGTCAGATCTCTCTGACCAGGGCCTTCACTGTGCGCGGAGGGGGACTTGAACCCCCACCCTCAATAAGAGGACTAGCACCTCAAGCTAGCGCGTCTGCCATTCCGCCACCCGCGCGGGTGGTTTTCTCCGGTAGAAACCGTCGAAAGCAACGAGAGAAACTCTACCACGGGTTTGCCCGAGGTATTGAATCGGCCGGTGTCCGCGGCGGCCGGGAGGATGCCCCCTCCGCATTCGGAGGGGCCCAGCGCGGCCTCCTACACCTGGCGGGCGCCACCTGCAACCACTCCCACCCCCCCCCAGCGGCATCCGCGTGCTTATGCTGGTCCCACCGCCGTACAACGGACGGTACCCCGAGCGCAGGGAGTGGATGACGTGGACGAGACGGATCCCGACCAGGAGCAGTACGCCCTGACGTACGACGCGATTCAGCGTGCCAACATCTCGACGGGCGAGCTCTGGCTCCACTACTTCAGCATGGGCGGTGGTGTGGACGAGTACGAGGTCAACGCCTATCTCCACGGCCTGATCGACCTGCCCGAGCACGAACGCGACTGTATTTCCCAAGCGGTCAACGAATTGTTCGACGACCTGTGCCGGCAACAGGGCGCTCCGTACAGTTCGGGCCACAACCGCCACACGAGCACCTGAAGGGTCGGTGCTCCTCATCCCAGGGCCGCGAGGTCCGCGATCCGCGCGAGCGGCTCCAGGGATGACAGCAGCGCCGTCCCGATGACGAGCGCGAACATCCCGAGCCACAGCGGGGACGGGATGCGTGTCGCGCGCTGGAGCAGGTAGGCGTCCGACGACGCCAGGTCCCGCCGTCGCGCGTGCACCCGCACGACTTTCGCCCAGTCGCGGCACGAGCCCACGAGCAGGGCCAGGCCGAGGACGAGGCAGGCGTAGCCGGCCCGCGTCCCTCCGCCGAACCAGACGACCGCCAGGGCGACTCCCGCGCAGCCGCCCAGGATGAGGACGCCCTGCAGGTTCCGGATGAGGACGAGCGCAGCCACCAGGATCAGTGCTCCGACGGACAGCGCTGCGGACGCCCATCCGTAGGCAGCACAGGAGACGAGGACCGCGCCGGCGACGGCGGGCACCGGGTATCCCCAGAACGTCGTGAAGGCGGTGCGCCAGCCGCGCCGCCCGATGCTGGTAGTCGTGCCCGAATGGTCGAGGCGGAGGGTGACCCCGGTGACGCGCTGCAGCGTCAGGAGAGCCGCTGCCGCATGGCCGAGTTCATGGACGACGGTGACGAAGAGGCCGAAGTACCGCCAGGTGCGGCGTGGTACCGATAGTGCGATCGCGACCAGCACGATGGCGATCAGTCCTGAAATGCCCACGTCCGGCGGTGCAGCCCGCGCCAGGCCGTCGACGATGCGCTCCTCCATCCGGATGAGGGCGTCCATCACTCCTACTCCCCTGCTGCCCGTTGCCGGGGCGAGGCGAGACGCTCGGCGATGGTGTTGATGGCCACCGCCACTTCACCGAACGACGTCGACAGGGGTGAGAGTCCCAGCCGGATCCCGTTCGGATTCCGGTAGTCGGGGACGATCCCGTCCTGCCACAGCTCCGGCACCATCCCGGTGAAGGCCGGGTGGTCGATCGTGATGTGGCTTCCCCGCTCGGATGCGGCCCGCGGCGAGGCGATGACCACCCCGTGGGGTGCCAGGATCCGGTCGACCGCTTCGACGGCGAAGGACGTCAGGAGTTCGGACTTCCTGCGCACCGCCGCCATGCCGACCTCCTCGATCAGGGTGATCATGTCGCGCATCGCCAGCATGCCGATGATGGGCGGCGTACCCGAGACCAGGCGGCGGATGCCGTCCGCCGGCTGGTACGCCGACCCCATCGCGAAGGGATCGGCGCTGCCCAGCCAGCCGAGGATCGGCTGGTCGAGCGTGGCCAGGTGCCGCTTCGCGACGTAGGCCCACGCGGGGGCGCCCGGCCCGCCGTTCAGGTACTTGTAGCTGCAGCCCGCCGCATAGTCGACGTCCCACGCGTCCAGCTCGGCCGGAACGGATCCGACGGAGTGGCTCAGGTCCCAGAGCACGAGGGCACCGGCGTCGTGGGCGATCCGGGTGATGGCCGGTACGTCGGCGATGAAGCCGGAGCGGTAGGCGACGTGGCTGAGCAGGACGAGGGCGGTCCGGGGGCCGACGGCGGCGGCGACGTCGGCGGGTGTCACGCCGCCGTCGGACGCCACGTCGATCCAGCGGAGCGAGAGCCCGCGCTCGCGTGCGATGCCCTCGACGAGGAAGCGGTCCGTCGGGAAGTTGTCGCGGTCGACGATGATTTCCGTACGCTCCGGGCGCTCCGCCACCGCGGCCCGGGCGAGTTTGTACAGCAGGACGCTCGTCGAGTCCGCCACGATGCACTGGCCCGCGGCAGCACCGAGGACCACCCGGCCCAGCTGGTCGCCGATCTGCTCCGGCAGGACCAGCCACCCCTCGTCCCAGCCCCTGATCAGGCGGCCGCCCCACTGGTCCGTGACGAACGAGGCGAGGCTGTCCGCGGTCGTCGCCAGCGGGCGCCCGAGCGAATTGCCGTCGAGGTAGGAGCGGATGGCATCTCCATCCGTGCCGAGGAAGAGCGTGCGGTGGTGTGCGAGCGGGTCGGCGGCGTCGAGCTCGGCCGCGCGGTCCGTCAGGAAGGAGCCGGTCATGGCCCCAGTCTAGGGCGGCCGGTGTGGCAGGAATGCCGGGCACAACGCGGTCCGCGCAGCATCGGGCACGAAGCGGCGGCGTCGCGTCAGTCCGCTCGCACCCATCCCGTGAAGTGCGGCCGCCGGCGTTTCGCCGACCAGCCGACCGCGTCGATCCGCCCGCCCCCGCCGGGCGTCCGCGAGAACGACGTCGTCACGACTCCGGGCAGCAGGACGGGCGCGGCGAAGTCGATGCGCCAGTCCAGGGCACCGGAGGGAGCGGCGACGGCCTGGTCCACCATGCGCGCGGCCAGGTACATGCCGTGGGCGATGGCCGCCTTTCTGCCGAGCGCCTTCGCCGTCGGCCCGCTGAGGTGGATCGGGTTCCAGTCCCCCGACACGGCCGCATAGCGGCGGCCGATGCCCCCGTCGAGCTTCCAGACACCGGTGGGGGCGGGCGCGGCGAAGGGCGGGCGGTCCTCGCGCCGCTCTGCCGGAGCCGCAGGGTCCAGCCGGACCCCGCGGGCCAGGTAGACGGAACGGCCCGTCCATACGCGTTCGTCCCCCGCTCCGACCTCCGTGACGACGTCCAGCTGGGTGCCGGCGGCGTGGGGGCGCAGGTTCTCGGCGTAGGCCACGACGTCGAGCGGCTCGAACGCGCTGACCTGCCGGTCCTGGTGCACTTCGTTGCTGAGGTGCACCATGCCCAGCAGGGGAAGGGGGAAGTCGGGCCGCGTCAGGACGCTCATGGCCACCGGGAAGGCGAGGGTGTGGAGGTAGGCCGATGGGAGCTGATCGCGTGCAGCGGACCCGAGCAGCTGCTGGAACCGGGTGAGCGCCGCGAGGTCGGTCCGGATGCCGTCGACGCGGTGCCGGGCGGCAGGGAGCCCGGACGGCGCGGCACCGCGCCCCATCGCGCGCTGCGCGGCCAGGGTGACGGCGCGCCGGTAGAGCGCGGGAAGTCCCGGCAGTGCGGGCAGGACGGTGTCGCCCGGAATCCCGCTCACGCGCCCACCAGGTTCTGCCCGCAGACGCGGACCACCTGCCCGTTGATGCCGGCCGCCGCATCGGAGGCCAGGAAGGCGATGGTCTCGGCGACGTCGACGGGAAGGCCGCCCTGCTGCAGGCTGCTCAGCCGGCGGGCGACCTGGCGCCGGAGCGGCGGGATCTTCGCGGTCATGTCCGTCTCGATGAATCCTGGCGCTACCGCGTTGATGGTCCGGGCACTTCCGTCGAAGGCCGCACCCTGCGCGCGGACCATGCCGATCACTCCGGCCTTCGACGCCGCGTAGTTGCTCTGTCCGCGATTGCCGGCGATGCCGCTCGTCGAGGCGAGGCTGATGATGCGCCCGGTCGCGGAGAAGACGGGCGAGGCGAGGATCTGCTCGTTCATCCGCAGCTGGGAGGCGATGTTCACCGCGATCACGGAGTCCCACCGTGCGGCGTCCATGTTAGCCAGCAGCTTGTCCCGGGTGATGCCGGCATTGTGCACGACGATGTCCAGGACGCCGTAGCGCTGCCCCACATGCTCGAGGATGCGCGTCGCGGCCTCGGGTGCGGTGATGTCGACCTGCAGGGCGGTGCCGCCGACCCGGTTGGCGACCTGGGCGAGCTGCTCGCCAGCAGCCGGTACGTCCACGGCGACCACGCGGGCGCCGTCGCGGGCGAGGACCTCGGCGATCTTCGCGCCGATACCGCGTGCCGCCCCGGTGACCACTGCCGTCCTGCCCGCCAGTGGCTGGTCGGGGACGCCTTCGCCCTCCGCCGTGGTGGCCGCGGCAAGCTCGGTAACGCTGTCCGCAGGGGCGGGCGCCACGTCGAGGAACTGCCCGTCCACGTAGGCGCTCCTGCCGGACAGGAAGAACCGGAGCGCACCGAGGGTGGTCGGGTCCGTCGTCGTGGCGGTGCCGCGCAGGACGATGCCGTTGGCCGTGGCTCCGCCGCGCAGTTCGTGGGCCACGGATCTCAGTGCGCCGTCGACGCCCTGCCGCGCGGCGGCCTCGGCGGGGTCGGCCGTCTCGGCCGGGGACCGGAAGATGCCGACCACGCGCCCTCCGGGTACCAGGAGCTTCACCGCCTGCCCGAGTTCGAGCATCGGGGCGGCGAGGTCCATGGGAGACGCCGCCTGGTCGAGGACCACGACGGCCGCGCTGAGCTTCTCGCCCGGCAGGACGTGGCGGCGCACCTCGATGTCCCAGCCGAGCAGCAGCTCGGCGAGCGCATCGGCGCCGGCGCCCGATCCGGTGACGAGGACCGGCATCGGGGCGAGGGCCTCACCGGGGGTGTAGCGGCGCAGCACGGACGGGCGCGGCAGGCCGAGGGCCTTGGCGATCCTGCCGGGCAACGGCGTATTGACGAGGTCCAGGTAGTTGTCGGCCATCAGTTCCTCGCCTCGAGGATCGCGACCACGCCCTGGCCGCCTGCGGCGCAGATGGAGATGAGGCCTCGTCCGCCCTGCTCCGAGAGTGTCTTGGCGAGGGATGCGACGATCCTCCCGCCGGTGGCGGCGAAGGGGTGCCCGGCCGCGAGCGAGGATCCGTTGACGTTGAGCTTCGAGCGGTCGATGCTGCCCAGCGCACCGTCGAGCCCGAGGACGCGCTTGCAGTAGTCCGGGTCCTCCCAGGCGGCCAGGGCGCTGAGCACGGTCGCGGCGAAGGCCTCGTGGATCTCGAAGAAGTCGAAGTCGTCGAAGGTGAGCCCGTTGCGCTCCAGCAGGCGGGGCACGGCGTGCACGCCTCCCATGAGCAGTCCCTCCTCACCGTGGACGAAGTCGACTGCCGCCGCTTCCGCGTCGACGATGTTCGCAAGCATCGGCAGGTTGTTGGCAGTGGCGTACTCCTCACTGCCGAGCAGGACGAGGGCGGCGCCGTCGGTCAGGGGCGTCGAGTTGCCGGCGGTCATCGTCGCCGGGGTGTCGAGTCCCTTGCCGAAGACGGGCTTGAGGGTGGCGAGCTTCTCCAGCGAGGTATCGGCCCGGAGATTCGCATCCCTGGTGAGGCCGCGGTACGGGGTCATGAGATCCGAGAAGAAGCCGCGCTCGTAGGCCGCCGCGAGATTCCGGTGGCTGCGGTAGGCGAGCTCGTCCTGGGCCTCCCGGCTGATGTCCCAGGCAGCCGTGGTGAGGGCCTGGTGCTCACCCATGGACAGGCCGGTCCGCGGCTCGCCGGTGGTGGGCGCGTTCGGTGAGAGGTCCTTCGGGCGGAGTGCACTGAGCGCCTTGATCTTCTGCTGCGTCGTCCGGGCACGCGAGAGATCAAGCAGCACACGCCGCAGTCCTTCGCTCACCACGATCGGAGCGTCGGAGGCGGAATCGACCCCGCCGGCGATGCCGGACTCGATCTGGCCGAGCTTGATCTTGTTGGACAGGCCCACCACGGTCTCCAGTCCGGTGGCGCAGGCCTGCTGGAGATCGTAGGCGGGAGTCTCGGGCGAGAGGGCGGAGCCGAGGACCGCTTCGCGGGTGAGGTTGAAGTCGCGGGAGTGCTTGAGGACCGCGCCGGCGGCCACTTCGCCGATGCGCTCGCCCTGCAGGCCGAAGCGCGCCACGAGGCCATCCAGCGCGGCGATGAGCATGTCCTTGTTGGACGAGTAGGCGTAGGCACCGCTGGAGCGGGCGAACGGGATGCGGTTGCCGCCGATGACGACTGCCGTGCGGGGTGACGGGGCGGTATTCTGCGCGCCGGCCTGATCTGCCATGGGAGTGCTCCTGGTACGAAGGGTGATTACCGATACCTAGCGTACCTGATACGCTGGGTATCATGAAGTCTGCGCCGACCCTGGTGGGTACCCCTGAGGAGAATCCCGACAAGGCCCCCGAGAGGGCGCCGGACGCAACCACCGACGACACCACGAGCGGGACGCGGACGGTTGCGGACGGTCGCTCCAGCCGCTGGGAGGAGCACCGCGCCGAGAGGCGGCGGCAGCTCATCAAGACGGCGAGGCGGGCGATCAGCGCCCTCGGACCCGGCGCGTCCATGGAGGACATCGCCGCCGCCGCCGACACCTCCAAGTCGGTCTACTACCGCTACTTCGGTGACAAGACCGGACTGCAGCGGGCCATGGCCGAGGTCGTCATCGCGCAGATGCAGCAGAAGGTGCTCGACGCCGCGAAGGCCGCACCGACGCCGCGGGAGGGCCTGTACTCGATGGTGCTGGCCTACCTGCAGATGGCCCGGACCTCCCCCAACGTCTACGCCTTCGTCACCCGCGTGGGAATCGCCGAGTCGACGGCTGCCGACGACGGCACCCAGGACACCCTCGCCCATTTCCTTGCGGCGGTCACCGAGATGCTCTCGCGGCCCATGCGCGCCGTGCTGCGCCCCGACCGCTCCGTCGGGCCCGACGACGCCGCCCCCCAGTACTGGCCCGCAGCAGCGATCGGGATGGTCCGGGCGGCCGGCGAGCACTGGCTCTGCTCGCCCGACGGGCCGGACAAGCCCACCGAGGACCAGATGGCCCGCCACATCACGGGCTGGCTCTTCGACGGCATCCACCGGTACGAAGCCCTCGTGCCCCCGGCTCCCCCGGCTTCCCGAAGTTTCTCGTCTTCCCCAGAAACCCTCCGATCCGCGAAGGACACGCCATGACCCAGACCATCTCCGGTCCCCAGCAGATTCCCGCCACGGTCGACATCAGGGACGACGAACAGGCCACCGTGGACACGGCGGAGCTCGGCGAACTGCTCCTCGGCAGGTGGGCGCATGTGCGGCGGGTAGCGCGGGAACTCGCGGGCCGCCCCGAGCTGCACAAGATCGAGGGACTCACCCACCACGACCACCGCCGCCGGTGCCTCGACCAGCTCCACTACCTGGTGGAGCAGAAGGCCGTCCACCGCGCGTTCCCTGCAGCCTTCGGCGGTGACGACGACCACGGAGGCAACGTCGCGGGCTTCGAGGAACTCGTCGTCGCCGACCCCTCGCTCCAGATCAAGGCCGGCGTGCAGTGGGGGCTCTTCGGCTCCGCCATCATGCACCTCGGCACCGAGAAGCACCACGAGGCCTGGCTGCCCGGCATCATGAACATGGAGATCCCGGGCTGCTTCGCGATGACCGAGACCGGCCACGGCAGCGACGTCGCCAGCATCGCGACCACGGCCACCTTCGACCCGGCGACCGACGAGTTCGTCATCGACACGCCCTTCCGGGCTGCCTGGAAGGACTACATCGGCAACGGGGCCATCGACGGCCGCGCCGCCGTCGTCTTCGCGCAGCTCATCACCAACGGCGTGAATCACGGCGTGCATGGCATCTACGTGGAACTGCGGAACGAGGACGGCACCTTCAAGCCCGGAGTGGGCGGCGAGGACGACGGGATCAAGGGTGGCCTCAACGGCATCGACAACGGCCGGCTGCACTTCACGGACGTCCGGGTGCCGCGCACCAACCTGCTGAACCGTTACGGCGACGTCGCACCGGACGGCTCCTACTCCTCGCCCATCGCGTCCCCGGGCCGCCGATTCTTCACCATGCTCGGCACCCTCGTGCAGGGCCGCGTCTCGCTCGACGGCGCCGCCGTCGCCGCGAGCAAGCTCGCGCTGACCGCGGCCATCACCTACTCCACGCAGCGCCGCCAGTTCAACGCGTCATCGGACCTCAGGGAAGAGGTGCTGATGGACTACCAGCGGCACCAGCGCCGGCTCCTGCCGCGCCTCGCAGCAACCTACGCCGCGGCCTTCGCCCATGAGGAACTCCTCGAGAAGCTCGACGACGTGTTCTCCGGCGACCACGACACCGACGAGGACCGCCAGGACCTCGAGACCCTCGCCGCCGCCTTCAAGCCGCTCAGCACCTGGCTGGCGCTCGACACGCTGCAGGAGTGCCGCGAGGCGACGGGCGGCCAGGGCTTCCTCATCGAGAACCGCTTCGCGTCGCTGCGCGCGGACCTGGACGTCTACGCCACGTTCGAGGGCGACAACAACGTCCTGCTGCAGCTCGTCGCCAAGCGCCTGCTGACCGACTACGCGAAGGAGTTCAAGGGCGTCGACTTCGGCGTCCTGGCACGGTACGCGGTGTCCCAGGCGGCAGGCAGGACCCTCCACCGCTCGGGCCTCCGCCGCGTCGCGCAGACCGTCGCGGACTCCGGATCCGGGAAGAAGTCGGCCATCGCACTGCGCGACGAGGACACCCAGCACGAACTGTTGACGGACCGGGTGCAGTCCCGCGTGGCGGAACTCGCCGCCGAGCTGCGCGGCGCGAAGGGCATGTCACAGGAGGAGTCGGCGGCCCTGTTCAACGAGCACCAGAACGAGCTCATCGAGGTGGCCCACGCCCACGCCGAACTGCTGCAGTGGGAGGCGTTCACGCGAGGCCTCCAGCAGATCAAGGACCCGGGCACGCGGGAAGTCCTCACGCGCCTGCGCGACCTGTTCGGCCTGTGCCTGATCGAGAAGGACCTGGCCTGGTTCCTCATGAACGGGCGGCTGTCCTCCCAGCGCGCACGGACGCTGGACGGCTACATCAACCGCCTGCTGGCCAAGATCCGCCCGCATGCGCTCGATCTCGTCGAAGCCTTCGGGTACGGCCCGGAGCACGTGCGCTCCGCCATCGCCGGCGGGGCGGAGCAGCAGCGCCAGGAGGAAGCCGCCGAGTACGCACGCCGCCGCCGCGCAAGCGGGGACGCCCCGATCGACGAGAAGACGCTCCTGGCACGCGAAGCCAGGGAGAAGAAGGCCCGAAAGGCCGGGCGGGCACGCGCCAGGCGCTGAGGCACGGCTGAGGCACGGGGAAAGCGCACGGAGAAAGGCCCGGGAATCCGCTCCCGGGCCTTTCTCCGTGCAGAGGATCGTGTCCGTAGCGGACGCCGTCGGGTAGGCATTGTCCCGGACACCGACGCCCGGACACCGACTCCGGACGCGGGCGACCGGAGCTGGCGGCCGTTAGAGGACGCTGCGGTACACCCCGAGCGTCGTCTCCGCGATCGAGCCCCAGTCAAAGTGCCGCTCCGCCCGCTCGCGCCCTGCCGCACCCATGGCGGTGGCTCGCGCCGGGTCCTCAACCAGAGCGTTGAGCGCCGCAGCGAAGTCGGCCACGAACTTCTCCGGATCGAGGGGCGTCCCCGTGCCGTCCTGGACCTGTTCGAGGGGCACCAGGGTCCCGGTCACGCCGTCGTCGATCACCTCCGGGATGCCTCCCGTGGCCGAGGCGACGACGGCGGCACCGCAGGCCATCGCTTCGAGGTTGACGATGCCGAGGGGTTCGTAGATGGACGGGCAGGCGAAGACGGTGGCGTGGCTGAGGATCTGGATGACCTCGCGCCGCGGCAGCATCTTCTCGATGAGCACCACGGAACCGCGCCGCTCGCGCAGGTCCGAGATGAGCACCTCGGTCTCGGCTGCCAGCTCCGGCGTGTCGGCGGCGCCGAGGCAGAGGACGAGCTGCACGTCGGCCGGCAGGTGGGCGGCGGCTCGGAGGAGGTACGGCACGCCCTTCTGCCGCGTGTTGCGGCCCACGAAGACCACGCTCGGGCGGTCGGGGTCGATGCCGTGGGCGCGGAGGGCGTCGTCGTCCTCGTCCCGCGACCACTGCGCGACGTCGATGCCGTTGTGGACCACGTGCACCTTGCCGGGGTCGACGTCGGGGTAGCTGCGGAGGATGTCGGCCCGCATGCCGGCCGACACGGCGATCACGGCCGCGGCCGCCTCGTAGGAGGTCTTCTCCACCCAGGACGAGAGGGCGTAGCCGCCACCGAGCTGCTCGGCCTTCCAGGGGCGCAGCGGCTCGAGGCTGTGCGCGCTCAGGACGTGCGGGATGCCGTGCAGCAGGGACGCGAGGTGGCCGGCCATGTTGGCGTACCAGGTGTGCGAGTGCACGAGGTCGGCGCCTCCGATGGCGTCCAGCATCTGGAGGTCGGTGCCCAGGGTCTGCACGGCGGCGTTGGCTCCGGTGAGCCCCTCCGGGACACCGTACGAGCGCACGGCTGCACCGTGGTAATCCTCCGGCCGGGCTGCACCGAACGCGTGGACCCGGAGGTCCACCTGCGGCGCGAGGACCCTGCTCAGTTCGGCAACGTGCACCCCCGCGCCACCATAGATCTCGGGCGGGAACTCCTTGGTCACAATGTCTACTCGCACCATCCCAACGTAGTGCAGTGCGCCGGAGTCCTCTAGTGTGAAGTGACCGGAAGGGTTCCGGGTGTGTGACCTACGCCTGATCGACCGCCGGTCGAGAACGCAGAACACTCAAGGAAGAGCGGGGGGTCGATAGTGGCACCGAAGAAAGTACTTGCCGTGGTGTTGGCAGGCGGAGAAGGAAAACGGCTGATGCCGCTGACTGCGGACAGGGCCAAGCCGGCCGTGCCGTTCGCGGGCAGCTACCGGCTCATCGACTTCGCCCTGTCGAACCTGGTCAACTCGGGATACCTCCAGATCGTGGTGCTCACCCAGTACAAGTCCCACAGCCTCGACCGGCACATCTCCGAGACGTGGCGGATGTCCACGCAGCTGCAGAACTACATCGCGTCCGTCCCGGCGCAGCAGCGACGCGGCAAGAGCTGGTTCCTCGGCAGTGCCAATGCCATCTACCAGTCCCTGAACCTCATCCACGATGCCCAACCCGACATCGTCGTCGTGATCGGTGCGGACCACGTGTACCGCATGGACTTCCAGCAGATGGTCGACGCCCACGTGAAGAGCGGTGCGTCTGTCAGCGTCGCGGCGGTCCGCCAGCCCATGCACCTCGTGGACCAGTTCGGCGTCATCGAGACCGATCAGAACGACCCGAGCCGCATCGCGGCCTTCGTCGAGAAGCCGAAGACCACGCCGGGCCTTCCCGATGACCCCAACAGTTTCCTGGCGTCGATGGGCAACTACGTCTTCACCACGGACGCGCTCGTCAAGGCCCTCGAGGACGATGCCGCGCGGCTCGACACCAAGCACGACATGGGCGGGGACATCATCCCCTACTTCGTGGAGCGCAACGACGCCGCGGTGTACGACTTCACGACGAACGACATCCCGGGCGCGACCGACCGGGACCGCCAGTACTGGCGCGACGTCGGGACGATGGACTCGTACTACGAGGCCAACATGGACCTCATCTCGCCCCTGCCGCTGTTCAACCTTTACAACCTCCAGTGGCCGATCTACACGCGGCAGAGCGTCTCGCCGCCGGCGAAGTTCGTCCGAAGCGCATCGGGTCGGTCCGGCGAGGCGCACGACTCGATCGTCTCGGCCGGAGTCGTCGTCTCCGGTGGTGCCGTGAACACCTCCATCCTGGCGACCGACGTGTTCATCGACGAGGCCGCGGAGGTGACGGGCTGCGTACTCCTCGACAAGGTCACCGTCGGTGCGGGTGCAGTGGTCCGCCGGGCCATCATCGACAAGAACGTCCGCATCCCTCCGGGCGCACAGATCGGTGTCGATTTCGAACTGGACCGGAGCCGCGGCTTCGCGGTCACGGATTCAGGGCTGACGATCGTCAGCAAGGGCCAGGTCGTCGAGCCGGCCTACCCCGTCGTCTGACCCGTACGCACCAGAGGCCCCCGGCACGCGCCGGAGGCCTCTCTGCGTACGGGTCCGGACGGAGGGTCGCTAGGCGACCCTGGTGATGGCGACCGTCACGTTGAGCGTCGATCCTCCGCCACCCGACAGGATCCCCTTGAGCGGGGAGACGTCGCGGTAGTCGCGGCCGCGGGCCACGGAGACGTGGAAGTCGCTCACCGGGCCGCTGTTGGTCGGATCCCAGCCGCGCCACTCGCCGTCGTACCACTCCACCCAGGCGTGGGACTGCCCGGCGACCGTCTCGCCGACGTCCGCGCTGCGGCGGGGGTGCAGGTAGCCGGAGATGTACCGCGCGGGGATGCCCAGGCTGCGCAGGGCTCCGATCGCGACGTGCGCGAGGTCCTGGCAGACGCCCTTGCGCTCCGCCCAGGCGTCGCGGGCGTTGGTCTGCACGCCGGTGGCACCCTGGACGTAGTCCATCTGCTGCCTCAGCCAGTCGAAGACGGCGTGGGCCGCCTCGTGGGGGTTGCGGCCCGCGGTGACCTCGGCGACGAGGGCTCGCACGTCCTCGCCCGGCTCGCTGAGGGCCGTCTGGCTCAGCCAGTCGGAGAACTCGTCGGTCAGGGACGGCGACGCGAGATCCTCCCACGACAGGATCTCGGCCTCGCCGGGCACGCGGTCGACGCGGCTGACCTCGACGGTGGAGACGGCTGTGACCTCCAGGTGCTCGTGCGGCACGTGGACGTCGAACGACGTCACCCGGGTGCCCCAGTAGTCCCGGTAGGTGGACACTGCGGCGCCCGACGGGCTGACCTTCAGGGTGGATTCGAGGACCACCTGGTGCGGATCGGTGAGCGGAGTCATGCGGGCCTCGTTGTAGGACAGCGAGACCCGGCCGCGGTAGTCGTAGCCGGTGCGGTGCTCGATCAGCAGGCGTGTCATGAGACCTCTCCAACCCAGGACAGCTCGTCGGCCTGGGAAAAGTACGTGCGGGATACGGCATCGGAGGCCCGCGCGCAGGCCTTCTGGATGCGGTCCATGTGCTCGGGCAGTTCGGACATGAGGTCCTGCGTCTGGTGGAACTCGAGGAAGGTCCTCGCCTGCCCGACGATCCGGGTGGCGTCATTGATGAACCCTACCCGCTGGTACGCGGGATTCAGCTGGGTGAGGCACTTCTCGGCGTCGCTCAGGGCGTAGACGATGGACCGCGGGAAGAGGCGGTCCAGGAGCAGGAACTCCGCGGCCTGCTGGTCGCCGAAGGAGGCCCGCCGCGTCCGGAGGAACGACTCGTACGCGCCCGCGCACCGCAGCATGTTCACCCAGGACAGGCCCGCGGCGTGGACGTCGTGCGTGGAGAGCATCCGGGCTGTCATGTCGGCGCGCTCGAGGCTGCGTCCGAGGACCAGGAACTGCCACGATTCGTCGTGGCTCATCGTGGTGTCCGACAGTCCCCGCACCATCGCCGTCCGCTCCACCACCCAGTGGCAGAAGCGGTAGGTCCCGACGACGTCCTTGCGGTGCTGGGTCAGGCCGTACCACGTGGTGTTCAGGCTCTCCCAGACGCTGCTCGAGACGGTCTCGCGGGCACGCCGGGCGTTTTCCCGCGCGGCCCCCAGGGCACCGGCGATGGAGGTGGCGCTCGTCCGGTTGTAGGCGAGGGCCTGGAGCAGGTCCGAGAGGTCGATGTCGTTCTTCTCGGGGTGGCTGCCCATCACGCCGAGCAGCTGCCGGGAGGTCTCCCGCTGCTGAGGGAGCGGCATCTGGTTGAGCCGTTCGAGGTGGACGTCGAGGATGCGCGCCGTCCCGTCGGCGCGTTCGACGTAGCGGCCGATCCAGAAGAGGGATTCAGCGATGCGGCTGAGCATGGAGCCTGCCTTCCATGAAAGTCGGGGAAGTCGGGGAAGTCGGGGAAGTCGGGGAAGTCGGGGAAGTGGGGGCGGGTGCGGCGACGGTCATTGCTGCTGCTGCTCCGACTGCTTGTCCTGCCAGTTGGTTTCGATCGGCCAGACGCTCGTGCGCTCGCGGACGGTCACCACCGGGCGTTCCACAGGCACGCCCGCCGGACCGCGCACCTCGCCGTCCACCACCCAGGTGTCCTTGGAGCCTCCGCCCTGGCTCGAGTTCACGATCAGTGAGCCCTCTTTCATGGCCACGCGCGTCAGTCCCCCGGGAAGCACCCAGACCTCCTCGCCGTCGTTGATGGCGAAGGGCCGCAGGTCCACGTGCCGGGGGCTGAACTGGCCCCCCGACATGGTCGGCACGGTGGAGAGCTGGAGGACCGGCTGGGCGATCCAGCCGCGCGGGTCCTCGAGGACCTTGGCGCGGAGGGTGTCGAGTTCGGCCTTCGTGGCGTCCGGGCCGATGACGAGTCCCTTGCCGCCGGAACCGTCCACGGGCTTCACGACGAGTTCATCGAGCCGGTCGAGCACTTCCTCACGTGCCGGGGCATCCTCAAGCCGGTACGTGTCCACGTTGGCGATGATGGGCTCCTCGCCCAGGTAGTACCGGATGAGGTCGGGGACGTAGGTGTAGACGAGCTTGTCGTCGGCGACGCCGTTGCCGACGGCGTTGGCAATGGTCACCATGCCGGCGCGGGCGGCGTTGACGATGCCGGGACACCCGAGCACCGAGTCCGCGCGGAACTGCAGGGGGTCGAGGAACTCGTCGTCGATGCGCTTGTAGATGACGTCCACGCGCTGCTCCCCCGCCGTCGTCCGCATGTACACGCGGTTGCCACGGCAGATCAGGTCGCGTCCCTCCACGAGTTCGACGCCCATGAGGCCGGCGAGCAGGGTGTGCTCGAAATAGGCGGAGTTGAAGACACCGGGCGTCAGCACCACGACGGTGGGCTCCTCCACGCCGGGAGGCGCTGTCTTGCGCAGGGCCGCGAGGAGGCGGCGCGGGTATTCTTCGACCGGCCGGATGTGCTGCTGCCCGAAGGCCTCCGGTAGTCCCTTGGCCATGGCCCGCCGGTTCTCCAGCACGTAGCTGACACCGCTGGGGACGCGGACGTTGTCCTCGAGGACACGGAAGGTGCCCTGCTGGTCCCGCACGACGTCGATCCCCGAGATGTGGACGCGCACGCCGCCCGCCGGGGCGAACCCGGCGACCTCCCGGTGGAAATGGGCGCTGGAGGTGATCAGGCGCCGCGGTATCACGCCGTCGGACACCACGGTCATCTTGTCATAGACGTCACTGAGGAACGCCTCGAGCGCCTTCACGCGCTGCGCGACGCCGCGCTCCAGGACCTCCCAGTCGCTGCCCGCGATCACGCGCGGCACGATATCGAGCGGGAAGGGACGCTCCTCACCGGCGAAGTCGAAGGTGACGCCACGGTCGAGGAAGGTGCGCGCCATCGAGTCGGCGCGGGCGGTGACATCGGCGAGGTTGAGTGCGTCCAGGGCGGCCGCGACCTGGCCGTATTCGGTGCGCGGAAGGTACCCGGCGTCGAACATCTCATCGAAGGCGGTCGTCTTGCGGGCGGCGGCTGGATAGTCAGCAAAGAGCTCGGACATAACCCAACAGTGCCATGGATGAACCGCCGATACGCACCACCACACGCGCCGTTAACATGCCCGAAACGAAGCGGAGAGGCCGCGTGATTGAATGGCCGGATGGAGAACGAGAACCTGCGCCGCGACGAGGCGGCCGCGCGGTCGGCCCTGCTGGAAACCGGGAGCTACACCGTCGAGCTCGACCTCTCGGATGCCCGGGATGCCACAGAGGGGACGTACCGGAGCACCACCACCGCGGTCTTCTCGTGCCGCGAACCCGGCAGCTCCACGTTCCTCGACTTCATCGGCGAGGTCACCACCGTGGAGCTGAACGGACGGGCGCTGGATGCGACCGCCGTGAGCGACGGCGCGAGAGTCCTCCTCGACGGTCTCGCCGCCTCGAACACGGTGACGGTGGAGGGCCGCGCGGCCTACAGCACGAGCGGTGAGGGACTCCACCGGTTCGTGGATCCCGCCGACGGGGAGACCTACCTCTACACCCAGTACGAGCCGGCCGATGCGCGCCGCGTGTTCGCGAACTTCGAGCAGCCGGACCTCAAGGCGTCCTTCTCCTTCCGCGTGATCGCACCCGCCGGCTGGACCGTGGCCTCGAACGGCGCGGAGGCGACGGTCGCGCCGCTCGACGACGCGCCCGGTTCGGCCGTGCGGTGGAGCTTCGAGCCGACCCGGCGGATCTCGACCTACATCACCACCATCCTCGCCGGCCCGTACCACTGCGAGACCGACTCGTGGACGGGTGCGCCCGGGACGGCCGGGGAAGGCCTCGAGGTGCCGCTGGCACTGTTCTGCCGCCGCTCCCTCGCGCCCTCCTTCGACGCACCGGAGATCTTCGATACCACCCGGCGCGGCCTCGACTTCTTCCACGACCTGTTCGACTACCCGTACCCTTTCGGGAAGTACGACCAGGCGTTCGTGCCCGAGTACAACCTCGGCGCCATGGAGAACCCCGGGCTGGTGACCTTCACGGAGAACTACGTGTTCCAGTCGGCGGCCACCGAGGCGCAGCGCGAGGCGCGGGCCAACACAATTCTGCACGAGATGGCGCACATGTGGTTCGGCGACCTGGTGACCATGTCCTGGTGGGACGACCTGTGGCTCAAGGAGTCCTTCGCGGACTACATGGGCGCGCTGGCGGTGGCGGAGGCCACGCGGTGGAGCACGTCCTGGGTGAGTTTCGCGAACCGCCGGAAGTCGTGGGCGTACGTGCAGGACCAGCTCCCGACGACGCACCCGATCGTCGCCGACATCCCGGACCTCGAGGCCGCGAAGCAGAACTTCGACGGCATCACGTACGCCAAGGGCGCCTCGGTGCTCAAGCAGCTCGTGGCCTTCGTCGGGCGGGAGGCCTTCACCGACGCCGCGCGCCAGTACTTCCGGAAACACGAGTACGGGAACACGACGCTCGCCGATCTCCTCGACGTGCTCGCCACCGCCACGGGCCGGGACCTCGGCACCTGGTCGCGGTCCTGGCTGCAGACGTCCGGGGTGCCGTCCCTCGGCGCGGAGGTCGCCGCCGACGGCGGCGTGCTCCGACAGGTCACGATCGTGCAGGACGCGGTGGACCCGGTCACGGGCGCGGACGAGCCCCGTCCCCACCGCATCAGGGTGGGCCTGTACTCCTTCGACGCCGAGGGCTGGCTCGTGCGGACGGGTGCCGAGGCGGTGACCGTCGAGGGCGGGCGGACACCGGTCCCCGCGCTCGCCGGGACCGCGCAGCCCGACCTCCTGCTGGTCAATGACGACGACCTGACCTACGCCAAGCTCTCCTTCGACGAGCGTTCGCTCTCGACCCTGCTGTCCTCGATCCACCGCCTGCGCGACCCGCTGGCCCGGGCGACGTGCCTGACGGCCCTCTGGTCCAGCACCAGGGACGCCCGCCTGCCGGTGGACTCCTACCTCGACGCCGTCGTGCTCGCCGCGCCGGCCGAGACCGGCGTGGGCGTGCTGCAAGTCCTGCTCGCCAATACCGGCGCCGCGGTCGAGCGCTTCGCTCCGGCAGGCCGGCGTGCCGACCTGCGCGACCGGGTGAGTGCCTTCGTCGAGGAGGGGCTGCGGACCGCGGCCCCGGGATCCGACCTGCAGCTCGCGTGGGCGCGGGCACTGGCCGCGGCCGCCAGGACCACCGCCCGGGCGGCCGACGTCGTCCGCGCCGTGCTCGACGGCGACGAGAGGATCGCAGGGCTGCCCCTCGACCCCGAGCTGCGCTGGCTCTTCCTGCAGGGACTGGCGGCACAGCAACGCGTGCTCCCCGGCGAGCTGGAGGCCGAGCGGGCCGCGGATGCGACGGCGTCGGGAAGGGTCGGGTTCACGCTGGCGTCCGCCGCGATCCCGGACGCAGGCATTAAGAAGGCGACCTGGGAGGAAGCGGTGCACGGCGACCGCTTGTCCAACGAACTGCTCAGCGCTGCGATCGAGGGATTCGTGCTGGGCCCGCGCGAACTGCTCGGCCGCTACGAGGAACCCTACTTCGAGGCGCTCCGCGGGGTCTGGGCCACGCGTGGCATCGAGATGGCGAGCAGGATCGTGCGTGGTCTGTATCCGGGCCGCCAGGACCTGGACGGGGCGCCGGAGGAACATCCCGTGGTCGTGCGGACGGATGCCTGGCTGGACCGGAATGCGGACGCTCCGGCGGCACTGCGCCGCATCATCATCGAGGAGCGGGACCACCTGCTGCGCTCCCTCAGGGCGCAGGCTCAGGGCACGCGGTAGAGCCACTCCTCGGTGCCGAACTTGCGCTCCACGAGCTCCCCGGCGCGCTGCAGTTCGTCCTCGGACAGCGTCGCGTCCACGGCGCCGTAGCGCTGCCGGAAGGTGGACATCATCACGTCGATGATCTCCTCGCGCGTCACCCCGGTCTGGCGGCGCAGCGGATCCACCCGCTTCTTGGCACTCCTCGTGCCCTTGTCGGACATCTTCTCCTTGCCGATGCGGAGCACCTCGAGCATCTTGTCGGCGTCGATGTCGTAGCTCATGGTCACGTGGTGCAGCATGCCGCCGTTGGCGAGCCGCTTCTGCGCCGCCCCGCCGATCTTGCCGATCTCCGTGGCGATGTCGTTCAGGGGCTGGTACCAGGCCCGGATGCCGAGCTTCTCGAGCGCCTCCATCACCCAGGCATCGAGGAAGGGGTACGAGTCCGCGAAGCTCATGCCGTCCACGAGCGACTGTGGCACGTAGAGGGAGTAGGTGATCGCATTGCCGTGCTCCATGAACATGGCGCCGCCGCCGCTGATCCTCCGCACGACGCTCACGCCGTGCCGGGCGGCGCCTTCGGGGTCCACCTCGTTGCGCATGGACTGGAAACTACCGATCACCACTGACGGGGACTGCCACTCCCAGAACCGCAGGGTCGGGTTGCGGGCCCCGGAGCCGACGTCGTGCGTCAGGACCTCGTCCATGGCGACGTGCATCGCCGTGGACAGCGGGGTCGGTGGGATGATCTCCCACTGGTGGTCGGCGAATCCTGTGGCCCGGCCCAGGGCACGGCGGACGGCCGTGGCGATGGCGGAGGGCGAGAACCCGAACAGGACGGCGGAAGGATCGAGGCGTGCCGTGATGGCGCTCGCGAGTTCCCCGGGCGCCGTGTCCGCGGGAAGACCCTCGAGCGCGGCGTTGATGTCGAGGAGGGCCTCGTCCGGCTCGAGGAAGAAGTCGCCGTTGACCGAGACCCCGGTGAGGCGCCCGTCCCGGACCGAGAGGTCCACGGCGGTGAGCTTGCCGCCCGGCGTCTTGAACTCGCCGTGCAGGCGGCCGTTGTCCGATGCTGATGCCATGGGTGGACCTCCTGGGTGCCGGCCCTGCGGGCGCGGTGCTGGTGCTGCGGTATGTGAATGCTGCGTTAAGCGGGAAAAGCCACGCCGTAGCGGCATGGCTTTTCCTCGTGGACGCGGGCGCGCGGCCTCGGTCCGTTGTACTGCAGAAGACTACTTCTTGCCGCCGAAGCCCTTGAAGCGGGCGTTGAAGCGCTCGACGCGACCGGCGGAGTCCATGATGCGCTGCTTGCCCGTGTAGAACGGGTGCGACTCCGAGGAGATTTCGACCTCGATGAGGGGGTACGTGTTGCCGTCTTCCCACTCGATGGTCTTGGACGAGCCGACCGTGGACTTGGTCAGGAACGCCTTGTCGGAGGCCAGGTCGCGGAACACGACCGACTGGTACTGGGGGTGGATTTCAGACTTCACGGGACTACCTTCTCTGGTTGCCTGGATTTTGCCAGGCACGGGGGATGTAAAGGTTGGCGACAGGGCCAGCTACCCATACTAGCGCAGGAGGCGCTCCGACGCTAAAGCACGTGCGCTCGGCCGGCGTCGTACCGGCACTCCCAGAAGGCGACGGCGGCCGCCGCGGCCACGTTGAGCGAGTCCACTCCCCCGTGCATCGGAATGGTCAGTGCGACGTCGGCCTGGGCGAGTGCGCCGTCGCTCAGTCCGTCGCCCTCCGTGCCGAGCAAAAGGGCGAGGCGCTCGTGCTTCCCGGCGGCGAACTCCCCCAGCGGCACGGCCCCGCGCACCAGGGCGAGGGCCGCGAGCGTGAAGCCCGCATGCCGGACGGCGGCGAGGGCATCCGGCCATGCCCCGAGCCGGACCCAGGGCACCTGGAAGACGCTGCCCATGCTCACCCGGACGGCCCGCCGGTAGAGCGGATCGGCGCTGCGGGGGCTCATGAGGACGGCGTCGATGCCGAGGGCCGCCGCGGAGCGGAACACCGCGCCCAGGTTCGTGTGGTCCACCATGTCCTCGATGATGGCCACGCGGTGCGCGGACGCGAGGACATCGGCGAGCGAGAGGGGTTCGGGGCGGTGCATGGCGGCCAGGGCACCGCGGTGGAGGTGGAAGCCCGTGATCGCCTCGAGGGTGGCTTCCGGTGCCACGAAGGCGGGGACGGACGGGAACCGCGAGAGGACGTCCGCCAGCTCGGGAAGCCACTTGGGTGCCAGCAGGAAGGACCGGGGAGCATGGCCGGCGTCGATCGCGCGCCGCAGCACCTTGGAGCTTTCGGCGATGTAGAGGCCCTCCGCCGGTTCCTTCACAAGGCGGAGCTGGACGTCGGTGAGGTTCCGGTAGTCCGACAGGCGCGGATCGTCGACACCATCGAGCTCGACGAGCGCCATCAGGCTGCCGTCCCGGCCACCGGACCGGCTTCCGGCGCTGTCACGCCCGGGCGACCGCGCTGTAGCGGCCGTTCTCCTCGGTGACCTTGAGGGCGACGTCGAACGCTTCGCTCAGGTTCTCCTCGGTGAGGACGCCGGCGAGCGGGCCGGCGGCGACGACCCTGCCGTCGCGGAGCAGCAACGCGTGCGTGAAGCCCGGCGGCACTTCCTCGAGGTGGTGCGTCACCAGCACCATGGCCGGCGCTTCCTCGTCCCGCGCGAGCTCCGTCAGGCGCTTCACGAGGTCCTCGCGGCCGGCGAGGTCGAGACCCGCCGCGGGTTCGTCGAGGAGGAGCAGTTCCGGATCGGCCATGAGGGCCCGGGCGATCTGCACGCGCTTCCGCTCGCCCTCACTCAGGGAGCCGAAGCGACGGTTCATGAAGCGGGACATGCCCCACGTGTCGAGGAGGCGGAAGGCGCGTCGTTCATCGAGGCGCTCGTACTGCTCGCGCCACCGGCCGGTGACACCGTAGGAGGCCGTCACGACGACGTTCAGGACCGTCTCGTCGTCCGGGACCTGTGAGGCGAGGGCCGCGGACGCCAGTCCGATGCGCGGGCGGAGCTCGAAGACGTCGACCGCGCCCATCACCTCGTCGAGGATCCCCACCACGCCGCGCGTCGGATGCAGGCGCGCACCCGCGAGCTGCAGCAGCGTGGTCTTACCCGCTCCGTTGGGGCCCATGACCACCCAGCGCTCACCCTCGCTGACCCGCCAGTCGATGTCATCGAGAAGGGTCTTGCCGCCCCTGACGAGGCTCACTCCCGCCAGTTCCAGAACGTTCCACATGATCCTAGACACTAGGCTAAGGAGCGGCTCCGTGGCGAAACCGGGAGCCTCCCGAGGGTTGTACCGTCCCGGCAGGCGCCGTCGGAGTCGCACCTGCAGCGCCGGCGAAGGCAATCCGCGCGCCGGCCTCCCCGGGGCAGGACGGGACGTACACGACGACGCCGCCAGCGGCACGGACAGGAGCAGACAGCATGCCGGACAGTACGGCGGAGAACATGGCGGACAGCGCGCGGGTGGTCGCCTATGCCCGCCGGCTCGAGGACGGGCAGCACGAGGACCTGGTGTCGGTCCTGCAGGGGCTCGGCACCGAGGTCACGGGAGGGTCCGCCGCCGGGACGGCGACGTACGCCGTCCTGACGGTCGACGTCGTCCTGCCTGCGGACCGGTCCGCGCGGCTCTCCTCGCTCCGCACCGGAGTGTCGGAGTGGACCGGTAGGACCGGCATCGGAGCGGCCCTCGTCCCGGCGCCGGTCTACGCGCCCGGCCCGAAGCTGCTGATCATGGACGTGGACTCGACGCTGATCAAGCAGGAGGTCATCGAACTGCTCGCCGCGCATGCCGGACGTGAGGCGGAGGTGGCCGCCGTGACCGAGGCGGCGATGCGCGGAGAGCTCGATTTCGCGCAGTCCCTGCACCACCGGGTGCGCGCACTGGAAGGCCTGCCCGCGTCCGTGATCGACGAGGTGGTCGGCAGGATCGAACTGAGCGACGGCGCCGAGGAGCTCGTGGCTGCATATCTCGGGGCCGGCCACCGCGTCGGCGTCGTCTCGGGAGGCTTCTCACAGGTCCTGGCACCCCTCGCCGACCGCCTCGGCCTCTCCTTCGCCAAGGCGAACGACCTCGACATCGTCAATGGCGTCCTGACCGGGCGCGTTCGCGGCGCCGTCGTGGACCGCCGGGAGAAGGCGCGCATGCTGCGCACCGAGGCCGGCCGCGCCGGTGTGCCCCTGGCCGCGACCGTGGCCGTGGGCGACGGCGCGAACGACCTCGACATGCTCGCGGCCGCGGGCCTCGGCGTCGCGTTCAATGCCAAACCCGCGGTCCGCGCGGCAGCCGACGCGGCCCTGGACCTGCCCGACCTCGACGTCGTCCGCCACCTGGCCGGTCTCTAGGGTCCGGCCTTCGGGTCTTCCCGTGCGAAGGGATGCCCTCCTCATGGGAAGGGCATCCCTTCGGCCGGAGCGCGGCGCCCCGGCCGGCCCGCCGTCGTCAGCTCTTGGCGAGGAAGTCCTCGGCGCCGCCGACGTATTCGGTGTGGCCGGTGGGCACGTCGGCCGTGACCATCCGGACGATCTCGGTGGCGAATTCCGCCACCGAATACAGGCGTCCTGCCTCCTGGCGCCGTGCCTCGATGGCGCCCGGCGTCGCCCGGTCGAGCAGGGTCGCGGTGACCGTGCCCTCGATCATGTCGCCGGACACGACGACGAGGGAGATGCCCTTCTCGTCGAGCTGCGGGATGAGGGCGCGCAGTGCGTCCTCGCCGGCCCGCTTGCTGCGCGCGACGGGCTCGTACGCGTCCATCGTCTCCACCTTCTCGATGAAGTGCGCCTGGTGGCTCGTGATGAAGACCACGCGCGAGCCCGCGGGCATCACCTCGACGGCCGCCGTGAGCATGTTGACCTGCGCATCGCGGTTGAGCTTGAGCGCGTAGTCCTCCCCCATGCCGGTCTCCATGCCGCCGGAGGCGTTGAGCACGAGCAGGTTGAGCCCGCCGAAGTTCGACACGGCGGCATCGACCAGCGCGGCCGGTCCCTCCGGCGTCGTCAGGTCCGCGCCCACGGCGACGGCCTTGCCGCCCGCCGCCTCGATCCCCGCGACGACCTTGTTGGCGCGCGGCGCTTTCTGGCGGTAGTTCACGACGACGGCCGCGCCCTGCGCGGCGAGCTGCTGCGCGACGTCGGCTCCGATGCCGCGGGACGATCCGGTGACGATTGCTGTGGTGCCCTCGAGGGTGGCCATGGTGCTCCTTCTGCTGGAATCCGGGGATGGTGCTGGGGACGGAGCAGAGGCTCCGCGGGAATCGGTGGGGGGCGGGTCAGTGACCCATGCCGAGGCCGCCGTCGACGGGGATGACGGCTCCGGAGATGTAACCGGCCGCGTCACCGGCGAGCCAGGATACGACGCCGGCCACCTCGTCGGGGGATGCGAAGCGCCCGGCCGGGATGGTGGCCAGGTAGCTCTTGCGGGTGTCTTCGGGGAGTTCCGCCGTCATGTCGGTGTCGATGAATCCGGGTGCGACGACGTTGGCCGTGATCCCGCGGGATCCCAGCTCCCGCGTCAGCGAGCGCGCGATGCCGATGAGTCCCGCCTTCGACGCCGAGTAGTTGATCTGGCCGGGCGCCCCGTAGAGGCCCGTGACGCTTGAGATCAGGATGACGCGTCCGCGCCGCAGCCGGATCATGCCGCGCGACGCACGCTTGACGACGCGGAACGCTCCCGTGAGGTTCGTGTCGATGACGTCCGTGAAGTCGCTCTCGGTCATGCGCAGGAGCAGCGTGTCCCGGGTGATGCCCGCATTCGCGACGAGCACCTCGACCGGACCGTGCTCGGCTTCCACCTGCGTGAAGGCTGCGTCGATCTGCTCCTCGCTCGTGACGTCGGCCTTGACGCCGAGCATTCCCTCGGGAACCTCGCCACTTCGGTAGGTGATGGCAACCTTGTCGCCGTTGGCTACGAATACCTTGGCGATGGCAAGGCCGATCCCCCGGTTGCCTCCGGTGATGAGGACGCTGCGTCCGGAGGCCGTCGTCTTGCTGTCTGCACCAGATGCCAAGGGGAAACTCCTCTATCTGCGGGCCGGAAGGGGTCCACGTTGTTCGCTGTGTTGTTCGCCGTGTTGTTCGCCGTCGACGGGCCTGCCAAGGGTCCGCCGGAGCGTTCCGACCCTTTCAGGCCTGTCGTGCGACAGTCCGTCAAACTATCCCGACGATCCTAGCGGGGCATCCCTCGACTTCGGGAACGGGGCCCGGAGTGAGATAATTGAGGGATTCTCCTTGGAGTGTGATGAGTAAATCAACCAAGCACAACCCAGACGTCCACACCATCTCCGACGCTCGTGAATCACACAGCGATGAGATGCGGTCACGAATGATCAGGTACTCGGTGTCGATGGGGCTCCGCCTCGTCTGCTTCGTCCTGGTCTTCGTCGTCCCCTATGTGTGGCTGCAGTGGGTGATGATCGCCGGTGCCGTGTTCCTGCCGTATTTCGCGGTGATCATCGCGAACGGCGGAAGCGATACCAGCAACATCCGGCACAGCGATGCGCTGATCGATCGCGCCCCGGTCCGTGAGATCGAGGCGCGCGTGGTCGACGCGGGTCCGGCGGACGATGACGAGGTCCTCAGCGGCGAGATCATCGATGACACCGCACAGCGCGCCCAGCACGGCTCCTCTGCCGCCGGCAACGGCACGACGGGTGCAGATGCCTGAGATTCCAGCGGGTCGACCCGCGGTCGCCTCGAGCGCGGGCCTCGGCCTGTTCGGGGCACCGCGGGCCGCGGACAGCGGCGGGCCCGTCTGTTCGCGCAAGGGCTGCAGGAACACAGCCGCATGGCAGCTGCTCTGGAACAACCCGCGCATCCATACGCCCGAGCGCCGCAAGGCGTGGGCGTCCTGCCCGGACCACGTCGAGTGGTTCGAGGAATACCTCCGGGACCGCGGACTCTGGAAGGAGACGCTCCCCCTGACCGCCGACCAACCGATGGAGACCCGCTAGGTGTACCGCTTCCTCTTCTCCGCCCGCTGGCTCGGCTGGCTCGCCATGGTCATCGTTCTGGCCGCGGGCTGCGTGGGCCTCGGACGCTGGCAACTGGACCGTCGCGAAGCGGTCGTGGAGAACATCCAGCGCATCGAGGCGAACTACGACGCGGCCCCTGAGCGCTACGTACCGGGCGAGAACGGCTTCGATAGCTACGACCCCGACCGCGAGTGGGCTCCGGTCACCTTCACCGGGACCTACGACGTCGCGAACCAGGTCGTCGTCCGCAACCGGCCGCTGAACGGACAACCGGGCTATGAGGTGCTCACGCCCCTGAAGCTCGACGACGGCACGGCCGTCATCATCGATCGCGGCTGGCTGCCCATCGGCAATGCCGAGGCGGGGCGCCCCGACGAGATCCCCGCTCCGCCTGCCGGCGAGGTCGAGGTCACGGCTCGGACGAAACCCGGAGAGCCGGCGGTCAACCGCGGGGCCCCGGAAGGCCAGGTCGCGTCGATCGATCTTCCCGCGCTCGCGGACAGGCTCGACTATCCCCTGCAGGAGGAGGCCTACGGTCTCCTGGCCCTCGAACGGCCGGCGGCGGCTCAGACACCGGTTGCCGCACCGAAGCCCTCCATCGACGAGGGCCCGCACCTGTCGTACTCCATGCAGTGGTTCGCCTTCGGAGTACTGGCCTTCGTGGGCCTCGGCTACGCCGCGCGCCAGCAGCGCCGCAGCGACGAGGAGCAGGACGGCACGGCTCCGGAGCGCCCAACACGTCGGCGTCGCCCTTCCTCCGAGGAGGAGGAGGACGCCATCCTCGACGCGCAGGGCATCCGCTAGCAGCGGGAGGAACCCGCCGGGGAGGACGTCGACGCGGCCGGCGCCGGCCCGCAGCGTTCAGGGCCGTGGCGCCTCTTACGGCGTATGTCGGTCCTGTGGCGGCTTGCGTTGGCCGTAGTGATGCCCGAAGGAGTCCGTGTAGATATCCACGGAGCGAAGGGTCGCATCCGAGGTGTCCTCCGCCGCGTCATGGGCGTGGACCACGGGGGTGTCTCCATCCGATCGATCCGGCGGACCCAGGAACGTCCGGGCGGCAGCATCGAGCCCGCCGAAGAACGATGGATGCCTTCTCTTCGTCCGCGGCATCGGTGGTTCCTGCGCAGAGCGCCCGGCGGAATCTGCATCCCCGGCGCCACTGGCCATCGGTTCGGAGGCTGGACTGCCGGCGACGTGCTGATGCTGCTGTTCGTGGTTTCGATGAATTCTCATCAGACACCTGTTTCATGGTGGGGGCATAATTCTACTCCGCTCCCCTTCAGGCAAGACCGCGTTCGAGGTGCCGTTCTGCGCCGAATCCCATGCAACCGATCGGTCCCGGGCGGCTGCGCGTCAGGTCCCGAGCGGGGGCGGGCATAGAGTCGTGTGATCCCCTTCGAGAAAGTAGGTCCCCCATCGCTTCCCGCCGTGTTCCCCGCGCCAGAACCGTCCTCGCCCTCGCCGCACTGCTCGTAGCGACCGGTTGCGTCGCGAACGAGCCGCCGGCACCGGGGCAAGCTGACTCGACAGCGTCCCCCGTCGCGTCGGTTGTTCTCGCGAGTCCCGGTACCGGGACTCGCGATGTCGTGGCTGGGCCTGCGACGCAGGCGTCGGTGCGCATGAGCAGCCTGCTGTTCGACCGGAGTCCCGCTGCCGTCGTGCTCGCCCGTCGGGGCGAGGAGGGCCCTGACCTCACCGACGGCGAGCTCACGACAGCCTCGAGCGCGGCGGCCGGTCTCCACGTTCCCCTTCTGGTGGTGGGGCCAGGTGGTTCCGGTGGCCCGGAGGTCATGGCTGAGCTCGACCGGCTGGAGGCCGAGACGGTCATCGGGTACGGTGACCCGGCGGCCGACTGGAAAGCTTTCGCCGGGCCGCGCGAGCTGGTATCCGGTCCTATGTCGGCCGATCTGTTCGAATCCGTCCTGGGCTTGTCTGTCACTCCACTCCCCGTTGCCGAAGCCGGGGTCGTCGCCTCGATCGGCGAATTGGGCGGACGTGACCCGCGCCTGCTCACGCTGGAGCCGGCCACTTCACCGCCGGCAGCTGACCCCGCGCCTGGCGCATCAGCCGCGGCGACCAGTGCCGAGTCCACGGGTGAGGGACTCGCGGAACTCGCCACTGCGGGGAAGGTCCCGGACTTCGCGCCCGCAGCCCAGCCCGCCCGGGCGATGGTGCTCGCCATGCCCTCCTCCGCACTGGCACCTCTGGCGACAGCAAGAGCCGCCGGAGCCGACGTCGAACTGGTGACGGATGCGGACCCTCGCTCCACCAGCCGGATAGTGGATGCCGTACGGTCCCACGCCGATCAGGCGATCCTCGCCGTGGGTGATGCGTTCGGGTCCCAGGAGATCTTCACTCAACGGGTTCGAGTGGCGGCGACGGCCGCACAGTTACCCGGCGGTGGTCAGACCGTTTTTCCCGGCCGCCGTATGGTCGCCCTCTACGGGCACCCCAGCGGCCCCTACCTCGGCGCGCTGGGCGAACAGGGCATCGAGGCGACACTCGCACGGGTGAAGGATCTCGCCGCCCAGTACCAGCCGTACAGCGATGAACCCGTCATTCCTGCCCTCGACCTGATCGCCACCGTCGCCAGCGCCGACCCCGGTACCGACGGTGACTACTCCAGCGAAACCTCCATCGACGAGCTCGAACCCTGGATCGATGCCGCCGAGGCGCAGGGCGTGTACGTGGTGCTGGACCTGCAGTCCGGGCGCTCCGATTTCCTGTCCCAGGCCAAGCTCTACGAAGAGCTTCTTGCCCGGCCGTCCGTCGGCCTCGCCCTGGACCCGGAATGGAGGCTCCTCCCCAACCAACAGCCGCTTCAGCAGATCGGCACCGTCGGCACCGCCGAGCTCAACGCGGCCACCACCTGGCTCGCCGATCTGACACGAGACCGCGCCTTGCCGCAAAAACTCCTGATGATCCACCAGTTCCGCATCGACATGATCAGCGAGCGCGAGGGCCTCGACGTGTCGAGGACCGAGCTGGCGGTAACACTGCATGCTGACGGCCACGGGACTCCGGCCCAGAAACTCGATACCTGGTTCGCACTCCAGTCTGTACCTCCCGAGGGGACCTGGCCCTCCTGGAAAAACTTCTACGACGAGGACCAGCCGATGCTGACGCCGGAGCAGACCTACACGCTCGTCGACCCGAAGCCCTGGCTGGTCACCTACCAGTAGCCGCCTCACCAGAACGCTCTACTACTCCGTGGCGCGCCGGCGGGCGGAGTAGTAGAGGATGCCTCTACGAGTGGCTGGAGCGAAGAAACCGCGCCCGTGGGGAGGATGCCGTGCGCTGCGCGGGATCTGCATCAGCGGGGGCTGGCGTATCGGACCCGGTGCTGCGCTCCGCGGCCGCAGCAACACCGATCAGCGCGGTCCCGAGGTTGACCACGGTTTCCAGGTAGGCCGGGTGTCCCCAGGTCGACGTCGAGTCGAGCACGATGGTCAGCGGGAGAACGAGAATGGGAGAAGCCAACAGCCATCCTGGGAGTTGCAGCCGGTGATGCTTCAGCAACAGCAGCCCCAGTGGGATGGAGACGATGAACGAGCCCAGGAAAGCCACGAATACCGGCCCCAGAACCCATGCCGGAGCGTCCGTATCGAGGTGGGGCGCAAACAGTGCGGCCCAGCAGAAGAAGAGTCCGAGAATTCCATAACAGGCCGTCAGGATCCTGCGCAGCCACGGTAGCGCCCTGCTGCCCAGGCCGATCTGGCGCCGGTACGTCGTCAGCACTGCGGCAAGCAGCACGTACGTGACTCCGTGAAGCAGGTTGACGGCCCGGAGAATCGGTTCAGCTGCACCTTGAGGATCCCACGGAGCGGTCCCGGATGGTGCGAGTGCATTCAGCGTCGCGTCCGACAATGCGACGACGGACAACGCCACTGTTGCGGATACCGCAGCGACTGGAAGCAGTTTCATGGTCGACTCCTCATTGCATGGCGGTGGGTCCGCCAGCTGTCTTCCAGCCTGCTCCGGTGAACCTGCACGGAACATCATCCGCGGCGCGCCTGCAGTGTCCACCTTGGGTCTGTTTTTCCTCCTACCTGGGGTGGAGCCCGGCCCCCATTCCGGGGGACGCAACCGATGCTTCCAGGGGCTACGCTCTGACGATGAGGCTCGTTCGGCCCTGGGCAAGCGAATGGACCGCTGCCGTGACGTGCGGAGCCTGGATGGCGGTCTGGCTACTTCATGTTGCTCCCTGGGGGTGGGTGCTCGCTGCCGCGACCGCCGCGGCGATGCTGTTCGTTCGGCGCTTCACCGTGCTGGCGGTGCTTCTGATCGCGGCCCTGCAGTTGGGGGGCGGTGTGGTGTATTCCTCGGCGGAAAATCCTGCCGTGCTGGCCCCGCTCCTCGCTGCGTCCTATTTCCTGGCGCGTTACGTGGTGCAGATGCCGCGCGGCCTGCTGGTGGGCGCCGTCTTTCTCTACTGCTCCATGGCTGGTTCGGTTCAGGACCTTGAGACGGCACTGTACGGGTCCATCCTGTTCGGCGGTTCGTTCGCCTTCGGGCGTGTGGTTCGCCTCCGCGCGCTATCAGCCGAACGTGCCCAGATGGCAGCCGCCTCATTGGCGGGAGTGGATGCTGCTGCTGCGGCCGAACAGGCCATTGCGGACGAACGCGGACGTCTGGGAGGGCAGGCGTTGTCCGTTATCCGGTCCTCGGTGGAGCAGATGAACGAGGATGCTGCCGCCGCGGCCCAGAACCTGGATCCTGTCCTGATCGGACGGATCTCGGACCGGGGCCGTGCCGCCGTTACGGAGCTGAGGTCGCTTCTTGGGCTGCTGAGGACAAGCCCGGATGAGCTGCCGACCCGGCACTACGACCGGCAACACGACCGGCAACACGACCAGCGGCACGAGGCCTGGCAGCTGGATGCCGCGACAGCAGCCGGCGCCGGTCTTCTGTCCTTCCTGGAAGCCGTCCTCGCAGGAGCACCGCCGGGCAGCCTGCCGGCGTGGATCCTTCCGGTGCTACTTCCCTTGCCGCTGACCTTTCGAAGGCACAACCCCCTGGCAGCCTGCCTCGCCGTGGCAGCGCTCGTCGCCACGGGTCCCGTGCTCGGCCTGCCCTTCCTCTACGGTCTTACGTTGGGTCCGATGATCACCTTTACCGTGCTGGCGTGGTCCGTGGCGGCCACCCGTCAGTGGGCAGGCTGGACGGGCTTGGCGCTCCTCTGTGCCGTCGTCGTCTGGCGGTTCTACCTCATCCAGCCGGGCGCCGTCCCCTTGGTCATTGCCATGTTCGTCATGCCCGCCCTGGCAGGACAGGAATGGCGTACCCGGGACCGGGATCGCCGCACTGCCGAGGCTCAGGAGAGTGCCCTGGCCGCTGATCTGTACGACCATATCGACCGGGGCGTCCATTCGGAGCGGCTGCGCATAGCGCGGGAGCTACACGACGTCACCAGCAATGCGGTGGGTGTGATGGTCCTGCAGGCGTCGGCCGCCCAGACCCTCCATGGAAGGGATCCGCAGGGTGCGAGGAACGCCCTGGCGAATGTGGAGTCCGCGGGCGAGCATGCGTTGACCGAGCTTGCGGAGCTGTTCAGAGTGCTCGACGCCGGTGTCATCGGATCCCCAGGTCTCGCGGCCCCCTCGGCGGAAACCCTCCAGGAACTCGTGGCCCGGATGCGCTCAGCCGGCGTGGACGTCGACCTCGTCAGCGATCCCTTCCCAATGCCCGACGGATTGTCGCGGACCGTCTACCGCACCGTACAGGAGGCCCTGACCAACGTAGCCCGGCATGCCCCGGGAGCCAAGGCAATCGTGGATGTCCGCACCCAGGGAACCGGCATCGTCATCGCCGTGACCAACGACCTGCCCCGACCGGTGGCAGCAGCCGACAGCGCAGGCTTCGGTCTGGCGGGCATTCGCGAACGAGTGGACAGCCTGGGTGGCACACTGACTGTCAGCATCTGCGACGGGTCCTTCACGGTCAGGGCCTACTTCCCTGTCCCGGATGGGTCGCTGCCATGATCCGCGTCGTGGTTGCCGACGATCAGGCCCTGATCCGGGGAGGACTCCGCGCCATCCTGCTCGCGGAACCGGACATCGAGGTGGTGGGCGAGGCAGCGGACGGCGAAGGTGCTGCGAGGGTGGCAGGAATCGAGGCTGCCGACGTCGTCCTCATGGATATCCAGATGCCCGGTACCGACGGCATTGAAGGAGTGCGCAGAGTTGCAGTGACACGCCCGCAGGCCAAGGTCCTGGTTCTCACGATGTTCGACCTCGATGAGTACGTCCTTGCGGCGCTCCAGGCCGGAGCCAGTGGATTCCTGCTCAAAACCACCCCTCCGGACCTGCTCGCAGCAGCGATCCGCGCATGCCACAGCGGAGAACCTGTCTTCGCTCCAACCGTCATAAGACGCCTGATCGACACCTACGTGCGCCGGCCACCGGCGCCTGCTGGCACGCCGCCGGTGCTGCGCGTCCTGACGGACAGGGAGATGGAGGTCTTTCAGGCTATTGCTCTCGGCCTCACGAACGCCGAGATTGCCGCGAAACTGTACATGGGCGAAGCTACGGTGAAATCCCACGTGACCCGGATCCTGGCCAAACTCGGTCTCCGCGACCGAGTTCATGCCGTGTTGCTCGCCTACGAAAGCGGGCTCATCGGCCGGTGAACGGCAGGGGCGCCGCCGCCTGATCGATGTCGGGCCGCTGCACGGTCGGCCGCCGGCGGGCAAGCGGCCCGCGTGTCAATGTCCACAGCCGACTGCCCAGGTGCGCGGACGCTGCTCAGGCGAGGGCTGCCGGCGTGCGGTTCTGGCTGCGGCCGAAGGTCAGGGCGTCGATGGAGAAGCGACCTGCGCCGACCAGGGCGAGAGCGGCTGCACCGGCCGCGAGGACGAGCACGAGTTCGTATCCGCCTTTGTCGGCGAAGATGCCGGCGGGCGCGTGTACCAGGAAGAGGGCGCCGAGCATGTCCAGGGCCAGGAGGGCTGCGACGGGGCGGACCAGCACGCCGACGATGAGGGCGGTCCCACCGACGAGTTCGAGGAAGCCGATGGCCGGTCCGACCAGCTCTGCCGCCGGAACCCCCATCTGGGCGAAGGCCGCCTGCGTGCCGGGGATGGTGTACTCGAAGATCTTCTGCCAGCCGTGGGCAAGGAAGATGACGCCCAGGGCGGCGCGCAGGACGGTGCGGGCGAGGGTGGACTTCGTGGTGGAGGCGTAGGTCTGGGAGGACATTCGATCGTGCCTTTCGATCATGAGCGGAACGGGAGAGGGCGCGAGGATGCTGCCGCACTGATTGGTTGTAGCTTCAACTAAAGGCTACGGAGGTTTAGTTGAACTATCAAGTTATCGTCGGCTGGTGCTCGACCCGCCGGGTACCGTTCCGCCCGGCCCCGGCGAGGATGCCAGGGGTGATGAATCGCAGCCGGACCTAGGCGAGGGTGACGAGTTCCAGGTAGTCCTGGTTCCACAGGTCCTCGACGCCGTCCGGCAGCAGGACGACGCGCTCGGGATCGAGTGCGTCGACGGCACCCTCGTCGTGGCTGACCATGACCACGGCCCCGCTGTAGTTCTTGAGGGCTCCCAGGATCTCCGCGCGGCTCGCAGGGTCCAGGTTGTTGGTCGGCTCGTCGAGGAGCAGCACGTTGGCCGAGGACGCCACGATGGTCGCCAGGGCCAGGCGGGTCTTCTCGCCACCGGAGAGCACACCGGCGGGCTTGTCGACGTCGTCGCCCGAGAAGAGGAACGAACCGAGGATGCCGCGCACTTCCGCGTCCTGCATGTCCGGGGCCGAGGACTTCATGTTCTCGAGGACCGTCCGCTGCGTGTCCAGCGTCTCGTGCTCCTGGGCGTAGTACCCGACCTTGAGTCCGTGGCCCGCGATGACCTGTCCGGTATCGGGCTTGTCCACGCCGGCGAGCATACGCAGCAGTGTGGTCTTCCCGGCACCGTTCAGGCCGAGGATGACCACCTTCGACCCGCGGTCGATCGCGAGGTCGACGTCGGTGAAGATCTCCAGCGATCCGTAGGACTTGCTGAGCCCCTCGGCGGTCATGGGCGTCTTGCCGCAGGGGGACGGCTCGGGGAAGCGGAGGGCCGCGACGCGGTCCGAGGTCCGCACCGCGTCGAGGCCGCCGAGCAGGCGTTCGGCGCGCTTGGCCATGTTCTGCGCGGCCACGGCCTTCGAGGCCTTCGCCCGCATCCTGTTGGCCTGGTCCATGAGGACCTGGGCCTTCTTCTCGGCATTGGCGCGCTCGCGCTTGCGGGCGCGCTCGTCCGTCTCGCGCTGGAGCTGGTAGCGCTTCCAGCCCATGTTGTAGATGTCGATCGTCGCCCGGTTGGCATCCAGCTGGAACACCTTGTTGACGGTCGCCTCGAGCAGCTCGACATCGTGGCTGATTACGATCAGCCCGCCCTGGTGGTTCTTCAGGAAGTCGCGCAGCCAGGCGATGGAGTCGGCGTCGAGGTGGTTCGTAGGCTCGTCGAGGAGCATCGTCTCGGCACCGGAGAACAGGATGCGGGCGAGCTCGACGCGCCGGCGCTGGCCGCCGGACAGGGTCTTCAGCGGCTGATTGAGGATGCGCTCGGGAAGAGCGAGGTTCGAGGAGATGGACGCCGCCTCGGCCTCGGCCGCATAACCGCCGCCGGCGAGGAAGGCGGACTCGATGCGGTCATAGCGGGCCATCGCCTTGTTGCGCACCGACGTCTTCTCGCTGGCCATGTCCTCGTGGGCCTGGCGGAGTTCGCCGACGACGGCGTCGAGGTTGCGAGCCGAGAGGATCCGGTCACGGGCCAGCTGCTCCATGTTCGGCGTGCGGGGGTCCTGCGGCAGATAGCCGATCTCGCCGGAACGGGTCACCGTGCCACCCGCGGGGAGCGATTCCCCGGCCAACACCTTGGTGAGGGTGGTCTTGCCGGCGCCGTTGCGCCCGACGAGCCCGATCTTGTCGCCCTTGTCCACGCGGAAGGACACCTCGTCCATGAGCAGGCGGGCGCCAGCCCGGAGCTCCAAGTTCGATACGTTGATCACGGTGAGGCCTTTCGATGGTGCCAGAGACGGCGTTTTCTTGTAGGAATCCCACAAGGGATCCCCTGATGACCGGCGCTAGTCTCGGTACAGAAGCAGTTACGGCTGGAGGAAGTCGACAAATCACCGGAAAAGCCGGTGCGACTCCGGCCTGCTGAAGGAGCGTGCGCCATGCAGCCAGCGGAGAAAACCGTCACCGAACCGGCCGGCAGGAGCCGACGGTCGTCCCGGAAGCGGTGGGATACCACCGATCTCTCGCTGGTCGCGGTCTTTGCCGCCCTCATCGCCGCCCTCGCAATCTTACCCGGTATACCGGTCGGTCCGCTCGGGGTGCCCATCACACTGCAGACTCTCGGTGTCATGCTCGCCGGCGTCGTGCTCGGGCCGGGACGCGGAGCCGCCGCCGTCCTGCTCTACCTGGCCGCCGGGCTGATCGGCCTGCCGGTCTTCAGCGGCTTCAACGGCGGCTTCGGCGTCCTCGCCGGACCGTCGGCCGGATACCTCCTCGCATTCCCCCTCGCAGCACTCGTCGCGGGCCTGCTGGCCGTCGTCGTGCTCCGCAGGGCGCGTCGGTTCCGCGCAGGCCTCCTCTTCCTCGCCTGCCTGGCGGCCAGTCTCCTGACCATCCACCCGCTGGGCGTGGCGGGACTCATGGTGAACGCCGGCCTCCCCCTGCGCGACGCGATCATCATCGACGCCGCATACCTCCCCGGCGACGTGGTCAAGAACATCCTGGCCGCCCTCCTCGCCGTGTCGGTCCACCGCGCCTTCCCCCGACTGCTCTCCACCGGGAGGCGCGCACCCCGTGATTGAGTTCAGGGGCGCCGCCGTCCGGACGGACGACGGAGAGGCCCGGACGCTCATCCACCCCCTCACGCTCACCCTGGCCGAACGGCGGGTGTCGGTGATCGGGGCCAACGGTTCCGGGAAGTCGACCCTGCTGCGCATGATCAACGGCCTGCTGGCCCTGTCCGAGGGATCCGTGGCGGTCTTCGGGGAGGACACCCGGACCGCCGGGCGGGCCGTGCGCCGCGCCGTCGGGTTCGTCTTCACCGATCCCCTGTCGCAGCTCGTCATGCCGACGGGGCGCGAGGACGTCGAACTGTCCCTCCGGGCCCGCAGGCTTCCCGCCGCGGAGCGCCGCAGGCGGGGCGAGGACGTCCTGCGGCGGTTCGGTGTGGCGCACCTCGCGGACCGCAGCATCTACGACCTGTCCGGCGGTGAGCGCCAGATCCTCGCCCTCGCCGTCGTTCTGGCGGTGGAACCGCGGATCCTCGTGGCGGACGAGCCGACCACGCTGCTCGACCTGCGCAACGACGCGCGGGTCCGGTCGCTTCTCGCGGGCCTCGACCAGCAGGTCGTCTTCACCACCCACAACCTCGACTTCGCCCTCGAGAGCGACCGGACACTCGTGGTCGACGACGGCAGGGTCGTCTTCGACGGTGCGCCGGCCGACGCCGTGGCGCTCTACCGTGAGCTCGCCGCAGCGGTGCCGGACGGACGGCCGTGAGGGGCTTCGGCAGCACCCTCGGCCTGTACGAGCGCGGCCATGGGCCCCTGTACCGTCTGCCGCTCCCGATCAAGGCGGCGGCCTCCCTCGCCTGCGCCGGCACCGTCGTGGCGTGGCGGTCGCCGGCGACCACCGCCGTCGTGCTGGCCGTGACTGCCGGCGCGCTCCTGGTCGGCGCTGGCCTCTCCCCCGCGCGCGTGCTGCGCATGCTCCTGCCGGCGGCGCCCGTCCTCGGAATCCTCGCGCTCTACCAGGGCCTCACCCAGGGGTGGCTGCGCGCGTTCGTCGTCGTGGGCGGCATCGTGGCCTGCCTCCTGGCGGCGCGGGCCGTGACCCTCACGACGCCGACGCAGGACCTCCTCGACGGGGTGGTCCGGCTGGTGCGGCCCTTCCGGGCGCTCGGCGCCCATCCGGAACGCTTCGCCCTCGCCCTCTCGATCATGCTGCGGAGCATCCCCTACCTCGCGGGCCTGTTCGTCGACGTCCGCGAGGCTGCCCGTGCGCGGGGACTGGAGCGGAGCCCGCGCGTCGCCGTGACGCCGCTGGTGGTCGGCGCGGTGGCGTATGCCCACCGGACGGGTGAGGCGCTTGCGGCGCGGGGCCTCGGCGACCACGAGGACAGCGACCAGGACGGGAACGGAGACGGGGACGGGAACGGGGATCAGGACCCCGGGGCGACCGGGGGGCGACGGGACCCGGAGAACAGCTGACTCCCTCCGGAACGACGAAGAGGGCGGCCCCAGCGCGTGCTGGAACCGCCCTCCCCCTGGCTGATCGCCGGGGTGGATCTCAGATGTTGAAGCCGAGAGCCCGCATCTGGTCGCGGCCGTCCTCGGTGATCTTCTCGGGACCCCACGGCGGCATCCATACCCAGTTCAACCGCCACTCGTCGACCACGCCGTCCAGCGCCTGGCCCACCTGCTCCTCGAGCACGTCGGTCAACGGGCACGCGGCCGTGGTGAGCGTCATGTCGATCAGGAGGGCGCCGTCCTCGGCATACTTCAGGCCGTAGAGGAGCCCGAGGTCGACGACGTTCACGCCCAGCTCCGGGTCGATCACGTCGCGCAGCGCTTCCTCGATGTCATCCAGCGCGGTCTGCGCCTGCTGCACATCACTCATCGCACTCTTCCTTCCGAACAATAGTCAGGTGGTTCGGCACGCGGACGTGCCGGGAATCCTGGTGGTCCTAGGCCTCTACTGCGGACTGGGCCGTGAACCGATCGTAGCCCTCTTCCTCGAGGCGGTCAGCGAGTTCCGGGCCGCCCTCTTCGGCGATGCGGCCGGCCACGAACACGTGCACGAAGTCCGGCTTGATGTAGCGCAGGATCCGCGTGTAGTGCGTGATGAGGAGCGTGCCCATCTCGCCCTTCGAGTGCTCGCGGTTGACTCCCTCGGAGACGACCTTCAGTGCGTCGACGTCGAGTCCGGAATCGGTCTCGTCGAGGATCGCGAACTTCGGGCGGAAGAGCTCGAGCTGGAGGATCTCGACGCGCTTCTTCTCGCCGCCGGAGAAGCCCTCGTTGACGTTGCGCTGGGCGAAGTCCGCGTCGATGCGCAGCTGCGACATGGCAGCCTTGACGTCCTTGGTCCAGTGCCGCAGGCTCGGGGCTTCGCCCTCGAGGGCGGTCTTGGCCGTGCGCAGGAAGTTGGTCATCGTGACGCCGGGTACCTCGACGGGGTACTGCATGGCCAGGAAGAGGCCGGCGCGGGCACGCTCGTCGACGCTCATGGACAGGACGTCCTCGCCGTCGAGCGTGATGGATCCGCTGTCGACCTTGTAGCGGGGGTGCCCGGCGATCGTCGACGCCAGGGTCGACTTGCCGGAACCGTTGGGGCCCATGATCGCGTGGGTCTCGCCGGTGTTGATCGTCAGCGTGACGCCCTTGAGGATGGGGATGTTGCCCTGCTCGGTGTCGATGCTGACGTGCAGGTCCTTGATTTCAAGTGTGGACATCGTGTTCTTTCTCCTTCGCCTGCTGTGCAGGAAGTGTGCAGGAAGTGCGTGGACGGCGCTAGCCGAACTGCGGGGCGGGGGCTCCGTTGGTGACCGTCGTGATATCGACATAGACGTCGCCGTCATGGATCTCGAGTGCGAACACCGGCACGGGTTCGTAGGCGGGGAGCTGGAGCGGGGCACCGCTGCGCAGGTCGAACTGGGAGCCGTGGCCCCAGCATTCGATGGTGCAGCCCTCGACGTCGCCCTCGGACAGGGAGACATCCGCGTGGGAGCAGGTGTCGCCGAGTGCGTGGATCTCACCGTCCGAGTCGCGGACGATGACGACGGGATAGTCGTCGATGAGCACGCGCAGCGCCTGCTTCACCTGGATGTCGTCGACGCTGCAGATCAGTTCGCCGCTGGGCGCATCCGCCATCAGAGGTTGCCTGCCGCGAGTTCACGCTCGACCGACTCGGAGAGCCGCTCCTCGAGCGCGGGTACCTTGATCTGCTGGATGACCTCGGTGAGGAAGCCGCGGACCACGAGGCGGCGTGCGTCCTTCTCGGGGATGCCGCGGGCCATCAGGTAGAAGAGGTGCTCGTCGTCGAACCGGCCGGTGGCGCTGGCGTGGCCCGCGCCCTCGATGAGGCCCGTCTCGATCTCGAGGTTCGGCACCGAGTCGGACCGCGCGCCGTCCGTGAGGATGAGGTTGCGGTTCGTCTCGTAGGTGTCCGTTCCCTCGGCCGCCTTGCGGATCAGCACGTCGCCGACCCACACGGTGTGCGCGTCCTTGCCCTGCAGCGCACCCTTGTAGGTGACGCGGGACTTGCAGTTCGGCACGGCGTGGTCGACCAGCAGGCGCTGTTCGAGGTGCTGGCCGGCGTCGGCGAAGTACAGGCCGTACATCTCGACCTCGGCGCCGGGGGCGGTGAAGATCGAGGACGGCGTGAGGCGCACGAGGTCGCCGCCGAGGCTGACGACGACGTGCTTGTAGCGCGCGTCGCGGCCCACCTTCGCCTGCTGCGAGGAGACGTGCACGGCGTCGTCGTCCCATTCCTGGACGCTGACGACCGTGAGTTCCGCGCCGTCGCCGACGACGATCTCGACGTTCTGGGCGAGCGTCACGGAGCCGGAGTGGTCCAGCACGACGACGGCCTTCGAGAAGGCCTCCGCGCGGATCAGGATGTGCTGCGCGGCCGCCTCGGACGCCGATCCGGTGACGCTGACCATGACCTCGCCGTCGGCCACCGTCTCCTTCGGGATGGTGATGACAGTGGCCCCGGTGAAGGCATTCCAGGCTGCCGCGGACACGCGGTCCTCCGGCGTCGCCGCGGTGCCCAGGCGGGCGTCGCCGCGCCCGACCGTCTCGACGGTGACGTTGCCGGCACCCGTGACCTCGACGGCCGGAGCCGCGCCCGTGAGTGCGTCGGTGTGCAGTCCGCGCAGGCGCTTGAGCGGAGTGAAGCGCCAGTCCTCCTCGAGGCCCGTCAGCGTCGGGAAGTCGGCGAGGTCGAAGGACCTGCGGCGTTCCCCGCGGGACGCCTCGGGGACGACGGGGGCATTGCCGTGGCTGTGCTTCTTCAGCCCGAACTGCTCGGAGCCCGCGTTGCGCGGAGAGAGGGTCTCGCCCTCCTCCGTGAGCCCGTCGATGGCGGCCGAGGCGCCCGAGGGGGCGCCCAGTCGGGCCTTCTCGTCGAGGTCGCCGAGATCGGTGACCTCGCTCTCGGGAGCGGTGTTGGGCGGAAATTCCGTGTGGGTGGTCTCAGCCATTGCTAGCCTACGGCCCCTTCCATCTGCAGTTCGATCAGCCGGTTCAGCTCGAGCGCGTACTCCATGGGCAGCTCGCGTGCGATCGGCTCGATGAAGCCGCGCACGATCATGGCCATGGCCTCGTCCTCGGGGAGCCCGCGGGACATCAGGTAGAAGAGCTGCTCCTCGCTGACGCGCGAGACGGTGGCCTCGTGGCCCATGGTGACGTCGTCCTCGCGGATGTCCACGTACGGGTACGTGTCCGAGCGCGAGATGGTGTCGACCAGCAGCGCGTCACAGCGCACGGTGTTCGCCGAGTGCTTCGCCCCCTCGCGCACTTGGACGAGGCCGCGGTAGGCGGCACGTCCGCCGCCGCGCGCCACGGACTTGGAGATGATCGAGGACTTCGTGTTCGGCGCGATGTGCACCATCTTCGACCCGGTGTCCTGGTGCTGGCCCTCGCCCGCGAAGGCGATGGACAGCGTCTCGCCCTTGGCGTGCTCGCCGACCAGGTACACGGCCGGGTACTTCATGGTGACCTTCGAGCCGATGTTGCCGTCGATCCACTCCATGGTCGCGCCCTCGTGCGCGATGGCGCGCTTGGTGACGAGGTTGTACACGTTGTTCGACCAGTTCTGGATGGTGGTGTAGCGGACGCGGGCGCCCTTCTTCACCACGATCTCGACGACGGCGGAGTGCAGGGAGTCCGACGTGTAGATCGGGGCGGTGCAGCCCTCGATGTAGTGCACGTAGGAGTCCTCGTCCGCGATGATCAGCGTGCGCTCGAACTGGCCCATGTTCTCCGTGTTGATGCGGAAGTAGGCCTGCAGGGGGATCTCGACGTGGACGCCCTTGGGGACATACACGAACGAGCCGCCCGACCACACGGCCGTGTTGAGCGACGCGAACTTGTTGTCGCCGACGGGGATGATCGTGCCGAAGTACTCCTTGAAGATCTCCGGGTGCTCACGCAGAGCGGTGTCCGTGTCGAGGAAGATGACGCCCTGGCGCTCGAGGTCCTCGCGGAGCTGGTGGTAGACCACCTCGGACTCGTACTGGGCGGCGACGCCGGACACGAGGCGCGCACGCTCCGCCTCGGGGATGCCGAGCTTCTCGTACGTGTTGCGGATGTCCTCGGGGAGGTCCTCCCACGTGTTCGCCTGCTTCTCCGTGGAGCGCACGAAGTACTTGATGTTGTCGAAGTCGATGCCGGAGAGGTCTGCGCCCCAGGCGGGCATGGGCTTGCGGTCGAAGTACTTGAGGCCCTTCAGGCGCAGATCGAGCATCCACTCGGGCTCGTTCTTCTTCGCGGAGATGTCGCGGACGACTTCCTCGCTCAGCCCGCGGCGCGCGTTGTCGCTCGCCTCGTTCTTGTCGGCCCAGCCGTACTGGTAGGTGCCGATGCCCTCGAGTTCCGGGTTTTTCTCCAGGATGTCGCTGATCACCGACTCCGGCACTGCCGACGCAGCTGGCTTGCGGTCTACTTGATCCGTCATCATGGCCTTCCTTGCTGATGGATGGATAACGTTGCTGGATTGCTGGGGGACGCGGCGTCCGCGGACGCCGGGACGGCGGTGGATCCGGATGCTGCCGGAGCCACCGTCGTCCTTCCCAGAGGTATGTGGGTGGTGCAGACGTGGCCGCCGCCGGCCAGCGTCGAGAGCCGGCGTACGTCGACGCCGAGCAGGCGGGCGAAGACACCGGTCTCCTGGTCGCAGAACGCAGGGAAGGCCGAGGCCAGTCCCTGGATCGGGCAGTGCCCCTGGCAGAGCTGGACGCTGAGCATCGCCGGACGGGCCGACGGGGTCGAGGGGGCTGAGGGGGTACGGACACCGCGCGCCTGCGGCATCCCGACGGTCTTGGTCGATCCGACGAATCCGTCGGTCGTCAGTGCGCCTGCCAATGCGTGGGCACGCGCCTCGAGGTCGGGGCCGGCGGCCTCGACGATCGGGCGGTAACGCTCCTCCATGCCGGAGAACCGGGTGCGTGCGAAGTCCTCGATGGCCTGGGGACCCGCGGCCTCACCGAGCTGCGTCAGTGCGGCGGTGGCGATGTCGAGGTAGTCGTTGCCCATCTTGCTCTGGCCGCGCCGGCTCAGGACGTAGCGGCGGGCGGGGCGGCCGGCACCCGTGGCGGAGCTCCGGACGCGCTTGACCTCGATGAGGCCGTCGGAGGAGAGGGCGTCGAGATGGCGGCGCATGGCGGCGGGCGTGAAGCCCAGGCTGTTCCCGAGTTCCGCGGCGCTCACCGGTCCCCGCTCGAGCACGGCCGACAGCACCCGGTCGCGGGTGCGCTCGTCAGGGTCCGGAGAGACGATCTGGGCCATCCGGTCAGCACGGCCGGCAGGGACCTCCGAAATGGTGCGGGTGCCCGGGGCGAGGCTGTCGTCCGCTGGAACGGCGGCACGGGGCGATGCAGTCACAGTCCATTCCTCCCGTCGGCGACAAAATACACAACACAAGCATGACCTAATGTATTCCGCGCCACCACTTAGGCGAGGCTACCCACTCGCAGCCCTCCGGCCTCCTACTACCTGACGTAGAATATTGGGGTGCCGACAACTTCCCCCGCCCTCGAGATCGACGGCCTGATCAAGGATTTCGGTCCTGTCGGCTCCCTCGACGGCCGGATGGTGCGCGTGCTCGACGGCGTCAGCCTGAGCGCCTCGCACGGCGCGGTGACCGTGCTGCTCGGCGCCAATGGAGCTGGCAAGACGACGACGCTCGAGTGCGCCCAGGGGCTGCAGCGTGCCAACGGCGGCGTGGTGCGCCTCCTCGGCGAGGACCCCTACCGGGCGACGCCGCAGCTGCGTGCCCGGGTCGGCGTGATGCTGCAGGACGGCGGCCTCCCGCCGTCGGTCCGGCCGCTGGCACTGCTGCGCCATGTCGCCTCCATGTACAGCGCTCCCCTGCCCGTCGATGCGCTGGCCGAGCGCCTCGGTCTCGACGAGTTCGGTGCCGCCTCCATCCGCCGGCTGTCCGGAGGCCAGAAGCAGCGCCTGGCCCTGGCCTGTGCCCTGGTCGGACGGCCCGAGGTCGTCTTCCTCGACGAGCCGAGCGCCGGGCTGGATCCACAGTCCCGCTCGATCGTGTTCGACCTGATCCGGGAACTCCGGGCGGACGGCCTCGCCGTCATCCTCACCACGCACCTGCTCGACGACGCGCAGAAGCTCGCCGACTACGTCTACATCATCGAGGGCGGCAGCACCGTCGCCGAGGGCACCGTCGCGGAGCTCACGGCCGACAAGGACGCCGACGGGATGCGTGAACTGCACTTCGAGACCGTGCCGGGCCTGACGCTTCCACCCGACCTCCTCCCTCACCTGCACCAGCGCGAGCACGACCCGGGGCACTATGTCCTCCGCGGGCCACTGACTGCGGGCGACGTCGCGCGCCTGGCTGAGTGGTGGCACGCGTCCGGTGTGATGCCCACCGCGATCACGATGGCGCCCCGCTCACTGGAGGACGTCTTCCTCGACATCTCCGGACGGAGCATCCGATGACGACAGGCGCAGCGACCCCATCGCAGGGCATGCCGGGCGTGCCAGTCCCCGCGGCGACCGGGGGCACTGCCGCCTCCCTGCCGACCCGCGTCCTCCGCCATGGTGGATACGAGGCCCTGGCGATGCTCCGTAACGGCGAGCAGCTCGTCCTGGCGATCGTCCTGCCGCTGCTGGCGCTCACGGCCCTCGTGATCACTCCGCTGCTCGATGCCTACGGGCCCAGCCGCATCGACATCGCCGCGCCGGGGGTCCTCGCCCTCTGCACGATGTCCACCGCCTTCACCGGACAGGGCATCGCCACCGGCTTCGACCGCCGGTACGGCGTGCTCCGCTTCCTCTCGACCACCCCGCTCGGCCGTTCCGGGCTGATCCTCGGCAAGGCGGTCGCCGTCGCCGTCGTGCTCGCCGTCCAGCTCGTCGTGATCGGCGGTGCGGCCGCGCTCCTGGGCTGGTCCCCGCGGGTCGAGGGCATCCTTCCCGCCGCCGTCCTCCTGCTGGTCGGCTCGGCGGCCTTCACTGCCCTGGGACTCCTCGTGGCGGGCACGCTCCGTCCTGAAGCCACCCTGGCCGTCACGAACCTTGTGTGGATCCTGCTGGCCGCTGCCGGCGGCGTAATCATCCCGGCGACGAGCCTGCCCGTTGCCGCCGAGCCGTTCATCTCCGTGCTGCCGTCCGCCGCCCTCGGCGACGGACTGCGCGGCGCCCTGGTGGACGGCATCCTCGACCCCGTCGCGTGCCTCGTCCTCCTCGCCTGGGCCGCGCTCGCCAGCCTGGCGGCCATCCGCTGGTTCAAATGGAGCTGATGCCATGACCCTCCCCTCGATCTCCCGCCTCACGGGCGCCCTCCCCCGCACCACGACGCCCCTCGTGCGCCGCCTGGCGATCGCCTCGCTCGTCTCGCAGATCGCCATCGTCGTGACCGGAGGCGCGGTCCGCCTCACGGCATCAGGCCTCGGCTGCCCGGAGTGGCCGCGCTGCACGCCGGACTCGATCGTCACCACCCCCGAGATGGGTTTCCACGGCGTGATCGAGTTCGGGAACAGGCTCCTGACCTTCGTCCTGGTTCTCATCGCCATCGCCATGATCGTCTCCGTGCTCGGGATGCGGCGGGAGCGCAGGGACCTGTTCCGGCTCTCCATCGGCCTCTTCCTCGGCATCCCGGCGCAGGCCGTCATCGGTGGCATCACCGTCTGGACCGGCCTGAACCCGTGGGTCGTCGGCCTCCACTTCCTCGTGTCCATGGTCCTCGTCGCCCTGGCGACCGTGCTGGTCAATCGCGCGCGCCTCACGGCGGATCAGTACCGCGGCCACAGGGACCCTGCCGGGTCTCCGCTCCTGCGCCAGCTGCTCGTCACGGCGACGGTACTGACCTCGATCGCCGTCGTCCTCGGCGTCGTCGTCACCGGGTCCGGCCCGCACGCAGGCGACCACGGAGCTGCCCGGAACGGACTCGATTCCGACATCGTGACGCGCCTGCACGCCCTCCCGGTGTACCTGCTCGTCGCCACGGTGGCTCTCGCCGTCCTGCTCGCCTACCGCTCGCAGGTCCACGAGAAGCTGCGCAGGGCGCTCGTCATCCTCGCCGCCGTCGTGCTGGCGCAGGGCGCCATCGGGTACACGCAGCACTTCCTGCACCTGCCCGTCGCCCTCGTGGCACTGCACATGCTCGGGGCGTCCCTGCTGATGGCTGCCGCGATCCACGCCCTCTACACCGGGACCACGCGGAAGCCGCTGCCGGGCACGACGGCCGGAACCAGGGTGCCGCAGGCCGTCTCCTAGGATCCGGTGCCGTGAAGGCCGCTGAAACCGCCGGCGGCGAGTCGGCTAGGAGGCGGGATCGGCGGTACGTCCCGCCGCGCGGTGGCCGGCGGCTGCGGCACGGATGTCGCCCTCTTCATGCCCGCCCTTCTTCCCGAACGGCAGCGCTTTCATCAGCGGGTGCACGACAGCCAAGACGATGAGGCCCCAGGCGAGTCCGAGGACGGCCGAGCACAGGGTGTTGACGAGCCAGGCCAGGAAGCCGCCCACCACGGGGATTCCGGCGAAGGGGTGCTCGAGGACATGGACCAGGTCATACGGCGCGTGCCAGCCGAGGTCGTACGCCCCCTGCAGCATGATGTGGCCGCCTACCCACAGCATGGCGATCGTCCCGACGAAGGTTATCGCGGCCAGCACGGCGGGCATCCCCTTGACGAGCAGCTCGCCGAAGCGCTTGGAGCCCGCGGAGTCCTTGGTGGTGAGGTGCAGACCGATGTCGTCCATCTTGACGATGAGTGCGACGGCACCGTACACGAGCACGGTGATCGCGAGCGCTACGACGACCAGGATGAGCGCCCGGGCCCACAGGGACTCATCGGCAACCTCGGTCAGCGAAATGACCATGATCTCGCAGGACAGGATGAAGTCGGTGGTGATGGCGCCCTTGGTGACCTTGGCCTCCGCCTCCGGGCCCCGTTCGACAGCCGGTGCCTGCTCTGCCTCGTGGTGGCCGCGGAGCTTGTGCCAGACCTTCTCCGCACCCTCGTAGCAGAGGTAGGTGCCGCCCAGCATGAGGATGAACGGGATGATCCCCGGGATGAAAGCGCTGACGAGCAGCAGCGCCGGCAGGATGAAGATCAGCTTGTTCCGGAGCGATCCCCAGAAGATGCGCTTGATCATCGGCAGTTCGCGGGAGGGGTCCGCCCCGGACACGTACTGCGGCGTCACTGCGGCGTCATCGATCACCACTCCGGCGGCCTTGGCCCCCGCCTTCGCGGCTCCGGCAGCGACGTCGTCCACCGAGGCGGCCGCTATGCGGGCCAGGGCTGCGACGTCGTCCAGCAGGGCGACAAGACCGCCGCTCACAGTCCGCCCCCGCACTGCCCGAGGGCGCACTGCTGGGGACTGAGGGCACGGTTGAGGCGCATGATCGGCATGCTCGGATTATACGGTGGCAGGTAGCCCGCCGAGGGGCAGTCGCGCTCGTTCCCGGGGACGGCACCAGCCGCAGATGTGGTGGGACAACCCCGCCTGACGTCTGCCTAGTCCCCTGCAGGGATTTTCGGGAGGCGGGTTCTTCCCCGCAGAAAGGAGTGGGGTGGCAGCAGATTCCTGTGGTGCGTTTCGGCTCGTAGTCCGAGGTATGTACCGGTGACGATGAGTGCGGCGCCGAGGATTCCGGGAAGGGCGAGGGTCTCCTGTCCGATGGTGAGTCCGATAAGGACAGCCCAGATGGGTTCGGTTCCCATGAGGAGGCTGGCGCGTGAGGCGGAGGTCTGCTGGATGGCCCAGGTCTGGACGAGGAACGCGAAGACGCTGCAGGCAAGCCCGAGGTAGACCACCGCAGCCCACTCACCCGGGCCGAAGGTTCGCACAGCGGCGAGAACGCCGGAATGATCTGCGACGGTGTAGGCGATCGCGCAGAGCGCGCTCTGGACCAGGGTCAGATTCAGGGGGTTGACGACACGTCCTCGGGCGAGGGCGGACACCGCGGTGACGTGGACCGAGCGCACGACCGCCGCGGCGAGCATCAGGACATCCCCGGGGGTAGGTGTCGCGAACCCGTCTCCGGAGACGAGCAGGCACACGCCTACGACGGCGATCACGCCTGCGATGAACACCATGCGCGGCAGCTTCACACGGAAGGCGATGCTCTCGGTGACCGGGGTGAAGACGATGACCAGACTGATGATCAGGCCTGCGTTCGTGGATCACCGCATTACAGCGCCGGGTCGAGGTGCCCCTGACAGAACGCAAGGGTCGGACCCTTGTCCTGACCGGCGCCGGGCAGGCACTGGCCGAGGCCGCGATGCAGATCAGTGTGGCGATGAGCTCCGCCGAGCAGGCCGTGAACCGGTATGTGCAGGACCCCACCGCGACGGTGAGCATCTCTGCGTTCACCAGCGCCGGCCTGAGCTACTTCGGTCCGCTGCTCAGAGATTTGGCAGGCGAAGGGAATCCGCGGCTGGTCTGCCACGATCGTGATGTGGGACAGGAGGGCTTCCCTGCCCTGACAGCTGATTACGACCTCGTCATAGCCCACCGCCTCGAGCACAGCGCACCCTGGCCGGCATCCATCACGGCGCTACCACTGGTGCGCGAACCCCTGGACGTCGCCGTGTCGTGTCAGCACCGCCTGGCCGGCCAACCCGCCGTCAGCGTCGCGGATCTGATCGATGAGCAGCGGGTGTCCGTCCAGGATGGATTTCCCCTCGTCGCCGCGCTGGAAAGTATCGTCGTCCACGCAGGCAGACCCCTCGACATCCGGCACCGGATCAACGAGTTCTTCGTTGCTGCTGCGATCGTCGCCGCCGGGCCGGCTGTTGCGCTGATGCCCCGCTACACCGCCGCGCCGCAACCCGGCAGCGGGATAGTCCTCAAACCACTCAGCGACCTGCACCTCGGTCGATGCGTCGACATCCTCTGCCGGCCTGAGGCACTGCACCGTACCGCCGTCCATAGAGTCGTCGACACTCTCCGCAAGAGTGCAGTCCCTACCAGCTAGGCGTCCTGCAGGAGGGTCGCCCTGCGGTCAGTTCTTGTTCAGCTCCTCGGCGAGCATGACGATGATGCCGCTGGGGCCGCGGACATAGGTGAGCTTGTAGACGTCCCCGTAGGTCGCCACGCCGCGCAGCGGGTGGCAGCCGTGTTTCGCGGCGATCTCGAGGGCCTCGTCGATGTCATCGACCGAGAAGGCGACACGGTGCATGCCGATCTCGTTGGGACGGGTGGGTTCCGTCTCGATCGCTTCGGGGTGAAGGTACTCGAAGAGCTCGAGACGACCGTGGCCGTCCGGCGTCTGGAGCATGGCGATGTGGGCTTGGTTGCCGTCGAGGCCGACGGCGGTGTCGGCCCATTCTCCGCTGACCGTGTCACGGCCGAGGACGGTGAGCCCGAGGTCGGTGAAGAAAGCGATCGCCGCTTCGAGGTCTTGGACCGCGATGCCTACATTCTCGAGTTTGATGGGCATGCGGCCCACGCTACCAAGGAGCGACCTCTTCGGGGACCGAGCTGCCGGTTCTGGCTATCATCACGGTGCGGAACGCGTGCCCGCGTCCGTACTCGCCCCCGACGTCGAAACGAAGGTCCAGTCGAATGACCCGTCGTCGCGGAGTGTCAATCGAAGGTACCCGTGAGTGTCGCTGAACCGTTTCTCGATGTACGACGGACGGCTGGTGAAGGAGCGGAGGCCGATGCCTCCCGTGGAGACCTGGAACGCTGTCATCCCGTCACTGACGCATTCGTCAACGTTGTTCACCGGACATGACCGTTCGTAGTTGTGTTGTGACCCCGACAGGGTCAGGCGCACCCGGTGCTTCCACATCACGTCGATCCACGGCTTGTGGTCAGTGGCCCGCTCATGGCCGTCCGTGTTCGATGTGAAGTACGGTTCGTGGTAGGCGACCGCCAGGTGCTTTCCCGCCGCCCGGGCAGCAGCGAGGTCCTCGTCCAGCCACTCCGTCACCTCCCGGGCCTTCGCGGAATCGTACTGCCAGAGCGCCGACGACAGGAACGCGAAGTGCCAGTTCCCGAAGTCCTTCGAATACGGCTTCCCGTTGCCGATGAACCCGCGCTGCTCGTTGATGGCAGCCTTCGCCGTGGACCCTGGGCACTGGCCGTTCATGAAGTTGTCGAGGTCTTCGTTGCGCCCGGGTTTCCAGTCGTGGTTGGGGGCGGACACCCAGTACAACTTGGGCATCGTGCCTCCCCACAGCTCCGTCCAGTAGTCCACGTAGTCGGCGCAGTACGCGGTGTCGTACTGGAAGTCCCCGAGCCCCAGGAATGCGTCGATCTCGTCGTTCTCCACGAGCCGGGTGATCGCCGCACCGTTCCGGCCGGACGGGCTATCAGGATCATCGGTCCTGGCACCATTCATGTCACCGACAGCAGCAATCCGAACATCGCCCGAAGGGGGAAAGCAACCGGTGACGGAGACCGCCAGGAGCGCCGCGACGAGTGCGGCCGCTTTCCGGAAGGATCTTGGACGACGACGTGCTGACTGCACCCGATAACCCCCATGGAAACAGGATCACCGCCCGCCTCGGAAGGTGGGCGGCAACCTCTGGTGGTACGGAACCGGCTCAGCAGCGGCTGCGCTGCTGAGCCGCAGTCGAAGGATCATTGAAGCAGGTCTCCCCGCGCTCCGTACATTCGTTGCAATGATCCTCAACCGTAGGGTTGGTGACCAGAATGCGGCAACACTATCGAAGCGGTTTTGAGAGGTTCGAGTAGCAGAGCGGGGACAAACGGGTGGTCATCGCAGGTGCCCGATGCGGTGTCAGAACGTCGCCTCTCCTCACAGCGCGACTACCACCAGTAGGTGTTCAAACACGCGGCCTAGGTAGTGGATCGCGTAGCACGGCCGCCTAAGTGGGGTAGGTACTACTCATGCTGTTGTTATCGGTTCGCTCGTAGTGTGGCCGGGAGTTGGATCACCGACGATTCGCTCGCTCAGGCCACGGGAGCGAAACCAATGGTGGTACACCATCACGTGGCGACACCGCTCCACCACCGGCGTCCTGGCCCTCGGTGACGGCCTCGTTCTGGCAGGACCTAGCAGTGCACACTGATCGGACCACAAAAAAACCTCATGATCAGCTCATTCAGCGACCGCCGCAAACACCTGGTGTGCGCGGCGGTCGGTCTCTTGCTCCTCAGCGGCTGTTCAACCCCAGCCGATACCAACTTCGGCACGGGTACTTCGGCTGTACCAACGGCAACACCGTCATCAGCAATCGACCCGTCAACTCCAGCGGCTGGCTCGGCCTCGCCAGCGGTGACACCGCCAGCAGCGACGAGCGCGCCGAAGCCGGGCGATGCCGGGGTTGAGAGCGCGTCGCATGCGGGGACGCCGTCGCCGATCGGTACAAAACGGGCGACGAGTGCTTTGTGGTTCAACGACGGGTTCTGGTGGGGGAACCTGTGGGACACTGCCAGCTCTGATTTTCATATCTTCCGGTTCGATGCCGGAACGGGTTCGTGGGTCGATACGGGTGTGGCGACGGACCCACGGGCGAGCACGCATCATGACGTGCTGTGGGATGGGTCGACGTTGAACGTGGCCAGCTATCGATTCGTCAACGACGGCCTGCCAGCCGAACCGGGCTTTCCGACGACGATGCGCCGTTACAGCTACAACTGGAGCACGAAGACGTACAAGTTGCTCAGTTCTACTCGGATCAACGACGAGCGCGTCGAGGCGCTGACCATTGATAAGGACTCGACCGGGCGGATGTGGGCCACGTGGCAGCAGGGGAACCGGATCTACCTGAACGCCACTGGTACGGATGGCCGGTATTGGGGGAAGCCGTTCGCGCATCCTGCATCCTTGAGCCCTGAAGGCTTGAGCAACGTGTCCGTGGACGACACGTCGGCTGTCATCGCCTTCGACGGGAGCAAGATGGGCGTGATGTGGAGCCGGCAGGTCGGCGATGCCACCGACGGCAGGTATTGGAGCTACCACGTCGATGGCGCGTCGGACACCGACTGGACCACTCCGGTAGCGGCCGTGTTGGGGCAGAACAGCGCTGATGACCACATCAACCTGAAGCGGCTGGGCTCCTCCGATGGCCGGGTCTTCGCCGCTGTCAAGACCTCGTACACGGCCGCGACCCAGCCGCTGATCCAGCTGTTGGCATTGAACGGTACGACCTGGTCCGCGCACACGATCGCGACCGTGGCGGAGTGTCCGAATCGGATGGTCGTCATGATCGATGAGAGCACCCGGATGCTGCGGACCTTCGCCACCTACCCTCGGCCCGGTGACACGACGGACGCCGGCGTCTGCACGAGCACGGGGGGTGCGATCTACGAGAAATCCACGCCGCTGGACGATATCGATTTCAGCACCGCCCCGAAGACACCTCGTGTCGTGGACGCGGACCAGTACGTCCACAACGTGACCTCGACGAAGCAGAACCTCAACAGTGCGGCGCAAGGCACAGCCAACAGTGGCCTGCTGATACTCGCCGATGTGAACGCAACAAGCCGGTACTGGCATTATCACGACTCCAGCGGCGGTAGTGGCGGTGGCGATACGACGGCTCCGCCGGGGACGCCGACGCCGGCTGCGGCGCGACCGATGTAGCGGTGACGACGGGTGGCATAACGGGATTGTCGGAGGTCAGGGGCTCATCGGCTTCCAGCGGTCCCTGTCCCGCATCACAGGTTCGACGTCACGCGTCCTGGGTGGTAACCCATCAGACTGTCCTGATGGAGTGGACGCGTGCGAAGGACTGGCTGATAGGTGCTCTCGGGATGGTCCTCGTCCTGGCGGTCGCGGTCGGAATCCTGTGGTGGGTGGTGAGCAACCCGGTCGGCGAGGGCGAGGCGCGGCCCGAGGCATCGCCGACGGTGGACCATGAGCGCCTGCCCGGCGGCGGACCTCCCGCCGACCTGCGCGAGGGCGAGGTGTGGCTCGGCGACCTTGCACTGGACGCTGGGACAGTGGTCTCCGGAGACTCGACGCTGCGGAACGTCCGAGCCGTCGGGCAGGGCGTGGTCACGGGGCCGAACGGGTTGGTCGCTGCACGGCTCGCTGTGGACGCGACCGTGCCGTTCGAGGTCGTTGCCGACGACCTCGGGGATGGCACCGTGGTCCGCGCCGCCGACGGTGGCCAGGCCATGGTGGTTCGCACCGTCGAGGCCTTGGGCCGTGAACTGCGTGTGGTTGCCACTGGCACGGTCGAGGTCGAGACCGGCAGGCTCGTGGTCAAGCCGGAGTCGATCGATTTTGGCGGGCCGGACTTCCTCTCGGATGCTACCGCCGCCGTCGTGCGGAGGCTCGTGACCATCGAGCACGACATCGAGGGCCTGCCAGAGGGCCTCGTGCTCCAGGACGTCACCGTCCAGAGCGACGGCTTCCGTGCCAACCTCCTCGGTGAGGACGTCAAGCTCGTCCCGTAACTCCCCCGGACCTGCCCGGGCTCCAACGCTCTGAGCGACGAGGTCGACCAGGCCAAAGACAAGGCCAAGGACGCCCGCGACGGCAAAGACGGCGATCAGAAGTAGCCCGATCCCGCACAGGGGCTCGTCTGCTTCCGTCTTCGATAGCCCCGCGGAATCCGAGGCAGTGAGTGCTAGGGCTGGTGTGGTTCGAGGCGGTAGTCGACCGGTTGGCGAAAGCTTCATCGGTGGCCTGCACGTAAGCACGCATCGTGTGATCGAACGCGGCAGCCGGTTGGGACCGACATCGTTCGAGCCATCCTCATCCGAGAGGTCAGTGGTGGTACTGGTGGACGACGGCGTGACCCCTGCCGCGGCTGATGAGCCAGCGGTTCACGGGAGTCGTGATGACGAAGGCCAGTGCCAGCGAGGCGGCAAGTGCGCCCCAGAACAGGACGGAAGCAATACCGGCGTCCATGGCACCCGGGATGGTGAGCATGGCGGTGTTGTCGATGACCTCCATCACGGTGATGGAGATGGTGTCCGCTGCGAGGGCGACTTTCAAAGCGTTGCGCCAAGGCACACCGACCCGGAGCACCCCGCGCATCGTGAGCGCGTAGCCGAAGACGAACGCCAGCGCGACGGACAGGACGACCGTCGCCAGGTTGTGCAGGCCCAGGCTCGTGCCGATCACCATGCCCAGGACCTCACCGATGGCGCACCCGGTGAGGCAGTGCAGGGTGGCTGTCGCCGCCATCGACCAGGACGTCTCCGACGGCCCCTCGTGATGGTCGTGATGCATGTTGTCGCTCATCTACTTCTCCTCCGGCCAGTGCGCCGGACCACTCATGCTCCTGACGCAGCGTTCACCCCGGTTGCATTCCATACCCCCTGGGGGTATAAAGATTACCAGGTACCCCCGGGGGGTATCAAGATGGACAAACTATCTCTTGAGGAGTTCCGATGCTCACGAAGTCACACGCCCAGAAGCCGATGGGCAGGCCGGCGACTGCGAGCAACCGGCGTCTGGGACTGGCGTTGCTTGTGGTCACCAGTGCCCAGCTGATGCTGGTCCTCGATGATTCGATTGCGAACATCGCGTTGCCGTCGATCCAGAATGAGCTACACATCACCCCCGCGAGCCTGCCCTGGGTGATCAACGCCTACATCCTGGCGTTCGGCGGCCTCCTACTGTTCGGCGGGAGGCTCGGTGACCTCTACGGCCGGCGGCGGATCCTGCAAATCGGCATCGGTCTGTTCACGCTCGCATCCCTTGTCGCGGGGATCGCACCGGCGGGCCCGGTCCTCGTCGCCGCCCGCGCGGTCCAGGGACTCGGCGCCGCACTGACCGCGCCGAACGCTCTGGCTCTGATCACCACGACCTTCCCTGCCGGCGAGGCACGGAACAAGGCTCTTGCCCTGTACGGGGCGATGTCGGGCCTCGGCGTGACCGTGGGCCTGCTACTGGGCGGAGTGCTGACCGGAACGCTCGGGTGGCGATGGGTGTTCTTCATCAACATCCCCATCGGGCTCGCCCTGCTCGCCGGAACCCGGATCCTCGTCGACGCACCCCGGCACGCCGGCCGGCCCGACCTGCCCGGCGCAGTCACCGGTACCGGCGGGATCGCCGCCCTGGTCTTCGCGATCATCCATGGAGGCGAGCAGGGCTGGGCTGACCCGGTGACACTGATCGCCTCCGCCTCAGCCGCCGTCCTGCTGCCTGCGTTCGTCATCGTCGAATCCCGCAGCACGGACCCGATGCTTCCCCTGCGTTTATTCAGGGACCGCAACCGCACCGGCTCCTACCTGGGCATGCTGTTCATCAGCTTCGGGCCCATGGGCACCTTCTACCTGCTGACCCTCTACATGCAGCACATCCTCGAATACGACCCCATCCGCACCGGACTGGCCTGGCTGCCCTTCGGGGCCGGCATCATCCTCTCCGCCGGCATGGCCTCGAAACTCGTCGTCCGGTTCGCTCCCCGCATCGTCGCAGTCACCGGGATCCTCATCTCCACCACCGCCATCCTGTGGCTGTCGACCATCACCCCGACCTCCGGGTACGTGCAGCACCTCATGCTCGGGATCTTCGCAGTCGCCGTCGGCTTCGGGCTCAGCTTCGTGCCCCTGACCCTCACCGCTGTCACCGGCGTCCGGCCCGAAGACTCCGGCATCGCCTCAGCACTGCTCAACGCAGCACAGCAGATCGGCGTCGCCCTCGGCATCGCCGCCCTGTCCACCATCAGCGTCACCACTACAGAAAGCCGATTCCCGGACGCCCTCACCAGCCTCCGCGAAGCACGCGCAGTCGGCGACAGCGACGCAATCACGACCGCCGGCCAGGCCATCGTCGACGGCTACACCACCGCCCTCAGCAGCGGAGGAATCATCCTCGCTGCCGCGGCACTGATCGTCGTCCTTCTGGTCACCGCCCGCCCCCAGCAGGAGCAGTAACAGCACCGCGTTCCACCGACGCGCAGCAGTCATTCGCGAAGCACTGAGACACGGGGCGGCGAGGAGTCGCGAGATGCGTGGATCACGCGCCGCAGTGGAGTTGGACCCGGGTCCGCTAGGCGGCGGGCAGTGGGTCTGCTGTCGAGGCCGACGCTGCGTGATGCGCGGCCCCGGTTGCTGCGGAACTGCCCAGGTCACTTCCCTTCAGCGCTTGCTGCGCATCGACTGCGGCGGTCCACGCTGCGGTGGTACCCACGGAAGCCCAGTTCGAGTTCAGCAAGGTGAGCAGGGTGGTGTGCACAGTCTTTGCGTCAGCGAAGCCGGCATCATTCGCGAGATTGACGGCTCCGGTTGCGTCCGACAGCACTTCGGTGGTGAAGCCGAGGGATTCCGCTTCGACAGCGGACCCTAGGATGCAGTTGTTGGTCATGTAGCCAACGAGGGTGACGGTATCGACATCGTTCTCACGCAGCCAGTCGGCGAGGTCGGTATGGGCGTAGACGGACCCGTACCGCTTCACGACGCTCTTCCACGCGTCCGTGCGTCGGCTTTCGATATCGGGGTGGACGTCGAACTCCGGTGTGCCTGGGGAGAAGACCGGGGCTCCTCGACCTGCAGTGTGCTGGATGACCGCGATCGGCAAGCCGGCTTCAGTGGCCGTATCGATGCTTGCGACGATCCGCGGCAGGGACTGCTCGTGTGGCGGGTACTGAATCTCGAGGAGGCCACTGAAGTACTGCTGCTGGACATCCACGATGACGAGGGCTCGGCGGGGGGTGCTCATGGTTTCTGGATTCTTCCTGGTAGCGGGGTGATGCCTGCAGGGGGCATCACTTCATCCTTCCCGCCATGCAGAGGCACCACCAGCGGCACGACTGCCTCTGTACGATGGAATCAGGCCAAAGTGGGAGGGTTCTTGCGCATCGCGGTGTATGCCTTCGAAGGAGCAACCATGTTTCATCTCGCCGTCCCGCAGATGGTGTTCGACGAGGTACGCCGGCAAGGACTCGGCGACTGGGTGACCTTCCTGTTTTCGGACAGGCCTGGGTCCATCCGGACAGCGGAGGGCTATGAGTTGGGGAGGATCCAGGGTCCGGAGGCTGCGGAGACCGCGGACATCGTCGTAGTGCCGTCGTGGTTCGACGACGGCCGCGGGCTCAGTGCTGCATTGCGAAACGTGCTGCAAGGCGCGCACGAGAAGGAAGTGGCAGTCCTGGGTCTGTGCCTCGGTGCTATCGCGGTGGCGGACGCGGGTCTGCTTGCAGGGCGTCGGGCCGTCACGCACTGGCAGGCTTTCGACATGCTGGGTGGACGACACCCGGATATCTCCCTCGATCAGTCCGTGCTCTACATCGATCATGGAGACGTCATGACGTCGGCCGGGACAGCGTCAGGTCTGGACGCGTGTCTGCATCTTGTGCGTGAGCGCCTCGGAGCAGACGCGGCCAATCAGGTGGCGCGCAGCCTTGTCGTCGCCCCCCACCGCGAGGGTGGACAGGCCCAGTACATCGATCAGCCAGTCCCTCGACGCTCCGCCGACGACCCGATCGGGCGCCTGCTCGAGTGGGCTCTGGGTCACCTTCGTGAACAGCTGACGGTCGAGCGGCTCGCCGGTCAGGCCCACATGAGCCGCCGCACGTTCGTCCGTGCCTTTCGCGCGGCGACAGGGACCACACCGTCGGCGTGGATACGAACCCGCCGACTCGACGCTGCCCGACGGCTCCTGGAGACCACAGATCTGCCGATCGACCAGATCGCGACCGACTGCGGCTTCGGAAACGCGGTCACACTCCGGCAGAACTTCGCGGCGACCTTCTCGACCACTCCTACCGCATACAGGCGGCGCTTCACCACCCGTTCCACCGCAACAGACCTCCGCGACGGTCACGTTTCCTGAAGGCAGCAAGCAGGGTAGGTGCTTGATGAGGCACCGTGGGGATGCCCATATTGCGCCGACTGAACAGTTCCCTTGGGTCAGCCACGGCTGGGCCGGAGGTCTGAATGGCAGAAGAACGGCCGGTCCCGGGGACCGTCAGCGGTCGCCGAACTCGGCCTCGAGGACGTCGAGCAGCCGTCCCAGCTCGCGCAGTTCGGAGCCGGGACTCGGCAACAGCGGTGGGCGCGGATCCCCGGCCGCGATGCCGCAAGCGCGGGCGAGCAGATGCAGCCCGCTGATCTTCCGCAGCCCCGCGACATGGTCCACGAGGGGGGCGAGAACGTGCCGGACGCGGTCGATCTCGGACCGGTCGCCGGCGACGACCGCGGACCGCAGGCGCCGGTAATATGCAGGCAGGAGTGCCGCGGGGCCACTGTGCCACGCATCCGCCGCAACCTCCCCCGACATCATCAGGACGTCCCCGCTCACCCCGTGGCTGAAGGCATCACCCTGGACGAGGGCCGCCAGTTCGGCATGGCGCGCATTGAACGTCGCGGCATCGGCGGCCGTGTCCTTGAACGCCACCACCTCCGGCAGCGCGGACAGTTCGGCGACCACCGGCAGCGAGTAGTCGAACTGCGTTGTTCCCGGGTTGTTGTAGAGGCAGACGGGGAGGTCCGTGGCCGCACACACCGCCCGGACCTGGGCCAGGACCTCGTCATCGGTGAGGGGAACGTAGGAGACCGGTGAGAGGACGAGCCCGGCCGCGCCGGCCGCCTGCGCGTCCACGGCGGCGTCGAGCACCTCGCGCGTGCCCACCGAGCTGATGCCCACGGCTACCGGGACCCGCCCGTCCACGGCATCGATCGCGGTACGTGCGACCTGGGAACGTTCCGATCGGTCCAGGTAGGCGAAGCTGCCCGATGAGCCCAGCACGGTGATGGCGTCGACCCCCGAGGACGCCAGACCGTCGACGAGCCCCCGCAGGTCCTCGTGGCTGATTCTGCCCTCGGCGTCGAACGGTGTGACGGGATAGGCGATGAGCCCGGTGAAGTCCATGACAGCCAGCCTAGGCGCTGACGGAGGCGGCACCAGTACGCCGAGGTCAAGGCACGCGGTCAGAACGCGATCAGGGCAGGATGGCCGATCCGACGAAGGGGTCGATGGCCAGGGCGAGGAAGAGCACGGTCAGGTAGCTGATGGAGCCGTGGAAGACCTTCATCGCCGCCTTGTTGTTCAGCTCGCCCTGCTGGGCGAGCGAGTACAGCCGATGCGACTCGCGGAGGAACCAGGCCCCGCCGAGGAGCGCTGCCACCGAGTACACCCATCCTGCACCGGCAGGGACCAGAAGGAGCGAGCAGGCCACCATCGCCCAGGCGTAGAGGACGACCTGGATGGACACCACGCGGGCGCCGGCGATCGCGCCGAGCATGGGAACGCTGGCGGCGTTGTAGTCGTCGCTGTACTTCATGGACAGCGGCCAGTAGTGCGGGGGCGTCCACAGGAAGATGATCAGGAACAGGACGACGGCGGGCCACTCGATCGAGTTCGTGACCGCGGCCCAGGCGATCAGGACGGGCATGCAGCCCGCGGCGCCTCCCCAGACGATGTTCTGCGACGTGCGACGCTTCAGTACCAGCGTGTAGACCACGACGTAGAGGAAGATCGCCGCGACGCCGAGCATCCCGGTCAGCGGATTCGCTCCGAACCACAGGACGGCGATGGCGATGATGCCGAGGATCCAGGAGAAGACGAGGGCTTCCCGCGGGGTAACCTCGCCCGTGACGAGTGGACGGTTCTCCGTGCGGTGCATCAGCTTGTCGATGTCACGGTCGATGTAGCAGTTGAAGGCACCCGCACTGCCGGCTGCCAGGGCTCCCCCGACCATGGTCGCCAGGATCAGCCCGAGCGGTGGGAAACCGCCCTGCGCGAAGATCATGGTGGGAAGGGTGGTCACCAGGAGAAGCTCGATCACGCGGGGCTTCGTCAGCGCGAGGTAGGCCTTCGCTTTGCGGCCGACACCCTGACGGGCCTGCGGGGAACGTGCCGTAGCAGGAGCCTGCTGGGTCTTCACAAGGCAACACTTTCGATTCTTCCGGAGGAAAAGACAATGCCCATCATACCCTTTTACACCGTGTAGAAATCGGAGCGGAGATTGGCAGGTATTCCTGCCGGCGTCGGCACTCCGGGGTTCGACGGCCGCCGTACGGCCCGGCGTCGTCGCCCTGCGGGCCCGCCCGTCGGTCCGCCTCCGCAGTGCTCGCGCAACCCGGAAATGTGAGTTACGACATTCTTCGACTCCCACGGCCGAACAGAAGCCGGAAGGGATAGTGTGGGTTCGAAAGCCCGCTGCGGAAGCATGCCCGGATCAGATTGTCCGAGCTGCGTGCTGTCTCCGCTCGGCGCCGAACTTTGCAGGATTCAACGGTGAACGGCCGGTTTGAGGGCGTGCCTGGAGGCACGCACCCGTCAACCGCCGTTCCGGACAGGAAGGGGCCCGGAAACGTGCCACAGACGCAACAGCAGGAATTGACCTGGACCGAACTCGACCAGAAGGCCGTCGACACCGTCCGCATTCTGGCCGCGGACGCGGTGGAGAAGGTGGGCAACGGGCACCCGGGGACGGCCATGAGCCTGGCACCGGCGGCGTACCTCCTGTTCCAGAAGCTGATGCAGCACGACCCGTCGGATCCCGAGTGGACCGGCCGCGACCGCTTCGTCCTGTCCCCCGGGCACACCTCGCTCACCCTCTACATCCAGCTCTACCTGGCCGGCTACGGCCTGGAGCTCGATGACCTGAAGGCGCTGCGCACCTGGGGTTCGCTGACTCCGGGCCACCCCGAGTACCGGCACACCAAGGGTGTGGAGATCACCACCGGCCCGCTGGGCCAGGGCCTGGCGACGTCCGTCGGCTTCGCCTACGGCCAGCGTCGCCAGCGCGGCATGTTCGACGCCGACGCCCCCGCCGGCACGAGCCCCTTCGACCACACCATCTGGGTCATCGCCTCCGACGGCGACCTCCAGGAGGGCGTCACGGCCGAGGCCTCATCGCTCGCCGGGCACCAGGAGCTCGGCAACCTCGTGGTGATCTACGACGAGAACCACATCTCGATCGAGGACGACACGGACATCTCCTTCACCGAGGACGTCCTGAAGCGCTACGAGGCCTACGGCTGGCACACGCAGCGCGTGGACTGGACCAAGACCGGGAAATACGTCGAGGACGTCGCGGAGCTCTACTCCGCCCTCGTCGCCGCGAAGAACGAGACCTCGAAGCCGTCCATCGTCTCGCTGCGCACCATCATCGGGTACCCGGCGCCGAACAAGCAGAACACGGGCAAGATCCACGGCTCGGCCCTGGGCAAGGACGAGGTCGCGGCCCTGAAGGAAGCCCTCGGCTTCGACCCGGAAAAGCACTTCGACGTCGACCCCGAGGTCCTGGAGCACGCACGCGGCGTGGTGCAGCGCGGCGCCGAGGCGCACGCCACCTGGCAGGAGGGCTTCGAGGCCTGGCAGTCCGGCCACGCCGAGGAAGCAGCCCTGCTCGAGCGCATCCAGGCACGCACCCTCCCCGAGGGCTGGGAAGCGGACCTGCCCGCGTTCGAGGCAGGCAAGGACATGTCCACCCGCGCGGCGTCCGGCAAGGTCCTCACGGCCATCGGCCCGGTCCTGCCCGAACTGTGGGGCGGCAGCGCCGACCTCGCGGAGTCGAACAACACGACCATCGAGGGATCGCCGTCGTTCATCCCCCCGAGCCGCCAGACCAAGGCCTGGTCGGGCAACGAGTACGGCCGCGTCCTGCACTTCGGTATCCGTGAGCACGCTGCCGCGGCCATCGTCAACGGCATCGTGATGCACAGCAGCACCCGCGCGTTCTCGGGCACCTTCCTGATCTTCAGCGACTACCAGCGCCCCGCCGTGCGCCTCGGTGCCCTGATGGGCGTCCCGGCCATCTACGTCTGGACGCACGACTCGATCGGCCTCGGCGAGGACGGTCCCACGCACCAGCCGGTCGAGCAGCTCTCCTCGCTGCGAGCCATCCCAGGGCTCGACGTCGTCCGCCCGGGTGACGCGAACGAGGTCGCCGTCGCCTGGCGCACCATCCTCGAGAACACCGAGAACCCTGCCGGGATCGTGCTGACGCGCCAAAACATCCCGACCTACGAGCGGGGCGAGGGCGCTGCCGAAGGAGACACCTTCGGTTCGGTCGAGGGTGTCGCGAAGGGCGGATACGTACTCGCCGAAGCCAAGAGCGGCACACCCGACGTCATCCTCATCGGCACCGGCTCCGAGGTCCAGCTCGCGGTGGAAGCCCGCGAGGCCCTCGAAGCGGAGGGCATCTCCGCCCGCGTGGTGTCGATGCCGTGCCTCGAGTGGTTCAACGCCCAGGACGCGTCCTACCGCGACAGCGTCCTGCCGCGCACCGTCCGCGCCCGCGTGTCGGTCGAGGCGGGCGTCTCGCAGAGCTGGCACGGGATCGTCGGCGACGCCGGACGCAGCGTATCGCTCGAGCACTTCGGCGCCTCCGCCGACTACAAGACGCTCTACCGCGAATTCGGCATCACGACCGATGCCGTCGTCGCCGCGGCCAAGGACTCCCTGGAAGCCGTTGCCGCCGATCCCCTGGCACCCAACGGCACCGCGGCCATGCCTTCGGGCCACCAGGCCACCGAGACCGGCGATCACCAGTAGTTCCGTACCCTCCGTCAGAATCCAGCACACATTCCGCGGAAGCGGACAAGGAGTACATCATGTCAACACCCACAGCTGACCTCTCGGCCGCCGGCGTATCCATCTGGCTCGACGACCTCTCGAGGGAACGCATCAACTCCGGTGCCTTCAAGCACCTCATCGAGGACCTCGACGTCGTGGGCGTCACGACCAACCCGAGCATCTTCGCCGCAGCGCTGAAGAAGGGCGAGTCCTACGCCTCGCAGGTCGGCGCACTGGCCGAGGCCGGCGCCGACGTCGACCAGGCCGTCTTCGACATCACCACGCACGACGTCGCGCAGGCGTGCGACATCTTCGCCGAGGAGGCCAAGCGCACCAACGGCGCCGATGGCCGCGTCTCCATCGAGGTCGACCCGCGCCTGTCCCGTGACACGCAGGGTACCGTCGCCGAGGCCAAGCGCCTGCACGCGAAGGTGCAGCGCACCAACGTCCTGATCAAGATCCCGGCGACCGTGGAGGGCCTGGAGGCCATCTCCTCGACGCTGGCCGAGGGCATCAGCGTCAACGTCACGCTGATCTTCTCGCTCGAGCGCTACCGTGCCGTCATCAACGCGTACCTGACCGGGCTCGAGCAGGCCAGGGAGAAGGGTCACGACCTGTCCAAGATCACCTCCGTCGCCTCGTTCTTCGTCTCCCGTGTCGACGCCGAGATCGACGCACAACTCGACAAGATCGGGACCGACGAGGCCGCGGCACTCAAGGGCAAGGCCGGCCTGGCCAACGCGCGCCTGGCCTACCAGATCTTCGAGGAGCAGTTCTCCACGGAGCGCTGGCAGGTCCTGAAGGCCGCGGGCGCGAACGCGCAGCGTCCCCTCTGGGCGTCGACCGGTGTCAAGGACCCGAACCTCCCCGACACCCTCTACGTCACCGGCCTCGTGGCGCCGAACGTCGTGAACACCATGCCCGAGAAGACGCTCCAGGCCATGGCCGACCACGGCGTCGTCGAGGGTGACACCGTCACCGGCACCTACGACGAGTCGAACGAAATCCTGAACAGGCTCGACGCCATCGGTGTCTCCTACGACGAGGTCGTCGACAAGCTCGAAACCGAGGGCCTGGACAAGTTCGTCACCAGCTGGTCCGAACTGCTCGAGACCGTCCAGACCGCGCTCGACGCGGCGAAGGGCTGACACTCATGGGCTCATTCGCTCTCACCGCGTCCGGTGCGGCCCTTGCCGCCGTCGAGTCGGCAGTGCCCGCACTCGTGAAGGACCGCTTCGCCTCCCGCCTCCTGGCGAAGGACGCCACCCTCTGGGGTAGCGACGCCGAAGCGGAGGCCTCGATCCGACTCGGCTGGATCGACCTGTTCGAAGGCTCGCGCGCCCTCCTGCCGGAGATCGCCGGGCTCCGGGCGGACCTCCACGCGGAAGGCGTCGACCGGATCGTGCTCTGCGGCATGGGCGGCTCGTCGCTCGCGCCGGAAGTGATCACGAAGGAAGCGGGCGTGCCGCTCGTCGTCCTGGACGCCACCGATCCCGAGCAGGTCCGCGCGGCCCTCGAGGAGGACCTGCAGCGCACGGCCATCGTCGTATCGTCGAAGTCCGGCTCCACCGTGGAGACGGACTCGCAGCGCCGTCTGTTCGAGCAGGCGTTCACGGACGCCGGCATCGATGCCGCCTCGCGCATCATCATCGTGACCGATCCGGGTTCCCCTCTCGACGAGGCGTCGAGGAAGGCCGGCTACCGCAAGGTCTTCAACGCCAACCCCGAGGTCGGCGGCCGGTACTCCGCGCTGACCGCGTTCGGGCTCGTCCCGTCGGGCCTCGCCGGTGCGGACATCGAGACGCTCCTCGATGATGCCGAGGACAGCGCCGAGTTCCTCGGCGACGATGATTCCGACAACGTCGGCCTCCAGCTCGGCGCCGTCCTCGGCGGGACCATCCCGCTCCGCGACAAGATCGTCTTCGCCGACGCCGGTTCCGGCCTTCCGGGCTTCGCCGACTGGGCGGAACAGCTCATCGCGGAGTCCACCGGCAAGCTCGGCACCGGCCTGCTGCCGGTCGTCGCCTCGACGGGTGCTCCCGAGCTCGCCGACGTGGCCGAGGACGTCCTGCCCGTGCTCCTGGCCCCGTTCGACGAGGCCCCCAGCGACGAGTTGACCGACGACACACGTGTGACCGTCAGCGGCAGCCTGGGCAGCCAGCTGTTCGTCTGGGAATACGCGGTCGCCGTCGCGGGGCGCCTGCTCGGCATCAACCCGTTCGACCAGCCCGACGTCGAGGCCGCCAAGAAGGCGGCCCGCGGCCTGCTGGACGCCCAGCCGGAGCCGGCTCCCGCCGCCTTCGTCGACGGTGCCGTGGAAGTGCGCGGAGACGCGCAGCTCCTCGGATCCTCGAGCACGGTCGCCGAGGCCCTCGAAGCCCTCCTCGCCACCCTCCCCGTGAACGGCTACCTCTCGGTGCAGGCCTACCTCGACCGCCACCGCCAGGCAGCCCTGGAGGAGATCCGATCGCCACTGGCCGCGGCGACGGGCCGTCCGGTCACGTTCGGCTGGGGTCCGCGCTTCCTGCACTCCACCGGCCAGTACCACAAGGGCGGCTCGCCCATCGGCTCGTACCTTCAGCTGACCGGGGCGACCAGCGCCGATCTGGCCATCCCGGACCGGCCCTTCACGTTCGGGGAACTCATCTCCGCTCAGGCTGCAGGGGACGCCCAGGTGCTCGCCGACCACGGACGCCCTGTCCTCCGCCTGCACCTCACGGAACGCGCAGCGGGCGTCGAACAGTTGCGCAACGTCATCTCCTCCCTGGCCGCATCCGGCCGGGGACTTTCCGAGAACGGGTGAGCATGCCTTTCAGCACGACGGCGAAAGCCGCCAATCCCCTGCGGGATTCGCGCGACAGACGGCTGAGCCGGATCGCCGGTCCCTCCTCGCTCGTCCTGTTCGGTGTGACGGGCGATCTCGCCCGGAAGAAGCTCATGCCGGCGATCTACGACCTCGCGAACCGGGGGCTCCTGCCCCCGAGCTTCGGCCTCGTCGGCTTCGGGCGCCGCGACTGGAGCAACGAGGAGTTCGTGGAGAAGGTCAAGGAGTCCGTGACCCAGTACGCGCGGACTCCCTTCAAGGAGACGGTGTGGGAGCAGCTCTCCGCCGGCATCCGCTTCGTCCGGGGTGAGTTCGACGACGACGAGGCGTTCAAGAACCTCAAGGAGTGCATCGACGAGCTGGACCAGAGCAGGGGGACCCGGGGCAACCACGCGTTCTACCTCTCGATCCCGCCGAATGCGTTCGAGGCGGTGTGCCAGAAGCTCTCCGAGCATGGCCTGGCACGCCCCGACGAGGGCCAGTGGCGCCGCGTGGTCATCGAGAAGCCCTTCGGGCACGATCTCGAGTCCGCCCGCGAACTGAACAACATCGTCGAGGAGGTCTTCCCTCCGGACGCGGTGTTCCGCATCGACCACTACCTGGGCAAGGAGACCGTCCAGAACATCCTGGCGCTGCGCTTCGCGAACCAGCTCTTCGAGCCGCTCTGGAACGCGAACTATGTCGACCACGTGCAGATCACCATGGCCGAGGACATCGGGATCGGCAGCCGGGCAGGCTATTACGACGGCGTGGGCGCGGCCCGCGACGTCATCCAGAACCACCTGCTCCAGCTGCTCGCCCTGACGGCGATGGAGGAGCCGATCTCGTTCGACGCCGACCACCTCCGCGCAGAGAAGGAGAAGGTCCTCGCTGCCGTCTCCCTGCCGAAGGACCTGTCCGGACGGTCCGCGCGCGGGCAGTACGAGGCCGGGTGGCAGGGCGGGGAGCGCGTGAACGGCTTCCTCGAGGAGGAGGGCATTCCCGCGCACTCCACGACGGAGAGCTTCGCCGCGCTGCGGCTCGACATCAACACGCGCCGCTGGGCCGGGGTCCCGTTCTACCTGCGCGCGGGCAAGCGTCTCGGGCGCAGGGTCACGGAGATCGCCGTCGTGTTCAAGCGGGCCCCCAACCTCCTGTTCCGCGACCACAACGAGGAGGACTTCGGACAGAACGCCGTCGTCATCCGGGTCCAGCCCGACGAGGGCGTGACCATCCGGTTCGGCTCCAAGGTGCCCGGCACCCAGACCGAGGTCCGCGACGTGACCATGGACTTCGGCTACGGCCATTCCTTCACGGAATCCAGTCCGGAAGCCTACGAGCGCCTCATCCTCGACGTCCTGCTCGGCGAGCCGCCGCTCTTCCCCCGCCAGGAGGAAGTGGAACTGTCCTGGAAGATCCTCGACCCGTTCGAGCAGTACTGGGAGTCCCTCAACGGCCAGCCCGAGCCCTATGTGCCCGGCAGCTGGGGTCCCGCATCCGCTGACGAGCTGCTCGCAGCCGATGGACGTACCTGGAGAAGGCCATGATCGTAGACCTGCCCGACACCACCACCTCGAAGGTGTCGAAGGAACTGATGGCGATGCGCGAACGCGGCGGCGTCGTCGCGCTCGGCCGCGTGCTGACGCTCGTCGTCATCACGAAGTCCGGCTACGAGGAGCAGGCGATCGACGCGGCGAACGAGGCGAGCCGTGAACACCCGTGCCGCATCATCGTCCTCGCCGAGGAATCACCGGACGCGCCCACCCGGCTCGACGGCCAGATCCGCGTGGGCGGGGACGCCGGGGCCTCCGAAGTGGTCGTACTCCGCGGGTACGGCGAGCTCGCGCACGAGAACGAGTCCCTCGTGTCCGCACTCCTGCTGCCGGACGCGCCGATCGTGGCCTGGTGGCCCCACGGGGTCCCGGAAGCGGCATGCCGGACGTCGATCGGCAGCATCGCGCACCGCAGGATCACCGATTCAGCGAACGAGGCGGACCCGACGGACGCGCTCTTCAACATCAGCAGCACCTACGCTGCCGGTGACACGGACCTCGCCTGGACGCGCCTGACCAACTGGCGCATCCAGCTCGCGGCCGTGATGGATCAGCTGGAGGGCGACGAGCCCATCACGGCGGTCACCGTCGAGGGTGCCTCCGACTCCCCCAGCACGGTACTGCTCGCCGCCTGGCTGACCAGGGCGCTGGATGCCCCCGTCACGATCGTGTCGGGACCGGCCGGCACGGGCCTCAAGCGCGTGCGCCTGGCCAGGAGCGGCGGCGACATCGAACTGCACCGTCCGGGCCACGACGTCGCGGAGCTGCACCAACCACACCAGCCGGTCCAGCGCATCTCCCTGCCCCGCAGGAGCCTGCGGGACTGCCTCGCGGAGGAGCTGCGGCGGCTGGACCCGGACGAGGTCTTCGGAGAAGTCATCACCGAGGGTCTTGCCCGAACCAACCTAAGGAGTGTGCGAACGAGTGAGCGCTGAACCGAAAGTCAGCATCCATCCTTCCCCGACCTCCCTCGCGGCGGCAGTTGCCGCACGGCTGATCACGCGCCTGGTCGACGTTCAGAGCGACCGCGGCACGGCGACCGTCGTCCTCACGGGCGGCTCGATCGGCACGGCCGCCCTGCAGGCCGTGGTGGAGTCGCCGGCGCACACGGCGGTCGACTGGGCCAACGTGCATTTCTGGTGGGGCGACGAACGCTTCCTGCGCGCCGAGGACCCGGACCGCAACGCGGTCCAGGCGCGTGCCGCGTTCCTCGACCGCATCGCCGTCGACCCGGTGAAGATCCACGAGTTCGGCTCGAAGGACGAGTTCCCCGACGAGGATGCGGCGGCCGCGGACTACTCCCGGCAACTGGCGGAGGCCGCGCGTGCCGAAGCCGCTGTGGACGGCGTGGGACAGCCGGATCCGCGCCTTCCGCGTTTCGACGTCCTCCTGCTCGGCGTCGGGCCGGACGCGCACGTCGCCTCCCTCTTCCCGGAGATGGCAGGAATCCGCACGAAGGGCGAGACGACCGTGGGGGTCGCCGATGCACCGAAACCTCCCCCGCAGCGGGTCTCCCTGACCCTCGAGGCCATCAACACGGCACAGGAGGTCTGGCTGTCGGTGAGTGGCAGCGACAAGGCAGGGGCCGTGGGCCTCGCCCTCGCCGGAGCCGGCCATGTCCAGGTTCCTGCCGCCGGTGCCCGTGGGGTGCGGAAGACCCTGTGGCTCATCGACCAGGACGCCGCGCAGAAACTGCCCGGCCGTCTGATCGACCATGACGACGAGGAGACCGGCTGACGCAGCCGGCGAAAAAGCCCCCGCTTCCATCCGGAAGCGGGGGCTTTTTCGTGAACTGGGGGGTGGTGCTCCCTACGACTCACCGGCGAAGCGCTGGATGAGCCCCAGTGCGACGATGACGACGCCCCAGGCGAGCCCGAGGGTCACGGTGAAGCGGTTCAGGTTCCGCTCAGCCACGCCGGAGGATCCCATGCTCGAGGTCATGCCGCCACCGAACATGTCCGACATACCGCCGCCCCGTCCCTTGTGGAGCAGGATCAGCAGGGTCAGCAGGAGGCTGGTGATCCCGAGCAGGACAAGCAGGATGATACGAAGGATTTCCACGGGGCCCTTTCAAGGCTCGGTAGCCGCTCTGCGGAGCGGCCGGCGCACGGAACTAGTCTGTCACCAGATGCTGTTCGAACCTGACAATACTAGCAAACTCGGCTACGTCGAGGCTCGCACCGCCGACGAGGACACCGTCGACGTCGCGCTCCTTCAGGATGCTGGCGGCGTTGGCCGCCTTCACCGAGCCGCCGTACAGCAGCCGGGTCTTCGAGGCCGTCTCCGCGTCGAAGAGGGACCCCAGTTCGGCGCGGATGGCAGCGCACATCTCCTGTGCGTCCTCCGGTCCCGCGACCTCGCCCGTACCGATGGCCCACACCGGCTCGTAGGCGACCACGAGCGATGACGCCTGCTCGGGCGTGAGCCCTGCGACGCCCTGGCGGAGCTGTTCGAGCGTGTGCGCGACGTGGGTGCCGGCTTGCCGGATCTCGAGGCCCTCGCCCACGCAGAGGACGGGGACCAGTCCGTGGCGGTAGGCCGCGTGCACCTTGCGGTTGAGCAGCTCATCCGACTCGGAGTGGAGGGTGCGGCGCTCCGAGTGGCCCACGAGGACGTAGGTGCAGTCGAGCTTGGCGAGGAACTGCCCGGAGATGTCACCGGTGTAGGCCCCGGAGTCCTCCGGGGAGAGGTCCTGTCCGCCGAAGACGACCTCGAGGTTGTCGCCCTTCACGAGGGTCTGGACGCCGCGGAGGTCGGTGAAGGGCGGGAAGACGGACACCTCGACGCGCGAGAAGTCGTGGCCCGCGTCATCGAGGGTCCAGGCCAGCTTCTGCAGGAAGGTGATGCCCTGCATGTGGTCCAGGTTCATCTTCCAGTTGCCCGCGATGAGCGGTCGGCGATCGAAGGCGCCGTTGGTCGAGGTGGTCATCGTCGTACTCTCTCTGTTCGTTGACGGCGGGACCCGCAGGGCTGCGCCCTGCGGATCCCGCCATTCCTGTGCGCCCGGTCGTCGGGCGGCTGGTCGTGCCGGTCCTGCGCCTGCCTGTGGCCTTCGTCCCGCTAGTCGCGGGCGAGGACGATCAGGCCGGGCAGTTCCTTGCCCTCGAGGTATTCGAGGCTCGCTCCACCACCGGTGGAGATGTGCCCGAACTGGTCGTCGGCGAAACCGAGGCCACGGACGGCGGCGGCGGAATCACCGCCGCCGACCACCGTGAGGGCGCCGTTCGCCTGTGCGTCCACGAGGGCCTGCGCGACCGCCCGCGTGCCACCGGCGAAGGCTTCGAACTCGAAGACCCCCATGGGCCCGTTCCAGAAGACGGTCTTCGCCTCCGCGATGTTCGCGGCGAAGTCCCGACCCGTGACGGGGCCGATGTCGAGGCCGATTCCCGAGGCTCCGTAGGTGCCCGCCTCGATCGCGTCGGCTGCCACCACACTGGAGCCCGCGTCCGCCGCGAACTTCTCCGCCACCACGATGTCCGTCGGCAGGACGAACTGCGTGCCGTCGCGCGCTCCCCGCTCGAGGTAGCCGCGGACGGTCCCGATCTGGTCCTTCTCGAGCAGGCTGGCGCCCACGCTGAAGCCCTGGGCGGCGAGGAAGGTGAACACCATCCCGCCACCCACGAGGATGCGATCCGCTGTGCCGATCAGGTTCTCGATGACGGCGAGCTTGTCGGACACCTTCGACCCGCCGAGGACGACGATGAAGGGCCGCTGCGGATCCTTGGTCAGCTTCTCCAGCACGACGAGTTCCGCCCGGACCAGGTCACCCTGGTAGGCGGGCAGCAGCGCAGCGATGTCGTACACGCTCGCGTGCTTGCGGTGGACCGCCCCGAAGGCGTCGTCGACATAGGCGCCGCCGGTGCCCGCCAGGTCCGCGAGTTCACGAGCGAAGGCGGAGCGGTCGGCGTCGTCCTTGCTCGTCTCGCGTGCGTCGAACCGCACGTTCTCGAGCACGAGCACCTCTCCGTCGGACAGTGCGGCGGCCGCGCTGCGGGCGCCCTCCCCCGTGGTGTCCGGTGCAAGGGTGACCGGGAAGTCCGCGAGTTCCCGAAGGGCGTCGACGGCCGGCTTGAGCGAGTACTTCTCCTCCGGGGCGCCCTTGGGCCGCCCGAGGTGGGCCAGGACGATGACGGCGGCCCCTGCCTCGCTCAGCTTGCGCAGAACGGGCAGGGACGCGCGGACGCGGCCGTCGTCGGAGACCTTCAGCGAAGGTACCTCGCCCTCGAGGGGCACGTTGAGGTCGGAGCGGACGAGGACGCGGCGTCCCCGGACTCCTTCAGCAAGGAGATCGTCGAGTGATGCGTAAGCCACGGACGGGACCGCCTAGGACAGCTTGGCAGCGACGATTTCGGTCAGGTCGACCAGGCGGTTCGAGTAGCCCCACTCGTTGTCGTACCAGCCCACGACCTTGACCTGGTCGCCGAGGACCTTGGTCAGGCCGGAATCGAAGATGCACGAGGACGGGTCCGTCACGATGTCGGAGGAGACGATGGGAGCGTCCGTGTAGGAGAGGTAGCCCTTGAGCGAGCCGTCGGCGGCGGCAGCCTTGTACGCGGCGTTGATCTCCTCGACCGTGACCTCGCGGCCCAGGGTGACGGTGAGGTCGGTGGCGGATCCGGTGGGGACGGGAACGCGGATGGCGTAGCCGTCGAGCTTGCCCTTGAGTTCCGGCAGGACGAGGCCGATCGCCTTGGCCGCACCGGTGGAGGTGGGGACCATGTTGATCGCTGCTGCGCGTGCGCGGCGGAGGTCCTTGTGGGGGCCGTCCTGCAGGTTCTGGTCGGCGGTGTAGGCGTGGATCGTCGTCATGAGTCCGCGCTCGATACCGAAGGAGTCGTTCAGCACCTTGGCCAGGGGGCCGAGGCAGTTCGTGGTGCAGGACGCGTTCGAGATGATGTGGTGGTTCTCGGGGTCGTACTCGCCGTCGTTGACGCCGAGCACCACGGTGATGTCCTCGTCGGAGGCAGGAGCGGAGATCAGGACCTTCTTGGCGCCGGCGTCGATGTGCTTCTGCGCGTCGGATGCCTTCGTGAAGAAACCGGTGGACTCGATGACGATGTCGACGCCGAGGTCTGCCCAGGGGAGGTTCGCGGGGTCGCGCTCGGCGAGCACCTTGACGCGCTTGCCGCCGACCACGAGGTCACCGCCGTCGACCTCCACGGAGGCCTTCAGGCGCCCGGTGACGGAGTCGTACTTCAGCAGGTGTGCGAGGGCCTCGGGGCTCGTCAGGTCGTTGACGGCAACGATTTCGAGCTCTGCGCCCTGTTCGAGGGCCGCGCGGAAGTAGTTGCGGCCGATGCGGCCGAAGCCATTGATTCCAACACGAGTAGTCACTGGTTTCCATCTCCTTCATAGGTGGTGCCGCCGGACGACCCTTCTCGGGCGACTCCGGCGACGAATAAATCTGGTACCGGGCACACCTTCGTGCCGAAGTGAATCGGGTCCTGCTGGCTCCCTGCGGAGCGTGGGTGGCGTCCTCGGAGCCGTGCGGGAGATGTCCCTGCACGGCTCCCACCTTACTCAGGGCGGCGTTGCGCACGCACTCATGACGCGATATCGCTCCGGACGGGTGGGCATGATGCGCGCACCCCGTCCGGAGTCGCCCTCGGTCTGCCCTGGCTAGAGGCCGGGGGTGATGAGGACGGACGCCCCGATCCGGGCCGCCTCGAAGCGGGTCTGGACGTCGGCCCAGTTCACGAGGTTCCACCAGGCCTTGACGTAGTCGGGCTTGACGTTGACGTAGTCCAGGTAGAACGCGTGCTCCCACATGTCCAGCATCAGCAGCGGGACGGTGCCGACCGGCACGTTGCCCTGCTGGTCGTAGAGCTGCTCGATCACGATGTTCTTGCCCAGCGGCTCGTACGCCAGCACGGCCCATCCCGAGCCCTGCAGCGAGGTCGCCGCGGCGCTGAAGTGTGCGCGGAACGCGTCGAAGGACCCGAACGCGTCATCGAGGGCCGCAGCGAGTTCACCCACGGGCTTGTCGCCACCCTCGGGGGACATGTTCTTCCAGAAGATGCTGTGGTTGATGACGCCGCCGACGTGGAACGCGAGGTCCTTGGACAGCTTGGGGATGGTGCCGAACTCGCCCTTCTCGCGGGCCTCGGCGAGCTGCGCGAGGGCGTCGTTGGCGCCCTTGACGTAGGTGGCCTGGTGCTTGGAGTGGTGCAGCTCCATGATCCGGCCCGAGATGTGCGGCTCCAGAGCCGCGTAGTCATAGTCGAGATCCGGCAGTACGTATGCGCTCACGTAGTCCTCCATGTAGTGATCCGGGGTACCCGCGCGGTCCGCAGCCCCTCCGGGCGTCCGGACGGCAGGCGGTCCGCTTGATCAGAAGCGGGCTTGTCGTTCCATCCTATGCATTCATTCACTCGTCGAGCATGTCCGGGGTCACATTGGCGTCGGTCCCCGGGATACCGATGTCGGAGGCCCTCTTGTCGGCCATCGCCAGGAGGCGCCGGATGCGACCGGCGATGGCGTCCTTGGTCATCGCCGGGTCCGCGAGGCGGCCGAGTTCGTCGAGGCTCGCCTGCTTGTGGGCCACCCTCAGCTCCCCGGCATAGCGCAGGTGCTCCGGCACGGTCTCGCCGAGGATCTCGAGGGCACGCTCGACGCGGGCGCCGGCTGCGACCGCCGCCTGCGCGGAGCGGCGCAGGTTGGCGTCGTCGAAGTTGGCGAGGCGGTTCGCGGTGGCGCGGACCTCCTTGCGCATCCGGCGTTCCTCCCACACCATCAGCGCGTCGTGGGCGCCCATGCGCGTCAGGAGGGCGGCGATGGTGTCACCGTCGCGGATGACCACCCGGTCCACGCCGCGCACCTCCCGCGCCTTGGCGGCGATGTCCAGCCGCCGGGCCGCACCCACGAGGGCGAGTGCCGACTCGGGACCCGGACAGGTCACCTCGAGCGAGGAGGAGCGGCCGGGTTCCGTCAGTGAGCCGTGCGCGAGGAACGCCCCGCGCCAGACGGCCTCGGCGTCCGCCGTCGAACCGTTCACGACGGCGGACGGCAATCCGCGCACCGGACGGCCGCGGCTGTCCAGCAGCCCGGTCTGTCGGGCGAGGGACTCGCCGTCGCGCACCACCCGGACCACGTAACGGTTCCCCCGCTTCAGGGCTCCGCCCGTGACGACGATGATCTCGCTGGTGTGTCCGTAGACCTCGGCGATGGCGGCCCGGAGCCTGCGAGCCGTCGAGGCGAGGTCCACTTCGGCCTCGATGACGATCCTGCCGGAGATGATGTGGAGGCCCCCGGCGAATCTCAGCAGCGCGGACACTTCGGCCTTGCGGACCGAGGACTTCTTGACGTCGAGGTGGGACAGCTCCTCTTTGACGTCGGCGGTCAGGGCCACAGATACACTCCTAGTTCTCCCCAAACATGTCGTTGTAGGACGTCGCCAGCCGCAGCGGGTCGTGCACGGGCTTACCGGTCGAAACCCCCACTGTACCGAAGACGGCGCGTCCACCCATCCCTGCCACGGCTCGCTCGAACTCGGACCGGTCCCCTATCACCGCGGGATCGGCGAGCACCACGTCCACCGTGAAATCCGGGGCGTACCGGCGGATCACGTTCAGGTGGTCGATGGCACTCATGCCCTGCGTCTCCTTGGTGTCGTTGCTCAGGTTCATCGTGAGGCACCGCCGCGCGGAGGTGCGGCACAGCGCGCCGCGGAGCTCGGGAAGCAGCAGGTGGGGCAGCACCGAGGTGTACCAGGACCCGGGCCCGAGGATCACCCAGTCGGCCAGTTCGATGGCCTCCAGCGCGTCCTTGCAGGCAGGAGCCGCCGGCGGGAGGAGCCGGACGTTGCTCACGTTGCCGGATTCCGCGGCGACCGCCAGCTCCGCCTGTCCGCTGACCGTGCGGACCCGGAGGGAGCCGTGCACCTCGCTGAGCACGTCGCCCTCGATCGTGAGTGGCACGCTCGCCATCGGGAGGACCCTGCCGCGCGCCCCGAGGAGGGCGCCGGCCCACTGCAGGCCCGCCACCGGGTCGCCCAGCAGTTCCCAGAGTGTGACGATGAGGAGGTTGCCCATGGCGTGGCCGTCGAGCGATCCCTCGACGCCGTCCCGCGACGTGAAGCGGTGCTGCATGACGTCCCGCCAGGTGCGGCCCCAGTCCGTGTCGTCGCACAGGGCGGACAGTGCCATGCGGAGGTCGCCGGGAGGCAGCACCCCGAGTTCCCGCCGGAGCATCCCCGAGGATCCCCCGTCGTCGGCCACCGTCACCACGGCGGTCAGTTCCTGCGTGAGGAGCCGCAGGGCGGACAGCGACGCGGACAGTCCGTGCCCCCCGCCGAGGGCGACGACGGTCGGACCTGCGCCGCCCTCACCCTTCCTGCGCGCCGCCGGAGGGACGAGGGGAAGGGGCCCCGAGAACAGCGCCGCCACTATTCACGCCCGAGGTCGCGGTGGTGCGCGGTGACCTGCACGCCCGGCAGCTGGGCCAGTCGCTGGGCGATCTCCTCCGTCACCGCGACCGACCGGTGCTTCCCGCCGGTGCACCCGACGGCGATGGTCGCGTAGTGCTTGTTCTCGCGGCGGTAGCCGTCCAGGACGGGGACCAGCGCGTTCACATACCGGTCGATGAAGTCGCCCGCGCCCTGGGCTCCGAGGACGTAGTCGCGGACGGGCTCGTCCAGTCCCGTCTGGGGGCGCAGGACGGGCACCCAGTGGGGGTTGGGGATGAACCGGACGTCCGCAACGTAGTTGGCGTCGACCGGGAGCCCGTACTTGAAGCCGAAGCTCATCACGTTGAGCCGCAGGACGATGGGACCGGACTCGGAGAACAGCTCGGTGACGCTCGTGGCGAGGGCGTGCACGTTCAGGTCGCTCGTGTCGATCACGATGTCCGAGGACTGCTTGATGTCCTTCAGCACGTCGCGTTCCGCAGCGATGCCGTCCAGGATGCGGCCGTCACCCTGCAGCGGGTGGGGGCGCCGGCCCTGTTCGAAGCGCCGCACCAGCACTGTGTCGTCCGCGTCGAGGAAGAGCACCCGGTAGTCGACCCCCGCCGACCGCAGGCTCTCGAGGGAGGCCTTGATGTCGTGGAAGAGCTCCTTGCCGCGCACGTCGATGACGACGGCCAGCTTGGGGATGGACTGCGGCGTGCGCGCCACGAGCTCGGTCAGCGTCGTGAGCATCTGCGGCGGGAGGTTCTCCACCACGTACCAGCCGTGGTCCTCCAGCGCGTTCGCGGCCGTACTGCGCCCGGCCCCCGACATGCCGGTCACCACCAGCAGCTCGGATTCGGTGGGTTTGACCGGAGTCAGGCTCGTGGCCTCAGTCATATCGTGGTGCGTCCGTTCCGGCTCGACGGGGCACCCCGGTGATCGGGCCTGCCCTGGTGCGGTCTCAGCGGCGCTCCTGCGGCCGCTCCTTCAGCCTAGCTAATCTTCGATGATCTCGCCCGTGGTCATGTTCACGGCCGGGGCGGGGGCGTTCTCGACGGCGAGGGACGTGCGGATGGTCTCGGCGAGTGCGGGGCCCACGCCGGGTACCTCCACGAGCTCCTCCACGGTGGCCGCCCGGATCTTCTTGACGGAGCCGAAGTGCTTGAGCAGGGCCTTGCGCTTCGCCGGACCGAGTCCGGCGACCTCGTCGAGGGCCGACGCCGTCATGGACTTGCCGCGCTTCTGCCGGTGGAACGTGATGGCGAAGCGGTGGGCCTCGTCGCGGATCCGCTGCAGCAGGAACAGGCCCTCGGATGCCCGGGGAAGGATGACCGGGAACTCGCTGTCCTGGATCCACACCTCCTCGAGGCGCTTGGCGAGGCCGATCACGAAGACGTCGTCGATCCCGAGGTCCGCCAGCGCGCGCGAGGCAGCGGCCACCTGCGGCGGTCCGCCGTCGACGACGACGAGGCTGGGCGGATACGCGAAGCGGTTGCGGGAGATCGCCGTCGTCGTGTCCCGGATGGGCTCGCCCTGCGCGTCGACGTCGGGGTGCTCGAGGACCGACGCGTCGTCGTCCACCGGGTCGACGTCGGGATCCGGACCGGCAGCGCGCTGCTCCCCGCTCTTCCCGGCGAGGTAGTTGCGGAACCGGCGGTGGATCACGTCGTACATCGAGGCGGTGTCGTCCCGCGCGGCGTCACCGGTGATGGAGAACTTCCGGTACTCGGACTTCCGGGGCAGGCCGTCCTCGACGACGACCATGGAGGCCACCACATTGGTGCCCTGCACGTGCGAGATGTCGAAGCACTCGATGCGCATCAGCGGCTGCGGCAGGTCGAGGGCTTCCTGCAGCTCCTGCAGGGCGGCCGACCGCGTGGTGATGTCGCCGGCCCTGCGGCTCTTGTGCAGGCGCAGGGCGTCCGCGGCGTTCTGCTCCACGGTGCCCAGGAGCGTGGCCTTGTCGCCGCGCTGCGGCACCCGCACGTCGACGCGCGCCCCCCGGAGGCCCCGGAGCCATTCGAGCATCTGGTCGGAGTTGCTGGGCAGGACCGGGACGAGGACCTCGCGCGGGATCTGCTCGTTGCTGCTGCTGCCCTCACCGTAGACCTGCTGGAGCAAGTGCTCCACGAGGTCCGGCGTGTCCATGTCCTCGACCTTCTCGACCACCCAGCCGCGCTGTCCCCGGATCCTGCCGCCCCGGACGTGGAAGACCTGCGCCGCCGCCTCGAGTTCGTCCTCCTTGAGGGCGAAGATGTCCGCGTCGGTGTCCTCGCTGAGCACGACGGTGTTGCGCTCGAACACCCGGCGGAGTGCCGCGATGTCGTCGCGCAGGCGGGCGGCCGTCTCGTAGTCGAGCTCGGCGACGGCAGCGGCCATCTTCTTCTCGAGCCCGGAGATGAACTTCTTCGCCTCCCCGGACATGAAGTCGCAGAACTCCCCGGCGAGGGCCTTGTGGTCCTCGGGACTGATGCGTCCGACGCAGGGTGCGGAGCACTTGTCGATGTAGCCGAGAAGGCACGGCCGACCGGTCCGCTCCGCACGCTTGAACACCCCACTGCTGCAGGTCCGGACCGGGAAGACGCGGAGCATCGTGTCGACGGTCTCGCGGATGGCCTTGGCGGGGTAGAACGGGCCGAAGTAGCGCGTGTCCTTCTTCTTGTCGCCGCGCATCACCTGCACGCGCGGGTACTTCTCCCCCATGGTGACGGCGAGGTAGGGGTAGGACTTGTCGTCGCGGAACATGACGTTGAACCGCGGATTGAATTCCTTGATCCACGTGTACTCGAGCTGGAGCGCCTCGAGTTCACTCCCGACGACGGTCCACTCGACGCTCGCGGCGGTGAACACCATGCTCCGCGTCTTGGCAAGCAGGCCCTGGGGGTTCGCGAAGTAGGAATTCAGGCGTGAGCGCAGGTTCTTGGCCTTGCCGACATAGATGACCCTGCCGTGCTCGTCCCGGAAGCGGTAGACGCCCGGATCGAGCGGGATCTCGCCTGTCTTCGGCCGGTAGGTTACTGGGTTCGCCACGCCTTTCATCCTAGGACGGGGCGGCGACGGTCGCAGACCGGGGCACCGCTTTCCGCTGACCGCTGACGCGGATCCGCCCGCGCTGCCGGAGCTTCGAGTCCTACTCGGTCGCATGAGTCTGGTTGTAGTGCGGCACCCGTTCCTGGCCGGTGAGGGCGGCGATGCTGTCCATGATGGCGTCCGTCGCGCTACGCCGGGCCGGGAGCGGGTGGCCGGGCCCGGTCATCGCGAAGACGAGCGGCTCCCCGATGCGCATGGTGAAGTGCTGCGGACGGACTCCCTTCTTCCCCGCGGGCTGGAGGGCCTCCGTGCCGAGAAGGCCGACGGGAACCACGGGCGCTCCGGTGGTGAGCGCGAGCCAGCCGACGCCGGTCCTCCCCCGATAGAGCCGGCCGTCGCGCGAGCGGGTCCCCTCGGGGTAGATCCCGACGCCGTCGCCCTGCTCCAGCAGGTCGAGGAGTGTCCTGAGCGCCTGGACACTGGCGGCCTGCTGCCCGCGCTCCACAGGGATGGAGCCGACGCCCTCGAAGAACGACTTCATGAGGGCCCCCTTCACTCCCCTCCCCGTGAAGTACTCGGCCTTCGCGAAGAACGCGACCGGCCGCGGCATGAGCGCCTGCACCAGCACGCTGTCGAGGAAGGACAGGTGGTTCGACGCGACGATGAAGGGACCGTCCTTCGGGACGTTCCCGAGCCCTTCGACGGTGGGCCGGCAGAGGCCGGCGATGAGTCCGCGCGTCGTGCTGCGCGTCAGGTCATAGACCCCCACGGAGCACCTCCAGCAGCTCCTCGGCGGACTGCACGACGGCGGCCGCCCCCGCGTCCTCCAGCTCTCCGGGAGCGGCGAACCCCCATGCGACACCGATGCAGGCCAGGCCGTTCGCGAGAGCGCCCTCCACGTCGTGCCGGCGGTCTCCGACCATCACCGCCCGACCAGCGACCACGCGACCAGCGACCACCCCGTCGGCATGCCGCCCGTGGTGTTCGAGCGCCGCCCGGATGATGGGTTCCTTGCCGCCGACCGTGGCGGCTTCGTCGCGCGGGGAGCCGTGCACCGACGCGAAGAGGTGCCGCAGGCCCTGCGCCTCGAGGAGCTCCTCGGCGAGCCATTCGGGCTTCTGGGTCGCGACGGCGACCACCGCTCCCCCCTCGGCGAGTGCTTCCACGCAGCGGGCGACGCCCGGGTAGGGACGGCTCTGCGCCATGCCGTTCGAGACGTAGCCCGCCCGATAGGTGGACATCACCTCGGGCACACGCGTTGCGGGCACTCCGGCCAGCGCGGTGAGGGAGTGCACCAGAGGGGGTCCGACCATGGCCTGCAGGGCGTCGTCGTCGGGCACAGGCAGGCCGTGGCTCCGCAGCGCCGAACTGATGCCTCCGGTGATGGCTCCCGCAGGGTCGACGAGCGTCCCGTCGAGGTCGAAGAGTATCAGTGCATGCATATTCGCCACCGGGCAAGCTTGCCATAGCACCGGGGAGGGCATGCATTCCGCATGCCCTCCCCGGTATATCCACGGCACCTATATCCACGACGCCGCGAGTCGCTACCCGACCTTGTCGAAGATCTCCTTGAGGAAGGTGCCCGTGTAGCTGCGCTCGTTGTGGGCGACCTGCTCCGGCGTGCCCGTCGCGATGATCTGGCCACCGCCCGAGCCGCCGTCCGGACCGAGGTCGATGACCCAGTCGGCGCTCTTGATGACGTCGAGGTTGTGCTCGATCGTGATGACGGTGTTGCCCTTGTCCACGAGTCCCTGCAGGACCAGCAGGAGCTTGCGGATGTCCTCGAAGTGCAGGCCGGTGGTCGGCTCGTCGAGGACGTAGATGCTCCGCCCGTTCGAGCGCTTCTGCAGCTCGCTCGCGAGCTTGACGCGCTGCGCCTCGCCGCCGGAGAGGGTCGTGGCGGGCTGGCCGAGCCGTACGTAGCCCAGGCCCACCTCCACGAGGGTATTGAGGTGCCGGGCGATGGGGCTGAAGGCCGCGAAGAACTCGGCGCCTTCCTCGATCGGCATGTCGAGCACGTCGGCGATGGTCTTGCCCTTGTAGTGCACCTCCAGCGTCTCGCGGTTGTAGCGCGCGCCGTGGCAGACCTCACACGGGACGTAGACGTCGGGCAGGAAGTTCATCTCGATCTTCAACGTTCCGTCGCCGGAGCACGCCTCGCAGCGACCGCCCTTCACGTTGAAGGAGAACCTGCCCGGGAGGTACCCGCGGACCTTGGCCTCGGTGGTCTCGGCGAAGAGCTTGCGGATGTTGTCGAAGACGCCGGTGTAGGTCGCGGGGTTGGACCGGGGCGTGCGGCCGATGGGGCTCTGGTCCACGTGGATGACCTTGTCCAGGTGCTCCAGGCCGTCGATCCGCTTGTGCCGCCCGGCGACCTGCTTGGCACCGTTCAGCTTGTTCGCGAGCACCTTGTACAGGATGTCGTTCACCAGGGTCGACTTGCCGGACCCGCTCACGCCGGTCACGGCGGTCAGCACGCCGAGCGGGATGGTCGCATCGACGTTCGTGAGGTTGTGCTCCCGCGCGCCCACGACCTTCAGCTGCCGCGAGCGGTCGATCTTGCGGCGCTTCGCCGGGATCTCGATCTTGCGTCGCCCCGAGAGGTAGTCGCCGGTCAGGGACCTCTCGTTGGTGAGCAGGTCCTCGAGCAGGCCCGAGTGGACCACTTCGCCGCCGTGCTCCCCCGCCCCTGGTCCGATGTCGACGATCCAGTCGGCCTCGGCGATGGTGTCCTCGTCGTGCTCGACGACGATCAGGGTGTTGCCGAGGTTCCGCAGCCGCGTGAGGGTCTCGATCAGCCGGCGGTTGTCGCGCTGGTGCAGGCCGATCGAGGGCTCGTCCAGGACGTACAGCACGCCCACGAGTCCCGACCCGATCTGCGTGGCGAGCCGGATGCGCTGCGCCTCTCCGCCGGACAACGTGCCTGACGCCCGTTCCAGGTTGAGGTACTCGAGTCCGACGTCGAGGAGGAAGGTCAGGCGTGCCTGGATCTCCTTGAGCACCTGGTTGGCGATCTGCGCCTCGCGACCCGTGAGCACGAGGTTGTCGAGGAACTCCGCACAGTCGCGCATCGGCATCGCGGACACCTCGGCGATGGAGCGGCCGTTGATGAGCACCGACAGCGACGCCGGGTTGAGCCGCGCGCCACCGCACGTGGGGCACGGGATCTCCCGCATGTACTCCTCGTACCGGTCCCGCGCGTTGTCGGACTCGGTCTCCGCGTGCTTGCGCTGGATGTACTGGATAGCGCCCTCAAAGCCGGTGCTGTACTTGCGCTCGCGGCCGAACCTGTTCTTGTACTGCACGACCACCTTGTGGTCCTTGCCGTACAGGGCGGCCTCACGCGCACGGTCGGGCAGCTTGCGCCACGGCGTGGTGATGTCGAAGTTGAGTTCCGAGGCGAGTCCCTCGAGCAGGCGGGTCCAGTATTCGAGGGTCGCCGTTCCCAGCGACCACGGCGCGATGGCGCCCTCGGCGAGGCTCAGGTCGGGGTTGGGGACCACGAGCTCCTCGTCGACCTCGAGCTTGGAGCCGATACCCGTGCAGGCCGGGCACGCACCGAAGGGGTTGTTGAAGGAGAACGAGCGCGGCTCGATCTCGTCGATCGCGAGCGGGTGCTCGTTGGGGCACGCTAGGTGCTCGGAGAAGGCGTGCAGGCGCTTCTCGTCGTCCTCGGGGAGGTCCACGAACTCGGCGAGCACGCGGCCGTCGGCGAGCTTGAGCGCCGTCTCCACGGAATCCGTGAGGCGCTGCTGGATGCCGCCCTTGACCACGAGGCGGTCGATGATGACCTCGATCGTGTGCTTGTACTGCTTGCCCAGCTTCGGCGGATCGCTGAGCTGGATGAGCTTGCCGTCCACCCGCGCGCGGGAATAGCCCTTCGCGGTGAGCTCCTTGAAGAGGTCGACGAACTCGCCCTTGCGCGCCCGCACGACGGGGGCGAGGATCTGGAAACGGGTGCCCTCGTCGAGCTCGAGCAGCTGGTCGACGATCTGCTGCGGCGTCTGCTTGGCCACGAGCTCACCGCAGACGGGGCAGTGGGGGCGGCCGACACGGGCCCACAGGAGCCGCATGTAGTCGTAGATCTCGGTGATGGTCCCGACGGTGGAGCGCGGGTTCTTGCTCGTGGACTTCTGGTCGATCGAGACCGCGGGCGAGAGGCCTTCGATGAAGTCGACGTCCGGCTTGTCCACCTGGCCGAGGAACTGGCGCGCGTAGGCGGAGAGCGACTCCACGTAGCGCCGCTGACCCTCCGCGAAGATGGTGTCGAAGGCGAGGGACGACTTGCCCGAACCGGACAGGCCGGTGAAGACGATCATGGCGTCGCGCGGGAGGTCGAGGTCGACGTTCCGCAGGTTGTGTTCGCGAGCGCCCTTGACGATCAGCCGGGACAGGTCCTGGGGAGCGGGCTCCGGATTGCGGGCGTGCTGCTCAAGAGAATTTGCTATAGACACCAGATAACTGTAGGGGAAAACGCGTTCGAAGACATATTCGAACAGTCCCTTCCCCGCGCCGTTCTGGCACCTCCGGCGCCGTCGTTCACGCTCGGCGCAATGCCGCCCGCACGATAGCCACGGCGTCACTCTCCGACAGCCCCGCGGAGTGCACGACGGCGGCGAACCCGTCGGCGGCGTCGGCCACCCGGCGGCGGGCGTCGTCGCCCCCTGCCGTGATGACGGTCCCGGCCCGCCCCCGTGTCTCCACGACGCCGGCCTGCTCCAGTTCCCGGTAGGCGCGCGCCACGGTGTTGGCGGCGATGCCGAGGTGTGCTGCGAGCGCGCGTACCGGCGGCAGCCGGGTCCCGACGGACGCCTTGCCCGTGTTGGCGGCGGCCAGGATGGCCTGCTTGATCTGCTCGAAGGGCGGCACCGTACTCTTGGGATCCAACTTCAGCCAGCGGGGGATGTCCTGCTCCACGCCCGTCCTTCCATGACCATCGTGCTCGGCGACAGGCCCGGCGGCCGTGTCTCCCTGCACCCTACCGCCGTCGGACCCGCCGCCCGGCCGCTTCCACTGGAGGGCGCCCTGCCTACACTGGGCACATGTATGACCTCAGCGAAGTGACGATCCGCAGCATCTCGGTGTCCGAGATGGACAACAACGTGTACCTGCTGACCTCCAGGTCCAGCGGCGCCCAGGTGCTCATCGACGCCGCCGACGACGCGCACGCCATCCTCGGGCTGCTCGCGGACGCGCAGGAGGACACGGACGCCGAGGCCCGGGTGGCTCTCATCGTCACGACCCACTCGCACTGGGACCATGTGCGGGCGCTGGCCGAGGTCAAGGAGGCGACGGGAGCCCGTACCGCTGCCGGTGCGGACGACGTCGCGGACATCGCCGTGCCGACCGACGTCCCGCTGCGGCACGGCGACGTCGGCTCCTTCGAGGGATTCGACCTCGAGGCGATCCACCTGCGGGGCCACACGCCGGGGTCCGTCACGCTGCTCTACCGTGACCCCTCCGGCCCGGCGCACCTCTTCACGGGCGACTCCCTGTTCCCCGGCGGCGTCGGCAACACGCAGGGCGACCCGGAGCGCTTCGCCTCGCTCTACGAGGACGTCTCCACCCGCATCTTCGACTACCTGCCGGACGACACGGTCGTTCATCCGGGGCACGGGAAGGGCACGACGCTCGGCGCGGAGCGCGGCTCCCTCGCGGAATGGAAGCAGCGCGGCTGGTAGCGGAGGTACCACCGGCGCCACCGGTAGGCTGAAGAAACCATGAGGATTCAAGAGCATCTGCCCCGGCACGACGACGGCCACCTTCCAGCGGATGCGGTCTACGAGGCGTTCACGGCCTGGGCGACGGCCCGGGGCCTTGCGCTCTATCCCGCGCAGGACGAGGCGGCGATGGAGCTCGTCTCGGGCAACAACGTCATTCTCGCGACACCGACGGGGTCGGGCAAGTCGCTCGTGGCCATCGCGGCGCACCTGAAGTCGTTCGCCGAGGGCCGCACCAGCTACTACACCGCCCCCATCAAGGCGCTCGTGTCTGAGAAGTTCTTCGCGCTCTGCGACATCTTCGGTCCCGAGAACGTCGGCATGATCACGGGCGATTCCGGGGTCAACCAGGACGCGCCGATCATCTGCTGCACGGCCGAGATCCTCGCGAACCTCGCCCTGCGGGAAGGAGCCGACGCCGACGTCGACACCGTCGTGATGGACGAGTTCCACTTCTACTCCGATCCGCAGCGCGGCTGGGCGTGGCAGGTCCCGCTGCTCGAACTGCCGCAGGCACAGTTCCTCCTGATGTCCGCGACGCTGGGCGACGTCACCCGCTTCGAGAAGGACCTCACCGAACGCACCGGTCGTCCCACCGCGACCGTCACGTCCGTCGAGCGCCCCATCCCCCTGCACTACTACTACGTCGAGACGCCCGTGCAGGAATCGCTCGAGGAGCTGCTGTCCACACGGCAGGCACCGGTGTACGTGGTGCACTTCAGCCAGGCCGAGGCCATCGAGCGGGCGCAGAACCTGATGAGCGTCAACATCTGCACGCGCGAGGAGAAGGACCGCATCGCCGAGCTCATCGCGGCGTTCCGGTTCTCCTCCGGCTTCGGGAAGACCCTCAACCGGCTGGTCCGCCACGGCATCGGCGTGCACCACGCCGGAATGCTGCCGAAGTACCGGCGCCTCGTCGAGCAGCTCGCGCAGGCCGGCCTGCTGAAGGTCATCTGCGGCACGGACACCCTGGGCGTCGGCATCAACGTGCCGATCCGGACCGTCCTGCTCACGGCACTCAGCAAGTACGACGGCGTGCGGACGCGGCTGCTCAATGCGCGCGAGTTCCATCAAATCTCCGGACGTGCCGGCCGGGCGGGCTACGACACCGCGGGCACCGTCGTCGTCCAGGCGCCCGAGCATGTCGTCGAGAACACCAAGGCCATGGCGAAGGCCGTGTCCAAGTTCGGGGACGACCAGAAGAAGCTGCGCCAGGTGGTGCGGAAGAAGCCCCCGCAGGGCTTCGTCTCCTGGGGCAAGCCCACCTACGACCGGCTGGTGGAGAGCATCCCCGATCCCCTGACGTCCTCGTTCTCGGTCAGCCATTCGATGCTGCTGAACCTGCTCGAGCGCCCCGGCGATCCCTTCAAGGCCACCAAGCGGCTGCTGACCGAGAACCACGAGACGCGCGCCTCGCAGCTGCGGCTGATGCGTCGCGCGATCGGCATCTACCGCGAGCTCGTCACGGCCGGCATCGTGGAGAAGCTGCCCGAACCGGAGCCGGACGGCCGGCAGGTGCGGCTCAAGGTGCACCTGCAGGCCAACTTCGCCCTCAACCAGCCCCTGTCGCCGTTCGCCCTCGCCAGCCTGGAACTCCTCGACCCCGAGGCGCCGGGCTACGCGCTCGACGTGGTGTCCGTCATCGAGGCGACGCTCGAGAAGCCGCGCCAGGTCCTGAACGCCCAGGAGAAGAAGGCCCGCGGGGAAGCCGTTGCGGCCATGAAGGCCGAGGGGATCGACTACGACGCCCGCATGGCACGCCTGGAGGAGGTCAGCTACCCGAAGCCGCTGGAGGAACTGCTGCAGCAGGCCTTCGACGTCTACCGCTCCTCGGCGCCGTGGCTCGGCGACTTCGAACTCGCGCCGAAGTCCGTGGTGCGGGACATGTACGAGCGCGCGATGAGTTTCGGCGAGTACGTGGCCTTCTACGCCCTCACCCGGTCCGAGGGCATCCTCCTGCGCTACCTCGCCGACTGCTACAAGGCCCTCCGCCACACCGTGCCGGTCGAGGCCCTCCGCGAGGACCTCAGCGACATCCTGGAATGGCTCGGCGAACTCGTCCGCCAGGTCGACAGCAGCCTCCTCGATGAATGGACCCAGCTCGCCGCCGGGATCGCCTCTGGTGCCGCGGTCGACGCCGTCGACCTGCCGGAGGAGCCGCCATCGGTCACGTCCAATGAGCGCGCCTTCCGCGTCATGGTGCGCAACGAGATGTTCCAGCGGGTGAAGCTGTTCGCCGACGAGCAGGACGAGGCACTCGGTGCGCTCGATGCCGACTCGGGCTGGACCGCCGAGCGTTGGGCCGACGCCATGGACGGGTACTTCGGGGACTACGAGGACATCGACGACGGTCCCGACGCACGCGGCCCCAACCTGCTCCTGATCACGAAGGCCCCCGGCGCGTGGAAGGTGCGGCAGATCCTCAAGGACCCGGAGGGGAACGGGGACTGGGGCATCAACGCCGAGATCGACCTCGCGGCGTCCGACGAAGCGGGGAGTCCGGTCGTCCGGATCCTCGGCGTCGGAGCACCGGTCGCGGCCTGACGACTCCGGTCCGCCCTCGCAGGGCAACGGGCGGGACCACACCCGGCCGGGCTGGCTAGGCTTGGGGGATGAATGCCATTCGTGAAGCCCGGCCGGCCGACGTCCCGGTGATCCTCCAGCTCATCCACGACCTCGCCATCTACGAGCGCGAGCCGGACGCGGTGAAGAACACCACCGAGTCCCTCCAGGAGGCGCTGTTCGGGGAACGGCCCACCATCTACGCCCATGTCGTCGAGGCGCGGGGCGAGATCCAGGGCTTCGCCCTGTGGTTCCTCAACTACTCGACCTGGGAGGGGGTCAACGGAATCTACCTCGAGGACCTGTACGTGCGTCCCGAGGCTCGGGGCGCCGGCTACGGCAAGGCCCTCCTCGCCAACCTGGCGAAGATCGCGGCCGATCGCGGTTATGCCCGTGTCGAGTGGTCGGTGCTGAACTGGAACGAGCCGTCCATACGCTTCTACGAGAGCCTCGGTGCCCGTCCCCAGTCGGAGTGGAGCACCTTCCGCCTGACGGGCGATGCCCTCGCGCAGGTCGCTGCCCTGTGAACCAGGGGGCGACGCCGCCCGCCGCGGACTACACCGTCGGCCGGACGCTCGTTCTGCGCGGCCTGCGGGCCACCGGCCACGTCTTCCGCGTACCGCTGGACCACTCGGACCCTACATCGCCGGGCATCGAGGTCTTCGCCCGGGAGTACTCCTCGCTGGAGCACACCGACGACGAGGCCGCCCGGCTTCCCTGGCTGCTGTTCCTGCAGGGCGGGCCCGGCGGACGGGGCGTGCGCACCACGCAGCTCTCCGGCTGGATGAAGGCCGCGGCCAGGGACTTCCGGATCCTCATGCTGGACCAGCGGGGCACGGGACTGTCCACGCCGGCCGACGCCGCCACGCTCGCCTCGCTGCCCACGCCGCAGGCCCAGGCGGACTACCTGGCGCATTTCCGGGCCGATTCGATCGTGGCGGACGCCGAACTGATCCGCGGCCGTCTCGGCAGCCCGCCCTGGACCGTGTTCGGGCAGAGCTACGGTGGCTTCTGCACCCTCACCTACCTGTCGGTCGCCCCCGCCGGGATCGAGCGCGCCCTGATCACGGGAGGGCTGGCTCCGCTCTCGGGGCGACCGGACGAGGTGTACCGGGCGACGTTCACCCGGGTCGAGGAACGCAACCGCGAGTACTTCGCCTGGTACCCGGAGGACCGGGACCTCGTCACCCGGATCGCCCGTCACCTCGACGACGTCGAGGAGTACCTGCCCAGCGGTGAACGGCTCACGGCGCGGCGCTTCCAGATGGTCGGCTCGTTCCTCGGCGGGAATACGAGGGTCCACGGCCTCCACTACCTGCTCGAGGACGCGTTCACGCGGACCCCTGCCGGTCCCCGCCTGTCCGCGACGTTCCTCGAGCAGGTCCACGGCATCGTCAGCCGGGCGTCACAGCCGCTTTATGCCCTCCTGCACGAGTCGATCTACTGCCAGGGCTCCGCCTCGGCATGGGCCGCCCAGCGGGTGCTCGAGGAGTACCCCCAGTTCCGCGATGATGCCGCGGAGCCCCTGCTCACCGGCGAGATGATCTACCCCTGGTACTTCGAGGAGGACCCGGCGCTCCGTCCGTTGCGGGCGGTCGCCGACAGCCTCGCCGAGAAGGACGACTGGGGTGCGCTGTACGACGCGGACGTCCTGGCGACCAACACCATTCCGGCTGCGGCCGCCGTCTACCGCCACGACATCTATGTCGACCGGAACCTCTCCCTGGCGACCGCAGCGGCAGTGCGGAACCTCCAGGTGTGGGAGACGGACGAGTTCCACCACGACGGGATCGCCGACGATGGCGAGGCGATCTTCGAGCGGCTCCTGTCGATGACCCGCCGGTAGCGGCATCACCGGTCCTTCCGGTGCCGGCCGAGAGACGAGCGGAGGACCTGCAGCTGACCAAGGACCCGCAACCGACAGAGGACCCCGCACGCTGTGCGGGGTCCTCTGTCGGCCCGGGACTGCCGGCCCGGGACTGCCTGTTCAGGACTGCCTGTTCGGGACTGCCTGTTCGGGCGCAGGGACGTGCCGTCCCCGAGGCGTTGCTAGCGGCGGTTGTCCTTGGCGCCGGCCTCGTCCGCGGCGTGGTCGAGTCCCTCGTCCACGGCGGGAGCGGAGGACGGGCCGTCGACCGATCCGCCCGGCTGTGCGTCGGCCTTCTCGAGCGACCTGGACCGGATGAGGCTGGCGATCACGGCGATGACGATGGTCGCGATGATGACGGCCAGGGACACGAACGTCGGGATCTCGGGAGCCCACTCGATGTGCTCGCCGCCGTTGATGAACGGCAGCTCGTTGACGTGCATGGCGTGGAGGACCAGCTTCACACCGATGAAGGCGAGGATCACGGAGAGCGCGTGCTTCAGGTAGATGAGGCGTGTCATCAGCCCGCCGAGCAGGAAGTAGAGCTGGCGGAGGCCCATGAGCGCGAAGATGTTCGCCGTGAAGACGATGAACGCACTCTGGGTGAGGCCGAAGATGGCGGGGATGGAGTCCACGGCGAACAGCAGGTCGGTCAGGCCGATCGTCACGAAGACGATGAGCATGGGGGTGAAGAGCTTCTTGCCGTCGACCACCGTGCGGATCTTGTTGCCGTCGTAGGACTCGGACATCGGGAGCACGGACTTGAGCTTCGCGATGAGCTTGTTGTCTCCTGCGTGTTCCTCGTCCTCGCCGGAGTCCGTGGCCTGCTTGTAGGCGGTGTAGAGGAGGAACGCACCGAAGATGTAGAAGATCCAGCTGAAGTTCTCGATCACGGCGGCGCCCAGGGCGATGAAGATGCCGCGCAGGACCAGGGCGATGATGATGCCCACCATGAGCACTTCCTGCTGGTACTTCCTGGGTACCGAGAAGCGCGCCATGATGATGATGAAGACGAACAGGTTGTCGATGCTCAGGCTGTACTCCGTGATCCAGCCGGCCACGAACTGGCCCCCGTACTCGGGTCCCGTGAAGGCGAACATCAGAGCGGCGAACACGAGGGCGAGGCCCACGTAGAAGGCGACCCACAGGCCGGCTTCCTTCATGGAGGGCTCGTGCGGGCGCTTGACCACGAGCAGCAGGTCGAACAGCAGGATGATCCCGAGCACGACGAACGTGCCGATCTCGAACCAAAGGGGTAACGCGGGCATAGGGTACCTTCCGGAGGGTGCGGTCGATTGCCGTAAGTCTCTCCGCCGCGGCGTGTTGCCGACTGACCGCTACGTCCGGCAGGGCGACGATGCCTTACGTGTTGACGTCCATAGCGCTTGGGATACTCCCCTACGTAGCGTCCATGGTACCCGGGCAGCGAGGAAGCCGACGAATACGCACTTCACAGTGCGCGTTCGCCGGCTTCCTTGACCTGCCTCCCGCCGCGTCTCCCGCAGCTGTCCGGTCCTCCGCTCAGGCGTGCCCGGCCGACTGCATCTGCCGCAGTTCCTTCTTCAGGTCGCCGACCTCGTCGCGCAGGCGGCCGGCCAGTTCGAACTGCAGCTCGGCTGCAGCGGCATGCATCTGGTCGGTGAGCTGCTGGATCAGGTCCGTGAGGTCTTCGGCGGGAACCGAGGCCAGCCCCTCGTGGCGGCCTGCGCCCTTCTTCGGCTTCCGGTTCTTGCCCGCCTCCTCGAGGAGGGCCCGCGTGTCGGCGTCCTCGCGGTTGATCGTGTCGGTGATGTCCGCGATCCGCTTCCGCAGCGGCGTGGGATCGATCCCGTGCTCGAGGTTGTGCGCGACCTGGATGGCCCGGCGCCGGTTCGTCTCGTCGATGGCGCGTTCCATGGAGTCCGTGATGCGGTCCGCATACATGTGCACCTCCCCCGACACGTTACGGGCGGCACGCCCGATGGTCTGGATCAGGGAGGTGGTGCTCCTCAGGAAGCCCTCCTTGTCGGCGTCGAGGATGCTCACGAGCGACACCTCCGGAAGGTCCAGGCCCTCCCGGAGGAGGTTGATGCCGACCAGGACGTCGAACGTGCCCATGCGCAGTTCCCGCAGGAGTTCCACACGCCGCAGGGTATCGACGTCGGAGTGGAGGTACTCGACCTTGACTCCGTGCTCGAGGAGGTATCCGGTGAGGTCCTCGGCCATGCGCTTGGTGAGGGTGGTCACCAGCACACGCTCGTTGATCTCCACGCGCTTGCGGATCTCGCCGAGCAGGTCGTCGATCTGTCCCTTGGTCGGCTTGACCACCACCTCGGGATCGACGAGGCCGGTGGGACGGATGATCTGCTGAACGTAGCCGTCGGCCTTGCCGAGCTCGTACTTGCCCGGGGTGGCGGACAGATAGACCGTCTGGCCGATGCGCTCCAGGAACTCGTCCCACTTCAGGGGCCTGTTGTCCATGGCCGACGGCAGCCGGAACCCGTGGTCGACGAGGGTCCGCTTACGGGAGGAGTCGCCCTCGTACATGGCACCGATCTGCGGGATGGTCACGTGCGACTCATCGACCACCAGGAGGAAGTCGTCCGGGAAGTAATCGAGCAGGCAGTGGGGCGCAGAGGCCGGGTCCCGGCCGTCGATGTGGCGCGAATAGTTCTCGATGCCGTTGCAGAAGCCCATCTGCTGCATCATCTCGAGGTCGTAGGTGACGCGCATGCGGAGGCGCTGCGCCTCGACGAGCTTGTTCTGGGACTCGAGTTCCGCGAGCCGCTGCTGCAGCTCGTCCTCGATGTCCTTGATGGCCCGCGTCATGCGGTCCTCGCCGGCCACGTAGTGCGACGCCGGGAAGACGTACATCTCCTCCTCCTCGCGGATCACGTTGCCGGTCAGGGGATCGAGCGTGTAGATGTTCTCGACCTCGTCGCCGAAGAACTCGATCCGTAGGGCGTGCTCCTCGTACATCGGGATGATCTCGACGGTGTCGCCGCGCACGCGGAAGGTGCCCCGGTGGAAGTCCATGTCGTTGCGCGTGTACTGCATGCCGACGAACTGCCGCAGCAACTCGTCCCTGTTCATCTGATCCCCGCGGTGCAGCGCGACCATCTTGTTGATGTATTCCTCGGGTGTCCCGAGGCCGTAGATGCAGGAGACGGTCGCGACCACGATGACGTCCCGGCGCGTCAGCAACGCGTTCGTGGCGGAGTGCCGGAGGCGCTCGACCTCCTCGTTGATCGACGAGTCCTTCTCGATGAAGGTATCCGTCTGCGGGACGTAGGCCTCGGGCTGGTAGTAGTCGTAGTAGGAGACGAAGTACTCGACGGCGTTGTTGGGCAGGAGCTCACGGAACTCGTTGGCGAGCTGCGCCGCGAGGGTCTTGTTCTGCACCATGACCAGGGTGGGGCGCTGCACCTGCTCGATGAGCCAGGCCGTCGTCGCGCTCTTGCCGGTACCGGTGGCACCGAGGAGGACGACGTCCTTCTCCCCCGCGTTGATGCGCTCGGCCAGTTCCTTGATGGCGGTGGGCTGGTCACCTGCCGGCTGGTACTCGCTGATGACTTCGAAAGGTGCCACGACACGCTTGATATCCTGCGCAAGACTCATGCGTTAACGGTAGTCCCTGCCTCTGACACTTCTCCGCGGATTTGCTGGCGGCTGAAATGCATCGCCGGTCCGGTCGTACGGTTCAGGCCGCTGCGGCGGAGACGCTCACGATCACCGTGACGTCGGTCGCCGGATCGGCGCCCCGATGCACTGCCGGCTCCCCCGGATTCGCCGCGACCGCAACTTCGACAGCTCCGGCGCGCGGGAACCCGGCCGCTGCCACGGCGTCGGACGCGGCGACCAGCTGCTCCGCCCGCTCGACCGTCACGCGCACGGAGGCGGACACGACGTCGTCGTGCCCGGCAGGACCAGCAGGACCGGCAGGACCGGCAGACCCGGCAGGACCGGCAGGTGTGCTGCCGGCCTCGACGGAGGCACCCGAACCCTCGGGAAGCGCCGCAGCGATCTTTGCCCGGACGCGGCGACCCAGCCCGCTGGTCCCTGCGAGCCCCGCCGCCGTCGACGGGTCCCCTGCGGCGGCCCTGCCCGCCGTGAGGTTGTCGCGGAACGGCAGGATGCGTTCGTGCCACAGCTTTTCCGTCGCCGCCAGGAGGTCCTCCAGCGCGCCCTCGTTGACGAGGACGGCGTCCGCGTCGCGCAGCCGCTCGCTCCGGGATGCCTGGGCGGCGATGCGCTGTTCGGCGTCCCTGCGCTCCATGCCGCGCTGCCCCACCATGCGCTGGATCCGGAGGTCGTCCGGCGCGTCCACGACGACGACGAGGTGGAAGCGGGCGGCCTGGCCGGTCTCGACCAGGAGCGGGATGTCCTCCAGCACGACGGCGTCGGGCGGCGCTGCGCCGATCAGTTCCGCCGCCCGGGCGCGTACCCGCGGATGGATGATGGCATTGAGCCGCGTGCGGGCCGTGTCGTCGCCGAAGACCAGACGGCCCAGGGCGGGCCGGTCGAGCCCACCGTCCGGTGCCAGGACCTGCGGCCCGAAAGCGGCCACGACGGCGTCGAGGCCCTCCGACCCCGGCTCCACCGCCTCGCGTGCCAGGAGGTCGGCATCCACGACGACGGCGCCGAGGCCGGCGAAGGAGCGCGCCACCACGGACTTGCCCGCGGCGATGCCCCCTGTCAGTCCGATGCGCAGCATGAGGCCAGAGTAGCCCGCCCTCCCCCGCCCCCTGTCAAGCACCGCCCCCTGTGCGCGGAAAGGACGGGTAGGTCGGCGCCCTTCAATACGCTAAGGGGACTTATCTTTCGAGGAGTACCGTGACCATCACCCTGCAGGACCTTCAGGACACCGCCGCGTCCACCTTCGGCTGGGACGACCTGCGCCCCGGCCAGGAGCGGGCCATGGAGGCGGTGCTCGAGGGGCACAGCGTCCTCTGCGTCATGCCGACCGGATCCGGCAAATCGGCGATCTACCAGGTGCCGGCGATGGCGCTTCCCGGCGTCGCCGTCGTCATCTCCCCCCTGATCGCCCTGCAGCACGACCAGGCGGACTCGATCAACGAGAGTGCCGGCCTTCCCCGGGCCCACGTCATCAATTCCGGCATCAGGAAGAGCGAGCTCGACGCCGCGTGGGAGGCCGCGGAGGACGGCGACGAAGCGACGCGGGCCAAGTTCCTCTTCCTCGCTCCCGAGCAGGTCGCCCGCGACGACGTCGCCGCACGCCTGCGTTCACTCGACGTCTCACTGGTCGTCGTCGACGAGGCGCACTGCGTCTCGTCGTGGGGGCACGATTTCCGGCCGGACTACCTGCAGCTCGGCCACCTCGTGCGCGAGCTCCGCGTGCCCGTGATCGCCCTCACGGCGACAGCCTCCCGCCCTGTGCAGAAGGAGATCGTCGAGAGGCTCCACCTGAAGGACCCGGTCGTCATGGCCGAGGGCTTCGACCGCCCGAATCTCTACCTCGACGTCGTGCAGCATGTCGAGGGGGAGGAGAAGCAGCGAGCCGTCCGCGACCAGGTTCTCGCACTCGCCGGGCCGGGGCTGGTGTACGTCGCGACGAAGAACGCGGCCGACACGCTGGCGGCGGAGCTGCAGGAGCACGGAAAGAGTGCCGATGCCTACCACGCAGGCCGGCGGAAGAAGGAGCGTGAGGCCGTCCACGAGGGCTTCCTCGACGGCACGATCGACGTCGTCGTCGCGACGACGGCCTTCGGCATGGGCATCGACAAGCCCGACGTGCGTTTCGTCATCCATGCCGACATCTCGGATTCCCTGGACAGCTACTACCAGGAGATCGGCCGCGGCGGTCGTGACGGGCTCGACACACAGGCCGTTCTGCACTACCGCCCGGAGGACCTGTCCCTGCGGCGGTTCTTCGCTGCGAAGTCCGTCAACCGTACGCAGGTCCGAGACCTGTTCATGCTCATCGCCGCCCAGGACAAGCCGGTGAAGCTGAAGAAACTGAAGGAGCTGTCGGGCCTGTCCCCGCGCACACTGACCGGGCTCCTCAACCTGCTCGAGGCCTCCGAAAGCGTCGGTGACGGCGTGAAGGGCTACCGGGCCCGGAAGGTGTCCGCGGACGACGCGGCGGACAGGGCGGTGGAGCAGGCGGAGAACCGGGAGCGGATCGACCAGTCACGCGTCGAGATGGCCCGCCGCTACGCCGAGACGAAGGGGTGCCGCCGGCAGTTCCTGCTCGCCTATTTCGGGGAGGAACTCCCGGAACCCTGCGGCAACTGCGGCAACTGCGCCCGGGAGGGTTCAGCGGTCGGGACGCCCGAGCCGGCGGTGCCTGCCGGAGAGCATGCCGTGCCCTTCGAGGTCGACGCGACGGTGGAGCACCCCGAGTGGGGATCCGGGACCGTCATGGGCTATGAGGAAGGAATCATCACCGTCCTGTTCGACTCGGTCGGCTACAAGACGCTGTCGGTCGAACTCGTGATGGAGAAGGACCTGCTGGCCGCCGTGCCGCCTGCAGGGTGAGGCGGCACGGCAGCGGAGGACTATCGCGGCTGGGCGGGGTTGGTGGGGTCGCCCTGCGACGGCGGGTTGATCGGCGGTCCGGACGTGGCCGGGCTGACCGGGGAACCACCCGCGGTACTGCTCACCTCAGGCGTGGACGTACCCGCGCCCTCGGAGAGCTCGGCGCCGCCCTGCACTGCCTCCAGCCGCTGCTGGAGGACGAGCTTGACGGGGAGCCGGTTCCCGTGCGCCTCCTCGTAGTCGATCAGCGCCCGCAGGCCGCGCTCGTCGAGTCCCGTGATGCGGGTCGGCAGGGTTCCGAGTGGGATGTGGTCGTAGTCCGGCAGCGGCAGTGCGTCATGGCCTGATGATCCGGTCACGTCAACTCCTATGCTTATTGGGAAGCGTGCTTAGTAATTCCAGCCTAGGCATGGGAGATGCCGGCGGGCAAGCTGCTCTTGGGTGGTCCGGACAGTGGCGGAAGCGATCAAATTCCTGTTCCTACACCCTTCGGTGGCACGGCGGAATAGCGGATTCACCCCGGGAGACCGTGTGTATCCTGATACTTTGTACTCAATTCGAACCTGTTGCCGAGGCTGGAACCGTGACTTCTCCGATGGAAGAACTGACTTTCGTCTTCGCCAGACTCAAGGGCCTCCTGCTCACGGAGGGAAAGGCCGGGCGGGCGGTCGAAGACCTCGCCGAGGCCGTGAAGAAGTCGATCCCCGGATCCCTCGGAGCCGGAGTCTCCCTCATCGATGACCAGGGCCGACGGCGCAGCACCGGGTACACCGACGACGTCGTCGCCACTGCGGACGCGCTGCAGTACGAACTGGGCCAGGGGCCCTGCCTCACCGCCTGGGCCGGTGAGACCACCATCCAGATCGACGACGTCCGGACCGACGAGCGCTGGCCACTCTGGCGGAAGGCCGTGGCCGACCTCCCGCTGCGCGCCACCCTGAGCACCGCGCTCGTGCACGATGGCAGGAGCATCGGCGCCCTCAAGGTCTACTCACCGCTTCCGTCCGCGTTCTCGACGCAGGACCGCAAGCACCTCGCCCTGCTCGCTTCTCCGGCCGCCACGCTCCTCGGTAGCGCCCAGCCGGACAGCGCGCCCGCGGCGGCGAGCAAGGCGCTGCGGGATGCACTGGGAACGCGAGACCTCGTCCACACGGCCCGTGGAATCCTGATGGAGCGCCATGGACTGGACGCCGACACAGCGATGCGGCGGATGCTGTCGGCGGCTGCGAGCAGTAGGGCGGACCTGCGGACGGTCGCCCTCTCCGTGGTCGACGGCACCGCCGGTAGCTCGCACTAAGGCGTGGCCCATGGAGAACCATCCGGATCACGAATATCAGCGAATACACCTCCTTCGAGCGATCCGCCATGCCCAGATCGAAGCCAGTGAACTGTGGCTGCACTACTTCGGCCTGGGCGGTGATGCCGGCGAATACGAGGTGGAAGCGTACCTCCACGGCTCGTTCACCCTCCCTCCCCTGCAGCGGGACCTTCTCGCCCACGCCGCCAACGAACTGATCGACCGGCTCCCGCCGCCGCCCCGTGCTCCGTACAGCACGGATCCCGCGAGCGACGCCGGGCGGTCCGGCAGTGGGGTCCCCCTCGCGACGGGAGGGAGCGGATCGGACGGCAGGGCCCTGGACTGGCTCTACGACAACCCGCCGGGCGGATCGGAGCCGGACACCAACGACAGCGGCCCCTCCGGCCCCTGACCGGAGCAGGCGGCCCCTGCACCTAGGATGGTGGGGGTGAGCCCGTTCAACCCCGACCTCCTGCGCCGTCGGCCCGACGTGGAGGCGCCGGAACTGGTCGCCGTCGACGCAGCCGATCGCCTGCTTCTCGACACAGCAGCAGACCGTCATGGTCCCGCCGGCGGCATCGCGACGATCAACGACTCCTACGGAGCCCTGACGCTGGGAGCCGCGGACCTGACCGGCGGAACCGGAGTCCGGGCGTTCCAGGACGGCATCGTCAATGAGCGGGCCCTCGCCCTGAATGCCGCCGACCAGGGCATGGACGGCTCCTACCGGTCCTGTCCCCTCGACGCGACCCTGCTCGACGGCGTCTCCACCGTACTGCTGCGGCTGCCCCGGTCACTGGACGAGCTCGACGAGATCGCCTGGACCATCGCGGCCCACGGGCAACCCGACGTGCAGGTCCTGGCAGGGGGCAGGCTCAAGCACATGTCGCTCTCCATGAACGCCGTGCTCGGCCGGTACTTCGACGACGTCACTGCCGGCCTGGCGCGGCAGAAGTCACGCGTCCTCGTCGCGGCGAGCCCCCGCCCGGTCGCCGGGCCCGCCTTCCCGCGGAGCGCACGGTACGACGTCGGCCTCGGCCGGCCGCTCGAACTCCGGGCCTACGGCGCGACGTTCGGCGGTGCCGCGCTCGACCCCGGCACCGAACTGCTACACTCCCCCACCTCCGCGGACTGGCGTCCCCGGGGAGCGGCGAGGTCATCGATCTCGGCTGCGGGAACGGCGCCATCTCCGCCTACCTCGCGCTGGCCCATCCGCACCTCAGCGTCCATGCGACCGATCAGTCGGCGTCCGCGACCGCTTCCACCGTGGCAACGGCGGCAGCCAACGGGGTGGCCGATCGGATCAGGGTGAGCCGGGACGACGCACTGTCCTCGCTCCCCGACGCATCGGCGGGCGCAATCGTCCTCAACCCGCCGTTCCACATCGGCAGCACCGTCCATGCCGGCATCGCCCATCGGCTCTTCGACGCCTGCACGCGGGTCCTCGCACCGGGCGGCGAACTGTGGACGGTCTGGAACAGTCACCTGCGCTACCGGCCGGTGCTCGAGCGGACCATCGGACCCACGGTCCAGCTCGCCCGCTCGCCCCGGTTCACGGTCACCCGTTCGACCCGTCGGTAGGCGGCCAGCCCGCCCGGGCCTCGGCATCAAGGCCGCGGAATCAAGGCCGCGGAATCACGACACCCCATCCCCGCGGCCGCAATCCCTACGCTTGAGACCCCTCGCCCACGAGGCACGCCGTCGCGCCGGTACGTAATGGCGAACTCGGTCGCGGCGGTCAGCGCCGATTGGCAGGAGTACGGCCCGTCACGGCACGTCTGATGATGGCCGAACGGCAAGGGCGGTCTCGGCAAGGGCGGTCTCGGCAAGAGCGGTTAATGGCAAGGGCGGTTAATGGCAGAAGGCCCCCGTCCTGGTGGACGGGAGCCTTCTGCGGTGTGTGTCAGCCGGACGGGAAGCTTACGCTCCGGTCAGCTTCTCACGCAGTGCTGCGAGTGCCTCGTCCGACGCAAGCGTGCCGGATCCGGTGTCAGCGGCGACGGGCTCCGAAGAGTAGCTCGTCGCGTTCGACTCCACAGGCTCGTTCGCTGCAGCGGCGTCGTCGGACGCGTGCTGAACGACCTGCTTCTTGTGGGACTCCCAGCGGGACTGGGCCTCAGCGTACTGAGCTTCCCAGGCGGCGCGCTGCGTCTCGTAGCCCTCGAGCCATTCGTTCGACTCGGGGTCGAAGCCCTCGGGGTACTTGTAGTTGCCCTCGTCGTCGTACTCGGCGGCCATGCCGTAGAGCGCGGGATCGAATTCGGTGCTGTCGGCGTCGACGCCCTCGTTGGCCTGCTTGAGGCTGAGGGAGATGCGGCGGCGCTCGAGATCGATGTCGATGACCTTGACGAAGAGCTCGTCACCCACGGAGACAACCTGCTCGGCCAGTTCGACGTGGCGGACAGCGAGCTCCGAGATGTGCACGAGGCCTTCGATGCCGTCCTCGACGCGGACGAATGCGCCGAAGGGAACGAGCTTCGTGACCTTGCCGGGAACAACCTGGCCGAGGGCGTGCGTACGGGCGAAGGTCTGCCAGGGGTCTTCCTGCGTAGCCTTCAGCGACAGGGAGACGCGCTCGCGGTCCAGATCGACCTCGAGGACCTCGACGGTGACTTCCTGACCGACCTCGACAACTTCGGAGGGGTGGTCGATGTGCTTCCAGGACAGCTCGGAGACGTGGACGAGACCGTCGACGCCACCGAGGTCCACGAACGCACCGAAGTTGACGATCGAGGAGACGACGCCCGGACGGACCTGGCCCTTCTCGAGCTTGTTGAGGAACGTGGAACGGACCTCCGACTGGGTCTGCTCGAGCCATGCACGACGCGACAGAACGACGTTGTTGCGGTTCTTGTCGAGCTCGATGATCTTCGCTTCGATCTGCTGGCCGATGTACGGAGCCAGGTCGCGGACGCGACGCATCTCGACGAGGGACGCGGGCAGGAAGCCGCGCAGACCGATGTCCAGGATGAGGCCACCCTTGACGACCTCGATGACGGTACCGGTGACGACGCCGTCTTCTTCCTTGACCTTCTCGATGTCGCCCCAGGCACGCTCGTACTGAGCGCGCTTCTTGGAGAGGATCAGACGGCCTTCTTTGTCTTCCTTGGTGAGAACCAGAGCCTCGACCTGATCGCCCACGGAGACGACGTCTCCGGGATCGACGTCGTGCTTGATGGAAAGCTCGCGGGAAGGAATGACACCCTCGGTCTTGTAACCGATGTCGAGCAGGACCTCGTCGCGGTCGACCTTGACGACCGTACCCTCGACGAGATCTCCGTCGTTGAAGTACTTGATGGTCGCGTCGATCGCTGCGAGGAAGTCCTCAGCGGTGCCGATGTCGTTGATCGCGACTACGGGGGCACCTTGCTTCTCGGTGGTGGTGATGGTCATGTAGTTGGGGCTCCGTTGTGGAAGATTACTTGCTCCGGTCATGACGGACACCGCGATTCCAGCTGGGCCGGGAGCGGGTTCCGATGTCCGGATGTGGACGAAATGGAAAGAACCTCGAAAGATTCAGGAGTGGTACCGCGCTCTGGGGGCCGCCGGCTTGCACCGGAATCCACCAGAACGCACTACGCGCCTGTCTAGTCTAGCCTCGGGGTCCAACACCGTCAAAGCCGCGCGGGAAGGATGCGCGGGCGCGGTGCGGCGGGCACGCGACCCCTGCCTGCCGTCGTCGTGCGTCCTAGAAATGCGTTATGCAGTACGGCTCCTCGGATCGTCCGAACAGCATGTCGAGGAGCTCGACGGCGTCGCCGGCGGAGGCATCGAGGGCGCCGGCCGCCGCGAGGGCGGAGGCTGACACTCCCCCGAGGTACAGGGAACCGAGCGCATTGATGGTGAGGGTGGCGTCGGGTACCACCGCGGCCTCGACGTGCTCCACCTGCGCTACGCCGTCGACGACGGTCAGGATGTAGGAGCCGCCGGCGAGCCCGAGTGCGTCCAGGACCTCCAGGACGATGGTGCCGCTTCCACGGTACGAACGGCGGCCGAGCGCGGCCGGCACGTCCAGCAGGCGGACCCAGAGGACGTCCTCGGTGCCCTTGACGTCGTAGCAGCGCCGGTCGCGCAGCGCCCAGGGCAGCGGGTCGTCCCGCCGGGCGCCGTCCCACGTGATCACCTGCACGAGGTCCAGCGATCCCAGGTACCGCCACAGTTCGAGGTAGGCGGAGGGAGTGGCCGCGACGAGGTCCACGATCTTCATCGTGTAGGGCGTCGTCTCCCAGCCGGCGAAGCGGTACGACACGTACCCCGTGGGCGTTCCCGCAGCGTCGTAGTGCACAGCCATCCGCACGGTCCGGTCCTCGACCGGCCGCTCCCTGCCCCACTCGCCGGACGCGCGGCGTGGGTAGGCGTACTGCCGCGCGACGGATCCGAACGTCGCATCGTGGAAACCAGCGAAGATCTGCTCGGCGAGGCGCACCGCGTGCTCTCGCGCGACGAGCGTCGTCGTGCCCGTCCTCGGGGCCACCACCTCGAAGCGCTCCCGGACGTCGACCTCGACGCTCTGCGTGAAGGTGGCGCAGCCGAAGCCGAACCGCCCGTAGATCGTAGCCTCCGAGGCGGTCAGGATGGCAAGCGCACGGCCGTTCTCCTTCGCCTCACGCAGGTCCCTCGTCATCATGGAGCGCAGGATGCCGTTGCGTCGGTGGCTGGACCGCACGGTGACGGCGGTGATCTGGTGGGCGTCGATCTGGCCCGCGCCGACGTTCAGCGGGTGCACCATGGTGCCGTAGGTGGCCACCGGGTGGTCGGCACCGAGTGCTTCGGCCGGCTGCGCCGGGTCATGGACGCCCCACAGCACCCGCTGGTCCTCGCGGTACGCAGCCAGGAACCGCGGGATGTCCTCGGGATCGAAGGTGCCCTCGTGGAACCCGATCCCCTCGGCGTTGAGCCACTTCGCAAAGCGGCCGTCCGCCGTGGCGCCCTCGTCGGCGTCCGGGGTGAAGATCTCGGTGTGCAGGTCGGGTTTCGTCTCGTCGCTCACACCTCACCACCCTAGCCGGGGGCGTCCGGCGCCGACCAGCGTGGCGTCCGCGAAACCTTGACCCGGAGGGGTATGACGGCACTGCCGTCCGGCTCGGGTCGCGAGGCCATGCGACGCTGCGTTCCAGTCCGCCGGCGCAAGGTCCCTCCCCGGGCACGGCATCTAGTGCGCGGCGTCGTGCCAGCTGGCTCCCGTACCCACCGAGACGTCGAGCGGCACCGAGAGCTCGGCTGCGGCGCCCATCTGCTCGCGGACCAGTGCCTCGACCTCCTCGGACTCCCCCTCCGCGATCTCGAGGACGAGTTCGTCGTGTACCTGGAGGAGCATGCGCGATGCCAGTCCCTGCCGTGTCAGGGCGTCGTCGACGCCGAGCATCGCCTTCTTGATGATGTCCGCCGCTGAACCCTGGATGGGAGCGTTGAGGGCCGCCCGCTCGGCCATCTCGCGGAGCTGCCGGTTGTCGCTGGACAGGTCCGGCAGGTAGCGGCGGCGCCCCTCGATGGTGGAGGTGAAGCCGTCCTTGCGGGCCTGCTCCACGATGCCTCGGAGGTAGTCTCGTACGGCGCCGAAGCGCTCGAAGTAGTCACGCATCAGCGTCCGCGCCTCGTCCACCGAGATGTTGAGCTGCTTCGAGAGCCCGAACGAGCTCAGCCCGTAGACCAGGCCGTAGGACATGGCCTTGACCTTGGAGCGCATGGCACTGGTGACTTCCTCGGGTGCGACGCCGAAGATGTGGGAGCCGACGAAACGGTGGAGATCCTCGCCCTCCTGGAACGCGGAGATGAGCCCCTCGTCGCCGGAGAGGTGCGCCATGATGCGCATCTCGATCTGCGAGTAGTCGGCCGTCATCAGGCTCTCGAACTTCTCGCCGTTGCGTCCCTGCCCGACCACGAACACCTCGCGGATCCGGCGTCCCTCGTCGGACCGGACGGGGATGTTCTGCAGGTTCGGATTGGTGGAGGAGAGCCGACCGGTCGCCGCGATGGTCTGCAGGTACGTGGTGTGGATCCGGCCGTCGTCGTCCACGGCCTTTCGGAGTCCCTCGACCGTCTGGCGAAGCTTCAGGGCATCGCGGTAGGCGAGAAGCTGCTCGAGGAAGGGGTGTCCCGTCTTGGCGATCAGGTCGGTCAGGGCGTCGGCGTCGGTGGAATAGCCGGTCTTGATCTTCTTGGTCTTCGGCAGCTCGAGCTCGTCGAACAGGACGGTCTGCAGCTGCTTGGGCGAACCGAGGTTGATCTCCTTGCCGATGATCCGGTAGGCCTCGGCGCCGGCAGCGCTGATCGTCTTCGAGAAGTCGTCGAAGAGCCGGTCGAGCCCGTCGACGGAGACGGCCACACCGGTGAGTTCCATACGGGCGAGCACTTCCGCGAGCGGCAGCTCCAGGCCGCCGAGCAGTTGGTTGGCTCCGCGCTCGACGAGCTGGCCGGCGAAGTGCTCGCTCAACCGCAGCGCCGCGTAGGCGGCGACCACGGCCGGGGAAGCGACGTCGTTGCCGCCGAGGTCGAGGGCCTGCTGGCCCGACGAGTCGTTGACCGACGCCGTGATGGACAGGCGCAGGTGGTACTGGGCGAGGTCGGCGAGATCGTAGCTGCGCCGGTCGGGCTGGATGAGGTAACCGGAGAGGGCCGTATCGTCGATCTCCCCCGCCAGCATCAGGCCCCGTGCGGACAGCAGCTTGAAGACGGCCTTGAAGTCGTGGACGATCTTCGGCGCGTCCTTGTCGGACAGCCAGTCCCCCAGCACCTTCTCGGCCTCGGCGTCGAGCTGCTCGAGCGGGATGAAGGCCGCGTGCAGGCTCGTGACGACGGCGATGCCGACGACGTCGGTTGCCCCCGCCGTCGTCTCGGTCGCCAGCGCCACGGAGGCCTGCGCCTGGTTCGTGGTGTTGAACCACGTCCTCAGCCCGGCGGCGTCGTCGAGCAGCACGTGCGCGGGCGCGCTCTGCTCATCGCCCTCGTCCTCGGTCTCCTCCTCCCCGAAGAGGTCGAACAGCCGCTTGCGCAGCGTATTGAACTGCAGGGAGTCGAACAGGTCCTCGACGGCGGACCGGTCCGGGTGCTGGGAGACCATGGCGTCGAGGTCCACGGGGAGGTCCAGGTCGGTGAGCAGCCGGTTCAGGCGCCGGTTCCGCTTGACGTCCTCGATGTTGGCGCGCAACGAATCCCCGACCTTGCCGCCGATCTTGTCGAGGTTCTCGAGGATCCCCTCGAGGCCCCCGTACTGCTTGATCCACTTCGCCGCGGTCTTCGGGCCGACGCCGGGTACCCCCGGCAGGTTGTCGGCGCTCTCCCCTACCAGCGCGGCGAGGTCCGAGTACTGGTGCGGCGGGACGAAGTACTTCTCCTCGATGGCCTGCGCGTCCATCTGCGGGATGTTGGTCACGCCCTGCTTCGGATAGAGCACCGTCACGCGGTCGTTGACGAGCTGGAAGGCGTCGCGGTCCCCGCTCACCACCTGCACGTCCCAGTCTGCACCCGCTGCCTGGTACGCGAGTGTCGCCAGGATGTCGTCGGCCTCGTAGCCGTCCAGGGAAATGGTCGGGATGCGCATCGCCTCCATGACCTTGATGATCAGGTCGATCTGCCCATGGAACTCCTCGGGCGTCTTGGAGCGCCCGCCCTTGTACTCCGTGTATTCCTCGGAGCGGAAGGTGGGCGTGTCGAGGTCGAAGGCGACCGCCACATGGCTCGGCTTCTGGTCCTTGATGAGGTTGATGAGCATCGCGGTGAACCCGTAGACCGCGTTGGTGTGCTGGCCGGTGTCGGTGGAGAAGTTCTCGGGCGGAAGCGCGTAGAAGGCGCGGAACGCCATCGAGTGTCCATCGATGACCAGGAGCCTGTTGCGTGAGCCGTCGCTGCGCCGGGCCGGCTCCTGCCTGCCGGCCGGGGCCCCGGACCCTTCTCCGGAACTCCCGGCGGGCGGGGTCATGGTCAGGGTGGCAGCAGGTTTGGTTGTTTCACTCACAGGTGCCAGCCTAGTTGCCATGACAGACAACCGCACCCAGCCCGACGCCGTCCAGGCACCCTCCGAGGAGCGGCTGGCCGAGCTCATCGCCGCAGGAATCCCCGCCGAAATGCACGGCTGGCTGGGCCGCTACGGGGTGGGCGCGCTGACCGTCAAGATGGGCATCGTCTTCTCCGAGATGAGCGCCGAGCGCATGGTCGCGACCATGCCCGTCGAGGGCAACCAGCAGGTCGCCGGCATCCTGCACGGCGGAGCGCACGTGGTCCTGGCGGAGACGCTCGGATCCTTCGCGGCAGGACTCCACGCGGGCCCGGGACGGCAGGCGGTCGGAATCGAGGTGGGCGCGACGCATCACCGCAGCACGTCCTCGGGCCTCGTGACCGGCACCGCGACGGCGATCCACCTCGGGCGGACGCTGACCACCCACGAAGTGGTGATGACGGACGAGCAGGGGCGGCGGCTCTCCACTGCGCGCATCACGAACATGATCCGGGACGCGCGCGACTGACGGTTGTCCCGTGCTCCTCCGATACCGAGTGCTCCCGCCACGGCGTCCTGCCCGGGTAGGAACCCGGGCACCGATTGCAAGTTCCTTCGGGACGCCGCCAGCGGTTGCCGCGCTCTCGTCGGCCTGCCTACCGTGAACTGTCGACGGCGAGAACGCCGCCGACTCACGGCACCACCGAACGGAGCCCCCATGGCCGACAAGAAACTGAAGACCATCGCCGCCGTTCTCGCCGCCAGCGCCCTCTTCGTCGGCGGTTGCGACCTCGGTAACAAGGACAGCGACAATACCGGCACCGATACCGGCAATTACGACGACAACAACGGCATCGACACCGACCTCGGTGACGACGCCCGCGGCAACGACCTCGAAGACGCGCCGGACGGAGGGAACGACAAGTGACGGGTCGCGGTTCCGTTCTCGCCCGGGCGGCGCTGCGCGGCGTGGCCGCGGGTCTGGTAGGGACGGCGGCGATGACGGTCGGAGAACTGGTGGAGCAGCGCATCACGCACCGTCCGGATTCGCATATCCCGGCGCGGACGCTGCGGATCCTCTGCGGCCGGCCCACCAGCGATGCCGTCCACTACCCGGTGTGGAACCACACGATGCACTGGCTCACCGGCGCCACCCTCGGTGCCCTCCGTGGCATCTGGTCTGTCACGGGCATCCGGGGTCCCTCAGCCACGGCCGCCCACACGGTCGTCCGCCTCGCCTTCGACCAGACGCTTGAGAACGCGACCGGCGCCGGGGCGGCACCGTCCCTGTGGCCGACGGGTGAAAAGGTCATCGACTACCTGCACAAGGGTGTCTTCGCGGTGGTGACGGGTTTGGCGTCCGACGCCGTCAACCAGCCCGAGCTGGTCAGCAGGGCCGGGGCAAGGAGCCACTGAGCAGCAGGAGGCACCGGGCCAGACGCGCGAGCCGGGGAGACGCCGGCAGAGAAAGCCGGCGGAGAAAGCCGAGCCGAAGGGGAAGCGGAGGAACCGGTGGGACGTCAGACGCCCGCCGCCGCCATCCCGTCCTGGATGTGCCGGCGCAGCTCAGCCGGCCGGAAGGGCTTGCGCAGGTAGCGGTCTGCACCGGCCTCGAACCCGCGCTTCTCGTCGGACGGCGCCGCCCGGGCCGTCAGCATCACGATGAAGGTGGTCGAAAACCTGCGGATCCTCTCCGCGACCTCGAAACCATCGATATCCGGCAGCCCGACGTCAAGCGTGACGACGTCCGGCATCAACCGACGCACCATCTCCACGCCCGCGAGTCCGGCAGGGGCGGTATGGACGAGGAAGCCCGATCCGGTCAGCACGGTGTGCAGCAGATCTCGGACGTCATCGTCGTCCTCGATGACCACCGCTGTGCGGGAAGGCTCCTTGATCTGCATAGCTGAAAGTTTACTCTGCGGCGCTGCGGCAGCGGAGGCGGCAGCGCCCGGTGAGGTCGTGGTCCACGAGGCAGTAGCCTACGACTCCGGGTTGGCGGTCGCCTCCACGGGCTCGCCACCCCCGGCCGGCTGGACCATCACCTTCCGCACCGTGTCGGGCACCTCGGGGAACGCTCCGATCATCAGCAGTTCGCTCGTCTCCCCGGGGATCGCTCCCCCGCTGTACTGCCCCACCAGGGCGGCGACCTCCGGCGAGGAACCGCCGCTGTTCGCTGCTGCTCCCCACTCCCCGATCACGGTCGATGCGGGGCGGAACTGCAGGTCCTGGCCTTCCGGCGTGGACACCGTCACGGTGTCGAGGTCGATCGTTGCTCCCCCGTCGGGATTCTGGACGGTCACCAGCACATAGCTCACCGGGTCCTGGCCCAGTTGCCCGCGCAGCCCCTCGACGTCCTCCGGCGCCTCGGCGGGAAGGACGACGTCGCCCTGGGCCTGGTCCATCCGGAAGGAGAACGTGCCGCTGGCGGCATCTGCGAGGCCCTCGACCGATGGGGCATCCGAGGGCGCCGACGCCGGCGCGCTCGTCTCGGCAGGATTCGGTGTGGGACCGGCAGGCTCCTCATCGGTGGCAGGGTTACCACCGCACCCGGTCAGGAGGATCAGCAGGAGGGTCGATGACAGCACGGTCTTCTTCATGGGTCTCCCAGCGGCCGGGCGCTGGGGCCGGCACGGCTCAGGCCCGGCTCTTGCCGGGCACGGCAACGTTTCATACCTGTTCTACCAGCGCAGTCCCGGGCGCGCCCGGACGGGAGGCTGCGGAACGCCCGTTGACAGGGCGGATCAGTCGCGGTTACGTGCGCGGCTCGGCTGCACCCGCAGAGGCTCGCCCGGCATCTTCGGGAAGTCGGGCGGGAACGGGAGCTCGCCCAGCCCGGCCTCGACGTCGCGGTCCCACCATTGCCGGAGGACGTCGATGCTTCCCGGCTCGGCGTGGAGGTCCTCCCACGGGTCGCCGATGGTCCGGAGGCGCTCCGGCACGGTCGTGATGGTGAAGGAGGCAGGATCGACGCCGGTCAGCTCGTCCCAGGTCAGGGGGCAGGACACGGAGGCGTGCGGGAGCGCCCGCGGGCTGTAGGCCCCGGCCATCGTGCGGTCCCGGTTCGCCTGGTTGTAGTCCACGAAGATGCGGGCGCCGCGCTCCTCCTTCCACCACGCCGTGGTCACGCGGTCCGGCATCCGCCGCTCCAGTTCACGGGCGGCGGCGATCACGGCGCGGCGGACCTCGAGGAACTCGTGTACCGGTTCGATCGGCGCGAAGACGTGGAGGCCGCGATTGCCGGACGTCTTCACGAAGCAGGTCAGGCCCGCCTCAGCGAGGACGGCACGGAGTTCGTGGGCCGCCGCCACGACGTCGGGGAACGTGGTCCCCGGCTGCGGGTCGAGGTCGATCCGCAGCTCGTCCGGCAGGTCGGGGGCGTCCGCACGCGATGCCCACGGATGGAAGACGACGGTGTTCATCTGGGCCGCCCAGACAGCCGACGCGGGCTCGTCCAGGACCAGCTGGGGGTGTGAGCGGCCGCTGGGATACACGACGGTCACGCTCCGCACGTAGTCGGGCGCGCCCTTGGGCGGGTTCTTGCTGAAGAAGTACTCGCCGTCCACGTCGCCGCCGAAGCGCTGCAGGGAGACGGGCCGCCCGCCGTTCGCCCGCAGGAAGGCCGGCGCGACCTCGACGAGGTACCGCGCGAGGTCCAGCTTCGTCAGCCCCGCCTGCGGCCAGAGCACCCGTGACGGGCTGGACAGGCGGACCGGCCGGAGGCCGTCCGGACCGTCGACATCGAGGATCATCGCTTCGCTGGCCATGGGCTCAATCTACCCCCGGCACGTCCGACAGGACTCTCCCTGCTCCGGATCGTGCGACGCTGGATCCATGGATCTCGAGGTGACACCCGCACTCACGATTCCCGCGTCGGAGCTGGGCTGGCGGTTCTCGCGTTCGTCCGGGCCGGGCGGCCAGCACGTCAACACCTCGGACAGCCGCGCGGAACTCTCGTGGGATGTCGCGGGCTCGGTGGCGCTCTCGGACAGGCAGCGCACGATGCTGCTCACGCGTCTCGGACCCCATCTCGTTTCCGGGGTGATCACCGTGACGGCCTCGGAGCGACGCTCGCAGCTGCGCAACCGGGAGATCGCCCTCGCCAAGCTCGCCGACCAGGTGGCAGAGGCCCTCGCGCCCGAACCGGCCGCCCGCCGGGCGACCCGACCCACCAGGGGCTCCGTCCGCCGGCGACTGGCCGCCAAGGAACAACGGTCAGCCACGAAACGTCAGCGAAAGCGGCCGGCAGCCGAGTAGTGCCGCCCTCAGCGGCATGCCGCACCGTACTGGTGCCCGAAGTGGGACTCGAACCCACACACCTCTCGATACTGCATTTTGAGTGCAGCGCGTCTGCCAATTCCGCCATTCGGGCCGTCTGCGCCCCGGTCATGTGTCGGGAGATCGACTTCCTCCACCGCCGGTGCGCGAATCCAGACTACATGCCGATAGGCTGTTTCCGGGAACGGGAGCATGCCTCCGCGGACCCATCGGAACGCCATCGTCATCAAGGAGCAACAGTGTCTGAACCCACCGAATCCACGCCCGCCGGACCCGCACGCCGGGTCATCGTGGCCGAGGACGAGACGCTCATCCGGCTCGACATCATCGAAATCCTGCGTGGGGAAGGCTACGAGGTCGTGGCGGAGGCCGACAACGGCGAGAAGGCCGTCGCCCTCGCCCAGGAGCACAAGCCGGACCTCGTGCTCATGGACGTCAAGATGCCCGTCATGGACGGCATCACGGCCGCGGAGCAGATCGTCAAGGCCCGTATCGCGCCGGTCGTCCTGCTCACCGCCTTCAGCCAGAAGGAACTCATCGACCGCGCGCGCGACGCCGGAGCCATGGCCTACGTGGTCAAGCCCTTCACCCCGGCCGACCTCATCCCCGCCATCGAGATCGCCATGTCGCGCTACGAGGAGATCAAGGCGCTCGAAGCCGAGGTGTCCGACCTGCAGGAGCAGTTCGCCACCCGCAAGCTGGTGGAGCGTGCGAAGAGCCTGCTGACCACCAAGATGGGCCTCACCGAACCGGAGGCCTTCCGCTGGATCCAGAAGACGTCGATGGACCGCCGCCTCAGCATGCGCGAGGTCGCCGAGACGATCATCAACCAGGTCAACTGACCGCGTCGCGGGTCACCCCGCAGGCGGACGGACACGAAGAGCCCCACCCGATCGGGTGGGGCTCTTCGTGTCTGAGCCGGAGGTCAGGCTACTTCTTCTTGGCGGGCCAGGGACCGACGCCTTCCTTGATGTAGGACGTGTGGCCGTCGGGCAGCTGCCCCGCATCGGTGATGTCTCCGACACGGTGGACCTTGATGGAGTTGGTGGAGCCGGCCTGTCCGGGAGGGGAACCGGCCGCGATGACCACGAGGTCGTCGACCTCGACGAGGCCCTGCTCGAAGAGGACGCGGTCCACCTGGGCCGTCATCTGGTCCGTGTGCTCCACGAACTCGACGAGCTTCGGCTGGATGCCCCAGATGAGGGACATGGTGTTCAGTGTCGACTGCACGGGGGTGAAGGCGAACACAGGCTTCTTCGGGCGGAGGCGCGAGAGGCGGCGGGCGGAATCCCCGGACTGCGTGAACGTGCAGATGTACTTGGCGTCGAGCTGGTCGGAGATCTCGACGGCGGCGCGGGTGATGGCGCCACCGCGGGTCCTCGGCTTGCTGCCCAGCGGCGGGACGCGCTCGAGGCCGTGGCGCTCGGTGGATTCGATGATGTCCGCCATGGTGCGCACTGTCTCGATCGGGTACTTGCCGACGCTCGTCTCGCCGGACAGCATGACCGCATCCGCGCCGTCGAGCACGGCGTTGGCGCAGTCGGAGGCCTCGGCGCGCGTGGGCCGCGGGTTGTCGATCATGGACTCGAGCACCTGGGTGGCGACGATGACCGGCTTCGCCCAGCGGCGCGCCAGTTCGACGGCCCGCTTCTGGACGATGGGCACGTCCTGCAGCGGCAGCTCGACGCCGAGGTCGCCTCGCGCCACCATGATGGCGTCGAAGGCGTCGATGATCTCCTCGAGGGCGTCCACGGCCTGCGGCTTCTCGATCTTCGCGATGACCGGGACCCGGCGTCCCTCCTCGTCCATGATCTCGTGGACGCGCTTCACGTCTCCGGCGTCACGCACGAAGGACAGCGCGACCATGTCCACGCCGATCTGGAGGGCCCAGCGGAGGTCCTCCTCGTCCTTGTCGCTGAGGGCGGGGACGTTGACGGCGACGCCCGGCAGGTTGATGCCCTTGTTGTTCGACACCATGCCACCGACGACGACCTCGGTCGTGACCGTCACGTCGTCGACGGCGGTTGCGCGGAGCGCGACCTTGCCGTCGTCGATGAGGAGCATGTCACCGACGTTGACGTCCTGCGGCAGTCCCTTGAACGTGGTGGACGAGATTTCCTGGGTGCCCTGGATGTCCTCGACGGTGATGGTGAAGACGTCGCCCGGTGACAGGGCGTGGGGGCCGTCGGCGAAGCGGCCGAGGCGGATCTTGGGACCCTGCAGGTCGGCGAAGATGCCGACGGGCTTGCCGAGCTCCGCGGACGCACGGCGGACGTTCTCGTAGGTGGTGCTGTGCACGGCGTAGTCACCATGGCTCATGTTCATCCGGGCTACGTCGACGCCCGCCTCGAGCACGGCGAGGGTGTTCTCATAGCTGGCGATTGCGGGGCCGAATGTTGCAACAATTTTTGCGCGTCTCATGAACCTAGCCTAGTCGTGTTGGGGTGGGGGGAATGGGTGCGGGCCGGTCAGAGCACGGCGATGGAGCGGTCGGTCGGCGCCACGGGTGCGGGGAGCTTGGTGGAGCCCATGAGCCACTGGTCCACGGCCGCAGCGCAGGCGCGCCCCTCGGCGATGGCCCAGACGATGAGCGACTGGCCGCGGCCCGCGTCACCTGCCGAGAACACCCCGGGCGTGTTGGTCATGTAGTAGCCGTCACGCGCCACGTTCCCGCGGTCGTCGAACTCGGCCTGGACCTGCTCGGTGATACCGGCCGGCTCAGCGCCCGTGAAACCGAGCGAGAGGAAGACCAGGTCGGCCGGGATCTCGCGCTCCGTGCCCGCCTTCGGCACGCGGCGTCCGTTGACGAACTCGGTCTCCGCCACCTTGATGCCGCGCAGCACACCGTTGTCCCCGACGAACTCGACGGTCGAGGCCAGGTAGCGGCGCTCGCCACCTTCCTCGTGCGCGCTCGCGATGTCGAACAGCGTGGGGAACGTCGGCCAGGGCTGGTCCGCACGCCGCTCGGTGGGAGGCTGCTGCCCGATGGCGAGCGTCGTGACGGATGCGGCTTTCTGCCGGTGGGCAGTACCGAGGCAGTCCGCCCCGGTGTCGCCGCCGCCGAGGATGACCACGTGCTTGCCCTCGGCGTGGATCTGGTCCTCGACGGACTCTCCCGCCACGACCCGGTTGGCCTGCACGAGGTAGTCCATCGCGAAGTGGACGCCCTCGAGGTCGCGTCCGGGGATGGGCAGGTCGCGCGGCACGGTGGCACCCGTCGCGATGACGACGGCGTCGTACCGGCGCCTGAGCTGCCCCCAGCTGATGTCCTTGCCCACGTCGACGCCGGTGCGGAAACGCGTGCCTTCGGCCTCCATCTGGGCGAGGCGGCGCTCGACGTGGATCTTCTCCATCTTGAAGTCCGGGATGCCGTAGCGCAGCAGGCCGCCGATGCGGTCGTCACGCTCGTAGACCGCGACGGTGTGGCCGGCGCGGGTGAGCTGCTGTGCCGCTGCGAGCCCGGCGGGTCCGGACCCGACGACGGCGATCGTGCGGTCGGTCAGTCGCTCCGGAGGGTGCGGTTCCACCCAGCCCTCAGCGAACGCGAGGTCCGCGATGGACACCTCGACCTGCTTGATCGTCACGGGCGGCTGGTTGATGCCGAGCACGCAGGACGACTCGCACGGTGCGGGGCAGAGCCGGCCGGTGAACTCGGGGAAGTTGTTCGTGGCGTGCAGGCGCTCGATCGCCTCGCGTCCCTTGTCGCGGAACATGAGGTCGTTCCACTCCGGGATGAGGTTGCCCAGGGGGCAGCCCTGATGGCAGAACGGGATGCCGCAGTCCATGCAGCGGCCCGCCTGGGCCTTCAGCACGCCCTTCTCCTGCGCCTCGTACACCTCCTTCCAGTCCATGATGCGCACCGGGACGGGGCGTCGGGGCTGGGTCTGGCGCTCGCGCACCTTCATGAATCCGCGTGGGTCAGCCACCGGTTACCTCCAGGATCTTGGTCCACGCCTCTTCGCCGTCAGGGTCCAGGCCCTGCTCGACGGCGGTGGCGCGGGCGTCCAGTACCGCGGCGTAATCGCGCGGCAGGACCTTCGTGAATCGTTGAACGGTGTCCTCGAAGGACTCCAGCAGGCTCTCGGCCAGGTTCGATTCCGTCTCCTCGACGTGCTGGATCAGCAGCCGCCGCACGATCTCGATGTCCTCGGCATCGAGGTCGACGAGCAGGAGCTCACCGTTCTCGAGGCTCTGCTTGTTGACGCGGGCACGGTCGAGGTCGAGCACGAAGGCCGTGCCGCCGGACATGCCCGCACCGAAGTTGCGGCCCGTGCGTCCGAGGATCAGTGCCTGGCCGCCCGTCATGTACTCGCAGCCGTGGTCGCCGATACCCTCGGCCACCGCCGTCGCACCCGAGTTGCGGACGAGGAACCGCTCCCCCACCTGGCCGCGCAGGAACATCTCGCCGCTCGTGGCACCGTAGCCGATGACATTGCCGGCGATGACGTTGTGGTCCGCGCGGAACACGTTGGAGCGGTCCGGGCGCACGATGATGCGTCCGCCGGACAGTCCCTTGCCCACGTAGTCGTTCGAGTCCCCGAGCAGGCGCAGCGTGATGCCGGCCGGCAGGAACGCGCCGAGCGACTGCCCGGCCTGGCCCGTGAGGGTGACGTCGATGGTGTTGGTCGCCAGCGTGTCGAGCCCGAAGGTCTTCGTCACGTGGTGGCCGAGCATGGTCCCCACCGAGCGGTCCGTGTTGACCACGTCGACCGAGATGCGCACCGGCGAGCGGTGCTGCAGCGCGTCCGCGCTCATCTCGATGAGCTTGTTGTCGAAGTGCTGGTCCAGCTCGTGGTTCTGCGGGAGCATGTTCCGCATCGGCTCGCCGGAATCGGACTCGTTGCCGCGCAGGATCGGGTCGAGGTCCAGGCCGTCGGCCTTCCAGTGCTCGATCGCCTCACGGGCGTCGAGCAGCTCGCTGTGGCCGATGGCCTCCTCGAGCGTCCGGAACCCGAGCTCGGCCAGGATCTCGCGGACCTCCTCGGCGATGAACTCGAAGAAGTTGACCACGAACTCGGGCTTGCCGTTGAACCGGCTGCGCAGTTCCGGGTTCTGCGTCGCGACGCCCACGGGGCACGTGTCCAGGTGGCAGACGCGCATCATGATGCAGCCGGAAACCACGAGCGGCGCCGTGGCGAAGCCGAACTCCTCGCCTCCCAGCAGGGCGGCGATGACGACGTCGCGTCCGGTCTTCAGCTGGCCGTCCACCTGCACGACCACGCGGTCACGCAGCCCGTTGAGCATGAGCGTCTGCTGCGTCTCGGCGAGTCCGAGCTCCCAGGGGATGCCGGCGTGCTTGAGCGAGTTCAGCGGACTCGCGCCGGTCCCGCCGTCATGCCCGGACACCAGGACGACGTCGGCCTTGGCCTTCGTGACGCCCGCGGCGACCGTACCGATGCCGACCTCGGAGACGAGCTTGACGTGGACGCGCGCGCTCGGGTTCGACCGCTTGAGGTCGTAGATGAGCTGGGCGAGGTCCTCGATGGAGTAGATGTCGTGGTGCGGCGGCGGCGAGATCAGGGCGACGCCGGGCGTGGAGTGCCGCGTCCGGGCGATCCACGGGTACACCTTCTGGCTCATGAGCTGTCCGCCCTCACCGGGCTTGGCTCCCTGCGCCATCTTGATCTGGATGTCGTCCGCATTGGTCAGGTACAGGCTCGTGACGCCGAACCGGCCCGACGCGACCTGCTTGATGGCGGAGCGGCGCTCCGGATCCAGCAGGCGCTCGACGTCCTCACCACCCTCGCCCGTGTTCGACTTCGCGCCGAGGCGGTTCATCGCGATGGCAAGCGTCTCGTGCGCTTCCTTGGAGATGGAGCCGTAGCTCATCGCGCCCGTGGAGAAGCGCTTGACGATGGACGAGACGGGCTCGACCTCGTCGATGCTGATGGCCTCGCGGGCGTCGCCGCGGAGCTTGAGCAGCCCGCGGAGCGTCATGAGGTCCCTCGACTGGTCGTCCACGCCCTGCGTGTACGCCTTGAAGATGTCGTAGCGGCGCTCGCGCGTCGCGTGCTGCAGGCGGAAGACGGTCTCCGGGTTGAAGAGGTGCGGCGGACCCTCGCGGCGCCACTGGTACTCGCCGCCGTTGTCGAGGCCGCGGTGCGGATCCTCGATGCCGTCCTGCGGGTAGGCGCTCTCGTGGCGGGCCGCGGTCTCGGCCGCGACGACGTCGAGTCCGACGCCGCCGAGCTGCGTCTGCGTGCCGTGGAAGTACTCGTCCACGAGCTCCTGCGACAGGCCGAGGGCCTCGAAGGTCTGGGCGCCGCAGTAGGAACTGACCGTGGAGATACCCATCTTGGACATGATCTTCAGGACGCCCTTGCCGAGGCCCTTGAGGAGGTGCGCGACGGCGGCTTCCGCCGTCACACCGGTGATGTCGCCGTTGCGGACGAGTTCCTCGCAGCTCTCCATCGCGAGGTACGGGTTCACGGCGGACGCACCGTAGCCGATCAGGACCGCGACGTGGTGGACCTCGCGCACGTCGCCGGCTTCCACGACGAGGGAGGTCTTGGTGCGGTTGGCGCTCTTGAGCAGGTGGTGGTGCACGGCGCTGGTCAGGAGCAGGGACGGGATGGGGGCCCACTGCGCGTTCGAGTCGCGGTCGGACAGCACCACGTACTCGACACCGCGGTTCAGTGCGCTGGACACCTGCTCGCAGATCTCCGCGAGTCGCGCACGCAGGGCGGCCTCACCGCCGTCGTGCCGGTACAGGCCGCGCACGCGGACGGTCAGCCGGTCGCCGTCGTCCGTCTCCAGGTTGGCGATCTTCGCGAGTTCGTCGTTGTTGATGACGGGGAACTTCAGGGCGATCTGCTTGGAGCGCACCTGCCCGGTGGACAGCAAGTTGCCGTCCGGCCCGATGGTGACGCCCATCGAGGTGACGAGCTCCTCGCGGATGGAGTCCAACGGCGGGTTGGTCACCTGGGCGAAGGACTGCACGAAGTAGTCGAACAGCAGCCGGGGCCGCTTCGACAGCACGGCGATCGGCGTGTCGGAGCCCATGGCACCGAGCGGCTCGGCACCGCTCTTCGCCATCGGGCCGAGCAGGATGCGCAGTTCCTCCTGCGTGTAGCCGAAGGTGCGCTGGCGCCGGTTGATGGACGCCTTGGTGTGGATGACGTGCTCGCGCTCCGGGAGGTCCTCGAGCTGGATCAGGTTCTCCTTGACCCACTCCCCCCACGGGTTGGCGGCAGCGACCTCGGCCTTGATCTCCTGGTCCTCGATGAGGCGGCCTTCCTCGGTGTCGACGAGGAACATCTTGCCGGGCGAGACACGGCCCTTGCGGACCACGCGGGACGGCTCGACGTCGAGCACGCCGACCTCGGAGGCGAGGATGACGAGGCCGTCCTCGGTGACCCAGTACCGCGCCGGCCGCAGGCCGTTGCGGTCGAGGACGGCGCCGACGAGGCGCCCGTCCGTGAAGGACACCGCGGCGGGGCCGTCCCAGGGCTCCATGAGCATGGAGTGGTACTGGTAGAAGGCGCGCCGGGCGGGATCCATGGTGGCGTGGTTCTCCCACGCCTCGGGGATCATCATCATGATCGAGTGCGTGATGGGGCGTCCGGACAGGGTGAGCAGCTCGGCGACCTCGTCGAAGGACGCGGAGTCCGATGCGCCCGGCGTGCAGATGGGGTACAGATCCTCCGGCGAGTCCCCGAGCAGGGGGTTCGCCAGCTGCGACTGCCGCGCGCGCATCCAGTTGCGGTTGCCCTTGACGGTGTTGATCTCACCGTTGTGCGCGATGGTCCGGAACGGCTGGGCGAGGGGCCACGACGGGAAGGTGTTCGTGGAGAACCGTGAGTGGACGATGCCCAGGCGCGTCTTGAAGCGCTCGTCCGACAGGTCGGGGTAGAACGGCTCGAGCTGCGCCGTGGTCAGCATGCCCTTGTAGACGATGGTCTTCGAGGACAGCGAGGGGAAGTACACGCCGTACTTGTTCTGCGCGCGCTTCCGGACCCGGAAGGCTTTCGCGTCGAGGTCGACGGGGTTGCCGTCCGCGGGCGCCAGGAAGAGCTGGACGAAGTGCGGCATGCAGGCGCGGGCCATCGCGCCCACTAGGTCGGCGACCACGGGGACGACCCGCCAGCCGAGAACGGTCAGGCCCTCGGACTCGGCGAGGAACTCGAGGCCGGCGCGCACCGTCTCCTCTTCCTTCGCCTCGGCCGGCAGGAACGCCGTTCCGACGACGTAGGAACCGGCGGGAGGAAGCGCGAAGTCGACGACGGCCCGGAAGAACTCGTCGGGGATCTGGGTCAGCAGGCCCGCGCCGTCGCCCGTGCCCTCGTCGGCGCCCACGGCGCCGCGGTGCTCGAGGTTGCGCAGGGCCGTCAGCGCGGCGTCCACGATGTCGTGGCCCGGCTCGCCGCGAAGGGTCGCGATGACGGCGAGGCCGCACGCGTCCTTCTCGTTCTCCGGGTCGTACAGGCCGGTGGCCTCCGGGATGGAGGCGAACCGTGTGAAGGGAGACTCCACGGCAGGGGCCGCGGAGGGCGTCGTATCCGGTTGCGTCCCGGTCGACTTTCCTGGCGTCAAAGCAGTCATCGAAAGGATCCTTCCCCCATGATGGAGCGTCGGGAGGGGACAGCCTTGGCCCCGGAGGCACCGCCGTCTGGGAGCGGTTGCCGTTTTTGTATCTCGTGCACATCGCCTTGCCGGCGCTGCCCGGCGCTATTGGCGGGCAATGGGTGTATTCGTCCTGCGCCGGTCGGGGGCGGTGTCGGTGCGGGCAGAAAGGTTATCCGGCCGTCGCACCAGGAGTCCACAACTGTGTGGTGTTGCGTCCTTGAGGGGCGGTGGCCCGGGGACTGCTTTTCGGGGGCCGAATCCCGCGGCTCCGCTTTCGCGGGGTCCCGGAACGCGGATCGTCACTCAGGAGCCGTTTGTCTCGGAAAGATTACCACGATCATTCGGCGTAGTTTGCCCCTTGTCCGCTGGATGGGCACCTGTGGCTGAAGCGTTACGGGACCCGTGCGGGGAACCTGCTCCCGGAGCTTCCTCCGACCCGACCCCGCCGTCCCGCGAGGCATCGGTCCCGGCGGAGACATGCGTGTCCCCGACTGCGGATTCCGCAGTCGAACCGGTGTCCGTGGACCCGGCACCGGAGACAGCGGAGGTACCGGCGGAGCCGGTCCTGGCCTCGCCCACGGCAGTGGAGCCGTCAGTCGATGCGCCCGCCAAAGCGTCCGGTGAGGCCTCGGTCGATGCGTCCGCTGAGGCGTCGGCCTGCGGCTCCCGGCCCGGGAGGTAGACCGACGGCGCATCGACGGGACGGCGCTTGACGGCGAGGTACACGAGGATGGCCAAGGAGACCACGAAGACCGCGATGCTCGTCCACACATTGAGCCGCTGCGTCACGCCGAAGAGCGTGACCATCTCGGCGTCGTCGATCCGGAGCGTCTCGATCCAGACGCGTCCCAGCGTGTAGTACGCGGCATAGAGCCAGAACATGCGGCCGCCGCGGAGGCGGAACTTCCGCGCCAGCAGGAGCAGGAGCGCTACTCCCGCGAGGTTCCAGAGGAGTTCGTAGAGGAAGGTCGGGTGGAACAGCGTGCCCGGTTCCTGGTCGATCGGGAAGTTGGGGTTGTCGGCATCGATCTCGAGGCCCCAGGGCAGGGTGGTCGGCGCGCCGAAGAGTTCCTGGTTGAACCAGTTGCCCAGCCGGCCGACGGCCTGCGCGAGCAGGACGCCCGGAGCGGCGGCATCGGCGAAGGCCGAGAGCTTCACTCCCGCCCGTCGTGCACCGATCCACGCTCCCACGGCGCCGAGCGCGATGGCGCCCCAGATGCCGAGGCCGCCCTGCCAGATCTGCGGGATCCGAGCGAGGTCGCCCTCAGGCCCGAAGTAGGCGTCGGGCGAGGAGATGACGTGGTAGAGCCGACCGCCGATGATGCCGAACGGGATGGCCCAGATCGCGATGTCCCACACCGCGTCGGCAGAGCCCCCGAAGGAGACGAAACGCTTCTGCGTGAGGATGAGCGCGAGGATGATGCCGGCCAGGATGCACAGCGCGTAGGCGTGGATGGTGACCGGGCCGAGGCCGAAGCTCGCCCACTCGGCGGGCGGGCTCGGGATCGACGCAGCGAGTCCGCCGATCACGAGGATGCCTTGGGCGTACCGGTGCTCAGCTCGCGCGTGAGGTCGGCGACTGCTGCCACTCCGCCGTCGCGCAGCGCAGCGACGAGGGCCGTGCCGACGATCACGCCGTCGGCATAGGCGCCGATCTCCCGGACCTGGGCCGACGAGGAGACGCCGAGGCCGACGCACACGCGTTCAGCACCGGCACCGTGGGCAGCATCGACCACTGCGCGGGCAGCAGTCCCGACGGAGGACCGCGCACCGGTCACGCCCATGACGGACACGGCATAGACGAATCCCCTGCTCGCGTCGACGGTGTTCTGCATGCGCTGCGGCGACGTGGAGGGCGCCACGAGGAAGACGCGGTCGAGGCCCAGCTCCTCGGAGGCCTCGAGCCACTCGGCGGCCTCGTCGGGGATCAGGTCGGGCGTGATCAGCCCGGCTCCGCCCGCCGCCTTGAGGCGCTCGGCGAAGTTCCGCACGCCCATCCGCATGACCGGGTTCCAGTAGGTCATGACGAGGACGGCCGCATCGGTGCTGCGGGTGATCCCCTCGACGACGTCGAAGATCTGCGGGACGGTGAAGCCGTTCGCCAGCGCCTCGACCGTCGCCTCCTGGATGACCTGGCCGTCCATGACGGGGTCGGAGTAGGGGATGCCGATCTCGATGAGGTCCATCCCGTTCTCCGCCATGGCGATGCCGGCGTCGATGGTGGCCTGGACGTCGGGGAAGCCCGCCGGCAGGTACCCGATCAGCGCGGCACGCCCTTCGCTCCGTGCCTTCTCGATCGCGGCGGCGGCCTTCGAACCGTCCGCGACGGTCCCGGCGTGCCGGCCGACGGGAGCGTCGGTCGCGTGGTCGATCACGTGGTCGGTCATCTGGGCGGTCGGGCGGTCCGTGGAATGCCTGGTCACAGCTGTTCACCCTCCTGGGCGATTTCCTGCTCGGCACTGTCGTCCGGAAGCAGATCGAAGTAGCCCGCGGCGGTTGCCACGTCCTTGTCGCCGCGGCCGGAGAGGTTCACGATGAGGATCCTGTCCGAGGCCTGCTCCCCCGGCCCGAGATCGGCGGCGAGGCGCCGGCCGACCTTCATGGCCCCGGCGAGGGCGTGCGCCGTCTCGATGGCGGGGATGATGCCCTCGGTCCGGCTCAGGAGCTGAAACGCCTCCATGGCCTCCGCATCGGTGATGGGCTCGTAGTTGGCCCGTCCGATGTCGGCGAGGTAGGCGTGCTCGGGCCCGACGCCCGGATAGTCCAGGCCGGCGGAGATCGAGTGGGATTCCATCGTCTGCCCGTCCTCGTCCTGCATGAGGTACGAGCGGGCTCCGTGCAGCACGCCGGGGCGGCCGAGCGTGATGGTCGCGGCATGCCGGCCGGTCTCGACGCCGTCGCCCCCGGCCTCGAAGCCGTACAGGGCGACCTCGCGGTCGTCGAGGAAGCCGTGGAAGATCCCGATGGCGTTGGAGCCGCCACCGACGCAGGCGCAGACGGCGTCGGGGAGCTTTCCGGTCTGCTCGAGGATCTGTGAGCGCGCCTCCTCGCCGATGACCTCGTGGAAGTACCGCACCATGGCCGGGAAGGGGTGCGCGCCGGCGGCCGTTCCGAGGAGGTAGTGCGTGGTCTCGACGTTGGCCACCCAGTCGCGGAGGGCGTCGTTGATGGCGTCCTTGAGGGTCTGCGAGCCGTTGGTGACGGGGATGACCGTCGCGCCGAGCAGCTGCATGCGTGCGACGTTGAGGGCCTGCCGGCGCGTGTCCTCGGCGCCCATGTACACCACGCACTCGAGGCCGAGCAGCGCGGCCGCCGTGGCGCTCGCGACGCCGTGCTGTCCGGCACCGGTCTCGGCGATGACGCGCGTCTTGCCCATGCGCTTGGCGAGGAGGGCCTGACCGAGCACGTTGTTGATCTTGTGGGATCCGGTGTGGTTGAGGTCCTCGCGCTTGAGGAAGACGCGGACGCCGCCGCAGTGCTCGGCGAAACGCTGGGCCTCCGTCAGGAGGGACGGCCGGCCGGCATAGTTCTTGTTCAGGTCGGCGACCTGCGCCGTGAAGTCGGGGTCCGCCTTGGCCTTGTCGAACGTGTCCTGCAGTTCGTCGAGCGCGGCGATCAGCGACTCCGGCATCCATCGCCCACCGTAGGAGCCGAAGTAGGGACCGGGGGCATGGCGCAGGCTCTGGTCGTGGCTGAGGAAAGCCTCGGCCGTTCCGGCGTCGATGGCGTCCGCTGCTCCGGCCTCGGCGCCGTCGCGGCCCGTGCCCTGGTGCGTATCGGTCATGACTTCAGCGTTCCTGTCCTGTTGGTGCTGGCCCGGGCGGTAGTTCGTCCGAGTGGTGGTGGGTCCGGGTGGTGGTCCGGGTGAACCGGTGCTGGCCGGTTCGTCTCCTGCTGTCCCGGGCGGCGCCGCAGCAGGTTCGAACGGTGTCAGCCGCGCGCTGCCGCGCTCCTGCTGCTCCAGGCGGCGCGGCCCGCCTGACGGAATTCGTCGATGGTCGCCGAGGGATCCTGGTGGCGGACGAGCGCTTCCCCGACCAGGACGGCGTGGGCGCCGCTGGCTGCGTAGTCGGCGACGTCGGCGGCGTTCCGGACGCCCGATTCGGCGATGACCACCGTGTTGGCCGGGATGAGGTGCGCCAGTTCGGCGAAGACCCCGCGGTCGATGTCGAGGGTCTTCAGGTTGCGGACGTTGACGCCGATGATGGGTGCTTCCGCCGCGACCGCGCGCCGGACCTCGTCAGCCGTGTGGGTCTCCACGATCGCGTTCATGCCGAGCCGGTGGGTGAGGGCGAGGAACGACCTGAGGTCATCGTCGCCAAGTGCCGCGACGATCAGGAGGACGACGTCGGCGCCGTGGGCGCGGGCCTCCCAGATCTGGTACTCGTCCACCGTGAAGTCCTTGCGGAGCACGGGGAGGCCGACGGCGGCGCGGACGGCGTCGAGGTCGGCGAGGGACCCGCCGAAGCGGCGCTCCTCGGTCAGCACCGAGATGACCGCTGCGCCGCCCTGTTCGTAGGAGGCGGCGAGGGCTGCAGGGTCGGCGATGTCGGCCAGCGCACCCTTGGACGGGCTGCTGCGCTTGACTTCGGCGATGACGGCCAGCGAACCGCCCTCGCCCGCGCCGAGGCTCCGGAAGGCGTCGAGCGGCGCCGGAGCCGCGAGGGCCGCGGCCCTCACGTCCTCGAGGGGCAGGGCCCGACGGCGCTCCGCGAGGTCCTCCCGGACGCCGTCGATGATGTCGTCGAGGACCGTCATCTAGTGGCCGTTGTTCTTGAGCTTGGAGCCGCCCACGCCGTAGCCGATCTTGCGCAGGATGAAGCCGACGATGAGGCCGACGAACATGATGCCGATGCCCACCCAGAAGAGCAGCGTCCCGAAGTCGTGGTTGCCCTCGGTGCTGGCGAAGATGTAGGCGAAGGAGGAGAGCGCGGCACCGGCGAGCATGATCAGCACGCACGTCCACGCGGCGGGGCTGTTGCCGTGACCGATCGTCTCATCGCCCATCTGGGCGTGGTTCGCGGGGGTGTTGCGGGTAGCGGCGCTACGGGTGTCGGATGCCATGGGAAATCTCCTTCGAACGGGTCTCGTCCCATTCTGCCATCGATGCGGCGGCCCGGCGGAACGAGGACCGGCCCTGGAAGAGTGGCGGAGACCCGGCGTGGCCTGTCACAGGACGGACGGACCTAGCCCGTGGGGTCGTTGCCGCGCGAGAGTTCGTCCCAGCTGTCGATCTCATCGGCATGGGTGCTCGCGCGTCCGGTGGACGGACGCCCGGCGCCGGGGGGTGTCGCTTCGGGCGCGTCGCCCTCGGAGTCAGGGTGTGCGGCCGTCACGTCGGCATGGCCGCCCGACGGCACAGCGGCCTGACCGCCCGTCGGCACATCGGTCTGGCCACTCCTCGACGCATGGTCTGGGTCCCGGGCCCCGTCGGGCGCGACGCCGGGAGGCACGTCACCGATGGATGGGTCGGGCGCGCCGGGCTGGAAGTTCCCTGCCGGCACCTGCGGGGACCGGGACGCACCCGTGTCGTAGCGCCTGTTCACTCCCCAGGTCCGGCCGGCGAGCACCACCCATGCGGCTGCGAGGACCAGCAGGACGCCGGCGCCCACGGCGAGCCAGGGCAGAGCGCTCGCGGTGGCCTCGGCTCCCGCGAGTCCGCTGACGCCGATGGCGGTCCCGATGGCGGGCTCGGCGGCAGCGGCGGGATCGAGGGCCACGGAGGCGCTGGACAGCACGATCCCGAGGCCGGAGAGCACGAGGATGACGGCGATGATCCAGCGGGCCAGGCGGCCTGCGATCGAGACGGCGAGGGCAGCGGCGAGCGCGACGAGCGCGAAGGCCGTCACGGGGGTCGACGCGTCGCTGCCCGGGATGGTGAGGTCGGGCGTCTGGACGGCGTCCTGCGGAAGGCGCACCGTGAGCCAGGTCTGGGTGGTGGAGCCGAAGGCGAGCAGTGCGAGGAGGACGATCCCCATCACCACGACGCCGCGGCGCGTGAAGCGGGGCGGCGCCGAAGGCTCGGAGGTGCTCACGGGGCCTCCGCGGTCGCCGGTCGCAGGCCGGCGGCGGTCAGCGCAGCCCGGAGGGGCGCAGCGGCCTTGTTGACCGTTTCGAGCGCCTCGGTCTCGAGGACCGAGTCCGCGACGATCCCGCCGCCGGACTGCACGTAGGCCTTGCCCTCGCGCAGGAGGGCCGACCGGATGGCGATCGCCATGTCCATGTCTCCGGCGAAGTCCAGGTACCCCACCACTCCCCCGTAGATACCTCGGCGGTGCGGCTCGACCTCGTCGATGAGGCGCAGCGCCCGGGGCTTCGGCGCGCCGGAGAGTGTTCCTGCGGGGAAGGTCGCCGCCAGGACGTCGTAGGCGCTCTTCGAGGGCGAGAGCCTGCCGACCACGGTGGAGACGAGATGCATGATGTGGCTGAACTTCTCCACCTCCATGAACTGCGTGACGTCGACGCTGCCGGGTTCGCAGACCTTGGACAGGTCGTTGCGGGCCAGGTCGACGAGCATGAGGTGCTCCGCCTTCTCCTTCGTGTCGGCTCGGAGCTCCACGGCGAGGTGGCGGTCCTCCTCCGTCGTCCTGCCGCGCGGCCGCGATCCCGCGATCGGGTGCGTGATGACTTCGTCGCCCGTCACGGTGACGAGGGCCTCCGGGGAGCTGCCCACGATGGAGTACGCCCGTCCGTCCGCGTCCTCGAGGCTGAACAGGTACATGTAGGGGCTCGGGTTCGTGGTGCGCAGGATGCGGTACACGTCGAGGGCGGAGGCGTTGCACTCGATCTCGAAACGGCGGCTGATGACCACCTGGAAGACCTCGCCGTCGACGATGGCGCGCTTGCCGCGCTCGATCGCCCGCAGGTAGTCGGGCTCGAACCAGGACTCACGGACACGGTCCATGGACGCTTCGGCGCTCGGCGCGTCCGCGGCCATCACCGAGATGGCCGGTTCGGCCGGTTCGGCGAGCCTGGCGAGCATCGCGCGGACCCGGGCGACGGCGTCGTGCCATGCCTCGTCCACGCGGTCGTCGGTGCCGTCGAAGTTGATGGCGTTCGCGACCAGTGTGAGCGAGCCCTCGGAGTTGTCGTGGATGGCCAGGTCCGAGACGAGGTTCATCGCGAGCTCGGGCAGGAGGAGGTCGTCCTCGGGCGGGCTGGTGAGTCGTTCCCACCGCCGGACCGCTTCCCAGCCGACGAAGCCGACCATGCCGGACGTGAACGGGGGAAGCTCCTCGAAGCGCTCGGTCCGCAGGGCTTCGACCGTCCGGCGGAGCGCCTCGACGGGGTTACCTCCCACGGGAACGCCCGCCGGCGGCTCGCCCAGCCAGTACGCCTCCCCGTCCCGGGTGGTCAGCGTGGCCCGCGAACGGGAGCCGATGAAGGAGTAGCGCGACCACACGCCTCCGACGGCGGCCGATTCCATGAGGAACGTCCCGGGCTGCCCGGCGGCGAGCTTGCGGTAGATGCCGATCGGCGTGTGCGCGTCGGCGAGGACCTTGAGGTGCACGGGCACGACGCGGCGGGCCTGGGCCAGTTCGCGGAATTCCTCGAGGGTGGGGCGGATGGTGCCCAGCTGCTGCATGGAGTCAGAGTCCTTCTGCGTCGGTTCGGCTCGCGGTCACGGCAGGCAGGGCCCGGCCGTCGAAGCATGTGCGTGTGCCGGTGTGGCAGGCCGCGCCCTCCTGGTCGACCGTGACGAGCAGGGCGTCGCCGTCGCAGTCGAGGGACACGCCCTTGACCCACTGCCGGTGGCCGGACGTGTCGCCTTTCCGCCAGTATTCCGAGCGGGACCGCGAGTAGAAGGTCACCCGGCCGCTGGTCAGCGTCCGCCGGAGTGCCTCCTCGTCCATCCAGCCGAGCATCAGCACCTCGAGTGTGTCGTACTGCTGCACGACGGCGGCGACCAGTCCGGCGTCGTCCTTCTTGAGGGCGCCGGCGACGGCCGGATCGAGGAGCGGCGGCTCCCCTGCAGGGCCCTGGGGCGAGGAGGTGGAGGAGTCAGTCGGGGAGGAGGTGGAGGAAGGCATCACCTGTGATTCTAGTGCGGTCCCCCTGCCCGCGCGGCGCACCCGCCCCGTCCCCGGCGCAGCATGCTAGTTTCAGCAGCTATGCACTACGTAGCCCCGTCCCGCGAGGTCCTGGCCGAGATGCTCCTGGCCGCCGGCCACGACGCCCCCACCCTGTGTGAGGGCTGGCTGACGCGCGACCTTGCAGCGCACCTCTACCTGCGCGAGCACAATCCGGCCATGGGACTCGGGCTCATTCCGAAGCTGGCCGGTTTCACGGAGCGGCTCGTCCGGGAGACGGCGGAGCGCGCGGCATCGCCCGCGGGCTACGAAGCGCTCGTGGACCGCTTCCGGGCCGGACCACCCGCCCTCTCGCCGATGCGCGTCAGCACGATCGACAGGAGCGCCAACCTCATCGAGTACTTCGTGCATACCGAGGATGTCCGCCGGGCCACCACCCGGTGGGCTCCGAGGGCGCTGGACGAGGACTACGCGGACGCCCTCTGGGAGGAACTGCTCAAGCGCGCGGCGATCCTGTACCGGGGGGCGGACCTCGGCATCGTCCTGGTGCGTCCGGACGGTCCACGGCACGTCGCCAAGCGCGCACCGGTCTCCGTGGCGATCGTCGGGGACCCGGGGGAACTGCTGCTGCACGCCCACGGCCGGCGGCAGCAGGCGCTGGTCACCTTCGAGGGCCAGCCCGACGCCGTTGCACTGCTCGAGACCGCCGACGTCGGACCCTGACACCTCGGAGACCTTCCGGGACCCGTCAGGGCTTCCGAAGCCCCCGGGACGAGGCAGGGTTCCCGTTCGGGACCCCGGAACGTCGCGGTCCGTCAGCGGACGGGGAAACCGGCCTCCCGGATGGCGGCCTTGACCTGCGCGATGGCGTCCACGGGTCCGAAGTGGAAGACGGACGCAGCGAGAACGGCGTCGGCGCCGGCCTGGACCGCCGGCGGGAAATGCTCCGGCTTGCCCGCTCCGCCCGAGGCGATGAGCGGAACGCCGACGGCGGCCCGGACGGCGCGGATGAGCTCCAGGTCGAAGCCCTCCTTGGTGCCGTCGGCGTCGATCGAGTTGAGCAGGATCTCGCCCACGCCCCGGTCCGCTGCCTCGCGGGCCCAGGCCACGGCGTCGATCCCGGTGCCCTTGCGCCCGCCGTACGTCGTGACCTCGAAACCGGAGGGCGTGCTGGCGTCGCGCGTGCGTCGCGCATCGAGGGACAGCACCAGGACCTGCGCCCCGAAGTGCCCGGTGATCTCGTTGATGACGGCGGGGCGTGCCACCGCGGCCGTGTTGATCGAGGCCTTGTCCGCGCCGTAGCGCAGCAGGCGATCGACGTCGGAGATCTCGCGCACTCCCCCGCCCACCGTCAGGGGGATGAAGACCTCCTCGGCGGTCCGGGCGACGACGTCGAACGTCGTCTCCCGGTTGCCGGAGGAGGCGGTGACGTCCAGGAACGTCAGTTCGTCGGCGCCCGCGCGGTCGTAGCGGTGTGCGAGTTCCACGGGGTCACCGGCGTCGCGCAGGTCCTCGAAGTTGACGCCCTTGACCACGCGGCCGGCGTCGACGTCGAGGCATGGGATGACACGGACTGCGACGGTCATGGCTGCCCCTCCCCTAGATCCGGCAGGCGTGGATGGTGCTGACGAGGATGGCGCGGGCGCCGAGCTCGTACAGCTCGTCCATGACGCGGTTGGTCTGGTTCCGCCGGACCATCGAGCGCACGGCCACCCAGTCGGAATCGCGCAGCGGTGACACGGTGGGGGATTCGAGACCGGGCGTCAGGGCGGCGGCCTCGTCCACAAGATCCTTGCGGATGTCGTAGTCCATCATCACGTACTGGCGTGCGACGAGGACACCCTGCAGGCGCCGCAGCAGCACGTCCAGTCCGGCGGGAGGCTCGACGCCGGCCCGGCCGATCAGCACGGCCTCGCTCTTGAGGATCGGGTCACCGAAGATCTCCATGCCCGCGGCACGGAGGGTGTTGCCCGTCTCCACCACGTCGGCGATGGCGTCGGCGACGCCGAGGCGCACCGAGGATTCGACGGCGCCGTCGAGCCTGACGACGGCGGCGGTGATGCCGCGTTCGGCGAGGTAGTCCTTCAGGAGGCCCTCGTAGCTCGTCGCGACGCGCTTGCCCTCGAGCTGCGCCACCGACGAGAAGTCGGCCACGGGGCCGGCGAACCGGAAGGTCGAGGCTCCGAAGCCGAGCTGCAGGAGCTCCTCGGCCTTCACCTGCGCGTCGAGGAAGAGGTCGCGGCCGGTGATGCCGACGTCGAGGGTTCCCGAGCCCACGTACACGGCGATGTCGCGCGGACGGAGGAAGAAGAACTCGATCTCGTTCTCGGGATCGACGAGGACGAGTTCGCGGGAGTCGCGGCGCTGGCGGTAGCCGGCCTCGGCAAGCATGGACGAGGCGGCCTCGGAGAGGGCGCCCTTGTTGGGAACTGCTACACGGAGCATGGGGATCTTTCGCTGGAGGGAGGAGGTGCAAGCGGGAGCCGCGGGCAGGATGCGCCGGCGCGGCTACAGATGCTTGTAGACGTCCTCCAGGGTGAGTCCCTTCGCGATCATGAGCACCTGCAGGTGGTAGAGCAGCTGGGAGATCTCCTCGGCGGCGTCCTCGGTGGACTCGTACTCGGCGGCCATCCACACTTCGGCGGCCTCTTCGACGACCTTCTTGCCGATGCCGTGCACGCCGGAATCGAGCTCCGCGACGGTCCGCGAACCGGCTGGCCGTTCGACGGCCTTCGCGCTGAGTTCCTCGAACAGGGAATCAAAGGTTTTCACGTCCCCTAGGCTATCGGCTCCCGGAGCCGACCCTCTCCTCGGGGTCCCTGGTGTGACGGATGCCTCCGCGCTCACCGCGTCCACGACCTCAGGACGGCGGCCGTCGCCAGCGCCGCCGAGACCGCCTCGTGCCCCTTGTCCTCGGAGGAGCCCGGCAGTCCGGCGCGGTCGAGTCCCTGCTGCTCCGTGTCGCAGGTGAGAACGCCGAAACCGACCGGCACGCCCGTGCTGACGCTCACGTCGGTCAGGCCCGACGTCGCTGCCTGGCACACGTACTCGAAGTGGGGGGTGCCACCACGGATGACGACCCCGAGGGCCGCGACGGCGTCGAAGTGCGGCGCGAGGCGGGCTGCGGCAACGGGCAGCTCGAAGCTCCCGGGGACGCGCACCTCGGTGACCTCGGCTCCGGCCTCCGCTGCGGCGCGACGGGCGCCGTCGAGCAGTCCGTCCATGATCTGCGTGTGCCAGCTCGCCGCGATGATGGCGAGCCGAAGGGGCACGCCCTCCTCGGTCAGTCCGCTGATGTCGATGGTGGGTGCTCCGTGGCCGCTCATGGCTCTCCTTCGGGTGGTGCTCGGTAGGTGGTGCTCGTGGGTGGTGCTCGTGGGTGTGCTCGTGGGTGGTGCTCGGTGGTGCTGATGGCCACACCGTGCGTCTCCCGGGAACGCGATCGGTGCCGCGTTGCCGGCTGCAGGTGCAGCCCTGCTGGTTCAGCCCTGCTGGTTCCGCCCTGCTGATTAGCTCTGCTGGTTCAGGCGCCGGCCGCGTCCGCCTGGCCGTCGGCGTCGGCGGAGTTGTCGCGCTCCCCCAGGTACGTGATGAGGTCCTCGATCGAGACGAGCGGGATCCCGTGCTCGTCGGCGAAGCGGCGCAGGGCGGGAAGGCGCATCATATCGCCCTCGTCGTGCACCAGTTCGGCGATGACGGCGGCGGGGCGCTTCCCCGCGAGCCTGCTCAGTTCGACGGAGGCCTCGGTGTGTCCGGGCCGCTGGCGGACTCCACCGGCGGCGGCGCGCAGCGGAAAGACGTGGCCCGGCCGGGTGAGGTCGGAGGGGACACTGGCCGGATCCGCCAGCACCTTCACGGTCCGCGCGCGGTCCGCCGCGCTGATGCCCGTGCTGACACCGGTCGCGGCATCGCACGAGACCGTGTAGGCCGTGCCCTTCGAGTCCTCGTTCACGGCGGTCATCGGCGGCAGGAGGAGCCGGTCCGCGTCGGCCACCTGCAGGGGCACGCACAGGACGCCGGAGGTCCAGCGGACGGTCCAGCCCATCAGCTCGGGCGTGGCGTCCTCTGCGGCGAAGACGATGTCGCCCTCGTTCTCGCGGTCCTCGTCATCGACGACGACGACGGCTCGCCCCGCGGCGATGGCCGCGACGGCGTCCAGGACGGGATCCAGGCGGATCGCTGCCTGATCCCCGGTTCCTGCGGCGTCCTCGGCGACTGCGCTGTCTTTCGTCACTGCCCTGTCCTCCATCACTGCACTCTTCTCCGTCACTGCACTGCTTTTCATCACTGCACCGCCCTGGGTCGCTGCACTGCCCTCCGTCACTGCCCCGTCCCGGCGCCGCGGTGCTGCTGCGCGTCCACGGCGGCGAAGCCGAGCAGGCGTTCGGCATACTTGGCGAGCACGTCCATCTCCAGGTTGACCGGGTCCCCGATCGACTTCGCACCCAGGCCGGTCTCCTTGAGCGTGGTCGGGATCAGCCCGACCTCGAACCACTGCCCGGTCTCGTCCGGTGCACTGACGGCGGTGACCGTCAGCGAGACGCCGTCGATCGCCACGGAGCCCTTCTCCGCCGCGTAACGCCCCAGCTTCGACGGCAGTCCGAAACGGAGCCGGTGCCACGCGCCGAGGTCCTCGCGCTCGAGCAGCACACCGATGCCGTCCACATGCCCCTGGACGACATGCCCGTCGAGGCGTCCTCCCGCGGGAACGCACCGCTCGAGGTTGACCGGCGCGCCCGGCTGCAACTCGCCCGTGGTGGTCCGGCGGAGGGTCTCGCCCATGACGTCGACGCCGACGCGCCCGCCGTCGAGGGTGACGGCCGTGAGGCACACGCCGTTGACGGCGATGGAGGCCCCGGGCGTGAGGTCCCGGCCGGTCTCGGGCGCCTCGAAGACGAGAAGGCCGCTTTCGCCGTCGGCTGCGAGCTCGAGTGAGACCACGCTGCCCTGCTCGGACACGATTCCTGTGAACACTGGTACTTCCTTCGGGAGTGGATTGATTGCGGGTGAGGTCGCCGGCGAGGCCGGTGGGACAGGGCTACGGCGGGGTCGTGAGGTTCGGGCCCGGGGTATGGGGCGGGGGCCGCAGGTGTACCCGGACGTCGGCACCGAGCTGCTGCACGGCGGGGCCTCCGGCGTCGTCGAGACGCCAGCGCTCCGCCTCGCCGAGCGTGGTGACGCCGAGCTCGGGGAAGGCGGGCGCTCCGTCGCCGAGGATCAGCGGGGCGACGTAGCTGAACAGCTCGTCGACGACGCCGGCCCGGAGGAAGGCGGAGGCGACGCGCGGGCCTCCCTCGACCATCAGGTGGCGGACCCCCCTGCCGTACAGCTCGCCGAGGGCGAGACGGACGTCGCGGGTGGCCAGGTGGAGGAACCCGGGTCCCCTGATGGCGGCGTCGTCCGGCACCGTCCCTTGCCCCAGGACCACGCGCAGGCCCGCGCCCCTGGCGCCCTGGGTCCCGTCCGTCCGCGCGGTGAGGCGGGGGTTGTCGGCGAGGACGGTCCCGGTGCCCACGAGGACGGCGTCGGCCAGCGCCCGGATCCTGTGCCCGTCGGCGCGCGCCTCCGGCCCGGTGATCCACTGGCTGGATCCGTCCCGCGCGGCGACACGGCCGTCGAGGGACTGCGCCGATTTCAGGGTGACGAAGGGGCGTGCGCCGGCGAGGGCTGCGGTCCAGCGCTCGTTGAGGTCGCGTGACCGGGTGGCCTCGAGGCCTCCGACGCAGTCGATGCCCGCGCTGCGCAGCCGGTGGGCTCCTCCCGCTGCGGCGCCGTTGACGTCGTCGGCGGCGTGGACGACCCGCGCCACGCCGGCCTCGATGAGGGCCTCGCTGCAGGGGCCGGTCCGGCCGGTGTGGTTGCACGGTTCGAGGGTGACCACCACGGTGGCCCCGCGCGGGTCGTTGCCGCGACTACGGGCGTCGGCGAGGGCTGCCGGTTCGGCGTGGGGGGTGCCCGCGCCCCGGTGGTAACCCTCCCCGAGGACGGCGCCGTCGGGGCCGAGCACGACGGCGCCCACGAGGGGATTGGCGCCGCGCACGCCCTGGCCGGCGAGTCGGAGGGCACGCAGCATCGCCTCCGATTCCGCTGCGGTCACTGACGGCGTGCTCATCGCAGTGTCGGGTCCGGCAGGAGGGTCTCGACGCTGGGCTCCGCGGCGCGCTGGGCGCGTGCCCACACGAAGAAGCCGACCAGGGTGAAGGCGCCGTAGAACACGTACATGAAGGCGCTGGCGTAGTAGCCGGCGCTGAAGAGCAGGGGCACCCCGACGATGTCCACGGCGACCCAGACGAGCCAGAACTCGACCCAGCCCTTGGCCATGCCATAGGTGGCGAGCAGGGAACCCACGAAGGTCCACGCATCCGCCCACACGGGCTCGTAGGACCCCAGCATGCGGAAGAGGGGGGTCAGCAGAAAGGTGCCGACGATCAGGAAGGCGACCATACCGAGCCGGGTCCTGGTGCCGGCCCACTGCGGGGTGACGGCCTGTCCTCCGCTGTGCCGGCTGGCCTGCCACTGCCGCCAGCCGTAGACCGAGACGGCGATGAACATGACCTGGCGGCCGGCCTGGCCGAGCAGGTTCGCGGCGCTCGCGGCACCGAAGAGTGATCCGAGGAACACCGTCAGGAGCAGGAGGTTGCCCAGGATGCCGACGGGCCAGGCCCAGACGCGGCGGCGCATGCCCCCGAGGGCGCTGAGGAGGCCGAAGACGTTGCCCACCACTTCGCGCAGCAGGAGGGAACCGTTGCCTACGGGGATGCGGGCTTCGAAGAGCCACTGCAGAAAATCCATGCCGATCCTTCGCCGATACGACGGCTCCGGGCGATGGCAGCGGGAGGGACACCGCGTCGCGGCAGTGCCGCGACGGGATGGGCTGCCCGTTGACCGGCCAGCCGCAGACCCCTGCTGTTCGTGCTTCTCCCATCCAGACTTTAACTGTCGGTCCCGGAATTCCACCGGCTCAACCGTCTCCCTCCCACGGGTGCGGAAGGTCGGACGGGTCGCGGACTATCACCGCCGGTTCGGACTTACACCGACCCCGGAGCACGTACTGGTCCTGATTATTTCACAGGAGACCTGCGGCACCGGCCGCTCCGTCACATTTCGTCCGAGAGCGATCCGCACGGCCGGATCGGCACGCGGGCCGGATACGGGACAGGGCACTCCTCGCGGAGTGCCCTGTCCTTCGATTCCGCGGTTCCGATTCCGCGGTCCCATGCCTGGAGCGGGAGGTCAGCCCTCGGTCTTCGGCTTGGCGTCGACGCCGGCTTCCTTGCGCTGCTGCGCCGTGATCGGTGCGGGAGCGGCCGTCAGCGGGTCGTATCCGCCACCCGACTTCGGGAAAGCGATGACGTCGCGGATCGAATCCGCACCCGCGAGCAGCGACACCACGCGGTCCCAGCCGAGCGCGATTCCGCCGTGGGGCGGCGCACCGTACTTGAAGCCCTCGAGCAGGAAGCCGAACTTCTCCTGGGCTTCCTCGGCGCTCAGGCCCATGACCGCGAACACGCGCTCCTGCACGTCACGCCGGTGGATACGGATGGACCCGCCGCCGAGCTCGTTGCCGTTGCAGACGATGTCGTACGCGAAGGCCAGGGCGTTCTCGGGATCGGTGTCGAACGTGTCGAGGAATTCGGGCTTCGGCGACGTGAAGGCGTGATGGACGGCGGTCCACGCACCGGCGCCGACGGCGACGTCTCCGGCCGCGACCGCGGCGGAGGCGGGCTCGAACATGGGAGCGTCGACGACCCACACGAAGGCCCAGTCACCCTCCTTGATGAGTCCCGTGCGTCGTCCGATCTCGACGCGGGCCGCGCCCAGGATGGCGCGCGAGGAGGGCGCGTCTCCCGCCGCGAAGAAGATGCAGTCGCCGGGGTTGGCGCCGACCGCGGCCGCGAGGCCGTCCCGTTCCTTCTCGGTCAGGTTCTTGGCGACAGGACCGCGGAGGCTGCCGTCGTCGTCGATCAGCACGTAGGCGAGGCCCTTGGCGCCGCGCTGCTTGGCCCATTCCTGCCAGGCATCGAGCTGCCGGCGGGGCTGGGAGGCTCCTCCGGGCATGACGACGGCCCCGACGTAGGGAGCCTTGAAGACGCCGAATTCCGTGTCCTTGAAGAATTCGGTCAGCTCGGTCAGCTCGAGGCCGAAGCGGAGGTCCGGCTTGTCCGAGCCGTACTTGGCCATGGCGTCGGCGTAGGTCATGCGGCGGATGGGCAGCGGCACCTCGACGTCGATGAGCTTCCACAGCGCGGAGACCAGCTGCTCGCCGAGGGCGATGATGTCGTCCTCCTCCACGAAGCTCGCCTCGATGTCGAGCTGCGTGAACTCGGGCTGGCGGTCGGCACGGAAATCCTCGTCGCGGTAGCAGCGGGCGAGCTGGTAGTACTTCTCGAACCCGCCGACCTGCAGGAGCTGCTTGAACAGCTGGGGCGACTGCGGCAGGGCATACCAGGAGCCCGGCGCGAGCCGTGCCGGCACCAGGAAGTCACGGGCGCCCTCGGGCGTGGACCGCGTCAGGGTCGGCGTCTCGATCTCCACGAAGCCGTCCCGGTGTAGGAGCTCGCGTGCCACGCGGCTCGCCTCGGAGCGCAGGCGGAGGTTGGCCTGGGGGCCGGGCCGGCGGAGGTCGAGGTAGCGGTGGCGCAGGCGAGCCTCCTCGCCCACCTCGACATGCTCGTCGATCTGGAACGGCAGGGGGTCGGACGTGTTGAGGATGGTCACGGTGTCCGCGATGACCTCGATCGCACCCGTGGGCAGTGCCGGATTCTCGTTACCCTCCGGCCGCTGCTGCACGCTGCCGACGATCTGGAGGACGTACTCGTTGCGCAGGCTCGAGAAGACATCCTCCTCGCGCACGACGACCTGGGCGACGCCGGAAGCGTCGCGGAGGTCGAGGAACGCCACCCCACCGTGGTCCCGGCGGCGGGCGACCCAGCCTGCCAAGGTGACCGTTTGTCCTACGTGCTCGGGCCGAAGGGAGCCGAGTTCATGCGTGCGGAGCACAGCATTCCTTCCCACAGATGAGTTCGATGAGTCGCAGGCGGAACTGCACCTGCCTAGAGTTGGTTCAAGCCCGTCCAACTTTACCGGTCCCGGTCTGACCGCCCGGACAGACCGGCAGCCCGCCGGCCGCGCACGTCCCGTCCTCGTTGTCGTCCTCGTTGTCGTCCTCGTTGTCGTCCTCGTTGTCGTCCTCGTTGTCGTCCCGTCGCTCGCCCTGCCGCCTGCCCGGCGGGACTGCTTCGATCGAGAGGAGATCCATGTCCCAGCACCCGGAACTCCGCCGCGCCATGGGCGGCTTCGATGCCACGACCGTCGGGATCGGCGCGATGATCGGCGCCGGAGCGTTCGTGGTGTTCGCCCCGGCCAGCGCGTCCGCCGGAGCGCTCCTGCCCCTGGCCGTCGTGATCGCGGGCTTCGTCGCCTACTGCAACGCCTCGGCGACTGCTTCCCTGGCAGTGCGGTATCCCACGAGCGGTGGCACCTACGTCTACGGGCGCGAACAGCTCGGTCCCTGGCCCGGGTTCCTCGCCGGGTGGGGGTTCGTCACCGGCAAGCTGGCGTCCTGCGCGGCCATGGCCCTCACGTTCGGCCTGTATGCAGCGCCGGGCGCCGAGAAGGCCGCCGGGGTCGCCGCCGTCGTCGGACTGACGCTCGTCAACCTCCTCGGGGTCACCCGGACGGCGCTCGCCACGCGCGTCATCGTCTCGCTCGTGGTGCCGGTCCTCGCCTTCGTGATCGTCGTCGCGTTCGCCTCACCCGCGGCCTCGGGCCTGGCCGCCGCGGGCCCGACAGGAGCGGTAGGGGTCCTGCAGGCATCGGGCCTGCTGTTCTTCGCCTTCGCCGGGTATGCACGCATCGCGACGATGGGCGAGGAGGTCCGCGAACCGCGCAGGAACATCCCGGCGGCGATTTTCGGCGCCCTCGGCTTCACGCTGCTGCTGTACCTGCTGCTGGCACTGTCCCTGCTGCACGCCTTCGGGCCGACCCGGCTCGCCGGGACCACTGCTCCGCTGCGGGAGGTCTTCGACGCAGCCGCACCGGGCGGGGCCGCCGGGGTCGGCGGTGCCGTCATCACTCTCGCGGCTGCGCTCGCGAGCCTGGGCGCCCTGCTCGCCCTCATCGCCGGAGTCGGCAGGACGAGCCTTGCGATGGCCCGCGGCGGAGACCTGCCGCGGGTGCTGTCGCGGGTCTCCGCCCGGTACTCCGTGCCCTGGGTCGCCGACGTCATGACGGCCGTCGTCGTCGTGGTCCTCCTGCTGGCCACCGACGTGCTGACCGTGGTCGGCTTCTCGAGCTTCGGCGTACTGCTGTACTACGCGATCGCGAACATCGCGGCCGTCACCCTCACCGAGAGGCAGTGGTACTCCCCGCGCTGGCTGAACGCCGTCGGCGCAGCGGGTTGCCTCGTCCTGGCCTTCACCCTGCCGGCGACGTCGGTCCTGACCATGCTCGGGGTGCTCGCGGTCGGACTCATCGTCCGGGCCGTGCTCCTGGCGCGGCGCCGGGCGGCCTGAGCGGCGGGCCCTGCTGCCCAGGCTGGCGCCTGCTGCCGCCGAGGGGCTCCGATACTGATCCCGGCCTGACCAATGTGAGTGCCCGCGACACGACGACGACGCGACGCCGGACACTCTACGAGGTGCCTACCTGAGCGCCTCGCAGATGGCTTCAACTGTTCCCTCTGCCGTCACGTCGAACCGACCATGGTATTCCTCGGAAACCAGCTCCTCTGTGTCAGGATCGAAAACCAGCCGCCACAGGCCGATGGCCTTTGACCCGTCCTTCAGTTTCAGGTGGACGCCCGTGCCAAAGATGCTGACCGTGCCGTCGGCATTCTCGACGTATCTGTCGAGTCCCACGTCGGTCGTCGTGATCGTCGCCGTCCGACTTCTGAGGGTGGACCTGAAGCTCGGGTGGGCCGTGACCCTGTCCAGCGAGCCGTCCTTATTGAAGAATGCCGTCTCCCGGTAATGGCCCGACAACTGCGCCGTCACCTCGAAACCACACGCATCCGTGAAGAACTCATCAGTGACTGTGACATCGGCGTCATACACCTCCGAGACAATCCGTTCTGGCGGGACCGCAACGGCGTGGGGCGCCGTCGCCAGCCCAGCAGCGAGAGTCAGAACGGTTGCAGCAGCAATACGCCTCATTGCACTCTCCTTTGTGTGCTTGTGCCGTGAAACGTAGTACCGCCGCATGCCTGGGTCAAGGGTCGAACCGCAGCCGTCCTCCGGTGACGTCGGACCCTCGAGACATCAGGCGGTTGCGACATCAGGCGGTCCCGACATCAGGCTGTCGCGACCACCGGCCGGAGGTCCTCGGCGGGAGGCGTCCAGGCCGCAGGGTCCGCCGCGACCTGGTTTCCCGACCGGATGTCCTTCACCTCGTGCGAGCCGTCGGGCGCCGTGAACCACACGAAGGGGATGCCGCGGCGGTCCGCGAACTTGATCTGCTTCCCGAACTTCTCGGCGCCCGCTGCCACCTCGGCGGAGATCCCGCGGCTCCGCAGCGCCGCTGCGACGTCCTGTGCCTGCGACCAGGAATCGTCGTCGGCGAGTGTCACGAGGACGGCGGTGGGGACGGACCGCGAGACCGTGGCGAACCCCTGGCTCAGGATCCGGGAGACGATCCGCGTGACGCCGATGGACAGCCCGACGCCGGGGAACGTGCGGTTGCCCTTGCGGGCCAGGGAGTCGTAGCGGCCGCCGGAGCAGATCGATCCGAGGCCCTCGTGCCCGTTGAGCACCGTCTCGTAGACGGTGCCGGTGTAGTAGTCGAGTCCGCGGGCGATGCTGAGGTCCGCCACCACCCGGCCCGGCGCACGTCGGGACGCCTCGCCGACGACCTGCCGGAGTTCCTCGAGGCCTTCGTCGAGGAGGTCGTTCGTCACGCCGAGGGCGCGCACGCGCTCGACGAACGAGGTGTCGGACGTCCGGATGCCGGCGAGCTCGAGTGCGAGGCGCACCTGGTTGTCGTCCGCGCCGACCTCGTCCCGCAGCAGCGTGCCCACCTTCTCCGCGCCGATCTTCTCGAGCTTGTCGATGCTCCGCAGGACCGCGGCCGTGTCCTCGAGCCCGATGCCGCGGTAGAACCCTTCTGCGAGCTTCCGGTTGTTCACGCGCAGCGTGAAGTCTGGGATGGGGAGGGCACCGAGGGCCTCGACCACGGCGAGGGCGAGTTCGACGTCGTACCGGAACGGCAGCACACCGTCGCCCACGACGTCGATGTCCGCCTGGGTGAATTCGCGGGCACGGCCCTCCTGAGGTCGCTCCCCGCGCCAGCACTTCTGGATCTGGAACCTGCGGAAGGGGAAGGCGAGGTGGCCGGCGTTCTCGACGACGTAGCGGGCGAACGGCACGGTCAGGTCGTAGTGGAGGGCGAGGCCGCTCTCGGAGGCGGACGCCTCGTCGGCCTGGAGGCGGGACACCGCGTACACCTCCTTGTCGATCTCGCCCTTCCGGAGCAGGTGGTCCACCGTCTCGACCGCCCGCGTCTCGATGCTGGAGAAGCCGTGCAGCTCGAACGTCCGCTGCAGCACCTCGAGCACGTGGAGCTCGATCAGGCGCTCCTCCGGTAGCCATTCGGGAAAGCCGGACAGTGATGCCTTGCGGGCCATGGGGTGGGTCTCCTCCTGCGCGGGGTTGCCGGTTCCCGCTTCCCTGCAGCGAAGCGGTCCGTTCTGCGGCCTCAATCCTAGGTGTCGTGGCTGGTTCGCGGGAAAACGGGAAGGGCGGGCGGTGCGGACCAGCGGGAGAGCGGGGGTTCCCCGCACGTCCAGCAGGAAGGGCGCCTCCGCACCGGAACCCGGATTCGGGCCCAGTGGGTAAAGTAACCTCAGGGCAGACTCCCAGACCCTGCATGAAATGGCCCCGGCGTTGCTCACGGCCATCCGACGAGCGAAAGACTTCTAGCGGTGACACACAGTCAGCAATCCGACGAAACGACCATCGGCCAGGACGCACAGCAGGACGTAGTGGCAGGCGACGGCGCCGGCAACTCCACGTCAGCAGACACGTCGACAGGCACGGGCACAGGTACCGACACGAGTGCCGACACGGGCGACGTGACCGCAGTCGCCTCCCCCCAGGACGGGACAGAGCCGGCGGCATCCGGCCCCTCCCCCGAGGAAGCCGACGCGGCCACCGCGGACGCCGCCGGTACGGCCGAGGCTGAAGCCTCGGCGCCGACCGACGTCGACGCCTCCGGAGCCGACACCGGTGCATCCTCCCCTGCACCGGAAGCCCCGACCGAGCCGGCGGAACCGGCTGGTGCGCCGGCCGATGCAACCGAAGAACCTGGTGCAGCCGACGTAACCGAAGCAGCCGAAGCATCCGAAGCACCCGCGGCGTCGGTCCCCCTGGCCGCCGAGCCCGTTCCGCTGAGCACTCCGTCGCCCCGGCTCGCTGCTCCCCGCCCGCCGCTGCCCACGGCGATGGCGCCCCGACCGCTGAAGAAGGCCGCCCAGCCGGTCGCCGCACCCCTGGCGCACAGCACCTCCCTCGAGGAAGCCGGAAGGTTCGCCCGCGTCGAGGACGACGGGCACGTCTTCCTGCTGGTCGACGGCGCCGAGCACCCGGTGGGACAGTACCCGGATGCGACCCGCGAGGAGGCCCTCGCCTACTTCGTGCGCAAGTACGACGACGTCGTCAGCCAGGTGGCACTGCTCGAGCAGCGCGTGCAGGCCAAGGCGCCGTCGTCGGACATGGCGAAGACGGCCAAGCACCTGCGCGCCCAGGTCGGCGAACGGAAGATGGTCGGTGACGTCGTCGCCCTCGAGGCGCGGATCGATGCCCTGCTCGGCGACATCAGCGGCCTCGAGAAGGCGGAGCGCGCAGTACAGGACGAGCTGAAGGCCAAGGAGCTCGCAGCCCGTGAGGCGATCGTCGCCGAGGCCGAGGAACTCGCGGGCCGGGACCCCTCCACCGTGCAGTGGAAGGCCAGCAGCACCCGCATGAACGAACTGTTCGAACTGTGGAAGGCGGCGCAGAAGAACGGACCGAGGCTCGGCCGAGGTACGGAAGACGCGCTGTGGAAGCGTTTCCGGTCCGCACGCACCGTCTTCGACCGGCACCGGCGCGCCTACTTCTCGCAGCTGGACACTGACAACGCCGAGGCGAAGCAGGCCAAGGAAGCGCTCATCAAGCGTGCGGAGCAGCTCTCCAGCTCGACCGACTGGGGCCAGACGGCAGCCGAGTACCGGCACCTCATGGACGAGTGGAAGGCGTCGAAGCGCGCCAGCCGCAAGGACGACGACGCCCTCTGGGCCCGCTTCCGGGCCGCCCAGGACCGCTTCTTCGAGGCCCGCAAGTCCGCCAACGAAGCTGTCGACGAGGAATACGCCGGCAACCTCACGGCGAAGGAAGCCCTGCTCAAGGAGGCTCAGCAGATCCTGCCGATCCGCGACCTCGCTGCCGCCAAGAAGGCCCTGCAGTCCATCCGCGACCGCTGGGACGAGGCGGGCAAGGTCCCGCGCGCCGACATGGGACGCATCGACTCCGGCCTCCGGCAGGTCGAGGACGCCGTCAAGGCCGCCGACGACGACCACTGGAAGAAGACGAACCCCGAGACGAAGGCCCGCACCAACAGCGCGCTGAGCCAGCTCGAGGCGACGATCGCCCAGCTCAAGGAAGACCTCGCCGCCGCCGAACGCGCAGGCAACGCCAAGAAGATCGCGTCCGCCCGGGAAGCGCTGGCAGCACGCGAGCAGTGGCTCGAGATGCTGCAGAGGTCGGCCCAGGACTTCTCCTAGCGACCAGGCCGCACCGGTTTCAAGGCCCTCCGGCACCGTTGTCCACATCGGTGCCGGAGGGCCTTTGCGTGCGCCACGCGGTGGGATGCTGGAGCAATGCCTCCCCTGGACAGCGCCGCTGCCGCACCGCCCGAGCGTCTCCGGGGCGCGGACGGCAATCCCCTGACCTCCACCGGGGGCGCCCTCTTCCACGCCGGTGACATCTTCACCTCCGCCGAGTTGCAGGCTATGAGGCTGGAAGGACTCGTACGCCTCGTCATCGGCGACTCCTACCTCCGCAGCGACTTCCGCGAAGACCCGGCCCTGCGGTCCCAGGCAGCAGCCCGCAGCGTGCCGCGCTCCCTCCGCCCGCGGGTGGCGCTGGGACGTACGTGCGCCGCCTGGATCTACGGGTGCGCGCCTCCGCCGGCGCTGATCAGCCTCGTGACGGACCACCGCCGTCGCACCACGGCCCTGCCGCCCTTCACGCGGGCGGTACTGCATCAGGTGGCGCTCGGCCCCTTCGACGTCAACATGGTGGGAGGCGTGTCCGTGACGACCCCGCTGCGCACGGCGGTGGACATCGCCGTCCACGGGGAGGACCGCGATGCGGTCCGGATCCTCAGCGCCATCGGCAGGGCCCGCGACCTCGACTGCCCGTTACGGCTCGTGGAGGCAGCCCTGGTCACGACGGCACGCGTGCCGGGCAAGACGCGCGCACTGACGAGGCTGCGCGCTGCCCAGCGCCCAGGGGCCGGAAGGACGTGACCGGGCGCGCGTCAGGGTCGGCGCTGGGAGCCCGTTGTCCGGTAGACGTCGAACACGCCGTCGATGCGGCGTACGGCGCTCAAGATGTGGTTCAGGTACTTCGGGTCACCCATCTCGAAGGCGAACCGGGACATGGCGACCCGGTCCGACGACGTGTTCACGTTGGCGGCCAGGATGTTCACGTGGTTCTCGGCGAGCACACTCGTGACGTCCGAGAGCAGGCTCTTTCGGTCGAGGGCCTCGACCTGGATCTCCACGAGGAACACGCTCGACTGCGTCGGCGCCCAGTCGACGGGCACGATGCGGTCCGGCTGGTCGCGCAGTTCCTGCACGTTGCGACAGTCGCTGCGGTGGACCGAGACGCCGGAGCCCCTCGTGACGAATCCGATGATCGGGTCCGGTGGCACAGGGGTGCAGCAGCGGGCGAGCTTCACCCAGACATCGCCGACGCCGCGGACCGTGACTCCGGAGTCCGAGAACTTGGGCCGGCGCGGCTGCGTGGCCACCGCCGTCTCCGCGATGTTCTCCTCGGCGCCCTCGTGGCCGCCCATGAGCGCCACGAGGTGCTCGATGACGTTCTGTGCCGACGTATGGCCGTCGCCGACGGCAGCGTAGAGGGCAGAGATGTCCTGGTGGCGGAGTTCCTGGGCGACGGTCAGCAGGGCGCTGTGCGTCATCATGCGCTGCAGCGGGAGGTTTTGCTTGCGCATCGCGCGCGTCAGCAGCTCCTTGCCCTTGTCGATCGCCTCCTCGCGGCGCTCCTTCGTGAACCACTGGCGGATCTTGTTCCTGGCCCGCGGGCTCTTGACGAAGCCCTGCCAGTCCTGGCTGGGACCTGCGCCTTCGGCCTTCGAGGTGAAGATCTCCACCCAGTCGCCGTGGTTGAGCTCGCTGTTGAGGGGCACGAGCTTGCCGTTGACCCTCGCGCCGATGGTCCTGTGGCCGACCTCGGTGTGCACGGCGTAGGCGAAGTCGACCGGCGTCGACCCGGCCGGCAGCGCCATCACCTCACCCTTGGGCGTGAAGACGAAGACTTCGCGGGCATTGATCTCGAACCGCAGCGAGTCCAGGAATTCGTCGGGGTCCGACGTCTCCTGCTGCCAGTCCACCAGGCTCCGCAGCCAGCCCATGTCCCCGTTGTCGGAGGCCTCGAGCTGCCTGCTGCCGTTCTTGTACTTCCAGTGGGCGGCAACGCCGTACTCGGCGCGGCGGTGCATGTCGTGCGTCCGGATCTGGATCTCGACGGGCTTGCCGCCCGGGCCGATCACGGTGGTGTGCAGCGACTGGTACATGTTGAACTTCGGCATGGCGATGTAGTCCTTGAACCGCCCGGGCAGGGGGTTCCACCGCGAATGCAGCGAGCCGAGGGTGGCGTAACAGTCACGCACGCTGTCCACCAGCACGCGGACACCCATCAGGTCATGGATGTCGTCGAAGTCCTTACCCCGCACGATCATCTTCTGGTAGATGGAGTAGTAGTGCTTCGGGCGGCCCGTGATCGTCGCCTTGATCTTCACGGCGCGCAGGTCTTCCTCGATTTGGTTGCGCACGAGGCTGAGGTGCTTCTCGCGCTCCGGCGTCCGGTCCCCCACCATCCGCACGATCTCCTCGTACACCTTCGGGTGGAGCGCCGCGAAGGACAGGTCCTCGAGCTCCCACTTGATGGTGTTCATGCCCAGGCGGTGCGCGAGCGGGGCGAAGATCTCGAGGGTCTCCCGCGCCTTCTTGGCCGAGGAGGCAGGCGAGACGAAGCGCCAGGTGCGGGCGTTGTGCAGGCGGTCGGCGAGCTTGATGACGAGGACGCGGATGTCCTTGGCCATGGCGACGACCATCTTGCGCACCGTCTCGGCCTGGGCGGCGTCCCCGAAGGACACCTTGTCGAGCTTGGTGACGCCGTCGACCAGCATGGCGACCTCGGGGCCGAAGTCCCGCTTGAGCTCCTCGAGCGTGTAGGACGTGTCCTCGACGGTGTCGTGCAGGAGTGCCGCGGCGAGCGTGGTGCCGGTCATGCCCAGTTCGGCGAGGATCGTGGCCACGGCTACCGGGTGGGTGATGTAGGGGTCGCCGCTCTTGCGCGTCTGGCCCTCGTGGCTGCGCTCGGCGACGAGGTAGGCGCGCTGGATGAGGTCGAGGTCTTCCTTCGGGTTGTTCGCGCGCACCGTCCGCAGGAGCGGCTCGAGGACGGGCGAATAGCCGGAGGAGCCGCGACCGGTCAGCCGGGCGATGCGCGCCCGCGTGCGGCCACGTCGTCCGGGCGCCACCTGGTCGGCGCTCGACGCCGACGGAGCCGATCCCGGCGGATCCGGCTGCACGAGCCCGCGGGACGGACCCGGGCGTGGGCCATCCGTGGCGATCGGACCAGGAGATCCTGGCGCCGCAGCACCCCCGTCGTCGGGCCGCACTGCGGGATTCACCGCTTCAGCCATTCAAGTCCCTCAATCTCGATCTCGGATCCCGGAAGGATTCAAGATGCCACAGGTAACGCGACCATTCCAAGTCTAGCCGCGCTTCGAACGGCAACAGCCGCAGGACCCCGGTGGGTGTCCTGCGGCTGCGGCGTCTGCACGCACCGCGGTCCGGTGCGCAGTGCGCGGTACGCGGTGCGCGGTGCGCGGTGCGCGGTGCGCGGTGCGCGGTGCGCGGTGCGCGGTGCGCGGTGCGCGGTGTGCTATCGCGCCGGGTGCGCCCCCGAAGACACTGACTCGAGCGCCCGACGGTCCAGAACCTTCTTCTCCTGCTTCTTCAGCTCCGGCTCGTTGAGCCGCAGTGCCGCGTACAGCGGCGCTGCGATGAAGATCGTGCCCAGCGTGCCGAGGATGATGCCGATGAACAGGGCCAGCGAGAGGTCCTGCAGCGTGCCCGCACCCAGCAGGAACGAGCCGATGAACAGGATCGAGGCGACCGGCAGGATCGCCACCACCGAGGTGTTGATCGACCGCACGAGCGTCTGGTTCACCGCGAGGTTGACCTGCTCGGCGAAGGTCCGCCTGGTGGAGGTGGCCCCGTCCGCCGTGTTCTCCCGGATCTTGTCGAACACCACGACGGTGTCGTACAGGGCGTAACTGAGGATCGTCAGGAAGCCGATGATCGCCGAGGGCGTCACCTCGAAGTTGCTGAGCGAGTACAGCCCCGCGGTCACGACCATGACCACCACGAGCGCGGCCATCGCGGCGAGGGCCATCTTCCAGGTGCGGAAGTAGATGGCCATCAGGATCGCGGCGAGCAGGACGAAGACGCCGAAGCCGATCAGGGCCTGGCGGCTGACGTCCTCCCCCCAGGTCGGGCCGACGAAGCTCGAGGTCACTTGGTCCTCGCCCACACCGTAGCCGCTGATCAGGTTGTCCCGGACGCTGAGCGTCTCGTCGTCCGTCAGCCGCTCGGTCTGGACCCGCATGGTGTCCGCCGCGATGTTGGTGACGCGCGGGACGGCGTCGGGGACGACGTCGGTCACGGCCGCTTCGCCGATGGCTGTGTCCGTGTTGCCGGTCGCGGAGACGGTGAACTCGGACCCGCCGCGGAAGTCGATTCCGAGGTTGAAGCCGCCCTTGACCACCGGGATGATGATCGAGACGAGGATGGCGAGGCCGGCGATGAGGAACCACAGGTTCCGCTTGGCGACGAAGGGGTAGGAGCGCTTCCCCGAGTACAGCTCGTTGCCGAAGGTGGCGAAGCTCGTGCGGCTCATTCGTTGTTCTCTTTCTGGGAAGAACCGGTGCGGCCCGCGAGGGCCTTCTGCTGCTCCGCGCGGCGGCGCTCGGCGATGGTCATGCGCCGTTCGGCTTCCGCCGAGGCGCCCTTGTTCTTCGCCCGGGCGATGACGACGGGCTTCTCGGCGGGATCCCGCAGCCGTCCCGCGCCGCGGTAGAGCGGGATTCCGCCCAGGCGGCTCGGATCGAGACCGGACCAGGGGTGGCCTTCACCGAAGAACTTCGTCCTCGCCAGCAACCGGAGGACCGGGTGGGTGAAGAGGAAGACGACGACGAGGTCGGCGATCGCCGTGAGGCCGAGCGTGAAGGCGAAGCCGCGGACGTTGCCGACGGCGACGAAGTAGAGCACGAGTGCCGCCAGCAGGTTCACTGCCTTCGACGCGAGCACGGTGCGCTTGGCACGGCGCCAGCCGTTTTCGACGGCCGAGATGAGGCCGCGGCCGTCGCGCAGCTCGTCACGGATGCGTTCGAAGTAGACGATGAACGAGTCCGCCGTCTGGCCGATGGCGACGATGAGGCCCGCGACGCCGGCGAGCGACAGCCGGTAGTTCTCGGTCCAGCCGAGGATGCAGATGGCGAGGTAGGTCAGGACTCCCGCAACGACCAGCGAGGCGATGGTCACGAGGCCGAGCAGGCGGTACTGGAACATCGAGTACACGGCGACCAGCAGGAGCCCGATGAGTCCCGCGACGAGGCCGAGCCGGAGCTGGTCCGCTCCCAGGGTCGCGGAGATCTGCTGCTCGCTCTGGATCTCGAAACTGATGGGCAGGGCTCCGTACTTGAGCTGCTCCGCCAGGGCCGCGGCGGATTCCTCCGTGAAGTTTCCGCTGATCTGCGGGTTGCCGTCGGCGATGACCGCGTTGGTGGTCGGTGCCGAGACGATCCGGCCGTCCAGCACGATGGCGAACTGGTTGCGCGGATCCCCGGTGCCGATCGCGTAGAGGCGCTCGGTCACCTCGCGGAAGGTCTCGGTGCCCTCGTCGTTGAAGTCGATGTTCACGGCCCAGGTGTTGAGTGCCTGGCCCTGCGGGCTGCGCTGCAGCCCGTAGCTCGCGGTGGAGATGTCCGTACCCGGAACCTCGACGGGGCCGAGGATGTACTTGCCCTGCGTGTCGGGTTCGCACGCGACCATGGGCTGATCGGCCGGAGCCGTTTCCTCGGCGGGCTCGAGGGCCGCCGGGTCGAGGCAGTCCAGGGCTTCGAACTGCTTGTAGAGCTCGGGTGTGATCCAGTTCGGATCACTGGCGTCCTTGGGCTCCGCAGCCGGTTTGGGGAGCTGGTCGTCGGGCGTCGGAGTCTCCGCCGCTGCCGCCTGGCCAGGGCCACCCGCGAGGACGGGCCGGAACTCCATCTGGGCCGATGCCTGGATCAGGTCACGGGTCTGCGGGTCCGGCGTACCCGGAAGGGACACGATGACGTTCTGGCCGGACTGCGTGTTGATCTCGGCTTCGGCGACACCGGAGCCGTCCACGCGCTGGCGGATGATCTCCACCGCCTGGTCGAGCTGTTCGGGGGTGATCTCGCTGCCGCCCTGGACGCGGGGGGCGAGGATCATCTGCGTCCCGCCCTCGAGGTCGAGGGCCAGTCGGGGGCTCCAGCTCGCGGTGCTCCAGTAGGAACCCGCTCCCAGCAGGATTGCGAGCAGTGCTGTCAATGCGCCCAGCCAGACTAGTGTCCGCTTGGCTGCCGTCCCGGGACCGGTACGAGGCATGGTGGGTGTCCTTATTTCATGGCGCGGCTTGTGCGCCGCGGTGATCCTGACAGGCGCGGTGCGAGGACCGGCGCCTTGGGAATGCTAGTTGTCTGGGTTGGCTGTGGGGTTGCGGGGATCCCGCGCGTCGCGGTTTTCCTGGGCGGACTGCCTGTTGAGCCGCTCGAGGGTCTCCTCCGGCGTCTCAACGCCCGAGGTGGTACCTGCGGTTCCCGCGGCGGTGGAACCTGCCGACGGGGTGCGGTCGACGGCGTCGAACGAGGACGTGTCCTCTGCTGCCGGCGTTCCCGTCAGGGTGGCGTCCTCGCGGACGTCGTCGGCGGCGGCTGGTTCCTGCTGGACGACCTTGGACAGGGCCTGCGTGTGCACGGTGGCCAGGTTGCCGGGAGACAGTTCGAGGACTGCCTTGTTGTTCTCCTGGTCGATCGAGACGATCGTGCCGAAGAGCCCGAACTGCGTCATGACCTCCGTGCCCGGCTCCATGTGCGTCCGCATCTCCTTGACCTCTTTCTGGGCCTTCCGCTGCCGCCGGAACATGGTGAAGATCAGGAAAGCCAGCGCCAGCGGCAGGAGGAGGGAGAAGATGTCGAAGGAAGGAGCATCTCCGGAGGCGGTCTGGGCAACTACATGTGCGAACACTGGGAATTTCCGTTCCTGGGACTGGGAGTGGGTGGCAGGACTGTGCCCCGGCACACACTGGAGGACTCCAGTGTAAAGGGGAAAGCTGGGCGATCCCTCGTCAGGAGTCCGGCTGGGCCCAGCTGTCAAGACCCGATTCGCTGCCGAGCAGGTCCTCCGGCGCCACGGAGAAGAGGTCCTCCGGCATGGCTGCCGCGACGTTCTGGGGCATCTCGAGGCCGAGGTGCTTCCAGGCCGCCGCCGTCGCGATCCTCCCGCGCGGCGTCCGTCCGAGCAGGCCCTCCCGGACCAGGTAGGGCTCGGCGACGGTCTCGACCGTCTCGGGCTCCTCCCCCACGGCGATGGCCAGCGTCGAGAGGCCGACGGGGCCTCCGTTGAACTTCGTGATGAGGGCGGTGAGGACGGAGCGGTCCAGCCGGTCGAGTCCCCGCGCATCCACTTCATACATGTCGAGTGCCGCGCCTGCCGACCGCGCGTCGATCAGGTCGATGCCGTGCACGAGCGCCCAGTCCCGGACCCGCCGCAGCAGCCGGTTCGCAATACGTGGGGTGCCCCTCGAACGGCCGGCGATCTCGGCGAAGGCCGCCGAGTTCACCTTCATGTCCATGAGCATCGCCGACCGCCGGAGCACCAGCTCGAGTTCCTCGGTCGAGTAGAACTCGAGGTGGCCCGTGAAGCCGAAGCGGTCACGGAGCGGGCCGGGCAGCAGTCCCGCGCGGGTGGTGGCGCCCACGAGTGTGAAGGGCGGCAGTTCCAGCGGAATGGCCGTGGCGCCGGGTCCCTTGCCGACGATGATGTCCACCCGGAAATCCTCCATCGCCATGTAGAGCATCTCCTCGGCCGGCCGCGACATGCGGTGGATTTCGTCGAGGAAGAGCACCTCCCCGTCGGTCAGGGATGAGAGGATCGCGGCGAGGTCGCCGGCGTGCTGGATCGCGGGACCGGACGAGATGCGCAGCGGTGCGTTCATCTCCGCGGCGATGATCATCGCGAGCGTCGTCTTCCCGAGGCCGGGAGGCCCTGACAGGAGGACGTGATCGGCGCTGCGTCCGCGCAGTCGCGAGGCTTCCAGGACGAGTGACAACTGCCGCCGGACGCGCTTCTGCCCCACGAAGTCGTCGAGGTTCTTCGGCCGCAGTGCCGCCTCGATGGCCCGGTCCTCGGGGTCGGCGGCCGGCGCGACGAGCGGCGCCTCCTGGGGATGTGGATCCGTCATGACCCGACCTTCGCCCGCGCCGAGCTCCGGGCGCCGTCCTGCCCGAGGCGGCGGAGCGTGAGCTTCAGGATCTGGCCCACATCACCCGTCGCGGCGACCTCGGGCGCGTCGGCGACGGCTGCGTCGATGGCCGCCCCGGCGTCCCTCTCCGACCAGCCGAGGCCCATCATGGCGGTGAGCACCTGGCCCTGCCAGGTCTGCTTCGGAACGCCCGGCGCCGACTCCAGGGGAACCAGCTTCCCCGCGAGTTCCAGCACGATGCGGCGTGCACCCTTGGGGCCGATGCCGGGCACCTTGCTGAAGGCCTTGTCGTCGCCGGAGGAGGCGGCCACCCGGATGGCGTCCGGCGCGTGGACCGCCAGTACGGCGAGGGCGAGGCGGGGCCCGACGCCACTGACCGCCAGGAGGGTCTCGAAGACCTCGCGCTGGTCCGCGTCCTCGAAACCGAAGAGCGTCATGGAATCCTCGCGGACGATCATCGCGGTGGCGATGGTGGACTGCTCGCCCACGCGGAGCCCGGCCAGGGTCTGCGGCGTGGCCTGCACCTGCATGCCGAAGCCGTTGACATCGATAACGGCGGAGTGCAGGCCCACGTGGGTCACTGTTCCGCGCAGGGAACTGATCATGAAGAGCTCCAAGGCACTTGCGGGACTGGGACGGCGGGCTGGGGCCCGCATCGAACATACGTTCTAATGGCTAACCGTACCGGCGTCGCGGCCCGCACGCGAGGAGCCACACCGCGAACTGCGTTCCGGCGCTAGCGTCGTCGCGCCCGCGCCTCCGCCTCGGCCCAGATGCGCTGCGCGGGAGTCACGGTGCCTCCGGACGCGGCAGCGCCCTGAAGCCCTACTCCCCTGCGCCAGGCGTGCGTGATCGCGAGCGCCAGGGCGTCGGCGGCGTCGGCGGGCCTGGGCGCGGTCTCGAGCCGCAGGATCTTCGTCACCATCTTCGTGACGGCCACCTTGTCCGCCTGACCGTTGCCCGTGACTGCGGCCTTGACCTCGGTGGGCGTGTGGAGGGCCACCGGGATGCCGCGCCGGGCTGCGGCGACGATCACGACGCCGGACGCCTGCGCGGTCCCCATCACGGTGCTGACGTTGAGCTGGCTGAAGACGCGTTCGACGGCGAGGACCTGCGGCTGATGCAGGTCCAGCCACAAGTCGACGGCCTCCGAGATGACCAGGAGCCGCTCGTCGAGGCTCCTGCCCGCCTCCGTGCCGACGACGCCGACCGCGACGAGCGTGGAACGCCGGTTCGGCTCGATGTCGACGACGGCGAGCCCGCAGCGTGTCAGCCCGGGGTCCACGCCCATGACCCGGTAGGTCACGGCGCTACCCTTCCTGCAGTCCCGAGCGGTGCGATGTCAGTCGTCGTTCTCGAGCTCGGCCAGCACATCGTCCGAGAGGTTGGCGTTGGAGTAGACGTTCTGGACGTCGTCGAGCTCCTCCAGGGCGTCCACCAGCTTGAGGAACTTCCGGCCGCCGTCGGCGTCCAGGTCCACCTGCATGGACGGCACGAACTCGATCTCGTCGGTCTCGTACTCAATGCCGGCCTCCTCGAGCGCACCGACCACGGCGCGGACGTCCTGCGGCTCCGAGATGATCTCGAAACTGTCGTCGGACTCCTTGACCTCGTCCGCGCCCGCGTCGAGCACGGCCATGAGCAGCTCGTCCTCGGTGAGGCCGTTCTTCGGCAGGGTGACGACGCCCTTGCGCGCGAACAGGTATGCCACCGACCCGGGATCGGCGATGCTGCCGCCGTTGCGGGTGATGCCGACGCGTACCTCGGATGCGGCACGGTTCTTGTTGTCCGTCAGGCACTCGATCAGCAGGGCCGAACCCTGGGGGCCGCGGGCCTCGTACATGATCGTCTGGTAGTCGACGGCCTCGCCGAGCAGGCCCGCCCCGCGCTTCACCGCGCGGTTGATGTTGTCGATGGGGACGGAGGTCTTCTTGGCCTTCGAGACGGCCAGTTCGAGCCCGGGGTTACCGGCGATATCGGCACCGCCGGCACGCGCTGCCACCTCGATGTTCTTGATCAGCTTCGCGAAGGACTTCGCGCGCTTGGCGTCGATCGCGGCCTTCTTGTGCTTGGTTGTTGCCCACTTAGAGTGCCCCGACATGCTTACGCTTCTCCTCTGATCATCCGAATAAACAGTTCGTGGACCCGCCGCTCACCCGTCACTTCCGGGTGGAAACTCGTGGCCAGCAGGTTCCCTGAACGCACTGCCACAATTCTAGCGACCGGCGCCAACTCGGCTTCCGCTCCCTGCTCCCCAGCTCCCGAAGGGCCCGCCTGCGGCGTCTCCGCGGCAGGCACCTGTGCCAGCACCTGCACGCCGTCGCCCACCTTCTCCACCCACGGCGCACGGATGAAGACGGCCCGCACCGGGTCCTCTCCTGCGACGCTACCGGTGGCGGCAAGGCCACGGAAGGCGAGGTCCGCCTCGAAGGACTCGCGCTGGCGCCCGAAGGCGTTGCGCCGCACCACCATGTCGAGGCCGCCGATCGTCTGCTGCGGATTGCCCAGCCTGTCCGTCGACGGATCCGCGATGACGTCGGAGAGCAGGATCATGCCGGCGCAGGAGCCGTATACCGGCAGCCCGCCCGCGATGAGGTCGCGCAGTGGCTCCGCCAGCCCGAAGGTGCGCGTCAGCTTGTCGATCGTGGTCGACTCGCCGCCCGGGATGATCAGGCCGTCAATCGCGGCGAGTTCCGACGGCCGCCGGACAGGCACGGCCCGCCCGCCGAGGGACTCGATGGTCGCGATGTGTTCGCGCACGTCGCCCTGCACGGCGAGCACGCCGACGACGACGTCGCGGTGCCGCGAGGTCGTCGCACCGGCGGCGCTGGTGGCCCTGGTAGCCTCGCCGGCCTCGCTGTCCGAGGAGGAGGCGGCGCTGGACGCGGGCCCGGACGTGGGCTCCGACGTGGGCAAGGGTGCCGAGAAGGACGGGGAGGTCATCCCTCAATTCTAGGTCGCCCTCCTCGGGTTCCCGGCCGCGTCGGGGCGGGCGTGAGCAGCGCCTCCCGCTCGCGTCCCGGAAAGGTCGGCGTGGCTGCGATAATTTGTAGGCATGAATCCCCTTCCAGTCCTCGTCGGCAAGGCCGTGCGCATCGCCTCCCGCCTGCGCGGCGGCGGCTCCGCGTTCCCCGGCCTGGTGGTCGAGCGCCTCGACCCCGGCTTCATGGGACGCGCGCTCTCGAACCTCCCCTACGGCGTCGTCGTCGTGAGCGGGACGAACGGCAAGACGACGACCACCAAGATGGTCGTGGAACTGCTCGAGGGCCAGGGCCTGAGCGTCTTCACGAACCGCACGGGCAGCAACTTCACGCGCGGCGTCGCCGCTGCACTGCTCGGTGAGGTCGACTGGCGCGGGCGCCTGAAGGCCGACGTCGCCGTGCTCGAACTCGACGAGGCGCACGCCGTGCACTTCGTGAAGCTCGTGCCGCCGCGGTACTCGCTCCTCCTGAACGTCCTGCGCGACCAGCTCGACCGCTTCGGCGAGATCGACGCCACCACCCGCCTGCTCGAGCGCATCGCACTGGCCACCACGGGAACAGTGGTCCTCAACCGCGAGGACCCCCGCGTCGCGGGCCTGGCGTCGTCCGTGACGGCTGCCGACGTCGTCTACTTCGGCCTCGACGCGTCCCTCCGCAGCACCTTCCCGAACGACGACGAACTGCGCGGCGCCGCGGGCACCGCTCCCGCCTCCGCCCTGCCGGCCGACGTCGTCCTTCGATCGGTCGACGGCAACTCGGCGGAGTTCGAGGTGGAGGGCACCACGACGCGCACCGATCTCCGCCTGCGCGGCGTCTACAACATCTTCAACGCGGCGGCGGCCCTGGCGGCGGCCCGTGCCGTCCTCGGCGGTACGGCGGACAACGGCAGGCTGTTCTCGTCGCTGGCCGCGGTGGAGCCCGCGTTCGGCCGCGGCGAGAGCCTCGTCGTCGATGGCCAGGCCCTCGAACTGGTCCTCGTGAAGAACCCGAGCGGGTTCCGGCTGGGCCTGAAGTCCTTCGACCCCGCAGGGTGCGCGACGATGATCGCCATCAACGACAACTATGCGGACGGACGGGACATGTCCTGGCTGTGGGACGTCGATTTCGATTCCCTCGGCCTCAGCGGGGTGGACGTGGTCAGCGGCGTCCGCGCCTACGACATGGCACTGAGGCTGAAGTACGATGACGTCCGCGTGGGCGCCGTCGAACCCGACATCACCGATGCGCTCCAGCAGTTCATCCGCGGATCCGACGGACGGCCCAAGCGCATTTTCTGCACCTATACGGCCATGCTCGCGGTACGCCGCGAGCTCTCCAAGATCACGAAGGTCGAGGTGGTTTCCTGATGAGCGACGCCCCATCCGCCGGTGCCCTGACGAAGGCACCCGCAGACCCGTCCAAGGGGTCCCTGCGCATCCTGCAGCTGTATCCGCGGGAGATGAACATCTACGGCGACTACGGGAACGTCCTGGTCCTGAAGCAGCGCCTCGCGTGGCGCGGTTACGGCGCCGAGATCCTCGAGCACAACGCAGGGGACGCATTCCCGGACGACGTCGACCTCATCGTCGGCGGCGGCGGCCAGGACAGCGGGCAGGTGGTGATCCAGGACGACCTCCAGGCCATCGCCTCCACGCTGCGCAGGCTCGCCGAGGACGGCACCCCGATGCTCCTCATCTGCGGGCTGTACCAGCTCTTCGGCAACTTCTTCCGCACGCAGGACGGCACGGTCATCCCGGGCATCGGTGTCCTGGACCTGGAGACGCGGGGTGGGACCGAGAGGCTGATCGGCAACGTCGTCGCCCGGAGCGACGAGTTCGGTGAGATCCACGGCTACGAGAACCACAGCGGTCAGACCTTCCTCGGTGACGGACTCAGGCCCCTGGCGACCGTCCTCAAGGGCGCGGGGAACAACGCCGAGGAGCACCACGAGGGCGCCCGCTACAGGAACATCGTGGGGAGCTACCTCCACGGCTCCCTGCTGCCCAAGAACCCCGCCATCGCCGATTTCCTGCTGCGCACCGCGGCGGAACGGAAGTTCGGCGCCTTCGAGGACGACGGCGTGGACGACTCCCTCGCGGAACTGGCCCGGGAGCACGCGGCCGCGAGGCCGCGGTAGGTCGCGATCCCGCGGACCCGGCGTGGCGGCGTCGTCGGGCACGCTCGTCCGCGTAAACCCGGTGAGGGTGGTGCATCAAGGGACCACCTCGTGCAAAAGTTAGTTCCCATGAGCAACCCTTTCCTCGAGCCCAGCACCCTCGACTACCAGCTGCCACCTTTCTCCGCCATCCGGGACGAGCACTACCTGCCGGCCTTCGATGCCGGTTTCGCCGAGCACCTGGCCGAGATCGACCGGATCACGGGCTCCGACGAGGCTCCCACGTTCGAGAACACGCTCGTCGCGCTCGAGCGTGCCGGCAGGACCCTCGACCGGGTCTCGCGTGTGTTCTTCAGCAACTCCTCCAGCCATGCGACGGAGGCGATCCAGGAACTCGAGCAGCAGGTCGCTCCGCGCATCGCCGAGCACGAGGACAACATCAAGCTCAATCGCGCGCTGTTCGAGCGCCTCCGGCAGGTACCGGTCGACGGGCTCGACGAGGAGTCCGCGCGCCTGGTCGAGGAGTACGTCCGCAGCTTCGTGCGGGCAGGAGCCGAGCTCGACGACGACGCCCAGGTCACGCTCCGCGGACTCAACTCCCAGCTGTCGGCACTCAGCACCGAGTTCTCGCAGAAACTGCTGAAGGACACGAACGATTCGGCGCTCCTGCTCGACTCGGCCGACGAGCTCGACGGCCTGTCCGCGGATGCCATCTCCGCCGCCGCTTCGGCGGCCGCCGAGGCCGGCCACGAGGGCAAGTACCTCCTGACGCTCATCCTGCCGACCGTACAGCCGGCCCTGGAGTCGCTCACCAGCAGGGATGTCCGACGCCGGCTCCACGAGGCATCCATCCAGCGCGGTGCGCGCGGCAACGACGCGGACACCCTCGCTATCGCCACGCGGATGGCCACCCTCCGTGCGGAGCGCGCCGCCCTCCTCGGCTTCGACACGCATGCCGCGGCCGCCACGGACAACCAGACCGCGCCGTCGCTGGAGGCGATCCTGGAACGGATGCGGGAACTCGCCGCCCCGGCCGTCCGCAACGCGCGGGCCGAGGCCGCGGAACTGGAGACCGAGGCCGGCCACCCGATCGAGCCATGGGACTGGGCCTACTACGCGGCGAAGGTCCGGAAGGCGAGGTTCGACGTCGACCTGGACGCGTTGCGCCCCTATTTCGAGCTCGAACGCGTGATCAACGACGGCGTGTTCTACGCCGCCAACCGCCTGTACGGGCTGACGTTCACCGAGCGTCCGGACCTCGTGGGCTACCACCCCGACGTGCGCGTGTGGGAGGTCTTCAACGAGGACGGCTCAGGACTCGGCCTGTTCCTCGGCGACTACTACACCCGCGACACGAAGAGCGGCGGAGCCTGGATGAACTCCTTTGTGGACCAGTCGCGCCTCGAGGGGACGCGCGCCGTCGTCATCAACAACCTCAACATCTCGAGGCCCGGGGCCGGCGAGCCGACGCTGCTCTCGTACGACGAGGTGGTGACCGCGTTCCACGAGTTCGGACACGCCCTGCACGGTCTCTTCTCCGATGTCACCTATCCCCTGTTCGCGGGTACGTCCGTCCCCCGGGACTTCGTCGAGTACCCGTCGCAGGTCAACGAGATGTGGATCCTCTGGCCGGAGATCGTCGCCCACTACGCACGGCACCACGAGACCGGCGAGGCGCTCCCCCAGGACGTCATCGACCGCATCCATGCGGCGGGAACCTGGGGCGAGGGCTTCGAGACCACGGCCTACCTCGGGGCCGCCCTGCTGGACCTCGCCTGGCACTCGATACCCTCCGGCACGGTCGTCGAGGACCCCCTCGCCTTCGAGGCCGCGGCGCTCGCCGACGCCGGGGTCGACTTCGCCCCGGTACCTCCGAGATACCGCACGTCCTACTTCAAGCACATCTTCGCCGGCGGGTACGCGGCCTCCTACTACGCCTACATCTGGAGCGAGATGCTCGATGCGGACACCGTCGAATGGTTCAAGTCCTCCGGCGGCCTGACGCGCAGGAACGGCGACCACTTCCGCCGGGAACTGCTGTCGAGGGGCAACAGCATCGACCCGCTGGAGGCTTTCCGCAGATTCCGCGGGAGGGACGCGGACCTGCATCCCCTGCTCGTCCGCCGCGGCCTGGCGTGAGCGGCGTCGCGGTCGGCGCACCGGCATGGTGACCATCGCCCAGAGTCAGCGGCTGCAGACGGCCTGGTTCACGGCGCTGGCCTCGGCGACGGGAGGGAAGACCTTCTCGACGCACGGCACCACGTGGGTCTGGCTGCCCGCGCGACGGGAACTTCAGATGATGTTCCCCGACGCGGTCAGCGCGCAGGCCGTGAAGCCCGCGCTGGCCGAGGGCGTGCGGTTGCGCGCCTCCACCGTCCGGGTCTGGCTGAACGGCGCGGTGGACGCCGCCGAGCTCGGCCCGCTTGGGTTCAGCCCGAGCTGGCAGCCGTGGTGGATGGCGGCCCCCGTCGCGGCCGTGATGCGGTCCGGTGACAACGCCGCCGTCCTCACCACCGAGGTGCCCGACTACTCGGGACCGCTGGAGCAGGAACTGCGCGTCGCCCGCTCCCAGCCGCCGCAGGCATGGCATGCCGTGACGAGGGACGAGCGGGGAGGCGCCGTTACGGGCGCCGCGTACTCCTTCTACCCGCACGGGGTGGCCGGCCTCCGGCAGCTCGGCGGAATCCACCACCTCGAAGTCCTTCCTGACCACCAGAGGCGTGGCTTGGGGACGGCACTCCTGAGCGCGACGGCGCGGGCGGCGGGCGACGCGGGGGCCGTCGACCTCTGCGTCCACGCCACGCCCGAGGGGTACCCGTTCTTCTCCCGCCGCGGGTTCACGCTGCTGGGGCGCGGCAGGACCTACTCCCTGCAGCTCTGACCGGGCCGCCGTCGGGGACGGTGCAACCGGGCACTAGGATCGAATCCCTTGACCCTGCCCCTGGGGCCGGGCGGAAGGTCGGAACGTGGCAGACCGCCACGCAGGCATCCCAGGAGGTAGCCGTGCCGCTGATGAGCAGTGGAACCTTCAGTCGCAGGACGCGCCTGAGCAGTAAGGCCCTGCGCCTGTATGCCGAGAGCGGGTTGCTCCCGCCCGCGCACGTCGACGCGCGGAACGGCTACAGGTACTACGCCGACGACCAGGTCGCCGATGCGCGCCTGATCATCCTGCTCCGCGGACTCGACATGCCCCTCGATACGGTTGCCCGTGTCCTGGCGGCGGACGACGGCGAACGCGCGGACCTCGTCGCCGCGTACTGGGCCGGCGTCGAAGCGACCGTGCTCGCCCAGCGGCACCTCGCGTCCTACGTGATGTCGCAACTCGCCCAGGGGAAGGATCAGCTCATGAATGTGAAGACGCGTGCCTGCGATGCCAGGACCTATGTGACGGAGAGGCGACGGGTGAGTCCGGAGGAGATTCCGGACTTCATCCAGTCGTCGTGTGCCCGCCTCGCGCCGGTCGCCGAGCGGCTCGGCGGGTGGGCAGGACCGCTGACGACCATCTACCGAAGCCCCGTCAACGACGAGACGGACGGCGTCGTGGAGAACGGCATCCCGGTCCGGGACGACGTCACGCCGGACGACGTCGGCGGAGCCGCAGAACTCCTCGTCGAGCCCGCCGGCGAGGTGGCCTTCGCCCGCATCACCCAGGCGCAGGTCCGGTATCCGCAGATCCTGCAGGCCTACGACGCGGTGTACGCGTGGCTGGCGCGCGAGGGGCTGACGCCGTCCCTTCCGCCGCGGGAGATCTACTTCGCCCCCTTCGACGCGGCGCACCCCGAGGCGGAGGTGTGCGACGTCGCCGTTCCCTTCACGAGATAGCACCCACGGCCGGAAAAGGAAGGACCGCAGCCTGGTGGCTGCGGTCCTTCCGACGCTCGCGTGGCTGTTACCAGCCGCGCTCGGCGAGGCGGTGGGGCTGCGGGATCTCGTCGACGTTGATGCCGACCATGGCCTCGCCCAGGCCGCGGGAGACCTTGGCGATCATGTCGGGATCGTCGTGGAACGTGGTCGCCTGCACGATCGCGTGGGCGCGCTCGGCCGGGTTGCCGGACTTGAAGATGCCCGAGCCGACGAACACGCCATCCGCGCCGAGCTGCATCATCATGGCAGCGTCCGCGGGGGTCGCGATGCCACCGGCGGTGAACAGGACCACGGGAAGGCGGCCCGCGGAGGCGACCTCCTTCACGAGCTCATACGGTGCCTGCAGTTCCTTCGCCGCCACGTACAGCTCGTCCTCGGCCATGGAGGACAGGCGGTTGAGCTCCGAGCGGATCTTGCGCATGTGCATCGTGGCGTTCGAGACGTCACCGGTGCCGGCCTCGCCCTTGGAGCGGATCATCGCCGCGCCCTCGTTGATCCGACGCAGCGCCTCCCCCAGGTTGGTCGCACCGCAGACGAAGGGAACCGTGAACTTCCACTTGTCGATGTGGTTGGTGAAGTCGGCGGGCGTGAGGACCTCGGACTCGTCGATGTAGTCGACGCCGAGGGACTGCAGGACCTGCGCCTCCACGAAGTGGCCGATACGGGCCTTGGCCATGACCGGGATGGACACGGCCTCGATGATGCTGTCGATCATGTCGGGATCGCTCATGCGGGACACGCCGCCCTGGGCGCGGATGTCCGCGGGAACCCGCTCGAGCGCCATGACGGCTACCGCACCGGCGTCCTCGGCGATGCGGGCCTGCTCGGCGGTGACGACATCCATGATGACGCCGCCCTTGAGCATCTCGGCCATCCCACGCTTGACCCGGTTGCCACCGGTCTGTGCTGTGGTTGCCGAATTGTCTTCAACGGTGGACACGACTTGCCCCTAAAGGTAGAAAAAAGCTGACCCTTCATGATACGCCGCTGAAGCGGGCGCTCCGGCGTCGCCGTCGTCGTCCAGCCCACGTGGTTGGCGGCTCACTCGATGCCCATCCTGATCGACCGTCGCCCCGGCGCGGCCGCGGTACTGAGCGGCCGGGTCGTGTCCATCATGGCTTTCACGATCGTGGACGGGAAGATCACTCGCCTCGACGTCCTCGCCGACGCCATGCGCTTGTAGCACCTCGATGTGGGCGCCACTCTGGGCCCCGAATCGCGCGGGGGTTCGGCTTGCGGGCGTAGAGGCGATATCGAGCGCCACGAGAATGCCGCCACTTATCGTTGCGATTCACACCGGAGACGCTGAGCTCCTTCAACTCCCGGCTACGGCGCCCGATGCGGCCGGTCAAAGAATCCTTCACGTGAACACTCCGGAGGAGTCACCCTGTGGTGCGGGCGCGTCGCTTGAGCTCTCGGTAAACGGTAGTGCGAGAGACGCTGAGTAGTTCGGCAATCTCTACTTGTGTGTGTTCACCGGCGTCATGGAGATAGAACAGATGTGTGCGCTGAATAGGTGAGAGCTTGGGTTGCTTGCCGCGAAGCCGACCCTTGGCTTTCGCTACTGCCATGCCCTCCCGAGTCCTCATCCGGATCAGATCCGACTCGAATTCCGCCACGATACCCAGGACGTTGAACAAAAGCCGGCCGACCGGATCGGAGGGGTCATAGACGCTGCCGCCGAGGCTGAGGGCCACGCCCTTCCTCGTGAGTTCATCGGCGATGTCGCGAGCATCAAGTAGCGAACGAGCCAATCGATCGAGCTTCGTGACAACAAGGGTGTCGCCCTTACGACAGGAAGCAAGTGCTTCGCGTAACCCTGAGCGAGTCCGATTCGTACCCGTGAACCCTTGATCCACGTAGATGTTTTCGGCATCTACTCCGAAAGCGTGCAGACTCTCCCGTTGGCCGGTCAGGTCCTGGCCGTTGGTCGAGACGCGCGCGTACCCGATCTTCACCCGGTAAGTGTTGCAGATAAGGCGCCTAAGCGTGCATCTTCACCGTGCAGGTCTTACGCTCCTCCCCTGTCCGACTGGCACTGGCTGCATTGCCGGTTCTCACGGTCGCCTGCACAAATACTCAAGGCCGCCTGCACGGGCGCAGACCGACCGTCTTACGGGCAGGTAGGAGGGCCAGGTTGGGACTAACTCTCAGGGTGATCTGCGAGGATGGCAGACATATAAGCAGGGGACAGTCACTTCGCCATACTCTGGGTCGAAAAATTTAGAGACTCCGTTAAGGGACTGACCAGATGATCGAAGGGTCTCTCCATGTCTTACGAATTGAACAACCGACTTGTTGTCGGGGTCTCTTCCAGTGCGCTCTTCAACCTGACGGAGTCGGACGCATACTTCCAGGAGCACAAGGAGGAGAAGTACAGGATTTACCAGAAGGAACGCATAGATGACGTTCTCGAGCCGGGTGTCGCTTTTCCCTTCATACAGCGTCTGCTTGGCCTGAACGACCTTCGCTCGAAAGATGACCCTGTTGTAGAAGTAATCGTCCTTTCCAAGAAGGATCCATCTACCGGTCTACGAGTGCTGAGATCGATCAAGTCCCATGATCTCAGCATCTCTCGGGCAGTGTTTACCCAAGGAGAGGCTCCCTTCCGCTACATCGAGGCGTTAGAGATGTCACTCTTCCTGTCGGCGAATCGCAGCGATGTTGATGCTGCAACACGGCTCAAATACCCAGCAGGTCACGTTCTCCCATCGACCGCTGTCTATGACTCAAGTGATCAAACACTCAGAGTCGCCTTCGACTTCGATGGTGTCCTTGGCAACGACGAGGCCGAACGGGTATTCCAGGACACGGGCAGTCTTGAGGAATACCATGCCCACGAAACGGAGAATCAGGACCGCGCGCTCATTCCCGGGCCACTGAACAACCTGCTGCACGATTTGAACATGATCCAAAAACTCGAGACCCAGAAACAGCGAGACGACAAGAGTTACGAGCCGCGCCTGCGGATTTCGCTTGTAACTGCACGCAACGCTCCTGCCCATGAGCGCGCAGTAAACTCCCTCGAAGCCTGGGGCGTGACGGTCAACGACGCATTCTTCCTCGGGGGAATTGAGAAGTCGAAAATCTTGAAGGTCATGAAACCTCACATCTTCTTTGATGATCAAGAACGTCATCTCGTTCCAGCGGCCTCATTTGTCGCCGGCGTACATATCCCATACGGTGTCGCCAACGAGAGCACGAACCCAGTAGAACATGCAGAGGAGCTTAACCTTACGGACGCCGTCGCAGGAGACCTCGAAGCAACTGGCACCGCTGAGCAGGACGATTCCGTGAAGGTATAGGGCAATGGCTTTGCCTACCTGTTAGCAAACACCCCTTCCGCTCCCCATGCCGAGGTTGCCCGTAGATTGATCCTTATTCCGGACTTCGGCGTCACCGAACGAGGATGTTTTCCTGAATCTTGGCCCATCCTTCGTCTTCGAGGTCATCCGTGGCATAACCGTCAGTGACCAGAGCCACATTCGTGGGTCCTGCTGCGGTAGTACCGGAAGAAGTAATAATGACGAGCCCAGGCTTTGTGCCGCATCCACCCATGTAGGCGCTCTCTCCCTGATCACTCGTCCGGATTACGCAGAACCCCTGCTCCTTACCTCTGGCGAGGAAATAGGTGAATCCCTCACTTTCAACAGCTTCCCGGATGGAGTCGACGTCAATGTCCTCCGTGTACACGTAGTCAGGCAGCTGATTACCCGCAGCACTTCCCCGATTCAGGGCAGCAATTTCATCGCCACCACTACACGCGCTGAGCCCCAGTACCAAGCCTGCTAGAACCGCCACTATCCCTAAGCGTTTAGACTGCATCATGTCCCCCTCTGTCAACTGTAATAAGTGGATGCTATTCCATACCCGGATTGGTGCCTCCGACCCTCTGTAACATCGCCGTCAAGTAGGCTTCGTGCCGATTCTCACCGTGTCCCACTGGACGATTCCTCACCGGACAGGTTATGTAGCGGGCTAGGCGTGAGGCAGGGAGAATGGCCCCAATTTCACTGCAGGTTTTCGGCGGGTGCTGAGGAAGGCGGCGATGCGGCTGACTGCTTCTTCGATGTCCTCGGCGGTGGGAAGGATGACGAAGCGGAAGTGATCGGGCCGGTTCCAGTTGAACGCGGTGCCATGGGACACGAGGATCTTTTGCTCTTCGAGGAGGTCGAGGACGAATTTCTCGTCACTGGTGAACGAGTACATGTCCGGGTCGAGGCGGACGAAGAGGTACAGGGCGCCGGCGGCCGGCACGCAGCTGAGCCCTGGTATTGCGTTGAGTAGCGCGTGAGCGAGGTCGCGCTGCTCGCGCAGTCGTCCGCCGGGCTTGATCAAGTCCTCGATGCTCTGATAGCCGCCGAGCGAGGTCTGGATGGCGTGTTGGGCAGGGACGTTCGGGCAGAGCCGTAGCGAGGCGAGCAGTTCCAGGGTCTCGCGGTAGGCCTGGGTTGCGACGCGGGGTCCTGTAATGGCGACCCATCCGGCGCGGTACCCCGGCATCCGGTATGCCTTGGAGAGCCCGCTGAAAGTCAACACGCACACGTCATTGGAGATGGACGCGGTGTGGATGTGGGGTACGTCGTCGTAGATGATCTTTTCGTAGATCTCGTCGGAGAAGAGCACCAGGTCGTGCTCGCGGGCCAACTCGACGAACTCTTCGATGATCCGTTTCGGGTAGACGGCGCCGGTGGGGTTGTTCGGATTGATGATGACGAGTCCGCGGGTGCGGTCGGTGATTTTCGCCCGGACATCGTTCATGTCGGGCCACCAGTTGTCGGACTCATTACACAGGTAGTGGACGGGCGTCCCGCCACTGAGGGTGACTGATGCGGTCCATAGTGGGTAGTCAGGGGAGGGGATGAGGACCTCGTCGCCGTTTTCGAGGAATGCCTGCAGCGTCATGGAGATCATTTCGCTGACCCCGTTGCCGATGAAGATGTCCTCGACACCGATCTGCATGAGGCCGCGGGTCTGGTAGTACTGCGAGATGGCGGTGCGGGCGGAGAAGATTCCCTTGCTGTCGCTGTAGCCCTGAGCACCACGCAGGTGATGGATCATGTCGACCACAATCGATTCGGGGGCATCCAGCCCGAACGGCGCGGTGTCGCCGATGTTCATTTTGAGGATGCGGTGCCCTTCGGCTTCCTTTTTCCTCGCTGCACGGGCGATTGGTCCGCGGAGCTCGTACCGGACGTTGTTGATCTTGCTCGAGTACTGCATGGGGCGCATTGTTTCGTCTTCCTCTTGTACATCATCGGCGTATTGCTGGCATGGGCCGCGTGTCGCTGGATTCTGGCGTGGTTGAAGGTTCTCACTGTCTCAAAACATGGGGTTTGCGGCGCTGGCTTGGCTCAGCTCAGCAGTGCTGGCTAGGGAGCAATCTCGTCAGGGTGCTGCATCTACAGGCGCGGGAGTGGTGGCGTGTTGCTCGGAGTTGCTACGGGGCCCGTGCGAGAATTCCTCACCGGAGGTTCGGCCCCTGCGTTGGATGAATCGTGGTGTGGCTGGGGTTCGTAGCGGCCGACTCAGCCGCATCCGAACGGCGATGCCAGCGCAGAGGATGACAGCGATTGCTCCCAGGATCGTGATCCAGGTGAGGCGTTCGTGGAGGAGGAGCGCGGCCCAGAGGATGCTGAGGACGGGCTGGGTGAGCTGGACCTGACTGACATTCGCTATGGGGCCGATGGCGAGCCCGCGATACCAGGCAAAAAATCCTAGGAACATGCTCACCACCCCCAAGTAGGCGAAAGCCACCCATTGAGTTGGAGTGCCGGTTGGCGGTTGGTGCACTGCGGCGATGACAGTCAGGACGATCATCAGCGGGGATGCGATGACCAGAGCCCATGAGATGGTCTGCCATGCACCTAGCTCACGGGCGAGCAGTCCGCCTTCCGCGTACCCGATGGCAGCGGCGATGACCGCTGCGAACAGCAGCAGATCCGAGGAGGTCAGGTGCCCGAAACCTCCGCTGTGAAGGGCGGCGAAACCGATAGCGACGACGGCTCCAATGACTGCCATGACCCAGAACGAGGCAGGCGGGTGTTCCTTTCCCCGGATCACGGCCATTACAGCGGTAGCCGCTGGCAGCAGTGCAAGGACGACTGCTCCGTGGCTTGCCGGTGCTGTGGTGAGGGCGAAGGTCGTGAGCAGGGGGAACCCGACAACGATCCCGCCGGCAACAACACCCAGTCGGATCCATTGGACTCGATGCGGGAACCGCTGCCGAGTCAGAGCCAAGGCTGCTACCGCCAGGGCTGCGGCAATGACTGCACGACCCGATCCGATAAACAAGGGGGAGAGCCCGGCGATGGCTAGGCGGGTGAAGGGAACGGTAAAGGAGAACGCGAGGACCCCGAGCAGACCCCAGGCTAGCCCTGCACGAAAGGGTGGTAGCACGCGGGGTATTTGCAGGGTAGCGCTACTATTGGTCTTCATGACTAACGATAGCAGTACGAGGATCGTGACCGCCCTGCGGGACTGGATCGCGGGTGCTCCTGCCGGGGCGAAACTGCCCTCGACACGTTCATTGGTATCCCGTTATGAGGCGAGCCCGGTGACGGTTCAGAAGGCGCTACGCACCCTGACCGGTCAGGGTTTGATCGAGAGCCGCCCCGGCGTGGGAACCTTCGTCCGCGCTGTCCGCACTGCACGACCCTCGGATTTCGGCTGGCAGACCGCAGCCCTCGGAGCACCCCAGAATCGTTTATCCCTATCACCGGCGATGACGTGGCCTGCACCCGCGGATGCAATCGCACTCCATGGTGGGTACCCGGATCGTGAACTCCTACCCGAGCGCCTGGTCCGCGCCGCCTTGGCCCGGGCAGGCCGTCACGATTCGGCACTGACCCGGTCCCCGGTGTCAGGTCTTCCGGAGCTGCAGTCCTGGTTCGCCTCAGAGCTGGCCTCGGCGACCCCTATTCATGTGACGCCCGTGTCGCCTACTGATGTGATCGTGCTTCCCGGCAGTCAAAGCGGACTCAGCTCCATTTTCCGGGCCCTCGTCACTGAGGGACGCCCATTGTTGATTGAATCTCCCTCTTATTGGGGTGCGATTCTCGCCGCCGCACAAGCAGGTGTCCGCCTGGTCCCCATCCCGACCGGGCCCGCCGGGCCTGACCCGGAAGAAGTTGCCCGGGCGTTCGAGGAAACCGGTGCCCGGGCCTTCTACGTCCAACCGAACTACGCCAACCCCACCGGCGCCCAGTGGTCACCCGACACTTCCCAGCAAATCCTCGAGGTCGTCAGGACCTATGGTGCGTTCCTCATCGAAGATGACTGGGCACATGACTTCGGCATCACGACCGACCCGGCCCCTGTTGCAGCCCAGGACGACAGCGGACACGTCGTCTACATCCGGTCGCTCACCAAAAGCGTTTCTCCGGCTCTTCGGGTAGCGGCTATCATCGCCCGCGGGCCGGCAAGAGACAGGATCATCGCTGACCGGGCGGCCGCGTCCATGTATGTCAGTGGCGTCCTCCAGACAGCAGCCTTGGACATAGTCACCCAACCCGGCTGGCAGACACACCTCCGAGGGCTTCGACACCAACTACGATCCCGCCGCGACCTACTCGCCGACAGCCTCGCCCAGCACGCACCACGGGCCCATCTCACAGCCCTTCCGAGCGGCGGGCTGAACCTCTGGGTCGGGCTTCCCGACACCACGGACCTACCGGCTTTCATGCGGGGATGCGAGACTCACAACGTCCTCGTCGCCGCTGGCAACGATTGGTTCCCCGCCGAGCCCACCGGACCGTATATACGCCTGAACTACTCCGGTCCCCACCCCGGCGCCTACCCAGAAGCAGCACGAATCATCGGGCGCATTCTCGGGTAAACCACTGGCTGAGAGAAACTCAACGCGGGAACGATCTCAATCACCACCCGTGATCATCAGCTCGAGAACCGCGGCATATCCCGTACGCCGATCCCTCAGCGGGATGTCGATGGTCGCGGGGCTTGTCGTCCGCCCTATTGCGCGTGCGCATTTAGTTCTAATCTCTCTCTGAGGAGACTCGTCACGATTTGGGAGCGTCAGATGGAAACCAGCAGGACCGTGTTCAGCGTCCCATTTCCGGAGGCGAGAAAGACCCAACTAGCTCGTTTGCTGTCCGTAGTTTTCTTTCTGGTCTCTTGGGTCCTATTGGGACTCAGTATTTGTGGACCACCGGCGACAACCCATCTCCCCTTGCGCGCCATCGGAATGGTTCCCTTCTTTCTCTCCATGGCTTGTTTCGTTTATGAGTGGAGAAAGCATAAGAAGCTTGTGCCGTTGATCAACAAGCGGTTCGCTGAGGAACTTTTTAACCAAACGCAGCAGGTGTACCCGGAGGACGTAAACATCCTGGATGTCCAACGATCTGTAGCAGTCAAGCGAGCTGACGGACCGATATCCCTGTGGGGCATTGAACGGAAGAAGGACAGGATCAACGCGTTCCCACTGGACTACTGAACGTCCGCAGGGAAACTGTACTGGTTCAAGGGTTATCTGGCAGGTAGAACCGTCCCGCTGAAGGATCGGCTTACGGACAGAGTCCTCTAGGAGTGCCAACCCCACTGCGGCAGTCGTCTCGACGTGCCGCTATGTCGCCGGCCAGTCACTCTGGGTTCGCAATGGCAGCGTTTGTCTGGAGTGAGGCGACTACGACTTCAATTAACACGATCACGGCAAGTGCGGGATCATCCCGAAGCGCCTCAGGTGACCTTCCCCCGGGCATCGATCGACCTTCACAGATCCCGGCTGAGAACTGACCACCGCCGGGATTGCTTAATGATGGAGGCTTTACGTACGCCTATGACTACGCTTCACCCATGAGAACAAGCTACAAAGTAGCCCTGGCATTCGGTGTGAGCATGGCACTTTTCCTGCTCCTCACAGTCCTGATGCCCGATCGGCCCGGGATCGCATCGATACCGGGGGCACTATTCGTTGGATACGTCGCAAGACTTACTTATCAGCACACGAAGGCGAGCAAGCCGCAGAAGTAGCCATCGGGAGGACTCCCGCGCCCAATCGATCATCGCGCAAGTCTGTAGCCCGCTGCGTTCGCAAGCCAATCCTATCGAGCGCAACCCTCGCGGGATGTGGTGGCTGCTCGCACCCCGTTCACAAGATTCAGTGATGTTGTGACTTAGTTAACCGATGTATGATCAGCAAATGAGTGCCAGAAAGTTTTCAATCATTCTCGTCGTATTAGTTGTGGTTGTCGCCGCTCTAATGTTCGCTGTTGTACAAAGTAACGGCGGATTAGACAACGAGAATTTGGTGTGTGACATAGCTATGAAGCGGGGAGACTGCTAGCTCTTTTTTTGCGTCAGTTTAGTTCAAAGCAACCTCTTGAATGGTTGAACATTGACTTTCATTTATCGCATTGGGCCGCTTGAGGATCAAATCACATAGAGGTAGCTGGCGGATGGGACCGCCCCAAAAAGGGATCGCCCTACGTGACGCACATAGTCGTCCGCGACGGATGCAGCACGACTAGCTACTGCCTCGGGCGATCGGATGCCGAGATGCTAGTTGTCAGGTAGATCGAGATACCTAAGAAAAGTGCTGACACGCCGAGAGCGATGGCGGCTCTTACGGGCCTACCCTCGGACCAAATGATCGCTGCAAGTATCGCTAGCGCTAGCGACCCGAAACGCAGACCCCAACGAGCTGATCGCAACACATGCTCACGCTTCGGCTCCAACTGCGCTCCAATGTTCGTTTCAAAATCGGCCTCAAAATCACGTAGAAAACTTCCTCGCCCGCTGGACCTACTCAGTAGTCAGTGTAGGACTGCGGCATCATCAACTTCATGACAACCAACTGCGCGATCCCGTTTCCACGGATTAGCCAGTGATGACTTCGACAAAACCGGGAAGCGTCGACTCAAGGTCGTCCCGGTGAGGGATCCCCCAGTGTGCGGTCACCCAGTTGATTACCACGTTGGCGGACCGCCTCTCGGTGGTCGCTTACCCTGATGAGGTGCAAAAGGAGACACGGGAGGCCAGAGCATGAAGCTGTTGGATTCCACTCCGACGCCTGGTGACCTTGATAGTCGTGGATTCAACGCCGCACTTCAAGCCCTTGTGAGCGTCGCCCTCTGTGTTGTTTGCCTAGGCTTCGCCACCGAAGCAGTTGGGTGGATTGCCAGTACGGGATCGGCACCTGACGGAGTTACACTTCCAGGTCGCCGCGGCCCTAACACGTTTGCGTACTCCCCAGACACAGGGTGGTTCATCCTCCTGACCGGCATCGGTTTCGGGATCACATTTGCGGTGCTGACAGTGACGCTCCTGCGGCGTGCAACGCGTGCTTTCAAGAGGACCTCAAAGGAGGCAAGGCTGTCAGAGCAAAAGGAACGCCACGCAAAACGGAACCGGAAGAAAAAACGCGCTCCACGCAGTCGCCCATAAGAGCCACGTCCGCTAAGGAATCCGCTTGTGGACGTATTTATGGTCCTCGTTTGTCAGCGGTTTAGAGTGTGTCCTGATGAAAAGTGTCCAGGATCGCCGGTGGAAAGTTCGCGGATGGATCCGCGCAGCAGGCGTATGTGCCGTTCTGATTCTTCTGCCGCAGCAGTTCTCCACGATTCAATTTGTCTCCCGCGGCGAGATGCCGGCGTCCGAAGTACCGCTCGGCTGGACCTTCATCGGGCTGCTCACCGCAGCGGTGGTCCTGCTCTGCTTTCGGCCGTACATACAGATACAGGCGGATGGGTTCATCGTTCTCCAAGGGCCCATCAGGCGACATGGGTTTCACCGGGACGAGGTGGTTAATGTAGTCCCTCCTACTGACTGGGGTCTGCGCTTCACACTAAGAGATGGATCCAAGCGGTCGAGCTTTGTCTGTCAGGACACCGCACCCTGGGGTGAACCCCGCTGGTTCGACGTGGCCGAAGCAGTCACCGGGAGCCGGCCCGCCCTCGAGGATCCCGATTGGGATAGAAACGACGACGATCGGTAGGTAGCGGACAATCTAATCCTGACCTTCGAATGATGATGCACCGTCGCAGTTAGGGATCCCGATTGGGATAGAAACGACGACGATCGGTAGGTAGCGGACAATCTAATCCTGACCTTCGAATGATGATGCACCGTCGCAGTTAGGGATGGTCTAGCGGCCGTGGCGGAAGCTCGAGCACTGAAGGCCTGCAGCAGGGAGGACCCTTCACCCACTCGCGTTGGGCTTCCGCAATACAGGAGCCCACCCGCGCTGGATCCTCTCCTGCTGGTGTGGCTTTAGTGGGCCTGGTTGTAGGCCTCGACGATGGACTGGGTGATGCGTCCCCGCGAGCTGGGGTTGCATCCGTTGTCCTGCGCCCACTGGCGGATCTTCTGGGTGTCCTCACGCGTGGCCCGGCTGGTGGACTTTGATGTGGCCGAGGAGGCGTTCTGTCCGCCTTGGCTTCTGCGACGCGTGGTCGCTTTCCTGCCCTTGTCCGCGTACTCCGACAGGATCGAGCGCAGCTTGTCTGCGTTCTCCGTCGTTAGATCGATCTCGTAGTTCGTTCCGTCGACCCCGAACCGCACTGTCTCCTGGGCTTGCTCGCCGTTGAGGTCGTCGACCAATTCCACCTGTACGCGCTGCGCCATTTTCTCTACTCCTGAAGTGTTTGCCCTGAATCTATGAACCCCATCCGTTGACTTTACCGCGCACAGGTGAAAGGGCTTCCGGGGCTCGATATGGGGAACTGTAAAACGCCTGTGTTCACCGGGGTGGACACCCTTGCAGGCGCCCCACGGTGACTGTACAGACGCATTGCCGCCACACCGTTCAAGCGCGCAAATATAAGTACGCAGTGTGGGGAACTGAGTACGCAGCGTGCAGGAACAGGTAAGCAACGCGCGGCGTCGAGACTTGCGGCGTGGCTTAGGCTCTCGGAAGGAGCATGTTCACCGACGGGGGTATGGCATGACGCAGGACTATCAGCACTTTCCGCAAGGCACCCAGCAGGAACGCGTCAATCCGGGCAAGTCCCTTGGAATCGCCGGATTTGTTCTTTCCATTCTGGGTCCGCTCAGCCTGATCGGCCTGATCCTCAGCATCATCGCCTTTGTTCAGTCCCGGAAAGCCGGGATGAAGAACGGCCTCGCTCTGGCAGGGATCATCATTGGTGCCGTCATCACCGTTGGGCTCATCACCCTCTTCGTCGTCGGTATCACGAGTGTGGTGCAGACGTGTACCGAGCTCGGCAGCGGTGTCCATGAGCGAAACGGAATCACCTACACCTGCAACGTGTAGCCTCTGCATCGGTTTCCGCGCGCCACTGATACCCGTACGAGGATTGTCCTATAGAACGCCCTGATGGACATCCTTGATGCTGTGGTCGGTGCCTGCGGTCAGGCTATAAAGCCTTCGAGTAGACAGCTTGTGGAGTCCGACGCACGCCACGACAATTTCTGCCCTGTCTGGCTATGTCACCGCGTGATAACACCGACAAACTCGTGGATGATGAAGGTGGAACATCACTCATGAGGTAGGAGAAAAATGGCACTTGATCGACTCGTTTTTGGTATTCTCGCCCTTGTGATTGGCGTTATTTTAGTAAAACTGAAACGCCGGGCATATAGGTTTTACGACGTTATGCTCGACACCTTATCTCCAGACAAGCCAACGCCTGGTCTGAGTAAGTTGCATAAAATCCCATATGTCATTTTTATGTGGACTGCGCTGATTGCTGGCGTCTACTTTATCCTTTGGGGCGCTTACACCGCGTTGCGGTCTTGATGACACGCTCTAGCGAATTCGATGATTACCAAGGGGCGCTTATAGCGCCAGTCCCATGGACTTATAGAAGTTTGATTATCGAGTAGATTCCCATGCCGGTGAAGATGAAGCCGCCTATTACTATCTCAATTTTCAGGATTGGGATTAGTTTCTTGGCATTATTCATGCCCAGAACTAGGCCTAACGCGCTGGCTTGCAGGAGAGCGCCTGTGTTACGTAGGAGGATCATGCCTACACCTGCAAGCATGAGGAAAGCTGCCGTTACGTACTCCTGCATGTCGGTCCTGCTTTCTTGCTCCGGAAGGAAGGTAGTGGCTTGTTCTCCAGGACGTTAACTACGGTCAGAATACTGGTCAGAAGTACCGCCCGAGGCGTGTGCAGCACTTGCGCTGAAGGTCCGGTGATCGCTCCTCGAGAACCTGCGCGTCTCATCAGGGTGCGGTAGGGGGAGTGCCCGCAAGTCGATCGGCTTCCGAGCATCCGGAACGTTAGGCCGAGTCATTGAGCGAGTTGAGCCTGACGCAGAAGCGTTCCGCTTTCGCAGCACCGATGACTTTGCTAAGAGGTTCCTGGAACCATTGCCGCCAGATCCTGTCCACCTGATCACTACTGACTGATCCGCTGTTGAGCAGCAAGCGAGCTATGGGATGCGCTTCGGGTTCGTACTCGTCCTGCGGTGCACCGGCCGCGGTGCCAGGCTCGAGGCCGTACGGATCCAGATCGTTAAGCAGCCCGATAACCCCCGCGACTGTACTTCCCCACTTGTGACTGCTCGGTTCCATCTCAACAGGATGCACTAAGGATGTTCCAGCAAGGGATCCTGCAGCGGGCGCTCTTCGTTGAAGTGACTGCCGACCCGCCGGCCAACCTCTGTAGAGTCTGCCGTCTTTACGAACTTTCGCAGGCCAGCCGACACCAGCTTGGACACACCTCGGTCGCATCCTCTTGCCCCGCCTTCTCGTCCGACCATGCCGTGGCGCTCCATACAACCCGAAGTCCTCGGTAACGAATACATAACGACTTCGATGGGCTCTGCGGATCTTCTGTTTACGGTGTCAGAGTGAAAGCACGACTATGGGGGTCCCTTGATGAGCCGACACATCGGCGTCTTTCTGCTCGCCGCGATTCTCTCTGGTATCTGGTTCGTCTCACTCGGATACGTCGATTCAGCCGCTATAACAAGGCGAGAGGGCAGTATCCAATCTGTCTGTCTCAATAACCTGCCTGAAGGATCGGTCCATACGCCTGAAGGCGGCTCACCGCCTCGTACCGAGTACACATATTTCCCGATGGGCATTGTATGCGAGTTCACGATGGCAGACGGGTCAACTCAAATAAGCAAATTTCCCAAATACGACCTCACAATCGGTGCAGCCCTTCCAGCGGTTTCGACCCTTGTTTGGTTCAGCCTGGTCCTTGCGAGGCATCGGAAATCGAAGGGGTCACACGCATAGATCGGCATCAAGATGATGCCTACCTTCTGGCGGCTAGGCCTCGCGCGCAGGTTGTAGCTCTGAGAACGCCCCTACACAGCGTCGCTGCGTCCCGCTTAAGGATCCCTATGCGGGAAGTTTGGTTGAGGCGCTGCTCCAGCTACTTGTCCTGCCGAGTGCTTTGTTGTTCGCTCAACTCGGGCGGGTCCGATCGCGACGGTAATGGCCCATCGGTAGCCCTCCAATCGTCGGGCCGGTCACCTCCGCTCACGACCTCACCGGAAGTACTCCCCATACGAGCTCTCCGGGCGGCAGATTCCCCCGCACCGAAATGCATCCAAGCAGCAGATCCCCACACAATGTTCCTCCCCCGCTCTTGATAGCCGCATGTCGGCGCTCATCGCTCCTAGCACCAAGTATCTGCGGTGCTTCCCCGGAAATTGGCGATGTTCGCAGCTCAACCGAGTAACGATCGGCCGGTGCTCAACGGGCGGCCAGGGCCATGCTCCCTCACAGGGTGAGGCGGTGTTCCTTGGAGGATCCGATAGCGAGCATCGACGAGTTGATTGCTTGCCGAATTAACGGCCTCCTATAGTCTCGAGCCATGAGTGAGGAAGGCCCTGCTAAGAGGGTGAACCCGAAGATGAACCGTGGAAGTTTTCGGCTGCAGTTCACCATCTGGTCGGTGTGGAGTGTTCTTCAATTGCTTGCCATCACCAACAACGTTCTAGGCGGCGAGGACTGGGCGTTCGGGGAGTATCTCCACGTGATCATGCTGATCTTAGGGTTGACCGCTCTTGGATACCTCCTTCATGTCCGTCGTCGTGACGAGCACTTCTGGAGAGCTGAAGAGGAACGACAGGCTGACTGGGAACGACGAGGTCGAGCGCTCTAGACGCTCAGCGATGTGTCCGCTCGAGGATCCGCTTACCGGACAGAGGCTGTCTCATCGGATTACAGCTCTCGAACGTTGATCATCGATTTGACCTGGAGCTTCCGCCGTAAAGAGGCTCTCTCAAGGCCGTCGACGACGACCGCAGCGCCAATCCAGGACGCACCACTCATTTCGACGAGTGAATGGCACGCCTCTGCCTGAGCGCCGGTAGCAATCCAGTCATCCACGAAGAGGACCCTATCCCCCGCCTTCAACAGTGAGCGGCGCAGCCCGAGCCGCAAGCTCCGGTTGAGGTAATCAGGTCCAGTCGACACCTCCCACCAAGCATCGCTGTCGGCCGCTCGCCCAGGATCCTTCCGTACTTCCGCGAACCCGATACCTAGATGCTGCGCCGTTAGGACGCCGAGCAAGCTCCCATGCGACTCGGTACCCATGACGACGGTCGGCATCGAGTCAGCGAAGAGCGCCGCGAGACCCGGACCGAGCGATGAGAGTGTGTCGGGACTTCGCCACCATCCGGTGACATCCGCTCTGAAGTCCGGATCGGTCCGGTCCCCCAGCCATCTAAAAGACTGACGAAGATGATCCCGCATATCCGATTCCTTCTGCATGCATCCATCCTCGCAACATGGCCGGAACTAGCCGCGCAAGACTACAAGGCTGTGTCGTTCAACGATCCTCGGGCGGACACCCCGCAAAGCGTCTAAAGCGCTCGACCCCGTCGTTCCCAGTCAGCCCGTTGTTCCTCGTTAGCTCTCCGAAAGTGCTCGTCACGACGACGGACATGAAGAAGGTATCCAGGAGCGGCCAACCCTAAGATCAGCATGATCACGTTGAGGTACTCCCCGAACGCCCAGCCGTCGACGCCCAAGATGTTGTTGGTGATGGCCAGCAATTGCAGAGCAGTCCACACCGACCAGATGGTGAACTGCAGCCGAAAGCTTCCACGGTTCATCTTCGGGTTCACCCGCTTAGCAGGGCCCTCCTCACTCATGGCTTGAGACTATAGGAGCCGTTAACCTGGCAAAGCAATCAACTTGACGATGTTTGCCATCGGATCCTGCATCGCGCACCATAAGTTGGTGGGACGGGTCGAATCGTCTTAGGTCGCTAAGGTGAAGCATGAGCCAGACGATGAAGCGCACTCTGTGGATTCTCCTCCTTGTAGCGATGTGCTTTTTCGCCTACCAAGTTTTCGGCTGGCTCGGCGTCCTCCTGCTCATTGGTGCGGGCATCCTAGGTGGAATTGCAGTGATACCTGTCAACCGAAAGGTACGGGAGGACGAGCGTAAGGCACGCCTCCGCCGCGAGAGCTAATTCCCACTGGGGGATCCCTCCTGTGCCCCAGCTGTTGCAGGGCGGCCGGTCCTAGACGCGAGGGCTTAAGGTCGAGAATGACGTCAACTCAGGTAGAGGAAAAACATGCGCGCCGAGCACTGCTGCTGCTTCCAGTCGCGACCCTTGCTGGCGCTGTTCTCGGTCCCCTCCAATATCTGCTCTTCTACTCGGCGCCCGACTCACTCGAGGTCACCCGCGGCATTGCCGTGATGTCGCTGATCGGAGGTGCAGTGCTGGGAGTATTCATCGGAGGAGTAGCCGGAGTTGTTGGCTATCTACTCGCCGGAAGTCGTCATGGCGTCAGGGCTTCGGCTCTCGGGGTGACGCTGACCGTCGCCGTTGTTTGGGCCCTCATCCTCTACCCCGACACAAGTTCGACCATCACTGTCCGGATAAGTGACCTCGTGATACCGGTGTGCACCGCACTCGCTGCAGGACTATTCATCCTGACCTTTTTGCGGGCTCCCAACCACGCCGATGCCCGTGGCAGCTGACATGCGCAGCAACATCCCATTAATGATCCCTCAGCAAGTCGGTGGAGGATCGGCTTGCGGGCGCTGCTCCTAACCTCGACTTCACGATGAGCGTCGTTAAGCGTCGAGCGGGTTGAAGGCTAGGTAGATACCGAAAGCAACGAAGAGGATGCTGCCACCGATAATGATCCTCCGCATCACGGGAAGAGCTGTTTCAGCATCGGCACGCACAATATGAGCTTGTCTCAGGGCCGCGTACTGCGTGAGTGCCAACGGCGCCCTGGCGATGATCATGCCTAGACCGGCTAGTACAACGAAGATGCCGGGAAGGTAAGACGGCATGTGCTCTCTTTCCGTACGTAGGTCGCCGAGAGACTGTCAGCGGATCAAGTTGACGATGCCGATGATGGTGCACACCGTTCCCACAACGAGGCAAAACGCTATGTAGAGAGTTCGGCTCACCTTCCCGTACATGATTACGCAAGGGTGTCCATTATTCGGCGAAATCTCGTTCATCAGTTGCGTTCGCCGGCGGTCAGCTCTGCGCGTCAAGAGTGCGCTGGAGATACCCATGGTTAGAAATAAGAGGCCGAACAACACCAGCGCCCCCACGTGCATCCTCTCCGCATGTAAATGGGCCCCAAAGGCCCGTTCACGATGATCCTAGTCATAATGCCGGACTTGAGACGATGAGCTTCGTTCCCAGCAAGCAAGGGATGGCCTAGGGGCCGTGGCGAAAGCTCCAGCACCGAAGGCTTGCACCAGGGAGGATCCGTCTCCGCGCGCTTCATTGAGCGGTTCGGTGCTGCGGGTGTGGGACTGTATCCCATGTCCACCTTCCTTCGCGTGCTTCCCGGTTTGGCAGCACTGACGCTGTCCTTTCTGTCGGGATATGCCTGGGTGTTTGCGGGGCCATACAGTTCTTCACTGTTCACCATCGCTCACTCCGGCTCCGCCGTCCTCTGTGCCGCTGCTCCATACGCCTTCGTCCTGATCGGCCGAGCGACGAGATGCAGACCAGACCTCCTGAAACTCGGGGCCATACTCCTGGCACTCGCGTCCATCCCGATGCTGGTAGCCAACGGGATCTACCTGTTCTCGTTCAAGTCAGTGGAAGGGTCCTACGGAGATATTGGCGGCGCCGGCTTGATGTTTGTGGGCTTGGCAGCCCTCTTGGTCACCTCGCTGGCTTGCGCCGCCGGACTACCCCTCACGGGACCGAGAGCAAGCACAGACCGGCTCGAACCTGGTCCGCAGGATCGAACTGCCCAGTAATGGATCCTTTACCGAATGGGCGCCGCACATATACTCACCCTGTCAGAGAAGAGTGTTGGACACTGCACGGCTTGGGGATGATCAGTTGTTCGAAAATGGCATAACCGAGAACGGTGATAAACGTATATTCGAATCTGAGTCAGGCATTTCCATGGTGTCAACGGGCACGTCCAACCGATTCACTATCTTCAACTTCTTGATCTCACAGGGGAATCTTCGTATCCCTTTTGAAGCACGCCGAAAATTTGCTACAGACTCAGTGACGGGTGAGGGATACCACTATTACTCCTTTCTAACCTTCGGTCGACTAGGATCGGACCCGCCCGGACCTAACCCTATAGAACCGGAATTAGAGGATTTTTGGAAGCAGAAGGCGGCTGCTGCCTTGGTTGTTTATGGGTATCACTATGAAGGACTAGAAAAGCCCCCGTGGCGTTACCGCGTCTTACTAGGTGGAAAGCTTTATACGCGCCTAGATTTTGGTTTTAAATACCAGTTGTTTGCGGAACCCTGGCTCGGCGAATGAGAAGGATCGGGTCAAGATGCCCCCTGGCCCCGTGTCGCCGTGAGGCAATCGCTTGGTGGAAAGCCTGAATCGTTAGCGCGGCAAAGGCATTCCGCTGAAGAATCCTCGTGCGCCCACGCTGCCGACGCATTCGAGGTGTTGCGGGCGGACCGTGAGATTCCTTGCCTAATCTCCGGTAAATCCGTCCAGCAGCTCGCGCAGAATGTCCAGATGGCCGCAGTGCCTGCCCGTTTCCTCAATCATGTGCACGAGAACCCACCGCACGCTCTGTCCACCGTCGCCGCCACGGCAGCGATCCTCTATCCCATGCCGCTGCAGCACTTCGCGGGACTGGCGGCAGGCGGCCTCGTAGTCCTCGATGATGTTCACCAGGCTGTCCTCTTCGCTCACCCGGAATTCGCCGTCGGGATCCTCAGCAGACCATCGGGTGGGTACGTCCTTCTGCCCGTCGATGCGGTCCTGGAACCAGAACTGCTCAACGTCAGTCAGGTGTTGCACCAAGCCTGACACCGTCGTCAGCGAGGGCACGAGCCGCCTGGCTCCGTCGGCATCGCTGAGGCCACTGGCCTTCATCACCACCGTCGCCCGGAAGTAATCCAGGAAGCCGGTGAGCGTCTCCCGTTCTCCGGCTGCGGTAAGCGGGTCAGTCCGAATGTCGTTGTCCACCTGCCCAACCTAGTCAGGGGGATCGAGCCGCGGCATAGGCGCGCCCAACCCCACCAACCAAGAGCTGCGGAACGCCTGAACAAGAGCCCACATACCGATGCCTCACTGCGCGTCGCTGCTGATCATTTCTTGCGCTTGAACGCCGAGCGCTATCCCGGAGTCAGTCACGCACGGTGGAGTACAACAGCATGTCGCGGCGTTGGCCGGAAATCTCTTGGTGCGACCGGAGCAGCCCCTCGCGGAGATACTCGGCGCGTTCCGCTGTCCTAATGGACGCTGTGTTCCACGGCTCGATGTAGAGCTCGGTGCGATGCAGCTCGGGCAGCGTCCATGCGAAAGACGTGACAGCACACAGTGCATCAGACGCAAGACCGCGGCCCCTGAAGGATGGGGCGATTCCGTAACCGATTTGAGCGCGGCCGGCGGGCAGCTCGCGCACCCAGAGGCCGGTGAATCCTGCGCAGTGTCCTTCGGTGTTGTCGACGACGGCAAACGAGAAGCCGGTGCCCTCTGTATGACGGGTCTGCTGTCGCCGTATCCACTCCTGTGCCTGGTCAGCTGTCGCATTGAAGGGCAGGGTCCCCGTCGCGGAAACGTACGGATCGCGGGACAGATTGACCGCCATACCGGCGTCCTCCGGGCGGAAGGCCCGCAGCGTCACGTTCCCGAAGGCTGGGTCGACAGCAGGCCACCGGTCAGCGATCTTGGGGAGGTCCATCACCTGAGTCTGTCAGATTGGGGTGACCGGAACTTACGGGAAGCGATCCTCTAGTAGAACGGTGCAGCACCCTGTGACCCGGCCACTCTCGCGGAAAGTCATAGGTGAGTGGCCGGTCGAAACCCACGGACGAGGCCGGAGTGCTCAGAGGCGGTTGGGAATGATGACCGCCGTCACGGCGAAGGCTGATCCGACGACCACCGCCATGATGCCAAAGAGTCGCGCATAAAGGGGCGTCGAGAGGAAGGACCGCGAGTAGTCGGCGCCCATGGGCCGGTACTCCTTGATAGCGGATGCCATCCCGTCGGCGGTGCCGTTGATGTTCAGACTCGCGCACAGACCCAACAGGAAGAACAGGGCGCCCACTCCCACGAAAGCGAATCTCCGTGCTTCCGCGAGATCCATGACGAAGGTGACGAACAGCACCACGAAGGCGAAGAAGATCAGGACGTACAGCGTCTTCGCGGGCTGCGGGAGCCTGCCGATGAACGAGAACATGCGGCCAGCCTACGGCCGGGTGAGAGGTGATAGTTCGGGTGCAGGCTGGGCCGGGGGTGGGGACAAGACAAGCGGCCCGCGCTAGGCATCGTGCCGCAGGAGGCTGGGCCTAGTTGTCTTGCCCAGTGCGGATGACGATGGACGAGCGGGCGGCGTGTCCCGTTCAAACGCCAGAATCCGGTTCTTCCATGTGGTGCATTATGAGCTTTTGGAAGTCGCGATCGAACCCATGCTGATCGCGATCTGTGTGCAGCGGCAGCGCGGTCCCGGCGGTCACGAGCCGCGATGTCATATTCAGCCGACGACGTCGATCAGCGCGAAGCGCTTGGACGCCTCCATGTCCTCCCCCGTCCCTTGTCCGGGTACGACGAGAGTGACAACCCCGTAGGTGTTCGGCGCGATGTCCGGCGTGACGTTGACGGTGTAGCTGACGCTCCCCGAGCCATCTGCGACAGCCTCGGAATCTAAGCCAAGAAAACCAGGCCCTACCGGCCCCAGACCAACGGGAAGATCGAACGCTGCCACCGCACCCTCGCCGACGGGTGGGCCTTCAGCCGCCACTACCCCAGCGAATCAACCCGCCGGGCAGCTCTTCCAGGATGGCTCCACGAGTACAATCACCACAGGCCCCACACAGCCATCGGAGGCAAAGCACCCAGCACCCGGCTAACCAACCTCCCTGGGCAGCACACCTAGTGGGCGTCGACGGGCGCTGCTTCTAATTAGACTCGCGGAATGTCATCGAATCTGGATCCCCGCCTAGTGGTGTTGAACGGTGGCTCAAGTTCCGGGAAATCGTCCATCGCACGAGCTCTTCAGGAATTAGTTTCAGGGATCTGGCTGACCTTCGGCGTGGACACGTTCATCGACGCACTCCCTGGCCATGGCAACAGCGCACGAGCGGGAATCACCTACGAGCCCGACGGCACAATTACCTTCAGCTCAGATCACCGGGCACTGGAACGCACCTGGTATACCGGGTTGGCCAGTATGGTCGGATCCGGAGCCCACATCATTCTCGACGAGATCCTTCTCTCCGGCGGTATCAGACAGGAGCATCTCAACTCCGTGTTCCGCGACGCGGCTGTCGTGTGGGTGGGGGTTCGCTGTGACCCTGATGTCGCCGCAGCGCGCGAAGCACGGCGCACTGATCGGGTGCAAGGAATGGCACGACAGCAAGCACTGAGCGCTCACAGCGGCATGACGTACGACTTCGAGGTCGACACTACGCATCGTGCCGCCACCGACTGCGCCCATGACATCGCGCGATGGCTTTCAGCCAAAGGAACCGCCCGCTGAAGGAACCGTCACCCGACGCTGCTCCAGCTCATTGCGGCGCTCGGGTCGGAGCATGCTAGCGGATACGGAAGGACGGTCACTCGCCGACGGTTCCATCAATTGCTTCGCGGAGGAGATCAGCATGACCGTTGTGCCGGGCAGTTTCTTCCAGGAGGTGCGTCAAAACCCATCGCAGGTTCCACTGGTTTCCGGCCCGATCGGTACCCAAGGACAGATCGTCGAGGGAACAGTCGGTTACTGCGGTGCGACTGCGCGCGCAAGCATCCCTGTAGAGGTTCCGTAACTCCTGGGGATCATCGTCAGCGGCACTATGAAACTCCCAGTCCGGGTCTTCGCCCCACGGTGCACTGCCCCAAGGCTCTAGATCCTTCTCGTCCTTACCCAGAAACTTCACTTGGATCCAGTCGTCTTCGACGAGAGCCAGGTGCTTCAACAAACCACCCAACGTCAACGTCGACGTCGGCAGTTGGCGGTTCAGATCCCCTTGTCCCAAGCCCTGGGTTTTGAGGAGCAGCGTCCCTCGCTGGAAGTTCAGAAACTGTTGAAGGTTCGATTTTTCATCTTGCCGCGGTTGTGGATCGACTCTTTGCATGGCTGGAGTCTTACAGATGAACCGGCGATACGTCCCGTACGCCAATCCTTCACTGATCCAACCCAACTCGCAGCGATGATCACGAGGCCCATCTTGCGGGGCGGGCCACTCGAGCGAAGGTCATTGCTTGCCTAAGCCCTGCGGGTGGGCCGCCTCAGGAGTCGTGTGGATCCTTGTTAGCGATCTTCTCTGCCCGGTCAGTGCCAATCAGAGATCTTGAGGTCGTACGGCTCAGGTGCGCCGGCGCCCGTCTCGAGAAGTTGCTTCAGGCTCACCAGGAACGTCGCCCACTTTGTGCTGCAGTGGTACATGAACTCGACGGGTTCCCTCCAGCCCCTGTGGGCGAACAGGACGATCGCGTAGTCGCCTTCCTGTTTGAGGTCCCAAGCCACCGTCGTGCCGATCCATTCGGCGGGGCCGTCAGTGACTTCCCAGAGCACGCTCCGGGAAGGGGTCGCCTCGAGGACCTTCATGTCGAAGCCGCCGGGCTCGAACCGGAACTCCAGTGTCTCTCCAACCTCGGCCCGGCCCTTTGTGTCGGTCGCCCACCAGCCCGACAAGCCTTCGAGCGTGGTTAGGGCCGCGTACACGTCGTCCACTGACGCGGACCTCATCCCGACTCTATGGAGTATGTCCACCATTACGATTCCTCGTCTCGTATCGTGCTTAGTTCTTTGGAATGGTTTCCTTTTCCTGGCCGCGCTGAATCGCTTCAGCGATCCGCTTGATGCGCTGCAGGCGGGCGTCCCAGGTCGACCCGACGTCCGCTAGTTGGGCGACCGCGCGGGCGAGCTGCGCCTCGTCTACCTGATAGCGCTTCTCGCGCCCGGAAGGCGTGACATGAATCAGGCCGACGCGGTTCAGGACCACCAGGTGCTTCGAGACGGCCTGACGCGTCACCGGCAATCGCCGGCTAAGAGTCGTGGCCGTGCCGGCGCCATCGGCGAGCAATAGATCGACCATCCTGCGTCGGATGGGGTCCCCGATCGCTGACCAAAGGTCGTCGTCAACCGTCACGCTCATGGCGTCGACACCAACCTGCTGATGTAGTCGCCCAGGCTAGGCACGAAGATGTCCCAGCCCCTTACGTGGTCAGCGTATGCCGCTTCGAGAACCGCAGCCTCCCACCCCTTCTCTCGGAAGCCGGTCTCTTTCAGACGGATCCTCGTGCCGGTGCCCGACGGCACGAGGTCGAAGGTCACCAGCAAGGAATTGTCAGGGGTCGCCACTGCTGCACCGTCGTATACCCATCGGAACGAGAACAAGCGAGGCGGCTCAGCATCGACAACCGTCAACGACTCGATGTGCGGTTTTGCCGTGTCCCTCCCCCACGCGATCTCAGCCACCGACCCTGTGGTCGCCGATACGTTGGTCTCCGCGCCGTTCCACCACTGCCTGATGTGCTCTGGACTGCTGATCACTTCGAAGACGACTTCAGGAGACGCGTCCACGTAGATCTCTCGCTCGATGCTTCCGAATTCCATGAGCTTTCCCGCTTTCTGCAACGTTTGGTTGCAAGTCAGGATAGTTCGGAACCCTTCAATGCGCAACCATTGGTTACATATTGTTTGGAGGGCGGAGGTCACTGTCCACATCGACCAAGCGGACAGCGACCGGGCAACGTACCGGCGGTGGCCCATCACGACGGGCGTCGGTAAGCCGATCCGTATAGGGGCAGACGGTTGGTTGTGTGCGAAGGTGGCGCCATGACTCTGGGTGATGAGCTGGACCTGATCTTCGAGCGTCGAGACCGCGACAATATGCAGCCGACCATCGATGCTTTGCTTCCCTACTACGCTTCCCATCCGGAGAACGCGCGAGTGCTCTACGAAGTCGGCGGGGCCTACGACACCGCGGGACAGGAAGACATTGCCCGGGCGTTCTATGAGAAGGCTCTTGCTGCAGGGCTTGAAGATGATCTGCTGCGCCGGTGCTACGTCCAGTACGGATCGACCCTCAGAAACCTGGGCGAGTACGAGGCGTCCCTTGAGGTCTTCAGGGCAGCTCGCGCCGCCTTTCCCCGATCCCCGGCGATAGCGGCATTCGAGGCCATCACTCTGCACGCGGCGGGCCAATCGGATAAATCTGTCGCGTTCTTGCTTGATCTGGTGGTGAACTTCGTTCGCACTCCCGACATCGAGCGGTACGAGGCAGCCATCAGCGGCAACGCGGCCTACATTCGGGCCCTTGGCGACGAGCACGCGTAGTCGATCGTTCTCGCTGAAGGATGGATTATCGGACGAGGGTGGCAGCCTAAGACAGGTTGAGGGGGCCACGGAGTTCCCCCCACCCGAAATGGCTTTCGGCGATGAAGTCCTGAAGATCGCTTTGCACAAAGCGAACGAGGGCGTCTACACCGTCCTCAAGCCGAAGGCTGCCAGATCCACCCTCTTCGCCCAGCACCTGCCATCTGACCCACGCGTCGTTCGTTTTGATGATGGTGTCAGCAGGAAGCTCGCTGCCATACCCACGGTCGGTGACTCTCTCCAATCGGAACGTCAACGACCGTAGCTCTGCGGGGTTGAGCATCGACTCGAACATGGGCTCGAGGAGTCGCTTCACGTCTCGCACATACATCCGTTCGGTCATGTGCTCACAGTAGAGCCACCAGTTCCAGGCTGGCCGCCCGTACGGCGATCCTTCGACGTTCGCGTCTGGTTACTCTTCCTTGTATGGATGCTCCTTATCAACCGAACGGGTTGGGCTTTGATGCGTTGGGCGAACTTGCCCAAGTCGACTGGAGTCAGCTGGAGCACTGCTACGGAAAAGGCATCGTTTCGCTGGGCGCCGACGACGACGCGTCACTCGCCATCGCAGGCGACGTATCGCGATCGCTGACTGCGCTTCGAACGGATCCTTCCCTTGCGATCAGTGACGGACTTTACTCAAACATTTGTCATCAGGGCACGGTGTACGAAGCAACGGCCTATGCAGTGCCGTTCATTGCAGCTATCGCGGCCGGCGATGTTCCGGACCGAATCTGCGTACCTCTACTAGCGCTCCTGGGCGACATCTCGATCGCTGGGAGCTATGTAGCTCCCAGCGGATCTCACGCGGGCGCCTTCGGAAACCATGTAGACGGCCTCGTCATGGCATCGCTGGCTCCTTCGATAGCACGCCTTTCAAAGATCCGAACGCCCAAGCTTGTCGCGCTGATCCAAGCTATCCAGTCACTTCTTATCCAATCGACTGACGCGCGTCGCGAGGCGGTCGAGACCGCTATCGACGCTGCACTCACGCCGCCAGCCACACCCTAGGACCGGCGCCCGTAAGTTGTCGACGTGCGCGGTTTGAGGCGCTCGAACGCGCACGACGAGGATCCTCAGCGGGACTGGGCAATCGAAGATTCAGAGTTGAGTCTGAGTAGTCCTTGAACCTCATCTCCGTTTCCGGCGGCGGTGATGTTGAACCTGAGGTGGCGCAGCAGGTCCTGCGCACCTGTGTTGCTAATTGTGGTCTTTGCCCGCACGTCGGTTGCGCCAAGGAGGGCAGCTTCGCGAAGCACTGCGGTGATTGCCATTGTCCCAATGCCACGACCACGAGCGTTGTGAGCCAAATGCCTGTTTCCAACACGCCATTCTTCTCAGGTGTTTTTCAGGCGAACTGAACCGACGACCTCTTGCTTGACGACGACTGCCCAAGTGGCTTCGCCGGCGGGTCCGGTCAATCCGGTACGACAGCGGTGATGATAGTTCCGTAGCCCTGCCTCTCGCTTTGGTGTCCATGACGGACCAGGCGTAAGGGGCGGTGTCACTTCATCAGCCCTAGCTTCAGTGATTGCGGCACGAATGAGCTGTTGGGGCACGATGTCGTCGACGGGAGCCAGCTCAACCGAGAATGTCTCCTCGACTATCACGGCAGTCATCGTACGTGGTGGGCTGCGAGTTGCAACGGTACATGGCGTAGTTTCCGCAGCGCTTTCTGGCCAAACGACTAGCCCCGCACGCGGTTGGATTTCATGTGCGAAAGTGGCGCCATGACTTTGGGTGATGAGCTCGACCTGATCTTCGAGCGTCGGGACCGCGACAACCTGCAGCCGACCATCGATGCTTTGCTGCCCTACTACGCTTCCCACCCATGGCTGAAAAAACACCACGAGCCCGGCCTCCGAAGGCCGCCGTCATTCTCCAGCTGGTCGTAGCCGTCGGACTTGTCTACTCAGCCATAGTGGCCGTTGCAGAGGGGGCAGGGCTCGGGACGCCCTTCCTAGATGTCGTGTTCTCATCGTCGCGACAGGCCTGCTTCTCTTCTCCTTGTGGGATGTGCTCCAACTAAGACGCCGCCGCCCGCGTCCCAAGGACACGGATTTGCAGTGAAGAATCATCCTGTGGGCACGACTTCTCGGTATCCGCGACGGTGGTCGGCGCTCTTGGGTGTGCGGAAGATCTGGATTGCGGGGGCATCGGCTGGCTACCTTAGATGTCGAATCGTGCGCCTTCAGGTCGTGGTCGACGGATGGCGAGCAGGAGCAGGATGAAGGCACCGGAGGGAACAAGCGCGAGCAAGACCCAGCAGCCTGAGAGATTCGAGGCGTGCAAAGGGCGGATTGCGATGGTGAACCCGGGGACAATGGTGACTATCAGCCAGAGACCCGCGATGAGGTTCGAAGGCTGCGAATAAGTCGAAACCGATGAAAATAAGGGTGCAATCGGTGCGCGCTCAGGTCGTGGCTTTCCAGCCAAGAACCGATGCTCCTGCTTTCATTGCTGGTCCGGCGGGCACCACTCTCATCACGGTGTTGCGAACAGTGATGCTGATCCTGCTTTCAAGGTCAGCTCCGACTTGCCCAGCGCTTCGTGATTGGCGGGCTATCTTCTGCGTGCGAGGGCGGCGGGATGCGTCGAAAGTGCTTAAAGCGGATTGCAGGGATACGCCCTCGTTGACGGGGCGGCCGATCAGAAGTCCGACGCAGGCCCCGTCCTCCAGTGAGGAGTTCGCTCCTTGTCCCATGGTGGGGATCATGGCGTGTGCTGCGTCGCCGATGAGCACGACCCGTCCGAAGATATAGGTCCTGAGGTCAGGGGCAAGGTCGTAGACGTCGTGACGGATGATCTGATCGCCCGGGGTGCGATCGATGAGAGGTCGGACGGGGTCTGCCCATCCCCTGAAATGATGCATCGCGGCGGCCTTCTCGTCGGGCCGACGATGGCCTTCCTTCGAGGAGGTGTACCCGTACCAGTACACCTCAGCAGCTCCGATACGTACGGCCCCGAACTCTGTACCCGGGCCCCATCGGATGGTGAAGTCCTCTGTCACGAGCGTCGAGTCAGGGACGATTCCGCGCCACGACGATTTGCCACTGAACCGAGGCGCTGTTCCGGGAGCAACGAGGCCCCTGACAGTGCTGCGAAGACCGTCAGCCCCAATGACAAGGTCGGCATCGTAGGACACCGCACCCTTCTCACTCACACAGTCCACTTGTGCCTTGGCTCCCCCCGGTGTACCCGGAGTGACGCTGATGACTTGGGTACCACTCATCAACACGGCCCCGTGGGCAGCAGCAAGCAGCACGCCATGGAGGTCCTGTCGGTGAATCCCGTAGATCTCCTGGCTCGAGCCAGATCTACTGGCAAGAGGAACGCGCAGCAACCATGAGCCATGTTCATCGGTGGTACCGGCCATACGTACCCGATAACCTGCATCGCGGACAGCAGCGTCAACGCCAAGAGATGCCAGAGCCGACATCCCGTTAGGAGTGATGGTCAGGCCTGCACCGACCTCCGTGAAGGCTCGCGCCCGCTCGAGCACAGTCACCTTCCAGCCCTCACGTACGAGAGAAACCGCCGCAGCCAGACCGGCAATGCCCCCACCAACAACTACTGCGTGGTGCTCCCCCTTCACGACAATCTCCTCTCAACTGCCTCCATCAACCGAGCCTACGCCGAGCAACGCACTGGTCACGGGCAGGGCCCTCGCTACATGAGCAGAGAAGCAATTGCCGTCTCACAACCATTGGGATGCAAGACATCAGGACGAGACGCTTCCCCTCTCCCGCCGGAACTGCTCCTCCTATGTCTTGTGGCCCTGTTTTCCCAGCAGGTCCCTTATTCACGACGGAAGAGTGGGTTGCGATACAGCTCTCGGATAAAACGAGGCGTACGACCACCGGGCAGACACCGTAGGGTCGGTGGAATGAGATTGTTGTTGATTCGCCATGGGCAAACCCCGAACAACGTCACCGGTCATCTGGATACATCCTTCCCAGGAGCTGGCCTGAGCGCCCTTGGGGAGCAGCAAGCACTCGCCGTGCCGGCAGCTCTCGCGACCCAGAGCATCACCGCGATCTACGCCTCGCCTCTCATCCGCACGCAACTGACCGCCGAACCATTGGCAGCTACGCTTGGCCGCGACATCCGCGTTGTCCCTGGTTTGGAGGAGATCAGCGCGGGCACCTTGGAGATGCTGAACGATCCCGCGTCGGTGGAGGCATACGCCTCGTGCCTGATCGGCTGGATGGAGGGCGACCTCGGCCGGCGCATGCCCGGCGGTACGACCGGACACGAGTTCATCGAGCGATACGACCGCACCATCCGGATGATTACCCGCGGTCATTCCCCGGAGGATTCGGTGGCGGTGTTCTCACACGGCGCCGCAATCAGGGTCTATACCGCCGTCTCCACCAGCATGCCCCCTGCCCGTGTACGGACGCTGACCCTCCACAACACGGGGATGAGTACCCTGAACGGCGACCCCGACCAGCAGTGGTCCCTTGAAGCGTGGCAACCGGATCCAGTAGGGGGCGCGGCGCTGGAGGGTGTCACCTCGAACGACGTGACGGGCAATGCCGGGTAGGAACCAGCCAACCGTTCTCCCGATCAGCTCTGCCTCATCGTCAGGGCGCGAGTGCGTCGTCGTCCGGGACCCCGCCTCGTATGTCACCGACCGCTCCGTCATACGGCGTCACGCAGCGTCAAAGCTCGCCCTCGTGCTGGAAACCGCCACGGTCCAGCCCCTAGTCTCGTACCTACAGATCAAGAGTTCCAACGCGAAGCCCTGGCTCGTTGGACGGCAACCCCCTCCGTGGCGGGGTGCCCCAGGTGAAGATCCGGTCCCGCGCACCAGCGCCGGGGCAAGCACGGCGCGGGCCTCGTGGCTCCGCGTCCCGTCGACGGGACCTCCATGTCGTACATCTGCCTCCTCCTGTCCGGAGCGGCCCTCCTGATCAACGGTCTCGGCCTCCTCGGCCGGGTCACGTCCCGCGACTCCGGGTTCTTCAACCTGGTGATCGGAACGCTGCAGCTGGTGATCGCGACACTGATCGCGTCCGCGGATGCTGCCGGTCCCGCCGCGATCGGGTCGGCGAGCGGCATCTTCCTCTTCGGGCTCACCTACCTCTATGTGGGCCTCGGCTCGGTCGCCGGGTTGGGCTCCTCGGGAGTCGGATGGTTCTGCGGGCTCGTCGCCGTGCTCGCCGTCGTGTTCGCCGGCACCTCCCTGGACGACGACCCGGTCAGCTCGGTGCTGTGGCTCGCATGGGCAGTGCTGTGGGGGCTCTTCTTCCTGCTCCTGGCCTTCGATGCAGCGCACCTGGCCCGGATCACCGGATGGAGCGCCATCCTCGTGGGCACGGCCAGCACGGTTGCTCCCGCTGTCCTCGGACTCAACGGTGCCTGGCCGGCCGGCTGGACCTCCGCGCTCACCGTGGCCGGGATCATCGCGGTGCTGTTCGTCGTCGCCGGTGCCGTCAGCTCCCGCCCGGTGAAGGCGCCGGCGGCCCCGCAGGTCGCCGTCCCCGCCTGAGGTCCCGACTGATATCCCCTGACGCCTCCTGACATACGCGTTCCGAAATCCCCTTCCATCTCCCTTCCACCGAAAGGCCGACCATGACCACGCTGACCCACACCCCTCCAGCCGCCGACGCGGACTACGAGCTCCTTGCCGCCCGCTACCGGCCGCTGTTCGCCCGCATCGCCGAAGGCGCCTCCCGGCGCGAGCAGGATCACGAGCTCCCCCGCGAGGAAATCCGCGCACTCATCGACGCCGGCTTCGGAGCACTGAGGGTCCCGGTGTCCGCAGGCGGCTCCGGCGCCTCACTGCCCCAGCTGTTCCGCCTCCTCACGGAGCTCGCAGCCGCCGATTCGAACATCCCGCAGGCGCTGCGCGCCCACTTCGCCTTCGTGGAGGACCGCCTGGTGTCCACCGGCGACCAGCGCGAAGTGTGGCTCAAGCGCTTCGTCGACGGCGAGATCGTCGGCAATTCATGGACGGAGGTCGGCACCGTCACCATCGGAGACGTGATCACCAAGGTCAGCCCGGACCCGGACGACGCCGGAAGCTTCCGCATCAGCGGAACCAAGTACTACTCGACCGGCAGCATCTTCGCGGACTGGATCGACACCTTCGCGCAGCGCACCGACAACGGGGTGAAGGTCATCGCGGTGGTCAGCACACACCAGCCAGGGGTCGCCCACCGGGACGACTGGGACGGCTTCGGCCAGAAGACCACCGGCTCCGGCACCTCCACCTTCGACCAGGCCCGGGTCGACGCCGTCAACGTCATCGACTTCGACACCAGGTTCAAGTACCAGACCGCGTTCTACCAGGCAGTGCTCCTCGCCGTCCTCGCCGGCAGCATCACCGCCGCCGAACGGGACGTGGCCCGTGAGGTCCGGAACCGTACGCGGATCTTCAGCCACGGCAACGCGTCGTCGTTCGCGGCGGACCCGCAGATCCTGCAGGTCGTCGGTGAGGTCTCCGCGGCGGCGTACGCGGCGGACGCGACCGTCGAACGGGCCGCCCGGTCGCTGCAGCACGCCTACGAGGGCGCCTTCCTCGGGGACGAGGTCGAGGACGAGCGCCGCAACGACGTCGCCGAACTCGAGACCGCGAAGGCCCAGGTCATCCTGTCAGCGCTCGCCACCCGCGCGACATCCGATGTCTTCAACGCGCTCGCCGCCTCCGGCGTGAGCACCGCGAAGAACTTCGACCGCCACTGGCGCAACGCGCGCACGGCTGCCAACCACAACCCGTGGGTCTTCAAGGCGAGGATCATCGGGGACCACTCGGTCAACGGCACCGTCCCCCCGCGCGTCTGGTCCATCGGCGCCGCCCCGATCGCTGCGCCCGCCAAGGCCTGAGGACGTGCGCGCCCGCGGTCCGCGGGCGCGCAGCAGGACCGGGCCCCCCGGCTGCCGTCACCGGGGCGTCCTCCGGGCTGCGGTCCGGCCCTCGACCGGGCAGGCGTCCCGGCGTTCGAGTTCGTCGAGGACGGAATCGAGCACGGCGGCGGGCCACGGTGGGGACGAGGGTCCCGCCGGCGGAACGGGATGCCCTGCTGCTGCCCCGCGCTGCAGCAGCAGCAGGTCCAGTTCCGAGACAATGTGCAGGTCGGGGAGGAACCCTGTCAGGTGGGTCATGGTGTGTCCTGTCCGGAGATCGGTCTGCGTGCTTCCTCTCCCTTAGACGCAGTTGCCGCGCCTGAATCATCGGTCGTGAGGCCCGGAGGATGCGCGTCTCAGTGCCGGCTCCGATTCGGGTCATGGCGTCAGCGGCGGCTAGAATGGTGCTCCCCCGGCGATCCGTCTGGTCTCACACGGTGTACGGAAGTCGGTTCGGGGGGACCGACCTGACGAAACCGCCGAAAGTCCCATGACCAGCACCGAGACCAGCAGCGGCATCTCCCGCCCTTTCCACCTCACGCGGCTGGAACGGTGTGCCGTGCTCCTGAGGCTCGGGCAGGACTCCGTGATCACGGAGTCGGACGCGATCGCGATCCTCGAACAGTGCTTCGACCTCACGGGACGGCGACAGTACGTCCTGTACGTCGAACTCGACAAGGTGTCCTCCATCTCGTCCGGGGCCCGCCGCGTCCTCATGTCGGCCCGCGACGTCCTCGCGTGCGCGATGGTCGGTGCGGAGCCGATGGACCGCATGCTGTCGGTGCCCTACGAGCTGGCCGACTACCCGTCGGAGTACTTCACGGAACGGAGCACCGCGCTCGAGTGGCTGTCACTCATGCACGACGTCCTGTGCGCCGATCCCGTGGAACATGCGATGAGCCTCACCGTGGACCGGGACCCCTTCCCGCGCCGTCGGGCAGGCTGACGGCTGCAGACCAGCCGCGCACCAGCGGACCCTGATCGGCTACACCAGCAGCCACGCCGCGGGAGACCCCGTCAGGACGCGGGCTTCGTCGCGAGCGACTGTCTGCGAACGGCCCTCACCCGCTGGTAGACCGTGACGAGGCTCGCCGCGGCCAGGACCACGAGGACGGCCAGTAGGACTCCCTCGGGCAGGCCGAGTCCCGTCAGTCCCGTGACGACCAGGACGGAGACGAGGCGCTCGGCGCGCTCCGCCAGCCCGACGTTCGCGGTGAAGCCGAGCGACTCGGCCTTCGCCCGGGCGTAGGAGACGATCATGCCGAGCACGAGGCAGGCGAGTGCTGCGATCGCGATGGCTGGGTTCTCCCCGCCCGTGAAGAACCAGATCGCGACGCCGGTGAACAGCGCGCCGTCCGCGATGCGGTCGAGCGTCGAGTCGAGGAAGCTCCCCCAGAGTCCGCCGTGGCCCTTGATGCGCGCCATGATCCCGTCGACGAGGTCGGAGAACACGAAGAGCGTGATGAAGACCGTGCCCCAGAACAGCTGGCCGAGCGGGTAGAAGACCAGCGCACCGGCGGCCACGCCGATGGTGCCGGTGATGGTCACGGCGTCGGGCGTCACACCCCATTTGAGCAACAGGCGGGCCAGCGGTGTGAAGAGGGCCGTGAAGAAACCGCGCGCGTACCTGTTGAGCATCAGGAAGCCGATCCCGCAGCTGTCCCCGAGGACGGCCAGGCCGCCGCGACCTGCTCGCGGACCTCACCGAGCGTCTGCGTGATCGCCTTGGTCTGCGCGATGATCGGCAGGAAGTTCCCGTCCCCGCCCCACCGGGGCACCACGTGCTGGTGCAGGTGGGCCGCGATGCCCGCGCCTCCGGTGGCCCCCTGGTTCATGCCGAGGTTGAAGCCGGAGGGATTGGACACCTTCCGCAGCACGCGCATGGCCGTCTGCGTGAGGGCGGCGATCTCCGCGGTCTCCGCTTCGTCGATATCCGTGTAGTCGGGCACATGCCGGTAGGGGCAGACGAGGAGATGGCCGGCGTTGTAGGGAAACAGGTTGAGCAGCACGAAGGCATGGGTGCCGCGGTGGACGATGAGGGCTTCCTCGTCGCTCTGCTGAGGCGCCCGGCAGAACGGACAGGTCTGCTCCGAGGTGACCTGGTCCTGCCCTCCCTTGATGTAGGCGAGGCGGTGCGGTGTCCACAGTCGCTGGAAGGCGTCGGGTACGCCGGCCAGTTCGAAATCGTCCGTCACCGCAGCGTCACCCGCGTAAGGGGCGGGCACGCCCGGATCGTCCGCGCCCTCCATCAGACCGTGGCCTCCCGGCTGCGTACCGCCTCCACGATCCGGCGGACCGCCTCGTCGACCGGTACCTGGTTGTCCTGGCTGCCGTCGCGGAACCGGAACGAGACGGCGTTTGCTTCCTGGTCCTCGCCACCCGCGATGAGCACGAACGGCACCTTCTCCTTGCTCGCCGTCCGGATCTTCTTCGGGAAGCGGTCCGACCCGGCGTCCACCTGTGCGCGGATGCCCTCGGCCTTCAGCTTGTCGACGACATCGAACAGGTAGTCGTTGAATGCCTCGGCGACGGGGATGGCAAGTACCTGCACAGGTGCCAGCCAGGCGGGGAAGGCTCCGGCGTAGTGCTCCGTGAGCACGCCCATGAAGCGCTCGATCGATCCGAACAGCGCACGGTGGATCATGACCGGGCGCTGGCGGGAGCCGTCGGCCGCCTGGTACTCGAGTTCGAAACGCTCGGGCAGGTTGAAGTCGAGCTGGATGGTCGACATCTGCCAGGCGCGTCCGATCGCGTCACGCGCCTGGACGGAGATCTTCGGGCCGTAGAACGCGGCTCCCCCGGGGTCGGGGACGAGCTCCAGCCCGGAGGCCTCGGCGACCTCGGCGAGGGTGCTCGTGGCTTCCTCCCAGATCTCGTCCGAACCGACGGACTTCTCGGGGTTGCGCGTGGAGAGTTCCAGGTAGAAGTCCTCGAGGCCGTAGTCCTTGAGGAGGCCGAGCACGAAGTTGAGCGTCCCGGTGAGCTCGTCCTTCATCTGCTCACGGGTGCAGTAGATGTGGGCGTCGTCCTGTGTCATGCCGCGCACGCGCGTCAGGCCGTGGATGACGCCGGACTTCTCGTACCGGTACACGGAGCCGAATTCGAACAGGCGCAGCGGCAGTTCGCGGTAGGACCGCCCGCGCGAGCGGAAGATCAGGTTGTGCATGGGGCAGTTCATGGGCTTGAGGTAGTAGTCCTGCCCGGGCTTGCGCACCGTGCCGTCCTCGTTGAGCTCCTCGTCCACGTGCATCGGGGGGAACATGCCGTCCCGGTACCAGTCGAGGTGCCCGGAGACCTCGTAGAGGTGGCCCTTGGTGATGTGCGGCGTGTAGACGAACTCGTAGCCGGCGTCGGTGTGGCGCTGGCGCGAGTAGTCCTCCATGGCCTTGCGGATGATGCCGCCCTTGGGGTGGAACACCGGCAGCCCGGAGCCCAGCTCGTCGGGGAAGGAGAACAGGTCCAGCTCCGTGCCGAGGCGCCGGTGGTCGCGGCGCTCGGCTTCGGCCAGGCGCTCCTGGTAGGCCTTGAGTGCGTCCTTGGTGGGCCACGCCGTCCCATAGATGCGCTGGAGCTGCTTGTTCTTCTCGCTGCCGCGCCAGTAGGCGGCGGCCGACCGCGTCAGCGCGTAGGCGTTGGAGATGAGCTTGGTGTTCGGCAGGTGCGGGCCGCGGCAGAGGTCCTGCCAGACGACGTCGCCGGACTTCCGGTCCACGTTGTCGTAGATCGTCAGCTCGCCGGCGCCGACCTCGACCGACGCGCCGTCCTCCTCGGTGGCCCCGCCCTTGAGTCCGATGAGCTCGAGCTTGTACGGCTCGTCCTTCATGGCCTCGCGGGCCTCGTCCTCGGATACGACCCGGCGCACGAAACGCTGGTTCGTGTTGACGATCTTCAGCATCATCTTCTCGAGCTGCTTGAGCTCGTCGGGCGTGAAGGGTTCCTCGACGTCGAAGTCGAAGTAGAAGCCGTCGGTGATGTACGGACCGATGCCGAGTTTGGCACCCGGGCGCAGCTGCTGCACGGCCTGGGCCATGACGTGGGCCGCGGAGTGGCGCAGCACCTCGAGGCCGGCCGGATCCTCCAGCGTCACACCCTCGACCGAGGCGCCCTCGGGGAGCTCCTGGTCGAGGTCCCTGAGCTCTCCGTCCACGCGCATCACGACGACGTCGCGCCGTTCACTGAACAGCTCCGTACCGGTGGTGCCCGTCGTCGCCTGCTTCTCTTCGCCGTCGACGATGAGTTTCATGGGCTGGGGCGCTGACACGGGCGGTCTCCTCGGTGCTGGGAAAAATGGTCGCCCGAACGGGCGTGACGGGACCCGGCAAGGGCCGGGACCGCCTTGCTGATCGTATCGGGTGGGCGCAGGGCCGACCAACACTCCATCCATCTGCCCATCCTTCGACGAGCCGGTGGATGGGCAGATGGACGGACAGATCGACGGAGGCCACCAGGGCGCCGCGGTCAGCCTTCCCGCCGGACCCTCATCTCGAACTCGATGAACGCGGCGATCATCGCCCGGTACGTCTCCTCGACGACCGTCGGGTCCACGCCCTGTTGCGCCGCGTAGCCGCGCACATTGGTGATGACCTGCTCCACCCGGGCGGGGGCGCGGACGGAGGCGTCATCGCGCTTGAGGGCACCCGCCCGGCGGACGAGGCGTTCCCTGCGGGAGATGAGGGACACGATCTGCTCGTCCACCTCGTTGATGGCGACACGGACGGCCGCCAACTGCTTCACGTTCTGCTCGTCGTCTGCTTCAGCCATGGCGGAAGCCTACCGCTGCCTCCGGTGAGGAATGGCACCGCCTCCTGCGGTGTTGAGTAACATGCGGGCGGATCAGCTGCCCGCGTACCGAGGCGTGCGGCAGCTGCGCACGCAGATTTGAGGAGCACCGTGGACTACACGCCAGAAGCCGGATCCATCACCATGTTCTCGACCTCCTGGTGCGGGTACTGCCGGCGCCTGAAGTCTCAGCTCGATGCCCAGGGCATCGGCTACAACGAGGTCAATATCGAGGAGGTCGAAGGCACCGCGGAGCTGGTCGCATCCCTCAACGGAGGCAACCAGACCGTCCCGACCGTGATCTTCCCGGACGGCAGCACGGCCACCAACCCGTCAGCCGCCGAGGTCCGGACCAGGGTCGCCGTCTAACCCGGCCACCCTCCGCGCCGGTCCTTCCCGCCATATGCTGGGAACGGTGGCCCGTTCCCAGGCCGCCGTTCCCAGCGGAAGGACAGCGAAGACATGGTGCATAGAGTTCAGGGCGTCGTGGTGCGGGCGAAGGATGCCCCCGCCGCCATCGAGACCATCCTGGTACCCGATCCCGGACCGGGCGAAGCGCTGGTCGATATCCTGACGTGCGGCGTCTGCCACACCGACCTGCATTACAAGCAGGGCGGCATCAACGACGAGTTCCCGTTCCTGCTGGGCCATGAGGCCACCGGCGTCGTGAGCGCAGTGGGCGACGACGTCACCACCGTCGCACCGGGCGACCGCGTCATCCTGAACTGGCGGGCCGTCTGCGGCGAGTGCCGGGCGTGCCGCCGGGGTGAGCCGCAGCACTGCTTCAACACCGCCAACGCCACCCAGAAGATGACGCTCGAGGACGGCACCGTGCTGTCCCCGGCCCTCGGCATCGGCGCCTTCGCCGAGAAGACCCTCGTGGCGGCGGGCCAGTGCACCAAGGTCGATCCGGCGGCGGACGCGGCGGCCGTGGGCCTGCTGGGCTGCGGCGTGATGGCGGGTATCGGAGCAGCGATCAACACGGGCAACGTCTCCCGCGGCGACTCGGTCGCCGTCATCGGGTGCGGCGGCGTCGGGATAGCCGCCATCGCGGGATCCCGGCTCGCCGGAGCCACCACGATCATCGCCGTCGACATCGACGACCGGAAGCTCGAACTCGCACGGGGCCTCGGCGCCACGCACGTCCTGAACTCGAAGGACGAGGACCCCGTGGAAGGTATCCGGGCCCTGACCGGCGGGAACGGAGCCGACGTCGTGATCGACGCCGTCGGACGGCCCGAGACCTACAAGCAGGCGTTCTACGCGCGCGACCTCGCCGGAACCGTGGTGCTCGTCGGAGTCCCCACCCCCGAGATGACCCTCGAACTCCCGCTGCTCGACGTCTTCGGCCGGGGTGGAGCCCTGAAGTCCTCCTGGTACGGCGACTGCCTGCCCAGCCGGGACTTCCCCATGCTCGTCAGCCACTACCTGCAGGGCAACCTCGACCTCGACGCCTTCGTCACCGAGCGCATCCGGCTCGACCAGGTCGAGGAGGCCTTCGGGAAGATGCACGGCGGTGCCGTCCTCCGATCGGTGGTGGAGCTCTGATGGCGGCACGCGTGGAGCACCTCGTCACGTCGGGCACGTTCTCGCTCGACGGCGGGACGTGGGACGTGGACAACAATGTCTGGATCGTGGGCGACGACGAGGAATGCGTCGTCATCGACGCACCCCACGACGCGGCGGCGATCCTCGACCAGGTGAACGGGCGGACGGTCCGGGCGATCCTGCTGACGCACGCCCACGACGACCACATCCGCGCCGTGGGCGACCTGTTCGACGCCGTCGGCGCGCCGATCTACCTCCACGAGGGCGACCGCGAACTCTGGGACAGGGTGTTCCCCGAACTGAGCCCCGACCAGTGGATTCGTGACGGCGACACGATCGACGTCGCCGGTGTCACGCTCACCGCGCTGCACACTCCGGGCCACTCCCCCGGCTCGGTCTGCTACCTGCTTCCGGAGGCAGGCACGGTCTTCACGGGTGACACGCTCTTCCAGGGCGGACCGGGCGCCACGGGCCGCTCCTACAGCGACTTCCCCACCATCATCGAGTCCATCCGCAGCCGACTCCTGACGCTGCCGCCGGAGACGATCGCGCGGACCGGCCACGGCGACAGCACCACCATCGGTGACGAGGCTCCGCACCTGGAGGAATGGATCCAGCGCGGGCACTGATCCCCTGGGGCCTTGCCCCCGCGTCCCGCCGTCAGGGGCGGCGGGACGCGGGGGCAAGGCGCACGGCCGCGGCGTAGGCCGCCAGCAGGGCGTTCTCCACGGCGTCGACCGTCACGGCACCGGCGAGGTCCTGTGCCGCTCCGGCCGTGGCCGGCCGCCAGTCGAGCCCCAGTGCGGCGTAGGCGTCGATGAGGACGGCGCGGAGAGGTGCCGAGTCCTCCACGACGAGAACCGACGAGAAGAGCCAGGCACCCGCGACGACGCGCTGCGCCGTGCCGACCAGCTTGACGGCCGGGACACCGTCCGCCCGCCCGTGGACGGTGAATTCACCGGGGCAGTACTCGCCCGGGACCTCCCCCACGTGCGCGTCGAGTCCCACGCCGGTGAGTATCCCGGCGAAGAACTCGCCGAACGCCGCGAAGCGGGCCCGCGTGCCGACGACGGGGTCTGCCGCGGGTTCGAGGTGGTCGACCACGAGGCAGCCCCGATGGTAGGCCGCGGCGCGCCCCCCTGCGCGCCGCACCAGCGGGACGAAGCCGTGCTTCGTCGATACGGCGCAGGCCTCGCCGAAGCCCGGCAGCCGTGCGTCCCGCTGCCCGAAGGCGACCGTGGGACTCGGGCGGTAGAGGCGCAGCGTCGGGGGCCTGCTTCCGACGGCGACCTCGCGCAGCAGCGCGATGCCGCGCCCCAGTTCTGCGGCCGCGTCATCCGACGGTGGGTCGAGAACGAGTGCCAGCTCGGCAGCGCCCTGCCATGGAGTGCTCATCCATCCATCGTAGGCAGAGCCCGGGTGAAGCTGCGCGCAGACCGGCCGGGCAGCATCCGACCGACGACGTCCAGCCACAGCGTCGCCGTCAGCCCCTGCTGCCTGAAGACGCGGCCGTTCCCCGGAATCGTCGTCGACGGTCGGATGAAAGACCTCAGCGCAGGGCCCCGCCGGTCAGGGCGTCGGGAGGGGCGTCCACTCGAGCCAGAGCCCGGCCTCGACGGCGATGGCCGAGGGTACGGTGTGCGGGCCGTCGAACTCGCGGTACACCACTTCGTACCCGCGGCGCTTGAGCGTGGGGACCACCCTCCTGCTCGTGGCGTCGATGGGGAGGACGGCGTCCTCGGTGCCGTGGGAGATGAAGATGGCCGGCTGCCCGTTCTGCGGCCCGGCCGGCACGAAGCCGGGTGAGAACGCGACCACCTTGCTGAAGAGGTCCCCGTTGGCCAGACCGAGGCCCAGCGCATAGGAGGCTCCGTCGGAGAACCCCGCCACACCGATCCGGTCGGGATCGACCGTGACGAACGAGAAGACCTCTTCCAGTGCCCTGTTGATGACCTCGGTGTCCGGCCCGTACCCACCGCGGATGGCGTCCCAGGTAGCCGCGCGGGAAGCGGGCGCGAGGATGACGATCCCGAGCTCCTCGGCGGCCGCGCGCAGGACGGACAGTCCGCCCTGCGCATCCCCGCCCGCTCCGTGGAGAGCGACGAGGAGGGGAACCGGTTCGTCGGTGGCCAGGGACTCGGGGACGAAGACGATCGGGTCCCGTGTCGTCGCCACGCCGAGGGCGTGCACCCCCGTTCTCGTCCCGGTACCCGGTTCCGCCGTGCCCGGTCGCGCTGTCAGGACGGCAGGATCCGCCGCCGTCGTACCCGTGGGCTGTCCGCTGTCCATGGAACCTCCGTTACACGCCGTCTCCGCCACGAGGAGCGGCACGATCATCGCGCCGGCAAGGATGCCCCTCCTCGTTGCCACACGGCGATTCTAGGGGCGACAGGCACCCACTCTCCCGGTTGCCGTCCGAGCCTCTTTCGGTTATCGGGCCATGCCGGCCCGCACGAGCCCGCACGGTCCCGCAGCGGCGCCCGTGCGCGACTCAGGAGTTCCAGGCCTCCAGCAGCAGCCCGGCGGCGCGTTCGGGGTCGGGTGCCGCGCAGACCGCGGACACGATCGCCATTCCTGCCGCTCCCGCCCGGCGGAGCGGGGAGGCGTCCACCGCGGTGATGCCGCCGATCGCGACACAGGGCAGCCGCGCCGCGCCCGTCAGCGCAGCGACGCCGTCGACGCCGAGCGGCGTCGGGTGGTCGGGCTTCGTGGCCGTGGCATGCACCGCACCGACGCCGAGGTAGTCCACCGTGCCGGCGGGAAGAGCGTGGGCGACGGCGAACTGGTCGGCGGTCGCCGCACTGAGGCCGACGACGGCGTCGGGGCCGACGATGCGCCGCACCAGGTCGGGCGGCAGGTCGGACTGGCCCACGTGGACGCCGTGCACCTGTGCGCCCTGCTCCCGCGCCGCGAGGTACACGTCCACCCTGTCGTCGACCAGCACTGGCACCCGGCCGGCGACGGCGTCGGCGACCGCGGCGAGGAGCGCGACGAGGTCCCGCCCTCCCGCGTGCTTGTCCCGCACCTGGACGCAGGTCGCGCCCCCTGCCACGGCGGCGGCGACGACATCGGCGACCGTCCGGGGCGCACACAGCTCCGTGTCGGTCACGAGGTAGAGCGGCAGGTACGACGCCGGATCCGGCCGCGGCATCAGGAGTCCTCCGGCAGGACCAGGCCCTGGCGGACATCGTCCGGGGTGATCGCCGCGAGCGCATCGAGGAAGTGCGGGGCGAAGGTTCCCGGGCCCCCCGCCAGGACCGCGGCTTTCTCCGCTGCGAGCGTGTACACGCCGGTGGCCGCGGTGGCCGCGAGCAGTGGATCGGGAGTGAGCGAGGCGAAGGCTGCCATCACGGCGCCGAGCGCGCAGCCGCCGCCGGTGACCCGGGTGAGCAGCGGCGTGCCGTTGGCCACCCGGACGACGGCGCCGTCGGCCGGAACGACGGCGTCGACGGCACCCGAGATGGCGACGACGGAGCCGTACCGCGATGCCAGCAGGCGTGCTGCGTCGAGCGCCGCGGCGGGCTCGTCCAGGGAGTCCACGCCCCGTCCCCCGCCGCCGGAGCCGGCGAGGGCGATGATCTCCGATGCATTGCCGCGGATGATGGTCGGGCGCTGGGCGACGAGCTGCTGGGCCGTCCCGGTGCGAACGGTCAGGAACCCCACGGCGACGGGATCGAGCACCCAGGGCGTGCCCGACGCCGCGGCCGCTCCGGCGGCCTCGAGCATGGCTGCGCGCTGCGACTCGGTGGGCGTGCCGAGGTTGACGAGCACCCCGGAGGCCACGGGCGCGAACTGCGCCGCCTCCCCGGGGATGTCGACCATGGCGGGGGCTGCACCGAGGGCGAGCAGCACGTTCGCGGTGAAGTTGGTGACGACCGCGTTGGTGATGCACTGGACCAGCGGGGAGGCGCTGCGCAGGTCTGCGAGCAGCCCGGCGCAGGCCTCGGCGCTGATCGTGCGGGCGGGGTCCGCGGTTGCCGGAGGGAATTCCGTCATGTGCTGCCTTTCGCTGGGGCGAGAGGACGGACGGACACCAGGGCCCGGCAGGACATCCCTTCGCCAGTATGAGCTGGATCAGGTTCGACGGGTCTTATCTCAGCCCCTCCGACGGAGGGACACCCCGTGTCGCTGCTCGAACGATAACGCGTTGCGCGGATGCTTCCAAGCCCGCTACCGCCCCGGCGGCAGGCGCCGGCGCCGACGGACCAGCACTGTGCGGGCCGCAGGGGCTACCGGCCGCCCTCGATCTTGCGGCTGCGCTGCTCCTGCCCGGGAGCCCCGTAGGGGTAGTCGCCGAAGGTGGGGGCGCTCACCTCGTCGAGTCGCTCGAGTTCTTCCGGCGTCAGCTCGACGCCGGACGACGCGAGGTTGTCGGCCAGCTGGTCCTGCGTCCGTGCGCCGAGGATCACGGAGGTCACGGCAGGCTTCGCGGCGACCCAGGCGAGCGCGACGTGGGAGGCGTTGATGCCCCGCTCGGCCGCGATGCCGGTGACGGTGTCGACGATGTCCCACGTCCGGTCCGCGTTGCGCTTCTCCCAGGCCTCCATGCCGCGCTTGGGGTTCTCCCCGAGCCGGGTGGCGCCCGTCGGCTCGGCATCGCGGGAGTACTTCCCGGTCAGCCAGCCGCCGCCGAGCGGGGACCACGGCAGCATGCCCATCTCCGCGTCGAGCACGGCGGGGACGATCTCGGCCTCGATGTCGCGCACGAGCAGCGAGTACTGGGGCTGCAGCGTCACCGGCAGTGAGTAGCCGCGGTGGCGGGCGATCAGAACAGCCTTGGTGAGCTGCCAGCCCGTGTAATTCGAGAACCCGTAGTAGCCGATCTTGCCCCGGACGACCGCCTCGTTGAGGAAGCCGAGGGTCTCCTCGAGCGGGGTCAGCGGATCCCACGCGTGCACCTGGTACAGGTCGATGTGGTCGACGCCGAGCCGGGCCAGCGAAGCGTCGAGCGCACGCCGGAGGTGGCGCCTCGACAGGCCGAGGTCGTTGGGGCCGGTGCCCATCGGGAAGCGGCCCTTGGAGGCGAGGACCATCCGGTCCCGTTCCAGCGGGTTCTTCGCGAGCCAGCGGCCGATGATCTCCTCGGAGGTGCCCGCGGAGTAGACATCGGCCGTGTCGATCAGGTTGCCGCCTGCCGCCGCGTAGTCGGACAGGATGGCGTGCGACGTCGCCTCGTCCGACTCCGCCCCGAAGGTCATCGTGCCGAGCGCGAGGTGGGACACCGAGGTGCCGCTGTTGCCGAGTTTCCGGTACTCCATGGGTTTGCTCCTTTGCTGTGCGCCGTGCAGCGCCGTGTCCGTGGATCCTGAGCCGTGCCGGAGGCGCAGCTGTCCTGCTGTCAGCACGGGAAGCGGCGCCGTCGTCGGACGGCGCCCCTTCCCGATGCTCACTCGCTGACGGTGACGCCCTTCCAGAAAGCGTAGTAACCGCGGATGTTCTCCGCTGCTTCTTTCGGTTCCGGGTAGCTCCAGGCGGCGTCCCTGTTCTGCTCGCCGTCCACCACCAGGGTGTAGTAGCTCGCGGTGCCCTTCCAATGGCACACGGTGTGCGTCTCCGTGGGGACGAAGAACTCCCGGGAGATGGAACCCGGCGGGAAGTAGTGGTTTCCCTCGACCATCACGGTGTCCGCGGACTCCGCGACGACCCTGTCTTTCCAGATTGCTTTCGGCATGGTTCCTCTTCCTCGAAGGCTTCCGGTCGCGCGGGCGGCTGTCCGCTCCCTGCCGAAGGCGGCGAGGGCGTCCGTATCCGGTGCAACCCCGGCGAGCGCCGGGGCATTCCGCGCATGCGGGTGGCGGCGGTCAGAGCTTGCGCACCGTGAGGATCTGCTCGATCCGCCCGAAGGGACCGTCGAGGTCGTGCGCCACGCTGGAGGTGAGTCCCACGCCGTTCGCGCCGAACGTGACGCGCGTATCGAGGCCGAGCCACTCCCCGGCGGGCAGGCGGTGGAGGTGGATCTGCAGGTCCAAGTTCGGGAACATCCAGCTGTCCCCGCCGGGTTCCACGCGCGAGGCGATCCCGTTGGCGGCGTCCATCATGCCTACGAGGCGCACGACGTCGGAGGTCGTCCTGCCCTCCACCATCGGGTAGGGGTTCCGTATCCAGACCTGCCCCCGTCCGGGGCGGTGGCCCGGCACCACCCGGACCTCCAGGGACCGGATGAACCCCCCGGGCCACGCCGTCATCTCCTCGTGCGGACCGGCGGCCTCGGGTCCGGGGATGCGCGGGTCCTCCACGGCGGCGACGGCCGCCGTGTCCTGCGTGGCGAGGCGCCATGCCTTCGCCACGATCGCCGTCCTGCCGCCGGCTTCCATGTGTGCCTCGAGCAGTTCGATGGTCCGTCCAGGCCGGACGACGGTGGTGCGGACCTCGAACTCACCGCCGGGGATCATCCCGAGGATGTCGAAACTCAGCCGGCCGAGCTGCATGCCGTCCCGCGGCTGGCAGTCCAGCAGGCACTGGGTCAGGAGGCCCGAGATCGGCGCCATGTGCTGCTCTTCCGGGTTCCAGGCGCCCTGGGCATGGATCGTCGATTCGAACCTCCCGCCGCCGAGATCACGGTAGAAAGAATCGGGCACGGAAGTCTCCTTCGTTGGACGAGCCGGGATCGCGTCCTGCGCGGCGAGCGGAGGAAAAGGCCCTGAACCACGGTCCCGGGCCACGCACCCGCCCTATGCTAGTGGAGCAACCACCGTCGCAGCCCCACGGCCGGCGCTGCCGGCAGCGTCCGGAAGGCGTACCGCCGGGGCCACGTACCGGAAGGCGCACCGGCAGGCGCACCGAAGGGCTGTACCTGAAGGACGGCAGCCCGGACGGACGGCCTCCCGGAATAGAGTCCGGATGCCGGCGGTTCAGTTGATTGACCGGGTCAACCCTCCAGCGGCCCGGTTCCGATCGCGGCCCCGCCCGGAGGACATCCGACGGCGCCGCACAGCATTTCGAACCGAGCGGATTACCATGACCTCCAGTCCCCCTTCCCGCGTAACAGACGCGACTCCGAGCCGAGCAGACGCCGCACCCTCCCGTCCGGCGCCCTCCCCCGACGCTGCTTCCTCGTCAGGCGCCGCCGGCCAGGGCGCCCTCCCGGCACGCGACAAGCTGGTCATCACCATCCTGCTCATCTCCGCCTTCGTGGTGATCCTCAACGAGACGATCATGGGCGTGGCCATCCCGCGCCTGGTCGAGGACCTCGGCATCACCGTCGGCGCCGGCCAGTGGTTGAGCACGGCCTTCATGCTGACCATGGCCGTGGTCATCCCGGTGACCGGCTATCTCCTCCAGCGCTTCACCACGCGCCCGATCTTCATGGCCGCCATGGGCCTGTTCAGCCTCGGTACCCTCATCGCCGCCCTGGCCCCCGGGTTCGCCGTGCTCGTGGTCGGCCGCGTCGTCCAGGCGAGCGGCACGGCGATCATGATGCCGCTGCTGATGACGACGGTCATGACGCTCGTGCCCCCCGCATCGCGCGGCAAGATCATGGGCAACATCTCGATCGTGATCTCCGTGGCGCCCGCACTCGGCCCCACCATCTCCGGAGCCATCCTCAGCGTGCTCGACTGGCGCTGGATGTTCTGGCTCGTCCTGCCGATCGCGCTCGCGGCACTGGTCATCGGATCCGCCAGGATGCAGAACGTCACCGAGCCACGGCGATCGTCGATCGACGTGCCGTCGGTCATCCTCTCCGCCGTTGCTTTCGGCGGCATCATCTACGGCCTCAGCCAGCTCGGTGAAGCCGCAGCCGGCAGTGCCTTCCCTGCGTGGATCCCGCTGGTCGCCGGCATCGTCGGACTCGCCGCCTTCACCTCCCGCCAGCTCGTACTGCAGCGGCGGGATGCGGCCCTGCTCGACCTGCGGGTCTTCACGTCCGGCAACTTCACCATCTCGATCGTCGCCATCGCAGTGAGCATGATGGCCCTCTTCGGCACCATCATCCTGATCCCGATCTACGTCCAGAGCGTCCTCGGCATGGATCCGCTGGTATCCGGGCTACTGCTCCTCCCCGGCGGCCTCGCCATGGGCCTGCTCGGCCCCGTCGTCGGCCGGATCTACGACCGCCGCGGACCCCGGGTCCTCCTGGTCCCGGGTGCGCTCCTGGTCAGCGCGGTGTTCTGGTCGATGACCCAAGTCACCGAGACGACGCCCGCGCAGCTGGTCCTGGTGGCACACGTCCTGCTCAGCATCGGGCTTGCCCTCATGTTCACCCCGCTGATGACCTCGGCCCTCGGGTCCGTCAAGCCGCGCCTGTACTCGCACGGCAGTGCGGTCTTCGGAACGGCGCAGCAGCTGGCAGGCGCTGCCGGCACCGCGCTGTTCATCTCGGTGATGACCCTCCAGACGACGGCTCTCGCAGCCGACGGCGCCGCCGAGCTTCCGGCGATGGCCGGTGGCATCCGGGCGGCCTTCCTGTACGGGGCGGTCATCTTCCTGCTCGCCGTCGTCGCCTCGTTCTTCGTGCGCACGCCCCAGGTGAGCCCGGACGCTCCCGCGCACTAGGAGCCTCCTGCTCGACGAAGAAGCCCCGCCGGGTCCTCCCGGTGGGGCTTCTTCGTCGGTGCGGTTATCGGTGCGGTTATCGGTGCGGTTGACGGTGCGGTCGGAGCGTCAGGACGCGGGCTGGCGCAGCTCGATGTAGCCGTCGCTGGTGACTCGCGTCTCGTAGACGGGCTGCGGGACGGCAGCGGGTCCGCGGTAGTTCTTGCCGTCGTCGAGCCGGAACATGCTCTGGTGCCAGGGGCAGGTGATGCAGCCGTCCTCGATGGGGCCGTCCTGCAGCGGTCCGCCGAGGTGGTTGCAGACGCTGTCCATGGCCGTCAGCCTGCCGCCGTGGCGCAGCAGCAGGATCGGCACGCCGTTCGCCTCGACCATCTGCCGCCCGCCCTCGACGACGTCGGCGTCGCTGGCCACGCGCGTCCAGTCCTTCGGCGCCTCGTGCCCGGCGGTCCGGTTCACGTTGACGGCGTTCGCGTAGCTCAGGTGCCCGCCGAGGTAGGCGCTGAAGAGCATCGACCCGAGACCGCCGAGCCCGAGCAGGACTCCGAGGGCGCGGCTGTCCCTGGCCCTCGCGACCGCCGAGGCGGTGTACAGCGTCAGGGCGAGCGAGTTGCCGGCCGCGTGGACGAGCCCGACGCGGCGTTCCTTCTCCTGGGTGTCGGACCAGTCATGCAGGCCCGCGATGGCGGTGGGGACGGCAGAAAGGATGCCGACAGCGACGAGGAGGTCGGCCGCCTTGCGGGAGCTCCTGCCACCGGCGACGTCGAGGAAGGAGCCCATGCTCCAGGCACCCGACGGCACGACGATCATCATGGGATGGAGGTGGTGGCCGATCGCGGTGCCGCTGAGCACGTTCCGGATCATGCGGGGCTTGACGGCTTTGCTGACTGCTCCCGCAATCGGGTCGGCGACCTTGTCCAGGAACTTGGCGTGCTCGAGTCCGTCAAGCATCGTGTGCAGGATGTTCATCCTTTGCTCCTTCTGATCCGGGACGGCGGTGCAGCGGGGGGTGACCGCGGTGCCGCCCGGTCCCCACCGTTCCAGCAGCCACTACACCTGACAACCCGACGCGGCGCGGGGAGGTTTGTCTTGGCCTCTGCGCAGTTCGGTGCGAGAATCCGGCCCGGACCGCGCCATCCCGGTATGCCGTCCCGCCCAAGTACCGCTACTGCCGGAGTGCCACCGGATCAAGGACCACTTGACGGCTCCCGGGCTTGTAGGCTGGGCGCAGGACTCCGGAGGGGGGAGTCCGAGGGGGATGGATGGCAATGCACAGCAGCACGACGACCGGGGTTCTCGGGGCCCCGCCAGCATGTCCCAGGGGTTCACCGCGCGTGGCCCTCATGTCCCTCGGGCTGTCGCTCACCCTCCTCGCAGGGCCCGTGTCGCCCACTTCAGCGCAGACCCGCGAAGCCCTGACCCCGCCCGCCGACGCTCCTCCGGGAGTCTCCGCGCGTGCTGCGAGCCAAGAGACCCCGGGTAGGAACTTCACGGAATCGACCAGGGCGACGATGCGGGCCCGTACCGAGCCGGCGCAGCTTCCGGCCGGCAGTCTCGCCAGGAATCCCGTGACGGACCGCCGCGAAGTCGTGGTGCCCGACATCCGCCGCACCGCCGTCCTCATCGGCGACTCGCAGTCGGCCGGAAAGGACAGGTGGCCCCAGCTGGCCCTGCGCGAACTCGGGTATACCGTGCGGTTCGTCGGCGCCGGCGGCACCGGATTCGTTGCCGCGAACGAAACCGGCGACGCGAACTACTACGACTCACTCACCCGCGGAGACTGGGTGCTGCCGCACGGGGATCCCGCACTCGTGGTCGTCGAGGGCGGAGGGAACGATGCCTTCCAGGGAGCATCCGACGGCGACATCCTCGCCGGCGCCAATGCCCTGGTGTTGGAACTCGGACGCACGTATCCGTCCTCACGCATGGTGATGATCGGCACCCTGAGCCGTAGCGCCGAGGACGGCGGCGGGCGCCGGCATGAGGTCGACACCCTGCTCGCCGACCTGGCCGACAAGCGCGGCGTCCCCTTCGTGTCGGCCGGCGACTGGCTGACCACTCACCAGCTGAAGGCGTTCCTCGCCGACGACGTGCACCTCGGCGCTGCAGGTCACCAGAGGGCGGCGCACGTGCTCGAGCAGGAGTTGAGGGCATTGAAGCTGGGTGTCGCGTACACCTCCATCGACCCGTTGCTCCGATGGCCCCGGGATCGCCGGCCCCTCGAGTAGCGGGCCCCTCGAGGAGCACGTCCCGACGTCACCGAGTGGTGGCCCACGACAACGCTAAGTCCGCTTATTGTTGTGCCATGACTTTCAATGACAACGTCCGCCTGGATCCCTCCCGCGTCAGCGACCGGCGGGGACGGGGACGCGGCGCCGCCGTCGGGGGCGGTCTCGGTGGCGGCCTCCTCCTCATCCTGTCGCTGATCTTCGGACCCGACGTCGTGAACCAGCTCGGGCTCGAGGAAGGCGGCACGACCACGCAGCAACAGGACGGCGGTTCCGTTGATGCCATCAACGCGTGCGATCGCGGTACCGATGCGAACGAGCAGCTCGACTGCCGCATCCTGGGTACGGCGGAGAGCCTCGACAGCTTCTGGCAGCCCTACCTCGACCAATTCGGCGTCTCCTACACGCAGCCCGGCGTCGTGCTGTTCACGGGCAGCACCGATACCGGCTGCGGCACCGCGACCAGCGCCGTCGGGCCGTTCTACTGCCCCGTCGACGAGCAGACCTACTACGACACGGCGTTCTTCGACGACCTCGTCACGCGGTTCGGGTCCTCCAGCGGGCCGCTCGCGCAGGAGTACGTGGTGGCGCACGAGTTCGGGCACCACATCCAGAACCTGATCAGCACCCTCGGCGCCGCCCAGCAGGATCCGCAGGGAGCCGAGTCCGGCGGCGTCCGCGTGGAACTGCAGGCTGACTGCCTCGCCGGCATGTGGGCCGCGCATGCCACTACGGTGCCGGATCCCGAGTCCGGCGAGCCGTTCCTCGTCCCCTTCTCGACGACGGACCTCCAGGACGCCCTGTCCGCTGCAGCGTCCGTGGGAGATGACCGGATCCAGGAAGCAGCGACCGGACAGGTGAACCCCGAGGGCTGGACGCACGGCTCCAGCGAGCAGCGGCAGGCCTGGTTCTCGCAGGGCTACGAGACCGGCGACGTGAGGTCGTGCGACACCTTCGCCGCAGCCGATCTCGACAACCCCTGACCCGCCGTTCCGCAGCACTGTTCGAGGACCGGAAGGAAGTCCCGTGACCGACCGGCTCGCCGTCGTCGTCCCCGTCTTCAACGAACCCGACGTGGCCCGTGCTCTCGAGGCGCTGCGCCGGCAGCGGGACCGCGCCGGCCTCTCCGTCTACGTCGTGGACAACGGCTCCACCGATGACACCGTCCAGCGGGTGCAACGCTTCGCCGCGGACCATCCGGACCTGGCCGTCAGGATCCTAGCGGAGCCGCAGAAAGGCACCGGGGCTGCCTGTGACACGGGCTTCCGGACCGCGATCGCCGACGGCTTCACCGTGGTGGCCCGGACCGACGGGGACAGCGAGCCAGCGGAGGACTGGGCCGCCCGGATCCGCGCGACGTTCTCCCGGGACGCCACCGTGCAGCTGCTGGGCGGCACCAGCCTCCCCCTGCGCGACCGGTATTACCGCTGGAGCGATGATCTGCTCATGTCCGGGGCCCTCAGGTTCCTGAGGATCCTGATGGCGGTCGCCCACCTGGACGCCGCCTACCTGCGTTTCGTCGCCGGCCACAACATGGCGGTCCGCGCGTCCGCCTACGTCTCGACGGGCGGATTCGAGCGGACGTCGATCGATCGGCGCGACGAGGACATCGACTTCTCCGTCCGGGTCTCCCATCGCCTCGGCTACGACGCGGTGCGGATCGACCCGCAGCTTAAGGTGGCGACGTCGATGCGGCGCGTGCGGCGGTACGGGATGGGCATGATGGGAATCCACCACCTCGTGCCCGCCCTGCGCGGCAAGCTCATCCGCACCATCGACGTGCGCTAGCGGGTCCTGCGGGAGCCGCTAGCCGGCACCGCTCGCCCGCACCAGGGCCACCGCGTCCTCGACGGCCGTCGTCCGGCCCTGCTGCGCACCCGAGATCAGCCGGATCGTGCGCCGGAAGGATGCGTCGTCCCCGGCCCCGGCCCGGAAGGCGGGCAGGTGCGCCAGGACGGCGGCGCGGCGCAGCCACACGTCGTCCGCCGTCGCCCACCGGTCCAGGACCACGCGGGCGCGGACGCCGTCCTGTCCGGTGAGGCGGAGAAGCAGGGGCCCGACGACGTCGACGGCGAGCGGGTCTACGAGGTCCTCGACGTGCGCGGACCGGAGGAAACCTTCGACGCGGGTCAGGTCGGAGTGGCGCAGGAGGCGCACCGATGACTGCAGCAGCACCACGGCCGCCAGGCGGCGCTCGAAGACCGGACGGGACCACAGCTCGGAGGCGAGGGCGGTGACGTCGTCGTGCCCGAGGTCCGGGTACCGGCGTTCCGCGTTGCGGATGGTGCCGCGCACGGCGCCCACCGACGCACCGTAGTACTCGAGGCCCCTTCCCAGGCGCCGCTCGTAGTCCTCCGCGCGCTCCTCCGAGCTCTCGTACTGGAGGGACTCGTCGATGAAGTCGGCCGGGTCGCTCATGGTGCTCCTGTCCGGCGTCGCGGAATCCGCCCGCGCCATCCACCCCATTCTTTCGCCCTGCCGTCCCCCGGTCCACCGCCGCCGAGACCGTCCGCCGATGGCCCGCGGTACAGGACTGCGGTGCAAAACTGGGGTCATGCGTGAGCTCGTCATCCTCGGTACGGCGTCCCAGGTGCCCACCCGGACCCGGAACCACAACGGCTACTTCCTGCGGTGGGAGCGCGAGGGCATCCTGTTCGATCCCGGCGAGGGCACCCAGCGCCAGATGACCCTCGCCGGCGTCGCGGCGAGCCGCATCACCAGGATCTGCCTGACCCACGTCCACGGCGACCACTGCTTCGGCCTGCCCGGTGTGCTGTCCCGGATGGTGCTCGACGGCGTCGCCTCCCCCGTCCACCTCCACTACCCCGCGTCCGGCGAGGACGTGGTGCGAGCGCTCGCCTCCCTCGCGACGCCGGGGCTCGATCTGCAGCTCCATCCCCACGGCGAGGCGGGACCGATCGCCCCCGGGATCGACGTGGAGCCGCTGCGGCACCGCATCGAGGCCTACGGCTACCGGGTGACCGAGCCCGACGGACGGACGTTCCTGCCCGAGCGTCTCACGGCCCTCGGCATCGCCGGCCCGGAGGTAGGACGCCTCCAGCGCGAGGGCAGCCTGGGCGACGTGCGGCTGGAGGACGTGAGCGTGCATCGCCCGGGGCGCCGCTTCGCCTTCGTCATGGACACGGCAGTGTGTGACGGCGCTGTGGCGCTCGCCGAGGGCGCGGATCTCCTGGTCACGGAGAGCACTTTCAGGGACGAGGATGCCGCCCTCGCCGACCAGTACCTCCACCTCACCGCAGGCCAGGCGGGTGCCCTCGCGGGCGACGGCGGGGCGGGCACACTCGTGCTGACCCACTTCTCGTCGCGGTACGACGACGTCGCGGTGCTGGCGGAGCAGGCGCAGGTCGCAGCAGGTTCCGCGGACGTCATCGCGGCGTCGGACCTGGACCGCATCGCGTTTCCGTCGCGCCGCCCGTCCGCCGCGTGAGCGGAAGAACCCTTGCGGAGGGAACGCCGGCAGCCCGGCGAGAGGGTCCGCTGCAGTGTTCGCGGTTCAGCGGTAGCGCCGGACGTCGGCGGCTTCAGGAGCGAAGACACCGACCTGCAGGCCGATCACAGGAGAATGCCACTCCGATACCGGTAGGACATGACCGGTCAGCTGGGACCTGAGCCATCCGCTGAGGTCCCGCGTCGCACGGGTGCCGTCCATGACGTCGGAGAGGGGGTAGCCCCCTGCCCGGGGCACCTGGACCTTCGTGCCGTCCAGGAACGATGCGATCACCTTGACCCTGGCGTGTGCACGGCCTTCCCGATCGGCCTGGTCGGCCTCGTGCCGCAGGGCGGTCAGGGCATGGTCGAAGACGATGGTCCCGCGATCGAAGGAGGGATGCGCCGGTCGCGCAACGGAGTGGAAGGCGACCCAGTGCAGGGGATGGACGTCGGAGACGACGGTGACTGCTCCGATCTGGGCCCTGATCTGCAGCCACACGAGGTCGTCGGGAACCCCGTTGAGCGCGGCGAGGACGGTCCGCACGTCGCACGCATCCCAGAGCGAGGAAATCCGGTGGTGGAGCGCAGGGACATCGGGACAGGTCACGACGAACCCGTCCTCAGCCGCTTCAACATGGACCTTGAAGACCAGCATGTCCTACCGCCTACGGGCGCGGACGGCGCCCCTTGAGGTCGACAGTAAGGTCATAGCCAGGATTAGGCCAGCACTTTCAGGGAGGGTTCGAATGGACAGGAAGCCCGGCACGTATGAACGTGCACTGGCGCTCCACGTAGCTGCCCGTGAGCTTGCTTCTTCCGGCACTGTGTTCTCCGTCCCCTCGGAGGGGCCGGACGCCTTGGGGGAACTGGTGCACGTCCAGGAGAGGATCGCGCACGTGCTGGACCAGTTGGGGCGGTGGCATCAACAGCTTCAGGCGGGCACCCATCACGTCGAGGACAAACAGAGCGTCGAAGGTGTCCTCGAGGCGGCCTTCGAGCTGCAGACAGCCGCACGCCAGGCCGCCGAGCTGCATCAGACCCTGGTACGGGCCCACCACGCGACCAGCCAGATCCGCTGGTACGACACCGGGACATCCCGCCAGTGAAGCCGACCCGATGATTCCTCCCGATCGCGCTGAATCCGGTGGATTCCGGTCGGCAGCTCGGGAGGGCGGATTTCTCCCCGGTCCCGGGTTGAAAGGGTGATGGTGCCTGTAGGGTTCCGGTATGTCGGAGACCTCCCTGGAATGGAAACTCGAAGTGATTGTCCTGCCCAGCAGGGACATCGACCGCTCGATCACGTTCTACCGGGACCAGGTCGGTTTCGTGCTGGATCATGATGTGTCCCCGGCGCCTGGGGTCCGGATCGTCCAACTCACACCCAGGGGATCATCCTGCTCCGTGGTGGTTCTGCAGGGAATGGGCTCTGATGGAAGCGCGCCCATTTCCGGCCTTCAACTCGTGGTGCGGGATGTCGAAGCAGCCCGTTCGGAGTTGCTGGAGCGCGGAGTCGACGTCGCACCCGTCACCAGGATGGGGGACGGGGACGCGTCCGCTTTCATCTACTTCTCGGATCCGGACGGCAACGGGTGGGCCGTGCAGGAGATCCGGAACCGCAGCGACTGGCTCACCTAGCACCAAGCCCTGCACCTACCGGGACTTCTCATCGAAAGGCCCTCGTCATGAGGCAGAACACCGACATCACGACCGTTGGAGACGTTTCGTCGGCGGATGGAACGTCGATCTCGTACGAGAGAACCGGAACCGGACCGAGCGTCGTCCTGGTGGACGGAGCTTTCTGCGGCCGCTCCTTCGGACCCGCGCGCAAGCTTGCCGAAGAACTGGCCTCGTCGTTCACCGTGTTCTTCTACGACCGTCGCGGCCGCGGCGGGAGCGGCGACACGAAACCCTACGCGGTCCAGCGGGAGATAGAGGACCTCGCCGCAGTCATGACCGCGGCGGGAGGAAACCCGTACGTCTACGCCATCTCCTCCGGGGCTGCGCTGGCACTCGAGACCGCAGCCTCAGGCATCCCTATCCGTAAGCTGGCGATTTTCGAAGCACCCTACACAGGCATCGGCACGGTCGATGGGGTTCCCGTGGATCACGGGGCCCGCCTCGACCGGATGCTCACCGACAACAGGCGCGGAGCGATGGTTTCCTACTTCCTGGTCAAGATGATCGGCCTGCCGGCCTTCGTTCCGCTGATGCTGCACTTCATTCCCGGAGTCTGGAAACACCAGACGGCAGCCGCCAACACGCTGCCGTACGAGGTGAGGGTCTCGAACAACTTCGCTGCGCCTCTCGAGCGGTTGGCCATGATCCCGGTGCCCACGCGGGTCATGGTCGGCGGAAAGGCGGCTTCCGTCATGGCCGCAGCGCAGCGGACGATCGCGGAGGCCATACCGGGGGCCCAGCACCGCATCCTCGACGGCCAGACCCACCAGGTCTCCGAGAAGGCGGTTTCACCGGAACTCATCGAGTTCTTCACCACCTGACGACGGGCGGTTCTGCCCGCCCTGGTCACTGGCGGTCCAGGTGCAGTGCGCCGCGCTCCTCCGCCGGGCCTCGCCAACAATCGATTCGGGACGTTATGCTAAGCATGCTGATGAATCGGGATGATGCTTCATTCCTGATTGTCGATCCACGAAACAACCGAAGGAGTCGCTATGAGCACGAAGGTTGAAAAGAGAATTCTCGTCAACGTGCCGGTGAGTGTGGCCTACAACCAGTGGACCCAGTTCGAGGAGTTCCCCCACTTCATGGGCGGGGTCAAATCGATCACGCAGCTCGACGACGAGCGCCAGACCTGGGTGGCGGAGATCGGCGGCGTTCGTCGCCAGTGGGAGGCCCGGATCCTGGAGCAGGTGCCGGACAGGAAGGTGTCATGGGCCGCGACCGAGGGTGCCACGAACGCTGGTTCGGTGTCGTTCGAGGACCTCGGGGGCGGGCAGACGCAGATCAACCTCGTGCTCGAGTACGAGCCGGAGGGCCTGGTCGAGAAGATCGGCGACAAGCTCAATGTCGTGGAGAACCAGGCCGAGGCCGACCTGGAGCGGTTCAAGGCGTTCATCGAGGACGAGGGCTATGCGACGGGCGCCTGGCGTGGGTCCGTAGGAGCCGGTTCCACTGTCGGTCAGCCCGGCGTGGAAGCTGCTGCGGCGTCACGTGGGGACAGCGGTAAGGCCGGAGTGTCCGGCAAGGTCGCCGCAGGTGTCGGTCTGGCTGCTGCAGCAGCCGTTGCCGGCGTTGCCGCGAGCAAGAAGAGCTCCGAAAACACGGAGGAGGCAGCAGATGTCACCATCACCCCCGTCGATGGTGGCGCCCCTGAGGTCTACACCGGCCCGGACGAGAGTCTCTCCCCGAGCACCACGGAAAGCCTCCGCCCCGTCGACGAGACCGATGCGTCCGTGATCGACAAGAACCGCACGACAGGCGGGTCGCTCTAACTCGCAGGTCACCTGCGGCGGCCACGTACTGGTTGCTGCCGGGCTCCTTCTGAAGGAGCCCGGCAGCCTGGGGCCCGGCGCTTGCCCGCGCTTTTCCCAAGATGTTGCCGGTCAGACTCCTACTGGCGTGCGCTGCCCCCTGGACGGGCTCAGGTCCGCTCTCCCAGTGTCAGGTCAGCGATCAGTGCTGAAGCGGCACAATCCCGGATCCCATTGATGCCCGCCACCGTGGTGTCTTTGTCGTCATAGGGCTCACTCGTCACCAAGGTGGCCCCATCGTCTCCCGTGAGCCGGAACCGGAATTTCTCCCCGTCATCGTGATAGATCTCAAATCGTCCTGCCACGTGTGCCTCCTGTGTTCTGAAGCACGGCCAGCCTGTCGGAACAGGTGGCCGAGGGCCCCCGCGTGATGCGCCGCCACCCCTATAACACCTGCTGCCGTTCGTTTAGGCAACAGGGGATGCGTTAGTCGCCGCTCTTGCGACGGACAAGCTGATCGCCCCGCATGGCGGGAGGGCCGCCGACGGTCGCTGAACGCCCCGCTCAGCCTGGCTAGCGCGCTGACCGGGTGGCCGGGACGGGCGAGTCGTCGTCCGCAGTAATCAGGATGCTGCCCTCCGAGATCGATTCGGACAGGACGTCGTGTTCGACGGCGGTAGCGAGCGGCTTTTCCCTGACGAAGCACATCAGCACGGCGGCGATCAGCGCCAGCGGAACCATCCAGACGAAGATCGGGGTCAGTGCATCGTTGTAGGAGGAGATGACGGCCTCCCGAATCGGTGCCGGCAGTTGGCCGACCAGCGCCGGGGTGAGCGAATTAGATCCTCCCGGTGCCCCGCCCCCGGTTGCTGCGGCGGGCAGCCTTTCAACCAGCAGGTCGGCCAGCCGGTGGGCGAAGAGGCTTCCGACGACTGCCGAGCCCAGCGTGGCGCCGATCTGGCGGAAGAAGTTGTTCGAGGCGGTGGCGGTACCCACCTCGCGGAGCGGGAACGAGTTCTGCACGATCAGCACCATGATCTGCATGCTCAGGCCCAGCCCGAGGCCCATGACGGCCAGATAGGCGCAGATCTCCCATAGCGGCGACCCTGGCTTCAGGGTGGAGAGCAGCACCAGGGCGACGGCGACCAGCACACCGCCGGCAATGGGCATCCACTTGTAGCGGCCGGTACGGCTCACCAGCTGGCCGGAGACCACCGAGGCCACCAGGAGCGCGCCCATCATCGGGATCATGAGCAGGCCGGACTTGGTCGCGTTGACGCTGAAAGCCATCTGGAGGTACGTCGGCAGGTAGCCGATCGCCCCGAACATGGCCACACCGATGAACAGGCCGGCAATCGTGGCGAGGTTGAAGTTGAGGTCCTTGAACAGGTGCAGCGGGATGATCGGCTCGGCCGTCCGTCGCTCCACGAGGACGAACGCGACGGCACCCAGGACGGTGCCGGCGATGAGCCCGAGGATGATCGGGTCGCTCCACTCGTATTTGCTGCCGCCCCAGGTGGCGAAGAGCACCAGGCAGGTCGTCGTGATCGCCAGCAGCACCATGCCGCCCAGGTCCAGGCGGGGCCTGCCTGAGTGTCGAGGCAGCTTGAGGAAGAAGACGGCGCCGGCCAGTGCCAGCAGGCCCAGAGGGATGTTGATCCAGAACACCCAGCGCCAGCCGGGTCCCTCGGTGAACCAGCCGCCCAGCAAGGGGCCGGCGACCGAGGCGATGGCGAAGACGCCGCCCATCATCCCCATGTACTTGCCGCGTTCCCGTGCCGGAACGACGTCGGCGATGACCGCCTGCGACAGGATCATCAGACCGCCGCCGCCGAGGCCCTGGATGACGCGGGCGGTGATGAGCGCGGCCATGTCGTTCGCCAGCGCGCCGACGACCGAACCGATCATGAACAGCACGATGGCGGCCATCAGCAGGGCCTTGCGCCCCATCAGGTCCCCGAGCTTGCCGTAGATGGGCATGGTCACGGTCGAGGCGAGGATGAACGCGGTGATGACCCACAGCATCTCGTTCACACCGTGGAGTTCGCCCACGATCGTGGGCAACGCCGTGCTCAGCACGGTCTGGTTGAGTGCTGCCAGGAGCATCGAGAGCATCAGTCCGATGAAGAGCAGCACCATGTGCTGTTTTCCTTCGGCCGGCGCCGCGACGGGAACGGCTGGAGGTGTCATAGAAGTTTCCTTTGGACGGAATGGAAGAGGGCGAGAGCGGGCGCGAGATCCTCGGGCGCCAGGCCGGCTGCGGGACTGTAGGCGCCGGACGCGATCGTGAAGCGCAGGGGAATGGCGGCGGTCATGACGGTGATCCGGGCAACGTCGTCCACGTCGATCTCCCCCATCCCCGCGGACCACTGCGGATTGTCGGCCAGCAGACCGGCCAGAGCGCCGCGCACCAGATTCTCGGCCTCGTTCATGCGCTCGATCAGCCGGTGGATGAGATGCGGATACTGACGGGTCAGCTCACGGCGCCGGACCTGATCCACCCCCTTGTGCGAACTGCCGGCAACCGCCAGGAGGAGGCGCGAGACCTGGCCCAGCACGTCCTGCGCGAAGGAGAAACCCTCCAGCAGGGCCGGATCCAGCACGGGGGCCCGCAGGCCCAGCACGGCATCCTCCTTGGACGGGAAGTAATTGAAGAACGTGCGCTGTGAGACGCCCGCCCGATCGGTGATGGACTCGATCGTGGAGGCTTCCAGCCCCCGCTCCAGGACCGACGCAACCGCGGCGTGGTGAAGGGCCAGCCACGTTTCTGCCTTCTGGCGCTCCCGCAGCGAGGGCGCGCAACTGTCACTCATGCTCCTATTCTTGCGCAACTGCAAATCGTGCACAAATGCATCGAGCGCTGCTCGCGGGGGAAATTCTCTCCTCGACGGTGTCTAAGGGGGCTTAGGATTTGAGGAGTCGAGGTCGAGGGAGCCCTAGCCGAGGAGCAAGATGATCCATCGTGTCGAAGACGGGTGCTCACCCGCAGGTCGTTCGCTGCTGGATATTGGACTGCTTTTTCCTGGCGGTGCGCGATGACCCGCAGGCTCGGAGTCGAAGAAGAGTTCCTGATCGTCGACGGGACCCAGGGGCGTGCAGTGGCGTTGGGCCGTGTGCTCGATGTCCTGGACAAGGACGCTGGCCTCAGCAGCGAGATGAAGCAGGAACAGATCGAGACCTGCACTCTCCCCCATACCAGCCTCCGCGACCTCGCCGCCGACATCACGGATCGGAGAAGGAGCGCGGACACTGCGGCCAGGTCCTGCGGAGCACGGTCGGTCGCGCTCGCGACCTCGCCACTGCCCGTGCACACCACCACCACTCCGGGCCTGCGGTACGAGCAGATGGTGCAGCGGTTCGGCCTGACCGCGGTGGAGCAGCTGACGTGCGGCTGCCATGTGCACGTGGAAGTCGAGTCGGACGAGGAAGGCGTGGCCGTCCTGGACCGCATCCGGGTCTGGCTCCCGGTCCTTCTGGCCATCACCACCAATTCGCCGTACTGGAACGCCGCGGACTCGAGCTACGCCAGCTACCGTTCGCAGGCCTGGAACCGCTGGCCCACGGCCGGGCCATGCGAGGTCTTCGGGTCGGCAAAGGCGTACCACGCTCAGGTGCGCGAGATTCTGGGCTCCGGCGTTCCCCTCGACAAGGGGCAGATCTACTTCGACGCCCGGTTGAGCCACCGGCACCCCACCATCGAGGTCCGGGTCGCGGACGTCTGCCTGTTCGCCGACGACGCAGTCCTCCTCGCCGCGCTGGTGCGCGGTCTGGTGGAGACGGCGGCCAGGCAATGGCGGAACGGCGGGAAGCCTGTACCTGCCTCGGCGCAGCAGCTCCGGCTCGCCTCGTGGCAGGCCGGGCGCTACGGGCTGGACGGCGAACTGATGGATCCGCTGACGGGGAGACCGCGGGCTGCCTTCGACGTGGTGATGGGACTGTTGGACTCCATCCGGCCCGTGCTGAAGGACCAGGGTGAACTCGGCACCGTCGAGTTCCTGCTGTTCCAGGTCCTGGCCCGGGGCACCGGCGCGGTCCGACAGCGGAGGATCTATGAGCAGACGGGCAGCCTTCGTGAGGTCATCGCCGACGCGGTCCGGATCACCAACCTGCCGGTGACACCGTTCCGGGACCTCACGCCTCCGCTGCTTCCCACGGCCCGGAACATGTAACCGACGATCAAGGGAGATCACGTGGACCAGAACGAGACGCCGGTGCTGGACGCCCTGGCCGAACACCAGAAGCTCGGGAGATACGGCTTCACCCCGCCGGCGCACCGTCAGGGCCGAGGCGTGGATCCGCGCGTCCTGAAGGTCCTGGGGGAACAGAGCTTCAGGTCCGACGTCGTCGCCGCTTCGGGGCTGGATGACCGGAAGCCGTCCAACGCCGGGGAAAGCCGTTGATCGTCGACGAGGCATGGTGTGCACAGCTGCCGTTCCATCCTGAGACTCCCACCTGGGCGCTGTCGGCGGGGGCGGATATCTGCGTGGTCAGCGTGCACAAGATGGGTCTGGGCTTCGAGCAGGGTTCGGTGTTCCATCTGCAGGGCGGCCTCGTGGACCCCATCGGGCTCAATCAGTGCGCCGACGTCCTGTCCACGACCAGCGCCAATGTGATGCTGTACGCGGCGATGGACGGCTGGCGCCGACAGATGGTGCAGGACGGCAGGTCCATGATCGATAAGGCGCTCGAACGGTAGAGCAAGGAAACGAGGCAGATGCCATGTGCGGAATAGCGGGCGAGATCGCTTTCAGGGGAACTGCTTCCCGGGAGCCGGTCCTGAAGATGATGGAAGCCATGGCCTCAAGGGGACCGGATGGGCAGGGCATCTGGACCGAGGGGTGGGTGGCGCTGGGGCATCGGCGGCTCAGCATCATCGACCTCTCGCCCGGTGGGGCGCAGCCCATGCTGGACGACGACGATGTGGTCATCGTCTTCAACGGGTGCATCTACAACTACAGGGAGCTGCGGGCCGAGCTCGAGCCCGAGTTCATCTTCCGGTCCACCAGCGACACCGAGGTGATCCTCAAGGCCTACCGGAGATGGGGCGACGGGTTCGTCCACCACCTGATCGGGATGTTCGCGATCGCCCTGTACGACCCCCGGCGCGAAGAGGTCCTCCTGGTCCGGGACCGGCTCGGGATCAAGCCGCTGTACTTCTCCTCGCTGCAGGGAAAGCTGCGTTTCGCATCCACCCTGCCCGCGCTGGTGGCATCGGGTGGCGTGGATACCGGACTCGATGAGGTCGCCCTGCACCACTACCTCAGCTGGCACTCCATCATTCCCGCTCCACGGACCATCCTCCGCGGCATCCAGAAGCTTCCCGCAGCCACCATCAGGACCATCCGTCCGGACGGGACGTGGCAGGACCGCGAGTACTGGTGCCCGTCCTACACGCGCCAGGCCGAATACTCGGACTGGTCGGGCAAGGACTGGCAGGATGCACTCCGCGACGCCTTGCAGACCGCGGTACGACGGCGCATGGTCGCCGACGTGCCGGTCGGGGTCCTCCTGTCCGGAGGACTGGATTCCAGCCTGCTGGTAGCACTGCTGGCGGAGGAAGGCCAGCACGGGCTGTCCACGTTCAGCATCGGGTTCGACGGCGCCGGCGGGGACGCCGGCAACGAGTTCGCCTACTCGGACCTGATCGCCGACACCTTCGGCACCCGTCACGAACGACTGCATGTCAGCACCGCGGAATTCGGGCCCTCCATCGATGCCGCCGTGGGCGCGATGTCGGAACCGATGGCCAGCCACGACGTCACTGCATTCCATCTCCTGTCCGCAACGGTGTCCCGGCACCTGAAGGTGGTGCAGTGCGGGCAGGGCGCCGACGAGGTGTTTGCCGGCTACGCATACCACCAGCCGCTGGCCCGCGTTCCACGCCGGGACGCCCTCGCGACGTTCTCCGCCTCGTTCGTCGACTCCAGCCACGAGGAGCTGACCGGCATCCTCGAGCCGGAATGGAGGGTGGAGGCGGATGTGAGCAGGGAGGTGCTGGCCGCCTCCCTGGCTGCTCCCGGCGCAGACACCGCGCTGGACGCTGCACTCCGGCTGGATACGCACCTGCTCATGGTGGACGATCCGGTCAAGCGGCTGGACAACATGTCCATGGCGTGGGGCATCGAGGCGCGCGTCCCGTTCCTGGATCACGAACTGGTGCAGCTCGCCGCGGCCTGCCCACCCGAACTGAAGGCGTCACAGGGCGGCAAGGGCATCCTCAAGGACCTGGGCAGGCAGCTGTTGCCCGCTGCCGTGATCGACCGGCCCAAGGGGTACTTCCCCGTCCCGGCCCTCCGGCACCTGGAGGAGCCGTTCATCTCCATGGTCCGCGACGCCCTGCACGCACCCGAGGCCAAACAGCGGGGTCTCTTCGCCCCGGACGTCGTCGAGGATCTGCTGGTGGACCCCAACTCCCGGCGGACCCCGGTCAACAGCAACGTCCTGTGGCAGTTCGCCCTGCTGGAGGTGTGGCTCCAGCATCACGGCGTGGGCTGACGGCGTGTCACCGGCCCCGGATTCGATGCTGCCCCAGCTGCGCTACGCGGTCAGGGCCGACTTTCCCGCCGTCGTCGACGAACTGTCCTCCCTGGTGGGCATCCCCGCGACGGCGTGGGAATCGTTCGGCCCGTCCGAACTGCACCGGGCCGCGCGAGAGGTGGCCGGCCTGATCCGGGACGCCGGGATCCCGGATGTGGAGATCCACCAGGCGCCGCGGCCGGACGGCACCCCGGGAGCGCCGGCGGTGGTGGCACGGCGTCCGGCGCGGCCCGGCGAGCCGACCATTCTGCTCTACGCCCATTACGACGTCCAGCCCGCCGGCGACCTGGACCTGTGGGAGAGCCCGCCTTTCGAAGCGGTCGCCAGGGGCGGGCACCTCTGGGGCAGAGGCGCAACGGACAACAAGGCGGGGTCCTCCTGCATTGTGCCGCCGTCCGGACGGTGCTGCGGGTCCTCGGGAACGGATTCGGCGTCGGGTGACCATCCTCATCGACGGCGAGGAGGAAGCCGGTTCGCCCAGCCTCCCCCTGCTGCTGCAGCGGGTCGGCGGCGACCTCCGGGCCGACGTGCTGGTGGTCGCCGACTCGGGGAACTGGCGCGTGGGCGTCCCGACCCTCACCACCAGCCTTCGCGGTCTGGTCCTGGGCACCATCGAGGTCCGCGTGCTGGACCACGCCCTGCACTCGGAAACGTACGGCGGCCCCTGGTGGACGCGATCGCCGCCCTGTCCCGGCTTCTTGCCGCGCTCCACCACGACGACGGCAGCGTCGCCGTTCCGGGGCTGATTGCGACGGAAGGACCGGGGCCGCCCCTGTCCGAGGCCGAGTTCCGGGCAGACTCCGGCGTGCGGCCCGGTGTCCCCCTCGCCGGTTCCGGCAGCATCACCTCGCGGCTGTGGACGAAGCCGGCCCTGACCATCATCGGGGTGCATGCGCCATCCGTGGCGCTGTCCTCGGACACCCTGCGGCCGGCAGCGAGGGCCAGGTTCAGCCTGAGCCTGGCCCCTTCCAGCGACACCGCCGCTGCCCTGGACGCTGTCCGGCGGCACGTGGAAGCGCGGAAGACCCCGACTCCCGGGCGCACGGGGCGAACGAGTCCATCCACCTGGGCGACTTCGAGAACGCGATCGTGGCCGAGGCCCTGCTGTTGGCTCGCCTCGATGACCCGGACCAGCCCGACCCCGCGGGCAGGGGCTAGACGGCTCCCCCGAAGTACACCTCGACCTCGCACACCATGCCGTCCCGTACCCGGATCGCCTCCATGTTGCGGTAGGTCCGGCCGGCGACGTCGTACTCGTACCGGTGCAGGACGATGCCATCGACGTCGATGATCTGCAGGGTCCGTGCCGGCCCGTCGAAGTGGTCCGCGGACGGGAAGCACCGCTCCAGCCAGGCGCGCTTGTCGATGTGGTCATCCTGGGGACTGGTGAAGACGAAGTCGTCGGCCATCAGCGACTGGGCGACGTCCCGCTCCTGCTGATGGAACGCGCGCATGAACCGGACGACGGTCTCGCGGGGTGGAAGCGCCATGGACAGATCCTGGCCATGCCGCCGGCGGCTGTCCAGGCCAGCGCCCTCGGCAGCCGAAATCGGATCGGGGTCCCCCCGATGCCGTCTTCCGAGGAGCGGCTGTGCGGTCGCGACGGCTGTCAGGTGACGGTGTCCAGCAGCAGGACGAGATGGTCGCCGATATCGAGTGAGGTGGTGAAAACGCCCTCGGCGACGAGGTCTCCGGGTTCGAGGGCATCCGCGGCCGACACGATCACGCGTCCGCCCTTGTTGACGAGCGTCGCCGCAGGTCCGAGGGCGGTCAGCGATCCCAGCAGCATCCTTTCAAGGGACTGCACGGAGATATCCGCCCCGACGATTCCTGCAACGGGTCCGCCTGGCTGAAGGACGACGGGGTGCGTGAAGGTCATGACGTACTCGTCCGTGCACAGGAAATCGATGTAGGGGCCCGTGGCATGGGGTTTCCCGGTCTCGAAGGGAACACGGAACCACTCCGCCTTGAGGTAACGGTCCATGGAGCTCGTGCTGAAGTTGGCAAGGGCATCGACCCGTTCGAGATCCGGGCCCTGCCACCAGGCGATGTAGCTCCGATCGGCTGCCACAAGGCCGGAGCCCGCGATGAATCCTGCCCCCGTGATGTAGCGGTCGGCGTCACCCAGCAGCGCTTCGACAGCGGGGAGTGCGAGGGCATCGATGGCTGATCCGTGAACCTTCCCTCGGACGCCGGCCAGGTGGTGCCCCAACTCGACGGCCCAGCCGGCCAGACCGGACTGTACGCCACCGATCTGGGCGCGGATCCGCGTCAGCGCCGGCGACAGCTCCGTCGTCACGTCCATGCTCACCCTTTCGTCACCGGAAGCTCCCGTGCCCTCCGCCTGAGTAGCCAGGAAACCATCGTATGGATGAGGTCCCTGGTCGCGTTCTGGGCAGCGAGGACATCCCCGTCGCCGATGGCTCCTGCCACCTCGTTCCTGTGCTCGACCGAGGACTCCCGGAAGGCGTCGTCGGTGTAGGGCAGGACCGTGAGCGTCCCGAGGTCCGCCTGCATGCGGACCAACTCCCGGCCGAGGCGGGCCGAACGGGCGATGGCACCGACCTCCAGCATGAACTCCGAATCGACCAGACGCCATGACAGCAGCGTGTCCTCGTGCGGGCGCAGGTATTGGTGCAGGCGGTGCAGGTCGGATGCATCGGCGCGACGCGCCGCGATGCCCGCGCAGGCCGAGGCGATAGCCTCGTAGTGCAACCCCAGGTCATTGATCTGCAGCCGGGTCGTCGCCTGCAGGTTCTGGAGTGCCAGGTCCGTGGAGGGCAGGTAGCCATCGATGATGAAGCTGCCCCCGTTGCGGCCGCGGACCGTCGTGATCAGTCCGCGCTCGCGGAGGATGGACAGCGCCTCCCGCGCGGTGACGGGAGAGACTCCGAGTGCCGCTGCGAGCTCGACTTCCCGCGGCAACCGCTGGCCGCCCCTGAGGAGGCCTGTTTCGAGCGCCTGCTCGATCCGTCGGGTGACCTCTTCCGCCAGACCTCCGGTCCTGATGGGTGCGAAGACGGCCGACAAGCCCCTCGACGACGCCCGCTCATGGTCCATGCTCTCACTGTAACGAGAAGTTAACGCGGCCGTATATACATAATAGATATGAAGTTATAGTCTTTCTCGGACGCCCTGGTTGTGACGGGCTTCACACGGAAGCAGCGCCATCGGCAGCAGAGAAAGGGCCTCGGATGACCTCGGCAGCCATGCCACAGACCTCGCGGAGGAAGACCGCGCCTGCAGGGCCGGCCATCCGGCTCGTGGGCCTTTCCAAGCGGTTCGGCGAGACGACCGCCGTGGACTCCGTCGACCTCGAGATCAGGTCCGGGGAGTTCTTCTCCATGCTCGGCCCCTCGGGATCGGGAAAGACGACGGTCCTCCGGCTGATCGCCGGTTTCGAACTGCCGACCGCGGGGGTCATCGAACTCGACGGGAAGGACGTGTCCGCGCGGGCCCCGTTCGAGCGGGACGTGAACACGGTCTTCCAGGACTATGCCCTCTTCCCGCACATGAGTCTGATCGAGAACGTGGCGTACGGACTGAGGGTCCGGGGCGTCGCTAAGGCGGTCCGCAGGCAGCGGGCGGCCGAGGCGCTGGAGCAGGTCCAGCTCGGGAGCTTCCTCGACCGGCGGCCGTCCCAGTTGTCGGGCGGCCAGCGGCAGCGGGTCGCCCTGGCCCGGGCGCTGGTCGTGCGGCCGAAAGTGCTCCTGCTGGATGAACCGCTGGGCGCACTCGACCTCAAGCTGCGCCAGCAGATGCAGGTCGAGCTGAAGGAGCTGCAACAGGAGCTCGGCATCACCTTCATCTTCGTCACCCACGACCAGGAGGAAGCGCTCACCATGAGCGACCGCATCGGTGTGTTCAACAAGGGCCGGATCGAGCAGGTCGGTACTCCCGAGGAGATCTACGAACGGCCCAATGGACCATTCGTGGCCAACTTCGTCGGGACGTCCAACATCTTCCCCGGCACCCTGGGCCGATCCCTCTACGGCCGGGACGACCGGTTCTCCGTGCGTCCCGAGCGCATCCAGCTACGCCCCCTCCCCCCGGAGGGGCCCGGCACGGGTATCGCACTGACGGTCACCGCCCTGGTCTACCTGGGCCACGCCACGCAGGTCCGGGGCACGCTCCCCGACGGGACGACCGCCGTCGCGCTCATCCCCGTGACCGCCGGCAGAGGCGGAGAATTCGCCGTCGGCCAGCCGGCAGTCCTGTCCTGGAACCGGCAGGACGTCGTCTGGCTTCCGCCGGCATCCTGACATACCCCTCCTCCCAAATCCTGAAAGGCACCTCCATGGCACGCACCCAGTCATCCCTACCCCTTCTCTGCCTAACGACGGCGGCCCTGCTCGCCCTCACCGCCTGCGGCACCAGCAACGGTTCCACGGAGGGGCAGGGATCCGCCCCCGAACTGACGGCGCAGGCCGAGGTCGGCGAAGGAGAAGGCAGTCTCTCGGTCCTGGCGTGGCCCGGCTACGTCGAGGACGGCACCAACGACCCGGACGTCGACTGGGTGTCCTCGTTCGAAGAGGAGACGGGCTGCATGGTGGACTTCAAGCCCTTCGGCACCTCGGACGAAGCGGTGACGCTCATGCGCAGCGGCCAGTACGACGTCGTCTCCGCCTCGGGCGACGCGTCGCTGCGGCTCATCGCCGGCGGCGACGTGGAACCCGTGAACGTCGACCTGATCGAGAGCTACGAGGGAATCTACCCCTTCCTGAAGGACCAGCTCTGGAACACCGTCGACGGCGTCAATTACGGCGTCCCCCACGGCTGGGGAGCGAACGTGCTGATGTACCGGGCAGATCAGGTGACACCGGCCCCCACCTCGTGGCGCAGTGTTTTCGAGGACGCCGAACAGAACTCCGGGAAAGTCACCGCCTACGACTCCCCCATCTACATCGCGGACGCGGCCGTCTACCTGATGGCCCACAACCCCGACCTCGGCATCACCAATCCCTACGCGCTCGACGCCGATCAGCTGGCCGCTGCCGTCGACCTCCTCAAGGCCCAGCGCGAGCACGTCGGCGAATACTGGTCCGACGTCGTCAAGGAAGTGCAGTCCTTCGCCAGCGGCAGCAGTGTCATCGGCACCACGTGGCAGGTGGGGGCGAACATCGCGCAGGCCGACGGCGCTGATGTGAAGACGGTGCTGCCCGAAGAGGGCGCGACCGGCTGGTCCGACACCTGGATGATCGGCGCCGAATCCGAGCACAAGAACTGCGCCTACAAGTGGCTCGACCACATCGCCAGCCCCGAGATCAACGCGCAGGTGGCCGAGTACTTCGGGGAATCACCGGCTACCCCCGCCGCCTGTGAACTGACCCAGGATGCGTCCCACTGCGAGACCTACCACTCCGGCGATGAGGACTACGCGAGCCAGATCTGGTACTGGACCACGCCGGTCGCCGAATGCATCGACGGCCGCACGGACGTCGAGTGCACCGACTACTCCGAATGGACCAAGGCCTGGACCGAGATCAAGGGCTGACCCTCGAACGACGATAGGAAAGGAAGAGTCAGGACATGTCCGTCGACATACGCCCAGCTGACGCCGCCCCGGGGAGACCTTCACGGCAGGCACTGTCCGCACTGCTGTATCGGCGGGGGCGCCTGCGCCTCGCCGGTCTCCTGACCGCCCCGGCAGCCTGGCTCATCCTGGTCTACATCGCAGCGCTGAGTGCCCTGCTCATCACCGCGCTGTGGACGGTGGACACCTTCACCGGAAAGGTGTCCACCACGTGGACCCTGGACAACCTCATCCAGGTCACCACCGATCCGGTCTACCAGACGATCGCCCTGAGGACACTGAGGATCGCTGTCCTCGTGACCGTCGTCGACATGGTGCTCGCGCTTCCCATCGCCTTCTTCATCGCGAAGGTCGCCTCGCCGCGCTGGCGGGGTGTCCTCGTCGTCGCCATCCTGATGCCGCTCTGGGCGAGCTACCTCGTGAAGGCCTACGCCTGGCGCAACGTCCTGGCCGAGGGCGGGCTGCTCGAATGGCTGGGCATCAGCAGTCCGGGCTACAGTGAGGCCGCCGTCGTCATCGCACTGTCCTACATCTGGCTGCCCTACATGATCCTGCCGATCCATGCAGGCTTCGAACGGGTGCCGGACTCCCTGCTCGAGGCCTCGAGCGACCTCGGCGCGAAACCTCTCGCGACGCTCCGGCTGGTCATCCTCCCGATCCTCGTGCCCTCCATCATCGCCGGCACCATCTTCACCTTCGCCCTCACCCTGGGCGACTACATCACCGCGCAGATCGTCGGCGGGACGACCCAGATGCTGGGGACCGTCGTCTATGCGAACGTCGGCGCGGCCAACAACCTGCCGCTGGCCTCTGCCGTCGCACTGATCCCGATCGCCGTCATCATGGCCTACCTCCTCATCGTGCGGCGCACCGGCGCCCTGAACAATCTCTAGGAGCCCGGAGTGAAACTGTCCAGAAGTGCCCGCATCACCCTCGGCACCCTCACGGCGGTGGTCCTGCTCTTCATCTACGTGCCACTGCTCCTGGTGGTCATCAACTCGTTCAACGGCGACCGGAGCTTCGGGTGGCCACCGCGCAGCTTCACCCTGGAGTGGTGGTCGCGGGCATTTCAGTCCGAGGGTGTCCGGGAAGCCATCGCCACCTCCCTCTGGGTGGCCCTCATCTCCACAGCTATCTCACTGGTCCTCGGGACCCTCCTGGCCCTGGCGCTGCAGCGGCACGACTTCTTCGGCAAGGACGTCATCAATCTGCTCGTCATCCTGCCGATCGCTCTCCCGGGCATCGTCACCGGTATCGCCCTGAACAACCTGTTCACCACGGTGCTCGGGGTGTCCCTCAGCCTCTGGACCGTGATCATCGCCCACGCCACCTTCTGCATGGTGACCGTGTTCAACAATGCGATCGCCAGGCTCCGCAGGACGAACAGCAGCTTCGAGGAAGCATCCTCGGACCTCGGAGCCGGCATCTTCACCACCTTTCGGCTCGTCACGCTCCCCCAGCTCCGCTCGGCACTGGTTGCCGGCGGCCTCCTCGCCTTCGCGCTGAGCTTCGACGAGATCATCGTCACGACCTTCACCATCGGGGCCGGCCAGCAGACACTGCCCGTATGGATCCTCAACAACCTCTTCCGCCCCAACCAGGCACCCGTGGTCAACGTCGTCGCCGTCGTCCTGATCATCGCGTCCGTCGTCCCGGTCTGGCTCGCGCAGCGCCTGTCCGGCGATGCCATCGGGACAACCAGGAGCCGCAAGAAGGCGTCGCCCGGTATCACGAAAGCGTCATCGACGGCACGGTGACGAAGGAACCGTTCGGCTTCCGGGCGGCCTCGGACGCGGCGTGAGCGCTGGCCCCAACATTTCCGTCATGAGCGGTGACCGCCCCGGCAGGTAGGCCGGGACCACTTTGACGCGACCGTGTGATGTGTGCCATATTTCTCCTGTGAACCTGTCAGACAGCCGGACAGCCGGACAGCAGCCCGCCGATCCGCCGGCCGCCACCAGCTATACCGTGGCGCGCGTCAGTGCCGCCGAGGCCGTCTTCAATGCGCTCCGCAACGACATCGAGAACGGAGTCCTGGAGGTCGGCGACAAGCTGAGCTCGGAGGCCGCGCTCGCACAGCGCTACGGCGTGAGCCGGTCAGTGGTCCGGGAGGCCCTGCGTTCCTGCAACGCCCTCGGACTGACCGTGACCAGGACGGGCCGCGGCACGTTCGTGCTGGCGAACCACGTGGCCAAGGATCTGGTGCTCGGCGGGTACTCCGCCCTGGACCTCACCGAAGCCCGTCCGCACATCGAAGTACCCGCGGCGGGACTCGCCGCGGAACGGCGCACCCCCGACGAGCTCGAAGCCCTGCGGGACATCGTGGCCGCCATGGCCGCCGAGGACGATCCCGAAGCCTGGGTCGCCCTCGACTCCGGCTTCCACGTCGCGATCGCCCGCGCCAGCCACAACCAGGTGTTCGAGGACGTCGTCTCCAATATCCGGGATGCGCTCGCCCACCAGTCGGAGACCCTCAACATGGTGGCCGACCGCCAGCACGCGTCGGATCGCGAACACCAGCAGATCCTTGCCGCCGTCGAAGCGGGCGACGCCGAGGAGGCCCGCGCCGCCATGAGCCGGCACCTCCATGCCGTGGGCGCCGCCCTCGATTCCATCCTCGGTCCGTAAGTCTCCAGCGTGCCCATCTCCCTTTAATCGATCCGCCAGAACATCACCCTCGAGGACTTCATGCCTTTCCCTGCCCTAGCCGACCAAGTCCCGGAACCGGCGTCCCACCGCCTTCCGCAGCATGTGCCCCTCGCCGCGCAGACCCGCGACGGACTCGTGGAGAGCATCCACTACGGCTCACTGATCGCCACCGCCGAGGAAGGCGCCGGCACCCGGACCCTTCTTACGGCGGGCGATCCGTTGGCTCCCTTCTACCCGCGCTCCGCGCTCAAGCCGCTCCAGGCCGTCGCACTGGTGCGCGCCGGCCTCGATCTTCCCGCCGATCTGCTCGCCCTCACAGCGGCCAGCCACTCCGGCGCCCCACAGCACGTCGACGGCGTCCGACGGATCCTGAAGATGCACGGACTGACCCCGGACGTGCTCGGCAACAGCTCCGACCTCCCGTATGGAACCGCCGAGCGGGAGGAGTGGCTCTGCGCGGGCCGGACAGCGACGCAGCTGACCCAGAACTGCTCCGGCAAGCACGCCTCCATGGCTGCCACCTGTGTGATCAACGGCTGGCCCGTCACGGGCTACCTCGATCCCGACCACCCCCTGCAACGGCTGGTGGCCCGATCCGTCGCCGAGCTGACGGCTGAACAGCCCTCGGGACTGTCCACCGACGGCTGTGGAACCCCGTTGTTCGCCCTGACCCTCCGCGGCATGGCCCGCGCGTTCGGTGTCATCGCCCGCGCTGCCGCCGAAGCGGAGGGAGCGGCCGGAACGCCGGCTGCGGAAGCCGCCGTCGGACTGGCCATGCAACGCCACCCGGACATGGTGGCCGGAGAGCACCGCGACGTCACGGAATTCATGCGGCTCATCCCCGGCGCAGTGGCGAAGGACGGCTTCCAGGGTGTCCAGCTGATCGGTCTGCCGGACGGCCGCGCCGTCGCGGTGAAGATTTCCGACGGCGGGGACAGCGCCCGCATGCCCGTCGCAGTTCGGGTGCTGGAAGCGCTCGGCGTCGACACCGGGCCGCTCGCTCCGATCGCCAGGACTGCAGTGCTCGGCGGAGGCCGGCCCGTCGGCACCTTCCAGGCCCTCGACTTCCTGTCCACGCCCGTTAACGAAGCCCTGTGAGGCCCCCCATGACCGATCCCGATGCCACCGCCCCGTTCCGCTCCGAGCACGATCTCCTGGGCGACAGGGATGTCCCCGCCCAGGCGTATTGGGGCGTCCATACGCTGCGCGCGGTGGAGAACTTCCCCATCACCGGGCAGCCCCTGTCCTCCAACATGCATCTGGTCCGGGGTCTGGCTGCAGTGAAGCTCGCCGCCGCCCGCACCAATCACGAGCTCGGCCTGCTCGACGCCGAACGCGCCCGGGCCATCGAGGAAGCCTGCGCCGATGTCATGGCGGGCCGGCTCAGCGAGCAGTTCGTCGTGGACGTCATCCAGGGCGGTGCCGGGACGTCGTCGAACATGAACGCCAACGAGGTCATCGCCAACAGGGCCCTGGAAATCCTCGGACACCCGAAGGGCGACTACGCGCGGCTGCACCCCAATGACCACGTCAACCTCAGCCAGTCCACGAACGACGTGTATCCGACGGCGGTCAAGCTGGGCACGATCTTCGCCGCTCGGGAGCTGCTCGAAGCGCTCACGGAGCTCGAAGATGCCTTCGCCGCGAAGGCCCTCGAATTCCGCACGGTCGTGAAGATGGGCCGCACGCAACTCCAGGACGCGGTCCCCATGACTCTCGGCCAGGAATTCGGCACGTACGCCGTCACGATCGGCGAGGACCGACTCCGCCTGGCGGAAGCCGATCTGCTGATCCACGAGATCAACCTCGGTGCGACGGCGATCGGCACGGGCCTGAACGCCCCGGCCGGGTACGCCGAGGCCGCCTGCCGGCATCTGGCGGAGATCACGGGCCTGCCGCTCGTCACGGCGGTGGACCTGATCGAGGCGACGCAGGATGTCGGCGCCTTCGTGCACCTCTCCGGCGTGCTCAAGCGCGTCGCGGTGAAGCTGTCCAAGATCTGCAACGACCTGCGGCTGCTCTCCTCCGGCCCGCGTGCCGGCTTCGGTGAGATCAACCTCCCCGCGGTGCAGTCCGGTTCCTCGATCATGCCCGGGAAGATCAACCCGGTCATCCCGGAGGTGGTCAGCCAGGTCGCCTACGAGGTCATCGGCAATGACGTCACCATCACCATGGCCGCGGAAGCCGGCCAGCTGCAGCTCAACGCCTTCGAGCCGATCATCGTCCACAGCCTCCACAAGAGCATCTCCCACCTGGAAGCAGCATGCCGCACCCTCGCGGCCCGCTGTGTCCGGGGCATCACCGCCAACACCGAACACCTCCGCCTCACGGTGGAACAATCCATCGGCCTGGTCACGGCCCTCAACCCGCAACTGGGCTACGCCACCGCAACGGCCATCGCCCAGGAAGCCCTCGCCACCGGCAAGGGCGTTGCGGAACTCGTACTCGAACACGGGCTGCTCACCGGCGAGCAGCTCACCGAACTCCTCAGCCCGCGGCGCCTCGCCAACCTGAGCAAGTAAAGGACCGTCATGACACAGCAACGACCGGCCACGCAGCAACCGGCCATCTCCGACCACACGATCCCGGCGCACGCCCACGCCTCCGAGGCGACCCTCCACCGCGAGGACGAGGGTTACCACAAGGGCCTGAAGCCCCGGCAGGTCCAGATGATCGCCATCGGTGGCGCCATCGGCACCGGGCTCTTCATGGGTGCCGGCGGCCGCCTCGCCACGGCGGGCCCTGCGCTCATCCTCAGCTACGCGATCTGCGGTTTCTTCGCCTTCATGATCCTCCGGGCCCTCGGCGAACTGGTCATGCACCGGCCCTCCTCCGGTTCGTTCGTCTCCTACGCCCGCGAGTTCTTCGGCGAGAAGGCCGCCTTCGTCACGGGCTGGCTGTACTGGCTGAACTGGGCCATGACCGCGATCGTGGACATCACGGCCGTCGCGCTGTACATGAATTTCTTCCGGAAGTACTGGGCGCCGATCGCGGACGTACCGCAGTGGGCCTGGGCCCTGGCCGCCCTCGTCCTGGTGCTGGGCCTGAACCTCATCAGCGTCAAGGTGTTCGGGGAACTCGAGTTCTGGTTCGCGCTGATCAAGGTGGTGGCCCTGGTGTCCTTCCTGATCGTGGGAATCTACTTCGTGATCTTCGGGACACCCGTGGACGGCCAGGAGGTCGGCTTGAGCCTCATCGCGAGCAACGGTGGCATGTTCCCCAACGGCCTGCTGCCCGCCGTCGTGGTGATGCAGGGTGTGGTGTTCGCCTATGCCTCGATCGAGCTGATCGGCACCGCCGCGGGTGAGACCGAGAACCCGGAGAAGATCATGCCTAAGGCCATCAACACGGTGATCGTGCGCATCGCGGTGTTCTACGTCGGCTCGCTCATCCTGCTCTCGTTGCTGCTGCCCTACACCTCCTACAAGGCCGGCGAGAGTCCGTTCGTGACGTTCTTCGGCTCCATCGGGGTGAACGGCGTGGACGCCATCATGAACCTGGTGGTCCTCACTGCGGCGTTGTCCTCGCTCAATGCCGGCCTGTATTCCACGGGCCGCATCATGCGCTCCATGTCGGTCGCGGGTTCCGCCCCGAAGTTCGCGTCACGGATGAACAAGGCAGGCGTTCCGTACGGCGGCATCGCCCTGACCGCGGCCGTCGCTCTTCTCGGCGTCGTCCTCAACGCGGTGGTTCCCGCTCAGGCGTTCGAGATCGTGCTGAATGTCGCGTCCCTGGGCATCATCAGCACCTGGGGCGTCATCGTCCTGTGCCAGATGCAGCTGGCGCGGCTGGCCAAGCGCGGCGAGCTGCTGCGCCCGGCCTTCCGGATGCCCGGCGCCCCCGTCACCGGCTGGATCACCCTCGCGTTCCTCCTGGCGGTGCTGGTCCTCATGGCCTTCGACTCGCCCGTGGGCACGTGGACCATCGGCTCCCTGGTGGTCATCGTCCCCCTGCTGATGCTCGGCTGGCGGCTGTGCCGCGACCGCGTCCTGGAACTCGCTGCAGTCCGCGACGGTCACACCGGTCCGTACCCCCTGGTGGCGAACCGTCCCGGTCCCGGTGCAAAGGCCCGCGACTAGTCGAATCATCCGGCATCGCTGGAGCGAACGGACGCACGAGAAACCCGCGGAGTGCGGGGGCCTCTGCGTCCGTTCGTGCTTCCCCCCCTCCCCCGCGGTGGTCGGCGTCGCCCCTTCCTGCTTCTGCAGCTCGTGCCGCGGCGCCCTTTTGTCCCTAGGATGACGCAGTACCAGGAGAAAGCGTGTCGACATGCACGAGCAGACTGCGATATTCGAGGGCGAGCGCCCGCGGCTCCTCCGCCTGGCCGAGCGGATCATCTCCGATCATGGCGAAGCGGAGGACATCGTCCAGCAGGCGTGGCTGCGGCTGGCCTCTGCGGAGCAGATCGACCATGTCCCGGCCTGGCTGACGACCGTCACCACCCGGCTGTGCCTCGACCGGCTGCGGGCAAAGACGCCCGTGCCTCAGGACGACGTCGAGGATTACGACCAGGACTACGCCGAGACCTCTCCGGATCCGGCCGACGAGGTGGCCCTGGCCGACACCGTCGGTCTCGCCCTGCAGGTCGTTCTCGAACGCCTGACACCCCGCGAGCGGGTGGCGTTCGTCCTTCACGAGAGCTTCGACGTCGACTTCGCGACCATCGCCACCATTCTCGACGCCAGCCCCGACTCGGCCCGAAAGCTCGCCTCGCGGGCTCGGGCCAAGGTCGCCCGCCCCTCCCCCGTCAGAATGCCCGACTGGCAGGTCGTCGATGCGTTCCTCGCTGCCGCGCGCGGAGGTGACTTCAGCCGCCTGCTCGAACTGCTCGCTCCCGACGTGATCGTCACGGGCGACGACGCCGCTGTTGTGCTGGGCACGCCCCAGAGGTTGGCGGGGCGCCAGGAGGTTGCTTCCTTCTTCAACGGCGCGGCCAAGACGGCGTTCGCGGTGTTCCTTGGTTCGCGCCCGGGCGCGGCATGGATCCACCGCGGCGAGGTCAAGGTGGTCTTCGACTTCACCATCGTCGGCGGCCGGGTCGGCGGCATCACCTTCCGGGCCGCTCCCGAAGCACTGGCCTCGGTGCAACGCCGCAAGGCGGCCGGACTGGCTCAGTCCTCGGACAGCTGAGCGAAAGCCTTCTTCGTGTCGCGGTACCAGCCCATCGCGGCCAGCGGCCTGCGCCACCGGCTCTTCATCTCCTCGTGTGCCGGCCCATGGGTGGTATCGCCGGCCCGCACGGCATCGCGCAGATGGCGATCCTGGGCCTTGATCACCGCATCGGCGTCGTCGCCCCGGAGCGTGTGGTCGCACGGGCCGCCGAGCTGGCTGCAGGTCATCGTCTTCATGGTTCTCATCCTTCGGTTGAGCGGGCTTCCCCCGGCAGGGCTCCGATGCCCTGTACTTGTATGACGGATGGCGGGGCGGAGTTGTGACCGATGGCGAACATCCGCAGCGTTCGTGGTGCGACACCGTTCCATCACGATTTCAGGAAGCGCTGCCCTGGGGACACGACCCTCTATACCCTCTGCACATGCGAGCTACCACGACCAGTCTCAGCATCGCCCTGTTCCTCACCTGCCTCGCCGGCTGTGGCTACGCTTCAGGCGCGACCTGCGTCGATTGGGTCCGCTTCGAGACGCCGCAGGAGAAATTCGACCAAGCTGAGCTGGTGATCGTCGGGTCCGGAACGGAACGGGATGGGACCGAGTCGATCTACGATGCCGAGGCACACTCCTATCGGATGGACGTGGCCGAGGTGCTGAAGGGCGAACTCCCGAGTGGGACCGTACGCGTGTCGTCGATGCCGGTGACCTGCACCGCGGGCAGCCAGTACCCCGAGGGCGACCCGCTCGACGGGGCTTCCGACGTGCTGATCTTCGCGAACCGGCACGAGGGGGAGTGGTTCACCCTGACTCCCTTCGACGGGGTCCTCCCCTACTCCGAAGACATCGCGAGTTCCCTCATCCGATAAATCCTGCGGGCACAGGGCACGACGACGGGTGCCGCACCTCCCAGCGGGGTCGGCGGGAGGGTCTGTGGCCGAATCCTAGTGATGAGGGGCGTTTTTACTACTCTCCGGCGAGGCCGTGAACCGCCACTCTTACTCAAGGGGCCCGGTGGTCGGGCGCCGAACAGGAGCCGGAGCATGGAGCAGCGCATGCAATCGATCAAGAAGAATCCAGGAAACGTCGTGCGATCATTGCTCCGACGTCTGGCGGGCATCACCGTTTCCGTGGCATTGGTCGCGGGCACACTCGTCGGGACCGTGCTGGTGGGCTCGGACATCGTCCAGCGGGACAACGCTGCCGTCATTCCCGTTGCAGCAAGCCTCGCCCTGCCGGTACCGGCGGCATCCTCGGAAGGGCCAGTCAGGGTTGCGGTGGTTCTCGGGCGGACCGGCACCGAGGCGGCGGATGTCCTGGCCCCCTACGACGTGCTAGCGAGCTCGGGTTCCTTCTCGGTGTACACCGTTTCCCAGGACAGGGCACCGGTTCAGTTGGTGGGAGCACTCCCGGTTCTTCCGACGCACACCTTCTCCGACATCGACGGCGGCGTCGTCGCCCCTCCGGATCTTGTGGTGGTTCCGGCAGTCGAGGAACCGGCCGGCGAGGAGGAGGCGGGCACACGCGCGTGGATCGTCAGGCAAGCCGATCGCGGTGCCCGGATCCTGGGAGTCTGCAGTGGGTCGATGCTGCTGGCGGCCGCCGGCCTACTCGACGGCCACTCGGCGACCTCCCACTGGTCCCGCCTCAAGTCCCTGCGCCAGAGCAACCCCGACGTCCAGTGGGTCGGCGGACAGCGCTACGTCCAGGACGGCCAGTTCACGACGACGGCCGGTGTGAGTTCCGGTGTGCCCGGTGCCTTGCGGATGGTTCATGACTTCGCAGGTCCCGAGGAAGCCGCCCGGGTCGGCGCGCTGGTGGGATACCCCGGCTGGTCCGTGGCCGGCAGTACGTCCGTCCCGGAGCAGGCATTCGCCGCCGCGGACGCGCAGGTAGGGCTCAACGCCGTCCTTCCCTGGTTCCGCCCCATCGTCGGCATCGGGCTGACCGACGGCATCGGCGAGATGGACGCTGTGGCGACGTTCGAGGCCTATATGGTCTCGGGAGCCGCCGCAACGGTCGCCGTCGCGGCCACCCCCAGCATCACCACTCGGCACGGGATGGTGCTGCTTACCACGCCCGTGTCCGCGCACGGACCCGCCGTCGACCGCTTGGTGCTCCCGGGCTCGGTAGCCCCGGACGCCCGCTTGAGCGTCTGGGGTTCGGAGCGGTCGATCAGAGCGGATGTGATCACCCCCGGCGAGGGACGAACGGCGTTCGACAGCGCGCTGGAGGAACTTCCCGCTCATGCTGGAAGCGCTACCGTCGCGGCCACAGCGAAGTTCATCGACTATCCCGTCGAGCAGCTCGACCTGGACACGGAGGCGCACGGCTTCCGATCGATTCTCCTGCTTGGCGTTGCAGTCCTTCTCGCACTGGGATCCGGCGCCCTTCCCAGCCTCCTCGCCCGCCTGACGCGGCGTTCGCCTGCCCGCGGCGATCTGAGGACCAGCCCGTGACGGCTGCCGGACCCCTCGTACCGGCCGCGATTCCGGGCCCGCGGCGGTCTGAGGACCAGCCTGTGACGGCCGCCGGAGCCCTCGTAGCGGGCCGCCCGACCGGCGCCATGCAGGTGGATACACCTAGGCGGGGACAGCCGCCCGGTTCCTGCCCTGATAGAGGCGACGGTAGCTGGAGGGCGTCGTGGTGAATCTCCGCTCGAACTGGAGCCGGAAGTTGGCGGTTGTTCCCAGGCCGGTCCTTCCGGCGATGGCCTGCACCGTCAGATCAGTGGTTTCCAGGAGCCGGCATGCCTCCGCGATGCGTTGGTCGTCGAGCCACCTCAGGGGTGGTGCTCCTGCCTCGGACACGAATTTCCGGGTGAAGCTTCTGGGGGCCCACCCTGCATGGGCGGCCAGATCGTCGACCGTGAGCGGTTCGGCCAGGTTCTGGCGGGCCCAGGCACAGGTGTCGGCGAAGAGGTCCAGGGGCGCTGCGACCGGACGTTCCATGAACTGGATCTGGCCCCCTTCCCTGTGCGGGGCCACGAGCATGCGGCGTGCAATGCTGTTCGCTGCCTCGGTTCCATAGTCCTTCCGGACCAGATGAAGGCAGAGGTCGATGCCGGCGGCCACTCCGGCGCTCGTGCTGATCCGGCCCTCGTCGATGTACAGAACACCTGCGTCGACCGAGACGTCGGGATACAGGGTCTGAAGGCGTTGGGCGTTCTTCCAGTGGGTGGTCGCCCTCTTGCCGTCCAGCAGGCCCGCGGCAGCGAGAGCGAAAGCGCCGGTGCAGACCGACACCACACGAGCACCTCGGGCCGCCGCGTCACGGAGGGCCCGGCAGACCTCCGGAGGAGGATCATCGAGCGGTGCATAACCGGGCACCACGACCGTGTCCGCGGACAGGAAGGATCGAGCCCATCCTGGGCCTGGATCGAGTACCCGGACGTGGTCGGGACCAGGCCGAGCTCCCCTGCGCAAACCCGGAAAAAGTATTTCTCACGCTCATCCTCATGCCCGAAAACCTGGGCCGGGATCGCGAGGTCGAAGGCCACCACGTTCGGCAAGGCCAGGGCGACGACTCGGTGCATGGGATCGCTGTACTGACCCGGCAGCTTCACCGGTCCCTATCGAATTCACGTCCCGTGCATCCTCGCCGTGCAGTCTCCGCACTCTCCAGGGCTGCGGAAGGCCGGCGGAGAAGACGTGATCGTCTCAGTTCAACGCTACTCACCGTGGTCTGCATCAGGGCAGCTAAGGGACGAACTCCCCTCTAGTCACGCCGCTCGTCCACACTCACGCTGCCCGTCCGTCCACTCTCACGTTGCTCGTTCGTAGTCACGCTGCTCGTCTGTAGTCACCTTCCTCGTCCGCGCCACTCCAACGTCCGACGACGGCGACCCCCTGCAACGGCACCCGACTCAGCCGTCCAGTTGCTCCGGGCAGACCTCAAAATGTCAGTGGCACGCGGGAAAATATGACATGGAAGGCAGCGAACAAGCTCTGAGGGAAGCAGCCACACAACGCTGTGGCGCTTCATCAGGCTCCGCTGTCCGTCAGCTCGGCGTGCGGGATCTCATCGACGCGGTCGGTTCCATTCGGTCCGGCAGCGCAAGCGCTGAGCTGATCGACCAGGTGCGGGACCTCGAGGACCTCAAGTCTGCCGTCGCCGCACTCCAGGCCAGGCTCGCCGTTGCGTTCGACGTAGCTGAGCGCCGCACCCAGGCTGAGGCGGGCGTTCCCGCTGCAGAGCAGGGGCAGGGCGTCGGCGCGCAGATCGCCCTCGCCCGCCGCGAGTCCCCGTCCCGCGGGAGTCGCCTGCTGGGTCTGGCCAGGGCGCTCGTCACGGAGATGCCGCACACCCTGGCCGCGCTGGAGACAGGCCGGCTGAACGAATGGCGCGCAACGCTCCTGGTGAGGGAGACGGCGTGCCTGAGCGCCTCGGATCGTTGTGCGGTCGATGAGGAACTCGCCGCCGACAGGGGAACCTTCGTGGGCGCCGGCGATCGTGCAATCGCCGCCGCCGCCCGAACGGCGTCGTACCGTAGGGACCCTCGCTCGGTCACGGAGCGGGCACGCCACGCAGCCGGTGAACGGCATGTGAGTCTGCGTCCGGCGCCCGACACGATGGCCTACCTGACAGCCCTGCTTCCCGTCGCCGAAGGCGTGGCGGTGTACGCAGAACTCGCCCGGCACGCAGACTCCCTACGTTCAGACGGCGATACCCGTAGCCGCGGCCAGGTCATGGCGGACGCGCTGGTCGAACGAACCACCGGCACGCCGGGAGGTATCTCCGGGGTGGAGATCCAGCTCATCATGACGGACCGCGCTCTCTTCCAGGGCGACAGCGAACCGGCCCGGCTCGCCGGCTACGGCGTGGTTCCTGCCGGCTGGGCTCGGACGCTGGTGACTCCGCACCCATCCGAATCCCGGAAGGACTTTGTAGCCTGGCTCCGGCGCCTGTACACCGCCCCCGGAAGCGGCGACCTCCTCGCCGTCGACTCCCGGGCCCGGCTTTTCTCGGCAGGCCAGCGCCGATTCATCGAGGCTCGGGACGACTCCTGCAGAACGCCCTATTGTGACGCGCCGATCCGCCACTATGACCACATCGTCCCCTGGCACGACGGCGGACCCACGAGTCTTCCCAACGGCGCTGGCCTTTGTGAAGCCTGCAACCACACGAAGGAACTCCAAGGCTGGATGGTGAGGGTAATTCCCGCTGTCCGGCATGCCATTGAAGTTCGCACTCCCACCGGCCACGCGTACAGATCGACAGCTCCTCCTCCGCCTGGGAGCGCCGACGGCGAAGTGGGCCATATGTTGTTGCGGCGGTACCGACGGCTCCTGCGTCGACACATGAAGGCGCTCCGCGCCGGCCAGCTGGATATGCTCGCCGCCTGACACTCCGGCTGTCGGATCCTCCCGGTTCATCGGGCTGCTACCGGGCAAAACAAAGGCCCGGCGGCGAGCGGCCGAATCGTTCGCTTCGACCACCCGCTACCGGGCCTCAACTTCACAGTTGGACTAGAAGTCCCAGTCCTCGTCCTCGGTGTTCACTGCCTTGCCGATCACGTAGGAGGAGCCCGAGCCGGAGAAGAAGTCGTGGTTCTCGTCAGCGTTCGGAGACAGCGCCGAGAGGATCGCCGGGTTCACGTCCGTCACCGACGACGGGAACATCGCCTCGTAGCCTAGGTTCATCAGCGCTTTGTTGGCGTTGTAGTGCAGGAACTTCTTGACGTCCTCGGCCAGGCCCACGGAGTCGTAGAGGTCGTGCGTGTACTGGACCTCGTTCTCGTACAGCTCGAAGAGCAGCTCGAACGTGTAGTCCTTGATCTCCTGACGGCGTTCCGGCGTCACGCTCTCCAGACCGCGCTGGAACTTGTAGCCGATGTAGTACCCGTGCACGGCCTCGTCGCGGATGATCAAGCGGACCAGGTCGGCCGTGTTCGTGAGCTTGGCGCGTGAGGACCAGTACATCGGCAGGTAGAAGCCGGAGTAGAACAGGAAGGACTCGAGAAGCGTCGAGGCGACCTTGCGCTTCAGGGGGTCGTCACCGCGGTAGTAGTCGGTGACGATGTTGGCCTTCTTCTGCAGGTTCACGTTCTCCGTGGACCAGCGGAAGGCCTCGTCGATCTCCTTGGTGGAGGCCAGCGTCGAGAAGATCGAGGAGTAGCTCTTGGCGTGGACCGACTCCATGAACGCGATGTTCGTCAGGACGGCTTCCTCGTGCGGCGTGACGGCATCCGGGATCAGGCTGACGGCACCGACAGTTGCTTGCACGGTGTCGAGCAGCGTGAGACCCGTGAAGACGCGCATGGTCAGCTGCTGCTCCTCCGGCGTCAGCGTCGCCCACGACTGGACGTCGTTGGACAGCGGCACCTTCTCGGGCAGCCAGAAGTTGTTGACCAGGCGGTTCCAGACCTCGACGTCCTTGTCGTCCTGGATGCGGTTCCAGTTGATGGCCTGGACCTGGTCGACGAGCTTCAGCTTCTCGCTCATGGTGTGTTCCTTGTCTGGTGTAAGTAATGCCGGCGATACCGGTGGAGCTTGGAGTGCCAGGCCGGGCGATATGCCCGACCTGGCGACTTTAGTTGCCTAAAGCATGCAACTGACGCAACCCTCGACCTCGGTCCCTTCCAGCGCGAGCTGGCGGAGGCGGATGTAGTAGATCGTCTTGATGCCCTTGCGCCAGGCATAGATCTGGGCCTTGTTGATCTCGCGCGTCGTGGCGGTGTCCTTGAAGAACAGCGTCAGGGACAGGCCCTGGTCCACGTGCTGCGTGGCAGCGGCGTAGGTGTCGATGATTTTCTCGTAGCCGATCTCGTACGCATCCTGGTAGTACTCCAGGTTGTCGTTGGTGAGGTACGGCGCCGGGTAGTACACGCGGCCGATCTTGCCTTCCTTGCGGATCTCGATCTTCGACGCCACCGGGTGGATGGAGGACGTCGAGTTGTTGATGTACGAGATCGAGCCGGTCGGCGGAACCGCCTGCAGGTTCTGGTTGTAGATGCCGTGCTCCATGACCGAGGCCTTGAGCGCACGCCAGTCCTCCTGCGTGGGGATGCGCACGTCGGCGAAGAGCTCACGCACACGGGCCGTCGTCGGCTCCCACACCTGGTCGGTGTACTTGTCGAAGAACTCGCCGCTGGCGTACTTGGAGCGCTCGAAGCCGGCGAACGTCCGCCCGGTCTCGATGGACATCAGGTTCGACGCCCGGATGCAGTGGTACACCACGGAGTAGAAGTAGATGTTCGTGAAGTCCAGGCCCTCCTCCGAGCCGTAGTGGACGCGCTCACGGGCGAGGTAGCCGTGCAGGTTCATCTGGCCGAGGCCGATGGCGTGCGACGCATCGTTGCCCTCGGCGATCGACGGGACCGAGCTGATGTGGCTCATGTCCGAGACGGCGGAGAGGGTGCGGATCGCGGTCTCGATGGTGCGGCCGAAGTCCGGCGAGTCCATGGTCTTCGCGATGTTCAGCGAGCCGAGGTTGCAGGAGATGTCCTTGCCCACGTGATCGTAGGACAGGTCCTCGTGGTACGTGGTGGGCTGCGAGACCTGGAGGATCTCGGAGCACAGGTTGGACATGATGATCTTGCCGTCGATCGGGTTGGCCCGGTTCACGGTGTCCTCGAACATGATGTACGGGTAGCCGGACTCGAACTGGATCTCCGCGAGGGTCTGGAAGAACTCGCGCGCCTTGATCTTGGTCTTCTTGATGCGGGCGTCGTCCACCATCTCGTAGTACTTCTCGGTGACCGAGATGTCGGAAAACGGCATGCCGTAGACGCGCTCGACGTCGTAGGGCGAGAACAGGTACATGTCCTCGTCGCGCTTGGCCAGCTCGAACGTGATGTCGGGCACGACGACGCCGAGTGACAGCGTCTTGATGCGGATCTTCTCGTCGGCGTTCTCGCGCTTGGTGTCGAGGAAGCGGTTGATGTCCGGGTGGTGGGCGTGCAGGTACACGGCACCGGCACCCTGGCGGGCACCGAGCTGGTTGGCGTAGGAGAAGCTGTCCTCGAGGAGCTTCATCACGGGGATGACACCGGAGGACTGGTTCTCGATCTGCTTGATCGGCGCACCGACCTCGCGAATGTTCGTCAGCGCGAACGCGACGCCGCCGCCGCGCTTGGAGAGCTGCAGGGCCGAGTTGATGGACCGGCCGATGGACTCCATGTTGTCTTCGATGCGGAGCAGGAAGCAGGAGACGAGCTCGCCGCGCTGGCGCTTGCCGGCGTTGAGGAAGGTCGGCGTGGCGGGCTGGAAGCGGCCGTCGATGATCTCGTCGACCATCTGGATGGCGAGCTCCTCGTTGCCGCGGGCCAGGTGCAGGGCGACCATGCACACGCGGTCCTCGTAGCGCTCGAGGTAACGCTTGCCGTCGAACGTCTTCAGCGTGTACGAGGTGTAGAACTTGAAGGCGCCGAGGAAGGTCTCGAAGCGGAACTTCTTGGAATACGCCCGCTTGTAGAGGTCACGCATGAAGTTCATCGAGTACTGGTGGAGGGTCTCGCGCTCGTAGTACTCGTTCTTCACGAGGTAGTCGAGCTTCTCCTCGAGGTCGTGGAAGAAGACCGTGTTGTTGTTGACGTGCTGGAGGAAGTACTGGTGCGCGGCCTCGCGGTCGGCGTCGAACTGGATCTCCCCGTCCGGCCCGTACAGGTTAAGCATGGCGTTGAGCTCGTGGTAGCCCATGTCCTTGAATCGGCTGACCGCGGCTGCGGGTGTGCCCGTCTCCGTCTCTGCAACACTCATGTCCAAAACTCTTCCAATCCTCTGGTAACTCGGTCCACGTCCTCGGACGTGCCCATGACTTCAAATCTGTATAGGACGGGGACGTTGCATTTGGCGGCGACGATGTCGGCGGCAAGGCAGTAGGTCTCACCGAAATTGGTGTTACCGGCCCCGATGACCCCCCGGAGGAGGCTGCGGTTCTGCTCGTTGTTCAGGAACTTCACGACCTGGCGGGGCACCGCGCCCTTGCCGGTGATCCCCCCGTAGGTGGGAAGGACCAGCACGTAGGGGCGAAGCGCCCGCAGCGTCGGCTCCCTGGTGAGCAGTGGCATGCGAGCGGCCCGGACCCCCAGCTTCTCGACGAAGCGATGGGTGTTGTCGGAAACCGACGAGAAGTAGATCAGCGGGGCGTCGGTGATCGGACCCTCCCCGCCTTCTGCCGGATCAGGGTGGTCGGCTCGGTCCCCCACGGCGATCGTGGTCATGTCCGATGCCACACCAGCGGATCCCCGAAGGGAACCGGTCAGGCTACCGAACTCACGACGGAGTCGGCGAGCGAGTTGATCTTGTCGGGACGGAATCCGGACCAGTGGTCGTTGTCCGTGATGACGACCGGAGCCTGCATGTAGCCCATCGAGCGTACGCGCTCGAGGGCAGCGGGATCCTGCGAGATGTCGACGCTCTGGTAGGCGATGCCCTTCTTGTCCAGAGCCCGGTAGGTGGCGTTGCACTGTACGCACGCCGGCTTCGTGTAAACCGTGACGGTCATGTCTAAGTCCCCTTTTCTCTACTGCTGTCATGCTGTGTCATGGGTGGCGCGCGGCCCCGGAAAGGGGAAGGAAATCCGGGGATTTCCGCGCCTCCGGGCCCATGCCCGTCCAGCGGTTGTTCTGTCCCTCGATACTACATCTAGTGCGACCAACTCATGCATACCCCTAGATGATGTATTACAAGTATGTCATTACGGGAGCGAGTAGTCCACACGATGTCCACAGATCCGGGGCTCCGGAAAGCGCGGAAACGAGCCGTTCCGAGGCCGAAAAAGGCACATGGTCCACACGCTGTGGAGTACTTCCGCACAGGCTGAAAAACTTCCGTGTCGCGTTTCCCTGGCGTGTCGCGGGAGTCGCGTGTAGAAGACTGGGGCGAGAGAACCAGCCGACGAGGAGAGTACTACGTGGTCAACCCGGTCCACCTGCGGACACTGCTCGAGGTCATCCGCCACGGGTCCTTCAGCGGCGCCGCCACGAGCCTCGGCTACACGGCGTCGGCGGTATCCCAGCAGATGTCGGCACTGGAACGGGACACGGGCGCCACGCTCTTCACGCGGGCCGCCCGCAGCGCGATTCCTACCGACGCGGCCCTCGCGATGTCCCGGCATGCCTCGAAGGTCCTGACCGATATCGATGCGTTGCTCGCATCGACCGCCCGTGCCGGCACCGGCCCGGCCCATGAGCTCCGGCTCGGCATCTTCCCCAGCCTCGCGACGTTCGCGCTCCCGCGGCTGCTGCGCATGCCGGAATGGCAGCGGCTCGGCGTGTCGTTGCGCGTCTTCGTCGGGGAACCGGCGCACACGATCCAGGGGTTGCGCACGGGCGGCGATCTCGACCTCGCGCTCGTGTACCAGGTCGGGCAGGCCGGGCTCGCCTGGCCGTCGACCCTCAGCCGCCAATGGATCGGCGACGACGACTTCCGGGTCATCCTGCCGGCGAGCTGGGGCATCCGGAGCGGCTCGCGCGTCACCGCGGATCAGCTCGCGGACATGCCGTGGATCATGCACCACCCCGGCACTGCGGATGCGACGGTCATCGAACGCCTCTTCGCGAGCTGCAACCTCCACCCCCGCATCGCGGCCTACTGCGACGACTTCAATGCCAGCCTCGAGCTCACCGCGGCTGGCCTGGGAGCAGCACTGGTTCCGGAACTCGCCATGGTCAACCGGCCCGAGGGCATCGTGGCGCTCGACGTCCCGGAGATCCGGCTGGCCCGCAGCATCTTCGCCCTGCGCACGGGCGATGCCGACGACGCGCGGGTGCGGCTCTTCATGGACCAGCTCGCGGACATCCTCCGGGGCCAGAGCATCGGTCCAAAGCACACCGCTCCCGGTTACGCACGCACCTCCGGCTCCTGAATTCCCGTTGCACGCCTCCGGCACTGTCCGTACCTTCGGGTCAGGAGCGGGCACCGGTCCGCTGGTTTTCCCATGATCTTCCGAGGAGGAACCCAATGCGGATCAAGAACAGCGTGGTCGTCATCACCGGGGCAGCGAGCGGCATCGGCCGGGCCACAGCCCTTCGGTTCGCCCGTCGCCGCACGAACCTCGTCCTCGCCAGCAGGCGCGTGGAAGCGCTCGAGACGCTCGTCGCCGAGTGCGCGGCGCTGGGTTCCCGTGCCATCGCCGTTCCCACCGACATGGCCGAGTACGACGCAGTCCAGGAGCTCGCGAGCAGGGCTGTCGAGGAGTTCGGGCGCATCGACGTCTGGGTGAACAACGCCGCTGTCTCGTTCTTCTCGCCGTTCCTCGAGGTGCCCCTGCGTGATTTCGAGCGGGTGATCGACGTCAACGTGATGGGCTACGTCTACGGAGCCCGGGCCGCGCTGGAGCGCATGCAGGACCAGGGTGCTGGCGTCCTCGTCAACGTCGCGTCCATCGTCGGGGAGATCCCCCAGCCCTACACCTCCGCATACTCGATGTCGAAAGCGGCCGTCCGGGCCCTCGGCGTCAGCCTGCGGTCCGAGCTGAAACTGGACAGGAAGAAACACATCCACGTGTGCACGGTCCTCCCGCCCACCATCGACACGCCGTTCTTCAATCACGCCGCGAACTACACCGGCCGCCGAGCCGTGGCGATGCCGCCCGTCTACAGCGCGGACCGCGTCGCGAAAGCCATCCTCGACGTCGTCGAGGTACCGACGCGGGAGGTGGCGGTCGGCCGGATCGGGCGGTCCATCGTCCGGCAGCACCGGCTCATGCCGGCCCGGCTCGAGAAAGTGATGGCTGTGCAGGTGGAGAACAGCCATCTGTCCAAGAAGGAACCTGCCGAGGACTCCACCGGCAACCTGTACGGGCCCTCCCCGGACCCGGCGAATGCCGCAGTGACCGGTGGCTGGAGCGGCAAACGGCGCACGGCCCAGCGGATGGTCCTCGGCACCGCCCTCGTCGGCGCGGGCGCCGTCGTGTTCGGCGACAAGCTCAAGGCCGCCCTCCCCGTGGTGGCAGGGGCCGCCGGGACGGTGGGACAGGCTGTCAAGGCCGTGGGAAAGGGTTCCTAGGTCCGCGAGCGCAGGGCGTCGACTGCTGGTCGGCTACATCTGGTCGGCTACTGCTGGTCGGCTACATGGAGGCTGCAAGGCCGGCCTCCGGTGGCCGCTCCAGCTCGAGGGCATCGAGGACGTCGAGCGCGGCGGAGTGCTCGTTGAAGGTGTAGAGGTGGATTCCCGGCGCACCGTCGTCGAGCGCTGCCCGTGCAAGGTCCACGGTCGCCTCGACGCCGACCCGGCGGCGCTCGTCGTCGGTGCGGGCGCCCTCCAAGCGTCTCCAGAGGGCCTCGTCGACGTCGACCCCGGCGAGCCCGCTCAGCTTCTTCAGGCGCCGGGTACTCGTCATCGGCATGACGCCGGGAATGATCGGGATGGTGACGCCGGCTCGCCGTGCCCTCGTGACGAGCCGCGAATAGTCGGAGGCCTGGAAGAACACCTGGGTGATCGCGAAGTCGGCCCCTGCCACCTCCTTGGCGAGCAGCACCTCGATGTCCTGGTCGAAGCTCGGCGAGTCCGGATGTCGGGTCGCGTAGGCCGCTACCCCCACCGACACCTTGCCGGCCGCCAGCTGGGCGCTCCGCTGCGCTTCGACCTCACGGATCAGCCGCACGAGCTCGTCCGCGTGCTCGACGTCGCCGGGCCGGCTCTGCCGGCCTTCAGGCGCATCACCGCGGAGAGCGAGGATACCGCGGACCCCGCCGCCGATGAGCCGGTCGACGATCTCCGTCAGTTCGGCGCGGCTGGTCCCGACGCAGGTCAGGTGCGCCAACGGCTTGAGCGTGGTCTCCGTCAGCAGGCGCCGCAGGAGGTCGATCGCCGTCTCCTGGTTGCTGCCGGCAGCACCATAGGTGACCGACACGAAGTCGGGACGCGTGCCCTCGAGGCGGCGGATGGTCGTCCACAGCGAGTCCTCGGCCTCGGCGTTCCGGGGCGGGTACAACTCGTAGGACAGGGCGGGATAGGTGGGTGACGGCATCTGAGTCCTCTTCGTGGGTGCCGCAGGATCGGTCAGTCCGTTTCCTCCGGTACGTCGGCCGAGCGTACCTCGCTGTGGATGAGGCCGAGCTCCTCGAGTTTCTCGGACATCCCGGCTCCGTCGGGCGCGTAGATCCACGGGATACCCGGTGTCGGCTGGACACCGGTCTTGGAGCGGCCACCCGCGAGCACAGCTTCACCGACGGACAGCTGGCGGATCGCGATGGCTCGGACGTTCTGCGGGTGGCGCTGCGCGAACTCGGAATAGATCGCCTCATCGTGCTGGCCGTCGTCGCCCACCAGCAGCCACTTGACGCCGGGGAACTCCTCGGCCAGCCGCTCGAGCGACGTCCGCTTGTGTTCCTGGCCGCTGCGGAACCACCGGTCGCGGGTCGGTCCCCAGTCGGTCAGGAGCTTGGGCCCTGCCGGATACAGATTGCGGGAGAGGAAGCGGGACAGGGTCGGCGCGACATTCCAGGCGCCCGTCGACAGGTAGAGCACCGGCGCCGACGGAAGGGTCCGTACGATCCGCTCGTACAGCACGGCCATGCCGGGGGTCGGTGTCCGGGCGTGCTCGTCGAGCACGAAGGTGTTCCAGGCGGCGAGGAAGGGGCGTGGCAGGGCCGTCACCATCACGGTGTCGTCGATGTCGGAGACGACGCCGAAATCCGTATCGTCAGCGACAATCCGCACGGGGGCCTCCACCACGCGGGAATTTCCCGACTGCACGGTGATGGTGTGCCAGCCGGCGTCCAGCGTCACGGGGATGCGCGCATCGACCACGCCCCCGCGGTCGGCCTCGACGTCGTGCACCGTGTCGCCGATGGTGACGTGGACGACCGCGTGGGCCACCGGGGCGCTCGTGAAGCTGCGCCAGCCGCGCATGCCTTCCTTGAGGGGCTTGAGCGGGCCGGACTGCGCGCCCCGCCCCGTATCCCTTGGATCACCGAGCACGACGCGTGCCAGGACGCGTACCCACGACGTCGTGCCGTACCCCGTATAAGGGATGACGGTGTCGACCCTGCCGCGCCGGATCGCCAGGCGCGTCTGGAACTTGAGCCAGGCGTCGTCGAGGCGCACCGCGAGGTGGCGGTCCTCGAGTCCCGTCTTCGCGGGATTACTGCTTCCGGGGCCGGCGGACTGGGCGTGTGTCTTCGCAGATCGTGGGCACATGCCCCCAGTCTGGCACGCCGGCATCCCGGCGACGAGTCCTGCCGCGCTGGTCGCGCAGAACGGGAGGGCACAGGTCACAGGCGTCTAACAAACTCCGACTTCACCCCGGCACGATCTTGTAGCAGGCAGTGGCGGCTGGGACGCTGGAACTTCGATCAGGCCAACGATCAGTGGGGATGTCATGGCATTAGGCTGGGAATACAAAGGCGTGCGCCTCGTGGAGGAAAGGGTCCTCCACGACTGGGACACCTGCGCGAAACTCGACCCCCACACCACCGCGGTCGATCTGGCGCATGCCATCCGCTTCGGCAAGGCACAATCGGCCCTCGAGGCGGTAGCAGCCGGCGGGGCCACGCTCACCGCCGACCACGCCTGGGCGCTGCATTTCGCCAATGAGATGGCCGAATTGCGACACTACGGCCCCCTGATCGCGGTGGAGGACAACGTCCCCGTCCTGGCGCCCGGCATCCGGCAGATCATTGGAACCTTCGACGAATACGGGCTGTGGGACGGCCAGCCGGCCTGGACCCTCTGAGCAGAGGCTGTGGGGTACCAGGTCTGCTCTCCCCGGTCTCCGACGACGTTCCGATTCTTTTGAACCGGGGCGAGCCGGTTTGCCGGTTGCTGCAGGACCGACCCCGAGCCTCCTGGTGGCGCCCGTGGGACACTCGATGCCATGACGGCACTGATCATCGAGTGGGACCCCGAGCGGCCGGAGTGGAGGGGGACGTATGCCTCCGACGTCGGCACCGTCCGGAGCACGGGCGTCGTTCGGCAGCGCTGGATGGTGCCGGCCGGGACGGTGCTGGACCACGGCATGGATGTCTGGCTGATCGTCGCCGGCCGGCGACCTGCCATGCGGGGACTGATCGGGCATGGGACCCTTGCGGGCATTGCATCCGAGGTGGCTGCTGCACGGGGATCCGACGAGCAGACACGGTGCGTCGAGGTCGACTTCGACAGCCTGCTTCCCCACGGCGACCAGGTACCACTGGACCAGCTCGTCGGGCGGCTCCCCGGGCTGGCCGGGGGCTTCGGTGTGCTCGCCGTCGACGGCGGGGCCGAGGTGGCGGTGCGCTCGCTCTGGGCGGCCGCGGGTTCCCCCGAGCCTGGCTCACTCGACCCGATCCCGGGAGCGTTACCGTCTCCAGCGGTCCAGCGCGTGGTGGTCAACCGCTTCGAGCGCGACCCCGAGCTGCGCCGGGTAGCGGTGGCCCACCGTGGCTCCGCGTGCCATGCGTGCGGCATGGACTTCGAGCAGGGCTACGGTGGCGCCGCGGATCTGATCCAGGTCCACCACATCACGCCGCTGGAGCTCGTGGACTCCGGGTACGAGGTCGATCCGCTCGTCGACCTGATCCCCCTCTGCCCGAACTGCCACGTCGTCGCCCACAGCCGCTGGCCCGAACCGCTCAGCGTGGAGGAGATCAGGGCCCGGCTGCGGACCAGCGGGTTCCTGCGCGGATCCGTGTTGACCGACGAGCAGCTCGACGCAGAGGCGGCCGCCGCCCGGATCCTGGGCGCCTGATCCTGCCGGCCGCGGCCGTTTCCGTGCGGAGCGATTGTCAGTACACTGGGGCGCATGACCGGGCAGGACCCGGCCCTGCCCAGGGCCGCTGCGGTTCCAGGCGGCGCGGGCCTCCCCGAGGATCTGCCCGTCCCCTCCCTGCAGGACGCGGACTATGATGGCGCCATCGACAGCTCCCTGCGGAGTCCGGCGGAGCGGTCCCGCACCTTCCGGGGCATCCTGGTGAACACCGGCCTCGCGAACATCACGACCAGTTACCTGTGGTTCGCCCTGACGTTCTGGGCATACTTGGAGACGCGCAACGTGATCGCCACCGGGGTGATCGGTGGGGCGTACATGCTGCTGATCGCTCTTTCCAGCATCAGCTTCGGCACCTTCGTGGACCGCTACCGCAAGCTGGCGGTGATGCGCTTCGCCGCCGGCTTCACGCTGGCGATGTTCGCGCTGTCCGGGGTCCTGTTCCTGCTGACACCCGCCGACAGGCTGCTCGACCTGGGTCAGCCATGGTTCTGGGTCTTCACCCTGATCATCCTGATCGGCGGGGTCGTGGAGAATCTGCGGAACATCGCGCTCTCCACCACGGTCACCATCCTCATCGAGCCGGATCGGCGGGCCAACGCCAACGGGCTGGTGGGCATGGTGCAGGGACTGATGTTCGTCATCACCTCGGTGCTCTCCGGGCTGTCGGTCGGGCTGGTCGGCATGTGCTGGACCATCGTCGTCGCCCTCGTGCTGACGGCGCTGGCCTTCGCGCACCTGCTCACGCTGCGCATGCCCGAAGAGGTGCGCGCGGCTGCGACGGACGCGCGTGGCGGGTTCGACCTCCGCGGCTCCGTGGCGGCGATCCTGGTCATTCCGGGACTGTTCGCGCTAATCGTGTTCTCCACGTTCAACAACTTCGTCGGCGGCGTCTACATGGCGCTGCTGGATCCCTACGGCCTGGAAATGTTCTCCGTCGAGCTGTGGGGAACCTACTTCGCGCTCGGCGCCACCGGGTTCATCGTGGGCGGTGCCCTGATCGGCAAGTTCGGCCTCGGGTCCAACCCGCTGCGCACCATGCTCATCGCCGCGATCCTGATAGGTATTGTGGGTGCGCTGTTCACAATCCGGGAATGGGCATGGCTGTACGTCGTCGGCATCTGGCTCTACCTGATCCTGGTGCCGTTCGCCGAGGCCGCCGAACAGACGGTCATCCAGCAGGTCGTGCCCCTGCACCGGCAGGGGCGCGTGTTCGGGTTCGCCATGGCGTTCGAGTCCGCGGCGGCGCCGATCACCGCGTTCCTGATCGCGCCGATCGCCCAGTTCTGGATCATCCCGTACGCCCGGTCGACGGCGGGCGCGGCCCACCTGGCCCCGCTGCTCGGCGAGGGCACCTCCCGGGGCATCGCCCTGGTCTTCCTGGTCGCGGGGATCATCATCATCGCCGCGGCACTGGTGGCCTTCGGAACTCCGGTCTACCGCCGGGTCTCGGCGTCGTACGCGCAGACGGCCGCAGCGGCTCCCGTTCCGTGATGTCTTGCAGCCGAGGAACGCCCGCTCGCATCGCACCTCCGGCAGGCCGTCGGCGTACGTCCGCCCTTTGCCCGCGGCCTGCGCGGCTGATGCCGGCCGCGAAGTCCCGCATCCTAGGATGAGCCCATGGTGGAGGTTCTGGCGACAAAGCTCTTCGTGCCGTCCCCGCGCCCCCACGCGATCTCCCGCCCCCGTCTCGCCGGCCGGCTGACCGGCGCACTCCAGGCAGGACGACGACTCACCCTCGTCTCTGCGCCGGCCGGGTTCGGCAAGACGACCCTTTTCGCCGAGTGGATCGCACAGCTGCGTCGGCAGGAGCCGGCGATGCGCGTCGCGTGGTTGTCACTCGATGACAGTGACAATGATCCCGTCCGCTTCCTCACCTACCTGACGGCCGCACTCCATCATGCCGACCCCGAGGTCGGCCCGGAGGATCACGACGTGCGGTTGTCGGCCGAAGCAGCCCTCACCACGCTCATCAACGACATGTCCCGCCGCGCGCAGCCGAGAATCCTTTTCCTGGATGACCTCCAGGTCATCGAGAACCCGTCCGTCCGCGACGCCGTCGTCTTCCTGCTCGACCATCTGCCGCCCACGACGCACGTCGCCATTGCCAGCCGTTCCGATCCGCTCCTGCCGCTGGCGCGGCTGCGGGCCGGCGGCGACCTGACCGAGTTGCGAGCCGCCGACCTGCGCTTCACTCCCGATGAAGCGTCCGCGTTTCTTAACGGGGTGATGGGACTCTCCCTCACGCACGAGAACGTCGCAGCGCTCGAGACGCGTACGGAGGGCTGGATCGCTGGGCTTCAGCTCGCGGCGTTGTCCCTGCGCGACACCACCGACGTCCCCGCCTTCATCGACGCGTTCACCGGCAGCAATCGCTTCGTGATCGATTACCTCACCGAAGAGGTTCTCCGGCACGCGCCGCTCCCCCTCCGCGAGTTCCTCCTCCAGACCGCCATCCTCGACCGGCTCAGCGGTCCTCTGTGCGACGCGGTGACCGGACGGACCGACAGCATCCAGATGCTGGAGTCGCTCGAGCGCGCCAACCTGTTCATCGTCCCCCTGGACGACAGCCGGCAGTGGTACCGATACCACCACCTGTTTGCCGACGTGCTGCGCTCGAGGCTGCTCGCGCGCGGCCCGGGGCACAGCGCGGCGCTCCACATTCTGGCCAGTGAGTGGTATGAGAACGACGAGTCGCCCGACGAGGCGGTTCGGCACGCGTTCGACGCCGCCGACTTCCCGCGGGCGGCGCGGGTCATCGAGACAACCATCCCCGGCGTCCGCAGGAGCCGGCAGGATGCGACCCTCCTCGGATGGCTGGCGAGGCTCCCCGAGGACGCACAGAAGCGCAGGCCCGTGCTCCAGGTGTTCTCCGCCTGGTCCTCGCTCGTCGCCGGCGACCTCTCCTCCGCCGATCGTCGACTGTCCGAGGCAGAACGCCTCCTCACGGGAGACGACGACGGCGGAGCGCCCCGCCACGATTCGGAGCCCGGCGAGGAGCTCCGAGCCCTGCCCGTCACGATCGCGCTCTACCGTGCCTCTCTCGCCCTGGCGATGGGAGACCAGCCCGGGATGACGCTCCATGCCCGCCGCGCGCTGGAGGCGGCGGGACCCGAAGACCATCTGGGGCGGGGCGCCGCGGCCGGTATGGTGGGCATCGCCCTGTGGGCCGACGGCGACCTCGAGGCCGGCATCACCGCCTTTGGGAACTCCGCCAAGAGCCTCCAGGCCGCCGGCAACCTGGCTGACGCCCTGAGCACCACCCTGGTGATCGCCGACATGCTGCTGCCGCTGGGCCGGATGCGGGAAGCACAGACGATCTACGAGGCCGCGCTGCAGCAGTCCATCGAGCACTGCACCGGCGGTCAGCCGACGGCGGACCTCCACGCGGGCATCAGCGAGATGTATCGCGAGCGCAACGAGCTCGCGACCGCGAGGAGTCACCTGGCGGCGAGCACTGACCTGGGCGACACCGCCCTCTCGCATGAACATCGCTACCGGTGGTTCGTGGCGATGGCGAGGGTGCATGAGGCCGGCGGCGAACCGGACCTCGCTCTCGCGTCGCTGAGGCGCGCGGAAGAGTACTACCGCCGTGGATTCTTTCCCGACGTCCGCCCGATCGGCGGACTCCGGGCCCGCGTCCTCATCACGCAGGGGCGCCTCGCCGAGGCGCGGGCATGGGTGGACGAGCAAGGGTTGGCGTTCACCGATACGCCGGACTATCTCCGCGAGTTCGGCTCCATCACACTCGCCCGGCTGCTGATCGCGGAGCACGCGGTCACTCCGCTGGGCAGTTTCCTCGACAATGCGCAGGAACTGCTCAACCGACTGCTCGCCGCGGCGGAAGCCGGCGGACGGCTGGGAAGCCTGAGCGAGATCCGCGTGCTGCAGGCTCTCGCATTCCACGCGCAGGGAGAGACAGCACTCGCACTCGTACCCCTCGAACGCGCCCTCGCGCAGGCCGAGCCCGAGGGCGGCTTTCGACTCTTCATCGACGAGGGTGCTCCCATGCTGGCGATCCTCCGCGCCGCGGCCGGCGTTGGGATCCGCCCCGAGTACGTCCGTCGGCTCAGCCACGCACTCCGCGACACAGACGACGCCCGAGCCCCGGAGCACCCCGCCGAGGTGCTGAGCGACCGTGAACTCCACGTGCTGAGGCTCCTTGCCACAGAGTTGTCGGGCCCGGAGATCGCCCGGGAACTCTACGTCTCGCTCAACACGATGCGGACCCACACGAAACACATCTATCGAAAACCCGACGTCAGCAGCCGGGCCCACGCCGTCCGTCGAGCCGAATCGCTGGGCTTTATCTAGCGACGCCTGCGGCGGCATCACTACACGATCGACGGATGTGGTGATGCCGCGTCACCACATCGCTGCGTAGCTTTCGACTGTGACCGGATCGCCCGGCCACGGAACACGAGGAGCGCACCATGAGCATCACGCCGTCCACCCTTACGCGCGGAGGCGCGATCGCCGCCGTCCTGGCGGGGCTCGCCTACATCGTCATCCAGTTCATCCACCCCGCCGACGTCGTCGCTTCGCTGTCCACGCAACGCTGGGCGGTCGTCCACATCCTGAGCTTCGCGGAAGCGGTGCTCGCCGTCGTCGGAATCACAGCCATCTATCTGCGGCAGGTACAGCGCTTCGGGGTCCTCGGGCTCATCGGGTACCTGATGTTCGGCTTCTTCTTCATCCTGCAGTCCTCGTTCACCTTCGTCGAAGCGTTCGTCGCGCCCCTGTTCGTCGCCGACGCACCCCAGGTCTCCGTGGATGTCGTCGGGCTGTTCGGTCGGTACGAGGCCGTGACGGATCTGGGCCCGCTGGCCGCACTTCCCGCGATCGGGGCCCTGCTCTATGTGGGTGGAGCGCTACTCTTCGGTACCGCCGTCATCCGCGCCCGGGTCCTGTCGCGCGGAGCGGGCATCCTGCTGATCGCCGCCGCGGCGGCCACGCCGATCGCCGGCGCGTTCCTGCCCCACACGCTCGAGCGCATGGCTGCCGTCCCCATGGGCCTCGCCCTGATCTGGCTCGGCTACTCCCTCTGGTCCGAGCAGCGCACCGCATCAGCATCGCGCGCGGGAGCGGTGGAAGCGGGCATCGGCCGCCTGGTGCGATGAGCCGCTTCGAGATCCGCCTGGCAGCGCAGCTCGATGCGGGATGGAGTTCATGCCCGCCCTCACCGATGGGCAGGTGCCGGCGGCCGGCGTCTGTCGATGATGCTGACGGTCGTGGCCAGTGCGATGAGTGCTGTTGCGAGGACGAGTGGCGTCGAGGTGGCTGAGCCTATCGTTACGCCGGCGACGGCGGTACCTGCTGATCCCGCGGCAATCTTGAGGGCACCCACCCAGATGAAGATCTGCCCACGGGACTCGATGGGTGCGTACTCGCTGCGGGCGGCCAATGTTGCCGCAAAGAACAGCGCGTTGGCGATTCCGGCCAGGCAGAAAGCCACCAGTGAGGCCTCGAGAAATGGGGTGGAAATTACCAGGACCAACCCTGCCGCTACGAGGAGAGCCAGGGAGCTCGTGAGCCGGTCCGCGTCGCCGCGAAGCGGCCGGACCATGAGTCCTGCTGACCCGAGGAGATTACCTACCCCGTACGCGGCGACCAGTAGTCCGGCCGTTGACGCACCGCCCAGGCCAGGAGCGATGGCGACCGCGTAGATCGGTAGCGCGGCAACCGAGAACGCGACTGTGACGGTGAGGCCCAGCGTACGCCGCAGCGGACCGTGTCCCGCCATGTGCCTGAGCGTCTGGGCCGGTGACGGCACCGCTACCGCCTGATCGGGCGGTTCCTGGCCGGGAAGCACGAGAACCGCTCCCGCGCCGAGGACTGCGGCTCCCGCGAGGACCAAGGGTGCTGTGAGTGCGTCGGATGTAGCAGCGATCCAAGCCACCACCGCAGGACCAAGGGTGCCACTGATCCCGTAACTCGCCACGTCCCAGCTCTGCGCCCTGCGCTGATCGCGCTGCCCTGGTCCGGCGATGGAGGGTAGGCGGCTACTGATCCCGCCGGTGAGCATCGGCCCGAAGACCCCGGAGACGAACAGCAGGATGGCCGGCCAGAGCGCCCAGGAGACGGGAATGAGCAGTGCCGCGCCGGCAAGGAGTAGCCCGTGGAGGACAGCGGAGAACGCAATGACCCGGCGTCCGTCGCGGGCGGTGTCCAGCCGGCGGGCGATGAAGGGCCCGAGGAGGTGGGGAGCGGTGATGGATGCGCCCAGCAATCCCGCCAGCCACCCGGGCAGCCCGGAGGCGTGAGCGAGGAGGACGATGGCGACGACCGCACCGCCGTCGGCACTCCGGACTAGTGTTGCAGCGAAGACGTAGCGGCCCAGCGCCCCACGACGGCGGTTCGCCCGCCCCGTCGCGCGGGTGTCAGGGTTACCGGTCGAGGCCGAGTTCATCGATCACTTCGGCGACACGCTGACGTTGAGCCTCAGTCAGGCCTTGGAGGGGCAGCGGCAGGCTGGCCCTGGGCACCAGTGCCAGGTGTTCTGCGATGGCGGCTACGACACGGATGCTCCCACCGAACTCGGAGAACAGCTCCCACAACGGGGCGAGCCGTTCGGACTCGGCGAGGGCGTCGACGAACCGCCCTTCCCGAGCCGCCCCGGTGATCCCCAGGGCGAGGGTCGGCAGGGTTCCTCCGATGACCGAGTACCAGGCGTCGCAGCCCGCGGCCAGTCCCGCTGCGGCGCGGGCGTCGCCGGAGACACCGATGGTCACGTACTCGGGGATGACGGCGCGGATATCCCCGACCCGGGTTCGAGCCTCCTCCGGTTCGGCGGGTACGCCGGGGATCTTGATGGAGGCGATCCCGGGCAGTTCGGCGATGCGCCCATAAAGACTGGTGGTGAAGGTGAAGTGGGTTGTGCCCGGGTTGTCGTACACGATGACGGGCAGTGATGAGTGCGCGGTGACGGTCCGGAACAGCTCGAAGACGTCGTCCTCGGTAAGGGGCTGATACGTCATCGGTGCCAGGAGGAGGCCCGTTGCCCCGGCCTGCTCTGCGTTGGCCGCGTTGGCGAGGACCTGCGAGGTCCTTAACGCTCCGATGCCGATGAAGACAGGAGTGCCGGCGGCGTGTTCTACGGCCAGCTGGGCGACGCGCTTCCTCTCCTCAACGGTGAGGTACGCGTAGGAGCCCGTGGATCCAAGCGCCGTGATGGAATCGACGCCTGCTGTCGCGAGGCGGTCGATCAGGCGCACGAAAGCTGTCTCGTCGACCTCATCGTCGACGAGTGGGGTGAGGGGGAAGGCGCTGAGGCCGGTGAACATGGAGTGGCTCCGATGATGGGGTGACGTTATGGAATGGGATCCAGCGTCGACCCGCCGGGTAGCTGCTCGGCGGGTGTTTTCCGCCGGCCGCCGCGTTGTGCTGCGGCGCCTGCCACGACGACGAGGAGGATCCCGAGGAACTGGATGGGCGAGGGTTGCTGGTGGAGCACGATCAATCCGAGCAGTAGGCCCACCGCTGGCTCAAGGGCCATGAGGGTCCCGAAAGCGGTCGCCGTCATCCGTCGCAGCGCCAGCATCTCGAGGGCGAAGGGCAGCACGGGCAGGAGGATGGCCAGGCCGGCTGCCGCGGCGAGGACACCGGGACTCAGGTGCCCTGCCGCTTGTGGGATACCGATGACCGCGGCTGTGACGGCCGCGACCGGGATCGTCAGGGACAGCGCGGAGATGCCGGTGAACCGGTCGCCGATCCGCTGCGTGAGCGTGATGTAGACGCCCCACCCGACGGCGGCCAGCCCGGCGAACAGGATGCCCGTCAGATCGACCGCGCCGTGCCAGGGCTCGGTGAGGAGGAGAACGCCGCACAGGGCGAGACCGGGCCAGATCAACGCGCGCAGGGAGTGGCTCTGCAGGGCGGCGACGGTCAGCGGGCCGAGGAACTCGATGGCGACCGCCGTGCCGAGCGGGATGTGTTCGATCGCGGCCAGGAACCCGACGGTCACGAGTCCGGTGGTGATCCCCAGTCCCAGCAGCACCGGAACATCGCTCCGCCGCACCCGCGACAGGGGTGGTCGGGCGATGATCAGGAAGATCACCGCGCCCATGCTCAGCCGAAGCCATGCGGTACCCCCGGCACCTATCTCCCGGATGAGGTCTACGGAGAGGGCCGACCCCAGCTGCACGGAAAGAATCGCCGCTACTGCGAGTCCCCACGGCGGCACCGCGGCACGCGACTTAAGACCGCTCATGATCGCGCTCCCCGTCGTTGGTGATGAAACGGCTGGCGACGGTGACGTCCGGTCCAAGACCCTTCAGGTGGCCGGTCAGGTCATCGGCAGCTGCAGTGAGGGCATCATCGGTCAGGGGTGCCAGGGCGTCGAGGATGAACAGAGCCGTGGTTGTGCCGTCGGTGAGCTGGGTGCGGCGGCCCTGACGCCAGTTCCAGCGACGGCAGGTCACGCCGGCCTCATCACACCAGATGACCTCCCCAGGTTCCGGGTGTTCGATCACGTCATCGCCGCCGACGATGGTGTCGAAGGCCTCGACACCTGTGGCACGGATGAGTCGGGGCGATCCGGTGTAGCCGGTCAGGTCCTCGCCGCCCAGTGGAACCTGGTGCAGTACCGACACCGCGTTGTAGATGTCGGTGAGTCGGTTCACGCGGGGCAGCCCGGACGCCGCGCGGCGCAGCAGCGACTCCAGGCTGTTGCGCGTGCGCTGCGGCTTCGCCCCGAACGACCTGTAGGCCTCGCGCCATGCAGCCACCTGAGGAAGGCTCTCCACCGGCAGTTCATCCAGCGCTTTCCGCGCCGAGGTTTCCGCTGCCTGCAGCAGCAGGTCGCTGGAAGCGTTGCTGGGACCCGGCAGCAGCCCGTTCACCGCCAGCAGGACGGCGCGGTAGTCAGGCCGCAGCGAGAACACCGCATCGTCCACCCGAGCACCGTCCAAGAACTCCCGGAGCATCCCCGTCTCACGCACCGGTTACCTCCGCTCCGTGTCCTGACCCTGCGCCGGGCTCGAAGACCGCCAGGGAGAACCTTGCCGGTTCCATGCCTTCGTTGGCGTAGGCATGGGCGACGTCGCCGGGAAACGACATGGCATCGCCCTCCTCGAGGACGAACGACTCGTCCCCCACCTCCACTGTGACGGACCCCTGCCGGACCTGCAGCAGTTCCTTCGTGCCCTTCGAGTGGGCCTCACTTCCGTGTCGGTCCCCTGGGCCCAGAGTCCAGTCCCAGAGCTCCACCAGATTGGGCAATTCCGTTGCGGCCACCAGTACACCTCGGCCATCGGATCCCGAACTCCAGAGAATGGCACCCTCACCCCTCCGGGTGACCGCTACAGGCCTGGGTCGAGGTGACTCGACCAACGCCGGCAGCCCGACCCCCAGCGCGTCCCCGATCCTCAGCAACGTACCCACGCTCGGGTTCACCGCTCCCTGCTCGACATTGACGACCATCCGCCGGCTCACACCCGCCGCTTCCGCCAACTGATCGAGCGTCCAGCGTCTCGACTGCCGTTGCTCCTTCACCCGGTCGCCGATTGCCGTGGCCAGGGCCGTTGTGCCTTCATCCATAAGTGCATCATACTGCACCGATAGTGCAGTACGTAGCGGCCCGAGGGCCAGCCGCACTAGCGCTCCACGGTCATTCTTCAGAGTCCGGCTCGTCGACGACCTCACCGAGGTACTGGATGGTCAGAACCGGGCTGTGCATCTCGTCGGTGCCGGCGACCAGTGCTACGTACGCGTGCTCGCCGTCGAAGCCCGGAGCGATGTAGTCGTAGCTCTTCCAGGTCGGGTGCTCGGCGGCGCCGTGCCAGGCGATCTGCAGCAGCAGGTCCTCCCACTCGGCCTCCTCCGGCAGGTCCGTGAAACCGAGGACTTCCAGAACTTCCTTCTCGACCGCGACCGGGCACAGGAAGTACTGGCGGGAGGCATACGGGCTGATGTCCACCAGGTCACCGTTACGAAGCGCCTGCTGGCGCGCAGGGCCAGGATACTTCTCCGGCACCTCGCTCGTGACCTGGTGTTCGAGCAGGTCGACCTGTTCCGTGGTGGGCATGCCCTGCGGGTAGAGGTAGGCGTTGACGCGGGACGCCGGATCGTAGGGAACGAACCAGGCCAGCGCTTCGGGCTCCTCGCCGTCCGGTGCCCGGTGGTATGCCTGTTCGAGCACGGTGCGGTCCTCGAGAAGGCCGACCGTCGCCCGGTCGAGGTTGACTGCTCCGAGGTTCGCGCCGTACTCGGTGTCGGCGTTCCGGACACCTTTCTTCGCGATGCAGTACACGGCGAGTTCGTGCGCAAAGGTGCGGGCACTGTGCCAGCCCAGTTCGAACTCAGAAGCGACCTCGGCCGCGGCGACGGCGAAGCGCTGCAGGAATGCCGCGGTGTAGTGGCGCCGGTATGCCGGCGGCAGCATGTCGACCACCTGCGCCCCTGCCGAGGAGATGTACTCCTCCAGGTTTCCGCCGGCGGCCTCGATCGTGCGCATCGCGAAGATGTCGTCGAAGAGCCCGTCGAGCACGATCGGAATCGCCTGGCGCAGGGCTCCGCGCAGGAGCTGCGCGATCACCAGGGCTTCCAGCCGGTCCTCGGGTGAGTCGTAGTTGGACGCCGGGAGCTGGCCGTCCTCGTCGAGCTGCATCCGGCCGATGCACGCCCCCTGCAGTTCGGGGCCACCGAAATAGCCGAACATCGTGAGATCGATGCCCTCGAGCTTCCGCCCCTCGTTGATCAGCTCGATCTGCTTCGGGGTCAGGTCCTGCGGGTCGATGGTTGGTGCCACTGTGCTCCTTGGTCCGGGTCGCGCCAGAGTAACAGCAGTCCGGCACCATACGCGGGTGGAGGCCGCGGGCACCGCCGGTGCCCGCGGTCATGCACAATATCCTCACCCCTGCGGCCCTGCCCAATCAGTGACTTGTCGCCCCCAGGTAGGCCCGCACGGAATCCGCGATGAGGTCGGCATCCTTGGGGAAGCCGATGAAGTTTCCTGACGTGCGGCGGACAAGCCACCGCAGGCCGATGAACCAGATCCCCGGAGCAGGCGAAGCCGTCCCCCGGCGCAACGGCGCTCCGTTCGCATCGGTCAGGTCATCCCCGAGCCAGCGAAAGGAGCCCGTGTATCCCATGCACCAGACAACACTGGCAATCCCCGCACTCGAGAGGCGAAGTTGGCGCGGTGGGTCGCCCTCGATCGGCTGTTCCGCTGCTTCCGATCCGGCCGCAGGGGCGCCGATGTGATGGGTGCGGATGTGTGCGTCGATCCGGGTGCGGATAGTGGCTGCGGCACCATCTCCGTAAGCGACATTGGCTGCTGTGCTGTCATCGAAAGCGAGCGCCTCGCCGTCGGCTGCTACGAGGCGACCGGTAAGTGTTGCTCCAGCCTGAGCGAGCAGTTGGAGGCTCATGCTGTGCCCGCCCGGTGCGAGCAGGGCCGGCACGGCCAGGATTGCTCGAGGGTCCGGCAGGTTCTCGGGCCGGTCCTCGAAGAAACCTGCCTCGTCCAGCCACCTGAGGATATTTCTGCCGCGGTACTCAGCCCATACGCGACCCACCGGACTGGTCGCCAGCCACACAGGCCTGCCGGCCGCCAGCAGCTCCTGGGTGATCTGCGTCCCGGACTGGGCGCTGCCGACGACGAGTACGCCCCCGTCGGGCAGCGCGCCAGGGTTCCTGTACGTGGCCGCGTGGCGCTGGACGATCCGATCCGGCAGCCGGCTCGCCAGGGCAGGCACCCTGGGCACGTTCTCACCCCCGCTTGCCACCACGATGGTGCGGGCTTCGACCGGGCCGTCACTGGTGTGCAGAAGCCACCATCCGCTGAGCCGCGACAGCCCTATCACGGCGGTCCCCGTGATCACCGGTGCCTTCGAAGCCAGCGTTTCCAGTCGCTGGACTACGTCAAGCCGGGTCAGGTACGTGTCCGGATCCTGCTCGCCCAACATCGTGTTCATGAACCCGGGGTTGTTGAGGTGCAGCGAATCCCACCGCTGGGTCCGCCATGTCTCGCCCGGTCGGGCCCGCTCCAGGACGACATGCTCGATGCCGAACCCCGACAGCGAGACACTTGCGGCGAGCCCGGCGGGGCCGGCTCCGATCACTGCGCACTCGATCACCATGACACGCCTGCCTCGGCTCGACTCCTCGTGGTACCAGTGTGGACCCGGGAGCGAGTAGGGCGCCCTTAATGCAACAAAAAACCGCCGGACAAGGGCTTTTGCCCTGTCGTCCAGCGGTTCGTTGTGGAGCTAAGGGGATTCGAACCCCTGACCCCCTGCATGCCATGCAGGTGCGCTACCAGCTGCGCCATAGCCCCGTACTGCGTAGCTTCCCGGGGTCTTCACCCCGCCGAAGCAACTTGATCAGTGTAGTAAATTCTGGGAGCTTCGCCAAATCGGGCGCTCGGTCCCATCAGCCTTCCAGCGGCTCCACCGGCAGCGAACCCAGACCGACGTTGTGCTCGGTCAGTTGCCAGGAGAAGAGAGCCTCGGCTCTGCCCACCACCTCGTGCACTTCCGACCAATGGCAGTTCGAGAGGCCGGCAAGGGCACCCCAGCGCTGCGGCGGCAACCCCATGAGGGCTGCCAGGGCCGCCCTGATCGATCCACCGTGGCTGACGACCACGAGGGTCTCCGACGGCTCGATGCGGGCGACGGCGTCGGTCACGGCGGCGAGCATGCGCTCCCCGACTTCCAGCCGGTTCTCGGCACCGCCCGCCCGCACCTCGGGGTCTCCCCCGCGCCACGCCGCGTTGTCGTCGGCGAACTTCTCGTCGATGTCGGCGAAGGACAGGCCCTGCCACGCGCCCGCATCCGTCTCGCGGAGGCGTGCGTCGAAGGATACCTCGACACCGCTGAGGTCACCCAGTGCCGCCGCAGTGTCAGCGGCACGGCGCAGGTCCGAGGAGACGATCATCGAGGGCTGCCTCGTCGCCAGCACCTCCGCCGCCCGCACCGCCTGCTCGCGACCCGTCTCATCGAGGTCGATGTCCTCCTGGCCCTGGAACAGTCCGGAGCGGTTCCACTCCGTGCGGCCGTGGCGCCAGAAGATGATGCGACGGGCAGCGGGGTCAGCGTGGGGGTACCGCGTCACTCCGCGACGTCGTCGGACGCTGCGGTCCGAGGTGAGGTCTGCAGCGCGCCCTCGAGCTGGAGGTCCACGGACGGGCAGTCCTTCCAGAGGCGGTCGAGGGCGTAGAACACCCGGTCTTCCTCGTGCTGGACGTGGACGATCACTTCGGCGTAGTCGAGGAGGACCCAGCGGCCCTCGCTGCGGCCTTCACGCCGCACAGGCTTCAGGCCCTGCTTCGACAGTTCCTCCTCGATGCCGTCGACGATCGCGTTGACCTGCCGCTCGCTCGGCGCGGACGCGATCACGAAGATGTCCGTGATGGCGAGGCGGTCACTGACGTCGATGGCAACGATGTCCTGGGCGATCTTGTCCACTGCTGCGTGCGCCGCGGTGCGGGCAATTCCAATGGACTGTTCGGTAGCGCTCACTGATCTCCTTGTGTGGTGCCAGCATTTTCACCCATTGAGGGAGCTGACTGTCATTATTATCCCGGTTACGAGCGCGGCCGCGCCCACACCGAGCAGCGAATACTGGATGTAGCGCAGGCGGCGGAGCCGTCCCAGCCCCGCAGTCATGGCGTCGAGCGGTTCCAGGCCGAACGCATCCCGAGCCCCCAGCGGTGTGCCCTCGCTCTCGGGCGAACCCTGCTGGGCCTGCGGCAGGACGACGGGTATGAGCGACGTCGACGGCGCCCGCAGCACCGCATACAGCGCACCCGGAGGCTGGACGAACTCCGGCGGCGCGACGATCGACAGGTTGTCCGGGGCAGCCGGGTCATGCGGCGCAGGCTCCCGCTGCTGGTGCTGCTCCGACACTTCCTGTGCACGGCGTGCGCGGGAGGTGAGTGCAGCAGCCCGCTCGGCCAGCGCCTTCTGCTGCGCCAGCACTGCCGGGTCCACCGGGAAGGCACTCGGCGTGCCAGCGGCCTGCCCTCCTGCATCCCCGACGAGCGCCTTGCGGGCCGCGAGGGCCTCTTCGATGCTCATGTCATCGGCTGTACGCTCTGTCTTCGTGGCGGCTGTGGCACCTGCGGGTGCCGCCGCGGCCGCTCCGACCGCCGCCAGCTGCGTCGTCAGTTGGCGCCGGCGGTCCCTGCGGCCCCCGGGCAGCGGCTCGCCGAGCGAGCCGGCCGCTGGTGCGGCTACCCGGCCCTGCGGCTGCTGCAGCCGCAGCTGCCGGCGGGTCGGGGTCTCCACGCGGACCGCCCCTTCGACCGGACCCGTTCCGTCCCGGTCGACGCTGTCCGAAGGCGCGGGAGTCCGTGCGTTGTCGTCTGCCTTGCCCATTGCTGATTCACCCAGTTGGTTGTTGTACGGAGCTGGGGTTCCCCCCGTGCTCCCCTTCCGTCGACAGGACGTTCCTGTCCTCGACGCGCGAGGACAGGTCGTCCTCCCGCCGCGCCCGGTACAGCCGGTGCTTGGCGATGTACTGGACGACACCGTCCGGTACGAGGTACCAGACGGGTTTGCCCTCACCGACGCGGCGCCGGCAGTCGGTGCTGGAGATGGCCATCGCCGGCACCTCCAGCAGGCTGACATCCCGCCCGCGGCCGTTCAGTTCGTGGCCCGGCCGCGTCACCCCGATGAAGTGCGCGAGGGACCAGAGTTCCTCCGCGTTCTTCCACGTCAGGATCTGCGCCATGGCGTCCGCACCCGTGATGAAGAACAGCTGGGCGTCGGGCCGCTGCACCTTCAGGTCTCGCAGGGTGTCGATGGTGAACGTCGGGCCTGGGCGCTCGATGTCCACCCGGCTGACCGTGAAGCTGGGGTTCGACGCCGTCGCGATGACCGTCATCAGGTACCGGTGCTCGGCCGCCGTGACGTCCTTGTCCGCCTTCTGCCAGGGCTGGCCCGTCGGGACGAAGACGACCTCGTCGAGATCGAACACCGACGCGACCTCACTCGCTGCCACGAGGTGGCCGTGGTGGATCGGGTCGAAAGTACCGCCCATGACCCCGAGGCGCCAGGGCGACCCGTCACGATGCCGCAGGCCACCCATCACGTCCCGCTCGATCCTTTCCGCCACCAGGACTGCTAGTGTCGGTTCGCTTCGCCGTGGTCGTGGTTGTTGACGTGCTGCTTGTGCGGGTCGATGTGCTCTTCGACAGCCTCGTGGCGGTTACGCACGTTGGAGAACGACAGGGCCACGATCATGAGCGTGAGCAGGACCCCCATGGCGATGAGCCCGTACGCGATGGCCGGCATGGGCAGCTCGGTGTGTTCCAGGGCTTCGTTCGCCAGCAGCGCGCTGCCGAGGGAGTAGAGCATCGTAGTTCCTCTGTCAGGTCAGGTTCCGCCGGTCCGTCTCGGCCCGGCGCGGGCATTTCCTTCAATGGTACGCGCAAAGGGACGCGCGCTTCCCAGCCGGCCGGCCGGGGTCAGCGGCGGATCTGCCCCTCACCCTGCACGATCCATTTGGTCGTCGTGAGCTCCGCCAGCCCCATCGGTCCCCGCGCGTGCATCTTCTGGGTGGAGATCCCGACCTCGGCCCCGAGCCCGAGTTCGCCGCCGTCGACGAACCGGGTCGAGGCATTCACCAGGACGGCGGCGGAGTCGACGCCGGCCACGAACTCCTCCGACGACGCCAGGCTGTTCGTGATGATCGCCTCGCTGTGGCCGGTGCTCCATCGGCGGATGTGCTGGAGCGCCTCGTCGACGCTGTCGACGGTCCGCACCGCGAGGTCGAGCTGCATGTACTCGCGGCCCCAGTCGTCGTCGGTGGCGGGCAGTGCATCCGTACCCTCGGGCAGGAGGGCGCGCGACCGGTCGTCGACGTGGAGGGTCACGCCGGCCCTGACGAGCGCATCGAGGACGCCGGGAGCAGCCGCGGAACGGGCATGCACGAGGAGCGTCTCCACCGTGTTGCAGACGCTCGGACGCTGGGTCTTCGCGTTGAGGAGGATGTCGATGGCCATCTCCTCGTCGGCGCTCTCGTCGAGGAGGATGTGCACGTTCCCCTCCCCCGTCTCGATCACGGGAACCCGCGCGGTGGTCACGACGGACTGGATGAGGTTACGCCCGCCGCGCGGGATCAGAACGTCGATCCGCCCACGGGCCGCCATGAGCACCTGGGCGCCCTCCCGGCCGAATTCGTCGATGGTGAGGACGGCGTCGTCGGGCAGCCCATGGGCGTCCAGCGTGTCGCGGATGATGCCCACGAGGGCAGCGTTGGTGGCTGCTGCCGCGCTGCCGCCCCGGAGGATGACGGCGTTGCCGCTCTTGAGTGCGAGGCCGGCGATATCAACCGTGACATTGGGGCGTGCCTCGTAGATCGCCGCGACGACGCCGAGGGGCACACGGACCTGCCGCATCCGCAGTCCGTTGGGAAGGGTCTCAGCACGCACGGCGGTGCCGACGGGATCAGGGAGTGCGGCCAGCTGGGCGAGTGCTTCCGCGAGCCGGTCGACGCGCTCCGAATCGAGGCTCAGGCGGTCCAGCAGGTAGTCGGAGGTCCCGGCGGCGCGGCCGCGTTCGACGTCGGTCCGGTTGGCGGCGAGGACGACGTCGCGCCGTGCCACCAGTGCCTCGGCGATGGCGAGGAGCAGGCGGTCCTTGCGCGCACGGTTGGCCCTGCCGAGGACGCGGGACGCAGCGCGCGCCCTGTCCGTGATCGCGTGGACGGCCTCCGTGAGCTGCTCCGGGGACAGCGCCGATGCGTTCTCGGTCCGGGCAGTGGTCGTCTCGGCGGTCGTCTCAGCCTTCAGGTCGGTCATTCCAGCATTCTAGCGAGAAGCAGGGCACCGGACCTCAGGCGCGGTCCGTTCATGACGCGGCAGCGGCCTGCAGCACCACGAGGTCGTTCACATGCACCACCGAGCGCTCGTACTCGGCACCCAGTTCCTCCGCGAGGTCATGCGTGGAGCGCCCGAGCATCCGGGGAAGCTCCGCGGAGCTGTAGTTGACGAGGCCCCGAGCGACGACGGTTCCGTCGCTGCTCACGAGCTGCACCGGGTCGCCCGCCTCGAACACACCCGACAGTCCGACGACACCCGCCGGCAGCAGTGAACGCCGCCGCTCCCCCACGGCGTGCACGGCGCCGTCGTCGAGCACGAGGGTGCCGAGGACCCGGGCGAGGTGCGCGAGCCAGAGCAGGCGGATGGGCTGCCGTTTGCCGGTCGCGGTGAACCAGGTGCCCACGTCCTCCCCGCGCAGCGCCGCGGCGGCGTTCGCGGTGGACGTGACGAGGGCCGGGATCCCGGAGGACGCCGCGATGGTGGCGGCCTCGACCTTCGTGACCATGCCGCCCGTGCCGACACCCGCCTTGCCCGCCCGCCCAATCGTGACCCCTTCGAGGTCCGCGGGCGAGGTGACGAGCGGAATCCGGCTCGCACCGGCACTCGGCGGGCCGTCGTAGAGGGCGTCGACGTCGGACAGGAGCACGAGCGCCTCCGCCTTGACGAGGTGGGCGACGAGGGCGGCCAGCCGGTCGTTGTCGCCGAAGCGAATCTCATGGCTGGCGACGGTGTCGTTCTCGTTCACGATGGGCACGACGCCGAAGTTCAGGAGCCGTTCCATCGCGCGGTGGGCGTTGGCGTAGTGCGACCGCCGGACGAGATCGTCCGCGGTCAGCAGGATCTGGCTCACGGTGACGCCGTGGGCGGCGAAGGCCTGCGAGTACTGGGCCATGAGCAGGCCCTGTCCCACGCTCGCGGCGGCCTGCTGCGTGGACAGCTGCGCCGGCCGCCGTGCGAGGCCCAGCGGCGCGAGCCCCGCGGCGATCGCCCCGGAGGACACCAGGATGACCTCGGTCCCGGCCAGCCGCCGCTCCGCGAGAACATCGGCGAGGCCGACGAGGGCCTCGCTCGAGATCCCCCCGGAGACCGACGTCAGCGACGACGAGCCGACCTTGACGACGAGCCTTCCCGCGGCGGGCAGGCCGGCACGGGACGCCAGCGGGTGCTGCGACTGATCCTGGGCCACGCGCGCCTAGTCCTGGGACTCGGCGTCTGCTTCCTGCCGGGCAGGAGCAGACTGCTTGCGATTCTGCACGGACTCGGTCCAAACGCCGGCCTTGCGGTCGGCCTCGAGGTCGGCCCGGGCCGCGGCCTTCGCGTCCTTGCGCTCCTGGTACTCCTCGCGCTTCTGCTCGCGCGTGGGCCGGACATACTCCGCCAGGCGCAGGTCGGAGCCTCGCGGCCCGGCGAGCAGCTCCGCGCCACCCATCATCGTCGGTTCCCAGTCGAACACGACGCCGTCGCCCTCGCCGATCACGACGGTGTCCCCGGGCTTGGCGCCGACCTTGAAGAGTTCCTCCTCGACGCCGACCTTGGCCAGGCGGTCCGCGAGGTACCCGACGGCCTCGTCGTTCGTGAAGTCGGTCTGCTTGACCCAGCGCTCCGGCTTCTCGCCGAGCACACGGAAGAGGGGCAGGGCGTCCTTCTCCTCGAGGCGGATCCGGAACGGTGCGGCGTTGACGCCACGGGGACGCAGAACGGGCGGAGCGACCTTCGGGGGTGCGCTGGCGACGGCCTTGCGTGCGTTCTCGACGATCTCCGCCATCGCGAAGCCCAGCTGGCGCAGTCCCTCGTGGCTGGAGGCGGACACCTCGAAGACACGGTAGCCGCGCGCTTCGAGTTCGGGACGGACGAAGCCGGCCATGTCCTTGCCGTCGGGCACGTCCACCTTGTTGAGCGCGACCAGTCGCGGACGCTCGTTGAGGGGGACGACGTCGCCCTCGGGCCCCGCGTAGCTCATGTCGACGGCGTACTTGTCCAGTTCCTGCTCGATGATAGCGAGGTCCTTCAGCGGATCGCGGTCCGTCTCGAGGGCGGCGCAGTCGAGCACGTGCACCAGGGCGGCGCAGCGCTCGACGTGGCGCAGGAAGTGGTGGCCGAGGCCCTTGCCTTCGCTCGCGCCCTCGATGAGGCCGGGGACGTCGGCGATGGTGAAGCGCGTGGAGCCTGCCTCGACGACACCGAGGTTCGGCACGAGGGTGGTGAAGGGGTAGTCGGCGATCTTCGGGCGGGCAGCCGACATCGCGGCGATGAGGCTGGACTTGCCGGCGGAGGGGAAGCCCACGAGGGCGATGTCCGCGATGGACTTGAGTTCGAGGACGACATCCCGCTCGTCGCCCGGGATGCCGAGCAGGGCGAAGCCCGGGGCCTTGCGCTTCTGGGAGGACAGCGCAGCGTTGCCGAGGCCGCCCTGGCCGCCGGCGGCCGCGACGAACTCGGTTCCCTCGCCGACGAGGTCGGCGAGGACCTCGCCGTCCTTCGTCTTGACGACGGTGCCGTCCGGCACGGGAAGGATCAGGGTCTCCCCGCTCTTGCCACCGCGCCAGTCACCCATGCCGTTGCCGCCGTTCGTGGCGTGCCGGTGGGGGGCGTGGTGGTAGTCGAGGAGGGTGGTGGTCTGGTGGTCGACGCGGAGAATGACGTCGCCGCCGTCGCCGCCGTTGCCGCCGTCGGGCCCGCCGAGGGGCTTGAACTTCTCGCGGTGGACGGAGACGCAGCCGTGGCCACCAGTGCCTCCGGATACGTGCAGGACTACGCGGTCAACAAAGCTCGCCACGTTGGTCTCCTTCTACAAATGCTTCACTGTGCCGAGTCTAACCGGCTTAAAAGAAGGTGGGGCGAGCCGTAGAGGCTCACCCCACCCGAATGCTTGTGCATCGTGTGCAGGCAGATTTACTCTGCTGCCGCACCTACGATGTTGACGACCTTGCGTCCGCGACGGGTGCCGAATTCAACGGCTCCTGCCTCGAGTGCGAACAGGGTGTCGTCGCCGCCGCGGCCGACATTGGCGCCCGGGTGGAAGTGGGTGCCGCGCTGGCGGACGATGATCTCGCCGGCCTTGACGACCTGGCCGCCGAAGCGCTTGACGCCGAGGAACTGTGCGTTCGAGTCGCGGCCGTTGCGAGTGGAGCTTGCGCCCTTCTTATGTGCCATGAGTTATGCCTGCCTTCGCTGAAGTTTCGTACGTGACCGATCGATAGCCCGAAGGGACTACGCGATGCCTGTGATTTTGACGCGGGTCAGTTCCGAACGGTGACCCTGGCGCTTCTTGTAGCCGGTCTTGTTCTTGAACTTCTGGATGACAATCTTCGGTCCACGAAGATTCTCGACGATCTCGGCAGTGACGGTGACCTTTGCGAGGTCCTCCGCTGCGGAGGTGATCTTGGCGCCGTCTACCAGAAGGAGGGCGGGAAGCTTGAACGTGCTTCCTGCCTGACCGGTGACGCGGTCAAGGGTAACGAGGTCTCCTACAGAAACCTTTTCTTGGCGGCCGCCTGCGCGGACAATCGCGTACACCACTTGGGAACTCACTTCTCTCGACAATCTTGACTTCTGATGAAAAAACCTGGGTGCGCCTCGGCAGCAATCCTGGAGGTTGCTCTTCGTGCCGGAAATCCCGCACCGTTGCCGCCGGACATGCCGGTTAACAGGCGAGTGCACCGAGGGTCTAGATTACGCCAGAACAGCGTCTTCCTGCAAATCAGCGGGGTTGTGCCGCCCAGCGCCGTGGACGCGCGGAGCGTCGAAGAAGTCCCGTTCGTACGTGGCGGACCACCTGAAGGCCGCGAGCATCGCGTTCCGCTCCGCGGCCGAGGCGCGCCGGTGGGCATCGTCCGCGATCTGCTTCGCGCGAGCGGTGGCTGCGGCGAAGCCAGGATCGGCGTAGGTGGCGATCCAGTCCGCATAGGGGTGGGAGCCGGACGGGACGCCGTCGCCCACCTTCTCCTGCACGTAGTCCCCGACGGCGGCGTAGAGCCAGAAGCACGGCAGCACGGCAGCCACGAGTTCCGCGTAGGAGCCGCGTCCGGCGGCTGCCGCGAGGTGGTCGCAGTACGCCCGCGTCACGGGGCCCGCCTCGCCCTCGCCGAAGCGCGCCCCGGCTTCCCTCGCCAGCCAGGTGCGGTGCAGCTCCGCTTCGGTCTGCAGGCACGACGTCGCCGCCGACAGCCAGAACAGCTGCTCGTCCTCGCTCGGGGCCATAGCGGCGGCGCGGGCGAGCACGCCGGAGTACTCGCGGAGGTAGAGCGCGTCCTGCTGCAGGTAGTAGGCGAAATCCTGCGCGGGCAGGGTCCCCTCCGTCAGACCGGTGATGAAGGGAAGCGCGAGGATCTCCTTCCGGACCCCGGCGGTGTCCCGCCAGCCGAGTTCGGTGAAGCGCTGGTGCATGCGCGGGTCCGTCGCGGAGTGGAAGTGGTGCACGGGTCCGCTGCCTGCTCCCACGTCCAGCAGGTCCGCGGCCTCCAGCGCCCCCTCGAGCCAGAATTTCGCTTCGCGCACGGCGGTGGGCCAATCAGCGGTGACGGCGTACCGGCTGGCGATCGCCGACGACAGCGAGCAGCCGGTGCCGTGCGTGTTCGCCGTCGCTACACGCCGCCCGTCGAGGACCACCGCGTCCTCGGGATCTCCCGGCGGGGAGATGAGGGCGTCGGGGCACCGCTCCCCCGGCAGGTGCCCGCCCTTCACGAGGACCCGCGTGCCGAGCTGTGCCGCGAGGGCGCTCCCCTGGGCGAGTGCCTCGGACCAGGACGTCGCCGGATCGGCTCCGACGAGTACGGCGAGTTCTGCGATGTTGGGGGTGACGAGCGACGCGCGACGGGCGAGGTCGACGACGGCGCGCACGGCGTCGTCGTCGAGCAGGCGGGCTCCGCTCGTGGCCACCATGACCGGGTCGAGCACCACGGCGGGAGGGCGGACGTCGTCCAGCCATCGGGCGACGCAGTGCGCGATGTCCGCGGAGCCGAGCATCCCGATCTTCACGGCGCTGATGGCCACGTCATCGGCGACGGCGTCCAGCTGCTGCCGGAGGAACGCCGCAGGAGGGGTGTGCACGCCGGTGACGCCCCGGGTGTTCTGCGCCGTCAGGGCGGTCACGACGGCCATCGCATAGCCGCCGTTGGCGCTGATGCTCTTGATGTCCGCCTGGATACCGGCTCCGCCGCTCGGGTCGGAGCCGGCGATGCTGAGGATATTGGGAATTCCGGACGTGGGTCCGTGAAACGCAGTATGCATGGGTGACATCCCTCCGCTAGGCCTCGGGCGCAGGCGCCCACTAGATCAGGTTCGACGGGTTTGATCTCAGCCCCGCATCCGGCAGGGCACCCCGTGTCGCGGTCCAGCTTATCGCAGCCGGTGGGTCCGGGCAGCGGTGGGTCAGGGCAGCCGGTCGTCGACGGGAACGCGGAAGACCGGAGTCCGCTGGGACTCCGGCCTTCCGCACGGCCCGCACGGGGCCGTCGCTGGTGTGTAGCTGCTACAGCTCCGAGGCGGGTACCCCTACGCCGAAGATGAGCGGCTCGGACGCCGAGGCCTCCGGCCTGCGCACGGGCCCCTGGGCCCTGGCGACATGCCGCGTGCCGGAGGGCTGCGCGGCGGACTCGGCGGTCTGCGTCTCGATCGTGGTGTCCGCAGCACCCTGTGCGCTGCGGGCGACGCGACGGCGCGGGCGGGCGCGCCGGGCCGGTGCCTCCGCGAGGGGAGCTCCAGCCGCGACGGGAACTTCGGCGGGGACGGGTGCCTCCGCCGCGGTGTCTGCACTGCCGCCGTCACTGCCGCCGTCACTGCCGCCGTCGGGCGCCTGCGATCCGTTGGCACTCCCGGCTGCAGCCTCGTCCCCCGCGGGCCTCCTGTTGAAGGCCTCGCTCAGGCTGTCGAGCGTCAGGCGGGTTGCCGGCGCCTCGGGGCTCTCCTGGGCGGCCGGGCGGCGGTTGTCCGCGCGGGGCAGCGTCACCGTCTCGCCGTTGATCGTCAGGACTGCCTCGGTCACCTGGATGTCGGCGTCCGCGGTCGGGTGCTCCTCCTCGTGGTGGTGCGTGGCGGCAGCGATGCTGGCGAGGGCGGCACGTGCGGCCTCCGCCTTCGCTGCACGGTCAGGGCTGTCCACGACCGGAGCCACCGGCTGGACCACGTTCTCGTCCTGCTGCTGGCCGCCGCGGCCCCGGTTCCGCTTGCGCTCGCTCCGGGACACCTTGTCCTGGCGCACCGGCTGCTGGGTGTCCGACACGGTGGTGGAGCTGCGGTGCTCCACCGGCTCCATGTGGGTGACGACGCCGCGGCCTGCACAGTGCTCGCAGTCCTCGCCGAAGACCTCGAGCAGGCCGGTGCCCATGCGCTTGCGGGTCATCTGGACGAGCCCCAGCGAGGTCACCTCGGCGACCTGGTGCTTGGTCCGGTCGCGGCCGAGGCATTCGACGAGGCGGCGCAGCACGAGGTCACGGTTGGCCTCGAGCACCATGTCGATGAAGTCGATCACGATGATCCCGCCGATATCGCGCAGCCGGAGCTGGCGCACGACCTCCTCGGCCGCCTCGAGGTTGTTCTTCGTGACGGTCTCCTCGAGGTTGCCGCCGCTGCCGGTGAACTTGCCCGTGTTGACGTCGACCACGGTCATGGCCTCGGTGCGGTCGATCACGAGCGAGCCGCCCGACGGCAGGAACACCTTGCGCTCCAGGGCCTTCGAGATCTGCTCGTCGATGCGTGAGGCGGCGAAGATGTCCTCCTCGCCCGTCCACTTCTCGAGCCTGCCGACGAGGTCCGGTGCCACGTACATGACGTAGGCCTCGATGGTGTCCCAGGCCTCCTCGCCCGAGACGACGAGCTTCGAGAAGTCCTCGTTGAAGACGTCACGCACCACCTTGATGGTGAGGTCGGGCTCGCCGTACAGCAGCTCCGGTGCGAGGGTCTTCGTGGAGCCGGCCTTGCGCTCGATCTCCTCCCACTGGGCACGCAGGCGGTTGATGTCGTGCGTCAGCTCTTCCTCGCTGGCGCCTTCGGCCGCGGTCCGGACGATCACGCCGGCGTTCTCCGGGAGCCTGTCCTTCAGGATGCGCTTGAGGCGGTTGCGCTCGACGTCGGGCAGTTTGCGTGAAATGCCGGTCATGGAGCCGCCCGGGACGTACACGAGGTAGCGGCCGGGCAGGGAGATCTGGCTCGTGAGCCGTGCACCCTTGTGGCCCACGGGATCCTTGGTCACCTGGACCAGGACGGGATCGCCGGACTTCAGCGCGAGTTCGATGCGGCGCGGCTGGCCGTCCAGGCCGGCGGCGTCCCAGTTGACCTCGCCTGCGTAGAGGACGGCGTTACGGCCGCGTCCGATGTCGACGAAGGCGGCTTCCATGCTCGGCAGCACGTTCTGGACCTTGCCGATGTACACGTTGCCGATCAGCGAGTCCTGCTGCGTCTTGGAGACGAAGTGCTCGGCCAGGATGCCGTCCTCGAGCACGCCGATCTGGATCCTGTCGTCGCGCTGCCGCACGATCATCTGGCGGTCCACGGATTCGCGGCGTGCAAGGAACTCGGCCTCGGTGATGACCTGGCGACGACGGCCCGTGTCGCGTGATTCACGACGGCGCTGCTTCTTGGCTTCGAGGCGCGTGGATCCGCGGACGCTGGTCACGCGGTCGGAGACGGGCTCGCTGGCCTGCCGGGGAGCCCGTACGCGCGTGACGGTGTTGGGCGGATCGTCGTCCTCGCCGCCGGTCAGCTCGAGGTCCTGGTCGCCACGGCGACGACGACGGCGGCGGCGTGACGTGACACCCGCGCCCTCCTCGGATCCGTTGGAGCGGGAACGGTCGTCGGAGTCCTCCGTCTCGGCGTCGTCCGTGCCGGTCTCAGCCTGCGCGGCGTCGCTGCGGGTGCGGCTCCGGCCGCGGCGGCTGCGGCGTGAGCGGCGGCCGGATTCCTCGGAATCCTCCTCCTCGCTGTCCTCCTCGCTGGGCGGGGTGACCTTGACGGACGGCACGGAGACGGTGCTGAGGTCCGGGGCGTGGAACAGGAGGGACAGCGGCGATTCGGGGATGGCGAAGGGGTCGAAGCGGTTCTCGGCCGCCGCCTCGTCCTCCTGCGGAGCGTCCTCTGGCGTGGCGCCGGGCGATTCCTGGGGCTCCTTGGCGGCGGCTGACGTGGAACCCGCGGCGGGGGTCGTCGCTGCTCCGGCGTCCGCTGCTTCCGCCCCGTCCGCCTGCGCGGGCTCGTCGGTCTGCGCGGGCTCGTCGGTCTGCACGGGCTCGGAGGCCTGCACGGGCTCGGAGGCCCGGCGGCTGCGGGTCCTGGTGGTACGGCGTGCGCGGGCCGGCTTCTCCTCGACGGATGCGTCGGCCTCGGTGCCGGCCGCATTCCCGGCGCCGTCTGCCGGTACTGCCAGGGGTTCGGCGGGGACCGTCTCGGACGTCGCCTCGTCAGGAACGGATGCGGTAACAACGGATGCGTCAACGGGGACAGCCGCATCGGTGGCGGTGATCTCCGCGGGGGCGGGCTGCTCCACCGGGCGGGCGGGGCCTGCTTCTGCCGTCGCGGCACGACGGCGGGTGCGGGGCGCGCGGGCGGGTGCGGCCGGCGCGGCTTCAGTGTGGGCGGTCGGCGAACCGGTGCCGTCCACGTCGTCGGACGCGGATCGGGTGGGAGCCTCGGCGGCGGTCTCATCGGTGACGACGACCGGCTTGCGGACCCGGGTGGCCCTCTTGCGGACGGGCTCGGCGGCAGCTGCCGCCTCGGGCGACGGCTCCGGCACCTTGGGTGGCGCTCCGGCCGGTGCGCTGGCGGTACGGCGCTTCCTCGGCGCCTTCGCCGGTGCGGCCTGCTCCTGGGCCTCCTGCCCGGCGGCCGGTGCTTCCGTGACGTTCTGTTCGTTCCCCAGCTGTTCTGACTGATCCATTGGTGCCTGCTCCAAGCCCCTGCGGCACCGGCCACATTCCAGCGCCCTCCAGGGCGGTATGTCGGACCGCCGCGGGCCCTTCGCCCGGCGGCTGACCGGAAGTCGTTGTCATGTCGTCCGGGGTCACACCGTCATTGGGGTGCGGAATCACTCGGAGACCAGTGGCGCTTTTCCAACTCAGCCGCCCTTGTCGACGGTGGGTCCCGCCAGCGGATTCCGCCTACTTCCGCCGACGGGGCGGACTCGGTAGGACGGAAGCATCGCTCTCGGAACGGAAGCCTGTCACTGGACCGGCGTGGGAATGTGGTTCCCCCGCCAGCCTTCGTCATTGTCTCACACCACCCTTCGAAAGGGGCTCCCGGCGCGCTCCTGACTCGCCCGGGAGAGCCACCGGAGCCGCCCGGTCCCGCCCCCGCCCCGGATGCCGCCCCGGATACCTCCGCCGGGGTCGGGAGCCCGGGACGGGAGCTCGGGACTAGAGCTTGGGGAGCTGACCGGTCGCGGGCGCCGAGTCGCCGGCGAGGGGCCGTGCGACGGGCACCTTCGTTCCGAGGACCTGCGCGACGACGTCGTGCGTGATCTTCTGGGCGGTCAGGCCGACCCGCTCGAGGACCTGGCTTCGCGAGCCGTGGTCGAGGAACTCGACGGGGAGGCCTACCTCGTTGAGCGCGGTGTCGACGCCCGCCGAGCGCATCTCCTGCCGGATCCTCGACCCGACCCCACCGGCGCGCACGCCGTCCTCGATGACGATCACGATGCGGTGCTCGGAGGCGATGTCGATCACCGAGCGGCGGACCGGCAGGAGCCAGCGGGGATCGATGACCGTGGAGCTGATGCCCTGCGCGCCGAGCCGGTTGGACACGTCGAGTGCCAGCTCGCTCATGGCGCCCACGCTGATGATCAGGACGTCGTTGGAGCGTGATCCGGCAGGCCTCCGGGACAGGACGTCGACCCCGTCCTGCAGGCGTTCGACGGCCTCGACCTCGGCGCCCACGGAGCCCTTGGAGTAGCGCACGACGCTCGGGGCGTCCGAGATGGCGACGGCTTCCCGCAGTTCCTCCCGCAGCCGGGTGGCGTCGCGCGGAGCGGCCAGATGAAGACCCGGAACGGCCTGCAGCATCGCAAGGTCCCACATGCCGTGGTGGCTCGCGCCGTCGGGTCCGGTGACCCCTGACCGGTCGAGGACGATCGTCACGCCGGCCTTGTGCAGGGCGACGTCCATCAGGAGCTGGTCGAACGCGCGGTTCAGGAAGGTCGCGTAGAGGGCGATGACGGGGTGCAGCCCGCCGTACGCCATGCCGGCGGCGCTCGTGACGGCGTGCTGCTCGGCGATGCCGACGTCGAACACGCGCTCCGGGTGCCGTGCGGCGAAGCGGTGCAGCCCGACGGGGATCAGCATGGCCCCGGTGATGCCGACGATGTCCGGCCGCTCGTCCGCGATGTCCGCGATCTCGTTGGCGAACACGGAGGTCCAGGACTGCTGGCCTGCGGCGTCCACCGGCTCGCCCGTCTCCGGGTCGATGATGCCGACGGCGTGGAACTGGTCGGCCTCGTGCGCACGGGCGGGCGCGTAGCCGTGGCCCTTCTCCGTGATCGCGTGCACGATCACGGGCCCCTCGTAGTTCTTGGCGAGGTGAAGCGCCTGCTCGACGGCTGACTGGTCGTGGCCGTCCACGGGTCCGACGTACTTCATGCCGAGGTCCTCGAAGAGGCCCTGGGGCGCCCACCAGTCCTTGATGCCCTTCTTCATGGCATGGAGGCTCTTGTAGCTGAACTCACCCACGGGGCCGCCGGTCTGCATGCGCTGCTTGAACCAGTCGAGGGTGCCCTCGTAGACGCGATGGGTGCGCACGGAGTCGAGGGTCGGGCGCAGCGAGGCGAGGTAGTCGGCGACTCCGCCGATGGTCGGGGCGTAGGAGCGGCCGTTGTCGTTGACCACGATCACGACCCTGCGCCGCTTGTCCGCGGCGATGTTGTTCAGCGCTTCCCAGGCCATGCCGCCGGTGAGTGCGCCATCTCCCACGAGGACGACGGTGTAGCGGTCCCCTTCGCCGCCCAGCACGCGGGCCCGGGAGATGCCGTCCGCCCAGGAGAGCGAGGACGAGGCGTGGGAGCTCTCGACGACGTCGTGCACAGACTCCGCCCGCGACGGGTAACCGGACAGTCCGCCCTGCTGGCGCAGCGTGCTGAAGTCCTGCCGTCCCGTGACGAGCTTGTGCACGTAGGACTGGTGGCCGGTGTCGAAGATGATGCTGTCGCGCGGGGAGTCGAAGACGCGGTGGATGCCCAGGGTCAGCTCCACCACCCCGAGATTGGGGCCCAGGTGGCCGCCGGTGCGCGAGACGTTGCTGACCAGGAAGGCGCGGATCTCCTTCGCGAGCGCTGTCAACTGCGCGTGGCTGAGCTTGCTCAGGTCCTGTGGGCCGTGGATCGTCTCCAAGAGTCCCATCGGCGCCTCCTCGGTTCGTTCGGTATGGCGGGTCATCGCTCTCGATCCCGTTAACTCTAACGTCGGGGATTCGGAGCCGCGCCATCGACAGCTTGCTCCCGCGGAGTCCGAACCCGATGCACGCTCAGGCCGGAGGCGGCAGGAGCCGCGCGAAGGACTCCATGTGGTGCGTGTGCGGGTACAGGTCGAAGACGCGCAGCGCGTCGAGTGACCACCCAGCGCCGAGGAAGTAGCCGAGGTCGCGCGCGAACGACGCCGGATCGCAGGACACGTAGCCGACGGCACGGGGACGGGCCTGCACGATCTGCCGCACGACCTTCCTGCCTGCTCCTGCCCGCGGCGGATCGAGCAGGACGGCGTCGAGCGGTTCGGTCCATCGGCCCAGCACGGCGTCCACCCGGCCCTGCACGATCGATACGTGGTCCTGGCCGTGGAGGTTGCGCCGGGCGTCCCGGCTCGTCCCGGGGGAACCCTCCACCGACAGCACGGCGCCGTCCGGTCCGACGGCGCGTGCGAGCGGCACGGTGAACAGGCCCGCACCGGCATAGAGGTCTGCGATGCGCTCCCCCGCCGCGGGCTGCACCCCGTCGAGCACTGCTGTGACCAGGGCCTCCGGGGCGCCCCGGTGGATCTGCCAGAAGCCGGCTCCGGTCACGCGGTAGTCGATGCCGAGGACGCTCTCCTGGAGCCAGGTCCGGCCCTTCAGCCGCTGGACCTGGCCGGACTCCGCATCGAGCACACCCACGGAGGCGCCGTCGATGGAGGACGCGACGGACGCGATGCGGCGCGGGGACGTGCCGGCGGCCGGAACGAGCAGCACGAGGGGTTCTCCCCCGCCCGAGGGCACGGCCACGTCGACCCGCCCAATGCCGGTGAGGTCCAGCGTCCACAGTCGGAGGTCGTTGATCGCCGCGACGGCCAGGGGCATGTCCCGGACCGGGACGACCGCGTGCGAGCGGTGCAGGTGCATCGCGAGGCGCCCGGCGTCGTCGACGGCGAAGGCCGCCCGGGTGCGCCAGGCCAGCCCGTCCGCCGCCTCACCGGGAGCGGCTTCGACGGTCACCGTCCGGTCGGTCTTCGCCAGGCGGGACAGCTGCTCCTCGAAGATCTGCGCCTTGAGCCTGCGCTGCTCGGAAAGGTCGATGTGGCCGAACTCGGCGCCACCGACCGCCGAGCGGCCCCTGGCCGCGGCCTTGAGGGCGTCGGCGACGGGCCACGGGTGGGCCACGCGGTGCGGCGAGGCCTGCAGCACCTCGACGGCGTCGGCCCGCCAGAAGCTCGCGTCGTCGTCCGTCTCGGTGAAGCGCACCCGGACCACCTCGCCCGGCAGTGAATGCCGGACGAAGACCACGCGCCCCTCGTGCCGGGCGACGAAGTGGCCGCCGTGCGCCGGCCGTTCGATGGTCAGCTCGGCCGTGCTGCCGGGTACTGCAGGCCCGTCCGCGGTCGAGGGGGCGGCGGCTGGTACGGCGTCGGTCATGGGTGTCTTCCTACTTCAGGTCCTGGTAGATCTGGGCCGCGTCGGAGGACGCGAGCTGCCACGGCACGCTGGCGACCATCACCCCGGGCACGAAGTGGAGGCGTGTCTTGATGCGGAGGGCGGTCTGGTTGTGGACCAGTTGCTCCCACCATTTTCCCACCACGTACTCGGGGATGTAGACCACGATGAGATCCCGCGGAGCGTCCCTGCGGATCGTCCGGATGTATTCGAGGATCGGGGTGATCGTGTCGCGGTAGGGAGAGGCGAGGACGGTGATCGGCACCGGGATCTCGTGCTTCTCCCAGTCGGCGAGCGTCTGGCGGGTCTGCTCGGGGTCGACGTCGACCGTGATGGCATCCAGGCGCGACGGGCGCGAGGCACGCGCGAAGGCCAGTGCCCTGAGGACCGGCTTCCGGACGTGTGAGACGAGGATCACCGCGTGCACGCGCGAGGGGAGGGCGCGCAGCCGGACGGCGTCGTCGATCGCGAGTTCCTCGGCCACCGTGTCGTAATGCTTCTTGATGCTGCGCATGACGGCGAACAGGATCGCCATCGCGAGCACCGCGATCCAGGCGCCGTGCCCGAACTTCGTGACGAGGATGACGGCGAGGACCGCGGCGGTGAGGCCGAAGCCGAGCGTGTTGATGGCCCGGGACTTGTGGACCTTCCAGCGGTCCTGTTTGCCGACCGTGCTGCGGAGGATCCGGTTCCAGTGCCGGATCAGTCCGAGCTGGCCGCCGGTGAAGGACACGAAGACCCCCACGATGTACAGCTGCACGAGCGCGGTGACGTCCGCGCGGAACACGAGGATGAGCACGACGGCGCCGAGGCCGAGGGCGAGGATCCCGTTGCTGAAGGTCAGCCGGTCCCCCCGGGTGCGGAGCTGGCGCGGCAGGTAGCCGTCGGTCGCGAGGATGGACGCGAGCACGGGGAAGGCGTTGAAGGCGGCGTGGCCGGCGAGCATCAGCATGAGCGCCGTCGCCGCGACGACCAGGTAGAAGGCGGGAGAGCCGACGTCGAAGACGGTCCCCGCCAGCTGGCTGACCACGGGCGCCTGGATGTAGTCGTCGGGAACGGGCCGACCGTCGAGCAGCAGCTGCGCGGCGGGGTCCTGCACCACGTGCACGCGGGTCGCATTCGCGAGGTAGAGAACGCCTGCGAGCATCGCCGAGGAGACGACGCCGAGGATCAGCAGCGTCGTCGCGGCGTTCCGGCCCTGCGGCGCCTCGAAGCGCGGCACGTTGGAACCCGGCCCCTCCAGGCCGGTCAGCGCCGCGGCGCCTGCCGAGAACGCCCGGAGGATGAGGAGCGCACCGGCCAGCCCGACCAGCCCGGCATCGAGGGCCGCGTCCGGGACGATCTCGAACTGCGCACTCGGCGCCTGCTCGAGCGTCCCGGAGAGGGCCTGGACGATCCCCGTGGCACACAGGGCGAGGATCCCGGCGAGGAAGGCGTAGGTGACGACGGCGCGGGCACGGACGCCCCGCGTGATGCCGCGCAGGTTCAGCAGCACGAGCACGGCGACCCCCACGACGGCGAGGGCGATCCGCACGCCCTCCAGCGCCGGGGCGAGCGAGACGAGGTACTGGGCCGCGGCGGAGACCGAGACCGCTACGGTGAGGAGGTAGTCGATCATCAGCGCCGAGGCGACGGTGGTGCCTGCGACCGGGCCGATGTTCCGCTTGGCGATCTCGTAGTCGCCGCCGCCCGACGGGTACGCGTGCACGGCCTGGCGGTAGGAGGCGACGACGACGAGGAGCACGGCGATCACGGCGAGCCCGACCCAGGGTGAGATCGCAACGGACGCCACTCCCGCCAGGGCGAGGGTCAGCAGGATCTCGTCCGGGGCGTAGGCCACCGAGGAGAGCGCGCTCGCGGAGAGGACGGGCAGGGCGAGGCGCTTCGGCAGGCTCCTGTTCCTCAGCCTGTCGCTGGCGAAGGGCTTGCCCACCAGCACCCGCTTGACGGCCTCGAGAAAAGTCAGCACAGCCCTCAGACTAGCGCGTCCGCGCCTCCCGCCAGCCACTAGGCTTGATGCTGGTACGGCACGGGACAGCAGGATCTACAGCAGGAATCAGGGGTGCCCTCGGTGGCTCATTTTGTGATCATGGGATGCGGCAGGGTGGGGGTCAGCCTTGCGCACACGCTCGACGAATCCGGCCACTCGGTAGCGATCATCGACCAGGACGACCGCGCCTTCCGCCGCCTGCGTTCCTCCTTCGGCGGACGCAAGGTCACCGGGGTGGGCTTCGACCGTGAGACGCTCAAGTACGCGGAGATCGGGAACGCCTACGCCTTCGCCGCCGTCTCGAGCGGAGACAACTCCAACATCCTCGCGACCCGCGTCGCCCGGGAGACCTTCCATGTGCCCCACGTCGTCGCCCGCATCTACGACCCGGGACGCGCCGAGATCTACCAGCGCCTCGGCATCCCCACCGTCGCAGCCGTGCGCTGGAGCGCCGATCAGGTGCTGCGGAGGATCCTGCCCGAGCAGGCCATCAACGGCGACTTCCGCGAGACCTCCGGGCGGCTCATCCTCGGCGAACTGGCATTGAGCGACGCCTGGCTGGGCAGGTCCCTCAGGAGCATCGAGGCCGCGAGCGGAGTCCGGATCGCGTACATCACCCGCTTCGGCGAAGGCATCCTGCCGACGGCCGAGACGAGCTACCAGCAGGGGGATATCCTGCACGCCATGATGAAGACGACGGCGACCGACGAGATCGGGCGCATCCTCGCCGCAGCACCGAAAGAGGAAGTCCAATGAGGGTTGTCATTGCCGGTGCCGGGAGTGTCGGCTCCTCGATTGCACGGGAACTGCTCGGCAACAAGCACGAGATCCTGCTCATCGACGAGAAGCCCGAGGTCATCGGGCGCAGCGGGCTCAAGGGAGCCAAATGGCTGATCGGCGATGCGTGCGAACTGACGACGCTCAAGGACGCGCGCCTGGACGAGGCCGACGTCGTGGTGTCGGCGACGGGTGACGACAAGGTGAACCTCGTGGTCTCGCTGCTCGCCAAGAGCGAGTTCGGCGTGGGCCGCACCGTCGGTCGCGTGAACAATCCGAAGAACGACTGGATGTTCGACGACTCCTGGGGCGTGGACGTCGCCGTCAACACCCCGCGGCTCATGACGGCCCTCGTGGAGGAAGCCGTGGAGATCGGCGACCTGGTGCGCCTGCTGACCCTGCAGACCGGGGTCTCCTCGATCGTCGAGTTCACCGTGCCCCAGGATTCACCGCTCGTCGGCGGGACGATCGGCTCGATCCGTCTGCCTCAGGACTGTGCGGTGGTGGCCGTGCTGCGGGACGACTCCCCCATCACACCGAGTCCCGACGACGTCGTCGAAGGCGGCGACGAGATGTTCTTCCTCGCGGCGATCGCGGCCGAGGACGAACTGCGGGTCGCGCTCTCCGCCCGCAACGACGGCACCGAAAGCTAGCTGCGCGGGCGCGAGACGATCCAGGCGAGCCACATACCGAGCGCGTAGAGCGGCAACCCCATGGCGACGCGCGTCGAGCCGAGGGCTGCGACGTTCTCCATGAGGTAGAGGGGTACCTGCACCACGAGTCGCAGGGCCAGCACCGAGACGATGATCCAGGTGGCGATCGAGTACGCGCGGACGCGGGCGGCGTCCCTGCGCCATTCGATGCCCTCGTTCCGGAGAAAACCGAAGAGCAGCCCCGCGAAGGGCCACCGGAAGACCACCGATGCGGCCATCGCGACGATGTAGCCGCCGTTGATGAAGAAGCCGGGGAGGAAGAAGTCCTCGGCGTTGCCCGTCCGCAGCGCGACGAAGGCGCAGAAGGCGACACCCACGAGCCCGGCGAGGGCCTGGGTGACCGGCGTCCGGGAGACGAGCCGGACGACGGTGAAGACTGCGGAGACCGCCAGCGCCGCCACGAGCGACACCTTGAGGTCCGTGGTGATGGTGAAGAGGATCGTGAAGACGAGCCCGGGCGCGATGCTCTCCGCCAGCCCCTGCACGCCGCCGATCGAGGACAGCACGTCGATCTGGCCGGCATCGTTGCGCCGCACACCGGACTTCGCGGCGTACTGCGTCGCCAGTTCCGCCGCCGTCGGGGCCGCCTTCCCTGCGGCCGGGCGGCCGACGGCGTCGTTCTCGGGGTCGGGGCGGGCACCGGGGTCGTTCGCCGGGTGGCTCATGTCGGGTTCCTCATTAGTGCTCCTCGGGACGGCCGATGATCTCGTAGCGGGGGTTGTAGACGGTGGGCATGCCATCGACCCGGCTCAGCATCCCCTCGAACCTCAGGGAGACCCCGGCTTCGACGCCGGGGACGCGGCGCTGGCCCATCCAGATAATGCGCACGTTCTCCTTCGCACCGTTCCAGTCGATCCTGGCGACGACGGTGAACGACGGCGACGCCGTCACGGGCGCGATGGTGATCCTGTCGATGACGCCGCGCGCCTTGATCCGGCCGCGCTCGGGCAGGGCGGCGGGCTGGGCGGCCGGTAGACCGGCGACGGCCGCGGGTACGGACCGGCCCGCCGGCCCCGAGGGGTCGGCAGAACCGGGTGCGTACTGCCGGGCGGGCATGACGGATCAGCGGGTCTCGGTGATCTCGGGACCGCGCTCCAGCGGATTCAGGTCCGGACGGACGGGAGCGGGAGCGGAAGGCGTGCCTGCTGTCGCATCCTTCGGCAACCGGAGCTGCAGCAGTTCGCGCGGCGGGAGGGGGTGGTCGCCGCGGACGACGACGACACTGCGGAAGAGCTTCTCGATGGACGCCGCGGCGCCCTGCTCCAGGGCGGCCGGGCCGCCGAAGACGCCGCGGAGGAACCATCGCGGACCGTTGATCCCCACGAAGCGGGCCACGCGGAACCCCGCCTGGCCGTCCGGGGTCTGTGCGGGCAGCTTGGCGAGGAGTTCGGTGCCGAGGCGGCCCGGGCGCTCCATGACCGTTCCACCCTGCGATCCCACGGAGGCGCCGATCTGCTCCCTGATCTCGTCCCAGAGCCCTTCGGTCTTCGGCGCAGCGAAAGCCTGGAGCTGCAGCGTGGAGCCGCCGAGATCCAGGGTCACGGCGATGACGCGCTTGCTGCGCTCCTCGACCTCGAGGCGCAACTGGAGTCCCTCGGCAGCGTGGATGCGGAGGGCTCCGAGGTCGATGTACCCGGTGTCGGTGTCCTTCTCCGAGATGTCGAACGGCCCCAGTCCGGCCCGGTCGTAGTCGGCGCTGGACACATGGCCGGCCGGCACGGCGGGCGCGGCCGGCGCGGCGCTGTCCGCTGCAGGGTCACCGGCGGGCGCGGCGGGCGCGGCGGGCGCGGCGGGCGCGGCGCTGTCCGCTGCAGGATCACCGGTCACCGCGTCGGGGGCGGCGCTGTCCGCTCCAGCGTCACCGGCCACCGCGTCGGCGGAAGCGGGCGTCTCCGGGGATTCGACGGCGACGTCGACCGGCTCCGCCGCTTCCTCCGGCTCCTGCTGCACCGACGCGTCGGCGTCGTCCTGCTTCTTCTTCCTGAGGCGCCCAAAAGCCATGGCGGGTCCCTTTCCTTCTGGCGTGTCCGAGGTGTCTGACGTTTCTGCTATCCCTGAATGGGAAAGTCGTGTGGCGCCCTGCAGCGCCGGGCGGTCAGCCGCCGGCAGCGGTGGCCGCGGGCGTGGCGTCGATCGGGCCGAACCCGCCGGTCGAGCCGAAACCGCCCGTACCCCGGACGCTCCCGGGCAGATCGTCCACCACTGCGAATGCGGCGCGCTCCACGCGCTGGATGACCAGCTGCGCGATCCGGTCGCCCCGGGCGAACGTGACGGCCTCGTGGCGGTCCGTATTGAGGAGGCATACCTTGATCTCGCCCCGGTAGCCGGCGTCGACGGTGCCCGGCGCGTTGACGATCGTCACGCCGTGGCGCGCGGCGAGTCCGGATCGCGGATGGACGAGGCCCACATAGCCGTGCGGAAGAGCCATCGCCACTCCCGTGGGGACGAGTGTCCGCTCGCCGGGCTCGAGGACGAGGTCGACGGCGGTGCGCAGGTCCGCGCCGGCGTCACCCTCGGTGGCGTAGGCGGGCGGCTCGAGACCGTCGTCGAGCATCAAGATCTGGACCGGGAGGTCCTGCTGTGTACCCATTGACCGCATCTCCCACGCAAGCTATCCGGTTATCAGCCCCCCACTTTAGCGCCTTTGCCCGAGCCCTACCTGACAGTCCCGCCCGACCTCGACCAACCTGCTCCGGCCTCCGCCGGCCTCGTCCGGGATGAGACGGTCCGCAAATGGTGGAATGCTGGTTCCATGTCCAGCGCTCCAGGGGAAGCCCCCCAGAACACACCCGACCAGGCCGTCCTGTACGAGGAGCGCCTCTGGCCGTCGTTCTGGGTCTGGCTCATCGCGGCGGGCTTCTCCTCCGCGGTGATCGTGATGTTCGCACCGATCTCGATGGCCGTCGGGTACGGGGCAGCCGCCGTCGTCGCGGTGATCGTCTTCACGCTGCTGGTCCTGTCCACACCGCGCATCGCGGTGACCGCGACGACCCTGACCGTCGGCCGCGCGACAATCGAACGGACGTACCTGGGGTCCGTCGAATGGTTCGCCGGGGAGGATGCCACCCACCAGCGCGGTCCCGGCCTGAACGGCCTCGCGTACCTCTGCATCCGTGGCTGGATCTCGCCCGTCGTCCGCGTCGAGGTCACGGACCCCGAAGACCGCACGCCCTACTGGCTGGTCTCGTCACGGCACCCTGAGCGGCTCGCGGCAGCTCTCGCGGCCTGACGCCTCACGGTCGGCAGCGCCGGCGCCGATCACGGATCGGGCGGCACCAGCGTGCCGGCCCTCAGCCCTCGCAGTCCATGCAGTAGAGCTGCCCGCCCCTGTCCAGGGCGATCTGCGAGCGGTGGCGTACGAGGAAGCACGAGGCGCAGGTGAACTCGTCCGCCTGGGCCGGCAGGATCTCCACCGAGATCTCCTCGCTGGAGAGATCCGCTCCCGGCAGGTCGAACGAGTCCGCCGCCGCCAGTTCGTCCTCGTCGATCAGTGCCGTCTGGTGGACCGGAAGGTGCCCCTTGAACTCGTCGACCCGGGTGTCGCCCTCGTCGCCCGCCGTCGTGCGCGGCGCGTCGTAGTCTGTCGCCATACCTGTTCTCTTCCGCTCCCTGGTCTCCGGCCATCTATTGGGCCACATGCGAGGCCATCCTGCAATGTGCCTCCACGGCTCCCACAACGCCGGGAGTCCGGAATTTGTGCCCGCTGCCACTGCGACGGCCGCCACACCTTCCCTCGTAGTAGGAAAGGCTGCCATTCAGTGGCAGAGTTTCACCTAGGAATTATTGTCGGCTGGAGGAATAGATGCAGGAGTTACGCCTGGTGGGTGTGGATGGCGAGCATCTGCTGTTGAGCGGCGAGCAGGGCACGTCCTACCGGCTGCCCATCGACGACGAGCTGCGTGCCGCGAGCACCCCGGCCGGCTCGGAAGCGCCGTCCCCCGCCGTCCCGGAGGAACCCCGCCGGAAACCCCCGAAGCCACCGGTCCATCTGACGCCCCGGGACATCCAGGCACGCATCCGCTCCGGTGCGACGGCGGAACAGGTCGCCGCCGAGTCCGGCCTCGACCTGGCGCACGTGCAGCGCTACGAGGGACCCGTCCGCGCCGAGCGCGACTACGTGGCCTACCTCGCGCAGCGCGTCGAGGTGGCGTCACCGCTGCCGAGCCACGACGGCTACCGTTCCGCCTTCGGTGACAGCCCCGCACTTCTCGGGGACATGGTCGCGTTCCGTGTGCAGAGCTACGGGGTCGACGTCGGATCCCTCGAGTGGGACTCGTGGCGCCGTCCTGACGGCTCCTGGCACGTCGAGGCGTCCTTCGACCTGCCGGAGGGCTCCACGGTGGATCTGGGCGAGCAGCCGCCCGCCCGGTGGACCTACAACCCGACCCGCAAGACCGTCACCAACGGCAACCGCTGGGCGCAGGTGCTCAGCGAACTCGAACCGCTCGACAGCCCCCTGCCGTCCCGTCGACTCAGCGCGGTCGCCGACCGCGTCTTCGATTTCGAGGCGGAGAAGGCGGACGAGGCACCGGAAGGAAACCCTGCCGACCAGGACGGCCTGCTGGACGTCCTCCGCTCGCGGCGCGGGCAGCGCCTCGGCGCCGACGAGGAAGGCGACGACGCCCTTGCTGCGCTGTTGTCGCGGGGCGGTATCCCTGCCGCGCACCCCCGGGACGAGGACGCCACGGGCCAGGACGGAGCGGAGGACCAGGTCGACCCGGTCCGGGGCCTGGCGCTCGCCCCTTCGTCGGGCGCCGGCAGTGACGGCAGTGAGAGCGACGACGGCAGTGACAGCGACGACGGCGACAGCGGGGCCGGCACTGGGACCGATTCTGGAGCCGATGGTGACGTGCTCGAGGGCGCGGCCGCTGATTCGACGCACCACGACGACGGCACGCCGAGGCTCTACGACGGCGTCGGCACGGATACGCGCGAGATCAGCATTTTCGCGCAGCCCACACGCAGGCTGCAGCCCCCGGCGGCAGCGCGGCAGGGGACCGACGTCGGCGTGTCGGCCGGCGGGAGCCGCGCCGCGGGCAGGAACTCCGGCAAGGATACGGGCGGTGGTTCCAGCAGGGACACGGGCGGCGATACCGGCACCGAGTCCGGCAAGGGCACAGAGGCCAGCCCGGAGCGCCGCGTCAAGCCGAAGCGGTCCAGCGTCCCGAGCTGGGACGACATCGTCTTCGGACGCAAGGGCGAGTAGCGGGCGACGGACCTGTAGGCGGAACCGCCCTGGCGGACGCCGGCGCTCCCTGGCGCCATGCTAGCTGACGCCCGTGCCACCTGACGGCCGTGGCACCTGACGGCCGTGGCACCTGACGGCCGTGGCACCTGACGGCCGTGGCACCTGGTGAGCGGAGCTCAGGAGCGGCCGCCGGGCTCCGCACCCTGCAGCTGGCTTCCCCTGGTCCCGTGCTGCTCGTCCGGCCTCTCGTCGAAGGGCAACGGCACCTCGTTGGAGAAGAGTGACGGCGACGTCCGTGACGTCTGCCGGCGCATGTGGTGCCGGCGGCAGAGGGTCTCGTAGCCGACGATCGGAGCCCGGCCCGCATCCGCCTGGGATCGGGTCGCCGGCCCGGCGTCCGGCTCGAAGGGCTGGTCGAAGGGCGGGTCGAAGGCCTGGTCGAGGGGCTGGTCGGATGACGGACCGACGGGCTGGTCGAGGGGCTGGTCGATATCCCCCACGACCATCTGGTCGCCCTCGACCACCATGACGCCGTCGACCGTGCGTGCGTTGTGCGTGGCGCGCTTGCCGCACCAGCACAGCGCTTCGACCTGCAGGACCTGGACCCGGTCCGCGAGTTCGATCAGCCGCTGCGACCCGGGGAAGAGGCGCGTGCGGAAATCCGAGGTGATGCCGAAGCTGAAGACATCGATGTCCATCTCGTCGACGACGCGCGCGAGCTGGTCGATCTGGTCTACGGTGTAGAACTGGGCCTCGTCGCAGATGACGTAGTCGATCCGCGCTCCCATGGTCTGCCGCAGGGTCAGCTCGACCCAGAAGTCGGTCTCCGGGAAGACCTCCACCGCCGGCACCTGCAGGCCGAGGCGGCTCGAGATCATGGATTCGCCGGCGCGGTCATGGGAACTGAACAGCACTCCCCGCCGTCCGCGTGCCTTGTGGTTGTGGTCCATCTGGAGCGCGAGCGTCGATTTCCCGCAGTCCATGGTGCCCGAGAAGAACAACAGCTCAGCCACGGCCGGCCCCCTTGCCACTCCCCCGGCGCGAACCGCCGCCGGTGGGTTTCTTCAGCGTCAACAGCGGGATCTCGCGCTCCGCCCGCGTGAGTGAGCCGTGCTGCCCCACCATCTCGAACGCGGCGGGCTGCACGCGCCGCCCGTCCATGAGGGCGATGCCCTCGCGTGCCAGGACGAGGAGGTCCCCGATGCGCGGCACCACGGAATCCGCCACGGCACCGAAGTATCCCCCTGTGATTGCCTCGTCCCGGGTCAGGACCCATGCGCGGGACCCGAAGGCCTCGTGCCAGCGCAGTGCCAGCGCGTCGCGCTCACTGCTGGTGAGCGCCGGGTCGAGGTAGAGGTGGAGCATCCGGGCTTCCCCGCCCGTGTGGGCCACGCCCTCGACGAGCTCCGGATGCTCGGAATAGTCGATGCGCTGGGACGGCGGGACGTCCACCATCCCGTGATCGGCGGTCAGGAGCAGCAGCGTGTCGGGCGGTACCCGGCGGGCGAGGAGCTTCAGCGCGGCGTCAAGGTCCTCCAGCGTCCGCAGCCACTCCCGGGAGTCGACGCCGTGCCGGTGGCCCGCCTTGTCCAGGTCGTTGAGGTAGAAGTACATGAGCGTGCTCGGCGCCTTCGCCAGGTGCTCCGCGGCCGCGTCGATCCGTGCGTGGATGGTGTCGGCGCCGACGAACGTCCCGCCACGCAGTGCCGCCCGCGTCATGGGCGAGTCACCGAAGCGGGGCTGGCTGACCGTCACGACCGGCAGGTGCGCCGACACCCGTTCGAAGACGGTGGCGTGGGGCTGCCACGCTCGCGGGTCGACGCCGTCGTCCCAGCCACCGAGCATGTTGACCACCCTCCCCTGCGCGGGGTCGAGGACGTCGTACCCCACCAGGCCGTGCTGCCCGGGGGGCAGGCCCGTTCCCAGGCTGGCGAGCGACGCCGCCGTGGTGGACGGGAACGCCGAGGAGAGCACGCGCGCGGAGTCCAGGCTCTCCCGCAGGAAGGGCGCGTGGGCGGCGTACTTCCTGAGCAGCGCCATGCCGAGACCGTCCACCATCACGATGGCGATCCGCTTTGAGGAGGGCAGCGCGAGCGCGTTGGTGAAACCGTCGACGCCGAGCGCCGCAGCGGCACTGGTCATGACCTCGGCCAGGGTGGAGGCGCCGTAGGCAGGGGGCGAGGGCAGGGGCTCTCGATGCGGGAAAGGCATCAACCGCTACCGCTGGTGGGCCCGGTTGAACCGCCCGCCGAAGCCGGGCTGGCGCCGCGCGGCGTCGGGCGCAGCGATGTATCCGCCGGTAACCGGGCTCGCCGTGTTGACCTTCCGCAGGGCACGCGCGAACCCCTTGGCGTTCTGCACCGCCTGGACGCCGTCCGCTTCGGCACTGACGCGCAGGACGATGTCCTCCTGGGCGACCGTGCCCGTGAACCCGTGGTCGGCGTCGCACTGGGGGTCGCCGCAGCTGGCAGGACCGATGTCGAGGCGCTGCCCGCCCGACCAGGCGATGGCGAGCGTCATCTCGCGGACCTGATCGCTGGGCTTGTAGTCCTGGGGCTGCGCGTACAGGTAGCTGAGCACGACCGAGCGGATCTGGCTGACGGGAACGGACTCGGTCGAGACCTGCGCCATGACCTGCTCGCCCGCGTCGTCGAGCTGCTGGTCGTCCACGTGCGTGATGACCAGCATGTCCTCGGTGAGGACGAGCACTGTGATGTGGCGGTGCACCTCGGTGCGCTCGAAGTGCGTCTCCAGGTGGGCGACGTGGGACAGCGGCTCGCGCCCGTCGAGGGCGTCGTGGACGACGTCGGCCACGAGCCGTGGGTAGAAGCCTGCCCGCTCGAGCGATGCATCGAGGTCACGCCACTGGGCGGAAAGCGATGGGGTCATGCCCCCAGTTTCCCCCACCGGGCCGCGTTGTGCCTAACCCGCGGGCGTCAGTCCCGCATGGCGCGGCGTGCGCTGTCGGTGCGCCGCTGGGGGTTGCCGACGTCGATCGCGGCGCTCAGTACCGAGAGGCCCGACGTCGCGACGAGGACCGGGTTGAGGTCGAGCAGCGCGATCTCGGGGTGGTTGTCCTTCATCAGGGCCACACGCGACACGAGGTCCTCGATCGCAGCGACGTCGGCGGGCGGCAGTCCCTGGTATCCGAAGAGCTTGCGGGACGCCCGGGGTGCCCGGACGAGATCCGCGATATCCCCCGTGCTGAGGGGAGGCACGGCGTGGGCCCAGTCGTCCAGCAGGTTGACGGCGTCGCCGGCGAGCCCGAAGGACACCACCGGACCCATGAGCGGGTCCTCGATGGCGCGGAGGCTGCACGCCTGGCCGGAGGGCGCCATCGACTGCACCTCCATGCCGAAGCTGCCGAAGGGCGCGAGGGCCCTCTCCATCTGGGTGATGGTGCGCCGCAGGGATTCGGCGTCGTCGATGGCCAGCCGCACCCCTCCGAGGTCGAGCCGATGTCGGAGGTGCTCGTCCATCGTCTTGAGTGCCACCGGCCATCCGAGGCGGTCGGCTGCCTCCACCGCTTCGTCGGCGGATGCGAACCGTGCCGACGGCAGCAGCCCGATGCCGTAGGCACCCAGGAGGGCTGCGCATTCGTCCGGGGAAAGCCGTGTGAGTTCGACGTCGGTGACCCGCGCCCGGACGCCGGCCAGGACCCGCGCGGCCTCGTCGACGTCGACGCCGTCCGGGTCCAGGAACTCGCCGTGGTCGTGGGAGCGCCACAGCGAGTACCGTACGACGGCGCCGAGCGCGGCCAGGGCGGCACCGGGACTGGGGAAGCACGGCAGTCCGCGCTGCAGGGGCAGCGGGGCGGCCTCCACCGCAGCGGCCGCGCCAGGGCCTTGCGCGGGCGGGGATCCTGCACCCGCGCCCTCGAGGGGCACCCGGACCGGCTCGGCTCCTTTCTCCACCGGCGGGTCCGCGGCTGCCCGCGAGGCCGACACCGCTGCGACCAGCCCATCGAGCTGCAGGCGGACGTCGAGGATGCCGGTGAACGAGGCGATGACCGGTTTTCCGGCGTCCTCGGCGCACTGCTGCAGGCGGGCCGCGACGGCCTCGGCGGTGAGGCCGCGGGCGGGAAGCGTGGTGACGATCGCCGCGTGGACGGAGTCGTCCCGCAGGGCATCGGCCACCGCCGAGGCCAGGGCGGGCAGCGCGACGGACTGCCCGGTGTCGAGCTGCAGCCCGGCCTCCAGCCGCGCGACCGTCATCCCCTGCGACACGACGCCGTCCGCGACCACCTTGCCGAGGGCCGAGGAGTTGCTGAAGACGGCGACGCCGGATCCCCGGGGCAGCGGCTGGCTCGCGACGATCTGCGCGATGTCCATCAGCTGTTCCGTCGTCTCGACCCGCATCACGCCGGACTGCCGCAGCATCGAGTCCAGCGCACCGGCCGGGGCCTGGGTGGTCCGCACGGCGTGTCCCGGCGGAAGCTGGAGCCCCGTGACGTCGGACTTCGCGACGATGACGGGCTTGGTCCTCGCGAGGCGGCGGGCGATCCGTGAGAACTTCCTCGGGTTGCCGATCGACTCGAAGTACAGGCCCACAGCGCGTGTGCTCGGATCGTCCTCCCAGAACTGCATGGCGTCGTTGCCGGACACGTCGGCGCGGTTCCCCGCGGAGATCACAGAGGACACCCCGAGCCCCCGCCGCCGCGCGCTGGCGTACAGGAGCACGCCGAGGCCCGCGGACTGACTGAACAGCGAGAGCGCGCCGCGCTGCGGGAGGTCAGGAGCCATCGAGGCATTGAGCCGGACGCCGGGATCGGTGTTGACGAGCCCCAGCGAGGCCGGACCGACCACCCGCATGCCGTGGGCCCTGGCCTTGTGCACGAGGGCGCGCTGGCGGGCGAGCCCCTCGTCGTCGTCCGCATAACCGGCCGTCGCCACGAGTAGGCCCCGGACCCCGGCCCGGGCGCACTCGTCCACGACGGCGTCCACCTGTTCGTGCGGCACGGCGATGACCGCCAGGTCCACGGGCTCCGGCACCTCGGAGACCGAGGCGTGGGAGACCATGCCGTGCAGCTCGAAGGCCTCGGGATTGACCGCGTAGACCCTTCCGGTGAACCCGCCGTCGATCACGTGTTCGAGCAGGGCGTACCCGACGGTGCCCTCCTTGCGGCTCGCGCCGATCACCGCGACCGACGACGGCGTCAGGAGCTCGGCCATGCTCCTCGCCTCGGCGCGGTGCTCGCGGGCCTCCATCACGGCCTGCGACTTCCGGGTGGGGTCGATGTCGAAGCTCAGCATGACGACGCCGTCGTCGAAGTGCCGCTGCACCTCGTACCCCGCCTCGGCGAACACGGTGATCATCTTGCGGTTCTCGGGGAGGACCTCCGCGGAGAAGCGCCGAATGCCGTTCTCGCGGGCGGCGGCCGCGAGGTGCTCGAGCAGGATGGAGCCGACTCCGCGGCCCTGGTGGTAGTCCGAGACGTTGAAGGCCACCTCCGCCTCGAGCGGGTCGTCGAGGCGGTCGTAGCGGCCGATGCCGATGATGTCGGCACCGCGGGTGATGACGAAGGCGACGCGGTCCCGGTGGTCCACCTCGGTGAAGCGCTTGAGCTCCTTGTCGCTCAGCGTCGCCTTGTAGGTGAAGAACCGGAGGTAGATGGAATTCTTGGACTGGCGGACGTGGAACGCCTGCACCGCGTCCGCGTCGGACGGCGAGATGGGCCGCAGGTGCGCCGTCCCGCCGTCGCGCAGGACGACATCAGCTTCCCAATATTCCGGGTATTGTCCGTCCGCCACCATAGACTCAGGGTAGTCGGCATCCCCCGGACGTGGGCCGGACCGCTGCCGGAACCGCCCCGCGGACCACGGATGCCCGCCGACCACCGATTTCGCACACCCGAGTTGTTGAGGAACCGCCACGCATATGGCCAGGCGCCAGAGCTCCGCTCCGCCGGAGGATTTCACCGAGAAGATCATCGACATCGATGTCGAAGCCGAGATGGAGGAGTCCTTCCTGGAGTACGCGTACTCCGTGATCTACTCGCGTGCGCTGCCCGACGCACGCGACGGACTGAAACCCGTCCAGCGGCGCATCCTCTACATGATGACGGACATGGGCCTGCGCCCTGACCGCGGCCACGTGAAGTCGGCGCGCGTCGTCGGCGAGGTCATGGGCAAGCTGCACCCGCACGGCGACAGCGCCATCTACGACGCCATGGTGCGCATGGCCCAGGACTTCTCCCTGCGACTCCCCCTGATCGACGGCCACGGCAACTTCGGTTCGCTCGACGACGGACCGGCGGCCGCACGTTACACGGAGGCCCGCCTGGCCGCGGCCGCCCTGACGATGACGAACCACCTCGACGAGGACGTCGTCGACTTCGTCCCGAACTACGACAACCAGCTCACGCAGCCTGAAGTGCTGCCGGCCGCCTTCCCGAACCTGCTCGTCAACGGTGCCAGCGGGATCGCCGTCGGCATGGCGACGAACATGGCCCCGCACAACCTGGGCGAGGTCGTCGCCGCCGCGCGGCATCTGATCGCGAACCCCGACGCGTCGCTCGAGGAGCTGATGCGCTTCATTCCCGGGCCGGACCTCCCCAGCGGCGGCAAGATCGTCGGGCTCGAGGGCGTACGCGATGCCTACGCCACCGGCCGCGGATCCTTCAAGACCCGCGCCACCGTGACGGTCGAGCAGCTGTCGGCGCGGCGCACCGGGCTCGTGGTCACCGAACTCCCCTACACCGTGGGGCCCGAGAAGGTCATCGAGCGGATCAAGGATGCCGTCACCTCCAAGAAGCTGCAGGGCATCTCCGACATCGTCGACCTGACCGACCGCACGCACGGCCTGCGGCTCGTGATCGAGCTGAAGAACGGGTTCAACCCCAACGCCGTCCTCGCGCAGCTGTACCGATTCACGCCGATGGAGGACTCCTTCGGCATCAACAACGTGGCCCTCGTCGACGGACAGCCCCGGACCCTCGGGCTCGTGGAGCTGCTGCAGGTCTACATCACCCACCGCATCCTGGTGGTGCGCCGCCGCACCTCCTTCCGGCTGCAGCGCAAGCGGGACCGCCTGCACCTCGTGGAGGGCCTGCTCATCGCGATCGTCGACATCGACGAGGTCATCCAGATCATCCGGTCCTCGGACGAGGCGTCCGCGGCACGCGAGCGCCTGATGTCCATCTACGACCTGTCCGAGATCCAGGCCAACTACATCCTCGAACTGAGGCTGCGCCAGCTCACCCGGTACTCGCGGATCGAACTAGAGAAGGAGCAGGAGCAGCTCCGCCTCGACATCGCGGAACTCGAGGCCATCCTCGGATCCGAGGAGCGCCTCCGCACCCTCGTGTCCGACGAGCTCGCCGAACTGTCCGAGCAGTTCGCCACACCACGGCGCACGGTGCTGCTCGAGTCGGAGGCCGCAGCCCCGCTCAAGGGATCCGTCCTCCCCGCCCCGACCGGCAAGGGTGCCAAGGCTGTTGTGCCGCTCGAGATCGCCGACGACCCCTGCTGGGTACTGCTCTCCGCGTCCGGACAGCTCGCCCGTACCTCGGACCGCCAGCCGCTCGGCGACGGGCAGCGCATCAAGCACGACGCGTTCCGCTCCGTGCTGCCCTCGACGGCGCGCGGCGAGGTGGGGGCCGTGACCTCCGCGGGCCGGATGATCCGCCTCCAGGTGATGGACATGCCAGCCCTCCCGCCCACCGCCGGCGTGCCGAACCTCGCGGGCGGGGTGCCGTCGTCGGAGTTCATTCCGCTCGAACGCGGCGAATCCCTCGTGGGGCTGGCGCCGCTCAACGGCGTGGTCGCGGTGGGGACCGCACAGGGCGTGGTCAAGCGCGTACAGCCGGACTATCCGCTGAACCGGGACGACTGGGAGGTCATCTCGCTCAAGCCGAAGGACACGGTGGTGGGCATCGCCTCCGCCGCGGACGAGGACGACCTCGTCTTCATCACGCGCCTCGCGCAGCTGCTGCGCTTCCCGGCGTCGGCGGTCCGGCCCCAGGGCCGCACCGCGGGCGGCATGGCCGGCATCAAGCTCACCGCCGGGGATGGCGTGCTCCACTTCGGCGCCGTTGCACGGAACGACGACCAGGCCGTGGTGGTGACGGTCGCCGCAGCGGGAGACGCACTACCCGGTACGACGGCGGGATCGGCGAAGGTGACGGAATTCTCCGAGTACCCGGTGAAGGGACGGGCTACGGCCGGCGTGCGGGCGCACCGCTTCCTCCGCGGAGAGGAGGCACTCTCGCTGGCGTGGGCCGGTCACGGTCCAGCGCGTGCTGCTTCCGCGAACGGGGTCGCCCGGGCGTTGCCCACGGAGCACGGTCGGCGCGACGGCTCCGGTGTCCCGCTGACGCAGCAGATCGACGCCGTCGGGCCCACCCTGCTCGGTCTCATCGAGGCGTCCCGCCCGTCGGTTCCCGCGGCAGGCGGACCGCTGTCCGATGCACAGGCCCCTGACGCGCCGGAAGCGGGGCGGGCACGTGCGGACCGTGCAGGGGACGGTGCAGGGGACGACGACGCCCAGGGGACACTGCTCTAGCGGTCCCTCCCGTCGGTTCCAGAGGCCGGCGTCAGGGTTGCGCCTGCTGCGGCAGCGTGAGGATCTCGGCTCCCTCGTCGGTGATGGCGATGGTGTGCTCGCTGTGTGCTGCCCGGCAGCCTGTCGCACTGCGCAGCGTCCACCCGTCGGCGTCGGTGACCAGTTCCGCCGTGTCCGCCATGATCCACGGCTCCAGTGCGAGCAGCAGCCCGGGGCGCAGGACGTAGCCGCGGCCGGGGCGTCCGGTATTGGGGATGTGCGGATCCTGGTGCATCGTCGATCCGATGCCATGCCCTCCGAAGGCGGTGTTGATCGGGTACCCCGCCTCACTGAGGACCGCGCCGATGGCGGCGGACAGGTCGCCGATGCGGGCTCCGGGTCGCGCAGCGGCTATTCCTGCGCTCAGCGCCCGTTCGGTCGCACTGATCATCGCCAGGCTCTCAGGGTGCTTCGATGCGCCGACCACGAAGCTGATGGCGGAGTCCGCAGCGATCCCGCGCAGCGAGACGGCGAGGTCGAGCGTCAGCAGGTCGCCGTCGGCGAGCGGGTAGTCGTGCGGGAGGCCATGGAGCACGGCGTCGTTGACGGACGTGCAGATGTAGTGGCCGAACGGCCCGCGTCCGAAGGACGGCTCGTAGTCGACGTAGCAGGACTGCGCTCCCGCCTCCACGATCAGGTTCCGAGCCCACTCGTCGATGTCCAGGAGGCTCGTGCCGACCTCGGTCCGGCTCTTCAGGGTCTGCAGGATGTGGGCGACCAGGGCGCCGGCATCCCGTGCCCGGGCGAGCTCGGAGGAGTTCAGGATCTCGATCATGCGGCGCCCTTCGTACGCGACCAATAACTATACCGGCCATATTATCCCGGTACTAGAATCGGAGCCATGGTCAGATCCCCGCTCACTCCGGACGAGGTCGAGCGCGGACAGCGCCTCGGCGCCCTGCTGCGGCGGGCCCGCGGGGAGCGCTCGATGCTCGGAACCGCGCTCGACGCCCAGGTGTCACCGGAGACCCTCCGGAAGATCGAGTCGGGCCGCGTGGCGACCCCGGCCTTCCCGACCATCGCTGCGATCGCCGACGTACTCGGCCTCTCCCTCGATGCGGTGTGGGCCGAGATCAACCAGCCCCGACGGGATGCCGAACCGGCCGCGTCGGGTCCCGGCGCGTCCGAGCGACTGGCCTCGTAGGTCCCGCTCCACAGGCACTCCGGTCGAGGTTCGGGTCGCCCTGCTGCAGGTCGGCGCCTGGTGCCTCCCTGGAGTCGATCCCTTGACAGGGTCGATCTTCCGTCTGATCATTAGACAGAAGATGCAATGACGCACTCTTGATCGGAGCCACCCGTGAAAAACGCCCCTCCCTTCCTCTCGCAGCGCTCCGTTTCCCGGCGCAGCGCCCTCCTGGGAGGACTGGGTGCCGCACTCTCGGTTCCCTTCCTCTCTTCCTGCGCCGGATTCGACACCAGCGGCGCCGCTGCCGGCAAGGGAACCGTCGGGTTCCTCTCGACCCAGTTCACTCCGGTCGAGGAAAAGCAGCGCTATGAGGACGTACTCCGCAAAACGCTCAACGTCCCCGTTGCCTACAACTCGGTGGACCCGGGCGTCTTCACCTCGACCGTCCAGACCCAGACCGAGGCCGGCAGCGTGAGAACCGCCCTGCTGGGCGGACTTCACGGCGAACTGGCTCCCCTCGCCGACTCCCTCGAGGATGTCGACCAGATCCTCAGGGACCTCTCGGGAAGCGGCTTCACCCAGGAGGTCCTCGACCTCACCAAGGTCGGCGGCACCACCTCGAAGTACGTTCCCTGGATGCAGGCGACCTACGTCGTGGCGGTCAACAAGAAGGCCCTGGAATGGCTTCCCGGGGGCGTCGACGTCAACGACCTCACCTATGAGGGCTTCCTGGAATGGGCGCAGGCGGCCAAGCAGGGCGCCGGGCGTCCCGTCTTCGGAATGCCCGCCGGCCCCAAGGGGTTGCACCACCGCTTCTACCAGGGCTTCCTCCTGCCGAGCTTCACCGGCGGCCAGATCACCACGTTCCGCAATTCGGACGCGGTCATGGCCTGGGAGTACATGAAAGACCTGTGGGACGCCACCGCTCCGGCCTCCACCAACTTCGATGCGATGCAGGAGCCTCTGGCACGCGGCGAGGTGCTCGTCGCCTGGGACCACGTCGCCCGCCTCGTCGGAGCCCCCGCCGACAACCCGGACGAATGGCTGATGGTTCCCGCCCCGCGCGGCCCCAAGGGTCGTGGATACATGCTGATCGTCGCCGGTGTCGCGCTTCCGAAGAACGGACTGGAGCGCGAGCGGGCAGAACAGGCCATTCGGGGGCTCGCCGAACCGACGACCCAGATCGAGACGCTGCGCAGCAACGCGTTCTTCCCCGTCGTCCAGACGGAACTTCCGACGGACCTCGCGGGCGCGATCGCGCTCGAAGCGGCAGCCGTGCGGCTCCAGCAGCGGTCCGCCGGCGCGCTCCTTGCCCTTCCCCCGGTGGGCCTCGGCCCCAAGGAGGGCGAGGTGTCCCAGATCTTCAAGAACTGCTTCCAGGAGATCTGCCTCAACGGCTCGGCCGTCCAGCCCACGCTCGATGACCAGGCCAAACAGCTCAACACCATCCTGCAGGAACTGAAGGTCCCGTGCTGGGCTCCCGATCCCGTCTCTGCCGGCGAAAAGTGCGAGGTAGCGTAATGACCGTCGATCTACCCCCGGCTCCAGCTCAGCTGGACACACCCGCCCGACCCCGCCGCATTCCGCCGGCGGTCCTGCTCATCGCCCCGTCGATCGTCTTCATGGCGCTTCTCCTCGGCTGGCCCGTCATCCAGGGGGTACTCCAGGCCTTCCGCAGCGATGACGGGTTCACGCTCGAATTCGTCACCCGGATGGTCCAGGATCCCTATTTCTGGCCCGCAGTCCGCAACACGCTCCTGCTGATCGCGGTGATGATCCCGCTTCAGTTCGCCTTCGCCATCACCATGGCGCTGCTCCTGCGGTCGAATCCACGCCTGGACAAGGTCCACTTCTTCGTGTGGGCCATCCCCCTGGCCCTGAGCGACCTCGCTGCGGGGCTCGTCTGGCTTTCCATTTTCAACGACCGCGGCTACCTCAACTCGGTCCTCGCCTCCCTGGGCATCGACACCATCCCCTGGCTGGCCTACGACAACCCCACCACCCTGTTCCTCTGCGTCCTCGTCGCCGAGGTGTGGCGGTCGACGTCGCTGGTGCTCGTCATCGTCGTTTCCGGGCTCCAGGGAATCCCCAAAGACTACGACGAAGCCGCCCAGGTCTTCGGAGCCGGGTTCTGGCAGCGCCTGCGCCACGTCACCCTCCCCCTGCTCAAGCCCAGCCTCCAGGTCGCCCTGATCCTGCGGACGATCCTCGCGTTCCAGACCTTCGCCGTCGCCCAGGCACTGACGGGGCAGAACTTCCCCCTCGTCGTGGGTGAGACCTACCGCTGGTACACGGGACTGCAGAACCCGAACGTCGCGGCGGCACTGGCCCTGGTCATCCTCGTAGCGTCGATGCTCATCTCCATTTTTTACCTGCGGGCTCTCCGCGACAAAGGGCAGGAAGGCACCCGATGACAACGACACGCATAGTCGACACGCCCCCGGCACGACCTGCGGTCGACGAAGCACCGCTGAAACGGCAGCGCCGGAACCGGGCCCTGCTCCAGGCGGCCTGCATCCTCATCTCGCTGTTCATGCTGGTTCCGATCTACCTGATCTCCCTCGCCGCGCTCTCCACGCGGGAATCGCTCAACGAATTCCCGCTGAGCCTGCTGCCGACGAACCTGTCCTTCGAAACCCTCCGCGCGTTCCTCGGCTCGACCGGAATCATCGGCGCCTTCGGCAACTCGCTGATCGTCGGCCTCGGGACACTGCTGATCTCGGCCCTGATAGGAGTCCCGGCGGGGTATGCCCTGGCACGGTTCGCCTTCCCGGCCAAGGAGCCGTACCAGCTGTTCCTGCTGTTCACCCGCGCACTGCCCATCGTGGTGCTCTCGGTCCCCCTGGCCCGGCTCTTCCTCACCGTCGACCTGTACGACACCACGTACGCCGTGATCCTGCTGCACACGGCGCTGGCGCTGCCGACGACGATCCTCATCTCCGCGAGCGTCTTCCTCAGCGTCCCCATCGACGTCGAAGAGGCAGCCCGCGTGTTCGGCTGCACCCCGGCGGGGGCTTTCCTGAAGGTGGTTCTGCCGATGGCACTTCCGGGTCTCGCCGCGGCCTCCATCTTCACCTTCGTCATGTCCTGGAACGAGGTGCTCGGCGCCTCGATCCTCACGCTCGACCACCGCACCCTTCCTGCCCAGGTCCTCACCTCGCTGTCCGATTCCCCCCTTGCCTACCGGTTCGCGGGCGGGTTCGCGCTGGTGATCCCGTCGATCATCTTCATTGCATTCATGCGCCGCTACCTGACCAATATGTGGGGCTCGACGATCCGCTAGGAACGCCCCACCCTCTCCAGCTTTCCCCATCCTTCGAAGGAGCCGATCATGGCGGACATCACCATCTCCCACCTCGTCAAGACCTATCCCGGCGGCACCGAGCGGGCGACCGACGATGTGTCGCTCGACATCAAGGACGGCGACTTCACCGTCCTGCTCGGCCCCTCGGGCTGCGGCAAGACGACCCTGCTGCGCATGCTCGCAGGTCTCGAGCTGCCCGACGGCGGATCGGTCGCCGTCGGCGGGAGGGACGTTACCTACCTCCCGCCGAACAAGCGGAACATGTCGATGGTGTTCCAGTCCTATGCCGTCTTCCCGCACCGCAAGGTCCGCTACAACATCGGCTTCGGACTCGCGATGGCCAAGAAACCCAAGGAGGAGATCGACCGCAAGGTCGAATGGGCCGCCGATCTGCTGCAGCTCGGCCCCTATCTGGACCGGCTGCCCGCCCAGCTGTCGGGCGGCCAGCGCCAGCGTGTTGCCGTGGCCCGCGCCATCGTGATGGACGCCGACGTCCTCCTGATGGACGAACCGCTCTCCAACCTCGACGCGCTGCTGCGCCTGAACTTCCGCTCCGAGCTGAAGAAGATCGTCAAGGACCTCGGGACCACCACCGTGTACGTGACCCACGACCAGAGCGAGGCGCTCTCCCTGGGCGACCGCGTCGCCGTCATGCGGAAGGGACGCATCGCCCAACTCGGCGATCCGCTGGACGTGTATGACGCTCCCGCGGACCGCTTCGTGGGCGGTTTCATCGGCTCCCCGCCCATGAACTTCATCAACGCCGCGGTCTCCGGGGATGGTGACGTGCTCTTGGTGGGCGACCAGCGCCTCCGCGCTCCGTCCCTGCTGAGGTCCTTCTCGAGCGCCGATGTCGTGCTGGGGGTCCGGGCGGAGAACGTCGCCGTCGATACTCAGCGCTCCTCGGGCGATGTCCCGGGAACGGTGCTCGTCGTCGAACCCATGGGGTCCTCGATCCTGCTGACGGTGGAGGTGGAGGGCCAGACCATCAAGGTCCAGGCACCGCCCACCTTCCGCACCACTCCCGACTCAAGAATCTGGCTGACGTTCTCCCCCAACAGCATGCGCTTCTACGACAGCGAGACTGCGATGGCGCTGGTCGCCCGATGAGCCCGGAGACACCCGGCACGGAGCAGCTGCGAGCCTCGGCCATCGAGGTCCTTCGCCTCAACGACCTGGGCACCATGACAACGGCTGCGCCCAATCTGTATCCCCACATGTGGAGCTGGGATGCGGCATTCGTCGCCATCGGTCTGGCGCGGTTCGATGTCCCCCGGGCCATCACCGAACTGCGAACCCTCCTGGCTGCCCAATGGACCACCGGGATGATCCCGCACATCGTCTTCACCGACGACGACACGGGCTACTTCCCCGGCTTCGAACGCTGGGGCACCGCCGGCGCAGCGGCCCTGCCTGCCGGTATCAAGAGCAGCGGGATCTGCCAGCCACCGGTCCACGCGATCGCCCTGCTGCACATCCTCGACCGTGCCCGCGAGAACGGGGGCAGCGACAGGGAGGCTGCCGAGTCCTTCCTCGCCGAGTCCTTCGACGGCTGGCTCGCCTGGCATCGGTGGCTGGCCACGGTGCGTGACCCGGACGGCGTGGGCCTCGTGGAGATCCACCACGGGTGGGAGTCCGGTTTCGACAACTCACCGCGCTGGGACGGCCCCTACTCCCGCGTCGTCCCGGGAGCGGTCGAGCCCTTCACCCGCCGGGACACCCAGCATGTGACGGACGCCAGCGAGCGCCCGGATGACGCGGAATACACGAAGTACCTCTGGCTGGTGCAGCAGATGGCATCGGTCCGCTTCGAGGACAGGGCGGTTCAGGACGTCGTCGACTTCCGCGTCCGGGATGTGTTCTTCTCCGGGATCCTCGCCGCCTCCAGCGACGTGCTCGCCGGGCTCGGCGAAGAGCTCGGCCGCCATGACGAGGCTGCCGAACTCCGGCAGCTCGCAGTACGTTTCCGCGACGGCGTCGCCTCGACGGTCGACCCGGACACAGGCCTGGCACGGGACTACGACATACTGGCAGAGGAATGGATTTCGACTGACACGGTCTCAGGCTTCGCTCCGCTGGTGGCCGGCGGTGATCGCATCCTCCTGGATCGGCAGCGGCAGCTCCTCCGGGGTCCGCAATGGATGGGACATCCCGATCTGCGTTTCCCCCTGCCGCCCTCTACTTCACCCACCAGCCCGGCGTTCCGCCCGCGGACCTACTGGCGGGGGCCTGTCTGGCCCTTCCTGAACCTGCTCTTCGGGTGGGCCAGCATGCGCGACGGGCAGGAGGACCTGTCCAGCGAGCTACGGTCCGCTTCGCTGGAGCAGCTCTCCGACCTCAAGTTCGCCGAATACTACGACCCGCTCACCGGCCGGCCGCTCGGCAGCTTCGCGCAGGCATGGACCGCCGCGGCAGCGCTCGAATGGCTCGGTTCAGCTGACGGGACCGGCGGGAGAGCCCCGATCTGAGGACCGTTCCTACCCCCGCAGGTGGGCACCGGGCGCTCGGGGCACTGGGGTAGGCTTGACGACCGTACCGGGACGGGAGGATGGAATGCCAGGTGAGCGGATGCCCGCGGGGCTCAGTGGAGTTGCCTCCCACGGGAGCCTCCTCGAACTGATCCGATCCACCGGTGGCCTCTCACGCCAGCAGCTGCTGACGGAAACCGGGATGTCCCGGGCCACGTTGTATGAACGGTTGGAGACTCTGGTGCGGCGCCGGTTCGTCTACGAAGCCGAAGCCCTGGAGGCGACCGGCGGACGGCGCTCACGTAAGATCCGGTTCGACGATCGAGGACGGGTCATCCTCGCCTTCGCCCTCGGGCAGACCCACGCTACCGTCAGCGTGACGGACACCGCGGGGTACCAGCTGCGCAGCCGGACGATCTCCCACCGGATCACCGAGCCGGCCGACACCGTCCTTGCACCTCTCCTGGCGCTCGGCACCGAACTGCTGGACTCCGAGCCGGGCGAGGTGCTCACCGGCGTCGGAGTGAGCCTCCCCTCCTCCGTCGAGGCAGCGACCGGCCATGTCGTCCATTCCACAACCATTCCCGACTGGGCTCCGGACGCGGTCGTCTCGGCCATGTCCGGACGTTGGCCTGTGCCCCTCGTCGTGGAGAACGACGCGCGTGCAGCCGCGCTGGGCGAACGCCGGACGGACGACGAAACGATCGTCTACATCAAGATCGCGACCGGCATCGGGTGCGGCATCGTCGTCGACGGTTCGATACTTCACGGCGCCCACGGTGCAGCGGGCGACATCGGGCACATCCGCGTCGCCTCCGACGGACCGGTGTGCAGCTGCGGCCGGCACGGGTGTCTTGCGACGTTCAGCTCCGGACGCTCGCTGGCCGGCCAGCTCGCCGCCTCCGGCTACCCGACGCTTCAGAGCATCAGCGAGGCCGCCCGCAGGAACGTGCCGGAGGTGGCCCAGGCCCTGACGGTGGCCGCCCTCGTCCTCGGCCGGGCCCTGGCAACGACCGTCACGACGATCAATCCCGATCGCCTCGTGCTGGGCGGGACGATCGGCGTCCTTCCCTCGTTCGTCGAGCAGGTCCGCGACCGGGTGCTCGCCGACGTCGTCGACAGGATCGCCCGCGGACTGACCGTTGAGGGCGGAGCAGGAGGCGACGACGCCGCGTTGCAGGGACTGACCACCCTGGTGATGCGCAAGGTCTTCGCCCCCGCAGCAGTCGACGGCCTCCTGCTGGACTACGCGGTCTCCTGACAGGTGCCGGAGGAGTCCGCTTCAGTGCCCGCGGCGGGAAGCGGGAGGTTGAAGACGATCGAACGCTGGGTGGGCACGTAGCCCATCCGCTCGTAGAGCCCGAGGGCACCGGAAGGATTCTCGGTGTCGACGCCGAGCCCCGCGTTCTCCACGCCCGCGGCCCGGTAGCGCCTCATCGCCTCGGCGAGGAGGGCCGGCGCGAGTCCGCGACCGCGCCAGGCCCTCCGGACGCCCAGCAGGTCCGTGTACCCCTCGGAGTGGCCGAGCAGCTCCTTCGAGTGCGGGTCGTAGCTCGCCAGCTGGTACGCCGCCACCTCGCCCTTCGCGGGGTCCACCAGGGCAAGGCTCCAGTCCGGCCGGAACTCGGGATGGCTGACGGTGAACTGCCATGACTCCTGGTCACGGGGTTCGCTGCCCCAGTGATCCTGGAAGGCATCGTTGTGCGCGAGCCGGACGAGTTCGGCGATGTTCCGGCCTGCGCCTTCCGCGAAGCTCACGAGTTCCAGTTCCGCAGGGAACGGCAGGTCGGGGATCGGTTGGTCGAGAGGCCTCGTCATCTCCGTGAAGTACCGGACGATCGTGCTTCCGCTCGCCCGGAGCAGTGCCAGGTGTGAGGTGTTGCGTTCCTCGACGTAGTTCCGGAAGACGCCCCTCGCCTGACCCGTCTCCCGCAGGCGCATGCCGGCGCGCCAGCTCTGCCAGGCGAGGACGGCCCGGCCGAGGCCACGACCGCGCCACGCCGGGTCAACGCCGCCGGCGCCGTGCACGAGCGAGGACCCGGGATTCATGGAGAGACGCCCAAAGGCGCGCGGCGCTCCGTCATCGTCGAACCCCGCGATGGTGTCGCGGCGGGGGTCGTTCTTCGACGCCCTCAGGGCCTGCTCCAGGTCGGCTCGCTGCTCCACCCAGTCCGGTTCGTCGACTGCGGCTATGCGCCGGATCAGCGCCAGCCAGGGTTCGATATCCGCGTAGCCCAGCGGTCGCCACTGCAGGATGTCGGGAAGGGCCGGCGCCGCGGGCGGCTGCATGCCGGCATCGGCGTCCTGTCCGGGGATCTCACGCGTACTCATGACGCCAGCGTATGGCAGGGCGGGCACATGGGCGCGGACCCGTCCGCGGTTCGGGACGGCGACCCCGCTCAGGGCCGGTGCGTTGCTTCGATCGGCAGGGCGGCGGAGGTTCGGGCGCCCAGCGCCACCACCTCGTCACACAGGGCCGCCTCGTTCCGGTCGTGGGTCACGAGGAGGACCGCCGTTCCGGGGAGTCCGCGCCGGAGATCCGCCAGCAGCGAGCGGGCGCCGTCGGCGTCGAGGTGGGCCGTGGGCTCATCGAGGAGGACGACGCCGGACCGGGTCAGCAGGGCCCGCGCCACCGCGAGCCGCTGGCGCTGGCCGCCGGAGAGACGCGAGCCACCAGCTCCCGCCTGCGCGTCCAGCCCCTCCGCGAGGCCCGCCACCATGTCCGCCAGCCCGACGGCGCGGATCGCCGCGTCGAGCTCCTCGTCGGTCGCAGGGTCACCGGGCGAACGCGCGAGCTGAAGGTTCGAGCGCAGGCTGGAATTGAAGAGATGGCTTTCCTGGGGGCACCAGGCGATGCGCGGCGCCTCATCGGGGGTGGCGGGCCGTCCGTCCACGAGCAGCCTGCCGCTGTCGAGCGGAAGGAATCCCAGCAGTGCCCCGATCAGGGTCGATTTGCCACTGCCCGAGGGTCCGGTAAGGCCTGTCCAGCGTCCTGGACGGAGTTCGAGGCTGACATCGCTCACCACCGGGCGGCCCGGCTCGTAGCCGACGCCGGCGTCCTCGAGGGAGACCGTCCGCACCGGCGGGGCAATATGCCCCGCGCCGCTCCTGCCGCCCGACTGTCCGCCCGGCTGCCCGTCATCGGACGCGCCGATCCAGGGCGTGATGCGACGCGCCACAGCCCACAGCGGACCCCAGTGCTGGACAGCCGACGTCCCGGCGACGAACGGTTCGATCAGCGCGAGCTGCATCAGCACCAGCACGGCCGTGATGTCGGCAGGCAGACCCGTAGCACCGAGAAGGATCCCGAGCGACGCGGTGCAGCACACAGCGACGATGACCGCGGTCGAGGCGCCCGCAGCGGCCGCCGAACGGCGGGACGCCGCTGCGGCGCGGCCGTCCAGGCGCCGCGTCGCGTCGAGGGCGGCACGGTGTGCGCCGTTCACCCTCAGATCGGGTGCTGCCCTCAGGAGGCTGGTGACCCGTTCGAGGGCCTCTGCGCGCACCTGCACGCCGGCGGCCCCGGCGGCCTGCTCCCGCGCCGCGGCGAGAGCCGGCGCGAGCACGAGGGCACCGCCGACGGACACGAACTGCCATCCGAGGGACGCAGGATGCAGCACGGCGGTGGTGATGAGCGCCGCCACGCCCGTGAGCACCGCGGTGACGAACGGCAGGACGGCACGCGATGACAGATCACGCAGCTCGTCGATATCGCCGACGAGCCGCTCGATCCCCCCGGATCCGCGGGCGATCGTGCGCCAGGAGCGGCCGGCCTGGAGGAGGCCGGTCCAGAGCCGCAGCCGGGTGTCGTCGGCCCGGAAGAACACGGCTTGATGCAGCCAGAGGCGTTCCGCATACCGCAGGAGGGAACGTCCGATGCCGAAGAAGCGCACGCCGACGATGGCGGTGAGGAGGTACAGGATCGGTGGCTGCTCGGCGGCCCGGACGATCAGCCACCCGCTCAGTGCGGTCAGCGCGACGGCGAACACCGAGGCACCGAGGCCCAGGGCGGCTGCCGCGACGAATCGCCGGTCCCAGGGTCGGACGAGGGCCAGCACTTCCCTGGCCGCCGCGAGCCATGAGTTCGTGGCGCGGGACCGCCGGAGCGGCGCGGGCTCGTCGGGTGACACCGGCCGTCCCGCAACCATGGACGTGGAAGGGCGCGGGGCAGGACGGCCCGGGGTCGCCTGTCCGGCGAGACGATCACCGGGACGATCACCGAGGCGGATCTCGGCCGACGCTACGCCTGCCGTCTCGTCGTCGTGCGCGATCAGGAGGACCGTCAGGCCCGGCCGGCGCGACTGGATGGCGCCGCGGATGGCGCGCGATGCCTCAGCGTCCACGTGCGCGGTCGGCTCGTCCAGCAGCAGGAGCCGGACCGACGGGTCCTGGGCCCTGAGCAGGGCACGTGCGACGGCGACCCGCCGCAACTCACCGGGGCTCAGCTCTGCGCTGCGCCGCACCGCGAGTCCCGCACCGCCGACGGCGGCCAGGTGTGCCTCGATGGCCGGGGACTCCGCGGGCAGCCCGCCGTACAGGGCGAGCTCGTCGCGGACCGTCCCCATGAGGAGTTCCGGATGCTGCGGAACCCAGGCGATGCCGCCGTCGAGCCCGGTGATGCGCCCTTCCAGACGGAGCCCGGCCGGGACGGCCGCTCCCCCGGCGAGCGCGCGCACGAGGGTGGACTTGCCCGAACCGCTCGGGCCCCGGAGGGCGGTGATGGAGCCTGGTTCGAGGACGAAGGAGACATCCTCGAAGACGGGCGTGAGCACGCCGTCGTAGCGGGCCGAGAGCCGCTCGACGCGGATGCTGCCGGAGCCGGCCGGGAGCTGTCCTGCCGGGCGCGGCGCCACCGGGCGCGCAGGGGCGCCGATCACCGCGCGCACCCGGGCGCCGGCCTCCTCGCCGTCCTCGCTGGCGTGGTGGGCGGCGCCGACGTCGCGCAGGGGCCCGTAGCACTCGGGTGCCAGGATCAGCGCGATGAGGGCCGTCTCCAGGCCGAGGTCCCCGTGGATGAGCCGCACGCCCGCGAACACCGCGACGACGGCGACCGAGATCGTGCTGATGAGTTCGAGCGCGAGTGATGAGAGGAAGACCGTCCGGAGCGTCGTCATTGTGCGCGATGTGTAGGTTCCGGCGATGTCGCGCAGCGCGCGCGTCTGCTCGGAGGCACGGCCCAGTCCCACGAGGACGGGTAGTCCCTTCGCGAGTTCGAGCAGGTGGTCGGACAGGCGCCCCAGGGCGGCTGCGGCCTGCTGCGTGCGTTCCTGGGTGTGGAGGCCGATCAGTGCCATGAAGGCGGGCACGAGCGGCACCGTGAGGACGATGATGAGGGCGCTGACCCAGTCGGCTGCCAGGATCCGCGCGCCAACGAGGAGCGGGACCGCCGCGCAGGTGATGAGCGCGGGGAGGTACTGCGTGTAGTACTTGTCGAGGCCGTCGATCCCCCGGGTGAGGAGCACCGCGAGGGAACCCTGTCCGCTGCCGGCCGGCGCTGCCTGCGTCGTGCCGCCGTCGTCGAGCACGCGGAGCAGGGCGGCCTCGCGCAGCCGCTCCTTGACCCCGAGCGCGAGGCGGGCGGCGGTGGCGTCCTGGCCCCACGCCGCGAGGGTCCGCAGCGCGGCCCCGAGGACTCCCTGCAGCAGGACGGCGCGGACGTCGAGGGAGCCGGCGGCGACGGACGCGATACCGAGTGCGAGGGCCTGGGCCAGGAGCACCAGCCCTGCGGCCCGGGCGGCGGCGAGGACTCCGAGAAGGTAGACCGCCGACGTCGAACCGGCGGCTCCCGCCGGTCCCCCGGACCTCAGCGCGACCATCGGCGACACCCGCCGAAACTCGTGTCCGGCCTCGTGTCCGCTGGTCTCGGCGGCAGATCCGCTGGTCTCCGCGGCGGCGCTCGGGTGTTCGGGCATGGACGTCCTGGTGGCTCCGCTCACAGGGCTGTAACGGCGTGCGCCGCGGGAATGCTGGCCTCGGAGACACGCTGCCGGAAGACCCAGTATGTCCATGCCTGGTAGGCGAGGACAAGCGGAACTCCGAAGCACGCGACCACGCTCATCAGGCCGAGCGTGTAGGGCGAGGAGGATGCGTTCTGCACCGTCAGGTTGAATGCCGGGTCGAGGGTCGAGGGCAGGACCACGGGGAACGCCGCGCCGAAGATCGACCCCACGAGCGCGAGCATCCCGACGCCCAGGCCGGCGAACGCGCGCCCGTCGCGGCCGGCGACGGAGGAGCGGTAGGCGGCGGCGAGGGCTCCCACGGCGAGGACGACGACGAGCCAGGTCACCACCGACCCGGTGTCGAGCTGGACGAGGAGCGCCCACGCCAGGAACGGGATCATCGCGACCGGCAGCAGGCGGCGGAACAGGCGGTCCGCCTGCGCCCGCACTCCCCCCTCGGTCTTGAGCGCGACGAAGGCCGCGGCATGGACGAGGCAGAAGAGGACGACACCGGCCGCTCCGAGGAGCGCGGAGCCGGTGGCCCAGGCGAAGGCCCCGCCCACCCGGTTGCCGTCGGCGTCGAGCGGCAGTCCCGTCGTCGTCAGCGCGAGGGCCGCGCCGATGCCTGCGGCAGCCGTGAAGGAGCCGAGGGCGATCGCCCAGTCCCAGCGGTCGCGCCAGGCGTCGCTGTCCCGCTTGCCGCGGTATTCGAAGGCGACGGCCCGGAAGATCAGGCCGAGCAGCACGAGCAGGAAGGGCAGGTAGAGCGCCGACAGGAGGGAGGCGTACCAGTGCGGGAAGGCGGCGAACATCGCACCGATCGCCGTCACGAGCCACACCTCGTTGCCGTCCCACACGGGGCCGACGGTGTTGAGGAGGACGCGGCGCTGGGTGTCGTTGCGGGCCATCAGCTTCATCAGCATCCCCACTCCGAGGTCGAAGCCCTCGAGGAAGAGGTAGCCGGCCCACAGCACGGCGATCAGTACGAACCAGACTGCAGGCAGTGCCTCGGTCATCGGAGAACCTTCCAGGCGTTCGGGGACGTCAGGCATACGGGAGCAGGAACGGTTGCAGCGACCGACTCGGCGGCCGGGTCAGTAGGCGAAGGCCAGCACATCGCCGTCGTCCTTCCTGTCGGTGTCCGACGCGTCGTCGTGCCGGTCTCCGGCGTGCGCCAGCTCCGGCATGGCCGACGCCGTGCCACCCCGCACGTAGGTGAAGAGGAGCCGGACCTCGACCACCAGGAGGACGGCGTACACGGCCGTCAGTGCGACGAGTGAGGCGACGAGTTCGGCCAGCGACACGCCGGGTGAGACGGCCGCCGCAGTGAACATGAACACGCTATCGATACCGGAGGGATCCGGATTGGGCGCGACGACGAACGGCTGCCGTCCCATCTCGGTGAAGATCCAGCCCGCGGAGTTCGCTCCGAAGGGAGCGAGGATGCCGAACACCGCGAGCCTCATGAGCCACCGGGACTCCGGCACGGTCCCCCGACGGAGGACCCAGAGGGCTGCGGCGGCTGCGGCCGCGGCGATCGCGCCGAATCCGATCATGATGCGGAATCCCCAGTAGGTCACCTCCATGACGGGCAGGTAGTCGATCGCGGTGCCCGCGCGCTCGCCGTACATCGGGTCGTCCGGGAGCGTGGTGCCGTACTTCTCCTGGTACTCGGGCAGGAGGGTGTTGACGCCCTTGACCTCGGTGGTGAAGTCGCCGTTGGCGAGGAAGGACAGCACCCCGGGAACCTCGATGACCGCGGTGATGTCGTCGCAGCTCTGCGCACCGAGGTTGCCCACGGACAGGATCGAGAAGCCCGTGCCGTCATGGCATGCGGCTTCCGCGGCCGCCATCTTCATGGGCTGCTGGTCGAACATGAGCTTGCCCTGCAGGTCGCCCGTGATGCCGGTGCCCGCGAACGCGATCATGGCGACGACGGCGCCGGCCCGGGCGGAGCGAAGCCATACCTTGTGGTCCACCGCGCCCCGGGCGCCGCCCGGGTCGCCGACGACGACGGTGCCGTCCTCGCCGAGGGTGTCGAGGCCGTCGCGGCGCCGCTTCCACAGGTGGTACCAGCTGATCCCGAGGAGGAAGGCTCCGGCGACCGCAAGGGCGCCGAAGACCGTGTGTGGGAAGGCGACGAGGGCAGTGTTGTTGGTGAAGACCGCCCACGCATCCACCATCACCGGCCGACCGTCGACCATCTCGACACCCACGGGGTGCTGCATCCAGGAGTTGGCCACGAGGATGAAGTAGGCGGAGAGGACCGAAGCCAGGACGGCGGCCCAGAGGGACAACAGGTGGACGAGCCGGGGCAACCGCCCCCACCCGAAGATCCAGAGGCCGAGGAAGGTCGACTCGACGAAGAAGGCGAGCAGCGCCTCCATGGCCAGGGGTGCCCCGAAGACGTCGCCCACGAAGCGGCTGTATTCGCTCCACGCCATACCGAACTGGAATTCCTGCACCAGTCCCGTGGCCACGCCCATGATGAAGTTGATGAGGAAGAGCTTCCCCCAGAACTTCGTCATGCGGAGGTAGTGCTCCTTGCCGGTGCGGTGCCACATCGTCTGCATTCCGGCGACCAGGAGCCCGAGCCCGATGGTCAGGGGGACCATGAGGAAGTGGTAGACAGTGGTGATTCCGAATTGCCACCTGGCAATTTCCAAGGCTTCCATCGGGCCCTTTCAGCAGCGCCTGGCGTCGGCGACGACGAAACTTCTACATGCCGTAGAAGAAGTTCTTCTACACATCGTAGAACAAATCGGGCGTCATTTCTACGTGGAGTAGAAATGTTGGCCGCGACGCTGTACGTTAGATGCACCACGCTTCTAGCTCCCGGTGGGGAGCGGATCCAGGTCCGAAGGGACCGGGATCGCGTTTTGATTGAAGGAAGAACATGGCAACGCTCGGAGACCTCGAACGCACAGTGATGGACCTGCTGTGGGCTGCGCCGGAGGCATTGACCGCGAATGAGCTGCGCGACGCCATCGCCGAGGCGCCGTCGGGAGAAGTGGGACGGGAACTCGCCGTCACCACGGTGCTCACGGTGCTGTCGCGCCTGGAGAAGAAGGGCCTTGTGGAGCGGGAGCGCGACAGCCGCCCGCACCGATACAGGTCCGTCACGAGCCGTGAAGACCACACCGCCGAACTCATGCACGAAGTTCTCGTGACGGCGCCGGACCGCGAAGCCGTCCTGGCCCGCTTCATCGGCAGCGTCTCGGAGGCAGAAGCCGAGACGCTCCGCAAGCTGCTCGGCGGCAGCTGACCCGTCCGTGTTCTGGGCCTCGTACCTGCTCGCGGCACTCGCGATCATCCTCGCGTGGCCCGCCCCGATCGCACTGTCACGCGCTTCCTGGCCCGCCCGCGCGCCCTTCACCGCGATGGTGCTCTGGCAATCGATCGCACTCGCCGGTGGGCTGTCGATGATCGGGGCCATGCTCGTCTGGGGCCTCCAGCCGCTGGGCGACAACCTCGTGTCGGCATCGGCGGGGTTCTTCAACATCCTGATCGATGACGAGTCGGCCCAGACACTCGGCGTGATCCACGTCTTCGCAATCAGTGCCGCCACCCTCTTGTTCGGGCACCTCGTCTTCACCCTGGTCCTGACCTTCGTCAGGATCCGCCGCCAGCGCAGACGGCACCGGGACATGCTCAACCTGCTGAGCTCTCCCGCCGCCGATCAGCCCGCGACGCTCGTGATCAGCCATCCCGCGCCCGTGGCCTACTGCCTCCCCGGCGGGGCCCGATCGGTCACCGTCATGTCCGACGGCCTCATGGGCCTCCTGTCCCGCGCCGAACTCGACGCGGTCCTCCTGCACGAGAGCGCGCACCTGCACCAACGCCACCACCTTCTGCTCTGGGCCTTCGCTGCGTGGCGGTCGGCCCTGCCGTGGCTGCCGACGTCGCAGCTGGCACAGCGGGCGGTGAGCGAACTCATCGAGATGCTGGCCGACGACGAGGCCCTCCGTACCGTGGATGAGCCGACGCTCGTGCGGGCCATCGCCATCGTCGGCTCCGGCGCCCTGCCATCGTCCCCCTCGCCGCGGGACGCGCTCGAGGATCCCCTCGGCGAGGAGGGCCGGCTGGGCTCGGGAACCGGGTCGACGGCCGTGACCGGCGGCACCGCGGATGCGCAGTCGACAGCCCACCGGCTGCGGCGGCTGCTCACTCCCCTGCCGCCCCTCAGCAGGATCCAGCAGGCCGCAGCCCTGTCCGCCGCGGGCCTGCTGCTGGTGGTTCCGCCCGTTCTTCTGGTCGCTCCCGAACTCCTCGGCTGACCCGCCCTCCCTTTTGGACGCCAGCTGCCACCCTTCCGCCGTCGATCGTGGTGCGTCGGGTGGTTCGAGGGGCCGAAAACGTCCTTCTGGACCCTCTTCCGCCCGTGGAGGGTCCTGAGTAGACTTCGCGACACGGTCCTCAGCAGGACCGTAGGGAGCAGACCTGCGCTGGGCAGTGTCGTGGTTTGCAACCACTACCGTGCGTGCGTCGGCGACCTGGAAGCAAGAGCACTTCTAGAGATCGAGGCACGTTATGCGCAAGACATCACTACTCGGCGCCGCAGTCTGCGCCCTGGCACTGGCAGGTCTGAGTACGTCCCCGGCCTTCGCCGCAGGCCAGGTCGAGAGAGGCACTGAGCACGCGAATTCCATCTGTTCGTTTTCGGGCCTGAACGACGATCCTAGAGAGGCCTACCCTCACGGCGGCCGTGTGCAGTCCTACGGACAGTTGGTGAGGCTTGGGCTGAAGGCGGACTTCCCGAGCCCGGGCGATGTATGTAAGCTGCCCTACTCCCCCGAGGCTCCTGAGCCTGAAGGTCCGTAGGGGACTGACGGGCCGGCCCTCGGTCTCGGGGCCGGCAGTGGCGGTGCGGATTGCAGCAGGTACAAACGAGAAACTCGCAGACCCGTTGCGGTAGGGGCCCTGCGGCGTCTTCACCGGACCGACGTCGTCCGGCGTCGGTCAGGCGTCGATGCGGTCCCGGTCGAGGGACGAGGCCCCCGCGACGATGAAGTCCTTGCGGGGGGCGACGTCGCTTCCCATCAGCAGGTTGAACACCCGCTCGGCCGATTCGGCCTCCTGGATCCGCACGCGCCGCAGGGTGCGATGCCGCGGATCCATGGTGGTCTCCGCGAGCTGGCCCGCGTCCATCTCACCGAGACCCTTGTAGCGCTGGATGGGTGACTTGTAGCGCTTGCCCTTCTTCTCCATGGCGGCCAGGAGGCGTGTGAGTTCCGCTTCCGAGTACGTGTAGATCATCTCGTTAGCCTTCGATCCACCGTTGATCACCTCCACACGGTGCAGGGGTGGGACGGCGGCGTAGACCCGCCCGGCCTCGACGAGGGGACGCATGTACCGGAAGAACAGCGTCAGGAGCAGCGTGCGGATGTGGGCGCCGTCCACGTCCGCGTCGGTCATCAGGATGATCTTGCCGTACCGCCGTGCATCGAGCTGGAAGCTCCGTCCTGACCCGGCGCCGACGACCTGGATGAGGGCGGCACACTCCGCGTTGGACAGCATGTCCCCCACCGATGCCTTCTGCACGTTGAGGATCTTCCCCCGGATGGGAAGCAGCGCCTGGTAGTCGGAGGACCGCGCGAGCTTGGCGGTACCGAGCGCGCTGTCCCCCTCGACGATGAAGAGCTCGGACCGCTCCTGGTCGTCGATCCTGCAGTCCGCGAGCTTGGCCGGCATGGTCGAGGTCTCGAGGGCGTTCTTGCGCCGCTGGGTCTCCTTGTGGACCCGTGCCGAGATCCGGGACTTCATCTCGGCGACGACCTTCTCGAGGAGCAGCGCCGACTGTGCTTTGTCGTTGCGCGCCGAAGAGGACAGGCGTGCCTGCAGTTCCTTCTCGACCACCCGGGCCACGATGGCCTTGACGGCGGAGGTGCCGAGGATCTCCTTGGTCTGGCCCTCGAACTGGGGCTCGGCGAGGCGCACCGTCAGGACGGCGGTCAGGCCGGCGAAGACGTCGTCCTTCTCGATCTTGTCGGTGCCGGCCTTCAGCTTGCGGGCGTTGGCCTCGATGACCTTCCGGAAGGTCTTCAGCAGCGCCTGCTCGAAGCCGCTCTGGTGCGTGCCGCCCTTGGGGGTGGCGATGATGTTGACGTAGCTCCGGACCGTGGTCTCGTAGCCGATGCCCCAGCGCAGGGCGATGTCGACGTCGCAGTCACGCTCCACCTCCGCCATCTGACTGTGTCCGCGCTCGTCGAGCACGGGCACGGACTCCTTGAAGCGGCCCGACCCCTGGAAGCGCCAGACGTCCGTGACCGGCGCGTCGAGCGCCAGGAATTCGGCGTATTCGGAGATACCGCCGTCGTGCTGGAAGACCTCCTCCACCGGACCCGACTCGCCCGGCGTGCCCGGGAGCCTCCGCTCGTCCCTCAGCGCGATGCGGAGGCCCGGCACCAGGAACGAGGTCTGCCGAGCGCGCGTCTGCAGCTCCTCGTAGGAGAAGGTCGCGTCGGGGGTGAAGATCTGGCGGTCGGCCCAGTACCGGATGCGCGTGCCCGTGACGCCGCGCTTGGCCGTTCCCACGACCTCGAGGCGCGAGCCGTCGAGGAAGGGCTCGAAGACGGACGTGGGCGACGGCGTCCGAGCGTCCTTGAAGATGCCCGGTTCACCGCGCCGGAAGGACATCGCATAGGTCTTGCTGCCCCGATCGACGAAGACGTCCAGCCGGGAGGACAGCGCGTTGACGACACTCGCTCCGACGCCGTGGAGGCCGCCGGATGCGGTGTAGGACCCGCCGCCGAACTTGCCTCCGGCATGGAGCTTCGTGAAGACGACCTCGACGCCGCTCAGGCCCGTCTTGGGTTCGATGTCCACAGGGATGCCGCGGCCGTCGTCGTGGATCTCCACGGAGCCGTCGGCGTGCAGGATCACCGTGATGCTCTGGCCGTATCCCGCCAGCGCCTCGTCGACGGAGTTGTCGATGATCTCCCAGAGGCAGTGCATCAGGCCGCGTGAATCCGTGGACCCGATGTACATTCCGGGACGCTTGCGGACTGCTTCGAGGCCCTCGAGGACGGAGAGGTGCCGGGCGGTGTAGTCCGAGGTGGGGGGTGTCACGGTGGGATGGTCTCCTTGGCGGAACGGCACGATCCAGGACAGGCGTCAGGAGGGTGATGGCGGGGAAAGAGTGCCTTCAGTTTATTACGCACGACCGACACCGAGCGGACGGCGCGTCCTGACGAGCATCTCCGGCCTGCGAAGACAACTTCTACCCCCTGGTACGCCCGGAGCGAAAGGAGGCCCAACCTGCGAAGGCTCGGCAACGAATAGTGGTTATATGAGTACACGATCCACATGAGGAGGCATTCATGACCACTGCAGTAGCAACTCGCGAACTCACTGCCCTGGACCGCTGTGACCGATGCGGCGCCCAGGCCTACGTTCGAGCAGTCCTTCAGTCCTCCGGTGGAGAGCTTCTGTTCTGCGGCCACCACGCGCGCGCTGTCGAAGCAAACCTGAAGCCGCTCACCTCTGAGTGGCAGGACGAGACGAAGCGGCTTCACGAGAAGCCGGCCGTCGTCGGCGACTGACCGTCGACAAACGCCACACCCACTACTTGACGAACAAGCGCTCCGTGTACAGGCGCTGAAGCACAAGGAAGGGCCCTCTCCAGCAGGAGGGGGCCCTTCCTGCGTCCGGGGGCAATTCCATTCCTGGCAGCCCCTTCCTGCCCGTTCCTTCTGCCCGGGCGGCCCGGCTCCGCGGGCACGAAAAAGGGCCCTTCCCGGAGGAAGGGCCCTTTCGTGGATCCTGCGGGATCCGTGGAGGTAGATCCGTCGAGGTAGATCAGTCGAGGTAGTCCCGCAGCACCTGCGAACGCGACGGGTGACGCAGCTTGGACATCGTCTTCGATTCGATCTGGCGGATGCGCTCACGCGTCACGCCGTACACCTTGCCGATCTCGTCCAGCGTCTTCGGCTGGCCATCAGTCAGTCCGAAGCGCATGGCGACGACGCCCGCCTCGCGCTCCGACAGGGTGTCCAGCACCGAGTGCAGCTGCTCCTGCAGAAGCGTGAAGCTCACGGCATCCGCCGGCACGACCGCCTCGGAGTCCTCGATGAGGTCACCGAACTCCGAGTCGCCGTCCTCGCCCAGGGGCGTATGGAGGGAGATGGGCTCGCGGCCGTACTTCTGTACCTCGACGACCTTCTCGGGGGTCATGTCGAGTTCGAGGGCGAGCTCCTCGGGAGTGGGCTCGCGGCCGAGGTCCTGCAGCATCTGGCGCTGCACGCGGGCCAGCTTGTTGATGACCTCCACCATGTGGACCGGGATACGGATGGTCCGGGCCTGGTCCGCCATCGCACGCGTGATGGCCTGGCGGATCCACCAGGTGGCGTAGGTCGAGAACTTGAAGCCCTTGGTGTAGTCGAATTTCTCGACGGCACGGATGAGGCCGAGGTTGCCTTCCTGGATGAGGTCGAGGAAGAGCATGCCGCGCCCGGTGTACCGCTTGGCGAGCGACACCACGAGGCGGAGGTTCGCCTCGAGCAGGTGGTTCTTCGCCCGCTTGCCGTCGTGGATGACGAATTCGAGCTCACGCTTCAGCTTCGGATCCATGTCCGGATCAGCGGCGATCTTCTCTTCCGCGAAGAGGCCGGCCTCGATACGGAGGGCCAGATCCACTTCCTGCTCGGCGTTGAGCAGTGCGACCTTGCCGATCTGCTTGAGGTAGTCCTTGACGGGGTCGGCGGTGGCGCCTGCCGAGACGACCTGCTGCGCGGGGGCGTCGTCGTCATCTGCGTCCGAGTAGACGAAGCCTGTCGTCGTTCCGACCTCCGCCGCTTCGGGCTTGAGGTCCTCGGGGTCGACGTCGACGGCAACATCCATGGCGGGGTCCGCGACGTCGAGCGCGTCCACTGCAGCCTGTGCGTCCGTGGTCGAAGCCTTTGCGGCCGCAGCGGACGAAGCGGCCTTGGTGGCAGGCTTCTTGGCCGCTACCCGGCGCTTGGTAGTGGTGGTACCAGCGTCTGTCGACGCGGGTACTGCTGTCTTCTTGACCGGCACAGAGAACCTTTCGTACGGCGGTGTGTGGTGCAATCAGAGGGACAACACCACTATGACCCTGTCAAGTCCGCGCTGGTTTCCAGACGAATCCGGCCGGGCCGACTCCCTAGGGAACGGTCCTGCCGCCCTCGCTATTCCCCCGGATATCGCTCGTCCGCGACGCCCGTCCTGGAATGCTCGGTGATTTTCTGATGCACGGACCCAACCGGGTCTCAACCTCTATTGTCTCACGTGGTGGGGGCACGCCGGAAATGCGCGATGAGCTTCTCTGGCGCATACTCCGTGCCCCCGGCGAGGGCACATCGCCGGTCACGCCGCGTCCGGTGGCGCAGGAGGCGGACCAGGCGTCCAGGCGGTCGACCGAGCCCGGGCCCACGCGGGCAGGCCTCCGCGGCGGAGGAGTTCATGCAGCAGGCGGGCCAGCCGGTAGCCGGGTACCGCACGCTCGGCAGCCTCAAGATAGACCGCCGCCCTGGAACCGCGTCCTCGCGCGTAGTCGAACCAGGCGGACATGGTGAGGGCAGCCGCACGGGACTCGCCCTCGGACACCGCGGCGAGCCGCGCCAGGATGCACGCCATGGCGTCGACACGGCTCCATGCGATGGCACCGGTGTGCCGCCCGGCGAGGACGTCCGTATAGAGCAGGGCGGCGCCTCCCCCGGTCGTCGGCGCCCCGGACCCCGCGGTCGTCGTCGAGGTGGCCGGCTCCGCCATCGTCGCTGCTACCCCTGCCAGCGCGGTCCGGAGCTCCCCCGCGCGCCGCGCGTCAGGCAGGACCCATGCCGCAGTCGGGGCGGGGCTACCCGACGGACGAAGATGCGCACTGTCCGGACGTGCTGGCGGACGCGCCGACGCACCGGCTGATGCATCGACCGAGGGGATACCGGACGGGACGGCAGGGGAATCAGCCGACCCCAGGAGCCCGCAGGCCGCCGCTCCCGCGAGCGCCCTGCCAGACCCGAGGCACGCACTCACCAGGAGGAAGTCACGGACCGCTCGGGACTCGATACTGGCCAGGAGGAACCCCGCGATCCCGGGCTCGGCCTCCGCCTCGAACACCTCCGGCCGCAGGATCACGGCATCCCACAGCGCGGATGTCGCCCGGAACTGGACCGGTGCGGTCCATCGGCCGGCGCAGCAGGCGGCGAAGTGCGCCTGGGCATCCTCGACGGCCCGTCGCCCTGGTGCTGATGCGGCAACCTGTCCCCCGACGGCGGGCACCACCCGGAGGACGGCCTCGGAGGGCGACGCATCGAACGCGCTGCCACCGAAGATCAACTCGGCATTGAGGGGGCTGGAAAGGACGGCGTCCAGCGGCTGCCCGGGCCACGGGCAGCACTCCTCGTCGGCGCAGAAGAAGTCGCGCCACCCGCTCGGCGAGACGAGCCACCCCGCTCGGACCGGCAACCCCGCGGCCCGGAGAACGGCGTCGATGGTTCCCACGAAGCGGTTGCGCGGTGGTGGCTCCAGGCGCTGCCAGGTTTCCTTCGTGTAGATGACCAGGAGTGTGCCGTCGGCCCCGGTGTCGCCCTGCAGGAAGGAGAGCACCCCCTCGGCGAACGCGAGGGGGGCCGCTTCGTCGGCGGGCAGGTCCACCCGCAGGGTCGCCCCCAGTCTCCTGCCGGTCGTCGTGAGCACTACGAGGCTCTCGTCGGGCAGAAAGCCGAGCGCGTGGGGTATATAGGACAGGATGTCCGCCGGCGAGGTGATGGCGAAGGACGGGGACTGGCCCGGCGCGGGGCTCGTGGGAGATGACATGCCGCCAGCCTGCTATCCCTGGGCGGCGCCCGGTCGGCCTTCGGGCCCTATGTGGACAAGCGCCCCTGGGACGAGCGAGCCCCAGGACAAGCGGGCCCCGGGCAGGCGGCCCGGGACGAACGGGCCGGGACCCGCGGCCCTGGACACGCGGCCCTGCGACAGGCTCCGGCGCGAGCGGTTCCTGCCCGGAGTAGCGCTCAGCCGCCCTGGGGCTTCCTCGCGGCCTTCTGGTCGCGGCGGCGCCGGCGCTCGCGGGCGAGGGCGTCGCGGATGGGCGGGACGACCACGCCCTGCTGTGCCATCTGCCGCCGCACCCTCCGCCTCGCGATGAGCAGGGCGGCGGTCCCGGCCGCGAGGATGACGAGTTGGACGGACATCGCCAGCCGGAAGGACGGGAGGGCGTAGAGGTCACCCTGCGAGAAACCGGTTCCGAGGAGGACGTCGAGGATGATCCCGATGACGAACATCGACAGGAGGGACGCCATGAAACCGCCGATGTTGACGATGCCCGTCGCCGTTCCCATCCTGCCTGCGGGATTGAAGGTGCGGGCGAAGTCGAAGGCGATCATGGAGCCGGGCCCGCCGATCGCCAGGGCGATCACCAGCAGCGCCAGGAGAGGCAGGGGCGCCGGTCCGGGGTGGAGCAGCACCGCGAGCCAGGCTCCGGCCATCAGTGCGACGATCGCCAGCACCATCGTGGACCGCCGCAGGGGGTGCCGGCCCACGTAGCGTCCGAGGAGCGGCCCGCAGGCGATACCGACGGCGACGAACAGCGTCATGAGGGCGGAGGCCACGCCCTCCCCGACCTTCTCGGCACGCACCAGGTAGGGGTAGCCCCACATGAGGACGAAGACGGTGCCGGGGAACTGGACGGTGAAGTGCGACCACAGCCCCAGGCGCGTACCCGGTTGCTTCCACGCCTCCGCGAGCGAAATGCCGGTCTGCCGAAGCGTCTGGGGGGAGCGCTCGCTGGGGTGCGGGGAGTCGCGGATCACGGTGGCGGAGAGGACGACGGCGAGCGCGGAGAAGGCGGCGGCCGACAGGAAGGCCGTCTGCCACCCGAACGTCGACAGCAGTGCCACGAACGGCAGGACGGAGACCACCTGGCCCAGCTGGCCAATGATGCCCGTCCACTGGGTGAGGACCGGGATCCGCCGGGGCTCGAACCAGGCGGGCAGCAGTCGAATAACACTGATGAAGGTCGTCGCGTCTCCGGCGCCCACGAACAGGCGCCCGACGATCCCGGCACCCACGGAGTCCGCGAAGGCCAGCTGTGCCTGGCCCAGTGCCATGAGCACTCCGCCCGCCACGATGAGGACGCGGGGACCCCAACGGTCCACGAGGACACCGACGGGCACCTGCAGGCCTGCGTAGACGAGCAGCTGCACCACGGTGAAGACCGACAACTGCGACGCGGAGGCTTCGAACCGGTCCGTCGCCTCGAGGCCAGCCACCCCGAAGGTGGTGCGCTGGGTGACTGCGACGAGGTAGGCCGCCACACCTGCTGCCCAGACCAGAAGTGCCCTCGAAGAATTCACTCCCCCATTATTGCGCGGCGCACTAGGCCAGGGAGCGCGGCTCCGGACCGGACGGTCCGTCGTCGTCGTGTCCCTCGGGCGTCGTGGGCTCCTCGCGGCCGTCGCGGCTTCCGTAGTCGATCGGGCTCGTGCCGAGGAACTCCGTGTCCCATAGCAGAGTGGACTCCTCCTCCGCCTGCGGGCTCGCCAGGTACGCCTCGACGGCGGCACCCAGCTCCTCGGCGCTGGCCAGCTCGCTGTTCTCCTTGACCAGCAGGGACCTGCGCTCGGCTCCGTCCGCGTACTCGTCGTACCGCTTCTCCAGCGAGGCGACGACGGACTGAACTTCCGCCGAGTTGCCGACCTGCCGTGCGATCTGGCGCTCGACGTCGCGTCCCGTCTCGCGCAGCCGGTCCGTCGGCAGCACCAGGCGGGCGGTGGCACCCAGGTACTCGAGCCCGGCCACCGCGGCGGGCGGGTACTCGGCCTCCGAGAGGTAGTGGGGAACGTGGATGACGTGCCCCACGACGTCGTGCCCGGCCTCGATGAGCCGAAGCTCCAGCACGTGGCCGATGGACGCCTGCAGCTCGGCGGTCGGCCGCCAGGCGTTCATGCCGTCGATCAGGTCGGAGCGGTTGCCGTGCAGCGTCACGCCGATCGGACGCGTGTGCGGGACCGGCATCGGGATGGCATGGATCCACGAGATAAGGGGCACCTCGAGGTCCTCCACGAGTCCGACGACGGCGCTCGCGAAGCGCTCCCACTGCAGGTCCGGCTCGACGCCGGTCAGGAGCAGGAAAGGCTCGCCCAGGCCGTCGTACAGCCGGTGCAGCTCGAGCCGGTGCGGCTGGTAGTCCGTGAGGTGGTCCTCGACGAAGGTGATCTTCGGACGCCGGCCGCGGTAGTCCATGAGTTGGTCGGCGTCGAACTCGGCCACCAGTTCGTGGTCGAGGATCTCCAGTAGTTCCTCGCTCACCTGGGAGACGACGTGCCCGGCGTCCATGAAGCCGGTGAGGCTCACGAGCAGGGGAAGCCCCTTGGTCTCCGGGTCGCCGAAGACCTCGGCGTCGGTGTTGTACAGGGTTCGTGGATCCAGCATGGCTCTCTCCTTGCGGTTGGGTCCTGCTGGTATCAACACCGACCGGGCCTGCTTCATTCCGGGCGCTTCACCCGTCCGGCCGCGATATTCCGGTCCCTGCGGGTCCGGCACCAGCCCTGTTCCTGTGCGGCACCGACACTGCCCGGCCGCACGCCGTCGGCGGCAGGGCAGAGACTACGATCGTCTGGACGGTTCCCGGACCACCAGCTACCGGAACCACGAGTGCTGCTGCACCTGGACAACCCAGCCGGACACGAGGAGACAGATTCTGTGATCAAGACGACCGAACTACACCTGACAGCTTCCGGGAAGGACCTCAAGAAGATTCCGAGTGACGCGCTCGTGATCGCGGTCGCCAAGGGGACGGACGGACCGGTCCTCCTCGACAGTCCGCTGCCGGCGAAGGCGGCACGAGCCCTGGGAGATTCGCTCCAGGTCCTCGGCATCACCGGCGCCGCCGACGAAGTGCGGCGCCTGCCGGGGCTGCCCGAGACCGGAGCCGATTCCCTCGTGCTCTCCGGAGTGGGAGCGGTGCCGGCCGGGGACGTCCTCGACCCGGAGACCCTGCGCCGCGCTGCCGGTGCTGCCGTGCGCCAGCTGACCGGCCTCGAGACCGTCGTGCTCGCCTTCCCGGCGGGCTCCGTCGCCTCGGCAACGGCGGTCGCCGAGGGCGCCGCCTTCGGCGCCTACAGCTACGAGGGCCACAAGTCGGGCATCAGGGCCGATGGCACCGTCGCACCCGCCAAGGAGAAGACCGCCGTCCGCAACGTCGTCGTGCACACGTCCGCAGCCGACGACGCCGACCTCGCACCGGCCTTCCGGCGCGCCGTCATCCTGGGGAAGAACGTCAACGCCACGCGGTCGCTCGTGAACCAGCCGCCCAGCCACCTGTACCCGGAGACCTTCGCGCAGGCCGCGAAGGATCTCTCCCGCGGGCTCCCGGTCAAGGTGACGGTGATGGACGAGAAGCGCCTCGAGCGTGACGGCTACGGCGGCATCCTCGGCGTCGGCAAGGGATCCTCCCGGCCTCCGCGCATGGTGAAGGTCGAGTACACCCCCGCCAAGTCCGCCGTCCACCTCGCCCTCGTGGGCAAGGGCATCACCTTCGACTCCGGTGGCCTCTCCCTCAAGCCCGCCGCCGGCATGCAGACCATGAAGCTCGACATGGCGGGCGCCGCCGTCGTCCTGACCACGCTCCTCGCCGTCGCCGAACTCGGCCTTCCCGCCAAGGTCACGGCGTGGCTGTGCCTTGCCGAGAACATGCCGTCGGGCACCGCGCAGCGCCCCGAGGACGTCCTCACCATCTACGGCGGACGCACGGTCGAGGTCCTCAACACCGACGCCGAGGGCCGCCTGGTTCTGGCGGACGGCCTCGCCGCCGCGAGCGAGGAAGCACCGGACGCCATCATCGACATCGCGACACTCACGGGGGCCCAGATGGTCGCCCTCGGCACGCGCGTCTCGGGCGTCATGGGCGACGACGGGGTGCGCGACGCCGTCAAGGCCGCAGCGGACCGCGCAGGCGAGCAGTTCTGGCCCATGCCCCTGCCGGAGGAGCTCCGTCCGAGCCTCGACTCCCAGGTCGCCGATATCGCGAACATCGGCGAACGGCACGGCGGCATGATGACCGCCGCCGTGTTCCTCCGCGAATTCGTCGGCCAGGTCGACGGCGAGAAGATCCCGTGGGCTCACCTCGACATCGCCGGACCGGCCTTCAACGAGGGCGGTCCGTACGGGTACACGCCGAAGGCCGGAACCGGTGTCGGGGTCCGCACGCTGCTGGCCTACGTCGAGGACGTCCTGGCCCGCACCGCCTAGGTTCCCCGGGGAAGGGCGCCGTGCCAGCGGCAGGGCGCCCTTCCCCGCCCCTCCACCCTGCACTTACCACCTCTTCCACCCTGCCGTTCCGCGGCTCGCAGGGACCCCACGTGAGACTGAGCACATCCGGGCGCTACGCCGCGTCCCACATGCACTTCAAGTGGATGCAGGCTTCTTCTGGGGATAGGGTGAAAAACGAGATTCCAGCAAGCACCTGCGACCGCACCGCGACCGCATCAGCAATCGATTTATCAACCGACGCGCCCTGCGCGTCAACAGACCACGCGAGGGAGCGTACAAGTGGCCGGATCGGCAACTGCGCAAGAATTCGACATCCTGGTACTCGGTGGAGGGAGCGGCGGTTACGCCGCGGCACTCCGGGCGGTGCAGCTGGGCTTCACCGTCGGGCTCATCGAGAAGGGCAAGCTCGGCGGAACCTGCCTCCACAACGGCTGCATCCCCACCAAGGCACTCCTGCACTCGGCCGAGATCGCCGACGGCGCCCGCGACTCCGAGAAGTACGGCGTCAAGGCCAGCTTCGAGTCCATCGACATGGCCGCCGTGAACGCGTACAAGGACGGCATCATCGCCGGGAAGTACCGCGGACTCCAGGGCCTCATCAAGTCCAAGGGCATCACCGTCATCGAGGGTGCGGGCAAGCTCGCGTCGCAGAACACCATCGACGTCGACGGCACGGTCTACACGGGCAAGCACATCATCCTTGCGACCGGCTCCTTCTCCCGCAGCCTCCCCGGCCTCGAAATCGGCGGCAAGGTCATCACCTCCGACCAGGCACTGACGATGGACTTCGTCCCGAAGACCGCAGTCATCCTCGGCGGCGGCGTCATCGGGTGCGAGTTCGCGTCCGTCTGGAAGTCCTTCGGCGTCGACGTCACGATCATCGAGGCCCTCCCCTCACTCGTGCCGAACGAGGACGCCTCGATCGTCAAGAACTTCGAGCGCGCGTTCAAGAAGCGCGGCATCAAGTTCAACACCGGTACCCGGTTCAAGTCCGTCCAGCAGAACGACAACGGCGTCGTCGTATCGCTCGAGGACGGCAAGACCTTCGAAGCCGACCTCATGCTCGTCGCCGTCGGCCGCGGACCCGTCACCCAAAACCTCGGATACGAGGAAGCCGGCCTCACCCTCGACCGCGGCTTCGTCATCACCAACGAGCGCCTCCACACCGGCGTCGGCACCATCTACGCGATCGGCGACATCGTCCCCGGCCTCCAGCTGGCCCACCGCGGCTTCCAGCAGGGCATCTTCGTCGCCGAGGAGATCGCCGGCCTGAAGCCCGTCGTCGTGGCCGACCTCAACATCCCCAAGGTCACCTACAGCGATCCCGAGATCGCATCGGTCGGCTACACGGAGAAGGCCGCCCGCGAGAAGTTCGGTGACGACCGCGTCGAGACGCACGAGTACAACCTCGCCGGCAACGGCAAGAGCTCGATCATCGGCACCGGCGGCCTCGTGAAGCTCGTCCGCGAGAAGGACGGTCCGATCGTCGGGGTGCACATGCTCGGCAGCCGCATGGGCGAGCAGATCGGCGAGGCACAGCTCATCGTGAACTGGGAGGCGTACCCCGAGGACGTCGCGCCCCTCATCCACGGGCACCCCACGCAGAACGAGGCCCTCGGCGAGGCGCACCTCGCGCTGGCCGGCAAGCCGCTGCACGGCTGAGGCCAGGCACCAGCACACCACCGGCTTAGTCCACGCCCCAAGGGCGTGGACTAAGCTCGGACGCAGGAACGTCAAGCATTTCCAGCTGAACCGGCGCCGCTCGTCGACCAGCTGCCAGGAACGATCTACAAAGGAGAAACGGGCGCATTATGTCTGAATCCGTGAACTTGCCCGCTCTCGGTGAAAGCGTCACCGAAGGCACCGTCACCCGCTGGCTCAAGCAGGTCGGTGACCGTGTCGAGGTCGACGAGCCCCTCCTCGAGGTCTCCACCGACAAGGTCGACACCGAGATCCCCTCGCCCATCGCGGGCGTCATCGAGGAGATCCTCGTCGCGGAGGACGAGACCGCAGAGGTCGGCGCCCCGCTCGTGCGTATCGGTGACGGCTCAGGCAGTGGCGACTCGGGCAGCGGCGATTCAGGCAGCGCGGCCCCCGCGCCGGCTCAGCCCGAGCAGCCGGCCGCGCCCGCGGAAGAAGCGCCGCAGGCCGACGCAGCACCCGCAGCAAGTGAGAACTCCGACGCTTCCGGCGAGGGCACCGAGGTCACACTCCCCGCGCTGGGCGAAAGCGTCACCGAGGGTACTGTCACCCGCTGGCTGAAGGCCGTCGGCGACGACGTCGAGGTCGACGAGCCCCTCCTCGAGGTCTCCACCGACAAGGTCGACACCGAGATTCCCTCGCCCGTCGCGGGCAAGCTGCAGGAGATCCGCGTCAACGAGGACGAGACGGCCGAGGTCGGCGCAGTGCTCGCCGTGATCGGGTCCGGTGCAGCCGCACCGAAGAAGGTCGAAGCCGCCTCGGGTGAGCCGCTCGTCGCCGCACCGTTCGAGGAGCGCAACGACGCCCCCACCGAGAAGCCTGCCGCCGGCCAGGAAGCCGGGCGGGCCTCTGGCACCTCCGAGCCCGACGACGACGCCAGCGGCGCCCCCGTGCCCGCCGCGGCGGAGGACAAGCCCGCTGCTCCTGCCGAGGAGTCCTCGGCGTCGGAAGACTCCGGGACCTCCGACGCCTCCGCCTACGTGACGCCCCTCGTCCGCCGCCTCGCGAACCAGAACGGCGTCGATCTCTCGACCGTCAAGGGAACCGGCGTCGGCGGCCGCATCCGCAAACAGGACGTCCTCGAGGCCGCGGAAGCCCAGAAGGCCCAGAGCGCGGCACAGCCCGCAGCTGCGCCTCAGGCCGCTGCATCGGCACCCGCCGCGCCGTCGAAGCCCGCTGCTCCCGCCGTCGAGCCGTCCAAGCTCCGCGGCACTGTCGAGAAGGCCCCGCGGATCCGCCAAACCATCGCGAAGCGCATGCGCGAGTCGCTCGAGGTCTCCGCACAGCTCACCCAGGTGATCGAGGTCGACATGACCCGCGTCGCGAAGCTCCGTGCCGCATCCAAGGACACCTTCCAGGCACAGAACGGCGCAAAGCTCACCTTCCTCCCCTTCATCTCGAAGGCGGTCACGGAGGCGCTCAAGCAGCACCCGAAGCTGAACGCCTCCTTCGACGAGGAGAAGAAGGAAGTCACGTACCACGACGCCGAGCACCTCGCGATCGCGGTCGACACCGAGAAGGGCCTGCTGGTTCCCGTCATCAAGGATGCGGGCAACCTCAACCTCGGTGGGCTCGCCAAGAAGATCGCCGACGTCGGTGCGCGCACCCGCAACGGTCAGATCGGTCCGGACGAGCTCTCGGGCGGCACCTTCACGATCACCAACATCGGATCGGCCGGTGCCCTCTTCGACACCCCGATCATCAACCAGCCACAGGTCGGTATCCTCGGGACCGGCATCATCGTGAAGCGCCCCGTCGTCATCACGGGGGTCGACGGTGACGACACCATCGCCATCCGCTCCATGATGTACCTCAGCCTCACGTACGATCACCGCCTCGTGGACGGTGCCGACGCGGGCCGCTTCCTGCAGACGCTGAAGGCACGCCTCGAAGGCGGCGCCTTCGAGGCCGACCTCGGCCTGTAGCCCGCCCCGGCTTCAGCCGGCCGCACAGGAGCCGCTTCCCGCCCGGGAGGCGGCTCCTTCGCGTCAGCCACCTGTCGCGGCCGTCCGTCCCGGTGGCGCTCCACCATGCCCACCGCAAGGGCCTGCACCTGCGATGGAACTACGTCCTGCGGCTCCCTAGGATGGGAGTGAAGTACCGGACGCGACACCCGCGCCCGTTCGACAGCAAGGAGAACCATGGCTACCGTTCGCACAGCCCACACCGTCTGGAGTGGAGACCTCCCCTCCGGCTCAGGCCAGGTAACGCTTGATTCGTCCGGTCTCGGGACCTACGACGTCACATGGAAGGCACGCGCGGAGCAGGCCGGGGGCAAGACGAGCCCCGAGGAGCTCATCGCCGCCGCCCACTCCGCATGCTTCTCGATGGCTTTCAGCCACGCCCTGGGCGAGGAGGACAAAACCCCCGAACGCGTCGAGACGAAGGCGGAAGTCGACTTCCAGCCGGGTACGGGCATCACGGCCATCCGCCTCACGCTCGACGCCACCGTGCCGGGCCTGTCCGAGGAGGACTTCCAGCGCGTGGCGCAGGCCGCCAAGGAGGGCTGCCCCGTGTCGCAGGCCCTCGCCGCCGTCAAGGACATCTCGCTGACCGCGACGCTCCACGGCTGAGCTGCGCCACCACCGCACAGCGGCAGCAGAAGGACTCCGGGCACTGTCCGGGGTCCTTCTGCTGTACGCGGCACAGGGCAGCCGTCCAACGATGGGGCGCATGCCGCGCACGCGATGGCGTCCGGGATTCAGGAGTGGGCGGCGCAGCCTGCGGCGAGGACCTCCCGGTACCCTTCACCCGGAACAAGTGGTTCGATGGGTTCATGCGCATCCTCCTTGCCGGCGCGTCCGGGACCATCGGCACAGCCCTCACCCGCCAGCTCGAGAAGAACCACGAGGTCACGCGCCTCGTCCGCAGGGCGCCGAAGGGCCCGTCGGAGATCCGCTGGAATCCGTCGGCGGGCGAACTGGATGTCGCGGCCATCGAGCGCGCCGACGCCGTCATCAACCTGTCCGGAGCCGGCATCGCGGGCAGTCTCTGGACCAGGAGCTACAAGGAGACGCTGTACTCCTCGCGGATCATGGCGACTCGGACGCTGGTCGAGGCGATGCGCAAGGCCGGCAACCCACCGGAGGTCTTCATCAGCCAGTCGGCCTCCGGCTACTACGGGGACCGGGGCAACGAGGTCCTGACAGAGGGCTCGACGTCGGGCGGGACCCTCCTCGCCGATATCTGCCGCCGGTGGGAGGCCGAAGCGCTGCGTGCTCCCAACACCGTCCGCGTCGTGCTGGCCCGCACGGGCATCGTGATGGCCAGGGGCGGCGGCGCGCTGCCCAACCTCCTGGTCCCTATCCGGTTCTTCGCCGGGACGTCCCTCGGCTCCGGCCAACAGTGGTGGCCCTGGATCAGCCTGAACGACGAGGTACGGGCCCTCGAATTCCTCCTCACCGCGCCCCTGTACGGTCCCGTCAATGTGAGCGCCCCCGCACCGGCCACCCTGGACACGATCACGCTGCAGCTCGGCAGGGCCTTCCACAGGCCCGTGTGGTTCCGGGTTCCCGGCGCCATCCTGACAACGGTCATCGGCCAGCTCGCGTACGAGCTCCTGCTCGTGAGTCAGCGCATGGAGCCCCGGGCCCTGACCGGTGCGGGCTTCGCTTTCGACGAGCCCACGCCCGAGGCGCTTGCCGAGTGGGTGCGCCGGACCGCCGGGTAGACCGAGCGGTGTGCCGGCCTGGCATGTGGCGGGACCCGGTCGGCGTCGGGCACTGCCCTCATCGTGCACCTGGCGCGGCTCAATCGGGCGTCTGGCGCGGCACAGTCGGGCGTCTGGCACGGCTCGGTCGGGGCACCGTGCGCGGCTCGTGCCGGACACCTGCCGGTTGCGCACCGTCTCACTCCGGAGGCGATACGACGGAATGAATCTGCCACGCGGGGCCGGAATTCCACAGGATGAAGATGAGCTCCTGCCGGCCTGCGGCCATCAGCGGACTCGGCTCGGCATCCGCTCGCGGTGTCGACGCCGCCCTCTCCGTGTACGACGAGAGTGCCGCCGTCGCCCGGATGAGGGACACCTGCGTGCCGCCTGGTGCTCCGGTGACGCCCGGGAGGCTGCCGACCGCCGGCATCGCAGCGAGGTCCGTCTGACGGAGGACCACAGGATCGCGGATGTCGATGGACAGGTCCTGGAGGTTCCGGCCCGAGTCCGCGAGCGCCGTCACGGCTTTCCGGTCCGCGGACAGGGCAGGGGATCCTTCGACGTCGACGGTTGTCAGGACGGCGGTGTCCGCCGTGGTGAATGCTGTTGCCCGAAGAGCCGCGAGACTCCTGAGCGCGGTGACAGGATCACCGGTCAGCAGTGCCTCGGCCGGTCGCTCGGACGGTACGCCCACTCCCCCGGATCCTTCCGGCCCCTCGTGTCCTTCCGATCCGGGCTCGGCTTCCTCCCGGCCCGTGGCCCCATTCGCTGCTGACATACCCGACTCAGCGCTCGAACCGGACCCCGCGCTCGAACCGGCGCTGGGCACCGGGCCGGGAGGGACAGCAGGTGGAGCGCCGAAACCGCCCAGCGTCACGGCGATCCCCGCGACCAGAAGCACGATGGCGGCCAGAGCTGCCGCCATCGCAAGGCCGTTCCGGGCCCGCCCGCCCGATCGGCCTGCCCCGCGACGGGCAGACGTGCCGGCCGATGCGCCGCGGCGGGGAACCTTCTGCCCGGGCAGGGGCGGTCGGCGTGCGACTTCATGCGTTTCCTTCGTGGTGCTTCCACGACCCCCGATGATCCGCTTCCACCGTGACTGACGGACGGCGGGACGCGGGCCTGCGCGCCTCGTCACCAGGTCGGGAAGCACGCTGGAGTGGACAGCCGGCACGAGGTTCACAGGGTCCGGAGCAGCACTGGACAGCAGGATGCGCGCGAAGTGGTCAGCCGTGGGCCTGCGGTCCCGGGTGGAACTCAGCCCGTCCTCGATGAGCTGCATGAGCTGTTGAGGGACCTCGGGAATGATCAGGACGAGGGGTGGCCGTTGCTCTGTCGGACCTGGAACCCTGCCCGTCAGGGCGAACCAGGACACCGCTGCGAGCGCGAAGACGTCCGCGCCGGAGTCGAACGGACCACGCTGCGTCGGATCGAGAAAGCCCGGTGTGCCCGCGGCGGCTTCCCTGTCGGATCCGAGGAGCCGCGCCGTTCCGAAGTCTCCGAGCAGCGGCTTGCCCTCGGCAGTGAACAGGATGTTTCCAGGCGTCACGTCGCCGTGCAGTGCTCCGGCGCTGTGGAGGTGGCTGAGCACCTGCGCTATGGGTACGAGGGCCGTGACGACTTCCGGAATGGGAAGCGGGCCCCTGCTGGTGACCAGGCCCAGCAGGGAACCGCCCGGTGCAAGGTCCATCAGCATGCCCGGACCCTGGTCGGTCCCGACCGTGCGGTGCACCCTGAGGAGGTGGTCATGGGAGAACCGCTGCAGGAGCCGGAGCTCCCGAGCCATGTCCTCCGCCCCGACTCCCTGGTCCGGCGCCGGCCGCTCCCCGTCCGCATGCTGGAGCTGTTCATCCGGCGAGTCGGCGGCAGAGGGTTCCGAGGCGGAAGCTTCGGTCAGGGCCCGCGCGACGCGCCGGGCGCGCCGGACGGGTGGCGCGCCCACGGGATGGTCCGATGCGCCCTCGCCGGACCGGGACGGTCCCGCCACCTTGAGGGCGAACCGCTGTCCGCCGTCGTCCGTCACCAGCCAGACGGCGGAGGACCCGCCCCTGCCGAGCAGCCTTCCCACGCGCAGGCCCTGGACCACAGGCGGTGGCACGTCCTCGGCGGAGGAACGGGCAAGTAGTGGTTCGGACGGGGCACCCGGCAGGACACCGCCCGGGACAGTCCCCCGGGAATCCCCTGCCTGCAGTGGCGCGGCGTCGCTCATGCATCAGTTCTAGGCCACCGGAGCAGGGAGGCCGGCGTTATCCACAGGGCCTCCCGCAACTACTCCCGACCCCATTGATTTCGTCGAACATACGTTCTATTTTTAACCTTCAGGCATCCACCAGACAGGCAGCGTCATGAAGCCCACCCCCGACACGATCGGCCCCTGGCGGCCGTGCGATGAAGCGGTCGCGCTCACCTTCGAGGAGACCAGCGGCACGCCCGAGCCCTCCTGCCTGCGCTGGCGCGGGTCCCTCTGGCGCGTCGTCGGCCGCAGCCGTCACTGGTCCACCTGGCACGCGCTGCCCGTGGTGCCCCTCCACGCGGGCAACGGGCCGACGACGCGGGGCCTCAGGGCCGACTTCTGGCGGTTCCAGGCACAGACCGATCCGGTCTCGCCCGTGGCGTGCTTCGAGGTACGGCGGGCCGACCGGGAATGGCGCCTGGTCCGGCGCGACGCGACGTTCGACGTCCCTGGACAATTCGACGTCCCCCGACAGTAGGGCCAGAGCAGCGCCCCTTTCGGAGCGGGCACCGCGCGGAACCGGTGGAAAGGAACGTGGCGGACGGGACTACGATTGGACCCATGACTCTTGTGCTGTCGCGCGTCGGCCTCGCTCCGGATTACATCGAGTACACGCAGGGGTGGGAGATGCAGAAAGACCTGCATGCGAAGGTGGTCGACGGCGCCGCGCCCAGTACCGTCCTCCTGCTCGAGCACACACCCGTGTACACCGCGGGCAAGCGCACTGAGGACCACGAGCGCCCCTTTGACGGCACGCCCGTCGTCCCCGTGGACCGCGGCGGAAAGCTCACGTGGCACGGGCCCGGACAACTGGTGGGATACCCGATCCTCGCCCTGCGGGATCCGGCGCGCGTCGCGGACTACGTCCATACCCTCGAGGAAGTCATCATCACCGCACTCCGCCACTTCGGCATCGACGGCATCCGGGTCGACGGCCGGTCCGGCGTCTGGCTGGCGGCAGCGGATGACCGACCCGCGCGGAAGATCGCCGCGATCGGCATCCGCGTGAAGGATCGGGTCACGATGCACGGCTTCGCCGTCAACTGCAGCAACGATCTCGCGCCGTTCCAGCAGATCGTCCCGTGCGGCATCAGTGATGCCGGGGTCACGTCCATCTCCGCCGAGTGCGGCCGGACAGTGCCTCCCACGGACGTCGTTTCGCTTATCGAGGCCGAACTGCGCAAGAATGAGGCGTTGCTGGTGGCCGAGGACGACGCCGCCTCAACCCAGATCGGTGCTGGCACTGCCGCCACGTCCGGCGCCACCCATGGCATCCAGCCAGAAGGAGCTTTACTGTGAGCCTTGCCCCCGAGGGCCGCCGCCTGCTGCGCATCGAGGCGCGCAATGCCGAGACGCCGGTCGAGCGCAAGCCGGACTGGATGAAGGCGAAGGTCAACATCGGACCCGAGTTCGTCGCGATGAAGAACCTGGTGAAGAAGGAGGGCCTGCACACCGTCTGCGAAGAGGCGGGGTGCCCCAACATCTTCGAGTGCTGGGAGGACCGTGAGGCCACCTTCCTCATCGGCGGCTCCGAGTGCACCCGCCGGTGCGACTTCTGCCAGATCGACACGGGCAAGCCGCAGCCGCTGGACCGCAGCGAGCCCTTCAAAGTGGCCCAGTCGGTGCAGTCCATGAACCTGCGCTACGCAACGGTGACCGGCGTCGCCCGCGACGACCTCGCCGACGAGGGCGTCTGGCTCTACGCCGAGACCATCCGGCAGATCCACAGCATGAACCCCGGCACGGGAGTCGAGATCCTCATCCCCGATTTCTCCGGGCGCCCCGAGCACATCGCCGCGATCTGCGACGCCGCCCCGGAGGTCTTCGCGCACAATGTGGAGACGGTGCCGCGCATCTTCAAGCGCATCCGACCGGCCTTCCGCTACGAGCGCTCGCTCGACGTCATCACCCAGGGACGGGACCGTGGCATGGTCACGAAGTCCAACCTCATCCTCGGCATGGGCGAGACACGCGAGGAGATCTCCGAGGCCCTCCGGGACCTGCACGCCGCAGGATGCGACCTCATCACGATCACGCAGTACCTGCGCCCCAGCGAACGCCACCTGCCCGTCGACCGATGGGTGAAGCCCGGTGAATTCGTCGAACTGAGTGAAGAGGCGGAAGAGATCGGCTTCCTCGGCGTCATGAGCGGCCCGCTCGTGCGCTCGTCCTATCGCGCGGGCCGCCTCTGGGCACGCGCCATGCGGAAGAAGGGTCTCGAGTTGCCCCCCGAACTCGCGCACCTCGACGAACCCGGCTCCGCCTCCCAGGAAGCGACCTCGCTCCTCGCCGGCTGACGCAGGTACTGTCCCGGCGGCTACCGCACCAGCCGCCCGCGGAACCGCAGCACATCGTCGGGGAACCGGCGGTCATCCTGATCTCATCCCGTAGAATCGAAGTACTATGTCGCACGCAATCGATCCTTCAGGCTCACCCACGCCCAAACGCCGCCTCTTCTCGCGCAAGCCGAAAGCCGGGGCTGCGCCGAAGCAGACCGGGCGGATGAAGCAGGTTGTCGAAGTCTTCAAGATGACGCGGCGCAACGACCCCAGCGCTGTCTGGTTCATGCTGCTGGCGTTCGTCGGGATCATCGCGCTGGGCCTGCTCGTCGGACTCCTGATCAACAACGTCATCACGCTGATGATCATCGCGATCCCGCTGGCTGTCCTTGCGGCCATCTTCATCCTGTCCCGCAGGGCCGAACGCGCGGCGTTCTCCCAGATCGAGGGAAAGCCCGGCGCTGCCGGCGCTGCGCTGAGCGTCCTTCGCCGCGGGTGGATCCTGCAGGAGCAGCCGGTCGCGGTGAATCCGCGGACGCAGGACGCCGTATTCCGGATCATCGGCCGGCCGGGCGTCGTCCTCGTGTCGGAGGGCCCCTCCACGCGGGTCAAGCAACTCCTCGACGGTGAGAAGCGCAAGATGGCGCGAATCATCCCGAACGTTCCGGTGCACGTGATCGAGACGGGCCGCGGTGACCGCCAGGTACCCCTCTCCAAGGTCCCGAAGACCGTGCAGAAGCTGAAGAAGACGCTGACCAAGCAGGAGGTCCACGCCGTTGACAAGCGCCTGGCCGCCCTGGGCAGCAAGCTTCCGATCCCCAAGGGCGTGGACCCCTTCAAGGCCCGCCCCGACCGCAAGGCGATGCGCGGGCGCTGACCGCAGACAGCAAGAGCCCCTCCCGGCGACGGGAGGGGCTCTTCGCGTTTCGGGATCTGTTGCGGGGTTCCCGGTGCTGGAGCAGTGCTAGATGCTAGATCCGGAACAGGCCGGTGTTCCGGGCCCGGTCGTGGAGGCCGCGCTGGTCGGCGTCGATGATGAAGGCCGGGATGACGAGGCATACGAGCACACTGCGGACGATGGCCGTCAGGTAACCGGCCGGCTTGCCGTCGAGCGTCTGCACCTGCATCCGTAGGAGACGATGCCCGATGCTGTAGCCGAAGAAACCGACGAACAGGATCTGCTCCACGAGGAAGATGTACAGCGTCGCGAAGCCGTCGTAGTCGAAGAACGCGGCGGAGATGAGCGAGCAGAGAACCCAGTCGATCAGCAGGGCACCGGCCCTGGGTCCGAAACGGGCGAGGGACCCGGGACCAGATTCGGGCCGGCCGAGTCGCTGCCCGGGCCATTGCTGATCGCCCGACGGCGGCGGGCCTTCCATCCACGAGCCGATGTTCTCCCTGTTCACCACGCCTCTAGCCTACCCGCGCAACGACAGGCTCCGGCCCGGCCGTATTATGCCTCCGCGCTCCCGGGGGCGCTAGGGTGGGAGGCGCAGTTCACGTCATGTAACGTCCCGGAAACAAAGCCGACACCAGCGAGAAACTGCCTGCTCATACAGTTGGGACGAGCCGGCGGTAGAGAGCCAGCCTGCCAGAGCCCGTGATATCCCGTGCGGCGCAGGACATGCGCTGGCGCCGGTTTTCCCCCAGCCATGCGTTAGGAGCATGAATCGATGTTTAAGAATGCGGACGAGGTCCTCAAGTTCATCGCCGACGAAGACATCAGGTTTGTCGATGTCCGGTTCACCGACCTCCCGGGAGTGCAGCAGCACTTCAACGTTCCCGCCAAGTCGGTCGACGCGGACTTCTTCGTGCACGGCCAGCTCTTCGATGGATCCTCCATCCGCGGCTTCCAGGGCATTGCGGAATCGGACATGCAGCTCATCCCGGATGTGACGACGGCGTTCATCGACCCGTTCCGGACGGAGAAGACCCTCGCGCTGAACTTCTCCATCGTCAACCCCCGCACGGGCGATCCCTACCACCGCGATCCCCGCAGCGTCGCAGAGCGCGCCGAGGCGTACCTCTCCTCCACCGGCATCGCGGACACCGCGTTCTTCGCTCCCGAGGCAGAGTTCTTCATCTTCGACAACGTCCAGTACGAGTCTTCCCCGCAGGGCAGCTTCTACAAGGTCGACTCGATCGAGGCTCCCTGGAACAGCGGACGCGAGGAAGTCGGTGGCAACCTCGGCAACAAGACCCCGTTCAAGGGCGGCTACTTCCCGGTTTCCCCCGTGGACAAGCAGGCCGACCTGCGCGACGCGATCTGCGTCGAGCTGGACAAGGCAGGCCTCGAGGTCGAGCGTTCGCACCACGAGGTCGGCGGTGCGGGCCAGGCCGAGATCAACTACAAGTTCACGACCATGACGCACGCTGCGGACGACCTGCAGAAGTTCAAGTACATCGTGAAGAACGTCTCCGACGCGTGGGGCAAGTCCGCGACCTTCATGCCGAAGCCGGTCTTCGGTGAGAACGGCTCCGGTATGCACTGCCACCAGTCGCTGTGGAGCGACGGACAGCCGCTGTTCTACGACGAGCGCGGCTACGCCGGCCTGTCGGACATGGCCCGCTGGTACATCGGCGGCCTGCTGAAGCACGCCTCTGCCGTCCTGGCCTTCACCAACCCGACGGTGAACTCCTACCGTCGCCTGGTCAAGGGTTTCGAAGCCCCGGTCAACATGGTCTACTCGCAGGGCAACCGCTCTGCCGGTATCCGTATCCCGATCACCGGATCGAACCCCAAGGCCAAGCGCATCGAGTTCCGCGCACCGGACCCGTCGTCGAACCCCTACCTGGCCTTCGCCGCCCAGCTCATGGCAGGCCTCGACGGGATCAAGAACCGCATCGAGCCCGCCGAGCCCATCGACAAGGACCTCTACGAGCTCCCCGCCGAGGAAGCCAAGGACATCCAGAAGGCTCCCGGTTCGCTCGAGGAGGCCCTGCTGGCGCTCGAGGCCGACAACGAGTTCCTGCAGGCCGGCGACGTCTTCACGCAGGACCTGATCGACACCTGGATCGAGTACAAGCGCGAGATGGAGATCAAGCCGCTCTCGCTGCGGCCGAACCCCTACGAGTTCGAGCTCTACTACGGCGTCTAGCAGCAGAACGGACTGGAAGCGCGGTTAGTCCGCCTTCAGTCCGGGCATGTGGCGGAGGGTCCCTTGGATGACAACCAAGGGACCCTCCGTTCGTCGTCGGCCACCTCCCTGGCCCGCGGCGAGGAGATGTGCCGCACCATCCCCGCCAGACACGGGGTTGGCTGAATTTCAGCCACGGTCGCAGGTCCCGTTCGGCGACCTGGTGAAGGCGTTCCCTGTCCTCCCCGGGTTGTTGCCGAACGCCCACGACCATCCGTGTCGAAAGCGCTACCGAGTCCTCCCGCTTCTATACTCGTCAAGGCCGTGAATGTCCTTGATCAACGTCACCGAGTCTGGGCGAGGTGTTTCCCGCGGCGTCTCAGGAGGACCGATGACCTATATCGACACGGCTGCCCCGCCGGCCCGACCACTCGCCGGCGAACCCTCGACCGCCCGGAGGACGACCAAGGCGGCGCCGCGTACGGACATCCAGGCCCTGCGAGCCCTCGCTGTTTCCTTCGTCGTGGTGAATCACGCGGCACCGGATCTGCTGCCCGGCGGTTATGTCGGTGTCGACATCTTCTTCGTCATCTCCGGCTTCCTCATCACGAAGCATCTGCTGGGTGAACTGGAACGCACCGGGCGGATACGCTTCGGTTCCTTCTACGCCCGGCGTGCGGCCCGCCTCCTGCCGGCCGCACTCGTCGTGTCCCTGGTCTCCCTCGTCACGGCCTGGATCGTGCTCCCGTTCAGCCGCTGGGCCGGCCTCGCGCAGGAGACCCTGGCGGCGAATTTCTACGTCGAGAACTGGGTCCTGGCGCTGAAGTCCGTGGACTACTCCGCGCAGACCGAATCCGCGTCCACCGTGCAGCACTACTGGTCGCTGTCGGTCGAGGAGCAGTTCTACCTCGTCTGGCCCGTCCTCCTCGTCGTCACGTTCACCCTCGCCCGCCGGCAGCGGATCCACCGCCGTGCCCTGCTCGCGCTGGTCCTGGGCGCCGTGTTCGTCCTCTCCCTCCTCCTGTGCATCCACATGACGTTCGCGAGCAGGAACGCCGCCTACTTCGTGACCCCGGTACGCGCATGGGAATTCGCGGCGGGATCGCTCATCGCGGTGCAGGCCATGAGGAACCGGAGCACCCTCCCCGCCACCGGGCGCACCCTCGCCGGTGTCGCGCAGGTGCTGGGATACGCGTTCATCCTGCTCTCCGCCGTCGGGTTCTCGGAGCGCACCCTCTTCCCCGGCTATCTCGCACTGATTCCCGTCGTCGGCACGGTCCTGGTCATCGCCTCCGGCCCGGCATCCCCCTCCTGGTCCCCGAACGCACTCCTGGCGGCACGACCGGTGCAGTTCGTCGGGGACGTGTCCTACTCGCTCTACCTGTGGCACTGGCCCGTGCTGCTCCTTGTGCCCGCCGGCCTCGGGCGGGAGCTCCAGCCGATCGACATGGCGTTCCTCCTGGTGGGGACGCTCGTGCTCGCCTTCGCCAGCAAGAAGCTGATCGAGGACCCGGGCAGGACGTCGCTGCTGCGCCGCTACGGAGTCCGCAGAAGCCTGGTCCTGTTGCTGTCGGTCATGCTGGCCATGATCCTCCTGGCGATCGCCATCACGGTGGCGGCCGGTGCTGCCGGAGCTCGCCAGCAAGCGGCTCTCGACGCGATCTCGGGCGGTCCCTGTTTCGGCGCCAAGAGCCTCTCGAACGACGGGTGCGGGGATCCCTTCGGTCCACCGGCGCTCCCGCAGGTGGGACCGGACGAGGCGCCCTGGTTCACCGGCGAGGAGTGCGCCGAAGCGAGCGACCCGATCATGGTGAGCGGCGGTGCCCGCCTGAGTACGTGTGACTTCGCGGGCGCCGACGAGGCCTCGGGTGAGGCATGGCTCGTCGGCGACTCGCACGCCGAACACTGGAAGACGGCACTCTACGGACTGGCCAGGGAGTCCCGGTGGCACCTCCAGGAGAGCCTGGTCGGCGGGTGCCCGTACATCGGCGTGCGCCGGACGGAGTTCAACGGGAAGCCGTCCGACAGGGCGTCGCAGGACGCCTGTCTGGGGTGGAGCCAGGAGGTGTCCGACCGCATCGTCGAGGAGAAGCCGGATGTGGTCTTCGCCTCGGCGTTCGGCGCGCGTGAGGTGATCGACGACGGCTCGGGGCGGAACCAGGCCAGCCAGTACAGGGACGCTTTCACCGCCCGCATCAGCACCTGGGTCGACGCGGGTGTGCGTGTCTACATCCTGAGGGACACTCCCCTGACACTCGACACGACCGGACCCGACTGCCTCGAGGCTCACGCCTCCTCGCCCCTGGCCTGCTCGCTCCCGTCGCAGGAGGCCCTCCCCGGTGACCCCCTCGCCGAGGCTGCCCTGGCGATGGACTCGCCGATGGTGAAGGTCCTCGACCTACAGGACCAGTTCTGCCCGGACGGGCGCTGCTATTCGGCGATCGGCGGGGTGCACGTGTACTTCGACTCCAACCACGTGACCAGCACCTACATGCGGTCGCTCACGCCGATCCTCGCCCAGCGCTTCGGCCAAGCCAACGGGTGAGCGGCGCGAGTCCTCCCAGGAGGGCCTAGTACCCGTAGAAGTGCCGCTCGAAGATGGCACGGCTGCGCCGCGTCATGCGGAGGTAGTCCTCCTCGAGGTCCGATCCGCTGCCCGGGCCATACCCGCACCACCGGGCGACGGCTTCCAGGTCCCGGCGCGGAGCCGGCAGCAGGTCCGAACCCCGCCCGCTCCAGATGACATTCGCGCCGCGGATGCGGGTGGCGAGGGTCCAGCTCCCCCGCAGCGTGGCGACGTCCTCCGCGGGGAGCAGGCCCTCCGCCTCGATCACGTCGAGTGCGGCGAGCGTGGACTGTACCCGCAGGGCCGGGACCGCGGAGGCATGCTGAAGCTGGAGGAGCTGCACGAGCCATTCGACGTCGCTGAGTGCCCCCCGCCCCAGCTTGAGGTGCCTCGAGGGGTCGGCTCCGCGCGGGAGCCGCTCCGACTCGACACGCGCCTTGATCCGCCGGATCTCGCGGACGTCCGACTCGCTGAGCTCCCGCGGGTACCGCACCGGATCGATGAGATCGATGAATTCTGCGGCGAGCCCGTCGTCGCCCGCGAGGGGGCGGGCCCGCAGGAGAGCCTGCGCTTCCCAGACAAGGGACCAGCGCCGGTAGTACTCACGGTAGGAGCCGATCGACCGCACCATCGCCCCCTGCTTGCCCTCCGGCCGGAGCGCCGCATCGATCTCCAGGACCCGCTCGGCCAGGACCGGCGGCTTGCAGGGCTGGGTGAGCAGGGCAGCCGTGCGGGACACCACGGCCTCGGCCTGCTTCTGCGCCGCTGCCTCGTCGGCCCCCGGGAACGGCCGGTGCACGTAGATCACGTCCGCATCCGAGCCGTAGGTGATCTCCCGGCCGCCCTGGCGTCCCATCGCCATCACGACGACGTCGGTGAGCTGCTCCTCCTGCCCGAACACCTGGCTCTCCGCGACGTGCAGCGCGCCGAGGACGGCGGCGCGGTCGGCGTCGGCGAGAGCCTCCCCCACCTCCGCCTGCGACAGGAGGTTGGAGCTGTCGGCAATGGCGATGCGCAGCAGCTCCCGGCGACGGATCAGCCGGATCAGCCGGATGGCTTCGCCGGGCTCCGGATGCCGCGACATCTTCGACTGGATCTCCTGCCACTGGGCGTCGAAGGTCTCCGGCACCAGCGCCGCGTCGGAGCCGAGCCACTGTGTCGACTCGGGCGATACCTCCAGGAGATCGGTGATGAACCGGCTGCTCGACAGGACGGCGCAGAGCCTCTCCGCGGCGGCGTTGGAGTCGCGGAGCATGCCGAGGTACCAGTGGCTGTCACCGAGGGACTCGCTGAGCCGGCGGAACCCGAGCAGGCCGGCGTCGGGATCGACACCGTCCGCGAACCAGGCCAGGAGGATGGGCAGCAGCTGCCTCTGCAGCATCGCGCGGCGCCGCAGGCCGCCCGTGAGTGCCTCGATGTGGCGCATGGCCCCGCGCGGGTCCTGGTAGCCGAGGGCGGCGAGGCGGGCCTGCGCGGCCTCGGCAGTCAGCTGGACGTCCTCGGGCTGCAGCGTGGCCGCATTGTTGAGCAGGGGCCGGTAGAAGATCGACTCGTGGAGCCGCTTGACGAGCCTCCGGGTCCGCTGCCACTTGTCGACGAGGCTCTGCGCGCTCGGCCTCACCGTGACCATGCAGCCCTCGGAGGACCGGGCGAGGGCACGCAGGGTCGAGTTGTCCTCCGGCATGAGGTGCGTCCGGCGCATCTGCATGAGCTGGATCCGGTGCTCGAGGACCCGCAGGTAGCGGTAGGAGTCGTCGAGATCCAGCGCGTCCGAGCGACCGATGTATCCGCCGGAGCTGAGCGCGCCGATCGCGGTCACGGTATCCCTCACGCGGAGGGATTCGTCGAGTCTTCCGTGGACGAGCTGCAGTAGCTGGACGGTGAACTCGACGTCGCGCAGGCCTCCCGGTCCGAGCTTGAGCTGGCGTGCCTCCTCGTCGCGCGGGATGTTGTCGGTGACGCGGCGGCGCATGGCCCTCACCGCCTCGACGAACCCCTCGCGCTGCGAGGACGCCCAGACGAAGGGGGCGATGGCCGCCTCATAGCGCCGGCCGAGGTCCGGATCTCCCGCGGCGGTCCGGGCCTTGAGGAGCGCCTGGAACTCCCAGGTCCTGGCCCACCTCTCGTAGTAGGACACGTGGGACTGCAGCGTCCGCACGAGCTGCCCGTCCTTGCCTTCGGGCCTCAGGTTCGCGTCGACCTCCCACAGGGCGGGCTCCGGCCCCGGCGAGTACACCCCGCGGGACATGCCGGAGGCCAGGCCCGTCCCGATCCTGGTGAGCAGCGTGTCGTCGAGGTCCTCGCCTTCCACGACGTAGACGACGTCGACGTCGGAGATGTAGTTCAGCTCCCGCGCACCGCACTTGCCCATGGCGATGACGGCGAGCTTCACCCGCGCGACGACCTCGGGCCCGTACACCTCGCCGAGTTCGGCACGGGCGACGGCGAGGGAGGCTTCCAGGGCGGCGGCTGCGAGGTCCGCGAGTTCGCGGGCGACGACGGGCAGGTAGTCGACGGGCGAGCGGTGGCAGAGGTCACGGACCGCCAGGTCCGTCAGGAGGCGCCGATAGGTCACACGGAGCCTCTGGTACGCGTCCATGCCCAGCCTGCCCGCCACCGGGTTCGCATCGGCGGGCTCGGCGTCGACCGACCGCAGCAGCAGTGCCCGGAGGTCGTCCGGCGTCGCCTCCGCGAGGGTCGCAGGACTCGGGCGGACGACGTCGAGGTGCTCGGGGTGGCGCATGAGGAACTCCCCGAGCGCCTCGGATGCTCCCAGCAGCCGGAAGAGGGGACCGCGCCTGCCCTCGTCGGAGAAGGCCGCCAGCGAAGCCTTGCGGTTGACGGCGAGGAGACGGACGAAGGACTGCAGCGCCAGGTCCGGGTTCGCGGCGGCAGCGATCCCGCCGAACAGGGCGTCGTCGTTCAGCCCCTGCAGCTCGGGCGCATCGAGGAAGCGCCTGCTCTTCTCCAGGTCCGTGAAGCCGTGACTGATCAGCTTGCGGGTAAGGCTCATGGACCAACCCTAGCCAAGCGCCGGAGGTGCACGCAGGCCTACAGGATGTTGAGGTTCCTGCGCAGCTCGTAGGGCGTCACCTGGATGCGGTAGTCGTGCCACTCGGCGCGCTTGTTGCGGAGGAAGTTCTCGAACACCTGCTCCCCCAGGATGTCGGCGACGAGCTCCGATTCCTCCATCACGCGGATGGCGTCGTGCAGGCTGGCCGGCAGCGGGTCGTGCCCCATCGCGCGGCGTTCCGCGGCGGTGAGGCTCCAGACGTCGTCCTCGGCAGCGGGCGGCAGCTCGTAGCCCTCCTCGATGCCCTTGAGCCCGGCACCCAGCAGCACGGAGTAGGCGAGGTAGGGGTTGCTCGCGGAGTCGATGCCGCGGTACTCGATGCGCGCGGACTGGCCCTTGTTGGGCTTGTAGAGCGGCACGCGGACCAGGGCGGAGCGGTTGTTGTGGCCCCAGGAGAGGTAGCTCGGTGCCTCGCCGCCGCCCCAGAGGCGCTTGAACGAGTTGACGAACTGGTTGGTCACGGCAGTGAACTCGGGCGCGTGCCGGAGGATGCCGGCGATGAACTGGCGAGCGGTCTTCGACAGCTGGAACTCGGCGCCCGCCTCGAAGAAGGCATTGGTGTCACCCTCGAAGAGGGAGAAGTGGGTGTGCATGCCCGAGCCCGGGTGCTCGGAGAAGGGCTTGGGCATGAAGGTCGCGTAGCTGCCGGAGGTGAGCGCCACCTCCTTGATGATCGTCCGGAACGTCATGATGTTGTCCGCGGTCTGGAGCGCATCCGCGTAGCGCAGGTCGATCTCGTTCTGGCCCGGCCCGGCCTCATGGTGGCTGAATTCGACCGAGATGCCCACGGACTCGAGCATGGCGACGGCGGTCCTGCGGAAGTCCTGGGCCACTCCGCCGGGAACGTGGTCGAAGTAGCCGGCCGAGTCCACGGGCACGGGCTGGCCGTCGGGACCGAGCTCCGCCGACTTCAGCAGGTAGAACTCGATCTCCGGGTGGGTGTAGCAGGTGAAGCCCATGTCGGCGGCCTTCGCCAGGGTCTTCTTGAGGACGCCGCGTGGGTCGGCGGTGGACGGCTGGCCGTCCGGCGTCAGGATGTCGCAGAACATGCGCGACGTCTGTTCCTTGTCTCCGCGCCAGGGCAGGATCTGGAACGTGGTCGGATCGGGCTGGGCCAGCATGTCCGATTCGTAGACCCGGGCGAGTCCCTCGATGGATGAGCCGTCGAATCCGAGGCCCTCCTCGAAGGCGCCTTCGACCTCGGCAGGAGCCAGTGCGACCGACTTCAGCGAACCGACGACGTCGGTGAACCACAGACGCACGTAGCGGACGTCGCGCTCCTCGATCGTTCGCAGTACGAACTCCTGCTGCCGGTCCATGACCACCCTCATTCCTTGCCTCGTCGCCCAGGCCGCCCGGTCGGGGCAGCGGGCTCTCCATGCCCGACGTCGTGCGCGTCCGGCTGCAGCGTTCCCGGGGCGCGCGTGCGCCTCGTGCGCGCGTGCACCTGCCGTCAACACTCTACTGACCCGCGCGCTGATGAGGTGCACCGTGCCCACCCCGTTGCGGCGCGCCGGAAATCCCGGCGGACGATATGCGCAGTACCCGGCGGCCCCGGGAGGACCTGTCCCGGGAGGACCGCAGGCAGGAGGGGACGCCGGAGGGTCCAGTAGTCTCATGGCATGACTTCCGCGGAATTGCCAGCCCCCTACGGAGAGGGAGCAGCCCCGTCGACGCCGGCCCGGGAGGCCACCGCCCCTGCCCCTGCCCCTGCCGAGACGAAGCCAGCCGGCCGGATCCGGATCCACCACCTGCAGCAGGCCAAGGACCAGGGCAGGCACTTCGCCATGCTGACGGCCTACGACCAGTACGCGGCGCAGGTGTTCGACGAGGCCGGCATCGAACTCCTCCTGATCGGTGACTCGGCGGCCAACAACGTCCTGGGACACGCCACGACCCTGCCCATCACGCTCGACGAGATGATCCTTTTCAGCCGTGCAGTCAGCAGGGCCACGACGCGGGCCCTCGTCGTGGCCGACCTTCCCTTCGGCAGCTACGAGGTCTCACCCCAGCAGGCCGTCGAGTCCTCCGTGCGGCTGCTCAAGGAGGGGCTGGTCCACGCCGTGAAGATGGAGGGCGGCGCCGACTACGCGGACACCGTCCGTGCCCTCGTCCGCGCGGGCATCCCGGTCATGGCCCACATCGGGTTCACTCCGCAGAGCGAGCACGCACTCGGCGGCTACCGTGTGCAGGGCCGCGGGGAGGCGCTGCAGCGCATCGTCGACGACGCCGTCGCGCTCGCCGACGCGGGAGCGTTCTGCGTCCTGATGGAGATGGTGCCCGCCGAGACCGCGAACGCGGTCGACGCGGCCGTCCGCGTCCCGACGATCGGCATCGGCGCAGGCCCGGGCACGACGGGCCAGGTGCTGGTGTGGCAGGACATGGCCGGGCTGCGCGGCGGCAGGCAGGCGAAGTTCGTCAAGCAGTATGCCGACGTCCGGAGCGTCCTCTCCAATGCGGCCCGCGCCTACGCCGAGGACGTGCGTGCGGGCACGTTCCCCGGCCCCGAGCACACCTTCTAGCGGAGCACGGGCCGGGGAGCCCTAGTCGTCGTCCTTGTCCCAGGCATCGTTGCGCTGCTGGACCTTCTCGAGGGCCTTCTCGGCTTCGGCCCGCGTCGCGTACGGCCCGATCAGCTGGGACCAGTCCGACTGCCGGTCCTCTTCGACCTCATGCGTGCGCACGTTGAACCAGTACTCCGTCATGGCGACCTCCTAGATCCAGGGCAGAGACGCACCGGCGATCGCGCCGATGGCGCCTTTCAGCCGGTGACCTGAGCCCGCTATAGGATCAAGGGTATGCCCCAGTCCTCCCCCACCGCTCCCCTTGGGACCCTGACCCCCGGCACCATCTCGCCCCAGCGCCCCGTCCCCCCAGGCATTCCGCGCCCCGAATACGTGGGCCGCAAGGCGCCCGCGCCGTTCGAGGGCTCCGAGGTCAAGACGCCGGAGACCATCGAGAAGATCCGCATCGCCGGCAGGATCGCCGCCCAGGCCATCGTCGAGGTCGGCAACTCCGCCAGGCCCGGCGTCACCACGGATTACCTGGACCGCATCGGACACGAGTTCCTCCTGGACCACGGCGCCTACCCGTCGACCCTCGGGTACCGGGGCTTCCCGAAGTCGCTCTGCTCATCGCTCAACGAGGTCATCTGCCACGGCATCCCCGACTCCACGGAGCTCAAGGACGGCGACATCCTCAACATCGACATCACCGCGTACAAGGACGGCGTGCACGGGGACACCAACTACACCTTCTGCATCGGCGACGTGGACGAGGAGTCCCGCCTCCTCGTCGAGCGGACGCAGGAGTCCCTCAACCGCGCGATCCGCGCCGTCGCGCCCGGACGCGAGATCAACGTCATAGGGCGCACCATCGAGTCCTATGCGAAGCGCTTCGGTTATGGTGTTGTCCGTGACTTCACCGGGCACGGCGTCGGAGAAGCGTTCCACACAGGCCTGATCATCCCGCACTACGACGCCGCCCCCGCCTACAACCGCGTCATCGAGCCGGGGATGGTCTTCACCATCGAACCGATGCTGACGCTCGGGACCATCGACTGGACCATGTGGGCGGACGACTGGACCGTCGTCACGAAGGACCGGAAGAGGACGGCGCAGTTCGAGCACACGCTCGTCGTCACCGACCGTGGCGCGGAGATCCTGACCCTGCCCTAGCGCAGCCGCCCAGCGGACCCTGCCTGCACACCGCATCACCCCATTCCGGCTAGCGCCGGCCGCCCAACCACACGTCGACGGAGAATCATGGCCAAGGACACCGACAAGAAGAAATCGAAGAAGCTCCCCGCAACCGTCATCGGAGTCGATATCGGCGGCACGGGCATCAAGGGCGGCATCGTCGACCTCGAGAAGGGCGTGATCGTCGGTGAGCGCTACCGCATCCCGACACCCAAGCCGTCGACGCCGGAGGCAGTCGCCGAGGTCGTCGCCCAGATCGTCGCCGAGCTCTCCTCGCGGCCCGAGGGTCCCGCCGCCGACGTGCCCGTCGGCGTCACCTTCCCGGCCATCATCCAGCACGGCGTCGCCCGCTCGGCGGCGAACGTCGACAAGAGCTGGGTCAACACCGACGTCGATGCCCTCTTCACGAAGGTCCTCGGACGGGACGTCCACGTCATCAACGACGCTGACGCAGCCGGGCTCGCGGAGGTCCGCTACGGTGCTGGCAAGGGCAAGATGGGGACCGTCCTGGTCATCACCCTCGGCACGGGCATCGGCTCCGCCTTCATCTTCGACGGGCGGCTGGTCCCCAACGCCGAACTCGGTCACCTGGAGATCGACGGGCACGATGCCGAGACGAAGGCATCAGCCGTGGCCCGCGAGCGGGACGGAATCGACTGGGACGAGTACGCCGTGCGGCTCCAGCGCTACTTCTCGCACGTCGAGTTCCTCTTCTCGCCCGAGCTGTTCATCGTGGGCGGCGGCATCTCGAAGCGGAGCAACGAGTACCTGCCGTCACTCCAGCTCCGCACCCCGATCATCCCGGCACAGCTGAAGAACCACGCCGGCATCGTGGGCGGCGCCCTGCAGGCGGCGCTGCTCCTGGGCACCAAGCGCCATACCCCGGCCGGCGCGCTCGCCCTGACCCCGCCCGACCTGGGCTGAGCTGAGCTGAGCTGAGCTGACGGAGCTGAGCTGACGAGGAGCCCGGTACGGCTGCACGCCGTACCGGGCTCTTCTGTCTGGTGTGGGCTCCTCTGGTGCGGGGCAGCTGCCACGAGGCTTACGTGGTGCCGGTGGTGGCGTCGGCTTCCCCTCCGCAGCCACCACCGGGGTTCTGGGGCGCTAGTGCGCCGTCAACGGCCTCCGTGCCCCGCTGGGCACGCGCTCGTTGTCCTTCGCCTGCTGGCGGAGGGTGTGGATGGCCTCTTCGAAGTCCTCGAGTGATTCGAAGCCCTGGTAGACGCTCGCGAAGCGCAGGTACGCGATCTGGTCCAGCTTGCGCAGCGGACCGAGGATGGCGAGTCCCACCTCGTGCGCGTCGATCTCGGCGACGCCGCTGGCACGGACGTTCTCCTCGACTTCCTGCGCCAGGAGCGCGAGGTCGTCCTCGGTCACCGGCCGGCCCTGGCAGGCCTTGCGGACACCGTTGATGATCTTCATCCGGCTGAACGGTTCACCGGCGCCCGACCGCTTGATGACGCTCAGGCTCGTGGTCTCCACCGTGCTGAAGCGGCGGCCGCACTGCGGGCAGAGGCGACGGCGGCGGATGGCCGATCCGTCGTCGGCGAGGCGGCTGTCGACGACCCGGGAGTCGGGGTTGCGGCAGTACGGACAGTACATGGCTTCCCTCCCCGTCGATAGCAATCGTCCTGCCCATTTTAGGACTACATGTGGTGAAACAACAACAGTGTAATTACCAGATGTGGTGCTTGAGGTCCCCCAGGGGGTCTCAGGGGGCGTCGTCGAAGCGGGCTGTGACCGCCTCGCCGTGCGCGGGCAGGTTCTCCGCACCCGACAGCGCGACGATCGAGGACGACACCTCGCGCAGCGCCTCGCGGTCGTAGTCGACGAGCTGGACGGCACGCAGAAAGGTCGTGACGTTCAGGCCCGAGGCGAAGGCCGCGGTCCCGCTGGTCGGCAGGACGTGGTTCGATCCGGCGCAGTAGTCACCGAGGCTGACGGGGCTGTAGTTCCCGACGAAGATGGCGCCCGCATTGCGGATCCGTCCTGCGACGGCTCGAGCATCCGCCGTCTGGATCTCGAGGTGCTCGGCCGCGTAGGCATCGCACACGGCGATGCCGTGGTCCAGGTCGTCCACGAGGATCACGCCCGACTGGGGACCCGAGAGAGCCGTGCGGACCCGGTCGGCGTGCCGTGTGGCGGCAGCGCGCCCCTCGAGGGCCTCGGTGACGGCGGCTGCGAGCTCCTCCGAGTCCGTCACGAGGACCGATGCGGCGGAGGGGTCGTGCTCCGCCTGGCTCACGAGGTCGGCGGCGACGAGGTCGGCGTCGGCCGTGGCGTCCGCGAGGACCGCGATCTCCGTGGTGCCCGCCTCCGAGTCGATGCCGACCCGGCCGCGGACCAGACGCTTGGCAGTGGCGACGAAGACGTTGCCCGGACCGGTGATGACGTTGACCGGATCGATGGCGTGCTGCCCGGACTCGTCGGCCTCCCCCGCGATGCCGTAGGCGAGGGCTGCGATGGCCTGGGCCCCGCCCATCGCGTACACCTCGGTGATACCGAGCATCGCTGCCGCGGCGAGGATGACCGGATGCGGCCACCCGCCGAACTCCTTCTGCGGTGGCGAGGCGAGTGCGATCGAGCCGACGCCGGCGGCCTGTGCGGGCACCACGTTCATCACCACGGAGGACGGATAGACCGCCAGTCCGCCGGGAACGTAGAGCCCCACGCGGTCGACCGCGATCCACTTGTGCGTGAGGCGGGCTCCGGGAGCGACCTCCACCTCGACGTCGTCCGGGACCTGCGCCCGGGCGAAGATGCGCGCGCGTCGAATCGCTTCCTCGAGGGCCGCGCGCACCGGGGCGTCGAGCCCGGCGACAGCGGCTTCGATGATCCCGGCCGGCACGCGAGGGTGATCCTGCTCGACGCCGTCAAACCGAAGGGCGAAGTCCTGCAGGGCCTCGAGGCCGCGGGACCGGACATCGTCGATGATGGCCTGCACGGCTGCTTCGGAGGACGAGGCACTGGCGGCTGCCCGGGGCATAGCGCCCTTCAGCTCGCCCGGGGACAGGGTACGGCCACGGAGGTCGATGGTGCGGAAGCCGACGGTCGGGGTGGTGGGCGCTGGATTCACCCTGAGAGTCTACCGGGAGGGCAGGGAGCACACAGTCCCGGCCGGCTCTCCCGGTCGACTGCCTTGTCAGCCCCCGGCCAGCCCCCCGGTCAGCTCCGCCGGCGCGACAGTCCGATGAGGGCGGTGGCGAAGATGATGACGGCGGCGGCGGCCGGCCAGACGGCGAGCGCGCCGTAGGACTGCAGCAGGAACGCGGAACCGGGCACGTCCGCACGCCCCTGCGGGCCGAGGAGGTGGGCAAGGCCCTCGCCTACCCCGAGGGCGAGGAGGGACCCGAGGATCGATCCGCCGACGGCGGCTCCGATCCGGGACACCACCCCGGGCAGCCCCAGCCGGAGGGCGACGACGGTCCCGACGGCGATACCGGCGGCCAGCTCCAGGCCCGCGAGGGTCAGGTCGCGGAGCAGCCATTGGTCGGCGGAGGCAGGGTCGCCGAAGAGGCGTCCCGTGGGAGCGAGGAACCACCAGCATGCTCCCACCAGGGCACCGAGCAGGATCGTGGATCCGAGCCACCAGACCACGCCCAGGGGCGGCACGGACCTCCGGTCCTCGGCCACGGCGTAGACCGGAGGTGGATACGTGTTTGATCCGGTGTCCGGCTCCTGGCGTGCGTGCATGACTTCTACATTAACAAACCGCACCTCGCGCGGGGCGCGCGCCTAGTGTTGGAGTGGCAGCGTAGAGAGCCGTCCGCATCGGACCGGCCCTCCGCAACCGCGTTGTCCACCGCCGTCGATCCCTGAGGAACCACGTGAACAACCCGAGCACCGCACAGGCAGGCCTGCAGTCCCCGTCCGCGCTTCACGGGGAGTCCTTCCGCGAGGTCTTCCGCCGTCACGCCGCCGGCGTCGCCATCATCACCGCGGTGTACAACGACGTCCCCTACGGCTTCACGGCCACCTCGGTCGCCTCGCTGTCCGCCGAGCCGCCGCGCTTCTCCTTCAACATGGCCCGGACGTCGTCCTCATGGCCCGCCGTCGCGAACACCAACTTCGTGGGGGTCCACATGCTCAGCACGGAGAACGAGGGCCTCGCCAATCGCTTCGCGAGGACGAAGGACCGCTTCACGGGCGACCACTGGGAGCCGGGACCCGAGGGCGTCCCCATCATCCGGGACGTGGCCGGCTGGCTCGTGGGCCGCATCAGCATGCGCCTGTCCTTCGAGAACAACGCCGTGGTCGTGGCCGAGGTCATCGCGGGGAACATCGGGCCGGACGGCGCTCCCCTGCTGTACCACGGCGGCAGCTACGGCACGCCGACGGCCACCGACTACGTCATCTAAGAAGTCGTCCGAAAAAGACGACCGGGGAAACCCCTCGGGTGACCGGCCCGCCGCGCCGGCCCGTCAGGCGTCGAGGCAGGCGGGCCCGAGGAGCACCTTGAGGTCGCCGAAGAGACCCGGCGTCGGGTTCACCCGCAGGTCGACGCCGAGCTTCATCACCTCGACCGTGCGGGATCCGTTCAGGCGGATCAGCACCTCGCTTGTCCCGGGGTGCGTCCGCAGGACATCACCGAGCGCGGTCACGGCGGTCTCGGTGGCCTTGTGCTGCAGCATCGAGATCACCACGGGCCCGGAGTGTCCCTCGCTGAGGTCCGGCACCGTGAGTTCCTGCGCGTTGAGCATCACGGCGCCGTCGTCCCGGCGCTGCAGGCGTCCGCGGACCACCACGATCAGGTCCTCCGCCAGGACCGCCGAGATGGGCCCGTACACCTGACCGAAGAACATGACCTCCATGGATCCGGCCAGGTCCTCGACCTCGGCCCGCGCGTAGGCGTTGCCGCTGTTCTTGGCGATCCTGCGCTGCAGGGACGTGATCATGCCGGCGATCGTGACGATCGCGCCGTCGGCCGGCCCCTCCTCGCTGATGATGGAGGGGATGGACGAGTCGGCGTGCTGGCTGAGGATCCCCTCGAGGCCCTGCAGCGGGTGGTCCGAGACGTACAGCCCGAGCATGTCCCGCTCGAAGGACAGCTTGTCCTTCTTGTCCCACTCCGGCAGGTCGGGGACCTCGACGGACAGACCGCCGACCGCGTCCGGGCCGTCGTCGAACGCACTGAAGAGGTCGAACTGGTTGGCCGCCTCGTTGCGCTTGAGGACGATCACGGAGTCCACGGCCTCCTCGTGGATCATCGCGAGGGCCCGGCGGGGGTGCCGGAGCGAATCGAAGGCGCCGGCTTTGATGAGCGATTCGATGGTGCGCTTGTTGCAGACGACGGCGGGCACTTTCTGCAGGAAGTCGCTGAAGGACGTGAAGGCGCCCTTCTCCTCCCGTGCGCCCACCATGGCTCCCACGACGTTCGCGCCGACGTTGCGGATGGCGCCCATGCCGAACCGGATGTCCTTGCCGACCGGGGTGAAGTTGACGCTCGACTCGTTGACGTCGGGGGGCAGCACCGTGATGCCCATGCGGCGGCACTCGTTCAGGTAGATCGCCAGCTTGTCCTTGTCGTCGCCGACGCTCGTCAGCAGCGCCGCCATGTACTCCGCGGGGTAGTGCGCCTTGAGGTATGCGGTCCAGTAGGACACGAGCCCGTAGGCCGCGGTGTGGGCCTTGTTGAACGCGTAGTCGGAGAAGGACTCGAGCACGGTCCACAGTTTGTCCATGGCCGCCTGGGAGTAGCCGTTGGCCTTCATGCCCGCGAAGAAGTCCGCCTGCTGCTTGTCCAGCTCGGACTTCTTCTTCTTGCCCATGGCACGTCGGAGCATGTCCGCCTGGCCGAGCGTGAAGTTCGCGAGCTTCTGCGCGGCCGACATGACCTGCTCCTGGTACACGATGAGGCCGTACGTCCCGCCGAGGATCTCCTCGAGAGGTCCCTCGAGTTCGGGGTGGATCGGCTCGATGTCCTGCAGGCCGTTCTTGCGCAGCGCGTAGTTCGTGTGCGAGTTCACGCCCATGGGCCCCGGCCGGTACAGCGCCAGGACGGCGGAGATGTCCTCGAAGTTGTCGGGGCGCATGAGCTTCAGCAGGGAGCGCATGGGCCCGCCGTCGAGCTGGAAGACGCCGAGGGTGTCCCCGCGCGCCAGGAGCTCGTAGGACTCCTTGTCATCGAGTTCGAGGTCCTCGAGGACCAGGTCCACGCCCTTGTTCGCCGTGATGTTCTCGACGGCGTCCGTGATGATCGTCAGGTTCCTCAGGCCGAGGAAGTCCATCTTGATCAGTCCGAGCCCCTCGCACGTGGGGTAGTCGAACTGGGTGATGATCTGGCCGTCCTGCTCACGGCGCATGATCGGGATGATGTCGATCAGGGGGTCGGAGGACATGATGACGCCCGCCGCGTGCACGCCCCACTGGCGCTTCAGCCCCTCGAGGCCGAGGGCCGTCTCGAAGACCTTCGCGGAGTCGGCGTCGGTCTTGAGGAGCTCCCGCAGTTCCTCGGCCTCGGAGTAGCGCTTCGCGTCCTTGTTGTGGACGTCCGCGAGGGCGAGGCCCTTGCCCATGACGTCCGGCGGCATGGCCTTGGTGAGGCGCTCCCCCGTCGAGAACGGGTAGCCCATGACGCGCGAGGAGTCCTTGAGGGCCTGCTTGGCCTTGATGGTGCCGTACGTGACGATCATGGCCACGCGCTCGTCGCCGTACTTCTCCGTCACGTAGCGGATGACCTCGGAGCGGCGGCGATCATCGAAGTCGACGTCGAAGTCGGGCATGGAGACGCGCTCGGGGTTGAGGAACCGCTCGAAGATGAGGCCGTGCTTGAGGGGATCGAGGTCGGTGATGCGCATGGCGTACGCCACCATGGAGCCCGCGCCGGAGCCACGGCCCGGGCCTACCCGGATGCCGTTGTTCTTGGCCCAGTTGATGAAGTCGGCCACCACAAGGAAGTACCCTGGGAAGCCCATCTGGGTGATGACGCCGACCTCGAACTCCGCCTGCTTGCGGACGTCGTCGGGCACGCCGGCCGGGTAGCGGTACTGCAGCCCGGTCTCGACCTCCTTGACGAACCAGGACTGCTCGTTCTCGCCCTCGGGGACCGGGAACCGCGGCATGTAGTTGGCCTTGGTATTGAAATCGACGTCGCACCGCTCGGCGATGAGCAGCGTGTTGTCGCAGGCGTCGGGGAAGTCCCGGAAGATGGCACGCATCTCGGCCGGCGACTTGAGGTAGAACTCGTCCGCGTCGAACTTGAACCGCTTGGGATCGGCGAGGGTAGATCCGGACTGCACGCAGAGCAGCGCCGCGTGGGCCTTGGAGTCCTCGGCGTGGGTGTAGTGCAGGTCGTTGGTGGCGACGAGCGGCAGGCCGAGCTCCCGGGCGAGCTTGACCAGGTCCGCCTTGACGTTGCGCTCGATGTCGAGCCCGTGGTCCATCAGTTCGCAGAAGTAGTTCTCGGCGCCGAAGATGTCGCGGAAGTCCGAGGCCGCCTGCTTCGCCTCGTTGTACAGGCCGAGGCGGAGCTTCGTCTGCACCTCGCCGGACGGGCACCCCGTGGTCGCGATGAGGCCCTTGCCGTAGGTCTGGAGGAGGTCGCGGTCCATGCGGGGCTTGTAGAGGTAGCCCTCGAGGGATGCCAGCGAGGACATCCGGAACAGGTTGTGCATGCCCTCGGTGGTCTCGGACCACAGCGTCATGTGCGTGTATGCTCCGGCGCCGGAGACGTCGTCGCGCCCGCCGCCGCCCCACTGGACGCGGGTGCGGTCGTTCCGGGCGGTCCCGGGCGTGAGGTACGCCTCGACCCCGATGATGGGCTTGATGCCGGCGCTCTTGGCCTTGCTCCAGAAGTCGAAGGCGCCGAAGACGAACCCGTGGTCCGTCGTGGCGAGGGCGCTCATCCCGAGTTCCTCCGTGTGGCTGAACAGGTCCGTCAGGCGGGCCGCGCCGTCGAGCATCGAGTACTCGGTGTGGTTGTGGAGATGGACGAACGAGTCGGTCGATGCAGGAGTAGCCACCGGACAAGTCTAGTGCGCCCGCGCCCGGCGGACCTCCGCAGGACTATCCTCCGAGGTCGCCGAGGCGTGTCACACGAGTCCGCCGGCCAGCGCGGTCAGGGCGTAGGCCAGGTCCACGGGATAGGGGCTCGTGACCGAGACCGGCTCGCCCGTCCGGGGGTGGGCGAAGCCGAGCCGGTGGGCGTGCAGCCACTGCCGCGTGAGGCCCAGTTCGGCTGCCAGGTGCGGATCCGCACCGTAGGTGAGGTCACCGGCGCAGGGGTGCCGGAGCGCGGAGAAGTGCACGCGGATCTGGTGCGTGCGGCCGGTCTCGAGGTGCACCTCCACGAGGCTCGCACGGCCGAACGCCTCGAGCACCTCGTAGTGGGTCACAGAGTCCCGGCCTCCCTCCATCACGGCGAAGCGCCATTCGTGGTGGGGATGGCGCCCGAGGGGAGCATCGATGGTCCCCTTGAGCGGTTCGGGCAGGCCCTGCACGACGGCGTGGTACACCTTGTCGACCGTCCGCTCCTTGAAGGCACGCTTCAGCGCGGTGTAGGCGGGCTCGGTCTTGGCGACCACCATCGCGCCCGAGGTACCCACGTCGAGCCGGTGCACGATGCCGACGCGCTCGGGCGCGCCCGACGTCGAGATCCGGTACCCCGCGGCGGCGAGGGCGCCGACGACCGTGGGTCCCACCCAGCCCGGCGACGGGTGCGCGGCGACGCCGACCGGCTTGTCCACGACGACGAAGTCCTCGTCGTCGAGCAGGATGCCCATGCCGTCGACGGCTTCCGGGATCACGCGGTGCTTGTCCTCGGGGTCCGGCAGGTCCACGTCGAGTCGGTCGCCGGTGTGGACGCGGTCCGACTTCGCGAGGCGGGCCCCGCCGCGCAGCACCCTGCCGTCGGCGCACCACTGGGCGACCGCCGACCGGGAGACACCGAGCAGGCGTGCGAGGGCCGCATCGGCGCGGCTGCCGCCGTCGGACTCGGGGACGACGACCTCCTGGTGTTCATCGGCCATCGTCATCACGCTCCCCGATCCTGCTCTCGGGCGCGTCGGCCGCCCGCCCGGCCGTCGCCTGCGTGTCCGAGCTGCGCCTGCCGTCCATGCCGATGCCGCGCAGGGTCAGGATGCAAATGAGCACCACCCCGCTCACGACGGCCGAGTCGGCGATGTTGAAGATGGCGAAGTTCGGCAGCGCGATGAAGTCCACGACGTGGCCCTGGCCGAACGAGGGTTCCCTCAGGAGCCGGTCCGTGAGGTTGCCGAGTGCCCCGCCGAGGACCAGGCCGAGCGCCACCGACCAGCCCCACGAGGCGATTTTCCGCACCTGCAGCGCGATGGCGACCGCGACGACCACCATGATGATGGTGAAGACCCAGGTGTAGTCCGTCCCGATGGAGAAGGCCGCTCCCGGATTCCGGATGAAGCGCCAGTTGAGCAGGGGCGGGAGCACGGGGATGACTTGGCCCTCGCTCATCGTCGACACCACCCAGGCCTTGGTGAGCTGATCGGTCACGTAGGCGGCGAGCGTGCAGAGGAGCATGACGACGGCGTAGCGGGCCGGGACCCGGCGGGCATGCCCCCGCCCGGGAGCTGCGCCGGGGGCCGCCGCACCGTCCGCCCGCCCAGGACTCGGGGAAGCAGGTTCGGGGCCGGCAGGTTCGGGGCCGGCAGGTTCCTGGCCGGCAGTACCCTGGGAGGCCGGTTCCGGGACGGCAGGTCCCCGGGAGGCGGGGCTCGGTGCGAAGTCCGCGGACGTGGTCTCCGGGGACACGCGATCCGAGGACTGGGCGTGCGGGAGGGCGGACGATCCGGTCTGCGGCTCGGGTGCGGGTTCGGCGGGCTGGTGCTCGTTCACGATCTGTCCAAGGTGTAGGCGCTGGGGTGGTCGGCCGCGGGAGCGGCCGGAACGGCGGAAGGGCCGGTCCCCGGGATTTGCGCCCCCGGCAACCGGCCCTTCTCCTGCTGCCCGGCGGAACCGGGCGGAACGTCCTGCTAGGAAGCCGCCGCGTCGGTCGCGAGGGAACCCCGGGCGTCCAGGTCGCGCAACTGGCCTTCGATGTACGCCTTGAGGCGGGCACGGTAGTCGCGCTCGAACCCGCGCAGCTGCTCGACCGTGCTCTCGAGCACGGACTTCTGGTCCTCCAGCTCGCCGAGGATCGTGCGGCTCTTGGTCTGGGCGTCGTTGACGAGGCCGTTGGCCTCGAGCTGGGCCTCGGCGATGATCTTGTCACGCTGCTCGAGACCGGCGGTGACGTACTCGTCGTGCAGGCGCTGCGCCATGGCCAGGACTCCGGCGGCGGACTCGGCAGTGCCGGTCGACGCTGCGGGGGCGGGTGCCGGCGTGGGCTCTTCGACGTCGGCGGCGACCTCCGGCAGGTTGTCCTCGGCGGGAACCTCGTCGGTCTTCGTGCTGGCGGCGACCGGCGACGGTACGGCGGTCGTCCGCGAGGCGTCCGAGGAGCCTGCCGCGGCCTTGCGCAGTTCCTCGTTCTCGGAGTTCAGGCGGCGGAGCTCGACGACGATCTCGTCGAGGAAGTCGTCCACCTCGTCCTGGTCGTAGCCCTCGCGGAACTTCGTCGGCTGGAACCTCTTGTTGACAACGTCTTCTGGCGTCAGAGCCATATGGTCACCTCATACTGATAGGAGCCGGCCCGCCTCCTGGCGGGGCCGAGCTGCGGTACCGGACTGTGGACATGAACCGCTGGACTCACGTCGAACTGGAATTCAGCGTATATCTTCTGGAACTTCATCATGAAACGGACAGGGACGCTAGGCTGCGAGACCCGCCGACACCGACATCAGGATCAGCACCAGGATGAAGAGCACCAGGAATGCGAGGTCGAGCTGCACCCCGCCCATGCGCAGCGGCGGGATGAGCCGGCGAAGGCCCTTGACCGGCGGATCGGTGACCGAGTAGACGCCCGAGGCGAGCACGAGGGCCAGCTTCTGCGGGCGCCAGTCGCGCGCGAACCCCTGGACGGCGTCGTAGATGATCCGCAGGATCAGGGCGAGCTGGAACAGCATCAGTACCAGGTAGATCAGGGCAAATACCAAACTCACGGAGCGGTTCCAGTCCTTCGGGCCTTGAGGGGGCGGACGCGACCGTGACGGTCGCCGGGCTCAGCTCTGGTTGAAGAAGCTGGTCTGCGCTTCGCTGGCCTTCAGGTCCTCGCCGAGGACTTCAATATACGACGGCGACAGCAGGAACACCTTATTGGTGACCCGCTCGATGCTGCCGTGGAGACCGAACACGAGTCCGGCCGAGAAGTCGACGAGGCGCTTCGCATCGGCCTCCCCCATGTCGGTGACATTCATGATGACCGGGATCCCGTCGCGGAAGCTCTCGCCGATCAGCTTGGCGTCGTTGTAGGAGCGGGGGTGGATCGTGGTGATCTGGCGCAGGGCGGCGGAGTCCTCGCGGGACGACGGCGCGCGCTTGATCGGCGTGACGGGGGCACGGTATTCCTCGGCGGGGGCTACCCGGGCGGCAGGCGCCGTCTCGAGATGGCGTTCGTCGCGGTCGTAATCCACTGAATAGTCCTCGTTCCTGCTGTGCGCGCTTTTCGCTTCGGGCTCGTAGTGCTCGTCACCGTCGGCGAGCCCAAGGTAGATCATTGTCTTGCGCAGTGCGCCAGCCATGGTGACTCCTGTTCTGAGAGAGAGTGGATCGTGGACTCCGGGGGCGTGCCGCATGCCGCACCCGGCTACCCGTCGTGCCGCCGTTACAGCCTCGACGCTACCCCACGGCCGGACGCGGACCGAGGACATCAGAACCAATCCGCAGGTGTGTCGCCCCTGCCGCGACGGCCTCCTCGAGGTCCCCGCTCATACCCGCCGAAACGGCCGTGGCGGACGGGTCGACGGCCCTCACCGAGTCGGCGATGCGCAGCAGCCGCTCGAACGCAGCCGCCGGCGGCATGCCGAGCGGCGCCACGGCCATCACGCCGGCGAGCCGCAGGCCCGCGGTGGCCGCAACGGCCTCGGCCAGTGCGCCTGCCTCCCGGGGAAGCGCTCCTCCCCGGCCGCCCGAGGTGGCCGCGGCGTCGAGCGTGAACTGGAGGAAGCACTCGAGGGGATCCCGGGCTCCGAGGCCGGCGTCTGCCCGCCGTTCCTGCTCCCCCGCGACCGCCTTGCCCAGCGCCGTGACCAGCGCGGCGCGATCCACCGAGTGCACGCTGTGCGCGTAGCGGACGACCGACTTCGCCTTGTTCGTCTGCAGCTGGCCGATGAAGTGCCACGTCAGCGCGAGGTCTTCCAGCTCGGCCGACTTGCCGGAGGCTTCCTGGTCGCGGTTCTCCCCGACGTCCCGGACACCGAGGTCCGCGAGGATGCGCACATCGGAGGACGGGAAGTACTTGGTCACGACGATGAGCTTCGGTTCCGCCCGCCCCGCAGCCTCTGCCGCCGTTGCGATCCGCCTCCGCACCGCACTGAGCCGGGCCTCGATGTCCCGCACCCGGACGTCGTCGTGCTGCACGGGTCCGTCCGGGGTCACGCCCGCCACACCAGCCCGGCGATGCGGCCGGACCCCGGTTCGCGGCGATGGGAGTAGAGCGCGGGATTCTCCAGCGTGCAGGACGCGCCCTGGACCGGTTCGACCCGGACGGACGACTGCTCGAGCTGGCACCGAACCGCTGCGGGCAGGTCGAGCGCCGGCGTTCCGGCCCTCGTCCTGGATGCGGCCTCCGGAAGGGTGCGTGCCATGGCACGCATCATGTCCTCGGGAACCTCGTAGCAGGCACCGCAGACGGACGGCCCGATCCACGCGGACAGGTCCCTTGCGCCCAGACCCCGCAGTGAGCGGACGGCACTCCCGATGATTCCGTTGCCGACACCGGCCCGACCGGCATGCACCACGGCCGTCGCACCGGTACCGCCGTCGGCGCGCGATGCGTCCGCGAGGACGATCGGCACGCAGTCGGCGACGAGCACCGCCAGCGGCTCGGTCCCGTGCGGGGAGATCATGCCGTCCGCGTCGGGCGCACCCGCCGTTCCGCCGACGACGGCGACCCTGTCCGAGTGGGTCTGGCTCATGAAGCGCAGCGATCCCGGGGCGATCCCCATGTCATCCTCGAGGCGGCGCCGATTGCCGCGGACGCCGTCCGGGTCGTTCCCGACATGGAGGGCGAGGTTGCCTGCCCCGGCAGAGGTGAAGGCCACCCGGAGTCCCGGACGCACCTCCTCGCTCCAGTAGAACGGGGAGGTACGTCCGGGACCTGCGGCTGCCTGCATGAACGTCCGGACTACTTGAGGAAGTCGGGCACGTCGAGGTCGTCCGAGCGCCCGGCCGACAGATCGGGCTCCACGATGGCAGGAAGGTCCACGTCGAAGCCCGAGTCCGCGGGCACGGCCTGCATGTTCTGCGCACGCTGCTGCGACCATGCGCCGAGGCCTGCGGTGGCTGCACCGGCCATGCGGTGCTGGTCCCCGCCGACACTCGGCGCGACGGCCGGCCTCGACGCGGGGGCAGCGGCTGCCACCGGCTGCGAGGTGGCGTCGACCTGGTCGAACCCGGCCGCGATGACGGTGACGCGCGCTTCGTCGCCGAGCGCGTCGTCGATGACCGCACCGAAGATGATGTTCGCCTCCGGGTGCGCGACTTCCTGGACGAGGCGGGCGGCCTCGTTGATCTCGAAGAGGCCGAGGTCGGAGCCACCCTGGATCGAGAGCAGGACACCGTGGGCGCCGTCGATGGATGCTTCGAGCAGCGGCGACGCGATGGCGAGCTCCGCGGCCTTGACGGCACGGTCCTCACCGCGCGCCGAGCCGATACCCATGAGCGCCGAGCCGGCACCCTGCATCACGGACTTCACATCGGCGAAGTCGAGGTTGATCAGGCCCGGCGTGGTGATGAGGTCGGTGATGCCCTGCACACCGGAGAGCAGCACCTGGTCCGCCGAGCGGAAGGCGTCCAGCATCGAGACGTTGCGGTCGCTGATGGACAGCAGCCGGTCGTTCGGGATGACGATGAGGGTGTCGACCTCCTCGCGGAGGGTGTCGATGCCGCTCTCGGCCTGGTTGGAGCGGCGGCGTCCCTCGAAGGTGAACGGGCGGGTGACCACGCCGATGGTGAGGGCGCCGAGGGAGCGCGCGATGCGCGCGACGACGGGAGCGCCGCCGGTACCCGTACCGCCGCCCTCTCCCGCCGTGACGAAGACCATGTCCGCCCCGCGCAGGACTTCCTCGATCTCCTCGGAGTGGTCCTCCGCGGCGCGACGGCCGACCTCCGGGTCGGCTCCCGCGCCGAGGCCACGCGTGAGTTCGCGTCCGACGTCGAGCTTGACGTCGGCGTCACTCATGAGGAGCGCCTGTGCATCGGTGTTGATGGCAATGAACTCGACGCCGCGGAGTCCCACCTCGATCATGCGGTTGACGGCGTTCACGCCGCCGCCGCCGATGCCGACGACCTTGATGACGGCCAAGTAATTCTGAGGTGCTGCCACGTCCTGTGTCCCTTGTTCGAATCTGTGTGCTGTACGGGGGCTGCCGGTGATCCGGCTTCAACCTTTACCCGAAAAAACGTTAACGTTCAGGTTGAGAGTTAACGTTATGTCAAGTAACTTCTATGTTTGACGCTAGGTGCAAGCGTTCCGCGTTGCAATGACCGAACGCCGCGTGTCGGCATGTCGCTCGCTGCCCGCCTCCTTAAGGCTAGACTTTCCGCCCTGCTTCCGATGACCCGAACACCTCGGCCCGGGACCTCCGGCCTCACCGCGTGACCGGACGGTCGGGAGTGCTCACATCGAACTCCTTCACCGGCGGGTCCGTGGCGCGCATCGCCAGCAGCGCCTCGAGTACCTTCGCCTTCTCGGCGCTGCGCTCGGCGCTCCCCCAGAAGATCTTCTGGTCCCCGGACAGCGACAGCTGGATCGAGTCGACACTCCCGGCCGATGCGCTGTTGAGCCGGGACAGGACGGAGACGGGCAGTTCGGCCAGGACCGCGGTGATCGAGGAGAACACCTCGGAGTTGACCGCATTGGTCCCGCCGTCGATCAGCGGCAGCTTGACCTCCTCGCGCCGTGCGACACTCGACAGCTGGCGCCCCTCGGAGTCGATGAGCACGAACTCGCGCCCGCTCTGCAGCACCGCGACGGGCACACGCTCCTGGATCATGACCACGAGCGTCGACGGCGGCTCGGCTGCGATCTCGACGTCCTCGATGGGCGCCTTGTCCGCCAGCAGGCCGCGGACCTGGTCCGGCGAGATCCGGGTCAGCGACGTCCCCATCAGCGGAGCGAGTGCCGCGTCGACCTCGGTCGTGGGAACCAGAGAGTTGCCCTCCACCACGACGGTCCGCAGGGCGAGCGCAGGCGAGAAGACCACATACGCGACGACGCCGCCCAGGCACAGCAGCACGGCGATGATCGCGAGGACCATGTTGCGGACCCGGTGCGTCCGCCGTGGAGCCGGGAAGTCGAGCACCTTGCCCTGCGGCAGCGGGCCGTCCGTGCGCTCGAGCAGCGAGACCTTTCCGCTCCCCCGGTCCGCGGCACGCGTGGCGGGAGGCTTCCTCGGCGTCACTCTCCGGCCTCCGGCGATCCGGGTGCGGTTCCGCGCTCCTTCAGCAGGTCGACGAGCTGGACCCCGTACTGGGTGACATCCCCCGCTCCGATGGTGAGGATGATGTCGCCGGACCGAGCGTGGCCCGTCACCGTGCGCAGGGCCTCGGCAGGGTCCTCGCTGTACGCGGCGCCGGCGCCGGGCATGAGCTGCGTGATCGTCCAGCCTCCGACGTCGTCGACGGGGTCCTCGCGCGCCGCGTAGACGGGGAGCACGGTCGCGGTGTCGGCGAGGGCCAGCGCGTCGGCGAAGCCGGCGGCGAATTCCCGGGTGCGCGAGAAGAGGTGCGGCTGGAAGAGGACGTGCACGCGGTGCTCCCCCGCCACCGTCCTGGCCGCGGTCAGCGCCGCCTGCACTTCCGTCGGGTGGTGCGCGTAGTCGTCGAAGACCCGGACGCCGTCGCCCTCTCCCCTCGCCTCGAAGCGGCGCGCTGCGCCGGAGAAGGAGGACAGCCCTGCTGCTGCGACGGCCGGATCGACGCCGAGTTCGAGCGCGACGGCGAAGGCCGCGGCGGCATTGAGGATGTTGTGGCGGCCCGGGACCCGGAGTTGGAGCTCCTGCTGGGCATCGAGGCCGTCGACGAGGAAGGAGAGCACGCTGTCGGTGGTGCTGCCGACAGCCCTGGTCCCGCTGATTCGAATGTCCGCCGTTGCGGCATAGCCGTACGTCCGGACGCGGCGTGCAGCGGGGACGCCTGCGGCGAGTGCTGCAGCTCCCGCGTCGTCGGCGCAGGCCACGAGGAGCCCGTCCTCGGGAAGGCGCTGCGCGAACTCCCGGAAGGCCGTGTGGACGGCGTCGGCGGTGCCGTAGTGGTCGAGGTGGTCCGCTTCGACGTTGGTGACGACGGCGATGCCCGGCGTGTAGTTCAGGAACGACCCGTCCGACTCGTCGGCCTCGGCCACGAACACGTCTCCTCCGGTCCACTCGGCGTTGACGCCGAGGGCGGCGACGTCCCCGCCGATGGCGAAGGACGGGCGAAGCCCGGCGCTGCGGAGCAGCACGGTGATCATGGCCGTCGTCGTCGTCTTCCCGTGCGTGCCCGCGACGGCAATGGCCTGCCGTCCGGTCATGGCGGCGGCGAGTGCCTGCGAACGGTGCAGGACGGGCAGTCCCCGGCGGCGGGCCTCGGCGAGTTCCGGGTTCGAGTCGCGGATCGCCGAGGAGACGACGACCGTCCCTGCCTCGGGGACGGCATCGGCGGAGTGGCCCACGTTCACGGCCGCGCCGAGCGCCGCCAGCGCGCGGAGGCCCCGGGACTCGGCGGCGTCCGACCCGGACACCTGCAGGCCCTGGCCGAGGAGGACCCGCGCGACAGCCGACATCCCTGCGCCGCCGAGTCCGATGAAGTGCACGGGTTCCTGCAGTCCGGCATCGCGTGCCGGCGCGGTGCTGCTCGTTGCGATGCCGCTGCCTTCCGTTCCGCCCGATCGCCGGGCCGTCGTCGTTGCCTGATTCCGGAGGACCGGAACCGCCGGCCCTGCCGCCTCGTGTCCGGCGCTCATCGCCCGGCTCCCGCCGCGGCGAGGACCAGATCGGCCATCCGCCGGTCCGCGTCGCGGACGCCCTGCGCATGCGATGCCGCCGACATCCGGCCGAGGCGCACGGGGTCGGTGACGAGCGTCAGCACGTTCTCCCGGATCCACCGGGGGGTGAACGCAGCGTCCTCGACCAGAATGGCTCCGCCGGACTCCACGAGTCCCGCGGCGTTGAGCCTCTGCTCTCCGTTGCCGTGCGGCAGGGGGACGAGCACGGCGGGCAGGCCCACCGCGCTGATCTCGCTCACGGTCGCGGCACCGGCGCGCGCGATGAGCAGGTCGGCTGCTGCATAGACCCGCTCCATCCCGTCGACGAACTCGACCTGGTGGTAGCCGGGCGCCGCCAGCGGGGCGCCATCGGTGCCGGGCACCTGCTTGCCGCGCCCCGTGATGTGGAGGACCTGCACGCCGGCGGCGGTCAGCTCGGGAACCGCGGCGGCGAGGGACCGGTTCAGGCTCGCCGCTCCCGAGGACCCGCCGGTCACGATCAGCGTCGGACGGTCCGGTTCGAGCCCGAGGGACGCGCGGGCCCCCGCCCGGGCTGCTGTGCGGTCGAGGTCCGCGATGCTCCTGCGCATCGGCATGCCGACCAGGACCGCATCGGCGAGTCCCGTCCCCTCGAACGCGACGGCGACGCGTGCCGCGATCCTGGCCCCTACCCTGTTCGCGATGCCGGGACGCGCGTTCGCCTCGTGGATCACGACAGGCACGCGTCGCATCCAGGCCGCGAGGTAGACCGGAGTGGAGACATACCCGCCCACGCCGACGACGACGTCGGCCGCGGCGTCGGACAGGATCGCGCGCGCCTGCCGGACGGCGCGCACGAGGCGGACCGGGAGCTTGACGAGGTCGGTCGACGGCCGCCGCGGCAGGGGCACGCGGTCGATCGTCCGCAGCTCGAACCCGGCGGCGGGGACCAGTCGCGTCTCCATGCCTGCTTCGGTTCCGACGGCGGTGATGCGTGTTCCGGGACGCTGCTCGATGATCGCTCCCGCAATGGCGAGCAGGGGGCTGACATGCCCGGCCGTCCCGCCACCCGCGAGGACGACCGACACCGTGCGTTCAAGCGTGCGATCAGCCGTGCCTTCAACCGTGCGTTCGACCGTGCGTTCGACCGTGGGTTCGACCGTGCGTTCAGGGGGGGATGTCATGAAAGGACGTGGCTTCTTCCGGAGGTGGCGGTGGCAGGGGCGCCTGCGGACGTGTGCGGGGTCTTGCGCGCGAAGGACAGCAGGACGCCGACGGCGGCGAGCGTGAACGTCAGCGCGGAGCCGCCGTAGGAGATGAAGGGCAGCGGTACGCCGATGACGGGCAGCAGGCCCGTGACCATGCCGATGTTGACGAAGGCCTGGCCGATGATCCAGACGAGGACGGACCCCATGAGGATCCGCACGAAGGGATCGGTGTAGCGCAGCGCCACCCGGATGGTGGCCACCGCGAGGATGCCGAACAGGAGCACGACGACGAGGGTGCCGATCAGCCCGAACTCCTCGCCGATGATCGCGAAGATGAAGTCGTTGTGCGCTTCCGGGATCCAGTTCCACTTCTGCCGGCTCTGTCCGATCCCCACGCCGAACCAGCCGCCGGAGGCCATGGCGAACAGGCCGTTGTTCGACTGCAGGCAGAGGTCGGCGCCGTCGTCGCAGTTCAGGCCCAGCCAGGCACTGATGCGCCCGCCGCGGTTGGAGCTCGTGGCCACCATCAGGAGGGACCCCGCCAGCGCGACGGCTCCGGCCAGGGAGAACAGCTTGAGCGGCGCCCCGGCGAAGAACAGCGCCGCTCCGGCGATCATCATGAGGACGAGTCCGGTTCCGAGGTCCCCGCCGATGAGGACGAGGCCGATCGGCAGGCCGCCGAGGGGCAGGGCCGGGATCATGGCGTGTTTCCAGTCCCGAATGAGCGCCTTCTTCCGCTCGAGCACGGCGGCGAACCAGAGCGCCAGTGCGAGCTTCGTCGGTTCGGACGGCTGGAAGGTCTGGGAGCCGATGCGGATCCAGTTCTTGTTGCCGTTGATCTCCACGCCGATCAGGAGCACCAGGATCAGCAGCGCGATGGCGATGCCGAGGCTGGGCCATGCGAGTGCCTTGTAGGCGCGGGGGCCGAGCCGGGAGAGGACGAGCATCAGGACGAGGCCTGCACCGGCCCAGATGGCCTGCTTCAGGAAGAGGTCGAAGGTGTGCTTGCCCTCGGAGATGGCCTCGACGGACGAGGCCGAGAGGACCATCATCAGCCCGATGGCGGTCAGCGCGAGGGCCGAGCCGAGAATCAGGTAGTAGCTCGACCCGGAGGGCGCCCGGTCGGAGCCTTCGAGGAAGGTCCAGCCGCGCTTCGCCAGCGCGCGGAGGCCCCTGCCTGCCTGCTCGGAAGAGATGGGGCGCGCCTCCGTCGTCGGCCCGCCGGGCTTGATGGTCCGTGCCCTGGCGGCGGCGCTCCCGGCAGTCGTGCTGCCCGCCGGAGTCGCGTTGCCGGGGCTGGCGGTCCTGCCCGCCTCCTTGGTCCGGACCGGCCGGACGGAGGGCTTGCGTCCGCCAGGCCGGGTTGGGGTGGCCACCATTACGACTCCTTCGCGGTTGTCCCCTGTCCGCCACGTGCACCGACGGCCGCCATGAAGGCGGCTCCCCGATGCGCATAGGAGGAGAACTGGTCCATAGAGGCAGCGGCCGGAGCCATCAGCACCGTGTCGCCGTCCCGGGCGAGACGCCCTGCTTCGGCAACGGCCCACTGCATCAGGGAATCGCTGGTCACCGGATCGGACGATCCGGTGCCGCCGCTCCCCTGTCCAGTGTGAAGGCTGGGGTGGAGGGAGACGGGAACATCGGGTGCGTGTCGGGAGAGGGCGCCCAGGAGCGGTTCCGGGTCCTCGCCGAGGAGCACGACGGCCCGGAGACGACGGGCGTGGGTCTTCACGAGGTCGTCGTAGGAGACACCCTTGGACAGCCCGCCGGCGATCCACACCACGGAGGAGAACGAGGCCAGCGACGCCGAGGCCGCATGGGGATTGGTGGCCTTCGAATCGTTGATCCAGAGCACTCCCCCCTCGTTCGCGACGACCTGGATGCGGTGGTCCCCCGGCTGGAAGGCCCGGATGCCGTCCCGTACTGCCGCGGCCGGTATTCCGGCAGCACGGACGAGGGCCGCAGCGGCCAGGGCGTTGGCCACCAGGTGCCGCGGGACGACCTCCCCGAGCTCGCTGATGGAGGCGAGCTCGGCGGCCGAATCCTTGCGCTGTTCGATGAAGGCGCGGTCCACGAGCAGGTCCTCGACGACGCCCATCATGCTGATGGACGGCATGCCGGTCGTGAAGCCGACGGCCCGGCAGCCCTCGACGACGTCGGCCTCCTCGACCATCGCCTCCGTCTCGCGCTGCTCGATGTTGTAGATGCAGGCGATCCTCGTCCGCTCGTAGACCGAGGCCTTCGCGGCGAGGTAGGCCTCGTAGCTGCCGTGCCAGTCCACGTGGTCCTCGGCGATGTTGAGGCAGACGCTCGCGAGCGGCGAGATGGAGTGGGCCCAGTGCAGCTGGAAGCTGGACAGTTCGACGGCGAGGAACTCGTAGCCCTGGGGGTCGCGGATGACGTCGAGGATCGGCGTGCCGACATTGCCTGCCGCGACAGCCCGTTTCCCGGCGGCGAGGAGCATGGATTCCGTCAGTCCGACGGTGGTCGTCTTCCCGTTGGTCCCCGTGATGGTCAGCCATTCGGCGGTGGGCCGGTCCTCGCGGATGCGCACGCGCCACGCGAGCTCGACGTCGCCCCAGATGGGCACGCCGGCGGCCGCGGCCTGTGCGAGGAGCGGCTGCGTGGGCCGCCAGCCCGGAGAGGTCACGACGAGGTCGGCCTGCTCGCCGTCGACGAGCGGCAGGGAGGCGGCATGGTCCGGGCCGAGCAGGACGGCGTGCGCTCCCACGATGCGTAGGGTGTCGGCCTTCGCCTCGTTCTCCTCCGTCGCACCGGCGTCCACCACGACGACGACGGCGCCGAGCTCGATCAGCGTATCGGCCGCGGAGAAGCCGGACGCTCCGATGCCGGCGACCACGACCCGCAGGCCCGCCCAGCCGGCGGCATCCCAGGTGGTCAGGTCCCGGACGCGCGGCGTCTCCCAGGGAGGGGCACCGGCGGTGCCGTCCGCTTCGCTCATCCGACGACCCATTCCGCGTAGAAGATTCCGAGTGCGCTCGCCACGAAGAGCCCGGCGAGGATCCAGAACCGGACGACCACCGTGACCTCCTGCCAGCCCTTGAGTTCGAAGTGGTGCTGCAGGGGTGCCATCTTGAAGACGCGCTTGCCGCCCGACAGCTTGAAGTAGCCCACCTGGATGATCACGGACAGCGTGATCATCACGAACAGTCCGGCCAGGATCACCAGGAGGAGCTCGGTGCGGGACAGGATCGCGAACCCGGCGATCGCGCCGCCGATGGCCAGCGAGCCGGTATCACCCATGAAGATCTTCGCGGGTGAGGTGTTCCACCAGAGGAAGCCGATGAGTGCTCCGCACATGGCGCCCGCGATCAGCGCGAGGTCCAGCGGGTCGCGCACTTCGTAGCAGACGCTTCCCGCGCCGGGCGAACCGCAGTTCTGGTTGCTCTGCCAGATACCGATCAGCAGGTAGGCGCCGAAGACGAGGACCGACGCGCCGGCTGCCAGCCCGTCCAGGCCGTCAGTGAGGTTCACGCCGTTGCTCGCCCCCGTGATGATCAGGTTGGACCACACGACGAAGAGGATCGCTCCGACGAGGGTTCCGGCGAACGCCAGGTCGACCGGCGTGTCACGGATGAACGAGATCGCGGTCGACGCCGGAGTGCGTCCGGCGTCGTCGGGGAACTTCAGGGCCAGGACGCCGAAGGTCACGCCGACGAAGGTCTGGCCGATGATCTTGGCCGGCGCGCTCAGGCCGAGGCTGCGCTGCTTGGAGATCTTGATGAAGTCGTCGGCGAAGCCCACCAGTCCCATTCCTGCGGTCAGGAACAGCAGCAGCACTCCCGACGCGCTGGGACCGCCCACCGTCGAGCCCGTCGCCATCATGAGCAGGTGCGTCAGGAAGTAGGCCAGCAGCACCGATCCGACGATCACCGCCCCACCCATCGTGGGAGTGCCACGCTTGGTGTGGTGGGCCGTCGGACCGTCGTCGCGGATGAACTGGCCGTACCCCTTGGTCACGAGGAACCGGATGAAGAGGGGCGTACCGACGAGGGCGAAGAAGAGTGCCGAGGCCGAGGCTATGAGGAGTGCGATCACGGATGCTGGGCCTTTCCGGAAGCGCCAGGTCCACTGCCGGCTTCGAAGTCTGCGTTCTTGTGGTCCGGCACGTCGGCGGACACGCCCGCCGTGCCGTCGGCCGCTATGTCCGCTGCGACGTCGGCTGTGATGCCGTCCGTGATGCCATCCGTGACGTCGGCCGGCGCGTCGTCCGGGGTGTCCCCCGGTGGGCCGTCCGGGGCGTCACCCTCGCTGCCGGCCGGCGCCGGCCGGGCGGGGAGTGCCCGGGCCACACGATCCCCGAGGAAGCGCAGCCCCGCGCCGTTCGAGGACTTGAGCAGGACGATGTCACCCGGCTCCAGCTCGGCGGCGAGCAGCCGCTCGGCGGCCTCGACGTCGTCGACGTGGACCGCCTCGCTCCCCCAGGAACCCTCGAGCACGGCACCGTTGAACAGCGCACGGGTGTTGGGCCCCACGCAGATGAGCTTCGAGATGTTGAGGCGCACCACCACGCGGCCCAGGAGGTCGTGCTCCTCGATGGAGCGGTCCCCCAGCTCGAGCATCTCGCCGAGCACGGCCCAGGTCCTGCGGTGGCCGCGGCCGAGTTCGGCGAGCGTCCGGAGCGCTGCGCGCATCGACTCGGGATTGGCGTTGTAGGCGTCGTTGATCACGGTCACGCCGTTGGGGCGCTCGGTGCGCTCCATGCGCCAGCGGCTCGCCGCCGACTGCGCCCGGAGGCTCGACGCGATGCGCTCCGGGGCGCAGCCGAGCTCGTAGGCGACGGTCGCCGCCGCGAGCAGGTTCGCCGTGTGGTGCAGGCCGAGGAGCGGCGAGACGACGTCGTGCTCGCTGCCGTCGGGAAAGACCAGCAGGAAGGAGGGGTTGCCGTCGGCGGTCGTGGTGCTGTTGCGTGCCCGGACGACGTCAGCGTCCGCCGTGAAGTCGTCGGACGACGTGAAGAACGCGGTCCTCGCACGCGTACGCCCCTGCATCGCGAGGACGCGCTCGTCGTCCGCGTTGATCACCGCCGTGCCGGACGGTGCGAGGGCCTCGAACAGTTCGCCCTTGGCCCGGGCGATGTTCTCGACCCCGCCGAACTCGCCCGCGTGCGCCGATCCGACGCCGAGCACGACACCGATGTCGGGCTGGACGAGCGAGGCGAGGTACGCGATGTGCCCCGGCTTGGTGGCACCCATCTCGATGACGAGGTACCGCGTGTCCCACCCCGCCTCGAAGACGGTCAGGGGAACCCCGACCTCGCCGTTGTAGGAGCCGCGCGGCGCGACCGTCGGCCCCTCGGCCGACAGGATGCCCGCGAGCAGGTCCTTGGTGGTGGTCTTCCCCGCCGAGCCGGTGATGCCGACGACGGTCACTTCTCCGTTCCTGCGGAGCCGGCGGACCGTCTCGGCTGCCAGCTCGCCCATCGCGAGGACGGCGTCGGGCACGACGACGGCGGCGAACGGCGTCCCGTCGGGCCGGGGGACCTCGCGTTCGGCCAGCGCCAGGACGGCGCCGCGTTCGAAGGCCGCTCCGAGAAAGAGGTGCCCGTCGGACTCCTCGCCGGGCTTGGCGACGAACAGGGACCCGGGCACGCACTCCCGGGAATCAGTGGCTGCGGAGGTGACGGTGATGGAGGTGGCTCCGGCTCCCACCAGGATCCCGCCCGTGAGTGCCGCGATCTCGGCTGCGCTGAATTCAATCATGACGGTTCAGGACTCTATCCCGGAGGTGGAAAGCACAGAGAATCCGTGCCTTGTCAACGCGGACCGCAATTCGACGCGGTCGTCGAGGGACAGGTTCACGCCCTTCACTTCCTGCCACACCTCGTGGCCGCGCCCGGCGATGATGACGGTGTCCGAGGGGGTCGCGAGGGCGACGGCACGGTCGATGGCATCGGCGCGGGGGAAGACCTCCAGCACCTCGCAGTCGATCCCTTCCTCCCGCACTGCTGCTTCCGCGCCCGCCCGGACGGCGGCGCGGATGACGGCGTCGTCCTCGTCGTGCGGGTCGTCATCCGTGACGATCAGGATGTCCGAGAGCCGCGCGCCGACGGCGCCCATGATGGGGCGCTTCGATTCATCACGCTGGCCGGTGGCTCCGAATACGGAGATGACCCGGCCGCCCGGGCGGCGTACCGAGGCGAGGGTCCGCTCGAGCGCGTCGGGGTTGTGCGCGAAGTCGACGATCGCCGCGGGGTTCTCGCCGATGAGCTGCATGCGTCCGGGCACTTCCGTGGTGAACGGATCATGCGCATCCAGCGCACGCTGGACGTCCTCCACCGGGACGCCCGACGCGAGGACCATGACCGTCGCGAGGGCCGCATTGGAGATGTTGAACATCCCGGGCAGGCCGGTGCGGACGCGGAGGTGTTCCCCCGAGCGCCCCGCCAGGACGAACGCGTGGCCGAGGCCGCTCGGTCCGACGCCGGTCACCGTCCAGTCCGCTGCCGGCCCTCCCCCGTCCTCTCCGGGGTCGGTCCTCAGCCTCAGGACGGGCACGTCGGCCGCGTCCGCGAGCCTGCGGCCCCACACGTCGTCGACCAGCACCACGGCCCGGCGGCAGCGCTCGCCCGTGAAGAGCGTGGCCTTGACGGCGAAGTAGTCCTCCATGGTGCCGTGCAGGTCCAGGTGGTCCTGCGTGAGGTTGGTGAAGCCGGCGACGTCGAAGCGCACGCCGTCGACGCGTCCGAACTCCAGTGCGTGCGAGGAGACCTCCATGGACGCCGCGTCGAGGCCCCGCTCCCGCATCAGTGCGAGGAGGGAGTGCACCTGCGGCGACTCCGGGGTGGTGAGGGCGCTGGGAATGGCGTCCGCACCGGCCCGGATCTCGATGGTGCCGATGAGTCCGGTGGACCTGCCGAGCGCTTCGAGGAGTGCGTTGAGGAAATAGGTGGAGGTGGTCTTCCCGTTCGTTCCGGTGATGCCGAACAGGGCCGGAGGAGCATCTGCCCGGTCGTCCCGGCCGCCGGAGAAGATCTCGCGGGCGAGCGGTCCCACGGCGTGCCGGGGATCGGGGACGACGACGACCGGCGGCATCCTCAGGTCGTCGGCGCCTTCACGGGCCGCGTCGGCCACGATGCGCGCGCCCGACTCGTCGGTCAGGATCGCGAGTGCCCCCGCCCGGACGGCCTGCACCGCGAACTCGGCGCCGTGCCGCGTCGCGCCGGGCAGGGCCGCATAGACGTCGCCCGGGAGGACCGAGCGCGAGTCGAGGGTGATGCCGGTGACGGTGGGAAGTCCGGCCTGTGCCGACGGAGCCCCCTGCACGCCGGCGGCGGCGAGGGCAGCCGAGAGTTCGACCGGGTGCGGGGCGCGCGGCCGCATCAGGGAAGCAGTGCCCCCCTGCGAGGTGTTGAGTTGCACGGTGCTGTGGCCTCCGGGTCAGTATTCGACCGGATAGATGTCCGGCTTCGTCGTCGAGGCCGGAACGTTGTTCGAGTTGAGGACCTGCTTCATGACCTTCTGGAAGGACAAACCTGGAATCAGGTAGTACAGGTCGCCCTGGGGACGCTGGAGCGTGATCACCACGACGTACTTGGGATCCTCGATCGGCGCGATCCCGGCATAGGACAGAGTGTAGCCGTCGTAGCCGCCGGTGGCGCCGGGGGCCTCGGCCGTGCCGGTCTTCGAACCGACCCGGTACTGCTCGAGCTCGCCGGACTTGCCGGAGCCCTCCTCGGTGACCGTCTCGAGCATCTTCCGCGTCTCGGCCGCGGTCTCCTCGGACACGACCCTCGTGCCCTCCGCCTCGGGCACCTTGTGCTCGGTGCCGTCGGGATCGATGTAGGCGTCAATCAGGCGCGGCTGGAGGCGCACGCCGTCGTTCGCGATCGTCTGATAGACCATCGCGGTGTGGAGGGCGGTCTGCGTGAGGCCCTGCCCGAAGAGGACCGTGTACTGCTGGCGGTCGTCCCAGCTGTCCGGAGTGGTCAGCAGGCCCTGGTTCTCCTCGCCGAGCCCTGTCCCGAGCGGCTCGCCGATCCCGAACTTCTTGAGCCAGTCGTAGCGCTCCTGCTTGGTCAGCTTCTGGCCGATCTGCACCGTTCCGGTGTTCATGGACTTCGCCAGAATGCCGGCGGCCGTCCGCTTCTCCGTCCCGTGCTCCCACGCGTCCTTGAACGTCTGGTCGCCCACCGTGTAGCGGTTCTCGAGGACGAACTTGGACGTCGGCTCGATGAGTCCCTCCTCGAGGGCTGCCGCCATGGTGATGACCTTCGTCGTGGAGCCGGGCTCGAAGGAGGCGCTGACGGAGTTCGGACTGCGCTTGTCGGCGGGTGTCGCCTCGGGATCGTTCGGGTCGAGCGTCGTCGACTCCGCCATCGCCCGGATCGCGCCGGTCTCCGTCTCGACGACGACGATGTTGCCCCATTCGGCGTTGTAGTCCTTCACCTGGGAGGCGATGGTCTGCTGCGCGAACCACTGCAGGTCCTGGTCGATCGTGAGGCGCACGCTCTCGCCGTCCACGGCCGGCACGTCCTCGTTGGTCGCGTAGGGGATGCGGATGCCGTCACCGCCGATCTCGAAGGTGCGGCTGCCGGCCTCTCCCGTGAGCTCGTCGTCGAGGGAGACCTCGAGCCCGGACCGGGGCGCCCCGTCCGCGCCGACATACCCGATGATGGACCCCGCGACCGGGCCGGCCGGATAGGTACGCACACTGGTCTTGTCGGCGTAGACGCCGGGGATGCCGACGGCCAGGGCGCGGTCCTTGACCTCGGGGGTCACCGACTTCGCCACGTAGTTGAAGCTCTTGTCGCCCATGATCGAGCCCTTGAGGGTCTCCGCGTCGATCCCGAGGACGGCCGAGAGCTCGGCGAAGCCCTGGTCGATCGGGATGTCCGTCTCGCGCTCGTCCTTATCAGGGACGCTGCGGTCGAATTCCTCGACGGCGCTCAGGCGCTGGTCCACGACGATGTCGTAGCGCTCGACACTTCGGGCGAAGTACTTGCCGTTCATGTCGACGATCGACCCGCGGATCGGCTGCACGGCCGTGCTGGTGAGCCGTTTGGACAAGCCCGCCTGCGCCATCCCGTTGAGGTCGAGCGCCTGCAGCTGGAACAGGCGCACGCCGAGGACCAGGAGGAGCACGAGGACGAAGGCCAGCCCCACGCGGAGCCGGGTCGAGCCGAGGGCCAGGCGCAGGCTGTCAGGGCTGCCGGTGCGTGCAGGGGTCACGGAGGAATCCTTGTCGATCAGTACGTGCAGGGCGGAGAGCGGCGGGTGTGCCTGCTACCGGTCCGAGCCGAGCTGCTGGGGACCCGGGATGGTTCCCGAGGCCGAGCTGTCCGTTGTGACATCGAGGTCCGCCGCGATCTCAGGGTCCACTGCGATGTCACCGGACAGGCCGGCGTCGCCTTCGTTCTCCGCGCTTGCAGGTGCCGGCTCCTCGGGCGTTTCGACCGGAGGTGCCTCGACGGCCACCGGGGCGGGCTGCTCGGTGACGAGCTTCGGAGCGGCGATCAGTACTTCAGGCTTGGGACTTTCCGTCGCAGGTTCCGGGGTGCCCGTCACCTTCTTCGAATCCAGCTCGATGGTTCCGAAGGTCGGGGAGGAGACCATGCCGAGTTTCGTGGCCGCGGCCGCCAGGTTCTGCGGCGCTTCCTTGCCCTCGATCTCGAGGACCAGGGCCTCGTTCTGCTGGCTCAGGGCAACCTGCTGGTTCCGGAGCTGCACCAGTTCGTACTGGGTGCCCGAGACGGAGATGTTGAGCATGAGGACGGCCGCCAGCGCTGCAGCCAGCACGAGCAGGCTGAAGACCGCGAAGGGCACCCTGCGTCGGGCCGGGCGCGCAGGCACGACGGACAGCGGGGTCCGGGGTTTCGGGGACGTTCCTGCGTAGCTTCCGGCGAGCCGCTCGGGGGCGACGGCGAGAGCGCCGTTCCCCGAGAAGGCCGCAGCGCCGTGTCGCTTCTCAACGGTCAGTGCCTGGCTCATCTGGTGTTCCTGTCGACGGGTCCTGCTTTGATTCGTTCAACTGCCCGCAGCTTGGCCGAAGCCGCCCTCGGGTTCTCCTCGATCTCCGCCGCCGTCGGCGCTTCGGTGCCGCGCGTCAGGGAACGGAGATAGGCCTTGTGTTCCTCGAGTTCCACCGGGAACCCGACGGGTGCGGAGGACTTCGTCCCTGCGGCGAAGGCGCTCTTGACGATGCGGTCCTCGAGGGAGTGGTAGGACATCGCGACGACGCGGCCGCCGGTGATGATCGAATCGATGGCAGCGGGGACAGCGCGCTCGAGGACGGTCAGCTCCTCGTTGACCTCGATGCGCAGGGCCTGGAAGGTCCGCTTCGCGGGATGTCCCCCGGTCCGTGCCGCAGCGGCGGGCACGACCCCGCGGATGACGTCGACCAGCTGGGAGGTGGTCCGGAGGGGTTCGATCTCCCGGGCCCGCACGATCGCCGTCGCAATCCGCCCGGCGAACTTCTCCTCGCCCCAGGTCCGGATGATACGGAGGAGGTCCTCCGCAGCGTAGGTGTTGACGACCTCGGCCGCGGTGATTCCCCTGCTCGTGTCCATGCGCATGTCGAGCGGTGCGTCGTAGGAGTAGGCGAACCCGCGGTCCCGCTCATCGAGTTGCAGGGACGAGACGCCGAGGTCGAACAGGACGCCGTCGACTCCGTCGATGCCGAGGTCCGCCAGGACGTCGGGCAGCTCGTCGTACACGGCGTGCACCAGGTCCGTACGGTCGGAGAACGGGGCGAGCCGCTCGCCGGCGAGGTCGAGGGCCTCGGTGTCGCGGTCGATGCCGACGAGGTGGGCCTGGGGGAAACGCTCCAGCATGCTCTCGGAGTGTCCGCCCATCCCGAGGGTGGCATCGACGACAACGGCCCGGCGTCCGGCGGCTTCCGCGGAGGCGACGGCGGGAGCGATGAGGGATACACAGCGTTCGCGGAGGACGGGAATGTGGCGCTCACCCTTCGGCCGGTCACCCCCCATGCGCACTCTCTCCCCTGCAGCTCGTCATACAGCTCGTCATACATCGTCTCGGTGTGTGCAGGCTGTCGGGAGGAAGCTCCGCCTTCTTAGATCAGATCCCCATCCGGCCGGAGGGTCGTCGCCTGGCTTCGGGGAAGTGAAGCCAGGAGTTCGACCACCGGCGGCTGGAGATCTCATCCAAGGGACGTTGCCCATCCGCGTCGTCGTTGCTGCGTCCGTGCCCTGCTGGTCCTGCTCGTCGTGCTGGTCGTACTGGATCAGATGATGCCCGGGAAGGCATCCTCATCCGTGTCGGAGAAGGCGGCCTCCTTTTCGTCGAGGTACGCTTCCCATGCCTCCGCCGCCCAGATCTCTGCGCGGCTTCCTGCACCGATGACCGCGAGGTCCCGGTCCAGTCCCGCGTAGCTCCTGAGTGCCGGCGGGATGGTGATCCTGCCCTGCTTGTCGGGAACCTCGTCGGAGGCTCCTGACAGGAAGATGCGGTTGTAGTCCCTCGCCTGGCGTGACGAGATCGGTGCCGCGCGCATCTGTTCGTGAACCCTTTCGAACTCACTCATGCTGAACACGTAGATGCACCGTTCCTGGCCCCTTGTGAGGACCAGTCCCTCGCTCAGCTCCTCCCGGAACTTCGCAGGAAGGATGAGCCTGCCCTTTTCGTCGAGGCGGGGGGTGTGAGTTCCGAGGAACATCCCTGACCGCCTGTTCTGAGTCCGCCAAGCCCAGCCCGGTGCTGCCTTGCTCTTATATTCCCCACTTTACTCCACAACTCTCCACGGTCAACGCAGCCTGGCGTGGCGCGGCGCGTGTCGCTCCTCCCCCGTTCGGGGCCATTCCAGCAACGGCGCGGACCGGGTTCGGGGCGGTTCCGGGGAGGAGAGTGGAGGGCGCGGTTGAAGAGCTTCCGGAGTTGCCGTGGGTCTGCGCTGGACTTGCGGTGAAGCTGCAGGGAAGCTGCGTCGAAGCTGCGTCACAAACAGAAAGAACCCGCCGTAGCGGGTTCTTTCTGGACGTTCCGGCAGTACGTGCCGTCAGCAGGAGTACAGGCGGCGGAGGCCGGCCCGGTCTAGGTCTGGTCGCGGCCTAGGTCTGGTCGCGCTTCCGCTCGTCCCACTTGTCCTCCAGGCTGGACATGAATCCGGTCTTGCCACCGGACGCGGCCTTCGAGGGCTTGCCCATCGGCTGCCCTGCCTCCACCTGCCTGGACTTCGTGGTCGCGAAATACACTCCGCCGCCCATGATCAGGAAGCCCACCACCCCGATGAAGATGTTCTGGTAGACGATGCCCGCGAGAAGGACGAGGATTCCGGCGATCGTGATGAGCGATCCGATGACGAGACGCCGGGTCGACATCGACTTCCGGGTGTCCGAGGCCATCGAGTGCGCGAACTTGGGATCGTCGGCATGCAACTGCTGTTCAAGCTGATCAAGCAACCTCTGCTCGTGTTCCGAGAGTGCCATGACCGCCTCCTTGATCTGGGTACCAACGTTCCTCCACCCAACCAACGTTTCGAACGCTGACCAGGTTCCCGGCGGAAGGGCCGATGACCACGGGCTCCGGAGAAGAGATTGGCGTACTCCACGGCAGTTGGGCTACCGGGTTAAAGACTAGTTTGCTATGGGGTGGGTGCAAAGTCACAATGCGGGGTTGATTGGCCGTTCCGGCCGATGCTATTCGCCTCCCGATCGGCTCAACGGCGCGGATTCCGTCCATCGTCCCTGCGCTGTGCCGGCGGTGCTCCCGGCGCCGATGACACTCCCGGGCGGTTCACCCCGTCGGGCCCCGGAGCGGTCCTACGATTCCCCGCCGGGGAGTCGCCCCACCCGCCCGTCTGCCGCCCGCCCGAACGGGGCGACAGGAGACCCGCCGGGACGACCCCTGCGTCCCCGAACTTCCGGTTCACGTCGTCCAGGGCGCGCTCGGCGATCCTCCAGTTGTCGTCCCGCCGGTCGATGGTCAGCTGCGTGGAGCCGTCCCCTCCGGTCTCGAGGGACTCGGCACGCAGGCCGATCAGCCGGACGGCCATGGGGCGCTCCCCCAAGGCTGCAAGGAGGGCTGTCGCCGCACTGTAGAGGGCGTTCGCACTGTCCACCGGCTCGTCGAGCCTCTTCGACCGGGTGAGCGTGGAGAAGTCCGCATAGCGGAGCTTCAGCGAGACTCCCCCGGCACGGTACCCGGACGCCCGGAGTCGGGTCGCCGTTCGGTGGGCGAGCCTCAGCAGTTCCCGCCGCAGGACGTCGGAATCATCGATGTCGTGGGAGAACGTCTCCTCGGCGCCGATGCTCTTCTCCGGACGCGACACGACGACGCGCCGCGGGTCCCTGCCCCAGGCGAGGTGGTGGACGTGCTCGCCCGACGCCCCGAGCAGCCTCTTGAGGGTGGACAGGGGGGTATGGGCGACGTCCTCGACGGTCCGGATACCGATCCGGGCGAGCACTTCCTGCGTCTTCGCCCCGACACCCCAGAGCGCGGATACAGGCAATGTGTGCAGATAGGCCACCGTCTGGTCTCCCGGAATCAGCAGGAGGCCATCGGGCTTGGCCCGGGTCGACGCGATCTTCGCGACGAACTTCGTGGTCGCGGCTCCTACGCTCGCCGTGATGCCGAGGGACGACCGGATCTCGGCCCGGACCTGCTCGCCGATGGCGCGGGGCCCGCCGAGCCGCCGGATGGACCCGGAGACATCGAGGAATGCCTCGTCCACGCTCAGCTGCTCCACCTCGGGGGTCACCGAACGGAAGATCTGCATGACCTGTCCCGATACCTCCGAGTACCGCCCGTGATGGGGCGGCAGGATGACGGCCGTGGGACATTGCCGCATCGCGACCGCCATCGGCATGGCGGAGCGCACCCCGAACCTGCGCGCTTCATAGGACGCGGACAGGACGACGGAGCGCCCCGACGGGGAACCGACGACGACGGGCACACCGCGCAGGTGGGGATGGTCGAGGAGCTCCACCGAGACGAAGAAGGCGTCCATGTCGATGTGCAGGATGGAGCACTCCGCGTGTTCGGCTACCCTCGGCCCCTCGTCGTTCGACACGCACATATCGTACGCAGCATCACCGACACCGCGGCCACCGGGCCTGTCCCCTGCCTTCTCCCCTCCCTGCCCGACCTGCCCGGCCTGCGGCGCAGTCCTCGGAGAACGCCGAGCGGCAGGGCGTCCGGGCCCGCCGGATAGAGTGGACGGACCACGACCAGCCGAGCTGCCCGGGAGATCCATGCCGTCCGCACCTGCCACCCCCGACACGGGCGGGTCCATCCCCGACGACGTCACCGCCGAGCAGGACCGCTTCCGGTCCTCGCTGACGCGGACGATCGAGGACTTCCTCGCGGAGCAACGGGAGGTGCTGGCAGGGATCTCCGACGAGTCCCTGCCCCTCATCTCGAGCATCGCCACCCTGACGAGGGGCGGCAAGAGGATGCGGGCGCTCCTGTGCTACTGGGGATGGCGGGCTGCGGGCGGATCACCGTCCGCGTCGGCGCCGGTCGTCGCCGGAACGGCGCTCGAGTTCTTCCAGGCGGCGGCCCTGATCCATGACGACATCATCGACCGGTCGGACACACGTCGAGGACGGCCCAGCGTCCACCGGCAGTTCACGGCCCGACACTCGGACGCGGGCTGGCACCTCGACCCCGAGCGCTTCGGTGTCTCGGCGGCCATCCTGGCCGGAGACCTCTGCCTCGCCTTCAGCGAGGAGCTGTTCACGGCGTCATGCCCGGATGCCCCGGGCGGTGCGGCCCGCACGATCTTCAACCGCATGCGGACGGAGGTGATGGCCGGACAGTACCTCGACCTCCTGGAGGAGGCCGTCGGCCCGGACCAGGCACCCGCCGTCGCCGAGGAGCGCGCCCTCAACATCCTCCGCTTCAAGTCCGCCAAGTACTCGATGGAGCGTCCCCTCATGCTCGGCGGGGCGCTGGCCGGGGCGGACGACGGACTGCTGCGGGCCTACTCCGCCTTCGCCCTTCCGCTCGGCGAGGCGTTCCAGCTGCGGGACGACGTCCTCGGCGTGTTCGGCGATCCGGAGGTGACCGGCAAGCCTGCGGGAGACGACCTCCGCGAGGGCAAGCGCACCTTCCTCGTAGCGCGCGCCCTGGGATCCAGCGGGAGCAAGGCCCGCGCCGGGATCAATGCCATGCTGGGTGACACCTCCTTGGACGACGCCGGCGTCGCCATGCTGCGCGGCCTGATCATCGAGAGCGGCGCGCTGGCCCACACCGAGCGGCTCATCGCGGACAAGTCGGAGGAGGCGTTCTCAGCACTGGCCGGGCTCGGGATCGATGCCGTGTCGAGGCGCGCACTGCACCTCCTGGCGGAAGCGGCAGTCACCCGCACCGCATAGACGGCGGCCGACGCCTCACCCGAGGCAGGACCTCCCTACCAGGCGGCTGCCTGGGCGCGACGCCGGATCTCGGTCTTCCGCCCCTCGCGGAGCGCATCGATCGGACGACCCGGAAGGGATTCGTCATCGGTGTAGAGCCAGCGGATGATGTCCTCGTCGCCGTATCCGGAGTCCGCGAGGACGACGACGGTCCCCCGCAGGCTGTCCAGGACATCACCGTCGACCAGGAAATCGGCGGGCACGCTGCGGACATTGCGCTCTCCGACCCGCACGCTGACCAGGGACCGGTCACTGATGAGCGAGTGCACCTTGGTGATGGGCAGATCGAGGGCCTCGGCCACCTCCGGGAGATTGAGCCAGGCCGGGACGAGTTGTTCGAGTTCAGTCACCGTCCAAGCGTGCCATGCTCCGGGAGCCAACTCCACCCGAGGGGCCGCGCGGCCCGTGCAGCCCGGCCCGGAGGGCCATCCTGCACGCAGCATTCTTCGAGCGACACGCCGAGCGGGAGAATCCCGCAGTTCCGGCACCCCTTGTGCTACTCCCTTTTTCGTGTAGATTCACAGGAGCCACACAAGTAACACTATCAACACAGGACTCAGTAGCATCACCAGCACGTGCAGGTGCCCGGCCACGACCAGCTCTTCGGGTACATGCGTCCGCGCGGACTCAGCCGCCAACAGACGAGGAACGAAACATGACTGCCCAGCGATCGAATGCACCGCTGAACGGGAACCGCCGGAAGGTTGCCGGCGCACGCCCGCGCGGCCTGAACGTCGCCGTGACCACCGCCGCCCTGCCGGCGGTGATTCTCTCTTCCGTCGCCCTCGCCCAACCGGCGTCGGCAGCTCCCGCGCCGCAGACGTCCTCTACCCGGCACTTCGCAGCAACGGCGGCGACGCTTCCCTCGCGCGCAGTCGTGCCTGCCGCCCTCGTCGCCAGCCAGCTACCGGCACGGAACATCGCCATCGCGACGCAGACCGTCCCCAGCGAGTACACGATCAAGCCGGGTGACACGATCGGGGCGATCGCCAAGCGCTACGGCCTGTCGACGGACGCCGTCCTCAAGCTCAATGCCATGGACGCGCGCACCATCATCTACCCCGGCCGGAAGATCCGGCTGACGGGCAGCGCGCCTGCGGCCACACCGGCTCCCGCCCCCGCCGCTCCCCGGTCCGAAGCGACCTACGTCGTGAAGGCCGGTGACACCCTCGGTGCCATCGCAGCCCGCAACGGCGTCAGCCTGCAGAGCGTCCTCACGGCCAACAACCTCTCGCTCACCTCGACCATCTACCCCGGGCAGAAGATCCGCCTCTCGGGCGCGACCCCGGCTCCCGCACCCGTCACGCCGGCCCCCGCACCCGTCAAGCCGGCGCCTGCGCCTGCGCCTGCTGTCGGCACCTATACGGTCAAGGCCGGTGACACCCTGGGTGCCATCGCCTCCCGCAACGGCGTCAGCCTGCAGAGCGTCCTCACGGCCAACAACCTCTCGCTCACCTCGACCATCTACCCGGGCCAGAAGCTCAAGCTCACTGCCGTCACGACCCAGTCGACGCCGCCGAAGGCGCCCCAGCCAGCACCCGCACCCGCCACCGGCTCCTACACGGTGAAGGCCGGTGACACGCTCGGTGCCATCGCCTCCCGCAACGGCGTCAGCCTCTCCGCCCTGCTGTCCGCCAACAGGATGACGACGGCCACGGTCATCTATCCCGGGCAGAAACTCACCCTCCCGGGCAAGGACACCACAGCGGCTCCCGCTCCGGCGCCCGCTCCCTCCGATCTTGTCCCCTCGACCTTCCTCGGCTACACGTACCCGGATCGGGTCGTCGCCGACGCGAACGCCAACAAGGCACTGCTCAACTCACTCCCCGCGCCGTCGCCCGCGCAGATGCAGCAGATCGTCGCCGACACCGCGCGCTCCATGGGCGTCGATCCCAGCCTCGCCCTCGCATTCGCGTTCCAGGAATCCAGCTTCAACCAGCGAGCGGTCTCGCCCGCGAACGCCATCGGCACGATGCAGGTCATCCCCTCCTCCGGCCAGTGGGCGAGCGACCTCGTCGGCCGCAAGCTGAACCTGCTGGATCCCTACGACAACGCGACGGCGGGCATCGCGATCATCCGTTCGCTCGTCCGCACCAGCCCGTCGCTGGACATCGCCATCGCCTCGTACTACCAGGGCCAGTACTCGGTGCAGACCCGGGGCATGTTCGAGGACACCAAGCAGTACGTCGCTTCCATCAAGGCCCACCAGAAGAACTTCCGGTAGGACCAGGACCTCCAGGCCCGGTCGTTCCCGAGAGGGACGGGTCCAACCGGGTACGAGGGCGGCACGAGTTCGATACGAGGACGGTACGGGGGCGGGGTCGCGTGGTGGTCCCGCTCCCTCCTGCTGCACGCGCTTAGTATCGGATGGTGCACCAGCAACGGAAGGACCCGCTCGAGGGCGCGACCGTCGACGGGCGATACGTCGTCCAGTCGCGGTTGGCCCGTGGCGGCATGTCCACCGTCTACCTGGCGACGGACCGCCGGCTGGACCGCCGCGTCGCGCTCAAGGTCCTGTATCCGCACCTCGCGGAAGAGCCGGGCTTCGTCGACCGCTTCGAGCAGGAAGCCAAATCCGCTGCGCGCCTGTCCCATCCCCGTGTCGTCGGAGTCCTCGACCAGGGCGTCGACACCATCGGCGGTCAGGCAGTCGCCTACCTCGTGATGGAGTTCGTCCCCGGCAGGACGCTGCGGGATGTTCTGCGCGAGCACGGCCGCCTTACACCCCGCCATGCGCTGGACCTGCTCGATGCCGTCGTCGAAGGGCTGGCAGCAGCACACGAGGCCGGGCTGATCCACCGCGACGTGAAACCGGAGAACGTCCTCCTGTCCGACAGCGGGCAGGTGAAGATCGCCGACTTCGGCCTCGCACGCGCGGTGTCGGCCACCAGCGGAACCGCGACCCTCGTCGGCACGGTGGCCTACCTCTCCCCCGAGTTGGTGCTCGGCAGGCCGGCGGAAGCCCAGAGCGACATCTACTCGACGGGCGTCCTGCTCTTCGAACTCCTGACGGGTCACCAGCCCTTCACGGGCGAGACACCCATCCAGGTGGCGATCCAGCACGCGCAGTCGGAGGTGCCGGCTCCGTCCGTGCTGCTCCCCGGGCTGGCACCGGACATCGATGAACTCGTGCAGTGGTGCACCTCGCGGGACCCGGAGGACCGGCCGGTGGACGGCTCGGCCCTGCTCGGTGAACTGCGGCACATCCGGCAGACCCTGACCGACGAGGAACTCGACTTCGCGCCCGCAGACGCCCCCTCCCCGGCACTCCACCAGGACCAGCTCACGGCGACAGTGATTCCGCGGCTCGCGGACGACGGGCGGACCGAGGCGCTCTCCAGGGTGGACCTCGAAGGTGACGGGGAAGCTGCCTCCCCGTCGGGGTCGACGGACGTGCTGCCGCGCGCACTGCACCAGGACAACGCCACGAGTGTCATCCGCCGGGACTCCAACGCCACGAGGGTGATCAGCGCGGTGCCGGCAGTGCCACCGGTGCCATCCTCGCCGCCCGCAGCATCCGATCCGACCGCGCCGGTCAGGGCGTTCCCGTACCGGGCTGTCCAGGGGGCGCGCCTCGGTGGCGGTGTCGAGGAGGTCCTCGACGAAGAGGGCCCCGACGAGGACGGCTTCGACGAGGACGGCCCGGGCGACGTACAGCACCGTGATGGCTACGCCGGATCCACCGTTGCCCGTCCATCCGGCGACCGGAAAGGGAGCACTGTCCGCCCGCCGTCCAGGAGGGAGCAGGCACGGCAGGCCCAACGACCGCAGAAGACCCTGCACGGCCGTGCTGCCCGGCGCTCGGTGCGGCTGCTCGTGGTCCTGCTGGTGCTCCTCGCGGGCCTCGCCGCCGCGGCCGGCTGGTTCTTCGGGGCCGGCCCGGGGGGTGTGGTCTCGCTGCCGGACGTCGCTGATGTCCCGCTCGTGGAGGCACGGGCCGCACTGGACGGGCAAGGGATCACGTCGCTGTCCACCGAGGAGGCCTTCGACGAGGACGTGCTGCCGGGCCTGGTGATCGGCACCGACCCCGCCGCTTCCTCCGAGGTGCGACGGTTCGAGCGGGTCGAACTGATCGTCTCGAAGGGGCCCGAACTGTTCCGGGTTCCCGACCTGCTCGGCAGGACGCAGGTGCAGGCGGCTGCTGAACTGGGCGCTGCCGGCCTCGCGGTGGGAACCATCGAGGAGCACTACGACGAGTCGGTGGCTGCGGGGATGGTCTCCCGGCAGGTACCCGAGCAGGGCGCCGAGCGGCACCGCGGCTCCGCCGTCGACCTGGTCGTCTCCCTCGGCCCGGAGCCGGTCGCCGTCCCGGACGTCACGGGCCTGACCGAGCAGGACGCCGTCGCGGCGGTAGAGCAAGCGGGGCTTGAGGCGGTCGTGAACGACGCCGCAGAGTACAGCCGCACCGTGCCCGCGGGCGCGGTCCTCGGCCGGACTCCCTCGGGCGAGGTGCAGCGGGGAACGCGCATCACCCTGACGCTGTCCAGGGGGCCGCGCATGGTGCGGGTCCCCAGCGTCTTCTCGCTTCCCGAGGGCCGGGCCATCGCGGCTCTGGAAGCTGCCGGCTTCACCGTGCAGGTGGACTACACCTTCGGCAGCGCCGTCCTCGGCCTCGTGGCCGGGCAGGGTCCCACGGGCGACCAGCCAGAGGGTACGACGATCCGCATCACTGTCACCTGACCCGGACTCCTCTCCCACCCGGGACACCGAAGGCGGCTACCAGGGGTAGCCGCCTTCGGTGCACTGCGGGAACGGGAACGGGTGGGTCAGCGCTTGGACAGCGCTCCTGCAACGAGGAACGCCATCTCGAGCGACTGCATGTGGTTGAGGCGGGGATCGCAGACCGACTCGTAACGCTCGATGAACGCGTCCTGGTCGATCGGATCGGACCCACCGAGGCACTCGGCCACGTCGTCGCCCGTCATCTCCACGTGCAGGCCACCGGGGAAGGTCCCCAGTGAGTTGTGCACCTCGAAGAAGCCGCGCACCTCGTCGATGACGTCGTCGAAGTTGCGTGTCTTGTACCCGTTGGGCGAGGTCACGGTGTTGCCGTGCATCGGGTCGGTGACCCAGAGGACCTGGGCACCCGAGCCGGTCACACGCTCGACGAGCTTGGGCAGCTTCTCGCGGATGTTCTGGGCGCCCATGCGCGTGATGAACGTGAGCCGGCCGGGCTCGCGGTTCGGATCGAGCTTGTCGATCAGGGCGAGCGCATCATCGCCCGACGTGGACGGCCCGAGCTTGACGCCGATCGGGTTCCGCACGCGTGACAGGAAGTCCACGTGGGCGCCGTCGATGTCCCGTGTCCGCTCCCCGATCCACAGGAAGTGGGCGGAGGTGTCGTACGGCAGGGAGGTGCGCGAGTCGATGCGGGTCAGGGCGCGTTCGTAGTCGAGGAGCAGTGCCTCGTGGCTGGCGAAGAACTCCACGCGCTTCAGGGCCTCGAAGTCCGCTCCGCACGCGTCCATGAACCGCACCGCGCGGTCGATCTCCCGCGCCAGCGATTCGTAGCGGGAGTGCGCGGGATTGGCCATGAACCCCTTGTTCCAGTGGTGGACCAGCCGCAGGTCCGCGAACCCGCCCTGCGTGAACGCACGAATGAGGTTCAGGGTCGATGCGGAGGTGTGGTAGGCCTTCACCATCCGGGCAGCATCGTGTCCGCGGGTCTCGGGCGTGAAGTCGTAGCCGTTGACCATGTCGCCGCGGTACGCGGGAAGCGTGACGCCGTCGCGCGTCTCGTCGTTGGACGAACGGGGTTTGGCGAACTGGCCGGCCATGCGCCCCATCTTGATGACGGGCAGCGAGGCACCGTAGGTGAGGACGACGGCCATCTGGAGGATGGTGCGGACGCGGGCGCTGATCTTGTCGGCGGTCGCACCGTCGAAGGTCTCCGCGCAGTCGCCGCCCTGCAGGAGGAATGCCTTACCCTGGGCCGCGGCCGCGAGCCGCTCACGCAGCACATCCACTTCACCGGCGAAGACCAGCGGCGGGAGGCTCGAGAGTTCCTTGACCGACGCCGTATAGACACCCGGGTCCTGCCACGAGGGCTGCTGGACTGCGGTCATCGAACGCCAGGCATCGAGGCCGGCGGTGGGGGACGAGGCAGGAGCCGCGATGCGCGGAAGGACGGGAGCTAGTGAATCAGTCACACGGAAATTCTACTGGCTGTGAGCCCGGCCCCCCGACTCGGGTTGTCATCGCCGCTTAGCGCGGTGTCATACAGCCGGACGGCACGCCCGGCCGCGCGTCACACCGCTTCGGTTCCGGCTTCCCCGTCGTCCGTCGCCTTGTCCGCCGGAACGGCCCGGCCGATCTCCGTGACAGTGCCCGGTGCCGGACCGGCGGGGTCGGGCGAGATGCGCACGGCAGCCCGACGGCTGTCGGCTCCGGGCTTCGGCGTCTTGCGGCCTGCTGCCTTCTCCGCTGCCAGACGCTCCTTCACCGTGCTCGCGTAGGCGTCGACGTACTCCTGCCCGGACAGGCGCATCAGTTCGTACATGATCTCGTCGGTGACGGAACGCTGGACGAAACGGTCGTCCTCCAGTCCCTCGTACCGGGTGAAATCGAGCGGCTCACCGATGATGATGCCGACACGGCGGATGTTGGGGATGCGGCGGCCGATGGGCTGCACCTTGTCCGTCCCGATCATCGCCACGGGGATCACCGGCACGCCCGTGGCCAGCACCAGTTTCGCGACCCCCGTCTTGCCGCGGTACAGGCGTCCGTCGGGGCTGCGTGTCCCCTCCGGGTAGATGCCGAGGATGCCGCCCTCGTTCAGGATGTCCATGCCCGCCGTCAGCGAGGACGACGACGCCGCGCCGCCCGAGCGGTCCATCGGCAACTGGTTGGACAGCCGGAAGAAGAGTGCGGTCAGTCTGCCCTTGACACCCTTGCCCGTGAAGTACTCGGATTTCGCGAGGAAGACGACGGGCCTCGGGACGACGATCGGCAGGAAGATCGAATCGGAGAAGGAGAGGTGGTTGCTGACGATCACCGCCGGTCCCGACGAGGGGATGTTGTCGAGACCCTTCACCCACGGCCGGAAGAGGAGATTGAGGATCGGACCGACGATGATCCTCTTCATCACCCAATAGAACACGCTGCCAGCCTCCCTGCACGGGCGGTGCGGCATCCGGCATGCCGCCCGCTTTGTCCTGTGGAAGCCTACTCTAAGGGTGCCGAGGCCTTTCGACGGCGGCGATCTTCCGGAAGCCACCCCCGCAGGCCGGCAGTCGGGAGGGAGGACCGGCTGGGGAGCGGCCTGTTGACGTAGGGGCGCCGGATGTCCACGATTGAATCAGCACGCCCTCTGATTTCCAGGACGCCGGCCGGATACCCTCCGAACCCGGGCCGCAGCACGCGACGGCAGGTAGCAAAGTATGGGCCCCCGAGGTCAGGAACCGAACGAATCCACGGATGACGAAGTCTGGCAGGACCTCGTAGCGCGCCTGGAAGGAACCTCCGCGGATCCCCCCGCCCCGAACGCCTCCGGTTCCTCCGCGGTCGAACGGACGGATCCGGACGGGGGCGCCGGGCGGGAACAGACCGATGCGCGCGGCGAGGCCGGCGCGCCAGGCGTCGGCGGGCCGACGGACCGCGAGCGTGCCGACGCGATCTTCCGCAACCAGCCCTTCCGCCCCAGTGGGCCGCGCGACTCCGCGCCCGTCGAGCCGGAGGACGACGAGGGCTTCACACCGGAGGAGCCCCCGCCCCTCGGCTCGGGCGATCCCCTGACGGTCCTCGCCTGGATCGGCGCGGCGGGCGGGCCCATCCTGCTCCTCCTGTTCGCCATGTTCTGGCGGAACGCGCCACTGGCGGCCACGCTCGGAGTCCTGGCGCTCTTCCTCGCGGGTGCCGGCTACCTCGTGACGAAGCTGCCGAAGAACCGCGACATCGGGGACGACGGCGCGGAAGTCTAGCGCTGCCCCTCGCGGGCCGGCGGCCGTCAGGTTCCGCTGCGGGAGAGCAGGCGGGACAGGTCCGCCGCCCCGATGAGTCCGGCTTCGGGTCCCAGGGCCGCGCGTTCGATGCGTGCGGCCGGGCGGAAACCGCGGCCCGTCAGGTTCCTTCCGAAAGCCCGCCGGGCGGGCTCGAGCAGCAGGTCGCCGGCCGCGCTCAGTCCGCCTCCGATGACGAACGTCCCCGGGTCCAGGGCAGCCGCTAGGTTGGCCAGCCCCAGTCCCAGCCACTGTCCGACGTCGTCGACCAGCTCGCGCGACGCCGGGTCGCCCTCCATCGCGAGGCGGGTCACGAGCGCGCCCGTGATGGCCGCGCCGTCACCCGGAGCTGCCGCGATGATCGCCTGGGCCACCGGGGACTTCGCTGCGGCAAGTTCCCGCGCCTCGCGTCCCAGCGCGTTTCCCGAGGCGTACTGCTCCCAGCACCCGCGGTTGCCGCACTCACAGCGGTGGCCCTGGGGCACGATGATCTGGTGCCCGAACTCCCCCGCGACGCCATGCCGGCCGCGCTCCACGCGCCCGCCCAGGATCATCGCACCCCCGATGCCCGTGCCGAGGGTGACGCAGACGAGGCGCGATTCCCCGCGGCCCGCGCCGAACCGCCACTCGGCCCAGGCGGCGGCGTCGGCGTCGTTCACCACTGTGACGCGCCGCCGGAGCAGTTTCTCGAGGTTCCTCCGCAGCGGCTCGTTGCGCCACGCGAGGTGCGGGCTGAACAGGACGGTGCTGTTGGACAGGTCCATCCACCCGGCCGCTCCGATGCCGATCGAGCGGATCCTGTAGTCCGCGGACAGTTCCCGGACGAGTTCCGTGATCACGGATTCGACCGCGCGCGGGTCCTGGCCCGGGGTCGCACGGCGTGCTTCGGCGAGGATCTGCCCGTGGACGTCGACCACGCCCGCCGCGACCTTCGTCCCGCCGATGTCGACGCCGACCGAGAGGCCGCGCCGTGCAGGATTGGGGAAGGTGCTGCGCGTCGCCCGCGCGGTCAGCGGGCCGTTGCCGCGCCACGCGGGACCGGATTCGGTCCGCAACCGACGGGCATGGGGGCCGGCCGGCTCAGGCATGATCGGCATGCGGTCCTTCCGTCGTCGTGTGCTGCGCGATGACGCGCCGCCGTTACCGATTCGTACAGTACTGGACAGTAATTCGGGCGGGTAACCCTATAGGCTGAAGCGACCCCACGGTCAAGGTGATACCAAAGGAGTTATCGTGCGCGATATCAGCGTTCCCGTCCTCGTGGACGTCCCCCGCCAGACCAATACGACGGACCTGGTGGTCCGGCAGGCGGCGAAGCCCTCCAATCCGGCGCTGTTCGCCGTCCAGGACACATCGGGCGAGTGGAAGGACATTCCGGCCACGGAGTTCCGCCGGCAGGTCGAGGACGTCGCGAAGGGCCTGATCGCGTCGGGCGTGCAGCCGGGCGACCGCGTGGCAATCATGGCCCGCACACGGTACGAGTGGTCGCTGGCCGACTTCGCCATCTGGTTCGCAGGCGCCGTCTCGGTTCCGGTCTACGAGACCTCCTCTCCCGCGCAGGTCGCATGGATCCTCAGTGATTCCGGGGCCGTCGGCGCCTTCGTCGAATCCGCCCGCCACGAGGACGTGGTCCGCCAGGCGGTGGCGCTGGGGACCATCGGGTCCCTGCAGCACGTCTGGCAGTTCGACGGCGACGGGCTCGACACGCTGCGGACCGCGGGGGCCGGGACCGACGAGCAGACCCTCTCCGACCGCCGTGCCTACGCCGGGCTCGACGACGTCGCGACCATCATCTACACCTCCGGCACCACCGGAAAACCGAAGGGCTGCGAGCTGACGCACGGAAACTTCGTGGAGCTCTCCGAGAACGCCGCTGCCGCCCTTCCCGAAGTGGCACACGAGGGTGCGCAGACGATCATGTTCCTGCCCCTGGCACACGTCTTCGCGCGGTTCATCTCCGTGCTGTGCGTCGCGGCCGGCGCCACCGTCGCCCACACCCCTGACGTCAAGAACCTGCTCCCGGACCTCCAGAGCTACCAGCCGACGTTCATCCTGGCCGTGCCGCGCGTCTTCGAGAAGGTGTACAACAACTCGATGCTGAAGGCCGAGGACGGCGGCAAGGGCAGGATCTTCCACGCAGGGGCCGACGTCGCCATCGCCTGGTCGAAAGCCGAGCAGGCCGGCAGGATCCCGCTGGGCCTTCGAGTGAAGCATGCCGTCTTCGACCGGCTGCTCTACGGCAAGATCCGCACCGCCATGGGCGGGCGCGTGCAGTACGCGGTGTCGGGCGGCGCACCCCTGGGAGACAGGCTCGGCCACTTCTTCCACGGTATCGGCCTTCTGGTGCTCGAAGGCTACGGGCTGACGGAGACGACCGCCCCCATCACGGTGAACACCCCGAAGCGCGTCAGGATCGGCACGGTGGGCGCTCCGCTCCCCGGCAATGCCGTGAAGATCGCGGACGACGGCGAGATCCTCGCCAAGGGCGTCTGTGTCATGAAGGGCTACTTCAACCGTCCGGAGCTCACCGACGAGACCTTCGTCGACGGGTGGTTCCGGACCGGCGACATCGGCGAGCTGGACGACGAGGGATTCCTCCGCATCACGGGCCGCAAGAAGGAGATCATCGTGACGGCCAGCGGGAAGAACGTCATCCCTGCAATGCTGGAGGACGCCATCCGATCGAACGCGCTGGTGTCCCAGTGCGTCGTGCTAGGCGACCAGCGCCCCTTCATCTCGGCGCTCATCACGCTCGACGAGGAGGCGCTGCCCGGCTGGCTCGAGCGGCACCACCTGCCGGCCGGGACCACGACGGCCGAAGCCGCCGCGCATCCGACGGTCCTCGCCGAGATCCAGCACCTCGTGGACAGCGCCAATACGACGGTGTCCCGCGCGGAAGCCATCAAGGTGTTCCGGATCGTCCCGACCGACTTCACCGAGGCGACCGGGCACCTGACCCCGTCCCTCAAGATCAAGCGCGCCCAGGTCCTCACGGACTACTCGGACATCGTCGAGTCGATCTACGCGACCGCCAAGGTCTAGGGAACCCCCGGTCGGCTCCTCCCGCGGCGATGCACAGGAGGAGTCAGCCGGTCCGAAGGGACAACAGCGCGTTCTCGACCACCTCGGTGAGTGCCGGGTGAATCCAGTACTGGCCCCGCGCCATGGTGTGCGCGTCGAGGCCGAAGGACATGGCCTGGATGAGGGGCTGGATGATCATCGAGGCCTCATGGCCGAGGATGTGCGCGCCGAGGATGCGCCCTGTCGACTGCTCGGCGATGAGCTTGGCAAAGCCCTGCGTGTCCTCCATCGCCCACCCGTACGCCGTCGAGCCGTAGTGCTGGACGGCCGTGACGATCCGGGTTCCTGACGTCTCGGCATGGGCGAGGGCCTCCTCCTCCGTCATGCCGACGGAGGCTGCCTGCGGGTGCGAGAACACCGCCGCGGGCACGAAGCGGTGGTCGCTGGCCCGGAGGGCGCCGGGGTGCAGCAGGTTGTGCGCGACGACCTTCGCCTCGTGGTTCGCCACATGCTTCAGCTGGTGCGCGCTGCTCACGTCGCCGAGCGCCCACAGCCCCTCGACAGGCTCCCCGTGGCGGAGGACGCGCTGGTACGCATCCACGGCCAGGCGACCGTCGTCGTGCAGGTCCAGGCCGGCCTCCGCTGCCCCGATTGTGTCCGTGTTGGGCGTGCGCCCGACGGCCATGAGGACGACGTCGACCTCGATCTCCGTCGGACCGGCAGGCCCGTTGAGGCGAGCCGTCACGCTGCCGTCGTCGTTCGCGACGATCTGCGTGACGTCGGTGTCGAGCCGGAGGTCCCACTGGTGAGCGGCCTGGCGTGTGAACGCGTCGGACACGGTCTCGTCGAGATGCCGGAGCATGCCGCCGGAGCGGACGGCGATGGTGACATCGGTCCCGAAGGCGCCGAACACGTGGGCGAACTCCGCCGAGACGTATCCGCCGCCGACGATCAGCAGGCGGCGGGGTAGTTCGTCCAGGCGCATCACGGTGTCCGAGGTGTGGACCTGAGGCAAGGAGATGCCGGGGATCTCGGGCAGGACCGCCCGCGAACCCGCCGCGATGACCAGCTGGTCCGCGGTGATGACGTCGCCCGAGGAGGTCTCGAACGACTTCTCCCCCGTCAGCCGCACATACTCCTCGACCAGGGTCACGTTCTCGAGCTCGTCCGCGCGGTAGTCCCTCCCGCCACTCGAGATGGCATCGATCCGGGTGAAGATCCTGTCCCGGATGTCCCTCCAGCGCACGCCATCGAGGGTGAGGTCCACACCGAGTCCCGATGCTTCCGCAGGCGCCGAGGCCAGCTGCGCCGGGTACACGTACATCTTCGTCGGGATGCACCCCACGTTGAGGCAGGTGCCGCCGAAGGTACCGCCCTCGACAAGGACCACCTTCCGGTCATCCCACGCGGGCGAGATGAGCGTATTCCCTGAGCCGGAGCCGATGATTGCGAGGTCGTAGTGGGTCACAGGACGCAGTCTAGCCGCGCCCGCCCTGTCGCAGAATCGGCGGCGAAGGGCGGGCGCGGCAGGCCGCCGTCAGGCGGGGGTGATGACGAGGAGGAGGTCGCCTCCCTGGGCTGGTTGGACGCCGGTGTGGGAGGTGCGGGCGATGGTGCCGGTGATGGGGGTGGTGATGTTGGCTTCCATTTTCATGGCTTCGATGGTGGCGACGGTGTCCCCGGCGGTGACACGGGTTCCTTCGGTGAGGCTGATGGTGACGGATCCGGCGAAGGGTGCCGGGATGTGGCCGGGGGTGCCGGGGTCGGCCTTCTCGGCGGTCTTCACGTCACTGGTGACGGCCCTGTCCCGGACGGTCACCGGTCGCATCTGCCCGTTGAGGGTGCACATCACGGTCCGCATGCCCTTCTCGTCGGGTTCGGACACGGCTTCGAGGGTCGCGATGAGCCGGACGCCCTTCTCGAGTTCGATGACGTGCTCGGTGCCGGCCTGCAGTCCGTAGAGGTAGTCCGCGGTCCCCAGCAGGGACACGTCCCCGTACGTGTCCCGGGTCGCGGAGAACTCCTTCGCCGGGCCGGCGAACAGGAGCGTGTTCAGCGCTGTCCGGCGTTCTTTGGACGTCCCGGCGAGCTTCTTCTCGTCCTCGGCGGTGATCTCCGCGTCGCGGGGTTTGACCTCCCGACCCTTGAGCGCCTTGGTCCGGAACGGTTCGGGCCAGCCGCCGGGCGGGTTGCCGAGGTCCCCGTTGAGGAACCCGATGACCGAGTCCGGGATGTCGTAGGCCTGCGGATTCTCCTGGAACTCCTGGGGGTCGGCGTTGGAGCCGACGAGGGCCAGGGCCAGGTCGCCGACGACCTTGGAGGACGGGGTGACCTTCACCAGCCGTCCCAGGATCCGGTCCGCGGCCGTGTACATGTCCTCGATGGCCTCGAAGCGTTCCCCGAGCCCGAGGGCGATGGCCTGCTGCTTCAGGTTCGAGAGCTGGCCCCCGGGGATCTCGTGCCGGTAGACCCTGCCCGTGGGGCCGGGCAGCCCGGATTCGAACGGGGCATACATCCGCCGCACGGCCTCCCAGTACGGTTCCAGCGCGCACACAGCCCCCAGGTCCAGGCCGGTGTCCCTCGGTGTGTGGGCCAGGGCCGCGACCAGGGCCGAGGCCGAGGGCTGGCTGGTGGTCCCGGCCAGCGGCGCGCTGGCGACATCGACGGCGTCCACCCCGGCGTCCACCGCGGCCAGCAGGGTGGCGAGCTGGCCACCGGCGGTGTCATGGGTGTGCAGGTGCACCGGCACCTCGAAGCGCTCCCGCAGGGCGGTGACCAGCTGCGCGGCGGCGGCGGGGCGCAGCAGCCCGGCCATGTCCTTGATCGCCAGGATGTGCGCGCCGGCGTCCACGATCCGCTGCGCCAGCTCCAGGTAGTAGTCCAGGGTGTAGAGCTCCTCGGCGGGATCGAGCATGTCCGCCGTGTAGCACAGGGCCACTTCGGCGACCGCTGTCCCGGTGGCCCGGACCGCGCGGATCGCCGGTTCCATCTGCGACACGTCGTTCAGGGCGTCGAAGATCCGGAAGATGTCGATCCCCGACGCCGCCGCTTCCTGCACGAATGCGGTCGTGACGGCTTCGGGGTAGGGGGTGTAGCCGACGGTGTTCCTGCCCCGCAGCAGCATCTGCAGGCAGATGTCCGGGATCTGGCGGCGCAGGGCGTCCAGGCGCTCCCACGGATCCTCCCCCAGGAACCTCAGCGCAACGTCGTAGGTCGCACCACCCCAGGCCTCCACCGAGAGCAGTCCCGGCGTCAACGCCGACACCGCCGCCCCGGCGGCGGTCAGGTCCCGGGTCCGGACCCTTGTGGCCAGCAGCGACTGGTGGGCGTCCCGGAACGTCGTATCCGTCACCGCCACAGCCGTCTGCTCCCTCAGGTGGCGGGCGAAACCCTCGGGCCCGAGCTCCAGCAATCGCTGGCGGCTCCCCACCAGCGGCTTCTCACGCTGCTCATCAGTGTCGGCTTCAGGGAGTGCGGGCAGTTTCTCCCGGGGGTCCAGGTGGGCGGGGCGGGGCCCGTTGGGCTGGTTGACGGTAACGTCCGCGAGCCAGGTCAGGAGCTTGGTGCCCCTATCCGCCGGGATGCGGGCGGTGAGCAATTCGGGGCGTTCGTCGATGAACGACGTCGCGACGTTCCCGGCGATGAAATCCGGGTCATCCAGCACCGCCTGCAAAAAGGAAATGTTCGTGGAGACACCGCGGACCCGGAACTCCGCCAGGGCACGGCGTGCCCTCGTGACGGCGGCCGGGTAGTCCCGGCCCCGGCAGGTGAGTTTGACCAGCATCGAGTCGAAGTGGGGGCTGATCTCCGCCCCCGCATACACCGTCCCACCATCGAGCCGCACCCCGGCGCCGCCGGCGGAGCGGTACGCCGAGATCCTCCCCACGTCCGGGCGGAACCCGTTCGCCGGGTCCTCCGTCGTGATCCTGGACTGCAGGGCAGCCCCGCGCAGGGTCACCGTCTCCTGGCTGAGTCCCAGATCCGCGAGAGTCTCCCCGGCGGCGATGCGCAGCTGCGACTGGACGAGGTCCACGTCGGTGACTTCCTCGGTGACGGTGTGTTCGACCTGGATGCGGGGGTTCATCTCGATGAACACGTGCTGACCCGCGCGTTCCCCGACGGTGTCGACCAGGAACTCCACCGTGCCGGCGTTCACGTAGCCCAGGGCAGTCGCGAACTTCACTGCGTCCCGGTGCAGTGCCTGACGGATGCCCTCGTCCAGGTTCGGGGCCGGTGCGATCTCGATGACCTTCTGATGCCGGCGCTGCAACGAGCAATCCCGCTCGAACAGGTGCATCACATTCCCGTGCGCGTCCGCCAGGATCTGGACCTCGATGTGCCTCGGGCGCAGGACCGCCTGTTCCAGGAACATCGTGGGATCCCCGAACGCCGACTGGGCTTCGCGCATCGCCGCCTCGAGTGCCTCCGGGAGGGCTTCCCGAGTGTCCACCCGGCGCATGCCCCGGCCACCGCCGCCGGCCACGGCCTTGGCGAATACCGGGAACCCGATCTCATCGGCGGCGGCGATCAGCTCGTCCACATCAGCGCTCGGACGCGAGGAGGCGAGGACCGGGATACCGGCAGCCCGGGCAGCGTCCAATGCCTTGACCTTGTTCCCGGCCAGTTCCAGCACATCAGCCGGGGGGCCCACGAACGTGATCCCCGCATCCGCGGCCGCCCGGGCCAGGCCCGGGTTCTCCGACAGGAACCCGTACCCCGGATAGATCGCATCACAGCCGGCGTCCTTGGCGACCCGGATGATCTCGTCGATATCCAGGTACGCCCGCACCGGGTGCCCCTCCACCCCGATCAGATACGCCTCGTCGGCTTTCTGCCGGTGGATCGAATTGCGGTCCTCCTGCGGGAACACCGCAACCGTCTTCGCACCCACCTCATACCCGGCACGAAAAGCACGGATCGCGATCTCGCCACGATTAGCTACCAGAATCTTCGAGAACATAACGCTCCTGCATCCTTGCCGGTCGGGTCCTGCACGCTGGATTGATCCTACCCAACCTACCCGGCGGGTCCACGGTGCATTTCGTCCTGCTACACGGCCGCGTGGAAGCCGCGAATCCGCGGGCCGCGGCCGTCCCGGGCGCCCGCTCCGATCACCCTATGATGGGTCGGGGCCCCATCCGCGAGCCTCGGTGTCCGCCAGAGATAGGTAGAGGTTTATTCCGTGCAGGTAGTGAGCATCAGCAGCCTCAAAGGCGGCGTGGGAAAGACGTCGGTCACCCTGGGGCTGGCCTCGGCCGCACTGGCAGCAGGAGTCCCCACACTCGTCGTCGATCTCGATCCCCACGCGGATGCCACCACCGGACTCGCGGTCCGGCCGTCCGACCAGATCGACGTCGGGCGCCTGCTGAAGGATGCGCGGCGCGGGGACCTTGCGGCCAACACCGTCCCGAGCGGCTGGGTGACCACCGGCGCGAAATCCAGGGTATCCGGGCGCTCCACGCTCGATGTCGCCATGGGGTCCGCCTACTCCGGTATCTACGACCGGCCGGACCTCGGGCGGCGCGACCAGCGCAGGCTGGCGACGCTCCTGTCCCGCGTGAGCGGGTACAGCCTCGTCCTGATCGACTGCCCTCCCTCGCTCAATGGCCTCACGCGCATCGGCTGGACCGCCAGCAACAAGGTCCTCCTCGTTGCCGAACCCGCCCTGTTCTCCGTGGCGGGCACCGAACGGACGATGCGCGCCCTCGAGCTCTTCCGCCGGGAGTTCGCACCCGACCTGCACGCGGCGGGCATCGTGGCGAACAGGGTGCGGCACACGTCGAACGAACACACGTTCCGCCTCGGCGAGATGCGGCAGATGTTCGGCGACCTGCTGCTCAGCCCGACGATCCCGGAGCAGGCGAACTGGCAGCAGATCCAGGGCGCTGCCCACTCCGTGCACCACTGGCCGGGGGATTCCGCCCAGCAGTCGGCGGGCTACTTCGATGAGCTGCTGAGGAGCGTCCTGGATTCGGGCAGGATGCGGAGCCGTAACGCCAGGCGGGCATGATCCCGCCAGCGAGGTGGAGAGCGATCCGGAGGTAGCAGTGCGCCGGGAACTGCCACGGAGCGGGCTCCTCGGAGCAGCGGCGCCGGCGTTGTCTAGCTGATCTTGCGCGTCACGCGGCGCTTGCTGAGTTCGTCCCCGGGGAATTCCTGGTCGAGAGCGTGCTCGCTGGGAAGGGCCGCAAGGCTGCCCTCCACCTCGCGCCACACACGGCCGACGGCGATACCGAAGACCCCCTGCCCGCCCTGCACAAGGTCGATGACCTCGTCCGCGGACGTGCATTCGTACACGCTGGCGCCGTCGCTCATCAGGGTGATCTGGGCGAGGTCCTCGACGCCGCGCTCCCGCAGGTGCTCCACCGCGGTACGGATCTGCTGGAGTGACACTCCCGTGTCGAGCAGCCGCTTGACCACCTTGAGGACGAGGATGTCGCGGAAGCCGTAGAGGCGCTGCGTGCCGGAGCCGGAGGCGCCGCGCACAGCGGGTTCGACGAGGCCTGTGCGGGCCCAGTAGTCGAGCTGGCGATAGGTGATGCCTGCAGCCTTGCAGGCGGTGGGGCCGCGGTATCCGGCGTCCTCGTCGAGGACGGGGAGGTCTTCCGTGAACAGTAAGCCCTGGGCGCTGGGAGGGACACCAGTGCCTGTCGGGCTGGTTGCCTTGCCGGCGTCACCCTTCGGACTCACGTGTTGCCTCCTCGTCGGGTTCCCGGGGAAAACGCCGGCTGGGCGGAACCTCAGGATGTGCACTCAAGTGTGCCCCGAGTCCCCCACACACGCAATGGGAACTGTATCCTTCGACGTTAGATCCCGGGAGGGGCAAGGTCAAAGATGCTGGGCCGCAAGAATGGCCGTGTCGCCGGCAGCCGGTCCGGCGCGCGTCGAGGGCGCACGACCGGCCCGTGACCGCACCGCATCAGGCGGGCAGCGTCAGCGCTCGAAGTCCTCGGGTTCGACGTCGGCGAGGAACTCCCGGAACTGGAGGACCTCCTTCTCGGCCGTCTCCTCGGTGTTGCCGTCCTCCGCCTCCTCGGCGTCGGCATCCGCTATCTCGACGCCGGCCAGGGCCAGGACCTCGTCCGCGCAGTAGATGGGGCAGGGCACCCGCAGTGCTATGGCGAGGGCGTCCGAAGCCCGGGAACTGACCGTTACGCCGTCACTGAAGACGAGTTGCGCGTGATAGACCGTGTCCTCCACGGAGGTGATGCGCACCTCGGAGATCTCCTTGCCTGCCGCTGCGACCACGTCGACCAGGAGGTCGTGGGTCATGGGCCGCGGCGGCACGATGCCCTGCTGGACGAAGGCGATGGCACTGGCCTCCGGTGCCCCGATCCAGATAGGCAGGTGCCGCTCCCCCGCAGTCTCGCGCAGAAGGACCAGGGGCTGGTTCGACGGCAGTTCGATCCGCACGCCCACCACTTCTACTTCGATCACGAGGAGCCGCCTAACTGTCCATTCGGGCTATATGGCTGTGCACGAGGGCGCTGTGCAGACCGAGGCAGAGTTCGCTGATCTCACGCGCTGTCTCGGCTGCACGGGCCTTCGATGCGACGTCCTTGCGGGACGCGACAGGAGCGACGACGCGCTCGACGAGCCCCAGTTCCCGGTCCGCTGCAGCACGGAAGGGCCTGAGGTGGCGGGGTTCGATCCCGTGGCTCTCGAGCTGCATGCACGCCTTCGTGATCTTGAGGGCATGCTCGTCGAAGCGGTTGTCCACGGCGGTGATCAAGCCGAAACTCACGAGGTCGTCGACCAGTCGGCGGGGTGCCCCGGCCTCGGCGGCGAGCGTCTCCGCGGTGAGCCGGCGGCCGTGGGCACTGAGTTCACGGGACAACTGGTCGGATACGACACGCGGGGAGAGCGTCATGCCGCCGGGCAGTGACTCGGGCCGCTCTCCGCGGTCGATCGCGTCGACGTAGTCCTTGATGACCTTCAGGGGGAGGTACTGGTCGCGCTGCAGGGCCAGGACGAAGCGCAGGCGTTCCACGTCGTGCGCTGCGTACTTCCGGTAGCCGGCGCGTGTCCGCTGCGGGGAGATCAGGCCCTTCTCCTCGAGGAAACGGATCTTGGAGGCCGTGACCTGGGGAAAGTCCTCGGCCAGCTCGCGCAGGACCTCACCGATGTTGAGGACACCGGTGCCGGAGGAGCCGGAGGCGATGCCGGCCGGGTGGCGGGCGGGTCGGGAAACAGGCATGAACCGGACTAGGCCTGCGCTGCCGTGTGCCGCGGAGCCCGGCCGGAAGACCTGCGCGCTGCGTAGAAGGTCAGGCGGAACTTGCCGATCCGCACCTCGTTGCCGTCGCGCAGGGCGACGCTGTCCACGCGGTCGTTGTTCACGTACGTGCCATTGAGGCTGCGGGTGTCCACGACCATGAAGCCGTTGTCGGTCCTTCGGAACTCGGCGTGCTGGCGGGACACCGTCACGTCGTCGAGGAAGATGTCGGCGTTCGGGTGGCGTCCGGCCTTGGTGATGTCCTCGTGGAGGAGGAACCGCGCGCCGGCGTTCGGTCCGGAGTGGGCTATCAGGAGGGCCGAACCCGCCGGAAGTGCGGCAACGGAGGCCTGCTCCTCCCGCGTCAGATGCCGCTCTATCTCTTCCGCGGTGGAGTGCGGCGGCAGACTGATCGTCGTTGTTTCAGGAGACGTCATGTTGGGCTCTTCTCCTTTTCCGGCTCGATTCACGTTGCGTACCATCGGTCTTCCTCCCCCTGCTGCGCGGTACGCCCGGTTGTCGCCAGCCGTACCGTCCCCGCTGACTTCGCCGGGTAGTTCTAGCCTACCTGCTGGGAGTAGTCGGCTGAACTCAGGAGGTCCTGGACCACGGAGGGGTCGGAGACCTTGATCTCCAGCAGCCAGCCCTCCCCGTACGGGTCGGAGTTGATCAGGGACGGATCGTCGTCGAGCGCTTCATTGCGCGAGACGACCTGACCGGTGACGGGTGCGTAGATGTCGCTCACGCTCTTGGTCGATTCGACCTCGCCGATCACATCGGCGCCTGCCACGCTGGTGCCCTCCTCGGGCATCTGCACGTAGACGACGTCGCCGAGCGCATCCTGGGCGAAGTCGGTGATGCCGACGCGCACCGTGCCGTCGATGGCGGGCTCGCTGACCCACTCGTGCTCCGCGGTGTAGTAGAGGCCATCGGGAATGTTGCTCATGGTTGCCTTTCGGACGCGCGGTCTTCAGCGGCGGCGGACGGCCGCCGGGTACTGGTCGAGTATAGGCATATCCGGCGCATACGTGACGCGCCTCTCACCCCGTCGGTGGCGGCAGGCCCCCCCGGCCCCGAACATGCAAAAAGCCCGTCTCCTCCGGCGGTATGCCGGTGGAAACGGGCCCTGCAGTGTCGGGATGACAGGATTTGAACCTGCGACCCCTTGACCCCCAGTCAAGTGCGCTACCAAGCTGCGCCACATCCCGATCGGCCTGTCCAGCAGGCCAAACCACTCGGATAACAATACAGCATTCTCCGGGCGGATCCGCACACCGGGACGGTGTCAGCGCTTGCGGCTCCGCTTCTCGCGGACGCGCATGCTGACCTCGATGGGCGTGCCCTCGAAGCCGAACGTCTCGCGCAGGCGGCGCGTGATGAAGCGGCGGTAGCCGGGGTCCAGGAACCCCGTGGTGAACAGGACGAACTTCGGCGGCCGGCTGGAGGCCTGCGTCCCGAAGAGGATGCGCGGCTGCTTGCCGCCCCGCACCGGGTGGGGGTGCGCCGCGACGAGCTCACCCAGGAACGCGTTGAGGCGGCCCGTCGGGATGCGTCGGTCCCAGGACTCGAGCGCGACGTCGAGGGCGGGCACCAGGCGGTCCTTGTGCCACCCGGTCAGGGCCGAGATGTTCACGCGGGGCGCCCAGTCCACGTGCGCGAGGTCCTGCTCGATCTCGCGCTCGAGGTACCGGCGGCGCTCGTCGTCCAGCAGGTCCCACTTGTTGAAGGCCAGCACGATCGCCCGGCCGGACTCGATGGCCATGTTCAGGATGCGGATGTCCTGCTCGCTGAGCACCTCGTCGACAGCGAGGAGGACGACGGCGACCTCGGCCTTCTCCAGTGCCGACTGTGTGCGCAGCGATGCGTAGAAGTCGGCACCCTGCTGCATGTGCACACGGCGGCGGATGCCTGCGGTGTCGACGAAGCGCCAGGTGCGGCCCCCGAGCTCGATCATCTCGTCCACCGGGTCACGCGTGGTCCCGGCCAGAGGATCGACGACGACGCGGTCGGAACCGGCGAGTTTGTTGAGCAGGGAGGACTTTCCGACATTGGGACGCCCGATGAGGGCGATGCGTCGCGGACCGCCGGACCGCTCGATGCCGCCGTGCTCCGAGAACTCGGGGAGGGTCTTGTTGACCTGGTCGAGCATGTCGGCCGTGCCGCGCCCGTGGAGGGCCGAGACCGGCCAGGGCTGGCCGAAGCCGAGTCCCCACAGCACGGAGGCGTCGGCCTCGTTCTGGATGTCGTCGACCTTGTTGGCCACGAGGATGACGGGTTTCTTCTTGCGGCGCAGCATGCGCACCACGGCCTCGTCGGTCGCGGTGGCGCCGACCGTCGCGTCCACGACGAGCAGCACGGCGTCGGCCATGTCCACGGCGATCTCCGCCTGGTCGGCGACGCGGGCAGCGATGCCCTTCGCGTCCTGCTCCCAGCCTCCCGTGTCCACCAGCGTGAAGTTGCGGCCCGACCACTGCGCCGGGTAGGACACGCGGTCGCGGGTGACTCCGGGGGTGTCCTCGACGACGGCCTCGCGGCGGCCGAGGATGCGGTTCACCAGGGTGGACTTGCCGACGTTCGGTCGCCCGACGATGGCCAGGACGGGGTTGAGCCGGCCCTCGGCCTCGTCGTCGTAGTCGTCGTCCTGCCGGGCGAGGAGCGCGGCATCCTCTTCGTCGAGCTCGTAGTCCTCGAGCCCGGCACGCAGCGAGGCGGCGCGCTGCTCGGCCTCGGCGTCGTCGAGGGTATCGAGCAGCTCACTGACGTGGTCCTCGCCGCTCGGCTCGTAGTCCTCGGCTCCGGCGCCCTGGTCCGTCGCGTTCGGCGAAAGGTTCTCGCTCATGTTGTTTCCTTCGGTTGGTGTTCACCGTCTCCCGACGGTAATCCTGGTGGGCTCGCGCCCGCGATGTTTCGGTGGTGGCCCGGCTAGTGGGCCACGGTGCGTACGATGCCGATGACCGCCGCTACGGTCTGCTCGAAGTCGAGGTCGGACGAGTCGAGCGTGACCACGCCGTCCGCCGCCTGCTGGAAGTTGACTACGGTGGAGTCCCTCGCGTCACGATCGGTGACCTGCTGCTTGAGCTGCGCGTCGGTCTGCGTTCCGCCGAGCTGGTCGCCGCGGCGGCGCAGGCGGGCTTCCTCGCTCGCGGTCAGGAGGATGCGCACCTCCGCGTCGGGAGCGACGACGGTGGTGATGTCCCGCCCTTCGGCGACGATCCGGTGGCCGGCGCCGGCGATCAGTGCGCGCTGGCGGCGGATCAGCTCCGCCCTCGCGCCCATCGTCGTGGCGACGGCGCTGACGGCCGAGGAGACCTCGGGTTCGCGGATGGCGGAGGTGACGTCGTCGCCCGCGATGGTCACGGATTCCCGGTCGGGGCTGGTGCTGATGAAGAGTTCGATGGACCGGGCCGCGGCCTCGACCGCGGCGCTGTCCTGGAGGTCGATCCCTGTGGCGATGCAGTGGAGCGTGACCGCCCGGTACATGGCCCCGGTATCGAGGTAGGCGGCGCGCAGGCGGCGGGCCACCTCGCGGCTGACGCTCGACTTGCCGGACCCGGAGGGACCGTCGATGGCGACCACGAGCGACTTGCCGAGGCGGAACCCGGAGTAGGGGCCCGACGGAGCGGACTTCCCCGCCGGACCCGCGGCCCGGATGTCGTGCGTGGTTTCTGCTGAAGTCTGGGTCACTGCACTACCTTCCAGCCCCGCTGCGTCAGGGACTCCGTCAATTCTTGTCGCTTGCCCGGCAGGACCGAGAGCTCCGCAAGGCCCACCTGCCGTCCGGGAGAGTGCTCGAGGCGGAAATCCTCCACGTTGATGCCGGTGTGCCCGATCTCCGTGAGGAGCTTCGCGATCTGGCCGGGCACGTCGTCGACGAGCACGGTCAGGCGTGCAAAGGAGTTCGGCGGCGTGCCGTGCTTGCCGGGAACGCGAGCCTGACCCGCATTCCCCTCGGACATCAACTGCGCCATGTCGAGCCGGGCCCCGCCGGCCGTCGGGTCCTCGAGGGTGCCGATCAGGCGGTTCAGGTCCTCACGGACGCCGTAGAGGATGTCGACGAGGCGGCCGGCGTTGGCGGACAGGATCTGCACCCAGAGGCGCGGGTCGCTGGCCGCGATGCGGGTGACGTCCCGCAGTCCGTTGCCGGCGAGCGAGAGGGCCTGCACCGGCGAATCCTGCAGCCTGCTCGCCACGAGGGATGACACCACCTGGGGCAGGTGCGAGATGAGGGCGACAGCCTCGTCGTGCTCCTCCACGGACATCCGCGCCGGCACGGCACCGAGGTCGACGGCGAGCGACTCGGCGCGCAGCACGGCCTCGGGTGCACTGTCGGGGTGGGCGCAGAGGACCCAGGGGGCGCCCGTGAAGAGCTCCGCACGTGCCGCGACGGGCCCGGACTTCTCGCGGCCGGCCATCGGGTGCGTCCCGACGTAGCGGGAGAGATGTCCGTCGACGGCGGGGGTGGCTGCCAGTTCCCGGAGGATCGACTCCTTCACGCTGCAGATGTCGACGACGACGGCATCGGGGTACGCCAGCAGGGCGGCCGCGACCACACGCGCGGTGACGTCGGGCGGCGTGGCCACCACGACGACCTCCGGCGCCACCTGCCCTGCACCCTGCGCTTCCGTGAGGAGCCGGCCGGCGCCGATGTCGCGGGCGACGGCTTCGGTCGACGGTGAACTATCGGACAGGACGACGTCGAGCCCGCGGGCGCGCAAACCCAACCCGATGCTGGCTCCCAGCAGGCCTGCCCCGATGATCAGGACCGGTCCGGCGAGGTGCGTCCCCTGCTCCGTGCGCGTGGTCATCGGTTAGAGGCCCACCGATGCCAGCAGGTGCCCGACCTCCTGGCGCCCGAGCACGCGGATGCTGCCCTGGCGCTGGTCGCCGACCCGGATGGGACCGAGCTGGGTCCGGACGAGGCGCTCGACGGGGTGACCGACGGCGTCGAAGAGCCTGCGGACCACGCGGTTGCGGCCGGAATGGAGCACGACCTCGACGAGGACGTGTCCCGGCGTCGAGTCGACGAGCTTGAAGGAGTCCACCTGCGCGAGACCGTCCTCGAGCTCGATACCCTCCTTCATCTGCGCGCCGATGCCCTGCGCCATCGGTCCCCGGACCTGCACGAGGTAGGTCTTCGGGACCTCGTAGGAGGGGTGGGTCAGGCGGTTGGTGAGTTCGCCGTCGTTGGTGAGCAGGAGCAGGCCTTCGGTCTCGGCATCGAGACGACCGACGTGGAAGAGCCGCTCGTTCTTGTTCTTGTTCTTCAGGAAGTCACTGATGCAGGGACGGCCCTCGGGGTCCTCCATGGTGGAGACGACGCCGCGCGGCTTGTTGAAGACGTAGTACTTCAGGTGCTCGTTGAGTTGCAGGCGGATGCCGTCCACATGGATGGCCACCTGCTCAGGATCGACGCGCACGCCGAGTTCGGTGACGACGGTACCGTCGACCTCCACGCGTCCGTCGAGGATCATCTCCTCGCAGACGCGGCGGGAGGCGACGCCCGCAAGCGCCATCACTTTCTGCAGGCGCACGCCCTCCGGATTGTGGACGTCGATCTCGTCCGCCGGGCGGCTCGCGCGCTTGGGCTTCGAGGGACGCACCGGGCCGAGGTTCTGCCCGAAGCGTTCCCGCCCGAAGGCCTTGGCTCCCGCGGGCTTCTGGCGACCGGCACCCTCCTGACCGCCGGAACGGGCACCGGACGTGGCACCTGCACCGGGGCGCCCGGGCTTCCCGCCCGCACGTCCTCCGGCCTTGACGCCGAAGCGGCTGGACGGGGTGCCTGCGGACGGCCTGCCCGCGGCTGAACGGGCGCGGCCGTCGGTGGAAGCACGGCGATCGCCACCCGCAGCCGGGCGGCCCTCGGACGAGCGCTCCTGGAACGGACGACCCTCGCCGGAACGGCCACCGCGCTCGTTGCGCTCCTGGAACGGACGACCCTCGCCGGAACGGCCACCGCGCTCGTTGCGCTCCTGGAACGGACGGCCCTCGCCGGAACGGCCACCGCCGCCCTGTCCGGATCCGCTGCGCGGTGAGGACGTCCGCCGGGCAGCGTCGGATGGGCGTCCGGTCGATCCGCCGCGGCGCGGCGTATTGCGTCCGGAACCGGATCCTGGCTGCTGTGTCATGTAGAAAGTCCTTCTCGTAGGTCGTGCTCAGTACGTCGTCTCGTCATACTCCCCAAGGCTCTCGAGGCCCGGCAGGTGGGGAGCGATCCGGGGCAATTCGTCGACGCTGCCCAGCCCCAATCTTTCCAGAAAGAAGGTGGTGGTCCCATAAAGGACCGCGCCGGTCTCCGGATCGGTCTCCATCTCGACAACCAGCCCGCGCTGAAGCAGGGTGCGGACCACGGAATCGACGTTGACGCCCCGAATTGCAGAAACCCGGGCACGGGACACGGGTTGGCGGTACGCGATGACCGCCAGAGTCTCGAGGGCTGCTTGTGAAAGCCGGGCAGATTGGCCATCGAGCACGAAGTCGGCAACAACGGAGGCGAAGTGCTTCCGGGAGAAGATGCGCCACCCGCCGGCGATGTTCCTGAGTTCGAAACCGCGCGGCACGAATGATTCGGTGCTTCGGGGGCCTGACCCAGTATAGCCGTCGTACTCCCGCTGCAGGTCCACCAGCACGGCGTGCACCTGCGCCGTCGGCCGATCGAGCACGGCCGCGACCTGCTCGTCCGTCACGGGGCGGTCCGCCACCATGAGGATCGCCTCCACTGCCCCGCGGAGCCCGCCCGGGAGGTCGTCGACGGAGACCCCGTGTCCGTCGGGCGCGCTCTCGTCGGATTCATGCATCGTGCACTCCTTTCCTGTCCGCCTGGTCCTGGTCCTGGTCCTCGAAGTCGCTCGCGAGCAGCTCGGCCGTCCATCGCTCGTCCTCCGCGCTCCACTTCACCAGCAGCTCGGCCAGCGGTGCGGCCTGGTCGAAGGAGACGACGCCGTCCCGAAACAGCTCGAGCAGGGCCAGGAACCGCACCACGAGGACCATCCGCGACTCGGCGTCCGCAGTCAGCTGCCGGAAGGACAGCGGTCCCCGCGACCTCAGCAGGTCCTGCAGCACGACCGCCTGATCGCGCACGCTCACCGACGGGGAGTGCAGGTGCCCGATGCCGACCTCGGTCGGCTGCTCCTGGCGGGGCGCGAGCACCTTCGCCGCGAGTGCCGCGAACTCCTCGGGCGAATGCTTCCAGATGAGTTCCGGCAGGAGCCGGGTGAACTCGGTCTCGAGGGGTACGTTCCGTGGATGCCGCGCGTCCTCCTCCTCGAGCCGCCCCGCAAGGTGCCGGGCCATCTCCTTGAAGGCCTTGTACTGCAGGAGGCGGGCGAAGAGCAGGTCGCGCGCCTCGAGGAGCGCGATGTCCTCCTCGTCCTCGACGGCGCCGGCGGGCAGGAGCCGTGCGGCCTTCAGGTCGAGGAGGGTGGCGGCGACGACGAGGAACTCGCTCGCCTCGTCGAGCTTCCATTCCCCCTCCGCGGCCTGGATGCGGCGGATGTGGGCGATGAACTCGTCCGTCACCTGTGCCAGGGCGATCTCCGTGATGTCGAGTTCACGCCGCGAGATGAGGTTCAGCAGCAGGTCGAAGGGCCCGCTGAAGTTGGTCAGCTGCACCTCGAAGACCGCCGGGCGGACGGGTGCCTGCACCGTGTCGCCCGCACCGTCGGCACCACCGCCGGTTCGACGGTCATCGTTCGGTCCGGGGCGCCCGCGCAGGGCGGCCCCCGCCGTCGTCGCCTGTCCGCCCGCACGCGCGGACGTTGTGCCCGCCATCTAGCGGAGCCGGGCGGACCCGGAATCGACGGGCACTAGGGCGCTCCGCCCCTACTGATGAGCTCCTTCGCGAGCCTGCGGTAGGCATCAGCGCCCGAGTGGTTGGCGGCGTAGGACGTGATGGGTTCGGCGGCCACTGTCGCATCCGCGAACTTGATGGTGCGCTTGATGACCGTCTCGAAGACCTTGTCGCCGAAGGCCTCGACGAGGCGCGCGATGACCTCGCGGCTGTGCAGCGTCCGCGCGTCGTACATGGTCGCGAGCACACCGTCGATCTGCAGGCGCGGGTTCAGGCGGTCCTGCACCTTCTCGATGGTCTCGACCAGCAGGGCGACGGCGCGCAGGGCGAAGAACTCGCAGATCAGCGGGATGATGACGCCATGGGCCGCCGTGAGGGCGTTGACGGTGAGCAGTCCGAGGGACGGCTGGCAGTCGATGAGGATGACGTCGTAGTCGTCGGACACCTTGCGCAGCGCCCGGTCGAGGACCTGCTCGCGTGCCACCTCGTTGACGAGCTGCACCTCGGCCGCCGACAGGTCGATGTTGGCGGGCAACAGGTCGATGTTCTCGATCGCGGTGTGCTGGATGGCGTCCTGGATGGAGACCTTCCGGTCCATGAGCACGTTGTACACCGTCACGTCGAGCTCGTGCGGGTTGGTGCCGAGGCCTGCGGAGAGCGCACCCTGCGGGTCGAAGTCGACGAGCAGGACCTTGCGTCCCGCTTCGGCGAGCGCGGCGCCCAGGTTGATGGTGGACGTCGTCTTGCCGACGCCGCCCTTCTGGTTGACCATCGCGATGACCCTCGCCGGGCCGTGCGAGTCGAGGACCCGGGGCTCAGGGAATTCCGTCACAGGGCGGCCGGTCGGGCCGAATCCCGCGTCCGCTGCGCTGGGCAGAGTTGTGGAACCCTGTTCACTACTCACGTATTTCTCCACGCTTCCATCAGAATCGGTGCAGGCCGGTCGATCATCGTTCCCGAGCGGCATCTCTATAGTCCACGGTACAACGCCTACGGCAGGGCCCGTGGTGACGAGTGCTCTTCCGTTACGAGCCTTGATCCTCAACCTGAAGTCGAATGTTCCCCGGTCATGCTGTCCGTGGAGGCCCGCGCGAGCCGGCCGGCGGCTGTTCATAGGCCTGTCGAGCGACCTCCCTGCCCGCCTCTCTTCCTATCTGCCTCTCTGCCTCTCTGCCTCTCTGCCTCTCTGCCCGGAAACGACGACGGCGATGGCCCGGTCGTGTTCCGGGCCATCGCCGTGCTTTCTGCCGAGCCTTCGGCTGGCGTCGCTGCTTCAGCGAGCGCAGGCTCTAGTGCGCGCTGGTTCCCCGTACCGCTGCGTCGGTCCGAACGGCGGCACCCTCCTCGACGTCGACGTCGTCGCCGTTCTCGAAGCGGTGATCGGTGCTCATCGTGGTCTCGTCGAAGGGCAGGCGTCCCTCGAGGACCTCGTCGACACGGCCGCGGTCGATCTCCCGCGTCCAGGTGCCGATGAGGACGGTGGCGACGGCGTTGCCGGTGAAGTTCGTCAGCGCACGCGCCTCGGACATGAACCGATCGATGCCGACGATCAGGCCGACGCCGTCCACCAGGTCGGGGCGGTGCGACTGCAGGCCGCCGGCGAGGGTTGCGAGGCCGGCGCCGGTGACGCCCGCCGCTCCCTTGGACGCGATGATCATGAAGATCAGCAGGGAGATCTGCTCACCGAGGGCCAGCGGCTTGCCCAGTGCTTCCGCCACGAAGAGCGAGGCCATCGTGAGGTAGATGGCGGTGCCGTCGAGGTTGAAGGAGTATCCGGTCGGGACGGTCACGCCGACCACCGGCTTGGAGATGCCGAGGTGTTCCATCTTGGCGATGAGGCGGGGCAGGGCCGCCTCCGAGGAGGAGGTGCTGAAGATGAGCAGGTACTCGCGGCCGAGGTACCGCATCAGCTTCAGGATGTTGATGCCGGTCACGAGCTTCAGCAGTCCACCGAGGATGACGACGATGAAGAGGATGCAGGTGATGTAGAAGGCCAGCATCAGCGTGGCCATGCTGATGATGGCCTGCACGCCCGTCTCGCCGACGACGGCGGCGATGGCACCGAAGGCACCGATGGGCGCGAGCCACATGATCATGACGAGGATACGGAACACGAGCGCCTGGATGTACCCGATGCCCCGGAGGACCGGCTTGCCCGCGGCGCCCATCTTCTGGAGGGCGAAGCCGACGAGCAGTGCCACGAAGAGCGTCTGGAGGATGCTCGGTCCCGTCAGTGCTGCCAGGAGCGTCGTGGGGATGATGCTCAGCAGGAAACCGACGGTGCCCTCGGGCGCACCCTCGGCGGCTGCGGGCACCTCGTAGGTCGTCGACGAGATGTCCAGGCCCTCGCCCGGCTGGATGAGGTTGCCGACGACCAGGCCGATGGCGAGTGCGAAGGTCGACATCAGCATGAAGTAGCCCAGCGCCAGCCCGCCGACCTTGCCGACGGTCGCCGCCTTGGCGATGGATCCGATACCGAGCACGATGGTGCAGAAGATGATCGGTGCGATCATCATCTTGATGAGGTTGATGAAGCCCGTGCCGAGAGGCTTGAGCGACTTGGCGAATTCGGGGGCCACGAGCCCGAGGATCGCACCGAGCACCACGGCGGCGATGACCGCGATGTAGAGGAAGTGGGTCTTGTCGACCCGCTTGCGGGGTTGTTCGGGTCCGCTGTCGGACCGCGATGGCGCCATAGCCATGATGTTCTCCCTTGGTGTCAGCCGCCCGGCGGCGCCGGCGGCGAAGGTCGTTCTTCGTCCGCGGGGGTCTCTCCAGGAAGCGTACTGTTGAGTGTTTCCCCCTCATCATGGCACCGCGAGTGACCGGGGTCACCATTGAGTTCATACTGGTCGTGGCCCGGCGAATCCGGCGCATTGCCGCCGGCCGAGGCCGGCAGAAACCGGAAGGAGCAGGATCACCGCGTGAGTCGCTGGAGCCTCGCCCGGCAGTTCTTCCTGGCCCAACTCGTCTTCATCCTGGTCCTCTCGGCGTCCCTCTCGGTGATCCTCTACGCGGACGCGGCGGAGGGCGTGAACGACGCCGCAGCGGAGCGCATGGTCGCCGTCTCCACCGCCATCGCCCTCGACCCGGCCGTGCTCGAGGCCGTCGAGGGGCCCGATCCGTCCGCCACGCTCCAGCCCTACGCCGTCGACGTCATGGACCGGCTGGGCGTGGACTTCATCACGATCATGGCTCCGGACCGGACGCGCTACACGCACCGCAACCCGGAGCAGATCGGCAGGCCGTACATCGGTTCGGTGTCCGAAGCCCTGGCTGGGCGCACGCACACCGAGACCTACGCAGGGACCCTCGGCCCGTCGATCCGCTCCATCGTGCCCGTGGTCGACGACGACGGGACGGTGCAGGCGATGGTCGCCGCGGGGATCACGGTGGACCGCGCCGTCATCGCGCGCAACGCGCAGCTCCCGCTCGTCGCCTTCATCGCCCTCGGTGCGCTCGCCCTGGGCGCCCTCGCCTCGTTCCTGCTCAGCCGGCGTCTGCGGCTCGCGACCCTCGGCATGGGCCCCGCCGAGCTCTCGCGCACCTTCGTGTTCTACGACTCGGTCCTCCACTCCGTCCGCGAGGGCCTCCTGCTCATCGATGCGTCAGGACGGCTCGTCCTCTACAACGACCAGGCGGCGCGGCTCCTCGGCCTCGACGGGACACAGGAGCCCGTGCCTGCGACGCAGCTCGCGGTTCCGCCGTCGCTGCGCGAGCTCCTCATGTCGGGGCGCCGGGCGCACGATGAGGTGCACCTGACCGACGACAGGGTGCTGGTGGTCAACCAGGAGCCTGCGGTCCCTCCGGCTCCTGCCGGACGTGGCGCCCATGCGCCGGCAGCCCTCGGCACCGTCACGACCCTGCGCGACCACACGGAGATCCAGGCCCTGACGGGTCAGGTGGAGACCATGCGCACGCTGACGGACGCCCTGCGCTCGCAGACCCACGAGCACGCCAACCGCCTGCATACCATCGTCTCGCTGGTGGAACTCGGCAGGAGCGCGGATGCACTCGACTTCGCGACGAGGGACCTGCAGCAGTCGCAGCGCCTCACGGACGAGGTGGTGCAGGCCATCGACGAGCCCTTCATCTCGGCACTCCTGGTGGGCAAGGCCGCGCAGGCGAACGAGCGGGGCATCGAGCTGACCTCCGACATCGCTCCGGACGCCCAGGCTGGCTCCCTGAACCCCGTGGACCTGGTGACGATCATCGGCAACCTCCTCGACAACGCGTTCGACGAGGCCGTCGCCTCCGAGGACCCCCGCGTGCTCCTCACCGTGCACCGGGTGACCGACGGGAGCGGGTCCCCCGAACTGGAGATCGTCGTGGAGGACAGCGGCAACGGCCTGCCCGACTCCGAGAAGGCGAAGGTGTTCGAGTTCGGGTACAGCACGAAGGCGTCCCCTGATGCCACGGGCGCCGGGCGCGGCGTCGGCCTGGCCCTCGTCCGCCAGGCGGTCCAGCGCTTCGCCGGCTCGCTGGAGGTGACGGACACAGACGACGGCGGAGCCCGCTTCACCGTCCGCCTCCCCTACCCGGCAGCTCCGGCGGGCGTCCCTGCGGGCATGTCGTCCAACAGCGAGACGAGCAGTCCGGCAGGCAGTGCAGCGCAGGGTCCGACGGGCAGTCCGCGAGCGCCCGGAGAGTCGGACGTCCCGCTCGGCGCGGACACCGGCGGCGGGGCATGAGCGCGATTCGGGTCCTCGTCGTGGAGGACGATCCCGTGGCTGCGGACGCGCATGCCGAATACGTGCGGCGGCTCGAGGGCTTCGAACTCGCGGGTGTCGCCAGGAGCGGGGCGGAACTCGCGGCCTTCCTGCACCTGGCCGGCGAGGGGACGGGCCAGGCGGAGGCCGCCGTCGACCTCATGCTGCTGGACATGAACCTGCCGGACGCGCACGGCCTGGACATCATCCGCCGGGTGCGGGGGCTGGGCCTGCCGCTGGACATCATTGCGATCACCGCGGTGCGTGACCTGCATGTGGTGCGCTCGGCCATCTCGTCCGGCATCGTGCAGTACCTCATCAAGCCCTTCACCTACTCCGCGTTCCGGGAGAAGCTCGACGCCTACCGCGAGTTCCGCCAGAACCTGGTGGAACAGGCGTCCGCCACGACGCAGGCCGAGGTGGACCAGGCCTTCGCCTCGCTCCGGCCTGTCACGGCGGCCACGCTTCCCAAGGGCCTCTCGGCCGAGACCCTGCGGGCGGTCTCGCGCCTGCTGAAGGAACTCCGGGTACCGACGTCGGCCATCGAGGTGTCGGAGGCCCTGTCCATGTCCAGGGTCACCGCGCGGCGTTACCTGGAGTACCTGGCGGACCAGCAGTCCGTCCTCCGGACCCCCCGCTACGGCACGCGGGGACGCCCCGAGTTCGAGTACAGCTGGGCGCGGACCAGCACGGAGGGTTGACGGGCGGCACCAGGAGGCCGGCACCAGGAGGGCGGCACCAGGAGGGCGGCACCAGGGACGGTGGTGCCCAGAAGGGTCGAGGCAGGAGCGTCACGGCAGGAGCTTCACTCCGGCGGTGGTCGCAGCAGTGGTTCCAGCGCCTCCAGGACAGCGGGGTCCTCGATGGTCGAGGGCACGACGTAGGCCTCTCCCGCCGCCATCTGCCGCATGGTCTTCCGCAGGATCTTGCCCGATCTGGTCTTGGGCAGTGCCTCGACCACGACTGCCGACTTGAAGTCCGCGACCGGGCCGATCGCCGTGCGGACCATCGCCACGAGCTCGGCCTGGAGCGTCACCGGATCGACGGGTGCGCCCGATTTGAGGACCACGTACCCGCTGGCCCGTTGGCCCTTGAGCGGGTCCTGCAGGCCGAGGACGGCGCATTCGGCGACGGCGGGGTGCTGTGCGATCACCTGCTCGATGGCTCCCGTAGACAGCCTGTGGCCCGCGACGTTGATGACGTCGTCGGTCCGTCCCATGACGAAGACGTAGCCGTCGGAGTCCACGTACCCGGAGTCACCGCTCGTGTAGTACCCCTCGAACGAGCTCAGGTAGGAGTCCCGGTACCGGGCGTCACTCCCCCACAGCGTGGTCAGGGTCCCGGGCGGAAGCGGAAGCCGGAGGGCGATGCTCCCCTCCGTCCCGGCCGGGACCGGGGACCCCTGGTGGTCGAGGACGACGACGTCGAATCCGGGGGACGGTAGCGACGGCGAACCGGCCCGGAGCGGTACGCCGCCGAGTCCGCGGGGGTTCGCGCAGATCGGCCAGCCGGTCTCCGTCTGCCACCAGTTGTCGACGACAGGCACGCCGAGGACTTCCCCGATCCACCCGGACGTCCCCGTGTCGAGCCGCTCGCCCGCAGAGAACAGGGTGGCCAGCGAGGACAGGTCGTGAGCCCGGAGCGCCGTTCCCTCGGGATCCGCCCGCCGGATGGCGCGCAGGGCGGTCGGTGCGGTGAACAGCACCTTGACGGAGTGCTGTTCGATGAGCCTGCCGAAGACCCCGGCGTCGGGCGTGCCGACCGGCTTGCCTTCGTACAGGACCGTCGTGGCGCCCGCCAGCAGCGGACCGTAGACGATGTAGGAATGGCCGACCACCCAGCCGACGTCGGACGCCGTGAGCATCACATCGCCCGGTCCGATGCCGAAGATCCCCTGCATCGACCATGTGAGTGCGACGGCGTGTCCTCCGTTGTCGCGCACCACCCCCTTGGGAGCGCCCGTCGTCCCCGAGGTGTAGAGGATGTAGAGCGGGTCGGTGGCCGCGACCTCGACCGGTGGGACGGCGGAGACCGTGGACACGGCGTCGTCCCAGTCGAGCCAGGAGGTCCCCGGCTCCTGGTAGTCCCGAATGCCGTGCGCGAAGCCCTCGCGCGCCTTGGCGACGACGGGCGTCCCCTCGCTCTCCGCGAGCGCGAGCGCCGCGCGGACTGCGGGCAGGTACTCGACGCGCCGGCCCGGCTCGAGCCCGCCCGACGCCGTGACGATGGCCGAGGGCCGTGCGTCCCGGATGCGGGCGGCCAGCTCGGCCGGGGCGAACCCGCCGAAGACCACGGAGTGGACCGCGCCGAGCCGGGCCGCGGCGAGCATGGCCACGACGGCCTCGGGGATCATCGGCAGGTAGATGAGTACGCGGTCGCCCTTCCCGACGCCGAGGCCCGCCAGCACACCGGCGAAGACGGCGACCTCGTTCAGGAGCTCGGCGTAGGTGTAGGTCCGGGTGACGCCGAGCATCGCCGAGTCGTAGACCAGCGCGGCCTGGCCGCCCCGCCCAGCCTCGACATGACGGTCGAGCGCGTTGTAGCTGGTGTTCAGGGAAGCGTCGGGAAACCACCGGTAGAAGGGAGCGGAGGAGGCGTCCAGGACGGTCGCCGGGGGCGTCCTCCAGTCGACGGCTCCGGCTGCCTCCAGCCAGAAGGCCTCGGGGTCGGCCAGGCTCGCAGCATGCAGCCGGCGGTATCGGTCCAGCCCGGAGTTCGCCTGGTCGGCGTCGTATCCTGCAGCAGCCATGATCGCCCTTCGTCGCGCGTGGGGGAACAGTACCACGGGCACACCGGCCACCGCGGGGAACTGTATACAGAACCGCCAGGGTCGTCCCACGAAATGTGCTTTTCCTTGCTCACAGCTCCTGCCCTGTATACATTGGGCGTATCGCGCGTTCCCAGGCGCGGATAGTCGGAAGGAACGGGAGGCGACAAGGATGCGGGCCAGTGATCGCGCCTATTCCCTCCTGCGGTCAGACATCGTCGAATGGCGGCTCGCCCCGGGTGACCTGCTCGCGGAAGTCGAACAGTCCGCCCGGCTCGGCGTCTCGAGGACGCCCCTGCGGGAGGCACTCTCCCGGCTCGTCGCCGAAGGGCTCGCCGCCCCCGCCGGCCGCGGCGTCGTCGTCTCCGCCATCTCCCTCGCCGCCGTGACGGACCTGTTCGAGGTCCGGCTGCCCCTCGAATGCGCGGCCGTCCGGCTCGCCGCCCATCGGGGCGACCCCGCCCTCTTCACCGCGCTCGCCGAGGAGTTCGCCGCTGCGGGGAGGCTCATCGAGGACGACGACGGCGGGCAGGACGCGTACTACGCGCTCGTCGCACGGCTGGACCGGGAGATCGACGACGCGGCGCGGAACCCCTACCTCCTGCAGGCCCAGAAACCGATCCGCACGCACCTCGCCCGGGTGCGCAGGCTGGCACGGGATAATCCCCGCCGGCTCCTGGCTTCCGCACGTGAGCACGAGCAGATCGCCCTCGCCCTGGGTGCGGGAAACGCCGAGCTCGCTGAGGCCTCCATGCGCGTGCACCTCCACAACAGCCTGCAGCACCTCCGCTCCCCGCTTCCCGGGGACCCCGATCCGCACCACCGAGAGGAACACCATGGTTGAGCTCCATCCCGTCCGCGTCCACCGCAGCGAGGAGAACCTCCCCCGAACCGGGCAGCTCGCCTGGAAGATCGCCGAGGTAGCCGCCGATCCCGTCGAGGTTCCCGCCGACGTGACCGACATGGTGATCAACCGCGTCATCGACAACGCCTCCGTCGCCATCGCCTCCCTGCACCGGGCCCCCGTCGTCGCCGCACGTGCGCAGGCGACGAGCCACCCGGTCTCCGCACACGGCGCGGGTGCCGCCGTCTTCGGCGTCGAGTCCCCCGTCTCGGCGGAATGGGCAGCCTGGGCCAACGGTGTCGCCGTGCGCGAGCTCGACTACCACGACACGTTCCTCGCCGCGGACTACTCCCACCCCGGCGACAACATCCCGCCGATCCTCGCCGCCGCGCAGCACACCGGCGCCTCGGGCCGGGACCTGGTCCGTGCCATCGCCACGGGCTACGAGATCCAGGTCGACCTCGTGAAGGCGATCTGCCTGCACGAGCACAAGATCGATCACGTCGCTCACCTCGGCCCGTCTGCGGCCGCCGGCATCGGCACCCTCCTCGGACTCGACTCCGACGTGATCTTCCACGCCGTCGGGCAGGCGCTGCACACGACGACGGCGACCCGGCAGTCACGCAAGGGCGAGATCTCGACGTGGAAGGCCCATGCCCCGGCGTTCGCCGGGAAGATGGCCGTCGAGGCGGTGGACCGGGCGATGCGCGGGCAGACCTCCCCCACACCCATCTACGAGGGCGAGGACGGCGTGATCGCCTGGCTGCTGGACGGCCCCGAGGCGAACTACCAGGTACCCCTTCCGGCGCAGGGCGAGCCGAAGCGCGCCATCCTCGACACGTACACGAAGGAGCACTCCGCCGAGTACCAGGCCCAGGCCTGGATCGACCTCGCCCGGCGCCTCTCCGGGGCCCACCCGGAGGCCACCCATCCGGACAACGTCGCATCCGTCGTCATCTCCACCTCGCACCACACCCACTACGTCATCGGCTCCGGTGCGAACGATCCGCAGAAGTACGATCCGGCTGCCTCACGTGAGACGCTCGACCACTCGATCCCCTACATCTTCACCGTGGCCCTGCAGGACGGCCGCTGGCACCACGAGGACTCCTACGCCCCCGCACGAGCCGCCAGGCCCGATACCGTCGCACTGTGGCAGAAGGTCACCACCGTGGAGGACCCCGAGTGGACGCGCCGCTACCACTCCCTGGACATCGCCGAGAAGGCCTTCGGCGGCAGCGTGGAGATCACGCTGACGGACGGCACGGTCATCACGGACGAGATCGCGGTGGCGGACGCCCATCCGCTGGGAGCCCGGCCCTTCGCCCGGGCGGACTACATCGCCAAGCTGCGGATGCTCGCCGAGGGCATCGTCGAGGACGCGGAACTGGATCGCTTCCTGGCAGCCGTCGAGCAGTTGCCCGACCTTCCGCCAGGATCGCTCGGACAGCTGAACATCCTCGCCCGACCCGGGTACATCGATGCGGCCGCCGCGCCGCAGGGACTCCTGTAGGCCGCCGTGCTGTACTCGACCGTGACCCCCGAGCAGAAGCGCCGTGCACTGCGGGACGGACTGGCGTCCGGACGCCTCCAGCAGTTCCCCGGAGCCTTCAATCCCCTGTCCGCCCGGCTCATCGGAGACAAGGGATTCGACGGCGTCTACATCTCCGGCGCCGTCATCGCCGCCGACCTCGGGCTGCCGGACATCGGCCTCACCACACTCACCGAGGTCGCACACCGTGCCGGGCAGATCGCCCGCATGACCGACCTGCCGTGCATCGTCGACGCCGACACGGGGTTCGGCGAGCCGATGAACGTCGCCCGCAGCGTGCAGGAACTCGAGAACGCCGGGCTCGCCGGCTGCCACATCGAGGACCAGTTCAATCCGAAGCGATGCGGGCACCTCGACGGCAAGAACGTCGTCGACCTCGAGACGGCCGTGAAGCGGATCCGCGCCGCGGCCGACGCCCGCCGTGATCCGAACTTCCTCATCATGGCCCGTACCGACATCCGCGGCACCGACACCCTCGAAGCGGCACAGGATCGTTCCCGTGCCCTCGTGGAGGCAGGGGCGGACGCCATCTTCCCCGAGGCGATGCGGACCCTGGACGAGTTCCGGGCCATCCGCGCCGCCGTCGACGTACCGGTCCTGGCCAACATGACGGAGTTCGGCAAGAGCGATCTCTTCACGGTGGACCAGCTGCAGGAGGCGGGCGTGACCATGGTGATCTACCCGGTCACGCTGCTGCGCAGTGCGATGGGCGCCGCCGAGCGTACGCTGGACTCGATCAGGACCCACGGGACGCAGGAGCCGGCCGTGGAGTCCATGCAGACGCGCAGCCGCCTCTATGAGCTGGTGGACTACGAGGGGTACAACCGCTTCGACTCCTCGGTCTTCAACTTCGAGGTGCCGGATGGGCGCTCCGGCCGGGGCGATCGTTGACCGCGCCGGCACGCACACCGGATTCCGCAGGATCATCCCCAGGAGGAGCAGCCGTGACAGAACCAGAGATCCACAAGGGGCTCGCAGGGGTCGTGGTGGACTACACCGCGATCTCGAAGGTCAACCCCGAGACCAATTCACTGCTGTACCGGGGGTACCCCGTGCAGGAGCTGGCCGGGCACCGCGACTTCGAGGACGTCGCCTACCTGCTGTGGAACGGGGAATTGCCGGACGCCTCCGAGCGACGGCAGTTCGACGCCTTCGAGCGGGCGCACCGCACGCTGCCCGGGCACGTGGTCGCGGCGATCGACCTGTTGCCCCTGTCGGCGCACCCCATGGACGTGGCCAGGACCGCCGTGTCCGTCCTGGGGGCGAGCCACCCTCTGGCAGGGGACAACTCGGTCGACGCGAACAGGGAGAAGGCCGCGGCGCTGTTCGCCGTCTTCCCCGCCGTCGTCGCCTATGACCAGCGCCGGCGGCGCGGCCAGGCCCTCGTGGAGCCCCGCGACGACCTCGGGTACTCGGCCAACTTTCTCTGGATGACCTTCGGGGAGGAAGCCCCGGCGGAGGTGGTCCATGCGTTCGACGTCTCCATGGTCCTGTACGCCGAACACTCGTTCAACGCGTCCACCTTCACGGCGAGGGTCATCACCTCGACGCTCTCCGACCTGCACTCGGCCGTCACGGGTGCCATCGGCGCCCTCAAGGGTGCGCTGCACGGTGGCGCCAACGAGGCGGTCATGCACACCTTCGAGGAGATCGGCATCCGGGAGGACGAGACCGCCGAGGAGGCCGCAGTCCGCGCAAAGGCCTGGATGGAGGAGGCCCTGGCATCGAAGAAGAAGGTCATGGGGTTCGGGCACCGCGTCTACAAGAACGGCGACTCCCGGGTCCCGACCATGAAGGCGGCACTCGACGCCATGATCGGGTACTACGGGCGCAGCGAGATCATCGGGCTGTACTCCGGGCTGGAGACGGCCATGGACGAGGCCAAGGGCATCAAGCCCAACCTCGACTACCCTGCCGGCCCCACCTACCACCTGATGGGCTTCGACACGCACATGTTCACGCCGCTCTTCATCGCAGCGCGCATCACCGGCTGGACGGCGCACATCATGGAGCAGGTGGCGTCGAACTCACTCATCCGCCCCCTGAGCCTCTACAACGGCCCGGACGAGCGGCACGTGGGCGACAGCTGAGGACCCGCACCGGCGGCACTGCGCCGCCGGTGCGGCCGGTGCGGCCGGTGCCGCCGGTGCCGCCGGTGCCGCCGGTGCGGCCGGTGCCGCCGGTCATGGCCTCGTTGCCCCGGAGCCGGGTCAGCCGGGCCGGGCCAGTCCCCCACAGTTCAGTCCACGACGGCACTGGCCACGCCCTCGTTGTCGGAATCCATCACGATGTGCGCGTCGATCCGGCGCCCTTCGAGCAGGGCCGGTATCCAGTAGGGCGCGTCCTGCCACATACCGGTCCAGGGGATGCCGTCGACGGCGTACCAGCGCGGTTCGATCTCCTCGCTGGCTACCGGAGGCTTGCTGCCGGCATCGGCGGTGAAGAGGAACGCCGCCATGTTCCAGGCCGGTTGCGCGGGAAAGGACCACGTGATGCAGCCGGCGTCGCGCAGCTCGCCTCGCCCCAGCTCGATGCCACTCTCCTCGGCGACCTCACGGACGGCGGCTTCGACGGCGGACTCCCGCCCGTCGATCTTCCCACCGAGCGCCACGACCCTGCCGGTGCCGAATCCGGTGCGCTTGAGTCCGAGGAGGACCTCTCTTCCGCCGCCGCGGGACCGGAAGAGGAAGCACAGGACCACGCAGCGATACGCGACGCCACCGACGGTCATCCACTCGCCGGGAGGCTCCGGTTCCACGGGCGCGTGCGGCAGAGGCGCGCTCTCAGTCGCGATCTCAGGCACGGGGTCCGTCCGGGGCGTTGCCTCCCCGCCGGGCACGCGGTCCTTTTCAGGCACGAGCTCGTCTGGCACGGGCTGGATCTCAGATACGGGCGCAGTCTCAGGCACGGGGTCCTTCCCAGGCACGCGCTGGATCTCAGGCACGGGCGCGGGGGTGGGCCGCGGCATAGACCTCGCGCAGGGTGTCCGCGGTGACCAGCGTGTAGACCTGGGTGGTCGTGACCGACGCATGCCCGAGGAGTTCCTGCACCACCCGCACGTCCGCCCCGCCTTCGAGCAGGTGGGTGGCGAAGGAATGCCGGAGCGTGTGGGGTGAGACCTCGCGCGTCACCCCGGCCCGCTCCGTCGCCGTCTTGAGGATGCTCCATGCACTCTGGCGGCTCAGCCGGCCCCCGCGCGTATTGAGGAAGAGGGCGGGGCTGCCCTTGCCTTTCGCGGCGAGGGCCGGACGGCCCTGTACGAGGTATGCGTCGACCGCCCGGGCGGCGAAGGACCCTACCGGCACGAGCCGCTCCTTCGAGCCCTTGCCCGTGAGGCGGACGACGGCGGGACCCTCGAGCGCGTCGCTGACGGAGACGTCGTCGACATCGAGGCCGACGGCCTCACTGATCCTCGCGCCGGTGGAGTACAGGAATTCGAGCAGCGCACGGTCGCGCTGCCCGGACGGCGTCCCGACGTCCACGGCCTCCAGGATCCGCACCACCTCGGCGACAGGGATCGCCTTCGGCAGGCGCTGGCCCGTCATCGGAGGATGGACATCACGGGCCGGATCGCCGTCGGTGACGCCTTCCAGGGCCCAGAAACGGTGGAGGCCCCGGACGGCCACGATGGTGCGCGCAGCGGAGCGCGGGCTCAGGCGTGAGAACCCGTCCTCCCCCGACACGACGGCCTGCGCGAAGGCCGACACGTCATGCCGGGTGATACGGGCGGCATCGTCTGCACCGCGGGACACGAGGAACGACTCGTAGCGCCGGAGGTCGCGCCGATATGCGGCGAGTGTGTTGGCCGACAGCCCGCGTTCCACCGACATGTGCTGCAGGTAGTCCCGTACGAGGACCGCTACCGGCCCGTCGTCCCCTGCCGCCGGATCCGGCACGGTCGTCAGTTCTCCAGCACGGCGCCACGCGGCCAGGTCGAATGCTGGCTGGGGTGCTCGGGCCAGGGGGTCGTCGCGGGGCGGAGCTCGGCGAAGCCGGTCTCCCGTGCCACGCGTGCTGCGAGGATCGCGGCGACGGCGGAGGGGCTGTGGATGCGGCCTTCCAGCACGGCGACCACCGCGGCGTCGAGGTCCACCCACATCAGCTCGATCTCGGCTTCCTCGTGCGTGCGCGTGTGCCGTTCGACCTCCGGGACGTCCCCGATCCCCCGCGCCAGGTACACGCGCAGGGCCTCCGAGGATGAGCCGGGCGACAGGAACATGTCGACGAGCACGTCCCACTGCCGCGCTGTGAGGTCGGCCTCCTCCGCGAGTTCACGCGCAGCGGCATCGACGAAGTCCTCGCCCTCCTCGTCGAGAAGACCTGCGGGGATCTCCCAGAGCGCCATCCGCACCGGGTGCCGGTACTGGCGCAGGATGAGCACCTGTCCTTCGTCGTTCAGCACCAGCACGGCGACGGCGCCCGGGTGCCGGATGAAGTCGCGCGTGATGGCCTCGCCGTCGCCCGTGAGGGTGAACTCCTCGCTGACGACGTCCCACACCCGCCCCTCGTAGACCGTGCTGGTCCCGAGGAGCCGGCGCGGGCTCTGCTCGTCGCTGAACGTGGCGTCGTCGCTGCCGGCCGGCTGCACGGTCAGGCCTTCGCGCCGCGGAGCTCGAGTGCCGCCTTGACCAGACCCGCGAACAGCGGGTGCGGCCGTGTCGGGCGCGAGCTCAGTTCGGGGTGGGCCTGCGTCGAGACGTAGTAGGGGTGCACGTCCTTCGGCAGCTCCGCGAACTCCACGAGATTGCCGTCCGTCGTCGTGCCGGAGAACACGAGGCCAGCATCGGCGATCTGCTCGCGGTACTCGTTGTTCACCTCGTAGCGGTGGCGGTGGCGCTCGAAGACCGTGGTCTTGCCATAGGTCCCGGCGACGACCGAGCCTTCCTGGAGCTTCGCTTCCCAGCGGCCGAGGCGCATGGTTCCGCCCATGTCTCCCTCACCGGCGACGATGTGGAGCTGCTCGGCCATGGTCGCGATGACGGGGTACTGGGTGTCGGGCTCGAACTCGCTCGAGGAGGCGCCCTCCAATCCGACGACGTTCCGGGCGTACTCGATGACCATGCACTGCAGTCCGAGGCAGAGCCCGAGGGTGGGGATCCTGTTCTCGCGGGCATAGGTCAGCGCGCCGAGCTTGCCCTCGAGGCCGCGGATACCGAACCCGCCCGGGATGCAGACAGCGTCGACGCCCTCGAGGGCCTTCTTCGCGCCCTCGGGGGTCTGGCACTCGTCGGAGGGGACCCACTTGATGGTGACCTTCGCCTTGTTGGCGAAGCCGCCTGCCCGCAGGGCCTCGGTCACCGACAGGTACGCGTCGGGCAGGTCGATGTATTTGCCGACCAGCGCGACTTCCACCTGGTGCTTCGGGTTGTGGACCGCTTCGAGGAGCTTGTTCCACTTGGTCCAGTTGACGTCCTTGAACTTCAGGTCGAGTGCCTGGACGATGTACGCGTCGAGGCCCTGGGCGTGCAGCGTCTTCGGGATGTCGTAGATGCTGGGCGCGTCCGCGGCGTTCACGACGGCGTCGAGGTCGACGTCGCACATGCGGCCGATCTTCTCCCGCATCGCTGCGGGAACCTCGCGGTCGGAGCGGATCACGATGGCGTCCGGCTGGATGCCGATGGACCGCAGCATGGCGACGGAGTGCTGCGTGGGCTTGGTCTTGAGCTCCTGCGAGGGGCCGATGTACGGGACCAGCGAGACGTGCAGGAAGAAGACGTTGTTCCGGCCGACGTCCTGCCGGACCTGGCGGGCCGCTTCGAGGAAGGGCTGCGACTCGATGTCGCCGACCGTTCCACCGATCTCCGTGATGATGACGTCGGGGGTCTTCTTCCCCGGTACCGCGTCGGCCGGCAGGCGCATGCGGCGCTTGATCTCGTCCGTGATGTGGGGGATGACCTGGACGGTGTCGCCGAGGTACTCGCCGCGGCGTTCCTTCGCGATGACGGTCGAGTAGACCTGGCCCGTCGTGACGTTCGCCGATCCGTCGAGGTTCTCGTCGAGGAACCTCTCGTAATGGCCGATGTCGAGGTCGGTCTCGGCGCCGTCGTCCGTGACGAACACCTCGCCGTGCTGGAAGGGGTTCATCGTGCCGGGATCGACGTTGAGGTAGGGATCAAGCTTCTGCATCGTCACGGAGAGGCCGCGTGCCCTCAGGAGGTGACCCAGGCTGGATGCCGTCAGTCCCTTGCCGAGTGAGGAGGCCACGCCGCCAGTCACGAAGATGTGCTTGGTCGTTGCGGATTTCAGGAACCGGGAGTTTATTTGCTGCGCCACGGAATTCAAGCCTATCACCGAGCGAAGGTGCGGGCCGCATCAGCGAGGAGTTCCTCGGCGTGTGCGCGTGCCGAGGCGGAGTCCTCCTGGCCCGCGAGCATCCTCGCCAGCTCCCTCACGCGCTCCTCGTCGGGCAGCACCTCGACGTCGCTGGCGGTGACGCCCCCGCCCTCGCCGTCCCGGGAGACGTTCTTCGTGACCCGGATGTGCCGTGCGGCGAAGGCCGCGACCTGGGGCAGGTGTGTCACCACGATCACCTGGACGTGCTCTGCGAGCATGGCGAGCCGCCGGCCGATCTCGACGGCGGCCTTGCCTCCAACGCCTGCGTCGACCTCGTCGAAGACGAAGGTGGGCACGGGGTCGACGGCGGCGAGGACGACTTCGATGGCGAGCATCACGCGGGAGAGCTCTCCGCCGGAGGCTCCCTTGCCGAGGGCGCGCGGCGCCGACCCGGGATGCGGCTGGAGTGTGAAGGCGATGTCGTCGGCGCCGTGGGCCGTCAGTGATTCCGCCGGGGTGACGTCGATCAGCAGCTGGGCGTCCGGCATCGCGAGGGCGGTGAGCTCGTCACTGACCTTCGCGGCGAGGCTTTCGGCTGCGGTGCGGCGCAGGGCGGACAGGCCGTCCGCGAACTCGTGCACCTGGCGGTCGAGGTCGGCGATGACGTCGTCGAGCTCCTCCACGCGGGAGGAGTCACTGCTGAGTTCGAGCAGGCGCTTGATGGCGTCCTCCTGCCAGGCCAGCACCTCGTCGATCGTGGGAGCGTACTTCCGTACGAGGACGGAGAGCGCCGCACGCCGCGATTCGACTTCCTCGAGCCGGCCCGCGCCCTCGCTGTCGAGTGCGGTGCCGTACCCCGCCAGTTCGGCCGAGATGTCGGCCAGGAGGTAACCGACCTCGGCGAGCCGTTCGGCCAGCGTGCCCAGGTCCGCGTCGTGCTCGGCGACGGCCTCGAGCTGCCGTTTCGCCTCGTCGACCAGAGACACGGCGTCGGCACTGGCTCCGATGTCCTCGGAGACGAGCGCCTGATGGGCCACGAGGGCAGCTGTGCGGAGTTCCTCGAGGTTGCCGAGCCGCATCGACTCCGCCTTCAGCGCCACGTCCTCCCCGGGCTGCGGGTCGAGATCCCCGATCTCGGTCAGCGCGGCTTCGAGGCCCTCGGCCTCACGCAGCCGTTCGCGGGCTTCGCTGCGCAGACGGTCGCGCTCGGCGAGGGCGTCGCGCCACTGGCGGAACGCATCCCCGTAGGCCCGGAGGGCTTCCTCGACGGGCTTGCCGCCGAACTTGTCGAGTGCCTGCCGCTGCGCCGGGGCGCCTTTCAGCCGCAACTGGTCCGACTGGCCGTGCACGACGACGAGTTCGTCCCCCAGCTCGGCCAGGACACCGACGGGCGCGGCCCGGCCGCCCACGTAGGCGCGGCTTCGTCCCTCGCTCGTCACGGTCCGCGCGAGGATCAGTTCGGCGACGCCGTCGTACTCCTCCATCACGGCCCCCGCCTCCGCGGCACGGATCGCAGCCGGACTGTTCGGGTCCAGCCGGAGAACGGCCTCCGCCGACGCGGACTTGGCGTTGAGGCGGACGGCGCCGGCGTCGGAGCGGGCACCGCGCAGGAGCCCGAGCGCCGTGATGACCATGGTCTTGCCCGCGCCCGTCTCGCCGGTCACGACGGTCAGGCCGGGGCCGAGGTTGAGCGTGGCGTCGGTGATCACACCGAGGTCGCGGATGCGCATCTCCTCGATCATCGCGACCCGTCCTGGTGCTTCACGGGGCCGCGCCACCCCTGGATCGGAAGCTCGAACTTGCGGACGAGGCGCTCCGAGAACGGTGTCTGGTGCGTGCGGGCGAGGCGCACGGGGTGCTCCGAGCGCCGCACTTCGACCCGGGCTCCGGGCGGGAGGTCGATGCTCCGTCGTCCGTCGCACCAGAGCACTCCCGCGGCCTCGGTGCGGGTCAGGAGTTCCACGGCGAGCACCGACGTAGGTGCCACGACCAGGGGCTTCGCGAACAGCGCGTGGGCGCTGATCGGGACCATGAGCAGCGCCTCCACCTCCGGCCACACGATGGGGCCGCTGGCGGAAAAGGCATAGGCGGTGGAACCGGTCGGAGTGGCGAGGACGACGCCGTCGCAGCCGAAGGAGCTCACGGGACGCCCGTCCACCTCCATGACCACCTCGATCATGCGCTCACGGTTCGCCTTCTCGATGGCCGCTTCGTTGAGGGCCCAGCTCTGGCCGAGCAGGGTGTCACCCTGCCAGACGAGGACCTCGATGGTGGTCCGCTCCTCCACGGTGTAGCTGCGGTCGGCCACCCAGCGCACCGTCTCCTCGAGGTCGGCCCGCTCGCTCTCGGCCAGGAACCCCACGTGTCCGAGGTTGACGCCGAGCAGGGGGATCTCCGCCTCCCGCACGAGCTCCGCCGCACGGAGGATGGTGCCGTCACCGCCGAGGACCATGACGAGTTCGACGTCGCCGAAGTCGACGCCGTCGCCCAGCGCTTCGGCAGGAGCAGCGAGGGCGCCGTACTCGCCCTGGATGTCGGCGAGTTCCTCGGGACGCATGACCGGCTGGAGTCCGAGGTCGTGGAGGCGTGTGCACGCTTCCTGCGCCGCCACCATCGCGTTCCTTCGGCCGGTGTGCGCGAGCACCAGAATTCTTCTACTCATCAAGCTCCGTCTGATTGGTCGGGCGGGGCGGTGGCGGAAAGAGGGCTCCCTGGGCGAGTGCCTGGTCCGCCAACCGGTCCAGCTCCCCTTCGATCCTAGGCATCAATCCCCCGCTCGGCACCTTTATCCACACGAAGTACTCCAGGTTGCCGTCCTGGCCCGGCAATTCGCTCTGCGCGACCCCGGCGATATCAAGCCCGCACTCGAGCGCACTGCGCAGCACTCCTGCCACAGCCCTGTGGCGGGCCTCGGGGGACGTGACGACGCCGAGCCGGTTCAGCCCGCTGCGCCCGACCTCGAACTGGGGCTTCACCATGAGGACCAGCTCGCCGCCGGCCCGCGTCGCGCGGGCCAGGGCTTCCATGACCAGACGGAGCGAGATGAAGGACAGGTCCGCGACGGTCAGCTGCACCTGCCCCCCGATGTCGGCAGGGTCGAGGTGGCGGACGTTCATGCCCTCGAAGACCTGGACGCGCGGGTCGTCGCGCAACTGCTGCACGAGCTGGCCGTGCCCGACATCGACCGCCGCGACTTCGCGCGCTCCCCGCCGCAGGAGGACGTCCGTGAACCCTCCGGTCGAGGCGCCCGCGTCGAGGCATCGCTTGGCCGTCGGATCCACAGCCGGGAAGGCACGGAGGGCGCCGTCGAGCTTGGTGCCGGCCCGGCTGACGTACTCCTCACCGCGCTCCTCGACGTCGAGGCGGTCGGCCGGGAGGATCGGCGCGGAGGCCTTCCTCGCCACGGCGCCATCTTTCAGGATCCGGCCGGCCGCGATCAGCTGAGCCGCATGGGAGCGGGACCGTGCGAGCCCGCGGGTGACGAGCTCCTGGTCAAGGCGCGCCATGGGCTCCCGCCTGGCGGAGTCTTTGTTCGGGGTTCAGCTCGCTGCTCAGCCGGGCATGGAGGTCGAGGTACACGTCGACGTGCTCCGGAACGGGCACGTCGTCCAGCCCGTCGAGCACGGCCACGATCCGGTCGATCTGCGTGTCGCCGGTCAGCGAACGCAGGCCGCCGTCGTCCCCGCTACCCATGTCGTCGTCCATCAGTCACCCTTCCGTGCCCCACGAAGCTGTCGTTCCTGCCTCCAGCCTAGCGATCCGTCGTGAATCGAATCTCCGGCAGAGCCGCCGGCGCCTTCTCGGGGTGGACAGCCCACCACGCCGCGCACGCGGCACGCCAGCTGTCGAGGTCGTCCTCGCGCCCGCTGATGGTCACCGTCGTCTCGGTCGCCTGGGCCGCGGCCCCGCCGCAGCCGTACGAGCCGTCGTCGTACGACACCGCCGGGTACTCCTCGTACAGCTCTGCGAGGGAACCGATCAGGTAGTCCGGGCGCTCGTCGACCCGCGCCACCAGGGCGGTGCGGACCGAGTCCACGCCTGTGAGGACGAGTGCCGTGGCCATCCCCGCGCGGTTCCCGCCCAGGATGTCGGTGTCGAGGCGGTCCCCCACCACCAGCGCGCGGTCGACGCCGGAATGGCGGGCCGCTGTCTCGAAGAGGGCGGCCTCGGGCTTCCCGGCGACCGCCGGCGACTTCGCCGTGGCAGCGGCGACCGCCGCCACCAGGGTGCCGTTCCCCGGCGCGATGCCCCGCTCCTGCGGAATGGACATGTCCGTGTTGGTGGCAACCCAGACCGCGCCTGCAGCGACCGCGTAGGCCGCCTCGGCAAGGTCCTTCCATCCCAGCCCGGGAGCAAACCCCTGGATGACGGCATCCGGCTGGTCGTCGGCCGAAGCGACGACGACGAGGCCCTGCGCCCTGACGGCGTCAGCGAGGGTCTCGCTCCCGACGACGAGCACCGTCGACCCCGCGGCCACCCTGCCGGCCAGCAGTTCCGCGCCGGCAAGGGCCGAACCGAAGACCTGCTCCGCGCTGGCAGGAGCTCCCAGTTCCCGGAGATGGGCTGCCACCTGCTCGGACGAGCGGGACGCGTTATTGGTCACGTACGCGAGGCTCTTGCCCTCCCCGGCGAGCTGCTCGAGGGCTGCGGTAGCCCCCGGGATGGCGTGCGGGCCGGCGTAGACGACGCCGTCGAGGTCGGCGAGCACGCCGTCGTATCCGTCGATGAGGCGCTCAGTCATCGACGGCGTCGTCCTGGCTCGCCCCGGCCTTGCCGGCCCTATCGCGCGTATCGGCTCCATCGCCAGCAGCGTCGCCTGCCTGCTCGCCGGTGCCGGCATCGTGACCCGCTGGGCTCGATCCTGCTTCCGAGAACTCGACGGCCGGGCCGGCCGAGGGCCGGCGTCCGTCCGCTGATCCGTCGTCACCCGATGGCGCGATGTCCGCCGCACCCGACTCGTCCATGCTGAAGAGCATCTCCGTCTGGAGGGACTGGACCGGGTGGGCGGTCTCCCCGACGGGCACGGCGTCGGCCGGTACTGCCTCGGCTTCGCCGTCGTCCGTCTCGCCGCTGTCCGTCTCGCTTCCTTCGGCGTCGTCGACTGGGCCGCCTGCAGCCTCGGGTTCCGCCGTCCCGGTGCTGACCGCGCGACGCGGGTCTGCACCCGCGTCTGCGTCCCCGTCAGGGTCAGGCAGACTTTCAGGCGTTTCGTCCGGGGCACTGTCCGGGTCGGCGGCATCACTGGTGTCCCTTGCTTTTCCACCCTGTGCGGAAGCGTCGCCATCCTCCGCGGAGACATCGTCGGCAGGATCTGCCGCCGGAGCGGCAGCGGCCCTTCCTAGCACGTCACCGACCTTGGGCACCGGCATGGGAGCAGGCTCGTCGTCCTCCCCGAGGTCGACGATGTCGGGCTCGAGGTCGTCGTCGAGCCCGAGGGCTTTCTCTGCGACGCCTGCCTGACGACGCCACTTACCCGACTCGTCGGAGCGTCCGACAGCATCGAGTGCATCCGCGTAAGCGCGGAACAGCCGGGGGCTGAAGGAGAAGGCCCGGTGAAGGTCCAGTTGCGGGATCTCGAGCGCGGCGACAGCAGCGTCCAGCTGACCGAGATCGGCCCGTGCGCCGGAGACCACCATGGCGAGCTCGGCCTTGCCGGCAGCATCGAGCGACTCCGCTTCCTCACTCCGCGCAAGATCCAGTGCCCTGTCGGGACGGCCGAGGCCTCGCTCGCAGTCGGCCATGACCGGCAAATGGACGTTCGATCCGCTGATCCTCCGGAAGGTCCGGAATTCCCGCAGGGCTTCGCCGTAGTGGCCGGCGGCATACGCCGTCAGGCCTACGGCTTCACGGACTGCAGCCAGGCGTCCACCGCGACGGCTCGCGGCGAGGGCGTGCTGGAAGGCAAGTTCAGGCTCGAAGTCGATGAGCCGCCCCGCCATCACCAGGTGCTTCGCGACCCACTCGGCACTGCGTTCCTCGAGGTTACGCACCTGAGCGCGGGTCACCCGATCGAGTTCATCACCCTTGACGTCCGCATCGATCTCGGGAGACCGCTCGCGATCCGGCCTGTTGGCGCTGCGGAGGTCACGCGCGTTGTGAGGGCGCGGCCCTGCGGACACTGCATCGTCCGGCCGGGTTCCGCGGCGCCGATCATCATTGCGACGCTCGGCGCTGCCACCACGGTCCTGGCGATCTGCAGGGCGACGGAAGGAACCGCTCCGCTCAGGCGAGCGACGTTCACTACCCGGGCGCCCTTCGTCCGATGCTGAGCGCGACTGCCAGGGACGCTCGCGGCTTTCGCCGGTGCGACTGGTCGGCGCTCCACGGCCCGCAAAACGGGACTGCTTGTCGGCGGAAGCTCCTGATGCAGAACCCCCACGGGAAGCTGTACCACGTAGCTGCGCACCCCTGCCGCCCTCGGGCGCCCTGCTCGGACGGTCCGATGACCGCTCTCCGGATCGACCGGCACCCGATCCCGCGCGCTCATTGCGGCCCTCGCTGCGCCGCTGCCCGCCCTGATCATCTCGTCCGTAACCCGGACGACCACCCTGACCGCTCTGGCCATCCCGACCATAAGCCGGACGATCGCGCTGACCACCCTGACCGCTCTGGCCATCCCGACCATAGGATCCGCCTGCACGGTCCGCGCCTCGAGGATCAGACTGGCCCTTCCAGGCCGGACGTCCGCCTGCGGGCCGCCCCCCGCTGCTCGTTCCGCGGAAACCGCCCTCCGAGCGGGGGCCGCGGCGTTCATCGTTGGACGTCGCACGCTCTCCGCCCGGGCGGCTACCCGTCGCATTGCCCCGCTCCGACCCGGTTCGTCCGGGCTCCCTGCGGTCACGGGAATGATCATTGCTGGAACTACGGGGTGACGACGACCGTGCTCCCGCTTTGCCGGCTTTCGACCCCCATGAATGACGACGACCTGACTGCTCGGATCCTCCCTGACGGCCGCCGGTTCCATCTCCCGCCCGGCGGGACTCCCCGTCTCGTCCAGCGGTGTGCTCCTGCTCAGCCATGGCAGCGGGGTCCTCTCATCAGGTGCCGGCACTTCTCTGCCGGCGGATCTCTATTTTGCTGTGGGTCCTACCTATCTATGGAACCACGAAGCATCGCCGGCGACTTCATCGACCTCCGCGCCCAGCACAGATGTGATGGAGCCCTCGGAGCCTTACCCTAGGCGCGCCCAACGGTGGCGCTCTTGCGTGCATCATTCGCCCTGCGAAGGCCGGGCCCCAGACGGACGCGTGGCGGCGAACGAGTGCGGGGCGGGCTTGTGTGCGCGGGGTCAGCGGGCTGCTGTTAGTCGACCGGGGCCGGCCACGGCCGGCGGGGCCTGGCGTACGTGTGGTGCGCTGGTGGGGTGTGGGTTAAGTGGGGAAGGCCCCGCACCTGGTGGTGCGGGGCCTTCCCGTAATGGTTGTCCGGCGGTGTCCTACTCTCCCACACTCTCTCGGGTGCAGTACCATCGGCGCTGTGGGTCTTAGCTTCCGGGTTCGGAATGGGACCGGGCGTTTCCCCCACGCTATGACCGCCGTAACCCTTGCTACCTGACGCGCCTCCTGTCCCCGGGTTCGGGGGGGGTGGTGCCGGCAAATCTGTGGGTTACATCCGTCGTGCTGGATGT